>NZ_UEYQ01000003.1 GCF_900492205.1 Ciceribacter sp. T2.26MG-112.2
GGGGGAAGGAGCGCAGGCGGGATCGCAGGCGCCTCGCATCGGGTGGCGGGCCTGACGGCAGATTTCGCGGCGGGTGTGCGGGCATGCTTCATGGCGGCCTCACGCGGCCCGGCGGCGGGCTGTGGCGTCGAGCCGCGCATTGGCCGCCGCAGCTTGGGAAAGCAGCACCGGCCAGTCCGGCACGTCATTGTCCCATTCGATCAGGCTGGCGATCGGCCCGGTGCGCTCCAGCACTTCTTCATAGAGCGTCCAGACCGGGTCCTTGACCGGCGTGTCGTGGCTGTCGATCAAGAGTAGCGCACCGGCATCATCGATCGTCTCGGAATGACCGCTCAGATGGATTTCCCGCACAGCGGCGAGCGGAAAGGAGGCGAGATAGGCGCGCGGGTCGAGATTGTGATTGGTCGCGGCGACGAAGACATTGTTGACGTCGAGCAGCAGTCCGCAGCCGGTCAGGCGCACCAGTTCGGCGAGGAAATCGGTCTCCTCGATCGTGCTCTCCGTGAAGGTCAGATAGGTCGCCGGGTTCTCCAGCAGCATCTGCTGCTTGAGAAGATCCTGCACGGTGTCGATGTGCTCGGCGACGCGGGCAAGCGTCGCCTCGGTATAGGGCAGCGGCAAGAGGTCGTTGAGAAAGACTCCGCCATGGCTCGACCAGGCGAGATGTTCGGAAAAGCTCTCCGGCTCGTAGCGGTCGCACAAGCTTTTCAGCCGGGCGAGGTGGTCGCGGTCGAGCGGCTGCATGGCGCCGATCGACAGGCCGACGCCGTGGATGGAGAGCGCATAGTCCTGGCGCAGGCGGGTGAGCTTGGCATGCGGCGGGCCGCCGGCGCCCATGTAGTTCTCCGCATGCACCTCGAAGAAACCGAGCGGCTGCGGGGCTTGGTCGATGGCTGAGAAATGCTCGGGCTTGAAGCCGACCCCGGCGCGGGGCGGCAGGCTTGCGGGTTTCATCGGTCTTCTCCGTCTTGCGCGAGGGGGAGGGAGGTGGCGGCGCGAAGCTCCGCGCCGCCGCCTTGGGGTGGACCTCGCTCAGGCCGGTGCCGGACCGGGCTCCAGCGTGCCGTGCGCACCGTCCGGCGTCATCATGGTCATGCAGCTGCCGGCCGGCACGAGCTTCCAGGCATTCTTCTGGTAGTCGATCTTGGAGGTTCCGGCGCAGGTGGTGCCGGGACCGGCGGCGCAGTCGTTCTGGCCTTTCAGCGCCACGCCGTAGCATTTCTCCTTGGTGGCATCCTGGGCGACAGCCGCGCCCGGCAGGGCGGCGGCAAGGGTGAGTGCCGTGGCGAGCGAGGCGGCGAGCGCATGGGTGTTTCTGGTCATGTCTTGTCCTTTGATGAGAATGGAGACGGTTGCGGCGCTAAGGATCAGGCCGGGGTCAGCGAGCCGTGGCTGCCGTCCGGTGCCATCATCGTCGCGCAGGTGCCGGCGGGCACCAGCTTGAAGGACTGCTTGTCATAGTCCATGGTCGCCTTGCCGGCGCAGTCATGCGCGCCGGCGGCGCAATCGTTCTGGCCCTTCATCGCGACGCCGTAGCATTTCTCCTTGGCGGCATCCTGGGCAGCGGCGGGCACGGCGACGGAGGCAAGCGCGGTTGCAAGCGAGCCGGCGAGCGCCAGAGTGACGAAGCTGTTTTTCATCGTGGGTTCTCCCTTCAGGTGACAGGCCGGAATTGGCCTGGACATCGGGAGCTACGGGCCGGGGCGAGGAAATGTTACGCCGCCCTTTGCCGGTGTTTTTGCCTCCCGGTCCGGGCGGCGGTCGAGGACGGAATAAAATACCAAGCCGTTTCAGCGGCTTGGGTGGAATATCAGGCGTGGCGCGCGGCGCCGGTAACAAAAACGTGTGTGGCGACGTAGAGGGATATGTGAGGCAGGCGGAGCGGGAAAGCGAGTGGGCGGACTGGATGCGCGGCGCGCTTGACGGCGACGCGCAGGCCTATCAGCGTTTCCTGTCCGCCGTCACGCCGCATCTGCGCACCATGGCGAAGCGCCGCTGCGAACAGTTCGGCGCGCCCGCCGGCGAAGCCGAGGACATTGTGCAGGAAGTGCTGATCGCGGTGCACCTGAAGCGCGGCACCTGGGACCCGGCGCGGCCGATCGGCCCCTGGCTCTCGACCATCGTGCGCCACAAGCTGATCGACAGCCTGAGGCGCCGGGGCCGCCATGTCAGCGTGCCGATCGAGGACGTGATGGAAACGCTGGCCGCCGCCGAGCGCACCGACGCGACCGATCGGATGGACGTCGAGACCCTGCTGGCGCGGCTGAAGGACCCGCAGCGCGACATCGTCCGCTCCATTTCGCTGAACGGGGCGGGTGTCGGCGAGACGGCGGCCCGATTGAAGATGAGCGAAGGTGCGGTGCGGGTGGCGCTGCACCGGGCGTTGAAATCCCTGGCCGCCCTTTATCGGAGTGAGACGTGAAGACGGAAGACCTGATCAGGCTGCTTGCCGAAGATACGCCGGTTCGCCGGCGCCTCGGGCGGTCGCTGGCGCTGGCGCTGGGCGCCGGCATTGTCGCATCGGCCGTGCTGCTGCTGGCAACCGTCGGGCTCCGATCCAACCTCGATCAGGTGATCGGCACGGTCCGGGTCGTCTTCAAGATCAGCCTGACCTTGGCGCTGGCGGCGACCGCTTTCGGTCTGGTTGCCCGCATCGGTCGGCCGGGGGCCTCGACGCGGGGTTTTGCGCTCGGGCTCGCCGGCCTCGTGCTGCTCGTCGGCCTTGCCGTGGCGAGCGAACTCTTCGTCCTGCCGTCGCAGGCCTGGGCGACGGAACTGATCGGCCACCACGCCGCCTTCTGCCTGCAGTTCATCCCGACGCTCTCGCTCGTGCCCTTCGTCGCGCTGATGGCGGCGCTACGCACCGGTGCCCCGGAAAATCCCGGCCGGGCCGGGGCGGCCGTCGGTCTTGCCTCCGGCGCGATCGGCGCGGCGCTCTATGCCTGGCACTGCCCGGACGACAGCCCGCTTTTCGTCGCCACCTGGTATACGCTCGCCATCGCCTTCGTCACCGCCGCCGGCTACGCCATCGGCCGCCGCTTCCTGCGCTGGTAGAGGCGCATGGCATGATTCGACCGATTGACAGATCATAATAAGAAGTATACTTATCAAATCGATCGGCCCACCGGGAGGGTGTGGCGAGGCGGATGACGCGACGGCCGGGGAGGCCGGTTGCCCGCCTCTGAAGTCTGGGGAGAAGAGACATCATGCAGTTTCATCAAAACGGTTTCCGCACCGGCGATCCGGCGATTGCCGAGCCGCTTGTCAAGAACACAGCATCCGCCAGCGAAGTCGATGTGCTGATCGTCGGCACCGGGCCGGCCGGGCTGACGCTCGCCGCCCAGCTCTGTGCCTTTCCCGGCATTTCGGTGCGCATCGTCGAGCAGCGTGCCGGCCCGATCACGCTTGGCCAGGCCGACGGCATTGCCTGCCGGACGATGGAAATGTTCAACGCCTTCGGTTTCGCCGACCGGGTGCTCCGGGAAGCCTATTTCGTCAACGAGACGACCTTCTGGAAGCCGGACGACCAGGGCCGGAAGACCATCGTCCGCCACGGCCGGATCCAGGACACCGAGGACGGGCTGTCGGAATTTCCCCATGTGATCCTCAATCAGGCCCGCGTGCACGACTTCTATCTCGATGTCATGCGCTACGCGCCGCACCGGCTGGAGCCGGATTATGCGCGTCGCGTGCTCGATCTCGACGTCGACCCATCGGCCACCTCCGGCCATCCGGTGACGGTCCGCCTCGAACGGCTCGACCCCGGCCATGAGGGCGAGGTGGAGACGGTGAAGGCGCGTTACGTGGTCGGCTGCGACGGCGCCAGAAGCGCGGTGCGCAAGGCGATCGGCCGCGAATTGAAGGGCGATTCCGCCAACCAGGCCTGGGGCGTGATGGACGTTCTCGCCGTCAGCGATTTCCCCGACATCAGGCTGAAAGCCGCGATCCATTCGGCCAATGAAGGCAATATCCTGATCATTCCGCGTGAGGGCGGCTATCTGGTCAGGCTCTATATCGAGCTCGACAAGCTGAAGGCCGACGAACGCGTCTCCAATCGCGCCATCACCGCCGACCAGCTGGTGGCGGCGGCCAGGCGCATTCTCCATCCCTATACGCTCGACGTGAAGGAGATCGCCTGGTGGTCGGTCTACGAGATCGGCCAGCGCCTGACCGACCGCTTCGACGACGTGGCCGAGGCGGAGGTGGGCCGCCGCCTGCCGCGCGTCTTCATCGCCGGCGATGCCTGCCATACCCACAGCCCCAAGGCCGGGCAGGGGATGAACGTGTCGATGCAGGACACCTTCAATCTCGGCTGGAAGCTGGCGGCGGTGCTGGAGGGGCAAAGCGGCCCGGCGTTGCTCGACACTTATTCGTTCGAGCGCCAGGCGATCGCCAAGGAACTGATCGACTTCGACCGCGAATTCGCCAAGATGTTCTCCGCCCCGCCGAAGGGCACGGAAGGGGCCGGCGCCGATGCGGTCGACCCGGCCGAATTCCAGCGCTATTTCGTCAAGCAGGGCCGCTTTACCGCCGGCACCGCGACGCGCTACCGCTCCTCGATCATCCAGGGCGAGCCGACCCACCAGCATCTGGCGCAAGGCTTTGAGATCGGCATGCGCTTCCATTCCGCTCCGGTCATTCGGCTTGCCGATGCCAGGCCGGTTCACCTCGGTCATGTCGGGCTCGCCGACGGCCGCTTCCGCCTCTATGCCTTTGCCGACCGGCAGGACCCGTCAGCGTCGGGTTCGGCGATCCACGCGCTCTGCGAATTCCTCGAGACCTCCGACCGCTCGCCGATCCGCCGCTTCACCCCGGCCGGCGCCGACATCGATTCCGTCATCGATTTGAGGGCGATCTTCCAGCAGGACCACCGCGCGCTCAAGCTCGACTCCCTGCCGGCGCTGTTGAAGCCCGCCAAGGGGCGCTACGGCCTGACCGACTATGAGAAGATGTTCTGCCCCGACCTGAAATTCGGCCCCGACATCTTCGACCTGCGCGGCATCGACCGGGAGCGCGGCTGCCTGGTCGTGGTCCGGCCGGACCAGTATGTGGCGCATGTTTTGCCGCTCGACGCGTATGAGGCGCTTGGCGGCTATTTCGATAGGTTCATGGTGGAGCGGGGGTGAGGGGGGCAGGCGAATCCAAGAAAGGCCGCAAGCGCCCGCGTGACGGTCAGCATCTTTCCGGGGCTTGCCTTGCGAGCTAAACTTGTTTCTGTCATTCACTTGAACTACGTTGGTGGCTCGCCAACGAGGATGACACCATGCCTTCCAACGCCGTTGTACAGGCCCGAATCGATGCCGAAGTCCGAGATCGGGCGGCGGCCGTGCTGGAGCGCATGGGGCTTACCGTTTCGGATGCCGTGCGCATCCTGTTGACGCGGACTGCCAACGAAGGGGTTTTGCCGATCGAACTCATTGCCGACGATGCGGAGCATGATGCCTGGTTCCGCGAGAAGGTTTTGCGAGCCATCCGGGACGAACGGCCGGACGTCGCGGATGACGAGGTCGCGGCGCGTTTTGCCCAGCGCCGCGCGTCGGCCCGGGACAAAGTTGGCGGCGGTGCATCATGAAACTCGTCTGGTCGGCTTATGCCTTGGCTGACCGGACCTTGATCTTCGATCATATCGAGGCGGACAGTCCGCGTGCCGCCATCGCTGTCGACGAGAAGATCGCTTCCGCTCTTCACCAATTGAAGGATTTTCCCGAAAGCGGCCGACCAGGACGGGTTGAGGGAACGCGGGAACTCGTCATTGCGGGTATGCCATACATCGCAATCTATGCCGTGTTGTCGGATCGAGTTCGTATCCTTCGCGTCCTTCACGGAGCCCAACGCTGGCCGCCTGGCCCGGCCGATGATCGAGACTAGGGACAAGTATCTCGACAAAATCACCACCCGACCCCTTGACCCTCCCATGATGGGAAGGTGCATCTAGGGTTCAGTGGCCCGCCGCGGAAGAAGTTCGCGGCATGGGCTGATGGGATATTTCCGTGTCCTGGCGGTTGTTGCGACCTATATTCGGGGCAAGGCCCGGCGCGGGCGAGAGGTGATGAGATGAACGAACAGGTAAAGATCAATCCGCCGCAAATCCCGGCGCTCCAGCCGATCATCCTGCCGGTCGAGGGCATGACCTGCGCCTCCTGCGTCAAGCGGGTGGAAAAGGCTGCGGCCAAGGTGGCGGGCGTCGAGGCGAGTGCGGTCAATTTCGCCACCGAGACGCTGTCGGTGACGCCGGGGCCGGGCTTTTCGGCGCAAGCGCTGGTCAAGGCGGTGAAAGATGCCGGATACGAGGCGAGGGCCGAAACCGTGATCCTCGACATCGAGGAGATGACCTGCGCCTCCTGCGTGGCGCGGGTGGAAAAGGCGCTGAGAAGCGTAGCCGCGGTCGAGACGGCCTCGGTCAATCTCGCGACCGCCAAGGCGGTAGTGACGGTACTTGGCGGCAGGTCTGCCGTGCCGGCCATGGTCAAGGCGGTCGAGAAGGCCGGCTACAAGGCGAAGCTGGAGGCCGAGGCCGGCGAGACGGACACGCATGAAGAGGCCAAGGAACGCGAGATCGGCCGGCTGACGCGCGATTTCTGGATCGCGCTGGTTCTGACGCTGCCGCTCTTCGTCATGGAAATGGGCAGCCATCTCTATCCGCCGCTGCATCACACGCTGATGGATCTCTTCCCCGGCAACCTGTTGAATTATATCCAGTTCGCGCTGGCGACCGGCGTGCTTGCCGGACCCGGCCGGCGCTTCTTCATGAAGGGCGTGCCGGCGCTGCTCCGCGGCGGGCCGGACATGAATTCGCTGGTGGCGATCGGCACCGGCGCCGCCTATTTCTATTCGCTGGTGACCACCTTTGCACCCGCCGTTCTGCCGGCCGAGGCACGTTATGTCTATTATGAAGCCGCGACCGTCATCGTCACGCTGATCCTGCTTGGCCGGCTCCTGGAAGCCCGCGCCAAGGGGCGCACCGGGGCGGCGATCAGGAAGCTCGCCGGGCTCCAGGCCAAGACCGCCCGCGTCGAACGCGAGGGGCGCACGCTGGACATTGCCGCCGCCGACGTGGTCGTCGGCGATGTCGTGGTGATCCGTCCGGGCGAGCGCATTCCGGTCGATGGAACCGTGATCGACGGTGCCTCGCATGTCGACGAGGCGATGATTTCCGGCGAGCCGCTGCCGGTCGAGAAGGGCGAAGGCGCCATCGTTATCGGCGGCACGATCAACGGCAAGGGTTCGTTCCGCTTCCGGGCCGACAAGGTCGGCGCCGACATGATGCTGTCGCAGATCATCCGCATGGTCGGCGAGGCGCAAGGGGCCAAGCTGCCGATCCAGATGATGGTCGACAGGGTGACCGCCTGGTTCGTGCCGGCCGTCATGGCGATCGCCGCCGTGACCTTCCTCGTCTGGATCCTCATCGGGCCGGAGCCGGCCTATACCTATGGCCTGGTCGCGGCGGTGGCCGTTCTGATCATCGCCTGCCCCTGCGCCATGGGGCTTGCCACTCCGACATCGATCATGGTCGGCACGGGCAGGGCCGCCGAACTCGGCGTGCTGTTTCGCAAGGGTGAGGCGCTGCAGACGCTGCGCGACGTCGACACCGTGGTGATGGATAAGACCGGCACGATCACCAAGGGCCGGCCGGAACTGACCGATGTCGCGGTGGCCGACGGCTTTGCCGAGGCAGAGGTGCTGGCTCTCGCCGCGAGCCTGGAGGCGCGCTCCGAGCACCCGGTCGGCGAGGCGATCGTCAAGGGCGCCGAAGCCCGCGGGCTGGCCATAGCCACGGCCGAGGGTGTCGAGGCGGTGGCCGGCTATGGCATCACCGGCACGGTCTCGGGCCGCACGGTTGCGGCCGGCGCCGACCGCTACATGGCCAGACTCGGGCTCGACGTTACGCCCTTTGCCACGGTGGCGAAGCGGCTGGCGAACGAGGGCAAGACGCCGCTCTACGTGGCGATCGACGGGAAGCTCGCGGCAGCCCTTGCCGTCTCCGATCCGCTGAAGGAGACCAGCATTGCGGCGATCAAGGCCTTGAAAGACCTTGGCCTTTCCGTGGTCATGGTGACCGGCGACAACCGCGCGACGGCTGAGGCCATCGGCCGGGCGACCGGCATTGACGAGGTGGTGGCCGAGGTTCTGCCGGACGGCAAGGTGGCAGTGATCAACGCGCTGAAGGAAAAGGGCCGCAAGGTCGCCTTCATCGGCGACGGCATCAACGACGCGCCGGCGCTCGCCACCGCCGATACCGGCATTGCCATCGGCACCGGAACGGATGTTGCGATCGAGAGCGCCGACGTGGTGCTGGTCGGCGGCGATCTCGGCTCGGCGCTGCATGCGATCGAGCTCAGCCGCGCGGTGATCCGCAATATCGGCCAGAACCTTTTTTGGGCATTCGGCTACAACGTCTTGCTGATCCCGGTTGCCGCGGGCATCCTTTACCCGAATTTCGGCGTGTTGCTGTCGCCCATGGTCGGGGCGGGCGCCATGGGTCTTTCGAGCGTCTTCGTGCTGACCAATGCACTGAGGCTCAAGGCGGCACGGGTCACCGATCTTGCAGGCGGCCAGGGGCAATGAGGATCGACGGGATGAACATCGGTGAGGCAGCGGAGGCCTCGGGCGTTTCGGCGAAGATGATCCGCTATTACGAGGAGATCGGCCTGGTGCGCCCGGCGCATCGGACGGCCAGCAACTACCGCGTCTATGGCGAGGACGAGGTGCACCGGCTGCGCTTCGTGCGGCGCGCCCGATCGCTCGGCTTTTCGCTGGAGGAGACCGAGCAGCTCCTGAAGCTCTGGGCCGACAAGGACCGCACCAGCGCCGAGGTGAAGAGGCTGGCGCTCGACCATGTCGGCGAACTGGAGGAGAAGATTGCCGGCATGCAGGCCATGGTGGCGACGCTGAAGCAATTGGCCGACTGTTGCCATGGCGACGAGCGCCCGAATTGTCCGATTCTCGCCGATCTGTCCGGTGGCAAGACGGCGCGGGAGCCGCAGCCTTCGCCGCGCCGGTCGGTCGCGCGGCTGGCGGGCCGGGCTTGAGCGGGCCGTGCGTTTTACCCCTTGACCTTCCCTTGGTGGGAAGGTGCATGAAGGGGATGACGCGAACGTCTGCCAGGAAAGGACAAGGAATGAGCGTGACCCAATTGTTTCAGGTCGAGGACATGACCTGCGGCCACTGCGAGAAGGCGATCACCAGGGCGCTCAGCGAGGCGCTGCCGGGTGCTGCGGTGAGGATCGACCTCAAGGCGCACGAAGTGGCGGTCGAGGGCGATGCGGCGAAGGCCGAGGAAGCGATACGCGAGGCCGGCTATACGCCGGTCCGGAAAAGCGCCTGACGGCGTGGGGCCCTGGGGGGTAAGGGGCCGGCGGCCGGGAGGAAACTCCCGGCCGCCGTTTTTTTACGGGTGAAGATTGGGGCCGGGAGGTAACTCCCGGCCGCTGTTTTTCTGTGGGGTAGACAGGGGCCGGGGAGCGATCCCCGGCCGCCGCTTTTTGTTGGGAACGAATGGGGCCGGGGAGCGATCTCCGGCGACCGTTCCCGATCGAGCGTGATCGGGCTGGGAAGGTAGAGCTGAGGTCGCGGGGCGTGCCGTTCCGCATCGGCAGGCCCGGTCCTGCAGAGGATGCAGGTTGTCCGGTCTCGTCGATCTGGCCGTTTCATCAAGGCTTCATGCAGCGGCGAATAGCCTTGCGGACTTTCGCCGGAACCGCGCGAGACTTGATTTAACGCAAGGCCGCGTCGAGATTCGCGCGATAGATAGCAATCATCCTATTTTTTCAAGCAAGGGCTCTACCATGACCGCAAAATTCTATCCCGACATCACCAAGGACATTTCCGCGCATTCCAAGACGTTGCGCCGGGATATTCCCGAGGTGATGGCCGGTTTTTCTGCCATGGCGCAGGCAGCCACCAAGGATGGTGCGCTCGACAAGAAGACCAAGGAACTGGTGGCGCTCGGCATCGCCATTGCCACCCGTTGCGACGGCTGCATCGGCTTCCACACCGAAACCCTGGTCAAGCTCGGCTGCAGCCGCGCCGAATTTCAGGAAACGCTGGGCATGGCGATCTACATGGGCGGTGGCCCGTCGCTGATGTATGCGGCGCATGCCATGGCCGCCTGGGAGCAGTATGGCGGCGGCGCCGAATAACGGGACGCCTTTTTCCCTTGGCGCCCGCCAGGACGTCTCCCCCGTTTGCGGGGGACCGGGCGGCCCGGCCCTGGCCGTCGATTGGTCCGGATTTGGCGGTTTCGCGCCGGGGCCCCGGGCGCTAGACTGGGGCACGACGAATCCCCCGGAGGTCTTTCGATGCGTAAACTGGTGTTGATTTCGCTTGGGCTTCTTGGCCTGCCGGCGCTGGCCATGGCCGGCGAACCGACCTTTTACGAGAAGGCGGCGACCTCGCTCAGCGAATGCGAAAGAGCCTTTTCCGACACCACGCCGGACTTCAAGCGCCGCCGCGATTTCATCGTCCGCCGAACCATGGACGGCCGCGAGCGGGTGATCCGCTGCCTGCCGGACGGCGTGGTCGAACTGTTCTGTGACCCCAAGGCCGGCCGCTCCGTGGTGGCCGTGCTGGAGGGCGAGACGCTACCGGCCTGCGCCCGGCTTTCCATGGGGTTGAAGGTGCGCAAGGAGAAGACGCTGATTCCGTGAGGCGGCGCGCTTTCGTCGGCTGCGTTGGGCTTCTCCAGGCTCTGGCAAGGAAAATATGCACAATAGGAATAAATACCTTGACGGTGTGACGGTCGTCTGGTAGGGTTCAGGCACAGTCGGAAAACTGCGGCGGGGCCGCATCCTTCGAGGCCCGGCACTGCGGGGCACCTCGGGATGAGGAGGGCTTCGGCGGGCGGGACCGGCACGAGGATTTGGATGAAGGCTCGGGGGACCGGGCCTTTTTTCTTGGGCGCGGGGCCGACGCTTTGAGGCCCTGCGGTGCCGGGCTCACCCCCCTCTGTCCCTTCGGGACATCTCCCCCTCAAGGGGGGAGATCGGGCTGGGCGGCCCCCGCGTCCCTCGGACCCCCTCACTGGCAAAATCTGAGGTTGGCCTGGCGGCCAAGCCCTCGATTTTGCTTTCTCTCCCACCAGGGGAGAGAAGGCGCCGCACCCGTCGAGACAGGGAGATCATCATGGATGACGTGCAAGAGCTTTCGCTCGGGCTGCTGGGCCTTTCGCCGGGCGAGGACGGGTGGCGCGGGGCGGAAGGCGGGCCGGAAAACGGGCCTGACTGTGGGCCTCGCTACGGGTCTGAGGGCGGACGCGAGAGCGGGCCAGAGATCGCTTTGGCGGCGGATGGGGCGGGGAGGGTGCTGGAGGTGAAATCCGGCGATGCGCTCTCGCCGCTCGATCGGCTGGCGGCGCTGCTCGACGACCTGACGGGCGAGATGCGCGCGCAGTTCGAGCTGTTTCGCAAGCTGCGCGCCACGGCCGAGCGGCTGATCGACGGCGCCGACGAGGCGGCCGCCAAGGCGGCGCGTGGCGACGCCAAGGCGGCGACCGATGCGATGGCGCTGATCGTGCGCACACTGGAGAAGATCGACAGTCTGCAACGCCAGCTGGCGCGCGACCGCGAGGACGCGGCGCTTCTGAGCGGCGAGGGCGAGGATGAAGAAGCGATCAAGGCGGAACTGCTCCGCATCATCGAAAACCAGGCGGAAGCACGGGCAAGAGTCCGGCTCGTCGCCTGGCAAAACGCCGCCGAAGGGTCCGCCGCCGTTGGGATCGGTGGGGCAATCGAGCCGGCATCGACGCCGGATGCAGGGAAAGGCTGAGGCCAAGATCGCCGTGCGTCGGGGCAAACAGGCCGGCGGAATTCTCGGTGATCACGAGGACCGCATTCAGATGCAGCTGAGGGGACTTGCTCGTTCAGCGGTTGGCAGCGGGAAGGAATTGGCCGGCAGGCTTGGGGCGAACCTTCACCAGACCGAAGCGTCTGCGGCGTTCGGCGCGGCGGATCATCCCCTCAAGGAGGCGGTGCCAACGGTCACGATGGGCGTCGGCACAATGGTTTGCTGCAAGGGCGCCGGGTGGGATGATGAGCCTGGTAAAGTCGCCGCTGGCGACGATACGCTCTCCGGCAGTCTGACAGAGGCTACGGCCGGCGGTGCAGAGCCTTTGGCATCCGCGGCTGACGCCGAGCTTGAAGTCGCGATGGGTGATGCAGGCTCGCCGACCGCGCCTCGCGATCCGGAGCCGCCGGTTACGGCGGCAGAGGAAACGGCCGATGCGCCCGCTGAGGCGCTGGAGAAAGAACTTGCCGCCCTGATCACCATGCGCGGGCTTCTGGCCAGCCGGCGGATCGGACGCGGCTGGGAGATTTCCGGCCGCGACGAGCAGAGGCCTCCCCAGGGTGACTGGGGGACATGGCTGGTCATGGGCGGGCGCGGATCGGGCAAGACGCGGGCCGGAGCCGAATGGGTGCACGGGCTGGCGCTTTCCGCCGGACCCCGCACGGACTTGAGGATCGCGCTCATTGCCGAGACGCTGGGCGATGCCCGCGAGGTGATGATCGACGGGGCCTCGGGCATTGCACGGATTGCCCGGCGCCTGCGGCCGGAGGTGGAAATCTCGCGGCGGCGGATCGTCTGGCCGAACGGGGCGATGGCCCAGATCTTCTCCTCGGAGGATCCGGAAAGCCTGCGCGGGCCACAATTTCACTATGCCTGGTGCGACGAACTGGCGAAATGGAAACATGCCGAGGAGACGTTTGACATGCTGCAATTCGCTCTCAGGCTGGGCGAGCGGCCACGCCAGCTGGTGACCACCACGCCGCGCGCCGTGCCGCTGTTGAAGCGGTTGATCGGCGATGCGGAAACGCGGGTGACGCGCCTTTCGACCGCCGACAACCGCGACAATCTCGCGCCGGGCTTCATCGCCGCGCTGGAGCGACGCTATGGCGGCACGCGGCTCGGGCGCCAGGAACTGGGCGGCGAATTGATCGAGGACCGCGAGGACGGCCTGTGGCGGCGCGACCGGCTGGAAGCGCTTACGGTGCGGCTGATCGAGCCCTTGCGGCGGATCGTCGTGGCTGTCGATCCGCCGGCCGGCAGCGGCCCGGCTTCGGTCTGCGGCATCGTCGTGGCCGGACTGATGGACAATGGCCGCGCCGCGGTTCTGGCCGACGCATCGGTCGAGGGCAGGAGCCCGGCCGACTGGGCGCGCGCGGTGGTCCATGCCTATCGCCGGTTCGAGGCGGACCGGGTGGTGGCGGAGGTCAACCAGGGCGGCGACATGGTGGCGGCGACGTTGAAGAGCATCGAGGCGAACCTGCCGGTGACCATGGTTCGCGCGACCCGGGGGAAATATCTGCGCGCCGAGCCGGTGGCGGCGCTCTACGAGCAGGGCCGGGTGGTGCATGCCGCCCGCTTCGCCGAACTGGAAGACCAGATGTGCGACTTCGGCCCGGACGGTCTGTCGTCCGGCCGCTCGCCCGACCGGCTGGACGCGCTGGTCTGGGCGCTGACGGCGCTGATGCTGGAGGGGACGGGCGAGCCGCGCATTCGCGGGGTTTGAGGGCGTCGGAGGCTCGGTGCGTGGGTGACCTTGAACCTGCGAGGCTCCTTCCGGTGAGCGGCGAAGCAATGGGGGCTGGATCGGCATCGATGTATGAGAGGTACCCCCTCACTTGGAATTTCTAGCACTTAGCTGAAGCTAAGATGCTGAAATTCCTTTCTCTCCCACCAGGGGAGAGAAGTCGCCTCCGCCCAAAACAAAACCGGCACCGAAGGGCGCCGGTCGAGGCGGTGGGTATGAGCGCTTACTTGGCGGCGGAGGCCGGCTGGGAGGCGCTCTGGCGCATCTGGCGCCATTCGTTTTCCAGGCGCTCCAGCACATGGGCCGGGATGGTGGCGGCGGGAGCCTTGGTCTGGGTCGTGCTGTTGATCTGCATGGCTCTAACTCCTCACGGGGGTTCGTCTCGGGGCTCAAACACCGAATGCGGCGGAAAGTTCCACAGTGTTAAATTTTTGTAAATATGCCGACGCCTCGCTCTAAACGATTGAAATTCCTTCAAACGATTTAATCGAACAGGAAAATTTTGGCCGTGGTTAACCGCCGGGCCGAAGCGACTTCGCTTGCCCGGCACACTGGCCGCGCAGGCATGAAAAAACCGGTATTTCGACGAGGAGAGCAAGATGACATTCGACGATCAGCGATTCTTCAAGGCGGTCCGTCGCGACCCCTTTCCCGGCCGGCTGACGGCGGGCCAGGTGTCCGGCATGGCGGCGCTCGTCGCCGGCTGGCGGGCGCTTGGCGACGCCGAAGATCCGCGGCGCCTTGCCTATTGCCTGGCGACCGCCTTTCACGAGACGGGCGGGCGCATGCAGCCGGTGCGCGAGACCTTTGCGCAAAGCGACGCGGCGGCGATCGCCCGGCTGGACCGGGCCTATGCCGCAGGCCTCCTGCCGCAGGTGCGCCGGCCCTATTGGCGCCTGGACGCCGAAGGCAAGAGCTGGTTCGGTCGCGGGCTGGTGCAGATCACCCATCGGCGCAATTATGAGAAGCTGGCGGAGGCGACGGGCGTCGACCTGGTCGGCGAGCCGGGCCGGGCGATGGAGCTCGACGTGGCGGTGAGGATATTGGTCATCGGCATGCGCGACGGGCTGTTCAGCGGCGTGAAGCTGGCCGACGCCTTCGACGGGCGACGAGCCGACTGGCTAGGCGCGCGCCGCACCGTCAACGGCCGCGACCGGGCGGCGCTGGTGGCGGGCTACGGCCGGGCGTTCCTGGCGGCACTGGGCTAGGCCGGGTGTGGTGGGGGGAACGGAAATCTGCCCCTCATCCGCCTGCCGGCACCTTCTCCCCGCTGGGGAGAAGGGACAAGCGGCAACGCTCTGGCCATCCCCTCTCCCCGCTTTCGAGGAGAGGTCAGGGTGAGGGGCAGCCGAGCTCCGAACGGGGCTTCTCCTGTCCCATCGCCATCACGAGCCAACAACAGGAAAATTCCGATGAAATTGTCGTTTCGACTGCCGTGGGCCTTCGCCCCGGAGCAAGGTGCCGTGGCCGAGAGCAAGGCTGTCGGCGTGCAGGGGCTGTCGCTGGTGGCGGGCGAGGGCGAGGCGCGCTGGTCGGGGCGCTCCTATGCTTCGTTGTCGCGCGAGGGCTTCATGAGGAACCCGGTGGCGCACCGCACGGTGCGGCTGGTGGCGGAAGCCGCAGCCGCCATTCCCTGGCTGGCCTATCGGGCGGAGACGGAGATCGACGGGCATCCGGCGCTGGCGCTTCTGGCAAAGCCCAATGCCCGCATGGGCGGAGCGGATTTCCTCGAGGCGCTCTACGGCCATCTGCTCCTGTCCGGCAATGCCTATGTCGAGGCGCTGGCGATCGGCCTGCGGCCGGCCGAACTGCATTTGCTGAGGCCCGACCGGGTGTCGGTGGTGGCCGGCGCCGATGGCTGGCCGGAGGCCTATGACTATCGCACGGGATCGCAAAGGCGGCGGATTCCGGCCGGCGGCGGGTCGATGGGCGGTGACGGCGCAAGCGGGGCTGCAGGCGGGGCAGGGCGGGGCGGCGGGCTGCTGCATCTGAAACTCTTCCATCCGCTCGACGACCACCTCGGTTTTCCGCCGCTCGCGGCAGCGCAAGTTGCGCTCGACCTGCACAATGCCGCGGCGCGCTGGAACAAGGCGCTGCTCGACAATTCCGCCCGTCCCTCGGGCGCGCTGGTCTACCAGCCCAAGGAGGGCGGCAATCTCTCCGTCGACCAGTATGAGCGGCTGAAGGTGGAGCTCGACGAGGGTTATTCCGGGCCGATGCGGGCCGGGCGACCGCTGTTGCTCGAGGGCGGGCTTGACTGGAAATCCATGGGGCTGTCGCCCAAGGACATGGATTTCGTCGAGGCGCGCAACGGGGCGGCGCGCGACGTGGCGCTGGCCTTCGGCGTGCCGCCCATGCTGCTCGGCATTCCCGGAGACAACACCTATGCCAACTACCAGGAGGCGAACCGGGCCTTTTACCGGCTGACCGTTTTGCCGCTGGTGTCGCGCACCGCGGCGAGTGTCTCCGGCTTCCTCTCGGGGCTCTATGGGGAGCCGCTGAGGCTCGTGCCCGACCTCGACCAGGTGGCCGGACTGGCCGCCGAACGCGACGCGCTCTGGGCGAGGTTGGGCGCGGCGGATTTCCTTACCGAGGAGGAGAAGCGGCAGGCCGTGGGGTATTGAGGGGTGGATTTGGCCTCACCTTGCTCTACGCCAGACTGTCGGCATTCTGCCGACCCTTCGCTCTGGCTCAGGCGTTCGTCATTCGAAACGCCGTCCGCGGTGCCTGGTTGAAATCCTCTTCTCCCCATCGGGGAGAAGTGCCGAACGCAGTGAGGCGATGAGGGGGCCAAGTGCGCCGCCATCAAGTGGCTTCGCCCCCCTCATCCGGCGCTACGCGCCACCTTCTCCCCGCTGGGGAGAAGAGGGGACGTGGGCGCGGCGGCAGTAGGCCCGGCGACTTCAAGCTGAATCGGAAGATGAGGCTGTTGAAGCGGCACATGCGGGACGTGAATCAGGCTCTCAAGAACCGGCTGCAAGCGATTCAATCGACTCGGGAAAACGCGGCCGCTTGAAGTGTTGCGTGAAGCGGGTTGCGCAGGGGGAACTGCCCTGTTCGCAGGTCGGATCGGGCGTCAGAAGACGCAGATCGAGGCGGTCTCGAACGGGTCGAGGCGTGAGGGTCGGCATCGGCGCGGGCCTTAGACTGATCACTATTTTAGCGATGAGAGATTAACAAATGACTGACTTCAGCCATGACGGCGGCGTGTGGAGCGCCCGCGTGATCGGGGCGGTGGCGGGGTCGGCGATCTCGCTCGTCTACCTTTTGCCCAAGGGCCGGCGCGAGGCGGCGGTGCGGTTCCTGACCGGGGTCTGCTGCGGCATGATCTTCGGCGGGCCGGCGGGGCTTTGGATCGTGCGCAAGCTCGATGTCGCGGCCGGACTGTCGCCGCCGGAGACCATGCTCGCCGGCGCGACGGCAGCAAGCCTTTCCGCCTGGTGGGGGCTGGGGCTGCTGGTGCGGGTGTTTGCCCGCTACGGGCAGCGGCCGGGCGTGTGAGGGGTCCCCTTCTCCCCAGCGGGGAGAAGTGCCGAGCGCCCTTCGATAGGCTCAGGACGAGGCGGTGAGGGGGCCGAGTGCGCGGCACTCGGCTGGCTTCGCCCCCCTCATCCGGCCCTTCGGGCCACCTCTGCCGGCCCTTCGCTTTTGCTCAGGGCGTTCGTCATTCGAAACGATTCACTGGATCGTTTCGTCGGCTGCGCCGACCATTCCTCACCCCCGTCGGGGAGAAGAGGGGCCGTGGCCCCCAGACAACCATCCAAGATCATGAGGAGAATGCCATGCACGCTTATCGCGGGCCCGTTTCGCTGACGGAAAAATTCGTCAACCTGACGTTGAACGGGGTGGAGGGCGACGGGTCGTTCTCGGGTTATGCCAGCCTGTTCGGCGAGGTCGATCTCGGGCGCGATGCGATCGAGCCGGGGGCCTTCGGGAAGTCGCTGGCGAAGCGCGGCGCCAAGGGGGTGCGCATGCTGTTCCAGCATGACCCGGCCGAGCCGATCGGCGCCTGGCGGCTGATCCGCGAGGACGCCCGCGGGCTCTATGTCGAGGGGCAGCTTTCGTTTGGCGTGGCGCGGGCCCGCGAGGTGCATGCGCTGATGAAGTCGGGCGCGCTCGACGGGCTGTCGATCGGCTTTCGCACCGTGCGCTCGAGGAGCGACCGCAAGACCGGTGTGCGCCGCATTCTCGAGGCCGACCTCTGGGAGATCTCGGTGGTGACCTTCCCGATGCTGCCGGCGGCCCGGGTTTCGAACGTCAAGCATGCGCGGTTCTTCCGCGACAAGGAAACCGAGCTCGTCCGCGCCATGCGCCGGGCGGCGCGGACAATGGCCATGGATGTCTTCAGGAAAGGATGACAGATGAGCGATGCAGCGATGGAAAAGCAGACGGCCGATGCCCCGCGCAAGCGGACGGCACCGGAGGTGAAGGCCGTGCCCGACAGCGTGACGGCGGCGTTCGAGGATTTCATGGGCGCCTTCGAGGCGTTCAAGGACGTCAACGACCGCAGGCTCTCCGAGATCGAGCAGAAGCTTTCCGCCGACGTGGTGACCCGCGACAAGATGGAGCGGATCAACAAGGCGATGGACGAGCAGGGCCGCATGCTCGACGAACTGGTGCTGAAGAAGATGCGCCCGCCGCTCGGCCGCGGCGGGGAGGCGGACGGGCCGGAGGCGGCCGAGCACAAGGCGGCCTTCGAGGCCTATATCCGCCGCGGCGACGAGGCAGGCCTGCGCGAACTGGAGGCGAAGGCGATGAGCGCGGGTGCGCCGGCCGACGGCGGCTATCTCGTGCCGGCGGAGACCGACACCGAGATCGGCCGCAGGCTTTCCGTCGTCTCGCCGATCCGGGCGCTGTCGACGGTTCGCCAGGTCTCGGGCTCGGTGCTGAAGAAGCCGTTCTCGCCGGCCGGCATGACCGCCGGCTGGGTGGCCGAGACCGCGGCGCGGCCACAGACGGGTAACGCCCAACTGGCAGAACTGTCCTTCCCGACCATGGAGCTCTATGCCATGCCGGCGGCGAGCCAGGCGCTGCTCGACGATGCGGCGGTCGATATCGAGGCCTGGATCGCCTCGGAAGTGGACATCGCCTTTGCCGAGCAGGAGGGCACGGCTTTCGTGACCGGCGACGGGGTGAACAAGCCGAAGGGGTTCTTGAGCTATGACCAGGTGGCCGACGGCGCCTGGGAATGGGGCAAGATCGGCTATCTTCCGACCGGGGTCGCGGGCGGTTTTGCGGCATCCGGGCCGTCGGACGTGCTGGTCGATCTGGTCTATGCGCTGAAGGCCGGGCACCGGCAGAATGCCAGCTTCGTCATGAGCCGCAAGACGCAAGGCGAGATCCGCAAGTTCAAGGATGCCGACGGCAACTATCTCTGGCAGCCGCCGGCCCGGCCGGGCGAGGCCGCCTCGCTCATCGGCTTTCCGGTGGCGGAGGCGGAAGACATGCCGGCGATCGCCGCCAATGCCACGGCGATCGCGTTTGGCGACTTCCGCTCGGGCTATCTGGTGGTCGACCGGGTCGGCGTCAGGGTGCTGCGCGATCCCTATTCCGCCAAGCCCTATGTGCTGTTCTACACCACCAAGCGCGTCGGCGGCGGGGTGCAGAACTTCGAGGCGATCAAGCTGGTGAAGTTTGCGGCGAGCTGAGTTCCGGTCGCAGCAGGCACCGTCCTCCTCGCCAAGAAAATCTGCGACTTGAGCCCTTCGGGCTAAGCTCGCGGTTTTCTATCCTCTCCCTCGCTGGGGAGAGGAGGGCGCGCTACGGCTGAGGCTTGTCTTCTCCCCAGCGGGGAGAAGGTGGCGCGGAGCGCCGGATGAGGGTGGCGAAGCCACAGAATGGCGGCGCACTTGGCCCCCTCATCGCCTCACTGCGTTCGGCACTTCTCCCCGCTGGGAGAAGGGGTTTCCCACGACTCGCTGCGACTTGCCCGTCGATCCGGCTGCCTTGGGCAGTGCCCCTCATCCGCCTGCGGGGAGAGGGTCTGGGTGAGGGGCATTTGTCGAACGGCCGAGGCTTGTCTTCTCCCCAGCGGGGAGAAGGTGGCGCGGAGCGCCGGATGAGGGGGGCGAAGCCACAGAATGGCGGCGCACTTGGCCCCCTCATCGCCTCACTGCGTTCGGCACTTCTCCCCGTCGGGGAGAAGAGCTTTTCGACGACGCGCTGCGGCGTGCCGCTTTCAAAATTCAACTCCAGGAGACTTTCATGACTCTATTTCCGACGGCGCCGCCGGCGGCCGAGGCGGTGACGCTGGTTGAGGCCAAGGCGCATCTGCGGGTGGACGGCAATGACGAGGATGCGTTGATCGCGCAGCTGGTCATGGTCGCCCGCGAGCATCTGGAGCGCGAGACCGCGCGGGTGCTGACTAGCCGGCCGTTTAGGCTTTGCCTCGATACGTGGCCAGCGGACGGGGTGATCCGCATCGGCTGTGGTCCGGTGCGCGAAGTGACGGGCGTGACCGTCTATGACGATAAGGGCAATGCCACGGCGGTTCCGCTGGCCGACCATCTGCTGGACGGCGAGGCGCGGCCGGCGCGGCTGTGGCTGCGCGATCCGCCGGTACCAGCGCGGGCCATGAACGGCATCGAGATCGATTTCGTCGCCGGATTCGGCGCGAGCGGCGCGGATGTGCCCGACACGCTCAAACGGGCGATGTTGCTGCATGTGGCGGCGATGTTTGCCCTGCGCGGGGCGATCCCGGTCGAGGCACAGCCGGCAGTCATGCCGCCCGGCTATGAACGGCTGATCGCGCCCTATTGCCGAAGGGGGCTTTGACCATGGGGCTTGTCGATTTCGACCCGGGGGCATTGACCGCCCGGCTCAGGCTGGAGCGGCCGGTCGAGAGCCCGGACGGGCAGGGTGGCGCGACGGTCGACTTCGAGACCGCTGCCGATCTCTGGGCGCGGATCGAGCCGCTGACGGCCGATGTCGAGGAGGTGGCGGGCGCGGGGCGGGTGATCGTCACGCACCAGGTCTGGCTGCGTTTTCGCGCCGAGGTGGCGGCGGGGATGCGGCTCATCAAGGGTACGCGGCGGTTTGCCATCGAGAGCGTGCGCGATCCGGACGAGACCGGCCGCCTTCTCCTCTGCCGCTGCCGGGAGGAGGGCCGATGAAGGCCAGGATACGGGCATCTCTGGCGCAGACGGGCGAGGACCTGGGGCTGGCGCTTCGTCGCGCGCTTTCGGGCGGGGTCGCGCGGCGGATCGACCTGCAGATCGGGCAGCGCGCGGGCGGTCATGGGCCGGATGGGCCTCTGGCGGTTCGTCGGCTGGCGTCCTCGGGCGACGGCGGGGCCATCGGACGGGGCGGCGGTACGTCCGTCGGCAAGGCTCGTCGCGACGTTGAAGAAAGCGAGGCTGGGTCATGAGCAGTGCCGTGAACGAGTTTCTGGCCGCCATCCAGGGGCGGCTGGCGGGCGATGCCGGGCTTGCCGCCCTGATTGGCGCCGGCGGGATGCGCGACCGGCGGGCGAGCGGGCTCGACCTGCCGGCGCTGGTGCTGGGGGCGGTCGAGTGCCGGGACTATTCGACGGCGAGCGAAGCGGGATTTGAAATTCTCCTGACGCTGGAGGCCTGGTCTGGCGAGGGGCGGCGCGCGGCGGAGGCGATCGCTGATGCCGTGCAGGGCCTGCTCGACGACGTCGATCTGGCGCTGGCCGGCCACAGGCTGGTGAGCCTCCGGCATCGCCGGACGGTCAGCCGCCGCGAGGCAAAGACCGGATTTTTCGTCGCCGAACTGGCGTTTCGGGCGGTGGTGGAGTGAGGCGTTGCGCGCCGGTGTCGCCGCTCACTGGGCTGCCGCCACCTCTGCCAGCCCTTCGCTTGGGCTCAGGGCGTTCGCCATTCGAAACGGTTCACTGGATCGTTTCGTCGGCCTCGCCGACCATTCCGGACCCCCGTGAACGGGGAGAAGGCGACCCGCCGGCCTCGATCGGCAAAAGACGGAACAATCTCCTTAAATAGAAGAGGATTTCGACATGGTGGCACAGAAGGGCAAGGACCTGCTCTTGAAGGTCCAGGACGGGGCGGGTTTCGTAACGGTGGCGGGGCTGCGCTCCAAGCGGCTTTCCTTCAACGCGCAGACCGTCGACGTGACCGATGCGGAAAGCGTCGGGCGCTGGCGCGAGCTGCTCGGCGGGGCGGGCGTGCAGCGCGCAGCACTTTCGGGCGCCGGGCTGTTCAAGGACCAGGCCTCGGATGCGCTGGTGCGGGGAGCCTTCTTTGCCGGCGACGTTCTCGCCTGGCAGGTGGTGATCCCTAACTTCGGCACGGTGAGCGGGCCGTTCCAGGTCACCGCGCTGGAATATGCGGGTTCGCATGACGGCGAACTGACTTTCGAGATCGCGCTGGAATCGGCCGGCGCGCTTTCCTTCGCGGTGCTGTGATGCGCGGCGGGGGCGATGGTTTGGCGGTGCTCGGGCGGGCCAACCGGCGGCGCGGCGAGGTGGAGGCGGTGATCGGCGGCGAGCGCCGGATCCTCTGCCTGACGCTGGGCGCACTGGCCGAACTGGAAACGGCGTTCGGGGCGGAAAGCCTGGCCGATCTCGGCCAGCGCTTTGCCGCAGGCCGGCTGAGGGCACAGGATCTGATGCATATCCTCGGCGCGGGCTTACGCGGCGGCGGCAACCGATTGAACGACGAGGACCTGGCCGAGATGGCGGTCGAGGGCGGCATTGCCGGCGCGGCGGCGATCGTGCGTGACCTGCTGGTCGCGACATTTGCGCCGGAGGCGGAGCGCGGAGCAGCCGCGCCGGACCCTTGAGGGCCGCAGGCGGCGAGGCGACGACGCGACCCTTCCCCTGGGAGGCGGTGCTCGATGCCGGGCTTTGTCGCCTGCGGCTTCCTCCGGGCGTGTTCTGGGATTTGAGCCTCGTCGAGTTTGCCGCCATGGCCGGGGCGTTTGCGCCGCGGTCGGCACGGCTTTCGCGGGCGGGGCTGGAGGGCTTGATGAGGGCTTTTCCGGATGATGCTGTCGGCGGTTCATCCCCCTCTGTCACTGCGTGACATCTCCCCCTCAAGGGGAGGGTTATCGCATATGGGATACCGGCGGCGTCTCCGGGCTCTTTCTTCTCCCCTCGGGGAGATGTGCCGAGCGCCCTTCGACAGGCTCAGGACGAGGCGATGAGGGGGCTGCACGGCACGGCTTTTGCGCTTCGCGCCCCCCTCATCCGGCCCTGAGGGCCACCTTCTCCCCGCTGGGGAGAAGAGGGAGCCCGCTTCGTGCGCCGCTCAAGCTGCGCCGACCATTCCTCACCCCCGCGAACGGGGAGAAGGATCCGAATCAGCGCCGAGGTGGCCTCGATCCTTCGAGGCCCCTGTGGGGGCCTCAGGATGATGGGAGGCGTGGAGCTTCGCCCCCTTACGGCACTGCGCACCCTTCTCACCCCCGACGCGGAGAAAAAGGAAACACAACGGTGACACAGAGGACTTATCCATGGCCGACGACGACATGATTGCGCTTTCCCTCGATCTCGATGCGGCAGACGCGCTGAAGGTGCTGGACGATCTCGAGGGGCGGTCGCGGAGTTTCGGGGCGGCGCTGGCCTCGGCGCTGAAGGGCGCGACGGTGGGCGGCAAGGGGTTGGAGGATACGCTGAGGGCGGTCGGCACGCGGCTTTCCGACATTGCACTGTCGGCCGGGCTGAAACCGCTCGAAGGGCTGCTTGGCAATACGATGACCGGGCTGATTTCCGGGCTGACGGCGGGGTTCGGGGCGATCATGCCGTTTGCGACGGGCGGCGTGCCGGGGCGGGTGACGCCGTTTGCGGCCGGCGGCGTGGTGTCGGCGCCGACCTATTTTCCGCTCGGCGGCGATCTCGGTCTGATGGGCGAGGCGGGCGCCGAGGCGATCTTGCCGCTGAAGCGCGGTTCGGACGGATCGCTCGGGGTGGCAGCCGGTGCCGCTGGTCAGACGACGCAGATCAATTTCCAGGTGACGGCGAGCGATGCGGCGAGTTTTGCCCGCAGCGAGGGCCAGATCACCGCCATGCTGGCGCGCAGCGTCGGGCGCGGGCGGCGGCATCTCTGAGCAGCGTCTCGCGCCGGCGTGCTGCTGGTGGGTGGCGTCGCCCGGGCCTTCCTCCAACGCCTTCGAACAAAGGACCCTGAACCATGAGCAATGGTTTCCACGAGGTACGGTTTCCGCTGCGGTTGTCGCTGTCGACCAGCGGCGGGCCTAAGCGGCTGACCGATATTGTTGACCTGACCAATGGGCGCGAGGCGCGCAATGCAAGGTGGCGCCATTCGCGGCGGGTCTATGACGCGGGGTCGGGTCTGAGGGCGGTCGACGACCTTTATGCGGTCGTCGCCTTCTTCGAGGCGCGCGGCGGGCAGCTCTATGGCTTTCGCTTTCGCGACCCGCTCGACGCGAAATCCTGCGGGCCGGGCGAGACGGTGTCGCCCTTCGACCAGGCGATCGGCACGGGCGACGGGGTGACGGCGACATTCCAGCTGGCCAAGACCTATGGCGATGCGGGCGGCGAATGGCGGCGCGAGATTTTGAAGCCGGTGGCGGGAACGGTCAGGGTCGCGGTTGACGGGGTGGAATTGTCGCCGTCTGGTTTCAGCAGCGATCCGGTGACGGGCATCGTCATGTTTTTCGAGGAATATATTCCGCCTTCCGGCGCGCTGGTGCAGGCCGGGTTCGAATTCGACGTGCCGGTGCGCTTCGACACCGATCGCATCGACGTCAATCTCGAGGCCTTTCGCGCCGGGCGCATTCCGGCCATTCCGCTGGTGGAGATCCTGCCATGAGAGAGATACCCGATGCACTTGCCGACCATCTCTCGGGCGACGCCACGACGCTCTGCCGCTGCTGGCGGGTGACGCGGCGTGACGGGGTGGTGCTCGGCTTTACCGAGCATGACCGCGACCTGACCTTTGCCGGCACGCAGTTTCTTGCCGCGAGCGGCTTTGCCGGAACCGAGGCGCGGGCGGTGAACGGGCTGGCGGCACCGGGCGCCGAGGTGACCGGCGGCTTTTCGAGCGCGGCGATCAGCGAGGCGGACCTGGTCGCCGGGCGCTATGACGGCGCACGGGTCGAGGTGTTTACCGTCAACTGGCAGGCGCCGGAGGCGCAGCACCTGCTTTTGAAGGTGCAGGAGATCGGCGAGGTGTCGCGGGCGGGCGCGGCCTTTGCCGCGGAACTCAGGAGCTTTGCCCACCGCCTGTCGCAGGAGCAGGGTCGGATTTATGGCCGGCGCTGCGATGCGAGTCTCGGTGACGGGCGCTGCGGGGTGGACCTGTCCATCGCCGGGCGGCGGGCGGCGGGCATGGTGACGGCGGTCGAGGGGCGTGACCGGGTTTTGGTGTCCGGGCTCGGCGGATTCGAGGACGGGCATTTCCGGCTCGGCACGCTGCGCTTCGACGCGGGCGTGAACGAGGGGCTGACGGTCGAGATCGACGGCAATGTCGCGGTCTCCGGCGGCACGCGGCTGACGCTGTGGTTGCCGCTGGAGAGCGCAGCCGCGGTCGGCGACGCGGTGACCGTGACGGTTGGTTGCGACAAGGGGTTTTCGACCTGTCGCGACCGGTTTGGCAACGGCCTCAACTTTCGCGGGTTCCCGCATATGCCGGGCAGCGATTTCGCCTATTCCTATGTGAAGGGCGAGAGCACGCATGACGGGACGGCGCTGTTCGAGTGAGGGGGGGATGGGGACGGGCTCCTCTCCTCTTGTGGGAGAGGAAGCAATTTCAGCATCTTGGCGCAAGCCAAGTGCTAGAAATTGCAGGTGAGGGGGCGAATGACGCCCCATCCATCCCCCTCATCTGCGAAATCTGAGGTTTAGCCTTCGGCTAAGCCCTCGATTTCGCTTCTTCTCCCACCAAGGGAGAAGACGGGCCGGCGAAGCTCTGCCGCCAAGTCGATGCTATCGCCGTCGCGAGCGATCTCGTGCGTTCCAAGGAGCACAACCCATGACCGCCATCGGAAACCGCGTGGTTGCGATCGCTGGGCAATGGATCGGTACGCCCTATCGGCATCAGGGATCGACGAAGGGTGTCGGCTGCGATTGCCTGGGGCTGGTGCGGGGGATCTGGCGGGAAATCTATGGGGCGGAGCCGGAGCTGGTGGCACCCTATGCGGCGGACTGGGCGGAACGCGGCGGGCAGGAGCGGTTGCTGGAGGCGGCGGGGCGGCATTGCGCGGCGGTGCCGGGTTTTGTTGCGGCGCGACCGGGAGATCTGCTGGTCTTCCGCTTTCGCCCGCAATTTGCCGCCAAGCATGCCGGCATTCTCGACGGCGCCGACGCCTTCATCCACGCCTATGAGCAGGCGGCGGTGATCCGTTCGGCGCTGGTGCCGGCCTGGCGCAGGCGCGTTGCCGGGATCTACCGGTTCCCGGAGATTTCTTGAAAACGGGCGGGTTTTGCCGTATCTTGCTGGAGTGGTGGACGAGGCTGCTAACTCGCCCACCCTTTGCTAATGTTTGAAGTTGACCCGGACGGTCATAGACCAGCCCGTCCGGGTTATCCTCAAGATCAGCGTAATGCCAATTGGCCAAGACCTCATAGCACTACCTCCACATTCGAGAGCAAGGCCTTTGCCACGGTCGGCGGAGCCCGTCTTCGCCGACGCGCCGGCTGGCGCGGCGCTTGCTGCTTCTGCTCCCGAACCTCCATATCCTGTCACAATCTAGGCGAGCATCCAGACGGGTGCCGCAAGGGGTATCCATGGCGACAATCCTCTTCCAGGCGGCCGGTGCGGCGCTGGGTTCGGTGTTCGGGCCGCTCGGCGCGGTCATCGGCCGGGCGGCGGGGGCGCTCGCCGGCAACATGCTCGACCGGGCGCTGATCGGCGGCGGAACGACGCTGTCGGGCGCACGGCTTTCGGCGGCGCGCCTGCCGGGGGCGGCCGAGGGGGCGGCGATCCCGAGGCTCTACGGCACGGCGCGGCTCGGCGGCACGCTGATCTGGGCGACGCGCTTCGAGGAGGAGGCGACGACCGAGCGGACCGGCGCCAAGGCGACCGGCACGCGGGTGAAGACCTATCGCTATTTCGCCAATCTGGCGGTCGGACTCTGCGAAGGGGAGGTGGCTCTGGTCCGGCGGGTCTGGGCCGACGGGCAGGAGATCGACCTCACCGAGATCGAGATGCGCTTCTACCCCGGGGCGGAGGACCAGTTGCCCGATCCGCTGATCGAGGCGAAACAGGGGGCAGGCAATGCGCCGGCCTATCGCGGGCTTTCCTATGTGGTGTTCGAGCGGCTGCCGCTGGACGATTTCGGCAATCGTATTCCGCTGCTGCAGTTCGAGGTCATTCGGCCGGTCGGGGCGTTGGAAGGCATGGTCAAGGCGGTAACCGTCATTCCCGGTTCGACCGAGCATGGCTATGCGACGGCGCAGGTCAGGGAACGGACGGGCGAGGGCGCCTCGCGCATTCTCAATCGCAATACGCTGGTCGCCCATACCGACTGGCAGGCCTCGATCGACGAACTGCAGGCGCTCTGCCCCAATCTCGAGACTGTCGCGCTGGTTGTGTCCTGGTTCGGCACCGATCTGCGCGCCGGAGAGTGCCGGGTGGTGCCGGGCGTCGAGGTTGGGAGCCGCAACGAGAGCCGGGACTGGCGGGTGTCGGGCGTGACGCGCAATGCGGCCTATCTGGTCAGCCGCCACGACGGCGGCCCGGCCTATGGCGGCACGCCGGACGACAGAAGCGTGGTCGAGGCGATTGCCGACCTCAAGGCGCGCGGGCTGAAGGTGGTGCTCTATCCCTTCGTCATGATGGATATTCCACACGGCAATGGCCTGCCCGATCCCTATGGCGGGACGGAGCAGGCGGCCTATCCCTGGCGCGGGCGGATCACCTGCCATCCGGCGCCGGGATGGCCAGGGTCGCCCGACCGGTCGGCGGCGATCCCCGGCATGATCGCGGATTTCTGCGGGGCGGCCGGGGCAAGCGATTTTAACGTTTCGGGCACCACGGTTTCCTATGAGGGCAGCGATGAGGGCTATCGCCGCATGGTGCTGCATTATGCGCTGCTGGCGGAAGCGGCCGGCGGGGTGGATGGTTTCCTGATCGGCTCGGAATTGCGCGGTCTGACCACGCTCCGCGATGAAGCCGACGGCTTTCCCTTCGTTGCGGCGCTGGCGGATCTCGCGGCGGACGTGCGGGCAATCCTCGGGGCCTCGACGAAGATCACCTACGGCGCCGACTGGAGCGAATATTTCGGCCATCATCCGGCGGACGGCTCGGGCGATGTCTTCTTCCATCTCGATCCTCTCTGGGCTCATCCGGCGATCGATGCGGTCGGGATCGACAATTACATGCCGCTGTCCGATTGGCGGGATGCGGATCTGGAGAACGCCAATCCGGACGGGTTCCGGCTGGCTGATGACGGTAAGGCCATGGCCGGGCAGATCGCGGCGGGCGAGGGGTTCGACTGGTATTATGCCAGCGAGGCCGACCGGGCGGGGCGCGTGCGCTCACCGATCAGCGACGGGCTGGCGGGCAAGCTCTGGGTGTTTCGCTTCAAGGATATCGAAGGCTGGTGGAGCAATCTGCACTTCGACCGGATCGGCGGGGCGGAAAAGCCGGCGCCGAGCGCCTGGACGCCGGGGATGAAGCCGCTCTGGTTCACCGAGCTCGGCTGCGCCGCGGTCGACAAGGGGGGGAACCAGCCGAACGTGTTCGGCGATCCGAAATCGGCGGAAGGCGCGCTGCCCTATTTCTCCAGCGGGGCGCGGTCCGACAGCCAGCAGCGGCGGTTTCTCGAAGCGCATCTTGGGCATTGGCAGGGCGGGGAAACGCCGGCGGGCATGGTCGATCCGGCTCAGATCTTCCTGTGGACCTGGGATGCGCGGCCGCAGCCGGCTTTTCCGCAGGATCTCGATCTCTGGGCCGACGGCACGAACTGGCGCACCGGCCATTGGCTGAACGGGCGGCTGGGGGCGGGAACGCTCGCCGATGTGCTCGCAGCCCTGCTCGAGGATCATGGCTTTGCCGATTACGACGTGTCGGAGGTGAGCGGCGACCTCACGGGCTATGTGCAGGGCGATCTCGCCTCGGCGAGAAGCCTGATCGAGCCGCTGGCGGAGAGCTTCCTGATCGACATCGTCGAGGACGGGGCGCGGCTTATATTCCGGTCGCGCATGGCGGCGAGCCTGCCGGCGCGGCAGGTGGAGGTGCTGGCCGATGTGAAGGACGAGCCGCTGTGGCGCGAGACGCGCGGCCACGACAGCGATTTTGCCGCGGAAGCTTCGCTCACCTATTACGACCCGGCCAGCGATTACGGCGAGGCCTCGGCCCGCTCGCGGCGGATCGAGGCGGAAACGAAAAGGCAGATGGCGCGCGACCTGCCGGCGGTTCTGGCGGAGGAGACGGCGCTGTCGCTCGCCGAGGGCATGTTGCGCGACCATCGCATCGGACGGCGGCGGCTGGAATTTTCGCTCGGGCCGGCGGAGCTTTCGGTCCAGCCGGGCGATGTACTTTCGCTGTCCGAGGGGCCGGAGGGGCGGTTTCTGGTCGGCGAGATCGATGACGGGTTGGTGCGGCGGCTGAGCCTGCGCGAAGTGGCTGCGGCGGTCTCGGCGACGACGGCGAGTGCGGGGACGGGGCGCACGCCGGACCGGCCGGGCTCGGTCGGCTTTGATCCCGTTGTCACCTTGATGGATCTGCCGCGTTACACGGTCGGCGAGGCCGCGGATTTCGCCTGCGTGGCCGGCCTGGCGCGGCCCTGGCGGCGCATGGCGATCTCGTCCTCTGCCGGGAATGGCGTTTTTCGCGCGCGGGCCATGCTCGACAGACCGGCGAGACTGGGCCGGCTGGCGGTCGCACTGTCCGGCGGCGTCTCCGGCCGATTCGACCATTCGCAGGCGCTGGTGGTGGATCTCTCCTTCGGCAGCCTTGCCTCGGCAAGTCCGCTCGCCGTGCTCGAGGGGGAAAACAGACTGGCGCTGCGCGCGCTGAATGGGGCGTGGGAGGTGATCGGCTATGCCGGAGCGGAGGAAATCTCGGCCGGGCGCTGGCGGTTGACGGCGTTGCTGCGCGGTCTGGCGGGGACCGAGGATGCGATGGCCGCTGGGGCGGATGCCGGCGCGACCGTCGTTGTGCTCGACGCGGCGGTTAAGCCGCTCGGGCTTTCGGCCGAGGAGGCGGGGCTGTCGCGCGACTACATCGCCGAGCCGCTCGGCATGGCCGCCGAGATGGTCGCGCTCGGCAGCTTTGCCGGAGGGGTGCGAGCGCAGACGCCGCTGTCGCCGGTGCATCTGAGGGCCCGGCGGTCCGGCGACGGCGACGTCGTGTTCTCCTGGGTTCGCAGGTCCCGCGTCGATGCAGACAGTTGGCTGCCGGCAGAGGTGCCGCTCGATGAATTGGCCGAGGCCCATCGGCTGGCGATCCTCGACGGGGCCGCGGTCCGGCGAATGGTGGAGGTCGGCGAGGCGCGGTTCGTCTATTCGCAGGCGCAGGAGCTTTCGGATTTTGGAAGTCTGCAGGCAAGTATTCGCGTGCGGGTGCGACAGCTGGGGCGCGTGGCCGAGGGGATTGCGAGCGAGGCGGAGCTGGTGGTGGGGTGAGGGTGCGGGCTTTTGCATTTCTTCCCTGCCAACCGTCCATCATGATTGGTCTCCGGTGACTGCCCCTCATCCGCCTGCCGGCACCTCGGCCGGCCCTTCGCCTGGGCTCAGGGCGTTCGTCATTCGAAACGATTCACTGGATCGTTTCGTCGGCTTCGCCGACCATTCCTCACCCCCGTTAACGGGGAGAAGGACCAAGCGGCACCGCCTTGCCGACCCCTCTCTCCGCCTGCGGGGAGAGGGTCAGGGTGAGGGGCATCTGCTCAGGTTCTGGCAGCTATTTTCGGTCGCCAAGGCAACGACAGAACGCCTGGACAACTCATCCCATCGGCACACGCCGCCCCCGAAACGGGGGATCTCATAAACCCCATCCACTTCCAACAACGATCCAGGAAAAAAGGGAGAGCGAGATGCTCGACATGAAGCAGTGGTATCAGTCGAAGACGGTTTGGGGCGCGCTGATTGCGATGGCGGCGCCGCTTTTGAGGCATGTCGGTGTCGAAATGGGGCTTGCCGAACAGGCGAACCTCGCCGATGCTTTGGCGACAATCGCCGGAGCGCTGGGCGGAATGTTGGCGATCTACGGTCGCGTCCGGGCGAGCGGGCCGATCGATCTCGGCGGCCGGCGCAATTGATCGGGCGCATTCATTTGCCATTCAGAAGGCATGCGATAGATAGAATGCGAGAGTTAGACGTCGTGTGGAAGAAGAAGCAATGGCATCCATCATGATCATCGCAGGCCTGGCGGTCGGACTGGCGGCATCGCCCGTCGCAGAACGCGTCGGCACCGGTGCCATGACGCCGCCGCTCGTGCTTGTGCAATCGTCCGGTGATAATGGCGGCGGGGTGGACTGCCGCAGCGCCGCCTATCGCGTGGTCGAGGAGGTCGGCGGGCAGTTGCTCTCGGTGCGCCAATCCGGCAATGAATGCGTCATCACGGTGCTCATTCCGGGCAGCGGCAACGAGCGCCCGCGCAAGGTCACCATGCGGGTTTCCAACTGATCCGTGCCGCGGGAAACCGCGGCGCTCGAGCGAGAACAAGGGGCGGGATAGATGCGCATTCTGGTCGTCGAGGACGATGTCAACCTCAACCGGCAGCTCGTCGAGGCGTTGCAGGAGGCAGGCTATGTCGTCGACAAGGCCTTCGACGGCGAAGAGGGGCATTTTCTCGGCGATACCGAGCCCTATGATGCCGTGATCCTCGATATCGGCCTGCCGGAAATGGACGGCATCACCGTGCTGGAAAAATGGCGGACCGCCGGTCGCGTCATGCCGGTGCTGCTGCTGACCGCCCGCGACCGCTGGAGCGACAAGGTCGCCGGCATCGACGCCGGCGCCGACGACTATGTCGCCAAGCCATTCCATCTCGAGGAAGTGCTGGCCCGTATCCGCGCGCTGATCCGCCGTGCCGCCGGCCATGCCTCTTCCGAGATTACCTGCGGTCCGGTCCGGCTCGACACCAAGAGCTCCAAGGCGACCGTCGACGGCAAGGCCTTGAAGCTCACCTCGCACGAGTATCGGCTGCTGTCCTACCTCATGCATCACATGGGCGAGGTCGTGTCGCGCACCGAGCTGGTCGAGCATCTCTATGACCAGGACTTCGACCGCGATTCGAACACCATCGAAGTGTTCGTCGGCCGGTTGCGCAAGAAGATCGGCATCGACATGATCGAGACCGTGCGCGGTCTCGGCTATCGCATCCAAGCCCCGCAAGAGGCGAAATGATTCCCGTCTCCCGGTCGCTGACCGTCCGCGTGCTGCTGATGGCCACGCTGTGGTCGGCGGTCTCGCTGATCACCATCGCGCTGGTGATCTCGGCCTTCTACCGGCAGGGGGTTGAGCGGGGGTTCAACAATCTCCTGCGCGCCCAGCTCTACAACGTCATCAATTCCGTCTCGATCGGCGACGGCGACAGCCTGTCGGGCAGTCCCGAACTCGGGGACCTGCGCTTTTCCCAGCCGGAGACCGGATGGTACTGGCTGGTCGAGCCGCTCGGTGATTTCTCCGCCGCGCCGCTTGCCTCGACCTCGCTCGGCATGGCCGAGCTTGCGGTTCCAAGCCTCGAGCAGGTGCCCTTCGACGAGCACTACGAGCGCTTCTATCCGATGGTCGACGCGGCAGGGAACAAGATCCTGGTGGCCGAGACCGAGGTGGTGCTCGATGGCGGAGACCGGGCGGCGCGCTTTCGCGTATCGGGCAATGTCGACGTGGTCGAGGAGGAGATCGGCTTTTTCTCCACAAGGCTCTATGCCGGACTGGCCCTGTTCGGCATCGGCGGCCTGGTGGTCAACGGGCTTGCCATCCTGATCGGGCTGAAGCCGCTGGACCGGGCGCGCCGGGCGCTGGAGAAGATCCGCGGCGGCGAGGCGGAGCGGATCGAGGGGGACTATCCCCGCGAGATCCAGCCGCTGGCCAACGAAATCAACGCGCTGATCGAAAGCAACCGCCGCATCGTCGAGCGGGCCCGCATGCAGGTCGGCAATCTTGCCCATTCGCTGAAGACGCCGATCGCCGTTCTGCTCAACGAGGCGCGCGGGCTGGACAAGGCGCAGGGCGAGGTGGTGCGCAGCCAGGCGGAAGCCATGCAGGCGCAGGTGGGCACCTATCTCAACCGCGCGCGCATCGCCGCCCAGCGCGATTCGGTGCTGGCGCGCTGCGAGGCGGAGCCGGTGCTGGAAAGGCTGGTGCGCGTCATGCGGCGGCTCAATCCGCAGGTCGACTTCACCCTCGAGGTGGCGCCTGGCCTCGCCTTTGCGATGGAGCAGCAGGACGTCGAGGAGACCGTCGGCAATCTCCTGGAAAACGCCGCCCGCTTTGCCGGTTCGCGGGTCGTTCTGGTTGCCATGGCAGCGACCCACGAACCGCAAACGGTGGGCGAGGGCGCGCGGCGCGGCTGGATCGAGGTTACCGTCGAGGACGATGGTCCGGGTCTGGCGCCGGAGGAGATCGGCGAGGCGCTGAAGCGCGGCAAGCGGCTGGACGAGAGCAAGCCGGGCACCGGGCTCGGCCTGTCGATCGTCAAGGAGATTTCCAGCGAATATCAGGGGGCTTTCGGCCTTTCCCGCGCCCAGATCGGCGGATTGAAGGCGACTTTATTGCTGCCGGCTGTGACACGGGACACTGCATGATCAATTTTGTTGTGAAAAAACAAGGGCGGCCATAAAGATGCCATGGGTGTACCGCAGCACGGCGAGGACAGGCGTTATGATCGATCGTTCCAAGGATGGGACTGGGGCTGTTCCGATGGGGTTTTCTCGCTTTAAGGGCGTGGTAGTGACGGCGCTGGCCGCATTCGTGCTTTCCGCCTGCACGACCGGCGGCGGATCGAAAGGTGGGCTGTTGTCTTCGGACAAGACCAATTCCTCTGCGCTCTATATTTCGGCACTCCAGGGCGGCATCGTCTCGCGCGCCGGCGTGAAGCTGAGCAATAGCGAATTGCAGCGGGCGCTGGAGGCCGAGTACCGCGCTCTGGAAGCGGCGCCGGGCTTCCAGCCGGTGGCCTGGGTCGGGCAGAGCGTCAGCGGCCAGGTGGTTGCGGCCGCGCCCTATCAGGTCGGCCAGCAGAATTGCCGCCAGTATGTCCACAAGCTGAACGACAAGGGCAGGCAGATCGAGGCGCGCGGCGCCGCCTGCCGCAACCCGAACGGGACCTGGACACCCTTGACGTAAGTCAAGGCCGGCCGGGATGCGCTGCCTTAACGATCGGCTTGCGGCCAAACGCCTCAACTTTGCGTCATAGGCAGTTTGTTTGTAGCGTCGAGCCTCGGCTTGCAGTAATTGGGCATCATGTTGTTCTGGATCGTATCTGCCTTTCTGACGGTGGCCGTGGCCGTCGCCCTTCTTTATCCCCTTCTCAAGGGGACCGAGCCCACGCCCATAGACGATGCCGGCGAAGCCGCCGTCTATCGCGACCAGTTGAAGGAACTCGAGCGTGACAAGGCGCAAGGGTTGATCTCCGCCGAGGACGCGTCCTACGCCCGCGCCGAGATCGGCCGCCGGCTGCTGGCGGTTTCGGGAAAGGGCGAGATCCCCGGCGAGATCGGCCGGACAAGCAGCCTGAACAAGCTCGCGCAGGCCTTCGTCATTCTCTGTCTTCCCGCGGTAGGGCTTGGGCTCTACCTGAAGACCGGCAATCCCGACATGCCGGCCGCACCGCTGGCCGCGCGGCTGGAAAATCCGGAAGGCAATATCGAACTCCTGGTCGCCAAGGTCGAACGTCATCTGGCCGCAAATCCCAATGACGGCTCGGGCTGGGACGTGCTGGCGCCGATCTATTTCAAGATGCAGCGCCTTGGTGATGCCGAACTGGCCTACCGCAACGCCATCCGCCTGCTGGGCACCAACCCGGCGCGGATGAACGGGATCGGCGAGGTGCTGGTCGCCGGCAATGACGGGATCGTCACCGACGACGCGCGCTCGGCCTTCGCCGAAGCGCTGAAGCTGGATCCGCGCGATCCGCGTGCGCAGTTCTATCTGGCGCTTGCACTCGAGCAGGCCGGTAAGAAGGCCGAGGCCCTGATCGCTTTCCAGGCGATCGCCAAGGCCTCGCCGGCCGACGCGCCCTGGCTGCCGCTGGTGCAGGAGCATATCGCCAGCAATGGCGGCGCGCCGGCTGCGGGTTCGCCCGGGCAGGCCGCCTCCAAGGCGCCGGGCGGCCCGAGCGAAAGCGATGTCGAGGCCGCGGCCGGCATGTCGGCGGGCGACCGCAATGCGATGATCCGCGGCATGGTCGAGGGGCTGGACGCCAAGCTCAAGGAAGACCCGAACAATTTCGAAGGCTGGATGCGCCTCGTTCGCTCCTATGCGATGCTGAGCGAGAAGGACAAGGCGCTCGCGGCCCTGAAGACAGCCCTTCAGGCCTTTCCGGCGGAGAAGGACGAAGGCAAGCAGTTGATCGCGATGGGCCGCGAACTCGGCCTGCCGGTTGAGGAGGCATTGAAATGACCCGCAAGCAGAAAAGACTGGCCGTGATCGCCGGCGGAATGAGCTTCATCATCGCCGCAGTGCTTCTGGTGATGTTCGCCTTCGGTCAGTCGGTCGCCTATTTCTACATGCCGGCCGATCTCGAGAAGACGGCGGTCGGGCCTGGCACGCGCATTCGCCTCGGTGGCCTCGTCGAGGCGGGCTCGGTGGTGCGCGGCGAGGGATCGACCGTCAAGTTCTCCGTCACCGACGGCACGGCGACCATTCCCGTCACCTATGTCGGCATCCTGCCGGACCTGTTCCGCGAAGGTCAGGGCGTGGTGACAGAGGGCAAGTTCGAGGCCGGCAGCACGGTCTTTTCCGCCGACAGCGTGCTGGCCAAGCATGACGAGAACTACATGCCGAAGGAAGTTGCCGACCGGCTGAAGGAAGACGGTGTCTGGCAGGAGGAGGAAAAGACCCAATGATCATCGAACTTGGCCACTATGCCCTGGTGCTGGCACTGGCCGCATCGATCATCATCGCCATCCTGCCGGTGATCGGCGCCAAGCGCGGCGACGCGGCCCTGATGGCGGTCGCAGTCACCGGGACCATGGCGCAGTTCCTGCTCGTCGCCTTCTCCTTTTCTGCGCTGACCTGGGCCTATGTGGTCTCGGACTTTTCGGTGAAGAACGTCTGGGAAAACTCCCATTCGATGATGCCGGCGATCTATCGCTATTCCGCAGTCTGGGGCAATCACGAAGGGTCGATGATGCTCTGGCTGTTGATCCTCACGCTGTTTTCCGCGCTCGTCGCCTTTTTCGGCGCCAACCTGCCGGACCGGCTGAAGGCCAATGTGCTGGCCGTGCAGGCGTGGATTTCCTCCGCCTTCCTGCTGTTCATCCTGCTGACCTCGAACCCGTTCGTCCGCCTGTCGCCGATCCCGGCCGAGGGCAAGGACCTGAACCCGATCCTGCAGGACGTCGGACTCGCCATCCATCCGCCGCTGCTCTATCTCGGCTATGTCGGCTTTTCCGTCTGCTTCTCCTTTGCCATCGCCGCTTTGATTGACGGGCGGATCGACGCCGCCTGGGCGCGCTGGGTGCGCCCGTGGACACTCGCCGCCTGGACCTTCCTGACCGCCGGCATCGCCATGGGCTCCTACTGGGCTTATTACGAGCTCGGCTGGGGTGGCTGGTGGTTCTGGGACCCGGTCGAGAACGCCTCCTTCATGCCCTGGCTTGCCGGCACGGCGCTCTTGCATTCGGCGCTGGTGATGGAAAAGCGCGATGCCCTGAAGATCTGGACGGTGCTGCTCGCCATCATGACCTTCTCGCTGTCGCTGCTCGGGACCTTCCTGGTGCGGTCCGGCGTGTTGACCTCGGTCCATGCCTTTGCCACCGATCCGAGCCGCGGCATCTTCATCCTCGGTATCCTGACGCTGTTCATCGGCGGCGCCTTCGCGTTGTTCGCCTTCCGGGCTCCCCTGCTGAAGGCCGGCGGGATCTTCCACCCGATCTCCCGCGAGGGCGCGCTGGTGCTCAACAACCTGATCCTGACGGTGTCTACCGCTACCGTCCTGATCGGCACGCTCTACCCGCTGCTGCTCGAAACGCTGACCGGCGAGAAGATCTCGGTGGGCGCGCCCTTCTTCAACCTGACCTTCGGCCTGCTGATGGCGCCGCTTCTCGTCGCCGTACCGTTCGGCCCGATGCTCGCCTGGAGGCGCGGCGATCTATATGCAGCCTTGCAGCGGCTCTATTTTGCCGCCGGCATCGCTTTCGTGCTCGCCGTGGCGCTCTACTATGTCGAGAACGGCGGCCCGGTGCTGGCCGTGTTCGGCCTTGCCGCCGGCTTCTTCCTGATCTTCGGCGCTCTCTCCGATCTCTGGTATCGCGCAGGCTTCGGCAAGGTTGGAACCGGGGTGGCGCTGCGGCGCCTCAACGGCCTGCCGCGCTCGGCGATCGGTACGGCGCTTGCTCATTTCGGCCTCGGCGTGACCGTGCTCGGCATCGTCGCGGTGACGACCTTCGAGACCGAGACCGTGGTCGAAATGAAGCCCGGCATGACGGTGGAGGCGGGCGGCTACACCGTCACCTTTGACGGCATGAAGTCGGCCGTCGGCCCGAACTATACCGAGGATCGCGGCCATTTCACCATCCGCGAGGCCGGCATCGACAAGGGCGACGTCTGGTCGTCGAAGCGGCTATATACAGCGCGGCGCATGCCGACCACCGAAGCCGGAATCCGCACCTTCGGCGTCAGCCAGCTCTACGTGTCGCTCGGCGACATGATGGACAGCGGCGGCATCGTCGTGCGCATCTGGTGGAAGCCCTACATCCTGTGCATCTGGTACGGTGCGCTGGTCATGATGGTCGCCGGCTTCGTCTCGCTCTCCGACCGGCGCCTGCGTGTCGGCGTGCCGAAGCGGCATGCCAAGACGGCCGCACCTGGGGCGTTGGAGGCGGCGGAATGAAAGACACTCATCACGGTACAAACCCCTCCCCAACCCCTCCCCACAAGGGGGAGGGGCTTTTTCGTCTCAGCTGGCTGTCAATGTGGGCGCGGAGCCTTGCCGTGCGTCTTCTCCCCCCTTGTGGGGGAGATGGCCGGCAGGCCAGAGGGGGCTTTGGTTCGTTCCTTCTGATTTTTCTCCTCCTCGCCCCCCTTCCGGCACTCGCCGTCGATCCGAGCGAGAGGCTTGCCGATCCGAAGCTGGAGCAGCGGGCGCGGGATCTTTCGGCCAATCTGCGCTGCATGGTCTGCCAGAACCAGTCGATCGACGATTCCAATGCCGATCTGGCGCGCGACCTGCGCCTTTTGGTGCGCGAGCGCATCGTGGCGGGCGACAGCGACGAGCAGGTGATCAGCTATGTCGTGTCGCGCTACGGCGAATTCGTGCTTTTGAACCCGCGTCTGTCGGCCAAGACGCTGATCCTGTGGGGCGCGCCGGCATTTCTGTTCGTGGTCGGGCTGGTCGTTGCCGTCGCCTATGCACGCGGACGCAGCAGGCCGGAGCCGAAGCGGCTTTCGGACGAGGAAGAGGCCCGGCTCGGCAAGCTGCTCGACGAGTGAGCGGCCGCTGGTTTCGACGTCCCGAAAGATTACAAAGATTTCATCTCCCGTACAGTTCGCAGTAAGGTGAGGCGCCCTATATCTACATCATCCACCGCTTCCCCCGGGGTTTTTCGGGGCTCCAGTCAGAAGAACAGATGAAGGTAGAACACATGTCCGCACCCATTGGTCGCTCCAAGCTCAAGACAATCCTGAAGAACTCGACCGCTGCGGGTTTGGCCGTCGCAATGCTGGCCGGCGCGCTTCCGGTTGCCGTGGCGCCCGCCTATGCCGAGGCCGTGAAGGTCGAGGCGGCGCAGGTGCCGAGCTTCGCCGACGTCGTCGAGGCTGTGTCTCCGGCCGTCGTCTCGGTCCGTGTCCAGTCCAATGTCGAACAGACCACCGACAGCAGCAATTTCTCCTTCGGTTTCGGCGGCCGCGGTTTTGAAGACCTGCCCGACGATCATCCGCTGAAGCGTTTCTTCAAGGAATTCGGCGGCCCTGATGGCGAACAGTACGGCGAGCGCCGCCCTGACCGCATGCCGCATGGCGGCAAGGGGCGTCTGCGCCCGACCTCGCAAGGGTCCGGCTTCTTCATCTCCGAGGACGGTTATATCGTCACCAACAACCACGTCATCGATGACGGCGCCGCCTTTACCATCGTGATGAACGACGGCAAGGAACTCGACGCCAAGCTGGTCGGCAAGGACAGCCGCACCGATCTCGCCCTGCTCAAGGTCGACAATCCGAAGCAGAAGTTCACCTATGTGACCTTCGCCGAGGACGAGAACATGCGCGTCGGCGACTGGGTCGTGGCGGTCGGCAACCCGTTCGGCCTGGGCGGCACGGTGACGGCCGGCATCATCTCGGCCCGCGGCCGCGACATCGGCTCCGGCCCCTATGACGACTACATCCAGATCGACGCGGCCGTGAACCGCGGCAATTCCGGCGGTCCGGACTTCAACCTGGCCGGCGAAGTGGTCGGCATCAACACCGCGATCTTCTCGCCCTCGGGCGGCAATGTCGGCATCGCTTTCGCCATCCCGGCCTCGGTCGCCAAGGATGTGATCGAAAAGCTCAAGGATGGCGGCACGGTCGAGCGCGGCTGGCTCGGCGTGCAGATCCAGCCGGTCACGCAGGATATCGCCGACTCGCTCGGTCTGTCGGAGGCAAGCGGCGCCCTCGTGGTCGCCCCGCAGGCGGGCTCGCCCGGCGGCAAGGCCGGCATCAAGCAGGGTGACGTCATCACCGCCGTCAATGGCGAGCCGGTCAAGGATCCGCGCGACCTGGCCAAGCGCATCGCCGCCTTCGATCCGGGCACCACGGTCGACGTATCGATCTGGCGCGAAGGCGAGGCGTCGAGCCTCAAGGTCGAGCTTGGACAATTGCCGAGCGAGCAGGCGCTGGCCGGACCCGAAAGCCAGAACGGCGAGCCCCAGGCTCCGGCGACCGAACAGGCGCTGGCCGGCATGGGTCTCTCCGTTACCCCGGCCGAGGACGGCAAGGGCCTGACCATCGTCGACGTCGATCCGGACTCGGACGCCGCCGACAAGGGCATGAAGGCCGGCGAGAAGATCACCTCGGTCAACAACCAGTCGGTGGCCACCGCCGACGATGTTCTGAAGGTGCTCGAACAGGCGAAGAAGGACGGCCGCACCAAGGCGCTGTTCCAGATCGAATCCGAGAACGGCAGCCGCTTCGTCGCCCTGCCGATCCAACAGGGCTGATGGCGCTAAACCGACCTGATCCAAGGGCGCCGCAGTCTTAGTCGACGCGGCGCCCTTTTTCTTTTGCCGAGAAGGACGTCCATCATGAACACCGGGCAGGGCCAAGGGCCGCAGCCGGGCGATTCCGGTTGTGCCACGACCACAGCAGGCGGTAATGTCGCGCGCATGAAAATACTTGTCATCGAAGACGATCTCGAAGCCGCCGCCTATATCACCAAGGCCTTTCGCGAGGCGGGCATTGTCGCCGATCACGCCAGCGACGGGGAAAGCGGCCTCTTCATGGGCTCAGAGAACGGTTATGACGTGATGGTCGTCGACCGCATGCTGCCGCGTCGCGACGGGCTTTCCGTCATCAGCGAATTGAGGAAACGCGGCGTCGATACGCCGGTGTTGATTCTCTCGGCGCTCGGCCAGGTGGACGACCGGGTCACCGGCCTTCGCGCCGGCGGCGACGACTACCTGCCCAAGCCCTATGCCTTTTCCGAGCTTCTGGCCCGCGTCGAGGTGCTGGGCCGGCGCAAGGGCAAGCCCGAACAGGACATGGTCTATCGGGTCGGCGACCTGGAACTCGACCGTCTGTCGCACGAGGTGCGCCGCGCCGGCAAGGAGATCCCCTTGCAGCCGCGCGAATACCGGCTGCTCGAATATCTGATGAAGAATGCCGGCCAGGTGGTGACCCGCACCATGCTGCTCGAAAACGTCTGGGACTATCACTTCGACCCGCAGACCAATGTCATCGACGTGCATGTCTCGCGGCTGCGCTCGAAGATCGAGAAGGATTTCGACAAGCCGCTTCTGAAGACGGTGCGGGGTGCGGGCTACATGATCAAGGACGAGGCCTGAGCCTGCCATGAACGCCCGCGCCAAGCTCCTGTTCAAGTCGACCGCGGTTCGGCTGTCGGCACTCTATATCGCGCTGTTCGCCCTCTGTGCGGCACTGCTGGTCATTTATGTGACGGCGATGTCGGAGCGCATCCTCTATGTCCAAACGCGCGAGACGCTCAACGAGGAGGTCAAGGAGATCGAGACCGCCTTCGAGCGCGGCGGCATCAACCGCCTGCTCGGCATGATGGAGCGGCGCGCCCGCCAGCCCGGCGCCAATCTCTACGTCATCGCCGGTCCGAACGGGGAAATCCTCGCCGGCAACGTCGCCTCGGTGGAGCCCGGCCTGTTCGACCACGAGGGCTGGACCGACCATCCGTTCCGCTACGAGCGCTACAACGAGAGCGGCGACGTGCAGCGGCACGTGGCGGCGGGCCATGTCTTCTTCCTCGACAACAAGCTCAGGGTGCTGGTCGGGCGCGACCTCGGCGAGCCGAGCAAGCTGCGTCTGCTGGTGCGCCAGGCGCTCATGGTGGCGCTCGCCATCATGGGGCTGGGCGCCGTCATCATCTGGTTCGCCATCGGCCGCAATGCGCTGAAACGCATCGACCGGGTTTCGGCGGCGAGCCACAAGATCATGGCGGGCGACCTGTCGCAGCGTCTTCCGGTGTCCGGTTCCGGCGACGAGTTCGACCGGCTGTCCTCCTCGCTCAACGAGATGCTCGGGCGGATCGAGAGGCTGAACGAGGGGCTGCGCCAGGTGTCCGACAATATTGCCCATGACCTGAAGACGCCGCTGACGCGCCTGCGCAACAAGGCATCCGATGCGCTGGCGGAAATCGACGAGACGGCGCGGCGCGCAGCACTCGAAGGCATCATAACCGAATCCGACCAGTTGATCCGCACCTTCAACGCGCTCTTGATGATCTCCCGCGTCGAGGCGGGATCGATCGCCGCCGAACTGTCCGACATCGACCTTTCGGCCATCGCCGCCGACAGCGCCGAACTTTACGAACCGGTGGCAGAGGAGGCGGGGCTGGAACTGGAAACGCGGATCGCGCCCGGCCTGTCGGTCAGGGGCAACCGCGAACTGGTGGGCCAGGCGCTTTCCAACCTGATCGACAACGCCATCAAATACGGTGCGACAGCCGAAGGCGAGCGAAAGATCGTCGTGACAGTCGGCAAGGCGGGCGGTGCGCTTCAACTATCGGTCGCCGACAACGGCCCCGGCATCGACGCGGACAAGCGCGAGGCGGTGGTGAAGCGCTTCGTCCGTCTCGACGCCAGCCGCAGCAAGCCCGGCACCGGGCTCGGTCTGTCGCTGGTCGAGGCGATCATGGCACTGCATGGGGGCAGGCTGGAGCTTTCCGACACGAACCCGGATGGCGGCGCCGCGCGCGGCCTGACCGCGAGCATGGTCTTTCCCGGACAGAGGGCCTGAGCGCCAGCGCGAGACGGCGTCGCGCCCTTGATCCGGCTCCCTCAATCTCCGAGCCATTCGAAGACGATCTGGGCGGGCGGACAACCTTTCGTGCATCCGCCGCATCCGCCGCAGGCGTCTGCCGCCGGAGCTGAGCGCCGCACGCGGCCCTTCTGTTCCCAAACCCGCATCATGGCCTCGACCGCGCCGAGTTCGCTGTGGCTTTCCAAGGAAAGGCTGAGCAGGGAGGCGCGCTCATCGCGGCGCAGGATATTGCGCAGTTCGATCAGGCTTGCCATCAGCGGCCTCCCGCCTTTGCCAACGCGATCGAGCGGTGGTGTCGCGCCGAATTGTGCCTCAAGGCGACGATGGTGAGGGCGAAAGCGGCGAGCACGCCGGCGATCCAGCCGGCCGCGTGCGCCGGTGCCTCGGAAAAGGTCGCAATCTGGTAGGCCATGATCGAGGCGCCATAGGCGATGCCGGTCGTCCAGGCGAGGGCGGCCGTCATCCAGCGCGCGCCGGCCTCGCGGTAGATCGCGCCGGTTGCCGCGACGCACGGTGTATAGAGCAGGATGAACAGCATGTAGGCGAAGGCGCCGGCGCTGCCCGCAAAGCGCGCCTGCATCTCGGCGAAGGTCGCCCGCTCGACCGCCAGCTCGGCGGCTGCGGCATCGGGCGAGGTGACGTCGCCGATGGAGAGGCCGAGCGGATCGGTGATCTTTCCGGCGAGATCCGCAAGATTGGCGGGAACGGAGGCGACGGCGTCTCTGAGGCCGCTCTCGATGATCTCGAGCGTCGTGCGGGGCTCTTCCAGGGCCTCGCTCGCGGCATCCCTTGCCAGGGCGCCGTAGAGGGAATCGAGCGTGCCGACGACGGCTTCCTTGGCGAAGACGCCGGTGACGATGCCGACGATCGCCGGCCAGTTGCGTTCGTCGAGGCCCATAGGGGCAAAGACGGGAGCAGCGGTGCGACTGGCGAAGGCGAGGATCGAGGAATCGCTCTCAGCATGTCCGAAATTGCCGCTCGTATCCATGGCGTTGAGGATGGAAAGGAAGGCGACCATCAGCACGATGACGCGCCCGGCGCGCAGGACGAAACCTTTCAGCCGCTCCCAGGTGTGGAGCGCGACATTTCGGAAGGTCGGCAGGTGATAGGGCGGCAGTTCCATCACCAGCGGCGAGACATGACCCCGGGTGATCGTCATCTTCATGATGTAGCCGGTCATGATCGCAACCGCGATGCCGGTGATATAGAGGCCGAAGACGAGGTTCTGGCCGTTGGTCGGGAAGAAGGCGGCGGCAAACAGCGCATAGACGGGAAGCCGCGCACCGCAGGACATGAAGGGCGCCATCATGATCGCCGTCTTGCGGTCGCTGTCATTGTCCAGCGTGCGGGTGCCCATGATCGCCGGCACATTGCAGCCGAAGCCGACGATCAGCGGCACGAAGGCCTTGCCCGGCAGCCCGGCCATGCGCATGAAGCGGTCCATGACGAAGGCGGCGCGGGCGAGGTAACCACTGTCCTCGAGGATGGACAGGAAGATGTAGAGGAAGGCGATGACCGGAATGAAGGTGGCGACCGTCTGGATGCCGCCGCCGATGCCGTCGGCGACCAGGACCGCCAGCCATTCCGGCGAACCGGCCGAACGCATGGCATGGCCGAGCCCGTCGACCAGGACCGCGCCGACGCCAAGGTCGAAGAAGTCGATGAAGGCCGAGCCGACATTGATGGTCCACATGAACATCAGATACATGACGGCAAGGAAGATCGGGATGCCGAGCACGCGGTGCAGCACGATCCGGTCGATGCGGTCGGTCAGCGATTGCGAGGCCTCGCGCGGGCGCTCGACGGAAGCGGCGACTGCCTTGCCGGCGAAGGCATAGCGGCGGTCGGCGATCAGGATGTCGAGATCCTCGCCGCATTCGTCCTCCAGCGCGGCCATGGCGGCGTCGATGTCGGCGACGAGGGCCGGGGGCAGGGCGGCAAGCCGGCTGCGGTCGCCGTCGAAGATCTGCACCAACTGCCAGCGTCTGTCGGCGGCGTTTTCCGGCATCCGGTCGATGAAGCTTTCGATCGTCCTTTCGACCGCCACGTCATAGCGGCAGAAGGCATGCGGCACGGCCCGCGATGCGGCGACCTCGGCAATGGCGCGTTTCATGGCGTCAAGGCCGGTGCCCTTGGCGGCGATGACCGGCACGACCGGACAGCCCAGATGGGCGGCCAGCGCGTCGATGTCGATCTCGACCCCGTTCTGTCGGGCGACGTCCATCATGTTGAGGACGACCAGCATCGGTACGCGCATTTCGAGAAGCTGGGTCGTCAGGAAAAGATGGCGCTCCAGATTGGAGGCGTCGACGATATTGACCAGGACGTCGGCGGCGCCGGAGACGGCGTAATCGAGGGCAATGCGCTCGTCGAGCGAGGTTTCGAGCGAGCCGAGCGAATAGGTGCCGGGCAGATCGACCAGCGTCGCCGGCACGCCGTCGAGCAGCATGGTGCCGGTCTTCTTCTCCACCGTTACGCCCGGCCAGTTGCCGACCTTCTGGCGCGAGCCGGTGAGCGCATTGAAAAGAGTGGTCTTGCCGCAATTGGGATTGCCGACGACGGCGACGGTGATCTGTTTCATCGTTTGCTTCCGCGATGTTGGTGCGGGGAGCCCAGGGGCTAGGCGGGAAGGGTTTCAGTGAGCGGCTCGACGGTGACGATCCGCGCCTCTTCGCGACGCAGGCAAAGCGCCGTGCCGCGCAGCGTCAGTTCCACCGGATCGCCGAGCGGCGCCCGCCGCGTGACGGTGACGACGGCGCCCGGCGTGAGACCCATCGACAAAAGGCGGCGCCGTGACGGGTCATTCCGGTCGCTATAACCGGTGACACGGGCAGTCGCGCCGATCGGCAGTTCGTTGAGCAGGGTCATGATGGTCACTCGCCCAGGGGTTCGACGGTCATCTTCTGCGCCATGCCCATGCCGAGCCCGACCCGGCTTTCATGCACGGCGACGATCATCGGCCCGGTCATCTGGTTTTGCACCACGCGGATGGCGCTGCCGACGGCGAGGCCAAGGTCGCTCAGGCGGCGGTCGAGGTTTCGTCCGCCGCCGAGCCCGACGATCCTGACTTTCTCGCCGGGGCGCGCCATGGCCAGCGGATAGGAAAGCGATGCTGTCGTCATTGTGTTCTCCACGGCGTTTCGGCATTGCGGAGCGGGTTCCGCACCAGATGACAATGCAAATGCGTATCATTCCCAACTGGCGAAAGGACGTCGCCACCTTGACGGACGCGCACTCCGCGCTCTGTTTGTATAGACCTACCGAAATATGAGTTTGTTCTTCAACAAACAAATTGACGCAGGGCATGGCGGATCGGACGCTGATCGCGAGCATGGCCTTTGCCGGGCATAAGGCCTAACTTTCCAACGGGCGGCGAGATTCGCTAAGAACGATCTTGCAGACGGCGCGTGCGGGGAGGCTGGCGATGAACGAGACGACGACGAAAAGGCTGGCCGAGGTCGCGGACGGGGTGATCCGTCCGCTCAACCAGACGGAACAGAAATCGGTTGTCTCTCTGCTGAAAGATGCCGCCAAGCAGCAGCCGGCGATCGCCGAACTGCTGGCCCGTGATGGACCGCTCAGGGCCTTCGTGACCTCGGCGCTGTCTCTTTCGCCCTATCTGCGCGACATGGCCATGCTCGACCCGGCGACGCTGGCGCTGGCGCTGGAAGAACCGCTCGAACCGCTGCTGGAAAGCCTGGTCGCCGATGCCCGCAATGCCTGGCGCGGCGAAGACGGTGTGGCGGTCGCCACGGAAGCGCAGGTGATGACGCGGCTGAGGACCGCCAAGCGCAAGCTCTCCTTCATCACCGCGCTCGCCGATCTCGCCCGTATCTTTACCGCCCGCGACACGACGCGATGGCTGTCGGCGATGGCGGACGCCTGCGTCGCATCCGCGATCGATCACCTGCTGATCGTCGGCGAAGACACGGGCAAGCTCAAACTCGTCGACCGGCAGGCGCCCTCGCTCGGCAGCGGGCTGATCGTGCTCGGCATGGGCAAGCTCGGCGCTTGCGAGCTCAACTATTCCTCCGACATCGACCTCGTCGTCTTCTTCGAGGCGGAAGCCGGCATTCTTGTCTCGCCCGAGGATGCGACGGAAACCTATGGCCGAATGATGCGGCGGCTCGTGCGCATCCTGCAGGACCGCACCGGTGACGGCTATGTCTTCCGCACCGACCTGAGGCTGCGTCCCGATCCGGGCTCGACGCCGCTCGCCGTACCGGTCGAGGCGGCGTTGCTCTACTACGAGGGCAGGGGGCAGAACTGGGAGCGCGCCGCCTATATCAAGGCGCGGCCCGTGGGCGGCGACCTGAAGGCGGGGCAGAATTTCCTGCGCGAACTCGTGCCCTTCGTCTTCCGCAAATATCTCGATTATGCGGCGATCGCCGACATTCATTCGATCAAGCGGCAGATCCACGTGCACAAGGGGCACGGCGCGATCGCGGTGAAGGGGCACAATGTCAAGCTCGGCCGCGGCGGCATCCGCGAGATCGAGTTCTTCGCGCAGACCCAGCAGTTGATCGCCGGCGGGCGGATGCCGGACCTGCGGCTGAGACCGACCGAAGCCGCGCTGCATGCGCTTACCGCCGCCCGCTGGATCGACGCCGCCACCCGCGACGAACTGATCGAGGCCTACTGGTTCCTGCGCGATATCGAGCACCGCATCCAGATGGTGCATGACGAGCAGACCCATCTCCTGCCTGAAACAGAGACCGAGCTTCGCCGCATTGCCTATATGGCAGGCTTTGGCGACACGACGAGCTTTTCCGCCCGGCTGGAAAGCGTGCTGAAGACGGTGGAGAAGCGCTATGCGCGGCTGTTCGAGCAGGAGGAGGTCCTGTCCTCGGCCTCGGGCAACCTGGTCTTCACCGGCCAGAAGGACGATCCCGATACGCTGAAGACGTTGAAGGGGCTGGGCTTCGAGCGGCCTGAGGACATTTCCCGCGTCATCCGCACCTGGCATTATGGCCGCTATCGCGCCACGCAATCGGTCGAAGCCCGCGAGCGGCTGACGGAACTCACGCCGCAGCTCCTGAAGACGTTTGGCGAGAGCCGGCGGGCCAACGAGGCGCTGCTGCGCTTCGACAGCTTCATTTCGGGCCTGCCGGCCGGCATCCAGCTGTTTTCGCTGCTGACCAGCAATCCGGCCCTGCTCGACCTGATCGTCAACATCATGTCGTCCGCGCCGCGTCTGGCCGAGATCATTGCCCGGCGGCCGCATGTCTTCGACGGCATGCTCGATCCGGGCCTGATGGTCGAACTGCCGACGCGCGATTATCTGGCGAAGCGGCTGGCCTCGTTCCTCCAGGGCAGCCGCCATTACGAGGAAATCCTCGACCGGTTGCGCATCTTCGCCGCCGAGCAGCGCTTCCTGATCGGCATTAGGCTTCTGACCGGCACGATCGGCGGCGCGCAGGCCGGTCATGCCTTTACCGACCTTGCCGGCCTGATCATCGAGGAGGCGCTCAAGGCCGTGGTCGCCGAGATGGAAACCGTGCACGGCAGGATTGCCGGCGGCAAGGTGGCGCTGGCCGGCATGGGCAAGCTGGGTTCCTTCGAACTCACCGCCGGCTCCGACGTCGACCTGATCCTGCTCTACGAGCATGCCGACGAGGCGGGCGAGTCCGACGGGGCAAAACCGCTCGATCCGGTGCGCTACTATACGCGGCTCACCCAGCGGCTGATCGCGGCGCTCTCGGCGCCGACGGCGGAGGGCGTGCTCTACGAGGTCGACATGCGGCTTCGTCCCTCCGGCAACAAGGGGCCGGTGGCGACCCGGCTCAGAGCCTTTGAGAAATACCAGTTCGAGGAGGCCTGGACCTGGGAGCACATGGCGCTCACCCGTGCCCGCTTAATTGCCGGTGACGAGGAACTGAAGGACGCCACCCGGGCGGTGATTTCGGCCGTGCTCGCCAAGCCGCGCGAGGAGGCCAAGACCGCCGCCGACGTCGCCGAAATGCGGGCGATGATCGACAAGGAGAAGCCTCCGAAGGACATCTGGGACCTGAAGCTCATTCCCGGCGGGCTGATCGACATCGAATTCATCGCCCAGCATCTGGCGCTGATCGCCCGCGGGCGCGGCGTCGCCGCCGAGGTGGACGGGCTATCGACAGCCGAAGCGCTGAAGCGGCTCGGTGCCGACCTGATGGATCCGAACGACCTCGATCTCTGCCTGGTGGCGTTGAGGCTTTATACCGAGCTGTCGCAGGTGATCCGGCTTTGCGTCGACGGCGGGTTCGATCCCGCAACGGTTCCGGCCGGCCTCGTCGACCTCGTCTGCCGTGCCGGCGACAGCCCGGACCTGAAGGCGCTGGAGGCTGAGGTGAAAAGGTTGTCGAAGGCGGTGCGCAAGGTGTTTCAAGGCGTGGTGAAGGGGTAGGGGGGCGGGGCGGAGACGCGGACGGCAGATCGTCCGTGCCCTTCGTATCGGAGACGATCTTGAAAGCGGCTTCGTCCTTGCAATGAGCGCAGGACGCTCCTGCCCGGTCCCGGACCTGCCGCATGTCGGGGAGATAGCGGCGGGGCCGGGACCGGGCGCATCGCCAGGGCGATGGAACTGGGGCCAGGAAGGCAGGTCTCTGTCCGGGCTGCGTCCTACAGCTTCGCCTCCAGCACCAGGTTGAACGGCGTTGCAAGCGCGCGGCGGAAGCGGGTGAAGCCGGCCTTGCGGAAAACGTCGGCGAGGCGAGCCTCGCCGGCCTGCGCGCCGAGCACCAGTCGGCCGCCGTCGGAGATCGCATGGGCGCAGCAGATCGTCGTCGAGGCGGCATAATACATCCGCGCGATCGGCGAGACATTGTCCTCGACCCGGTCATTGGCGAAGGGTTCGACCAGCATCACGGTTCCGTCGGGTGCTATCGCCTTCGCGGCGTGTTCCGCCGCTGCGATCGGATCGCCCATGTCGTGCAGGCAATCGAAAAAGCAGATCAGGTCGTAGCCGGTGCCGGGATAGGTGCTCGCGCTTGCGGTCTCGAAGGAGACGCGGTTGGCAACGCCCGCCTCGGCGGCGACCTTGCGGGCCGCGATGACGGATTCGCCATGGGTGTCGAAGCCGCGGAAGGTCGAGGCGGGGAAGGCCTCGGCCATCTGCACGGTCGAATGGCCATAGCCGCAGCCGATATCGGCGACCAGCGCGCCGGCCTTCAGCTTGTCGACCACGCCGGTCAGCGCCGGCAGCCATTCCGGCACCAGGCTCGCCTTGTAGGCATTGCCGTAGAAGGCGGCGATGCCGCATTGCAGACGCCCGTCATGATCGCCCCAGGGAATGCCCTTGCCGGTGCGAAAGGCCTCGACCGCCTTCATCTCGTCCGCCCACATCGAGGCGGGGATCGCCCAGGCATTGGGAATGAAGACGGGGCTTTCCTCGTTGGCGAACACGAAGGCCTGTTCCGGCGTCAGCTCGTAGGTGTCGCTGATGGCATGGTAGGTGGCATAGGCGCCGGCGACCTGCGAGCCCAGCCATTCGCGCACATAGCGCTCGGCGCAGCCCGTGCGGCTTGCCAGCTCGCGCGAGGTGAGCGGGCCGGTCTCGGCCAGCGCCTTGTAGAGGCCGAGACGGTTGCCGAGGCTGACCATCACGCCGCCATAGCCGGCCGAGAGATCGGCGACCGCGCGGCCGATGACGGCATCGAGCTTGGCCGGGTCGATTGCTTTCTTGTGGATGTGGTCCATTTCTTCTCTCCATTCCTTGAAACCTGCGGGGATCCGAGGCTGAGGATCGCAGGCGGCGCGGGGAGACGGGAGAGCGGGATTGTCCACAATCGGGTCGTTTGCGCCATGAGGATACGGGCGAAACGGATTTGCCCCGATGGCACGGTAAGGCCATCCGGGTTATCTTTGCCGCTCAGCATCCGGGAGGAGGGGAGATGCCGGTTGAGCCTGACCAGACGGGATATGCGCCGCTGCATGTGAGCCTTGTCGCCAATCCGGAGGCCGGGATATCGACGCTTACCGGCATGTTCGACGTGATGAGCGCCTTCGCCATCCTGCCGACACCGGGACGTGCTCCGGACCAGGCACCGCCGTTCCGGGTCGAGATCGTCGGCCTCCAAACAGGCCCGCTGCAACTTGCGAGCCGCGTGCCGATCACCGTCCAGCGCAGCATTGCCGAGCTTGCCACCACGGATATCGTCATCGTGCCCTCCGTCGTCGTGGGCCCCGGCGGCTGGGCGAAGGGGCGACACCCGGAACTGGTCGAATGGCTGCGCGCCATGCATCGCCGCGGGGCGCTCTTGTGCTCGGCCTGCTCCGGCTTATTCCTGCTGGCAGAGACCGGGCTCTTCGACGGCGTCGATGCCACGGTGCATTTCGACTACGCCAAGGCCTTCTCTGCCGCGTTCCCCGAGGTGCGCGTACATCCGGAGAAGGTGCTGGTCGTGGCCGGCGAGCGGGATGAACTGATTACCTCGGGTGCTTCCATGACGTGGCACGACCTGGCGCTCTACCTGATCGGCCGCCATGCCGGAGCGACGGCTGCCCAGGCGGTCGCACGCTTCTTCGCCCTGCAATGGCACCAGGACGGACTTGCGCCCTATATGGTCTTTGCGGGGCGAATGGATCATGGCGACCAGGTGATCAGTGTCGCGCAGGATTGGCTCGCCACGCATTTCTCGGTCGTCGATCCCCTCGGCGAGATGGTCCGGCTGACCGGTCTGTCGGAACGCACCTTCAAGCGGCGTTTCACCACTGCCACGGGCCTCGCGCCGCTTGCCTATGTGCAGCGACTGAGGGTGGAGGATGCCAAACGCCGGCTGGAACGGACCGAGGCTCCGGTGGACGAGATCAGTTGGCAGGTCGGTTATGAGGAACCGGCCTTCTTTCGCCGGCTCTTCAAGCGTCTGACGGGCCTGACGCCCGGCGCCTATCGAAGGCGCTTCAAGGTTCCAGACTTTGCCCGCCCGAGGGGCAGGGCCTGAACGGTGTCGGGACGCATCCTGGGCAATCCCGCTCTATTCTCACGCCCGCTTGCGGGCCGTCTCGATCACCAGGACGTCCGGGATGCGGACCGAAACCACGGTCCCCTTGCCCTCGCAGGAGCGGATCCGAAGGTTGCCGCCATGCAGGTTGACCAGCGAGCGGGAGATGGCAAGGCCAAGGCCCGAGCCGCCATTGCTCTTGGCATACTGGCTCTGCACCTGCTCGAAGGGCTGGCCGATCTTGCCAAGCGCTGACTTGGGAATGCCGATGCCGGTATCGGCGATGGTGATCGCCAACTGATCGCCGATCTTGCGGGCGCGAACGGCGACCCGCCCGCCCGGCTCGGTGAACTTGACGGCATTCGACAGGATGTTGAGCAGGATCTGTTTCATCGAGCGCCGGTCGGCGGTCATGGAAAGCCCGGACGTGATGCGCTGTTCGATGCGGACATTCTTCTCCTCGGCGGGAATGGCGGTCAGGCGCAGGCTTTCTTCGATCAGCGCGTCGAGGTCGATATTCTCGCAGCGAAGCTTCATCTGCCCCGCCTCGATTTTCGACATGTCGAGAATATCGTTGATGACGTTGAGCAGGTGCTTGCCGCTCTCGTGGATGTCGCGGGCATATTCGGAATATTTCGGCGAGCCGATCGGCCCGAACATGCCGGCGAGCAAGATCTCGGAGAAGCCGAGAATGGCATTGAGCGGCGTGCGCAGTTCGTGGCTCATATTGGCGAGGAATTCCGATTTCGCCTTGTTGGCGGCCTCGGCGCGCTCCTTCTCCGCCTGGTAATTGGCATTGGCGACCGAAAGTGCGGCCTTCTGAAGCTCCAGCTTCCTCTGCGACGAGGAGAGGTCGCCGATATTGGCCATCAGCCGGCGTTCCTGTTCGCGCAGGCGCTCCTGGTGGCGCTTCAAGAGGGTGATGTCGGTGCCGACGGAGACGAGGCCTCCGTCGCGGGTGCGACGCTCGTTGATCTGCAGCCAGCGTTCGTCGGCGAGCTGCACCTCGGTGGTGCGCGACGAGCCGCTCTGGTCGGGATCGGCGACGCGGCGCTGGATGATCGGCCGCTGGGCGGCGGCCTGAACCACGGCGCGCTCGGTACCGGGCACGAGGATGCTGTCCGGCAGGCCGTAGACGTGCTGGAAATGGCCGTTGCACATGACCAGGCGGTCGTTCTTGTCCCACAGCACGAAGGCTTCCGACGTGCACTCGATCGCGTCGGCAAGGCGCTGGTCGGCCTCGGCATAGCGCTGGGCGAGGCGATGCTGCTCGGTGACGTCCATGGCGATGCCGATGACGTGCATGCAGCCGTTGTGGGAGCAGATGACCTGGGCGCGGGCCCGCATCCAGACATAATGGCCCTGGGCATGGCGCATACGGAAAATCTGGTCGATCTGCTTCGACTTGCCGCGGCCGACGGCGCGGGCGAGCGCAAAGAGATTGCCGTCGTCCGGATGCATCAGACGCGCCGCATCGGCAAAGGCCATCACCTCGCTCGACGGCGGAAGCCCCAGCATTTCGTACATCGAGCGCGACCAGAACAGCTTGCGGTTGGCGAGGTCGAAATCCCAAAGGCCGCAGCGGCCGCGCGACAGGGCCGCCTCGACCCGCATATTGCTTTCGAGGAAGATCTCGTCGGCGTCGCGGGCGCGCTTCACCTGCTGGAAATAAGCGTAGAGAATGACGCTGAGGATCAGCGATATGCCGGCGAACAGCGTGACGTTGAGGGCGATCTCGCTGCGGAAGAAGGCCATGCCCGGCTGCAGCGAATGGGCGGTGAGCAGGAGCGCGCCATCGGTGCCGATCGGGGTCAGCACGGCGAAATGGCGTTCTCCGCCAATGTCGGTCTCGATGCCGCCGCCCTCGGCGAAGCGGTGGATCGTGGCGACCTGCGGCAGCAGATTGGCGAGCGGCAGGCCGACATAGCCGGCACCGGCCGAAGACGAGGCGAAGATGCGGCCCGACGGATCGACCATCAGCACGAAGGCCTGGCCCACCAGGCGTTCATTCGGCAGCAGGGCCTGCAGGGCGGCTTGCGCCGCCGCGCGGTCGGCGGTGACAAACAGCGCTTCATGCCCGAGAAGGGCGGCCCTCGCGGTGGTGGCGACCAGCGCCGTGGTCTGGCGCACATTGTCTTCCAGGCGGCCGTGCTCGTTGATCATGCCGGCCAGTCGCGCCAGCGCCACGACGCACAGGAAGGCAAGGATGAGCACCGGGATCGACCGGCGCAATGCGGTCTCGATCCACCGGGACGGCCCCTTGTCGGGATTGTTCATGCCCGCGATGCGATCGCGCAGGCGGTTGAAAAATGCCACAATGACTGCAAAATTGAGTCGCAACCGCTCATCGGCTGCGGTTGCCCGCCGCACGTTCGACATTGTCCCTGCCTCGATCCCTCGCGTGATCCGAACCGCCGCTCGCCCGAATCTGACTCAATGAATCATCCGTGATTCGCCTTGTCCAGACGGGTTTGGTGAACAAAATCTTAAGCCCTTAATCCGAATCGGCTTTTTTTGTGCAGTCCGTGCCAAACGCTTGAATCTGATTGAAAACATCCCCCTCCGTCGCCTATCGATAGGGCCGCCGATCAATGCGGGCAGGGCCCGAAGGAGAGTTTCCGACATGGGTTCGACACCACTTCGCCGGTCACCGTCGCGGGCCGCGACGGCCCTTGCCGTCCTGGCCTTGCTGCTGGGCGCTCGGCCCGTCCTCGCCGTCGAGCCGAAGCCGCCGGAACTCTATGGCGAGATCACCGCGGAACAGGCCGCGGAAGCCGACCAGTTTGCCCTCAACAACGCCATCGCCACCGTCTTTCACGAGGCGGGCCACATGCTCATTTCGGAATTTTCGCTTCCCGTACTGGGCAAGGAGGAGGACGCGGTCGATGCGTTGGCGGTCCTGCTCCTGTTGGAAGCGGAAGACGAGGATTTCAACAGCGTGGTCGAGGATTGGGCCAATGTCTGGTTCCTCACTGCCGGCGCCAAGGAAGACGAGGAGGACATGGCGTTCTGGGACAGCCACGGTCTCGACGAGCAGCGCGCCTATTCGACCGTGTGCCTGATGGTCGGCAAGGACAAGAAACGGTTCCACGACTTCGCCCAATCCATCGAATACCCCGACTACCGCTTCGAGGAATGCCTTGTAGAATACCAGAGCCTGCTGCGAAGCTGGGAAAAGGTGCTCGGACCGCACGAGGCGGCCAAGGGCGACAAGACCGCGTTCAAGATCACCTATGCACCGACCAGGGACCCGCGGCTCGCCCATTTCCGCGAGCTGATCAAGACGGCGGGCGTCATGGAAATGGTCGCCGCGGCTTTTTCCGGCAGCTACAAGCTCAAGGACGGGATCAAGCTGACGGCGACCGAATGCGGCGAGGCCAATGCCTTCTGGAGCCCGGACGATCGGGAAATGACGCTGTGCTACGAGGATCTACTCAACAGCGCCGAGCTCGATGCGCAGTGGTATATCGACAATCCGGACGGGGAAGAGGATAGGAGCGAAGACGACACGGTCGAAGACGAGGAAGCGGTCGAAGACCGGGACGTCGGACAGCCGAGCCCGCCGCGTGAGCGCGATGCCGGGTCGCCCCGGGCCGGAGGGTCGCGCTCCGGCTGACGCCGCGTCCGCCGGAGAACCTCGCTCGACGCATGGGCTTGCCGGGGTGTGGCATGGCGTCCGGAACCGGTGAGCATCGATTCCGGACGTGATTTTAGAAAAGTCAGCCCTTCAACATCCGCTCGACGATGTCGGCGACGTCGGACGACAGCGACGGCGCGCGTTCGATGGTCATCAGCGCCTCGCGGGCCTGATCGGCGCGCACCGGCTCGAGCAGGCGCCAGGAGCGCAGGGCCGTCAACAGGCGGGCGGCAAGCTGCGGATTGCGCTTGTCGATCGCCAGGATCTCTTCGGCGAAGAAGTGATAGGCCTTGCCGTCCGGCCGGTTGAAGCCGGTCGGGTTGGCAAAGGCAAAAGTGCCGATCAGCGCGCGCACCCGGTTCGGGTTGGACGCGGTGAAATGCGGGTTCTGCATCAGGCGCATCACGCGGTCGAGTGCGCCTTCGCCCGGAATGGTCGCCTGGATCGAGAACCACTTGTCGAGCACCAGCGCATTGGCGGCGAAACGGCTCTCGAAGGATGAAAGCGCGGCATGGGTCTCGGTCGCATCCGGGAAGCGATGGGCGAGCACGGTCAGCGCCTGCGACAGGTCCGTCATGTTGTCGGCCTTGGCATAGGCTTCCGCCGCGCCGGCCGGACTGTTGTCGCTGAGCGCCAGGAAGCTGAGGGCGGCATTGCGCAGCGCTCGACGACCGGCACCGGCGGCATCGGGGCTGAACGGGGTCGATGCGGCAAGCCCGTCATAAAGGCTGCGGAACGTGGAAGCGCCGGCCGTGGCGATCGCGGACAGGATCGCCTGACGACCCTGGTGGATGGCGTCCGGGTCGTTGTTGGCGCCGAGCTCGCGGGCAATGTCGGATTCGCTCGGCAGCGCCAGAGCCTGGGCGCGGAAGGCCGGCTCGAGACTGTCGTCCGAGGCAATCGCCAGCAGCGCATCGCAAAGCGAGGCGTCGCATTCGACCGGCTTGCCACCCGCAGCTGCCTTGGCGGCGGCGGTGAGGTTGGGAAGGGCCAGATCGGTGATCGCCTGCCAGCGGGCGAAGAGATCGCTGTCATGGCGGGCAATATGGGCGAGGTCGTCGGTGGTCTGGGAAAAGTGCAGGTTCACCGGTGCGGAGAAGCCACGGTTGAGCGAAACGACCGGCCGCGCGCCGATGCCGGCGAACACGAAGGTCTGGCTGCGTTCGGTGAGGTGCAGGACGTCGCCGGTGACCTCGCCGCCGCTCACCGCGCTCGGTTGTGCTTCCGCGCCGTTTTCGCCGATCAGCGTAAACTTCAGCGGAATGTGCATGGGCTCCTTGGCCGTCTGGCCGGGGGTCGCGGGAACCATCTGCTCAAGCGAAAGCGAAAAGGTCTTGGCGCTCGCGTCGTAGGACGACGAGACGGTGATCTGCGGCGTGCCGGCCTGGTGGTACCAGAGCGAGAACTGGGTGAGATCGCGACCGCTCGCATCCTCGAAGCACTTGACGAAGTCCTCGACGGTGGCGGCGTCGCCGTCATGGCGCTCGAAATAGAGGTCCATGCCCTTCTTGAACCCGTCGCGACCAAGAATGGTCGCGATCATGCGGGTGACTTCCGAGCCCTTCTCGTAGACGGTCGTCGTGTAGAAATTGTTGATTTCGCGATACTTTGTCGGACGCACCGGATGAGCGAGCGGACCTGAATCCTCGGGGAACTGCTCCGAGCGCAGGTGCCGGACCTCGGCGATTCGCTTGACGGCGCGCGAGCGCTGGTCGGCGGAGAATTCGTGGTCGCGATAGACGGTCAGGCCTTCCTTCAGGCACAGCTGGAACCAGTCGCGGCAGGTGATGCGGTTGCCGGTCCAGTTGTGGAAGTACTCGTGGGCGATGATCGCCTCGATATTGGCATAGTCCTGGTCGGTTGCGGTCTCCGGGTCGGCCAGCACATATTTGTCGTTGAAGATGTTGAGACCCTTGTTCTCCATCGCCCCCATGTTGAAGTCGGAGACGGCGACGATCATGAAGATGTCGAGATCGTATTCGCGGCCGAACACTTCCTGGTCCCATTTCATCGAGCGCTTCAGCGCGTCCATGGCATAGGCCGCGCGGGCCTCCTTGCCATGCTCGACATAGATCTTCAGCGCCACCTCGCGCTCCGACATGGTGACGAAGGTATCCTCGACCACGCCGAGATCGCCGGCGACCAGGGCAAACAGATAGGACGGCTTCGGATGCGGGTCGAACCAGGCGGCGAAATGCTTGCCTTCGCCATAGCCGGCGCCGCCGAGGAAGTTGCCGTTGGATAAAAGCAGCGGGTTGGCGGCCTTGTCGGCGATGATGTTGACCGTATAGACGGCGAGCACGTCCGGGCGGTCGGGGAAGAAAGTGATGCGGCGGAAGCCTTCCGCCTCGCACTGGGTGCAGTAGATGCCGTTCGAGCGATAGAGGCCCATCAACTGGGTATTGGCCTCCGGATTGATCAGCGTGGTGATGGTGATCTCGAAGGGGACGCTTGCCGGCAGGTCGCGGATCGTCAGGCTGTCGGGCGTCTCGGTATAACGCTCGGGCGCAAGCTCGATCTGGTCGAACAGCAGGCCGGTCATCTTCAGCTCGTCCCCATCGAGCACCAGCGGGGCATTGGGGTCGGCACCTTCGCGGCGGTGGAAGATCAGACGCGCCTCAACCTTGGTCTCGGTCGGATCGAGTTCGAAGGTGAGATCCACGCGTTCCAGGACGAAGTCGGTGGGGCGGTAGTCTGCCAGATGGATGATCCGGCCGGTGTCTGTTCGCATTGTCTATCCTGATCTCGTCCGTGAGCCGCCTTGCGTGATCATGATAACCGAACATGCGCCTGCAAGGATGTGATTTCGTCGCAGATACTGACACACATTTCTGAACGATTGTTAAAAAGCCTAGAAATAAACCGTCTCTGTCGAGGGCGCGGACCTGAGCAATTCTATTCGCATTGCTGGATATGTGCTCGCGCTTGGCAGTAATAACCAAGACATGTGGCAGCGACTTCGCGCCTGCCGAAGCCTTGTTCAAAGCGCCTACCGGATGCCGAGCCGGGCGCGGATGGCATCTTCGTTTTCGGTCTGCTGGATGATGACGCCGTACCAGCCGAGCCCGTCATAATCCTCGTAGCCGAGCGTCCTGGCAAAGGCGACGATCGAGCCGGAATGGTCGTAATAGCTGCCGCGCATGGCCTGATCCGGGTTGGCGAGCGCGAAATGGGTGTAGCGTCGCGCCGGGTTGCTGGAGGCGATCACCCGCAGCGCTCCGTCCAGCAGCAGGACTTCCGTCTTCTCCGCCACTTGCGGCGGCAGATTGGCCTCCTTCTCGACGATCGCCTGGCCCTGCGCCTGCCAGTCGAAATAGACGCCGAGCGTCCCGACCAGCCGGCCGTCGGTCTGGCCGCCCTCGCGGATGCCGGTGGCATAGACCAGCACGTCGCGGTTGTCGTGCAGCGAGCTGGGCTTGACCTCGTCGACGATATAGTCGTCGCCGCTCGCGCAGTTCTTTGCGGCGACAAACCACGGATCGCCGGCAAGGTTGCGGTCTTTCAGGCCGCGTTGGAAGCGTGGATTGGCGGAGGCGACGACGCGGCCGCTCGAATCGGTCATCACCAGGTCGAGATAGACGGAATAGAAGCGGTTGATCACGCCGAGCCGCTCTGCGGCATAGGCGAGGCGCTCGGCGGTCGGATCGCCAAGCGCCTGCCAGAGCGCCGGATCGGTCGCCCACCAGCGCACATCGGCGGTGCGCTCGAACAGGTTGCGGACGATGAATTGCACCAGCGTCTGGGCAAGGTCGGTCAGCCGCACGCCTTCCATCTCGCCGACCAAGGCGTCGGCCATCTCCCGGCCCAGCCCGATGCGGCCAAGCACGTTTTCCTGGAAACGGGCGGCGATTTCGGCGGCACCCTGGGCTAGGCGCTGCACCTCGTGGGCCACGACCGCAAAACCTTTGCCGGTCTCGCCTGCGCGCGCCGCCTCGATCAGCGCATTGATGGCAAGCAGCCGGATCTGCCGGACGACATGGGTATTGTCGGCGCTGAACCGCTCGAGATCGACGCCGATCCCCTCGGTGACGACGCGCATGGAGCGCGGCGTGGCCGCATCGACGGTGGCGGGTTTCTGCTTCGGCGCGAGATCGGACATCGGAGATTCACCGCGGGCAAGTTGATCGCGCGTCCGGAGGTCGAGAGACGACCGAGCGGGCGAAGGCAATACAGGGATTGGTCTTTGAAGTATAATCCTTGACATTGGTTAATCATGTATAAATCCAAAAGTATATAAATCTGATTTGCTTGTTGTATCTGGTGGCATTATTTGTGCAATTGCCTATATTGCAGGCAGGGGTTGAGTGTTTGCCTACGCAACATGGCCTTGTCCGGGCGCCTTGGAAGTGCCACTCTGGCAAAACAGGATTCTGTCAAGCGCGCGAGCGCTGGCGTCTTCCTTTCCTCCGCTCCCTTCCCCGCGTCCCAGACATCGCCCCCAGACACCGCCTCCCAGATACCGAGTTCCGCCGATGGCCGTTGCCGCTACAAATCCGCTTCGCGGCATATTGATGAAAATTGCCTCCGTCACCGTCTTCGTCGGCATGCAGGCCTCGATCAAGCTGGCGGGCTCCGGCATGCCCTCCGGTCAGATTACCTTCTACCGCTCCGCCTTCGCCATCGTGCCGATCCTGGTCTATCTTGCGCTTCGCGGCGAACTGCGGTCCGCCTTCCAGACCAGCAATCCGTTGGGCCACCTGAAGCGGGGCCTGATCGGCGTCGCCGCCATGGGCGTCGGCTTTTACGGCCTGGTGCTTCTGCCGCTGCCGGATGCGATCGCCATCGGCTATGCCATGCCGCTTCTGGCGGTCGTCTTTGCCGCCCTCTTTCTCGGCGAGACGGTCAGGGCCTATCGCTGGACGGCGGTCTTCGTCGGCTTGATCGGGGTGATGATCATTTCCTGGCCGAAGCTGACGCTGTTCAGCCAGCAGGGCTTCGGCTCGACCGCGGCGACCGGCGCGCTGGCCGTGCTCGTCTCGGCCGGTCTCGGCGCGGCCGCCATGCTGCAGGTGCGCCAGCTTGTGCAGGAGGAAAAGACTGCGACCATCGTCCTGTTCTTCTCGCTCACCGCCTCGCTGCTCTCGGCCGTCACCTGGTTCTTCGGCTGGCAGGTGCTGAGCTGGGAGGCGCTGGGGCTGATGGCGCTGGCCGGTTTCTTCGGCGGGCTGGGCCAGATCCTGTTGACCGAGAGTTACCGCCATGCCGACGTCTCGACCGTGGCGCCGTTCGAATACACCTCGATCATCCTCGGCTCGGTCATCGCCTATCTGTTGTTCGACGAGGTGCCGACCCTGACCACCCTGGTCGGCGCGGCGATCGTCGTCGGGGCCGGGATCTTCATCATCTACCGCGAACACCGGCTCGGCCTGGAGCGCCGCGCCGCGCGCAAGGCGGCGACCCCGCAGGGCTGACCGCGGCGACAAGATCGGTCCCGTTTTACCGTTCCGGCTTTTCTTTTCTTGCGTCAGGGCGATAAAGATTGAAACAGGGGGAAGGTTGTGGCTAGTCTAGCGGGCGCCGCCGAGAGCAAACCCAACCCGATCGACGTAGAATTTCATGACCCTGGACTGCGAAATGACCCATCCGGACCGCACAGCGCGGCCGGGCGCCGACAGCCGGCCACGGTTGATGCGTGATCGATGCGTCAAGGCGAAGGGGAGGGCACGCCTTGGCGCTCTCGGCTGACCATCTCCGCTCCAGTCCCGCCTTTTGCGAGGCACTGCGCGTCTATGCGGGCGACCTGCAGGGCGAATATGACGGCAATCCGCGTCTGGCGCGGCTGCTTTCCTCGCACCAGCGCTGGCTGCTCAGCCAGTGCGCCTTCGCGCTGCATATCGAACATGATCCGGACGTGCCCGGATCGGGGCTGACGGCGTCGCGGCTGCGCGACATGATTACCGCCTCCAATGCCGCGAGCCGCAACACGGTCCTCAACTTCCTCGACCAGCTTCTCTCCTATCGCTTCATCCGCCTTGCCGATGAGGCGACGCGACGGCCGCGCCGCTTCGAGGCGACGGAAGTGACCCAGGCCGCGATGATGCGCTGGATCCTTGCCAATCTGGCGACGCTCGATCGGGTCGACGGCGGAAGCCGGGCCGAGACACTGGTGGCACGCCCGGAACTGTTCAAGCTGATCCAGCCCCAAGCGGCCCGGCGCTCGTTCGCGCACGACGGCTGGCGCGAACCGCCGCCGCGCGTGGCGATGTTCCTGTGGACGGAGGCCGGCGGCCTGGTGATGGACGAACTGGTGCGGCGCATAGAGGCAACCGATCCGGCGGCAGAGCGCTATGACGTCGGCCGGGTCGATGCCCGCGCCATGGCTGAGCATTTCATGATGTCGCGCACCCATCTGCAACGGCTGCTGCGCCGCGCCGTCGAGGCCGGGGGGCTGCAATGGCAGGACGAGGGCAAGAAGACCCATCTCTGGTTCATGGCCGACCTGCTGGAAGAATATTGCGGCTGGCAGGCGATCAAGTTCTCGATCATCGACGAGGCCTTCGACCATGCCTTGAGGCTGGTGGCTCCCGCCGAGACGCGCGAGGCCCCGGTTCAATTGCTGGCGAAGGTGGACGGCTGAGCCGTCCCGCCGCTTGCGCCCGGTAAGCCGTTACAGCGGGATGTGGCGGACCAGGGCGTTTTCGCCGCGCGCCGTGCGCCTGGAGCGTCCCGAAGCGGCCTGGCTATAGGCTTCCGAGGCATCGATGGCGCTTCCGATCTGGCTGACGGCCGCCTTGAGGCTGCGGAGCGGATGGAACATCGTGGTCATGGTGGTCTTCCTTTGCATTATCGACATGGCCTGGAAACGGCGAGAAGATGAACGTATGAAGCGGCTTGATGAGCTATGGCGTCGCCTCCATTGTGCGACGCACAAGGGCTGATAGCCCTCGCGGGGCCGGCGTCACGCCTCGCGGAAGTCGGCGAAAATGGTTGCCGGCCGCGTGATCATGCCGCGGCGGGCAAAAACCCGGGCGGTCAGTTGTTCGCAGGTGGCGGAGCCGAAGCGGTGATAGGGCTGGCCGCTGCGCAGCGGCTCGGCGGCAAGGCGCAGCGTCTCGAACTTGCAGTGCATGGGGCGGGCACGAACGGTCATGACCTTTGTTCCTTGTCTTGCGACTCCCCCCATGAGCGACTCAATATATCGCAGTGCAGCATGAACGATTCAAGCGCGCGCGGACGCGTTGCAGCCATGCGCAATACGCATGGTTCGGTCGCACGAATGTCACAAATGCCGAATTTTTGGACGAACTTCGTCTAAGGGCCGTTCAGCCCTCAGCGAGCCTGTGGGCGAAGGCCTGCAGGTCGCGCCAGGCGAGCGCCTTGCTGGCCGGCGCGGTCAACAGCTCCTGCGGATGCAGGGTGGCGATTGCCGGAACAGCATGATTGCCGCAGGCGATGTCGCGCCACTGGCCGCGCAGCGCGTGGATCGTGCCGGTCTCGTTGAAGAAGAACCGGGCGGTCAGGTTGCCGAACAAAAGCACGGCCTTCGGCTCGGCCAGTTCGACCTGCCGCTCGATGAACGGCCGGCAGATCGCCACCTCGGGCACGGACGGGGCGCGGTCGCCGGGCGGGCGCCAGGGGATCACCGTGGAGATCAGGACCGCCTCGCGCTTGAGGCCGATGGCGCCCAGCATGCGGTCGAGCAGGAGACCGGCGCGGCCGGAAAAGGCGACGCCCTCGCGGTCGTCGTCGGCGCTCGGCATCGGTCCGATCACCATGATGCGGCTTGACGGATCGCCGGCGGCAAAGATGGTCGAGCGGGCGCTGGTCTTCAGGTTGCAGCCGGCGAAACCCTCGAGCGCGGTTTTCAGCTCGGCCAGCGAACGGGCGCTTTCGGCGGCAAAGCGCGCCTCGGTGACGGCGTGCTCGTCGGGAATGGCCGGCAGGGCCGACGGGGCGGGGCCTCGCACCGGCGGCGGCGCCTCGGGCCGGGTGCGGCCGGAGGTCGTCTGCACGGTCTGGGCTTGCGCCATGGCGACGGCGGCCGGTGCCCGGACATTGCGCGCCGCGCGCTCGGCGGCAAATTCCGCGACCCGGTCGACCGGCTCGTCCTCCACCAGCCATTCGACGCCGGCATCCGCATGGAAATGCAGAAGGGCGGCCAGTTCGGCGGGCGTCATGTCGCGGGCTAGGATCATGTCCCCGTTCTAGTGCAGGGATCGGCGGAAGGAAACTGTTTCCTGCGGGGTGGACGGAAGCGTCGCGGCGGACACCCTCTTCTCCCCAGCGGGGAGAAGGTGGCCCGAAGGGCCGGATGAGGGGGGCGAAGCCGGGCCAGTGCATGCGGTCGGGGCAGGGGAGAGAGCAATCGGAGCAACGCAGCCCCATCGGCCGTGGCGCGCCGGGCTCCCCCTCACCCCGCCTCCGCTACGCTCGGCGGACCTCTCCCCGCTGGGGCGAGGAGGCCGGAAGCGTGGCGGCGGACGGCTCCCACGGATGCGAGGGGGCAGCAAGGGCCGCGGCGGGCACCCGCTTCTCCCCGTCGGGGAGAAGGTGGCCCGCAGGCTGGATGAGGGGACGAAGCCAGGCCGGTGGATGCGGCGGTCTCCTCTCCCCTGGTGGGAGAGGACGCGATTTCGGCATCTTGGGCCGAAGGCGCAAGTGTCAGAAATCGCAGGTGAAGGGGAAACGAGGCGACCGACTCCCTCTCTTGGAATTTCTAACACCTAGCTTCGCTAAGATGTTGAAATTCCATTCTCCCCCACCTGGGGGGAGAGAACCCCCTCTGGCCTGCCGGCCATCTCCCTACAAGGGGGGGAGAAGACCCGCTGCCAGGTTTTGGAAGCAGCCACCGGGATCGGCAATTAGCCACCGGGATTCAGCAATAGTTGCCACGGATGGCAATAGTCACCGGGGATGACTGAGATATGTCACGCTCGGCGGGTTAAGCCCTCCCCTTTGTGGGGAGGGTTTGGGAGGGATGGCGACGATCTCGTCTCATGCCACCCATTGCGCTATGTCGTCACGCTCGCCGATCAGCGCCAGGCCGTGGGCGATCGAGACGAGTTCGCCGCCGGTCTCGATGCGGTTTGCGTTGAAGCGGTCGGTGAAGATGCGGCGCACGGCCGGAACGAACGACGTGCCGCCGGTGAGGAAGACCTTGTCGATTGTGCCCGGCGTGTTGGTCGTGGTCAAAACCTCGTCGAGCGCCCCTTCGATGCGCGCCAGATCCTCGGCGATCCAGCCCTCGAATTCGGCGCGCTTCACCGACTTTTCCCCGGCCCGCCCGAGCGGCGCGAAGCGGAATTCCGCCTCGTCGGCCGATGACAGCGCCATCTTGGTGGCTGAGACCGCCTGGTAGAGCGGATAGCCCTCGTCATGTTCGACGAGATCGATGAACAGTTCGAGCTTGTCCGGCTCGAGGCTCTGGCGCACCAGCGATTTGAGGTCGGCATATTCGCGCGAGGACTTGAACACCGAGAGCTGGTTCCAGCGCGAGAACGAGGTGTAGTAATTGCTCGGCACGTCGAGCACCTTGTCGAAGCTCTTGAACTGGCTGCCCTTGCCGATTTCCGGCGCCACCAGATGCTCGATGATGCGGGCGTCGAACTGGTCGCCGGCAATGCCGACGCCGGAATAGCCGACCGGGGTGGCGGATAGCTTGCCGGCGCTGGTCTCGAAGCGGATCAGCGAATAGTCGGTGGTGCCGCCGCCGAAGTCGGCGACCAGCACGGTCGCATCCTGCTTGAGGTGCTGGGCGAAATAGAAGGCGGCCGCCACCGGCTCGTAGACATAGTGGATCTCGGGAAAGCCGAAGCGCGAAAGCGCCTCGTTGTAGCGGGTGATCGCCAGCTGCGGATCGGGGCTCGCGCCGGCAAAATGCACAGGGCGCCCGGCGACGATGCGTTTCGCCCCCGATGGCCAGCCCTCGCCGGCATAGGCTTCCAGGCGCCTGAGGAAGACCTCCATCAGGTCCTCGAACTGGAAGCGCCGGGCATGGATCAGCGTGCCCTGGAACAGCGCCGAGGCGGCAAAGGTCTTGATCGACTGCAGGAAGCGGCAGTCGCCCGGATTGTCGATGAAGGCGCGGATTGCCGCCTGTCCGGCCTCGACCTTCAGCGCGCCGGCACCAAGCTGGCGGTCCTTCATGAAGGACAGCGCCGTGCGCATGCTGTCGCTCGTCCCCGCCGGCGAGGAAAAGCGGATCGAATGGGTGGCCCCCGGACGGTCGGCGCCTGCGCTGTCGGCCCCCACGCTATCGGAAAGCGCCATCACCGTGTTGGTCGTGCCGAAATCAAGCCCCAGCGCATGAGCCATCGCCGCGCTCCCTCGTCGTCTGTCGGTTGTGAAGCCGGGCAGAGCCCGAAGATGAACAGGGCGCTATGAGCGCCCGCAGTGGAGAGGGCGCCTATTGCCATGAAGGGGAGGGGGAAGGCAAGGGGCGAGCGGTGAGGGTGATCACGCGGGTTTCCTCACCCCTCACTAACAAACCCCAGGACGTGGCTTTCGCCAAGTTCGTGGTTTCGTATCCTATCCCCTAAAGGGGAGGGGGTGTAAGGCGATGATGGCTTCTTCTCCCCCTTGGTGGGGGAGAATGGAATTTCAACACCTTAGCTGAAAGCTAAGTGTTAAAAATTCCAAGAGAGGGGGTGGTCACCTGGTTTCCCCCTCACCTGCGATTTCTGGCACTTACGCCTTCGGCCTAAGATGCCGAAATCGCTTCCTCTCCCACCAAGGGAGAGGAGGCCCCGCACGCCGCGCTTCCCGTCACTGCGACCGACCTACCGCCCCGAGCGCCGCGCGATCGCGATCAGCACCATGCCGACAATGGCGAGGCCGGCGCCATAGGCGATCCACGGGCTCTGGTCGATCATGAAGCTGGACGCGGGATAGGGAAAATAGCCGCTGCCCTGACCCATCCAGATGAGGCCCATCAGCACGGCGAGCGCGCCGAGCAGGGTGAGGATGCGTCGCATCGGCATGGCACGTGATCCTTCTGAAGCGCAACCGACCGCGCCGGCGGCGCGGCCGTGAATCTAGGTCCGACCTGGCCGGGCACGACCGTCAGTTTGCCGTCGAATGCTCCCGGCGCAGGAACCAGCGGGCGCCGACGAAGACCACCAGGCCGAAGGCTGCGACCAGCAAGCCGTTGATCGTCCACACGCTTTCGTTTGGCATGAAGTCAGTGCCGGGCAGGCGGAACAGGCCGGTACCATGGGCCACCCAGGCTATTCCGACAAGCAGCGTCAGGGCCCCGACGACGGTGAATAATTGGCGAATCTGCCCCAATAGTCTCTCCTCCCATGGAACAATTTGTCGCACCCACTATAGTCGAGTCTGAGCCGGACACCAGCGAAATCCCTCCGCTCATACTTGGGGGGCTAATAAAGCAAAAACCCCGCGAACACAGGGTGTCGCGGGGCTCCATCGGCCGGGTGTGCTGGCGTCGTTCAGATCGACTTTGACGCTCCGCCATCGACCCGCATCATCGTGCCCGTGACATAGGAGGCAGGCACCGAGCACAGGAAGGCGGCGGCGGCGGCAAATTCCTCGACCTTGCCGAGACGGCCGGCCGGGATCGACTTTACCGATGCGGCACGCACCTCGTCGACCGTCTTGCCGGCCTTCTTGGCATTGGCGGCGTCCAGTTCATCGATCCGGTCGGTATGAATGCGGCCCGGCAGCAGCATGTTGGCGGTGACGCCGTAGGAGGCGACCTCGGTCGCAAGCGTCTTGTTCCAGCCGACCAGAGCTGCGCGCAGCGTGTTGGACAGCGCCAGGTTGGGGATCGGCTCGAAGACGCCGGACGAGGCGACGGTGAGGATGCGGCCGAAGCCTTGCGTCTGCATCAGCGGCAGGAGTGCATTGGTGAGCGTGATGACGCGCACCACCATCGACTGGAAGAAATTGTAGAGCTTTTCCGCCGTCATCTCCTCGGCCGTGCCCGGGGTGGGGCCGCCGGTATTGTTGACCAGGATGTCGATGCCGCCGAGCTTGTGATGGACGGCGGCGAGCATGGTGTCGACGAAATTGGCGTCGGACAGATCCGCCTCGACCCAGTCGGCCTTGCCGCGGCCTTCGGCATTGATGGCGTCGGCATTGGCCTTCAGCTTGTCGGCGCTGCGACCGCACAAGAGCACATGCGCGCCCTCATCGGCGAGCGCCTTGGCAATGCCGAGCCCAAGCCCGCGCGACGAGGCGAGCACAAGCGCCCGCTTGCCCGAAATTCCGAGATCCATGTCTGTTTCCTTCCCTGGTGTTTGTGTCCGCCGCAAGCGGTGTCGGAGGGAAGGTTATAGGGTGGCCCGCAGCTTTGGGAAGGGAAAAGCGCGAGGGCGTCGCCTGGTTCGGACACCCTGTGGCGCCGTCGTGGTGCGAGCGCCGCGCGGCAGGCAGACGGCAGGAGCGGTCCCGGCGGGTCTTGTCAATCCCGGAAGCTCGCGCGGTACTCGCGCGGGCCCTTGCCCATCAAGTCGCGGAAGGCTGTATTGAAGGCCGACAGAGAATTGTAGCCGACGCCAAGCGCGATCTCGGTGATTGGCGCGTCGCTGGAGGCCAGCGCCTCGACCGCGCGGATCAGGCGGATGCGCCGAAGCGCCTCGCGCCAGGTCATCCCCATCTCCGTCGAGAAACGGCGGGCGAGCGCGCGGGGAGACTGGCCGGTGGCCTTGGCGATTTCGGCAAAAACGGGGGTGCCGTCAGCCAGTTCCTCGGTCAGTGCCAGCGCCCGGGCAAGGGCGGGGCTCGCCGGTGCCGGCAGCACGCAAGGGCTCGGCGTTTCGGCGAGTCTCATGCAAACGGCCACCAGCGTTTCGAAGATCCTCTGCGCATAGGGCGACAGCGGGCCGCTTTCCAGACCCCATTCGCGGCATTCGGCGATCAGTTCGCGGGCCAGCGGCGAGACATCGAACACCGACAGAACCTGCGGTGGAGGGGGTGCAAATGCGTGCGTATAGAGCACCGATGCGCAGGTCAGCCGGGACAGGATCGAAATCGTGATCGGATGGCCGGCCGTAATCAGTGCCGCGCGCGCTGGCGGCAGGGTCCAGCGCCGGCCGTTCGCTTCCAGCCGGATCGTTCCTTCCATCGCATAGAGCAGATAGTGCCGGTCCATCCGGAATTCGGAGGGGCCGGCGGGCTCGAAACTCTGGTGAAAACAATAGGCGTCCGGTCTCATGCGTTCAGTTTACCGTCTCGATCAGCCTCGCGTCAAAGCGACGGCTGACCGGCGCCGCCGTCATCAGGGGACGCAGGATCGCGGCTGTTTCGACAAATGCGGGCGAGGCGACATAGGCTGCAAAGTCTTCACCGCTTTGCCATTCGTGCAGCACGCCAAGACCCTGCCGGTCGGTCGGATCGAGGAATGGAACAAAGGCCAGGCAACCTTTCGTGGCGCGGATGGCGGGGGCGTTCGTCATCAGGATATCGAGCGCCTGCTGGCGGTCGTCTTCGGATACGCGGAAGCGCACATGGGCGACGAGCATGGGCAGTCCTTTCGGTGTCTCGCTTCAATGAGGGGAAGTGCTAACGGCATATCTTCCCGAAACCCATGATTGCCAGACGACGACCAGCCGCGCCAACGCGTAAAGGACAGCTATTTTCTCGGAACGGCCAGTTCCGCATGCAAAGTCAGAACGGCACCTTGCCCGGATTGAGGATCCCTTTCGGATCAATCGCCTGCTTGATCGTCCGCGCCAGCGCCTGCTTTTCCGGCGAGGCGAAGGTCTCGTAAGCGTGGCGTTTTTCGGTGCCGACGCCGTGTTCGGCGGAAAACGAGCCGCCGGCCTCGACGATGCCGGTGTAGATGGCGTTTTCCACGGCCAGAAGTTCGTCCACAGGCAACGGGCCTGGCTTGATCAGAGTGAGATGCAGGTTGCCGTCGGCGACATGGCCGTAGACATAGGCCTCAAAGCTCGGATCGATCGCCTTCAGCCGGGAGTCGAGGCCGGCGACATAGGCGTCGAGATAGGTCGGCGGCACCGAGATGTCGAAGGAAGGGGCGTGCGGGATCGCCGGATAGTAGAAGCCTGAATCCTCGCGAATGTCCCAGAACTTTTTCGCCTGGTCGAGCGACTGGGCGATCACGCCGCCCTTGAGGCCGGCCGGCTCCCAGAGCGTTTCAAGTCCCTGTTCCAGGGCTGCCGTCGCCGCCTCGACCGTTTCCGCCGAGACCTCGATCAGCAGGGCCGCGGCGCCGTCTTCCAGCCAGGAGAGATCGAAACCCTTGAGCGCCGCGCCGTCGCGGATATAGCGCGGCCACATCATTTCCGCGCCTTCGAGCGTCACGGAGGAGAGGCTGCGGAAATGCCGGATGACGGCAAGTGCTGCGGCCGCATCGGCCACGCCGAGAAAGGCGGTGGCGCGGGCGGGCCGCTGCGGCTCCAGCTTCAGCACCACCTGGGTGACAAAACCGAAGGCGCCTTCGCCGCCGATGAACAGGTGCTTGAGGTCCGGTCCGGCCGAGACTTTCACCACGCGGGTGAGGTCGGAAAACACGGCGCCGGACGGCAGCACCGCCTCGAGGCCGAGGACCTGGTGGCGCATCACGCCGTTGCGGAAGGCGAGAATGCCGCCGGCATTGGTCGAGACCATGCCGCCGATCGTGGCCGAACCGCGCGAGCCGAGGTCGATGCCGGTGGTCAGCCCATGGGCGGCGATCGCCTGCTGCAGCGTCTCGAGCGGCACGCCGGCCTCCACCACGACCGTCATTTCCTCCGGATGGATGGCGACGATCCGGTTCAGTCGGGCAGAGGAGAGGATCACCTCGCCGGCATGACTGACATTGCCGCCGACGAGACCGGTCAGCCCGCCCTGCGGCACGATGGCGACGTCATGCGCGGCGCACCACGAAACCAGAGCGGCTGCCGCCGCCGTCGAACCGGGCTGCGCCATCACGCCGCCGGCTAAATTCTCGGCATGTTCGCCCGGATGCCGGCCCTGCAGGTCTGCCGGACCAAGGATCAGGAGATCGGGATGAAGGCCGGCCAGCCTCTCCAGCAGTTCCGTCGCGGTGAACCGGGTTCCTGGTCTTTGGGGCATTCGTGCAGATCCTGTGTCGTCGGGCGTCGCGCGGTTCGAGCCCCTTCCGGCGATGTTTAGTTTGCAGCGGCGCCGGGGACAATCACCAAGCCGCGCAGGGGCCGAATTGGCCAAAGCCGGATCGGCTCCGGAGCGTTGATCTTCGGACGAAACATTGACGTTAACGTAAGCGTTAGATATTCTGTCCGGGAATATCGCCAAGCCATTATTTCGAGCCACGGCATGTCGCATCGCGGCTCGACAAGGCGCTTGTGTTTTGACAAGGAAGAGGCCGAAGACTGGGATCGGCCGAGCGGAGAGAGACGATGAGCGAGCAACTGGAACTGCCCGAACGCGAGAGCATGGAATTCGACGTGGTCATCGTCGGCGCCGGCCCTGCCGGCCTGTCGGCGGCAATTCGCCTGAAACAGGTCAATCCCGAGCTCACTGTCGTGGTCTTGGAAAAGGGCTCGGAAGTCGGCGCGCATATCCTGTCTGGCGCCGTGGTCGACCCGGTCGGCATCGACAAGCTGCTGCCGGACTGGCGCGAGGAGACCGATCATCCGTTCAAGACCCAGGTAAAGGACGACCAGTTCCTGTTCCTCGGACCGGCCGGCTCGATCCGTTTGCCGAACATGTTCATGCCGCCGCTGATGAACAATCACGGCAATTACATCGTCTCGCTGGGCAATGTCTGTCGCTGGCTCGCCACCCATGCCGAGGCGCTGGGTGTCGAGATCTATCCGGGCTTTGCCGCGACCGAACTGCTCTACAACGGTGAGGGCGCGGTGATCGGCGTCGCCACCGGCGACATGGGTATCGAGAAGAATGGCGAGCCGGGCCCGAACTACACCCGCGGCATGGAGCTGCTCGGCAAATATGTGCTGATCGGCGAGGGCGTGCGCGGTTCGCTCGCCAAGCAACTGATCGCCAAATTCGACCTGTCGAAGGATCGCGAGCCGCAGAAGTTCGGCATCGGCCTGAAGGAACTCTGGCAGGTCAAGCCCGAACACCACAAGCCGGGTCTGGTCCAGCACTCCTTCGGCTGGCCGCTCGACATGAAGACCGGCGGCGGCTCCTTCCTCTATCACCTGGAAGACAATCTGGTGGCAGTCGGCTTCGTTGTCCACCTGAACTACAAGAACCCCTATATCTACCCGTTCGAGGAGTTCCAGCGCTTCAAGACCCATCCGACGATCGCCCCGACCTTCGAAGGGGCCAAGCGCCTGTCCTATGGCGCCCGCGCCATCACCGAAGGCGGCTACCAGTCGGTGCCGAAGCTCTCCTTCCCGGGCGGCGCGCTGATCGGCTGTTCCGCCGGCCTGGTCAATGTGCCGCGCATCAAGGGCAGCCACAATGCCGTGATGTCCGGCATGCTGGCGGCCGACAAGATCGCCGAAGCCATCGCGAGCGGCCGCGCCAATGACGAGCCGGTCGAGATCGAGAACGAATGGCGCGCAACCGATATCGGCACGGACCTGAGGCGCGTCAGAAACGTCAAGCCGCTGTGGTCGAAGCTCGGCACCGCGCTCGGCGTCGGCCTGGGCGGTCTCGACATGTGGACCAATACCCTGTTCGGCTTCTCCTTCTTCGGCACGCTGAAGCACGGCAAGACCGACGCGGCCTCGCTTGAACCGGCCGCGAAGCACAAGCCGATCGCCTATCCCAAGCCGGACGGCGTGCTCACCTTCGACCGCCTGTCGTCGGTGTTCCTGTCGAACACCAACCATGAGGAAGACCAGCCGGTTCACCTCCAGGTCAAGGACATGGATCTGCAGAAGCGTTCGGAACTCGGCGTCTTCGCCGGTCCGTCGACCCGCTATTGCCCGGCCGGCGTCTATGAATGGGTGGAGAAGGATGGTGAACAGGTCTACGTGATCAACGCGCAGAACTGCGTCCACTGCAAGACCTGCGACATCAAGGACCCGAACCAGAACATCAACTGGGTGCCGCCGCAGGGCGCCGAAGGTCCGGTCTATCCGAACATGTGATTTTGAGGGTACGGAGGGCGTTTCGCCTCACTGAACCGAAGCAGGCATTGGCCCTGTCCACGCTGACGCGGACGGGGCTATTTCCTTGCCTCCCTTCCGAATCGCTCCCGCACGATGCGGGCTTGCCGTGGAGCCGCGCTCGGGCGTACCGATCCTTGGTCGTTCTGGCTTGAAAAATGCCCTGCAAAGGGGCAGTTTGCGCCGATGTTCAGGATCAGTTGAAAGCTTCCCTTCATGCCATCGAATTCCGCGCCGCTTTCCTTCGACATCAAGCCCAACGCCAACCCCATGCCCGAGGCAGACCGTCTCGCAGCCTTCGAGAACCTCGGTTTCGGTACGCTGTTTACCGATCACATGGCGGTGATCCGCTGGAGCGAGGGCAAAGGCTGGCACTCCGCCGAAATTACCGCCCGCGCGCCGTTCGCGATCGACCCGGCTTCGAGCGTGTTGCACTATGCCCAGGAAATATTCGAGGGCATGAAGGCCTACCGCACCGCCGACGGCCGCGCCGTGCTGTTCCGCCCGGAGGAAAACGCCCGGCGCTTCAACGAATCGGCGCGGCGCATGGCCATGCCGGAACTGCCGGAGGCCGATTTCCTCGCAGCGGTCGAGAAGCTGGTCGAGCTTGATGCCAAATGGATCCCCAAGGCCGAGGGTAGCAGCCTCTATCTGCGCCCCTTCATGTTTGCCAGCGAGACCTTCCTCGGGGTTAGGCCGTCGAAGGAATATATCTTCTGCGTCATCGCATCCCCGGTCGGGCCCTATTTCAAGGGCGGCGCCAAGCCGGTCAGCATCTGGGTGTCGCAGGACTATACCCGCGCCGCACCCGGCGGCACCGGCGCTGCCAAGTGCGGCGGCAATTATGCGGCAAGCCTCGTCGCCCAGGCCGAAGCCTATGCCAAGGGCTGCGATCAGGTCGTTTTCCTGGATGCCGCCGAGCATAAGTGGGTCGAGGAACTGGGCGGCATGAACGTGTTCTTCGTCATGGACGACGGCTCGATCGTCACCCCGCCGCTCGGCGGAACGATTTTGCCCGGCATAACCCGGAAGTCGCTGATCACGCTCGCCCGCGAAGAGGGCGTGACCGTCAACGAGAAGCCCTATTCCTTCGACGAGTGGAAGGCCGATGCGGCAAGCGGCAAGCTGAAGGAGGCCTTTGCCTGCGGCACCGCCGCCGTGGTCGCCGCCATCGGCACGGTTCGGTATCCGCAGGGCGAATTCCAGATCGGCGGCGGCGAGACCGGTCCGGTCACGACACGGCTGCGCGACGCGCTGGTCGGCATCCAGCGCGGTCAGAGCAATGACCGCCACGGCTGGATCCACGTCATCGACGGCGTCTGATCTGGCGGGGGCAATCGCCTGAAGACATGAGGCCCGTTCGCAGCGCGAACGGGCCTTTGTCATTTTCGGAGGTCTGCGGCGGGTGTCTGCGGCGCTACCGTTCCGCTTTCCATGCCACCACCATCAGCGCGCCGATGACGGTGATATGTTCCATCACCACGTAGAACTCGATCGTCTTGAACGGTTCTTCCATCGTCCAGAACGTGTGGGCGATCGGGATCGTCAGAGCGGTGAAGACGCCGAGCATGCCGGCCCCGAGCCAGGTCCAGCGATCAAGGATGATGAGCGCCGAACCGACGAGTTGCACGACAATGGTGGCGACGGCGAAGGCGGCGGGCGGGTTGAGACCGAAATGGGCCATCTCCCCGACGGCGCCTTGAAAATCGACGAGCTTGGCAATACCGCTCGCCCAGAACATGTAGGTCAAAACGACACGGGCGAGATAACCGAACCATGTCGTGGCAGTCATCGCAGTAACGAAATTTTGCATGAAAATATCCCCCTCGATTGCGGGGCGCAGTCTGCCAGTCCCTCAAGTATTGGCAATGGTCAAATTTAGCATGTTGCCGTCGTTTTCCCCTAGTCTCGCGGCGGCTTCGCCTTGCTGTGCAATCCGCCAGGTGTCACAGCGGTATAAGGGCCGGGGAGAGACCGGTTGCGAACTCCAACATGGTTAACCATCCCTTCAACGGCTTAACCGGGCGTTAACCATAAACTACCTAATCTGGACCCCGATATTCGACACTTCTTCTGGGGGCCTAGAATGACGATTTCCCGCCGCAGCCTGCTGATCGGCCTGCCGCTACTGCTTGCCGCTTGCCAGACCGGACCGAGCCAGCAGTCCATGTATGATGCGCGTCCGAATGAACCGCATCCGTTGAAGAAGGTGCCGATCGACAAGATCAAGCCGGAGCTGCGCCGCCAGGAGGTCGCCTATGAGACGAGCCAGCCGGCCGGCACGATCGTCGTCGACACACCGGCGCGCCGGCTCTATTACGTTCTCGGCAATGGCCGCGCCATGCGCTACGGGGTGGGCGTCGGCCGCAATGGCTATGCGCTGGCCGGGGTCGCCTCCATCGGCCGCAAGGCGGAATGGCCGAGCTGGACGCCGTCGCCCAATATGCTGCGCACCAATCCGGAAAAGAACATGAAATATGCTGGCGGCGTGCCGGGCGGCATCAACAATCCGCTCGGCGCCCGCGCGCTCTATCTCTATCGCGGCGGCAACGACACCATGTTCCGCATCCACGGCACCAACCAGCCTTGGTCGATCGGCCAGGCCATGTCGTCCGGCTGCATCCGCATGATGAACCACGACGTGATCGACCTCTATGAGCGCGCCAAGGTCGGCGGCCGGGTCGTGGTGCTGCAGGCCTGAGGCCTGCGTGCGATTGAAGCAAGCCTCAACGGCCGGCCCGCGCCGAGAGCAGGCCGGTCGACAACAGGACGCCGGCACCGGTGACCAGCGTCGCGACGATCGTCACGACGCCCAAGGGTTCGCCAAGCAGAAGCGCGCCGCCGATTGCCGCTGCAACCGGCGTGACGGCGGTATAGGCCGCGGCCTGCGTCCCGCCGAGACTGCGCACCGCCGCACCATAGAGAACGGTTGCCAGCAGGCCGGAGAGCAGACCCTGCGTGATGAATTGCAGCCCCGTTTCTGCGATTGGCGCGGTCAGCAGATGCGTGCCGAGGACGGGCAAGAGCGCAAGGTTGATGATCGTCGACCAGACGCAGATCAGCGCGCCGCCCTCGAAGGCCGAAAGCCCCGACTTGCGGAAGGCGTGGGTGTAGATCGCCCAGAGCGTCGCGCCGGCCGGCAGGACCGTATAGCTGACCCAGGACAGGCGGCCGGATGACAGATTGTCCACCAGCAGCAGGACGCCACCGGCCAGGATCGCCAGCATGCCGAGCTTGCGCATGCGGTCGGGTCGTTCGCCCAGAAGCAGGATGCCGATCAGCGCTGCCGCCAGCGGCATGACGCCGGGCAAGAGCACGCCGGCGGCAGAGGCGGGCGTCGCCTTCATGCCGAAGCCGACCAGTTGGAAGAACGGCGCGCCGGAACCGAGCACCATCAGCACCAACGTCCATTTCGGCGTGCCCTTGGGCCATAGCCCGGTGCGCAGCCAGAAGGGCGCAAGCAGGAGGGCAGGCACGCCGTAGCGCAGCAGGCTGAGGTCGAGCGCGGTAAGCGAGGTGCCGACGCTGTGGCGCGTCGAAATCAGCCAGGCCGCCCAGATCAGCACGACCGACAGGGCAGAGGCGGCGCCGAGGCCGGCGGATAGCGGAGGTCGGGTGGCGGGGCTGGCAGCGGTCATGAGGCACTCCTGGAAAGACGGGGCCAGAATAGCCTCGGCGCCCTTGGCGTGTCCTTGCCATTTACGCTTGCCTGATCGTCTTGATTGGCACAAAATTGCGTTGAAGGGTAACATAAGTTGTAGATATGCTAAAACTCGACAAATTCGATCTTGCCATCCTCGCGGCGCTGCAGGCCGATGCGCGGGCGACCAATGTCGAGATCGCCGAACGGGTCAATCTGTCGCCGTCTCCCTGCCTGAGGCGGATCCGCATGCTGGAGCAGGCCGGCATCATCCGCGGCTACCGCGCCGATATAGACCGGCGCGCGCTGGGCCTCGAGTTGACGGTCTTCGTCGCCTTCAAGGTGGCGCACCACACCCGTGAACATGCCCAAGCCTTCCAGCAGGCGCTGCAGGATCTGCCGGAAGTGGTCGGCTGCTACATGATTTCCGGCCATTCCGATTTCATGGCCGAGGTGGTCGTCGAGAATCTCGCTGCCTATGAGGCGCTTCTGACCGACAAACTGCTGGTCCTGCCGCATGTCACGGACATCCAGTCGAACTTCGCCATCCGCTCCGTCAAGACCGGCGGCCCGCTGAAGCTGCCGGCGGTCAAGGGGTGAGCTATTCCGTCTTACCGAAATAGGCGTCGATGTCGCGGTGTCCCTCCAGAACATTGATCACCTGGAAGTCGTCGCCCACATAGCGGAAGAAGATCATATAGGAGCCGAAGGCGACGCTACGAACATCGGGACGCAGTTCCGGCTGTGGCCGACCCATATTGCCTGGCAGGCTCGCCAAGTGTCGGCAATGTCCCCGTAGCTTTTCCACGAACTGCCTGGCCAGAGCGACGTCCCCGCTCTCGCGGTAGACATAATCGAGTATCGAAAGGAAGTCGGCCCTGGCGCTGTCGAGATAGCGGAGCCTGGCCAAGTCAGTCGTCCTTGGCGGTCAGTTGAGCGGCCTTCTTCTCAAGTTCAGCGTCCAGCGCCTCGTCGCTGATGTCGCCGCCGGCAGCAATCGAGCGATCAAGTGTTTCACGCAGCGCCGACAGTTTGGTTTCGCGTTCCTCGACCAGTCGCAGCCCTTCGCGCACAACTTCGCTCGCCGAGCCGTAACGCCCCGATTTTACAGTGTTTTCGACGAATTTTTCCCAGCGTTCGCCCAGCGAGACGTTCATGGCAGGCTCTCCGATTGCAAGAGAAAGCCTATATCGATAACAGAAATGACGCAATATTTGACATTGCTGGACAGGTTGCGAGGCGGAGCAAACCCCGCCTCGTTCCCGTGGTCAGAAGCCTTCGAGCACGATCTTGCCCTTGGTCCGGCCGGACTCGATCAGGGCGTGCGCCTTCTTCAGGTTGGCGGCGTTGATGGTGCCCAGCGTTTCGGTCAGCGTCGTGCGGATCTGGCCGCTGTCGACCAGTTCGGCGACGTGGCCGAGCAGCTTGTGCTGCTCGATCATGTCCGCCGTCTGGAAGACGGCGCGGGTGAACATCGATTCCCAGTGGATCGACACGGCCTTGCCCTTGAACGGCATGACGTCGAAGCCGCCCTTGATTTCGTCGATGATGCCGAAGCGGCCCTGCGGCGCGATGATCGCCAGCAGATCGGCGGCATGCAGGTCGCTGCGGGTGACCGAGAAGACGAAAGCCGGTGCGCCGATGCCGAGTGCCGCATATTGCGGCGAGAGCGCATTGCTGTGATCGAGCACGTGATGGGCACCGAGATCCTTGACCCACTGGCTGGTCTCGGGCCGCGACGTGGTGGTGATGATGGTGAGATCGGTCAGCGTCCGGGCGAGCTGGATCGCCATCGAGCCGACGCCGCCGGCGCCGCCGGTGACCAGCAGGGCGTTATTGGCGCCAACCACTTCATCGCGCACCTTGAGGCGATGGAACAGCATTTCATAGGCGGTGATCGCGGTCAGCGGGATCGCAGCCGCTTCGGCGAAGCTCAGGCTCTTCGGCTTCAATCCGACGATGCGCTCGTCCACCAGGTGGAATTCGCTGTTGGTGCCCGGGCGGTTGATCACGCCGGCATAGAAAACCTCGTCGCCGGGCTTGAACAGGGTGACGTTTTCGCCGACCGCCTTGACCACGCCCGAGGCGTCATAGCCGAGAATGCGGTGCTGGCCGGGTTCCGGCTGTGCGGCGGATCGGACCTTGGTGTCGACCGGATTGACCGAAACCGCCTTGACCTCGACCAGCAGGTCATGGCCCCTGGCCTCCGGAACGGGGAGGTCGATATCGACCAGCGAGGTCTCCGCAGCGATGGGTTGGGGTGTCTGGTAGCCGACGGCGCGCATGGACAGTCTCCTTGAAGGTTTGCACGTCCTTCAATTGCTACGTATATTCTCACGATGCAAGAATGCACATTTTCTGTCTATAGGGGCATAAAATGTATGTAGTATCAAAAAGGATACTGTAGATGTCCCGCCCGCGCGCCAAACTGACGAACAATTTCCCCGGCTGTCCGGTCGAATCGACCCTGAGCCTGCTCGACGGCAAGTGGAAGGGCGTGATCCTCTATCACCTGCTGAACGACGGTACGCTGCGCTTCAACGAGCTCAGGCGCAGGCTCTCCGCCGTGACCCAGCGCATGCTGACCAAGCAGCTGCGCGAGCTGGAGGAGGCCGGCATCGTCGCGCGCAAGGTCTTTGCCGTCGTGCCGCCGCGGGTCGATTATTCGCTCACCCCGCTCGGCCTGAGCCTTGAGCCGGTGATCCTGGCGCTCGACACCTGGGGCAAGGGCCACGTGAAGTGTCGAAACGGGGTGAAGACCGTTGCCCTCCCGGACGAGGCGGCGGATGCTGTCGATGCGGTTGCGCGCTCAGCGGCCTGAACTGCGCTTCTCGATCATGACCGAGACCAGGAAGATCACCAGCCCGAGCGCCGACAATGCGGCGCCGACAAAACCGGTCGCGCCATAGCCATAGCCCCAGGTGATGACGAGGCCGCCGAGCCAGGCGCCGAGTGCATTGGCGATGTTGAAGGCGGAGTGGTTGGACGCCGCCGCGAGCGTCTGGGCATCGGCCGCGACATCCATCAGCCGGGTCTGCACGGCCGGGCAGGCGGCAAAGCCGCAGCCGGTGAGAAACACGCAGATGCACAGCATGACGGGATCATGCGCCGTCAGCGAAAAGATGCTCATCAGCACGACATTGAAGGCCAGCATGCCGCCGATCGTGCCCTTCAGCGAATAATCGGCCATGCGGCTGCCCACGACATTGCCGACATTCATGCCGATGCCGAACAGCGCCAGAACGATCGCCACCATGCTGGCCGGAAGGCCGGCGGTGTCGGTGGTGGTCTTGGCGATATAGCTGAAGATCGAAAACATGCCGCCAAAGCCGACGGCGGCGACGGCGAGCGTCAGCCAGACCTGCAGCCGGCCGAAAGCGCCGAGTTCGCGGCGGATGCTGGCGCCGTCGGCCACCTTGTCCTTCGGCAAATAGAGCGCAATCAACACGACGGTCAGCACGGCGATGGCGCCGACCATCAGGAAGGCGGCCCGCCAGCTCATCATCTGGCCGAGCAAGGTGGCGATCGGCGTGCCGATCAGGGTGGCGATGGTGAGCCCGAGCATGACGCGGCCCACGGCGCGGGCGCGACGATGCGGCGGCACCATCGATGCGGCGACCAGGGCCGCCACGCCGAAATAGGCGCCGTGCGGCAGGCCGGTGATGAAGCGCAGTGCGGTGAAGGAGAGAAAGTCGGGCGCCAGCGCGCTCATGACATTGCCGATGGCGAACACGCCCATCAGGGCCAGGAGCAGGGTGCGGCGCGACAGCTTGGCGGCGAGAACCGCAATGATCGGCGCGCCGATCACCACGCCGAGCGCGTAGGCACTGATCACCCGGCCGGCCTCGGGAACGCTCACGCCATAGGTCGTCGCCACCTCCGGCAAAAGCCCCATGATGACGAATTCGCCGGTGCCGATGCCGAAGCCGCCCGCGGCAAGCGCGATCTCGATCAGGATCATCATCAGCGGCGTCAGCGCCGGCGTTGCGGCGGCCGTCTCGCCGAGGGTTCCGATATCGGGACGAAGGGCAGTACAGTCGGTCATGCGATCACCTTGGGTCGGCCGCTTCGTTGCGGTCGAGGAAGGGCAGGGAGGAGCGGTCTGGTGTGAAGGCATCCGGGTGTGCCGGTTGCGGGAATCTGTCTGGAATTGATTTGGCGACTATCATGTTTTTGTGCGGCGCGGCAAAGGCGACGTGCCCGGCCGCTTGATTTTCGCCCTGCGTATCCCGATCTTGAGGGTGGCGGCGAAACCATTCCCGGCACGCCGCGTTGATTTGTGCTGCCCGCAACTGCGGAATTCCTGCCGGATGGCGGAGCGGAAAAGGATCCATGAAACTCAAAGCGGTATTCAATCGGGACGGCGGCACGTTCAAGACCACCGACATGGACGCCTATTGCGCCCGCGCGGACGAGATCTTCCGCGCCGCCGGCCATGAGATCTCCTTCGACGTGGTGGCCGGGCGCGACGTGGTGGAGCGGCTGGAGGCGTCGGCACGCGAAGAGGGGCTGGACGCGCTGATCGCCGGAGGCGGCGACGGCACGATTTCGGCGGCCGCCGGCATCGCCTGGAAGGCGGGGATACCGCTCGGCGTCGTCCCGGCAGGAACGATGAACCTCTTTGCCCGCTCGCTGAAGCTGCCGCTCGATATTCACGCAGTTCTTGAGACGCTTTCCGAGGGGCGGGTTCAGTCCGTCGATATCGCAACGGTCAATGACCGTCCCTTCGTTCATCAGTTTTCCGCCGGCCTGCATGCCCGCATGGTGCGCATGCGCAATGCCATGGATTTTGCATCCCGACTAGGCAAGATGCGGGCGAGCACGCGCGCGGCGCTCGGCGTCATGCTCCGCCCGTCGCGTTTCGAGGTCGTGTTCGACATCGACCATGACGGGCGAAACGAGCATCGCGTGGTTTCGGCGATTTCGGTATCCAACAATCCGTTCGGCGAGAACCCGCTTTTCTTCGCGGACGACCTGACCAGCGGCAAGCTCGGCGTCTATCTGGCGGATCCGTTGAAGCCGGTCGGTGTTGCCAAACTGGCGCTCGACATTCTTCGCGGTCGGCTGAAGGACAACGAGGCCGTCAACGCCACCACCGCCGAACGCGTGAGACTGCATTTCCCCAAGCGCCGCCACGGGGCGCTCTGTGTCGTCGACGGCGAATTGCTGCGGATGCCGCGCGATGTCGACATCCGGGTGCATGCCGGAGAACTCAAGGTCCTGGTGCCCGCGGCGGCTCCGCCTTCGGCTTGATCGCAAACCGTCGTTCCCGGCTATGTCTGCGGGTAGATCACACCCTTGCGCAGGATGATGTTGGCATAGAGGACCGGCTCGCCCGTCTGGACCACCGTATGGGCAGCCTTGACCCTTTTGTAGAAATCCTGGCCGACCAGCGGCACCACCCGGCGTTCGGGTTCATGCCGGGCGCAGCAGGCGATCATCTGCTGGTGGATCGGGTCGAGCCGCTCGGCGTCCGCGCCGACGGTCGAGCGGAAGATCGCCTCGGGCACGAAATCGTCGATCGGCAGCACGGTGAGGATGGCGTTGATCACGGCGACGATGCCATGGCCGTCGAGGCGGACCAGGCGCCTGGCATGCTCGAGGGCGGGGTAATTGCCGTCGACGACGGCGATCTCGTCGCCATGGCCCATGGCGCGCAGCGTCGCCAGCAGATCGGGGCTCAATAGCGGGTCAATTCCCTTCAGCATGGTCGATTTCCTTGAACAAGACGGTCTGGTCGATGAGATAGCGGGCAAAGATCGGCAGGCTGGCGCCGCCGATGGCGCGGGCTTGCGCACCGACCGCGCCCTCGATGATGTCGGGAAAGACAATGCCCTGCAGGTCCAGCTTGCCGATCTCCTCGATCGTCGCCCTGACGAGTCGGGCGCGCACCCAGTCCGGGAAGCCGCCGTCGATGATGGCGGCGGAAAAGTCGATGATCGACGAGGCCGCGACGATCGCCTGGGCCAGCGCTGCGGCGCAGTCGCGGACCCAGATGTCCAGCGGCTCGCCGAAATCGATCCATTGATCGGCGGCATACCACAGCGGCTGCGGATCGATGCCGCGCTCGCGCAGCAGTTTTTCAAGGACGAAGATCGAGGCGATCTCCAGCAATTGCCGGGTTTCGCCATGCTTGTTGCGCACCGGCAGCGGGCCGATCGCGCCGGCGGTTCCGGTTCTTCCGACGAAGACCGAGGAGTTGAGCACGATCCCGCCACCGATGAAGGAACCCACATAGAAATAGACGAAATCCGGATAGCGAGGACCGACGCCGAACACCAGTTCGGCGCCGCAGGCGCTGGTGGCGTCGTTTTGCAGGTAGACCGGATAGGGCAGGCGGCTCGCCACCTCGGCCTGCAGATCAAAGCCGCGCCAGGCCTCCATCGCACCGTCCGGCGCGCCGACCTCGCGCGCCCAGTTCCACAGCTCGAAGGGCGCGGCAATGCCGACCCCGGCGATGGCGCTGCGCTGCGAGGCTGAAAGCTCCTGCTGCAGTTCGCCGATCCCCCTGACCACGAAGTCGAGGATTTCGGCCGGATTGGGATAGGGATAGGTCAGGTGACGGTTGAGGCGGATCGCGCCGACGAAGTCCATGAGGACGAGATCTGCGCTGCGTCGGCCGATCTTGACGCCGAACGACAGCACCGCATCGGGATTGAGATGCATCGGCACCGAGGGCTGGCCGACCCGGCCGCGCACGGGCTTGCCGCGCACCAGCAGGCCGTCTTTTTCCAATGCCCGCATGATGACCGACACGGTCTGGGCAGATAGACCGGTGAGCCTGGCGATCTCGGCCTTCGATATGCCGCTGTTGCGCCGGACATGCGACAGCACCAGCCGTTCGTTATAGGCGCGCACGCGCACCTGGTTGGCGCCGCCGGCAGTGGTCGACGGCGATTGCTCGCTTGCCCCGCCCGGGCCTTCCGACACTGCCATGGCCGCTCCTCCTTCGGTCGCTCCCGGCTGTCTTATAGATCGTGGCTGCCAGCATGTCACAGCGAATTAATAATTCAACTGGATTTATTTATTGACAATAAGGAAACCCTGATGTTCTTAATGGGGCGTGGAGGAATGGCGGGCTCGAAGAGGATCGCCCACCCGGCGTGGGAGCGCATCGGGTCCACGTTCACGGTCCGGAGGGTCCGGATCTGTCGTTTTTCGGGAGGAATCACATGAAGAAGTCTCTTTTCGCCGCCTCGCTTGCTGCCCTTGCCCTCGGCACCGTTTTGGCGGCTCCGGCGAGCGCCGCCGACGTTTCGGCCTGCCTGATCACCAAGACCGACACCAACCCCTTCTTCGTCAAGATGAAGGAAGGCGCGACCGCCAAGGCCGCTGAACTCGGCGTGACGCTGAAGTCCTATGCCGGCAAGATCGACGGCGATTCGGAAAGCCAGGTCGCCGCCATCGAAACCTGCATCGCCGACGGCGCCAAGGGCATCCTTTTGACTGCGTCCGACACCAAGGGCATCGTCCCGGCCGTTCAGAAGGCCCGCGACGCCGGCCTGCTGGTCATCGCCCTCGACACCCCGCTCGAGCCGATCGACGCCGCCGACCAGACCTTTGCCACCGACAACCTGCTGGCCGGCGAACTGATCGGCAAATGGGCTGCCGCCACGCTCGGCGACGCCGCCAAGGACGCCAAGATCGCCTTCCTCAACCTGACCCCGTCGCAGCCGTCGGTCGACGTGCTGCGCAACCAGGGCTTCATGAAGGGTTTTGGCATCGACGTTGCCGACATCAACAAGATCGGCGACGAGAGCGATCCGCGCATTGTCGGCCATGACGTGACCAACGGCAACGAGGAAGGCGGCCGCACCGCCATGGAAAACCTCCTGCAGAAGGACCCGACGATCAACGTCGTGCACACCATCAACGAACCTGCCGCTGCCGGCGCCTATGAAGCGCTGAAGGCCGTCGGACGCGAGAAGGACGTGCTGATCGTTTCGGTCGACGGCGGTTGCCCGGGCGTACAGAATGTCGCCGAAGGCGTGATCGGCGCGACCTCGCAGCAGTATCCGCTGCTGATGGCCTCCATGGGCATCGAGGCGATCAAGAAGTTCGCCGACACCGGCGAGAAGCCGGCCGCAACCGAAGGCAAGAACTTCTTCGACACCGGTGTGGCGCTCGTCACCGACAAGCCGGCCGCCGGCGTCGAGTCGATCGACACCAAGACCGGCAAGGACAAGTGCTGGGGCTAAGCCCTGACTTGATCGTGATCGCGTCGGCAAAGCGGCGCGGGGGAACGTCAGGTCCCCCGCAACGCGCGATCACGGTTCACGCGATCGGCCCATAGGGCTAAGGGCCGGTCGCTCAAATCCAGCAGAGACACGCGCGGGACAGCCAGGGAGGACGATGCGATGCAGTCTGCAGATCCGGTTTCGCAACCAAGCCAGGAATTCGAGAAGGTACTGACCGGGAGTTCGACCCAGGTCGCCTCCTTCGATACCCATGACAAGACACCCTTGCAGAAGTTCCAGCACTTCCTGCATTCGAGCCCGGCGGCGGTGCCGCTGATCGTGCTGGTGCTGTCGCTCGTCGTGTTCGGCGTGGTGCTCCAGGGGAAATTCTTCTCCGCTTTCACGTTGACCCTCATTCTGCAGCAGGTGGCGATCGTCGGCATTGTCGGCGCCGCCCAGACGCTGGTGATCCTCACCGCCGGCATCGACCTTTCCGTCGGCGCCATCATGGTGCTGTCGTCGGTGGTCATGGGCCAGTTCACCTTCCGCTACGGCCTGCCGCCGGCCCTCGCCGTTCTCTGCGGCCTGGCCGTCGGCGCGGCCTGCGGCTGGATCAACGGCCAGTTGGTCGCCCGCATGAAGCTGCCGCCCTTCATCGTCACGCTCGGCATGTGGCAGATCGTGCTCGCCTCCAACTTCCTCTATTCGGCCAATGAGACGATCCGCAGCCAGGACATCGCGGCCAACGCGCCGATCCTGCAGTTCTTCGGCCAGAACCTGCGCATCGGCAGCGCCGTCTTCACCTATGGCGTGATCTTCATGGTCCTGCTCGTGGCACTGCTCTGGTACGTGCTCAACCGCACTGCCTGGGGTCGCCATGTCTATGCCGTCGGCGACGACCCGGATGCGGCGGAGCTCGCCGGCGTCAACGTCAAGCGCATGCTGGTCTCGGTTTACACGCTGTCGGGCCTGATCTGCGCGCTCGCCGGCTGGGCCCTCATCGGCCGCATCGGCTCGGTTTCCCCGACCGCCGGCCAGTTCGCCAATATCGAGAGCATCACGGCCGTGGTGATCGGCGGCATCTCGCTTTTCGGTGGCCGCGGCTCTATCCTCGGCATGCTGTTCGGTGCTTTGATCGTCGGCGTCTTCTCGCTCGGCCTTCGCCTCATCGGCACCGATCCGCAGTGGACCTATCTCTTGATCGGCGTCCTCATCATCACCGCCGTGGCAATCGACCAGTGGATCAGAAAGGTAGCAGGCTGATGGCTCAGGAACCCATTCTCACCGCTCGCGGCCTCGTCAAGCGCTACGGTCGCGTCACCGCCCTCGACAATGCCGACTTCGACCTCTACCCGGGCGAGATCCTCGCTGTCATCGGCGACAACGGTGCCGGCAAGTCCTCGATGATCAAGGCGATCTCCGGCGCGATTGCGCCGGACGAGGGCGAGATCCGGCTGGAAGGCCAGACCGTGCAGTTCCGCTCGCCGATCGAGGCGCGCAAGGCCGGCATCGAGACCGTCTACCAGAACCTTGCGCTCTCGCCGGCGCTGTCGATCGCCGACAACATGTTCCTCGGCCGCGAACTGCGCAAGCCGGGTATCATGGGCAGCGTCTTCCGCTCGCTTGACCGTCCGGCCATGGAGAAGTTCTCGCGCGACAAGCTCTCCGAGCTCGGCCTGATGACCATCCAGAACATCAACCAGGCGGTAGAGACGCTGTCGGGCGGCCAGCGCCAGGGCGTGGCCGTTGCCCGCGCCGCAGCCTTCGGCTCCAAGGTCATCATTCTCGACGAGCCGACGGCGGCACTCGGCGTCAAGGAAAGCCGCCGCGTGCTGGAACTCATCCAGGACGTGCGCTCGCGCGGCATCCCGATCGTGCTGATCAGCCACAACATGCCGCATGTCTTCGAAGTCGCCGACCGCATCCACATTCACAGGCTCGGCCGCCGTCTTTGCGTCGTCAATCCGAAGGACTATACCATGTCCGACGCCGTGGCCTTCATGACCGGCGCCAAGGAAGCCCCGAGCGAGGCACTCGCCGCATGAGCCTTAAGGCTGACGACATTACCGCAACCATCATACGGCGCGCCGAAGGGGCGCGCCGTTTTCTCGTGGCGATCGCCGGGCCGCCGGGGGCCGGCAAGTCGACGCTCGCCGAGCGCCTGGCCGAGATACTCTGCGCGCGCGAAGAACGTGCGGTGGTCCTGCCGATGGACGGCTTCCACATGGACAATGGCATCCTTGCGGAACGCGGCCTCTTGCCGCGCAAGGGCGCGCCGGAAACCTTCGATGTGCGCGGCTTTGCCGACATCGTGCGCGCAGTGAGGGCAGGGGACGAAGACGTGCTGGTGCCGGTGTTCGATCGCGACCGCGAGATCGCCATCGCCTCGGCCCGCAGCATCGCACCGCAGGACCGCATCGTGCTGGTCGAGGGCAATTACCTGCTTTTGGACCGGGCGCCGTGGTCCGGCCTGGCGCCGCTTTTCGATTTTTCGATTTTCGTTTCCCCCTCCATGGAGGAGTTGGAGCGACGGCTGACGGCCCGCTGGCAGGGCTACAATCTCGACGCCGCAGGCATCGACTGGAAGCTCAACGGCAACGACCTGCCCAATGCACGGCTGGTCGTTGACAATAGCCGTCCGGCCGACTTGAGCATCGGCGACTTCTGAACCGGCCCGCAAAAGGCAAAAAGGGCCGCCCCGCGGGCAGCCCTTTTGAATGTGCGTTCGTACAGTGATCAATCAGAACTTGAAATTCACGCCGATCTTGCCGGTGTGGAAGCGCTGATCGATGTCAGCGTCCGAGCCCGGGTAGACTTCATAGCTGGAACTGCCGAAGTCGTAATACATGTATTCCGCCTTGACCGACCACCGCGGCGAGAAAGCGTATTCGACACCCGCACCGGCAACCCAGCCGGTATCGGTCTTGCTGTCGCTGCCGTCGTCGCCCGCTCCGTCGTCGGTGCTCATCTCGAAGCGGCCGATGCCGAGACCGCCGGTGCCGTAAACCAGCAGATTGTCGAAGCTATAGCCGATGCGACCGCGAACGGTCGAAAGCCATTGCGCTTCGCTGGAGCAGGTGAAGACCGGGTTGGGGCAGTCAGTGTCGCCCTCTATGCCGGATGCGGAAATGTCGGCTTCCGCACCGAACACCCAGGCGCCGGACTGGAAGTTGTATCCGACCTGCGCGCCGCCGAGGACACCGTCGCCCTCGTGGTCGGCGGTGGTACCAATGGGGTCGAACGTCCAGTCGATGATAGACCGTCCGCCGCCTAAGTGGCCGCCGACATAAAACCCGGTCCAGTCGCTGACGACTGTTGTGTCCAGAGGTGTCGACATATCCGCAGCCGCGACCGGCGTCACTAAGGCCGCGAATAAAGCGGTGCTGATGAGATGCTTGACCATCACTCGAATCCCCTCATTGAATGAGGTTGTATTGTTATATCACGATGAGTGAAAACACAATTCGACAGAATCTATTTGGCGAGTGAGTAGCCGAAAAGTAACACCAGCGCGTGTGGACTTGACCGGCGTCAAGTCGGGTGCATCCGCCCACCGCCGGAGATGCACTTTCTCCTGGCCAGCGGGCTTGGCGGCACCAGATCGGCCCGGAGACGAGCCTGGGACCTTAGCGTTCATATCCGTGGCAGATAGGTCTGGTAGTCGAAGCTCGACACTGTCCGCAGGTAGGTGATCGCCTCCTTGCGCTTGGTCTCGCCGTAGATCCGCTGGTATTCGGCGCCGAAGACGTCGGCGATGAAGGGCGAGTTGCGGAAGCGATCGACGGCGGTGAGGAAATCGTGGGTCAGCATGGCCGGGTTTTCCGGCGCGCTGTCGGGCGTCGTCACCGGACCCGGATCGAGATCCGCGTCGAGGCCGAGCAGGATGCCGCCGAGGATGGCGGCGAGCAGCAGGTGCGGATGGGCGTCGGCGCCGGCCACGCGATGCTCGACACGGGCGGCCGGACCTTCGCTGTCCGGGATGCGGATCGCTGTGCCGCGATTGCCGAAACCCCAGTCGACCTTGTCCGGCGCGAACGAGCCCGGCTGGAAGCGCCGGTAGGAATTGGCGAACGGCGCAAAGATCAGCTGCGCGTCCTGCATGGACTTCAGCATGCCCGCCGTGATCGACTTCAGCTTGACGGGATCGCCGCCCTTGGCGTCGAGGATATTCTTGCCGTCGCGGTCGAGGATCGAGGCATGGACATGCAGGCCGGAGCCCGCCTGGTCGGCATAGGGCTTGGCCATGCAGGTGGCCTTCAAGCCATGGCGGCGTGCAGCGAAATCGACGACGCGCTTGAGGTAGATGCAGTCATCGGCCGCTGCCATGGCGTCCGGCTTGTGAAGCAGGTTGACCTCGAACTGGCCTGCGCCGAACTCGGCGGTCGTGGCATCTGCCGGCAGGCCCATCTCGTCGCAATAGCGGCGCACGGTGCCGAGGAAATCCTCCATCGCCGCGGTCGCGCGCATGTCGTAGAGCTGGAAGCCCTCGGCCTCGCCGTTCATCACCAGCGCCTTCGGCGGCATCGGCTTGCCGGTCTCGCGGAAGTCCGGCTCGACCACGTAGAACTCGAGTTCGGTGGCGACGACCGGCGTGAGGCCACGCGCCTCGAAGCGCTTCATCACATTGGCGAGAATGGCGCGTGGACAGATGTAGTGCGGATTGCCGTCGAGCGTATGCATGGTGGCCAGCACCTGCTTGGAGCCGGCCGGGCCCCAGGGCAGGGTGGTCAGCGAATTGCGGTCGGCCACGCAGATGCCGTCCGGATCGCCGAGCGTCAGCGAGATCTTGGTGATGTCGTCATTGTCGTCGCCCCAGATGTCGAGCGACTGGGTGGAGGCAGGCAGCCTGACCGTGTTCTTCCAGACCTTGTCCTCGGCCTTGATCGGGATCATCTTGCCCCGCAAGTCGCCGTTCATGCCGACGAGCAGGACTTCGATACGCGCGGAGGGATCGGCTGCGAGGGGTTCGGCGGCCTTGGATGCATTCGTCATGAAAAGGGCTCTCGCTGGGCTGGCGGAAAGGTCGATTGCGGCCGGGACGGCGGCTTTTCGACGCCCTTGCCAAACGCTTTTTGGAAGGCCATGTTCGTAGCCGATAAACTTCCGCCTTTCAATCAGGCAAGGAAAAGCAGGACGTCTCGGACCGGCCTTGAGCCGCCGGTGCGCGCCCGTCCTTGCGAGTGCACCTTGCGCAAGGATTTTTGCCATGACGAAGACTGCCGTTGCCCCTTCCAATCTCGGTGCCATTGACGCTGCCCATCATCTGCACCCCTTCTCGGACATGAAGAAGCTCAACGACGCCGGCACCAAGATCATCAACCGGGCCGACGGCGTGCATATTTGGGATTCCAACGGCAAGCAGTATCTCGACGCCTTTGCCGGCCTGTGGTGCGTCAATGTCGGCTACGGCCGCCAGTCGATCGCCGATGCAGCTTACGCGCAGATGCAGGAACTGCCCTATTACAACACCTTCTTCGGCACGACGACCCCGCCGGCGACGCTCTTGGCCCAGAAGATCGCCGGCCATACGCGCGGCAAGCTCAACCATGTCTTCTTCACCAATTCGGGCTCTGAGGCCTCCGACACCTGGTTCCGCATGGCGCGGGTCTACTGGAAGGCGCTCGGCCACGAAACGAAGACCCAGGTGATCGCCCGCAAGAACGCCTATCACGGTTCGACGGTCGCCGGCGCCTCGCTCGGCGGCATGAAATGGATGCACGAACAGGGCAACCTGCCGATCCCGGGCATCCACCACATCAACCAGCCCTACTGGTATGCCGAGGGCGGTGACCTTTCGCCGGAGGAATTCGGTCTCAAGGTGGCAAAGGAACTGGAGGACAAGATCCTCGAGCTTGGCGAGGAGAATGTCGCCGCCTTCGTCGCCGAACCGATCCAGGGCGCCGGTGGCGTCATCGTTCCGCCCTCGACCTACTGGCCGGAAATCAAGCGCATTGCCGCCAAATACAAGATCCTGCTGGTCGCCGACGAAGTCATCTGTGGCTTCGGTCGCCTCGGCACCTGGTTCGGCCATCAGTATTACGATTTCGAACCGGACCTCGCGCCGATCGCCAAGGGCCTATCCTCCGGCTACCTGCCGATCGGCGGCGTTCTGGTCTCCGAGCGGGTGGCCAAGGTGATGATCGAGGAACTCGGCGATTTCTACCACGGCTACACTTATTCCGGCCATCCGGTGGCGGCCGCCGCCGCCATCGAGAATTTGCGGATCATCGAGGAAGAGGGCCTGGTCGAGCGGGTGCGCGACGATATCGGACCGTATCTGCAACAGGCGCTCCAGTCGCTCACGGATCACGACCTTGTCGGCGAGGCCGTCAGCGTCGGCCTGATGGGCGCAGTGCAGATCGCCGCCGACAAGGCAACCCGTCGCCGTTTCGCCAAGCCGGACGAAGTTGGCACGCTGGTGCGCAACCAGTGCGTCGACAATGGCGTGATCCTGCGCGCCACCGGCGACCGCATGCTGTTTTCGCCGCCGCTGATCATTTCCCGTTCCGAGGTCGACCAGGCGGTCGATACGTTGCGCAAGGGGCTCGACTGGCTGAAGGACAATCACAAGGAATAGCGGACGGCAAGGCGCGCGGGCGCGAGGCCTCCCACAAGAGCTTTTGGCTACCGCTCTTTATGTGCAGCATGCAGATCCGCCCTTTTCGCGGATCCGCCGCTCGTCCTGGTTCCTTCGAATTAACGACCCATTCCCCTGTGTTGTAGACTCAGCCGCAACCAATGCGGGCTATCTTGCTTTGGTCGTATCGGCTTGGATCCATGTGACGCGTCAGAAACGGGTCTGCTGGACCGTATTTTTGGCAGGATGAGCAGCCATTCGTTCGCGGGGGATTTGATGGTCTACTTCTTGAGCCACAAGAATGAGGAAACCTACAGCTACGGCATGAAGGCGTTGGACGGGGACATCGACAAGATCCAGCCGATAGACTTGTCGCGGGACGAAGGTGTTCGTATCTGGGCGACCTACGCCTATAGGGGGCGTGCCTTCGAGGCAGACCATATACCGACGTGCATCGAGCTTGAGGGACCCAAGCGAAAGATTACAGACATCTACGGTGGTTTCGGCTTGTTCGTGGACGAAAAATTCAAGGCGGCCGTCGAGAGGCTGGAACCCGGTATCCATCAGTTCTTCCCGGTGGAATTCGTCTGGAAGGATGGCAGCCATGCCGCTCATCGCTTCTGGTTTGTTCCTTGTAGCAGGCTTGACACCGTTGACCGCCAGATGACGACATTCGAATTCAGGAATCTCTGGCATCTCAAGGGTGACAAGACGAAACATCTGGTTTTCAGCCGGTCCCAGATCGGCGATCATCATGTCTGGATCGACAAGTTCATTGCGGCGCCGACGCCAGCCATAAGCGAGACGCTGAAAGCTAAGCTGGATGCGGCGGGAGTGACCGGTGCGCATTACCAGCATTTTCCGGAGACCGACTGATCACCTGTCGCCCTTGATGAAAGTCGCTTGCGGGGGAATGGATGGGCGGGCCGGAGCTGAGGATCGCGCTCTCGCCTTATCCGGATGCGCCGAATGTTCGCGCTACGCGCCCTGCCACTCGAACGGCAGTGGCGCCTCGCGGAAGGCGAAGCGGTCGAGATGGCTCGACACCACGCCCTTCATCCGCTCCAGCACCTCGTCCGAGGCCGCCTCGACTTCCACCGTGAGCGCCTTGTCGTCGGCGCTCATGGTGGCGACCGCCTCGGCGAAGCGAACGACGCCGCTCTTTTCTCTGAGCTCGACGTCGAGCTTGTGGCTCCAGTGCTTGCAGAGTTGCTGCAGGTATTTCCAGCCGTTCTCGGTCGGCACGACCGCGATTGCCTTGGTCATGGTCAGAGCCTCTCGATCTTGCCGGCCGCCTCGTCGATCAGGCGGGCCACTTCGAGCTGGATTTCGCGGGTGACGCTCTCCTGCGACAGGCGGTCCTGGAGGGCTGCCTTGAGGTTCTGCATGGCGCGGCGAACCGGCGCGGCATCCGTGCGTGCGCTGAGCTTGGCAAGGGCGGCCAGCCGCTCCATGGCGGTCGCCACCTCGTCGGCCCTCTCGGCAAGATGGGTGCGTCCGGCCTCGGTGATGGCGAGCAGCTTGCGTGGGCCTTCGCTCGCCTCTTCCTCGGCAAGGCCCATGTCGAGCAGCAGCGTCATGGTCGGATAGACCACGCCCGGGCTCGGGGCATAGGCGCCGCCGGAGCGGTTTTCGATCTCGCGGATCAGATCATAGCCGTGGCGCGGCTGTTCCTCGATCAGCTTGAGCAGGACGAGCCGTAGCTCGCCGCTCTCGAACATGCGGCGGCGCTCGCCGCCGTGGCCGCGACCCCGGTGCGGACCGTCGAAGCGGCCGCCGGGCGCGCCTTCCCGCATGGCATGCCAACCCCGGTGGCCGAAACCCCGGCCATGGCCTTCAAAATTCGTGTGTGTCATCTGCGTTCCTCTTTCTGTAAAATAAAACTGTATCTAAGATATATCTTATGCTGTTCGTTGCAAGGGCCATCTTTACATTTTTTCGTTCTTCTGGAGTTTGGGTTCGACGCGGCTGCCTTGGAGAGGTGTGGTCATTGACCTATCGTGCTGCAACAGAATCAAGCTTCGGGAGGAAGAGAGCATGGCAGGGCATCACCACGAATACCGGGTTGCCGTCACCTGGACCGGCAATCGCGGCACCGGTACGTCCGGCTACCGCGACTATTCGCGCGACCATGTGATTTCTTGTGACGGAAAACCCGACATTCCCGGCTCGGCCGATCCCGCCTTCCGCGGCGACGCCGAGCGGTGGAACCCGGAAGATCTGCTGGTGGCTTCGATCTCCGCCTGCCACAAGCTGTGGTACCTACATTTCTGCGCGGTCAACGGTGTCGTCGTGACGGCCTATGAAGACCATGCCGAGGGCACGATGGTAACGGACGACACCGGCGGCGGCCGCTTCACCGACGTGGTGCTGCGGCCGCGCGTGACCATTTCGGCAGGCGATGCTGAGCGGGCGGAACAGCTGCACGATGACGCGCATGAGAAATGCTTCATCGCCAATTCGGTGAATTTCCCGGTGCGTTGCGAGCCGGTGATCATCCTGGGGTGAACCGGGCGATCAGCCCCTCAGTTCGCCTGCGGATAGAGGAAGGCGTAGGCGAAGTGGTAGAGGTCGCCCTCGCGCCCGAAGATATAGGGCAGGGCGATGGTCTTCGTCTCGCCGACCTGTAGGTTGCCGTGGGCGGCAAGCCATTGGCCGACGTCTTCCGGCAGCGGCATGGTCTCTCGGCCGCGATTGCGCCAGACCACCAGAACCGGATGCGTGGCGTCGAAGGCGAAGGGCTCTTCGAAGGCCTCGTAGCCGGGGATGGTCACCGGGATCTCAGGCGCATTGAGGCGGATATTGCCGGCCATCTGCTGGTCGCTGGCAAGGATCAGCGAAGGCGGGTTCGGCTCCGACGACAGGATCTGCGCAACGGCCGCTTCATAGGGTACGTTGAGCTTCTCATACTTGCCAAGTTGCCCATGCAGCGGGATGCGCACGAAAAGCACGAGCGGGATCAGCACCATGAGCGTCAGACCGATCGGCAGAAACCGCTTGAGCTGGCGTTCAGAGGCGAGACCGGCGGCCTCGATCTTCAGGCAGAGATAAAGCGGCAGGGCCAGGTAGATCGGCGTCAGCCAGCGATCCTTGATATTGCTCGCGCCGAACAGCACCACCGCGACCAAGGCAACGGCCGAAATCAGCATGATCCGCCCGATCAGCCGGCTCCAGGGACTGGAGGCCTTCCACGCCGCCATCATGTCGCGGCCGAAGACGATGGCGAACAGAACGAGGGTCAGCGTGGCAAAGCCAGCAAAGGCCAGCGCCAGCGAGGACACGCCGGTCATGATCTGCGACAGCCGGCTGGAGGTCTCCTCCGCCGTCAGCTTGCCGATGGTGCGGCCGGTGGCGGCGTCGAGATGATCGAGGAACCACAGCCCGTGCGGCAGGACCACGATGAGCGCGATCACTGCGGTCAAAAGGATGCGCCAGTCGAACACGCGGCGGCGGAATTCCGGCTCGGCGAGCATGGCGAGAAGGGCGGCGGCCGGGAGAAGAACGAAATTATACTTGGCGATGAGGCCAAGGCCGATGGCAAGGCCGGTCAGTGCATAGCTAAAGAGGCTTGGTGCGCGGATCGCTCTGACGAGCGAAAAGAGGAAGAGGCAGGCGGTGAAGATCACCGCCACCGTATGGGTCAGGTCGCGCTGCGCCTCGAAGCTGACCTGCGGCATGGTGAGCAGGCCGAGCGTGGCGATGATCGCCAGGTCGCGCGAGCGCAGCAACGAGAAGGCGGTCAGCCCGAAGAACAGGTAGGAGAGGAAGAGGACGAGGTTCTTCAGGACGGACAGCGAGGCGAGCGTCGGCCCGAGCACCTGTTCGACCCCGTATTGCAGCCAGTTGTAGAAGGGCGGCTGGCTATCGTAGCCGACAGCCAGCCATTGCGCCAGAAACAGTTGCTGGCCTTCGTCGAGTTCGAGCGAATGCGGCAGCGAGAGGCGGATGATCACATTGGCGATGAAATAGGCGCCGAGCAGCGCGAAGACCAGATAAGGCCTTTCCCGAAGCGCGGCGACCATGTCAGGCGTCCTTCTGATAGGTCTTCCGGACGATATAGTTCTTCGTCGTGTCGTCGGAACGCGCCAGCATTTCGGCGAGAATGCCGGTGGTGATCATCTGGATCGAGGTGAGGAACAGCATGACGCCGACGAGCAGCAGCGGCCGCGTGCCGATGTCTTCGCCGAGGCCGAACTTGACCCAGGCGAGATAGAGCAGGATGAGCGAGCTGATCGCGCCGATCAGAAGCCCGATCGTTCCGAAGAAATGCCCCGGACGCTGCTTGAAGCGCATGAAGAACAGCACCGACAGCAGATCGAGGAAGACGCGGATGGTGCGCGAAATGCCGTATTTGGATTCGCCGAACTGGCGGGCATGGTGGGTCACGACGCACTCGCCGATCCGCGAACTCGGGACGACGGAGGCGACCCAGGCCGGGATGAAGCGGTGCATGCCGCCGAGAATGCGGACCTGCCGGATGACCTCCGAGCGGTAGAGCTTCAGGCCGCAGCCATTGTCATGGATCTTCACGCCGGTGGCCGCGCCGATCAGCCGGTTGGCGCACCAGGACGGGATCTTGCGCAGCACCAGCGCATCCTGACGCGCCTTGCGCCAGCCGCACAGCAGGTCGAGGTCGCGCGCATTGAGCTCGGCGACCATGGAGGGGATGTCATAGGGGTCGTTCTGCAGGTCGCCGTCGAGCGTGGCGATCAGCCGGCCGCGTGCCGCGTCGAAGCCTGCCTGCAGGCCGGATGCCTTGCCGAAATTGCGCTGGAATTCGATGATCCGCAGGTCGAGCCCCTCACGGCCGAGATAGTCGCGGGCAATGCTGAGCGTCTTGTCGGTCGAGCCGTCGTCGATCAGGATCAGTTCCCAGCTCTTGTCGAAGCCCTTCATCGCCTCGATCACCCGGTCGATCATCGGGCGCAGGCTCTCCTCCTCGTTCATCACCGGAATGACGAGAGAAAGTTCGACCTCATAGACGGCCGTGCCGTCCTGGGTGGGTGGGGAAAGGCGCTCGAACGACACGGGTTTGATACTCCGGAAATGGCTGGCTTTTGCTGTCGCGGTTGTTATAGGAACCAAGCAAAGAGCGCAATTCGGAACTTCTCAGGTCCCCCCATGCAGACAGACGAGCAGAACCGCCGGCCGTCGGCGCTGGTGCGCCATCGGCTGTCGCTGATCGCAGCGGCCGCGATCCTCGCCTATGCCGCCTTCGTGCACTATGTCTGGGGCTGGGGCTCGATCGTCGCGGAGTGGCGCGCCATCGGCTACGGCACCGTGGCAGCCGTGATCGGTCTGCTGGTCTCCACCTATTTCGTCCGCGCCTGGCGGCTCTACGACTATTTCCCGCAAGAGACATCGGGCCGGTTCGTCGAGCTTTTCCATCTGGCGCAGGTGCACAATCTCCTCAATATCATGCTGCCCTTCCGCAGCGGCGAGACGAGCTTTCCGCTGCTGATGCGCTCAGAGTTTTCCGTGCCGCTGCTGCATGGCACCTCGGCGCTGCTTGTCATGCGGCTGCTCGACCTGCATGCGCTTCTGGCCGCCGGCGGGCTGGGGCTCGTTTTGGCGTCGGAAGCGAAGCTGTTGCCCGTCGTCGTCTGGCTCGCCTTCCTCGTCGCGCCCATCCCGGCCTTCCTGCTGAAGGGGCCGGTGCTGGCCGCCCTTCGCCCGCGCCTCAGGGGCAAGCTGGCCCGCATCCTCGACGGCATCGTCGATGGCCTGCCGGCCGACCTTGCCGCGCTGCTGCGCGCCTGGCTGGCGACGGTGATCAACTGGGGCGTCAAGGTGCTGGTTTTCGCCTGGGCGTTGGGCCTGATGGGGGTCGCGCCGCTTGCCGCCACCTTTGGCGGGGCGCTCGGCGGGGAGCTATCCTCGGTTCTGCCCTTCCATGCCCCGGCCGGTGTCGGCACCTATTCGGCCGGCATCGTCGCCGGCGCCGTTGCGCTCGGCGCGCCGACCGCCGGGGCGGCCATGGACATGCTGGCCCGCGCCAGCATCAACATGCACCTGATGATCATTCTCTCGGCGCTGACCGGCACCGTGCTGTCGCTGGCGCTCAACGAGTTGAGGCGTCTCAGGGCCGGCCGCTGAGCGACCCGTCCTGATTTTCAAACAGTCCCCGGATATGGTTGGCGGATCAGGGTGCTGGACCTTACTGGAACGCCGTCTCGAAGAAGCTTCTGAGCTTGCGCGAATGCAGCTTCTCCTTCGGCATGGCGCCGAGCTTCTGCAGCGCCCGGATGCCGATCTGCAGATGCTGGCTGACCTGCGTCTTGTAGAAGGCGGTCGCCATGCCCGGCAGCTTCAGTTCGCCGTGCAGCGGCTTGTCGGACACGCAAAGCAGCGTGCCGTAGGGCACGCGGAAGCGGAAGCCGTTGGCGGCGATGGTCGCCGATTCCATATCGAGCGCAATCGCCCGCGACTGCGACAGGCGCTTGACCGGGCCGCGCTGGTCGCGCAGTTCCCAGTTGCGGTTGTCGATGGTGGCGACGGTGCCGGTCCGCATGATGCGCTTCAGCTCGAAGCCCTCATAGCCGGTGATCTCCTCGACGGCGTCTTCCAGCGCCAACTGCACCTCGGCCAGCGCCGGGATCGGCACCCAGACCGGCAGATCGTCGTCGAGCACATGGTCCTCGCGCACATAGGCATGGGCCAGCACGTAGTCGCCGAGACGCTGCGAATTGCGCAGGCCCGCGCAGTGGCCGAGCATCAGCCAGGCATGCGGCCGTAGTACCGCGACATGGTCGGTGATGGTCTTCGCGTTGGACGGACCTACGCCGATATTGATCATGGTTATGCCGGCATGGCCCTTGCCCTTGAGGTGATAGGCGGGCATCTGCGGCAGCCGCCCGATCGCCACGCCTTCGCTCGGCTCGCTGTCGCCGGGCAGCGTCACGAGATTGCCGGGCTCGACGAAGGCGGTATAGCCCTCGCCACCCTCGGCCATCAGCTTGCGGGCATAGGCGCAGAACTCGTCGATGTAGAACTGGTAGTTGGTGAACAGCACGAAGTTCTGGAAATGGGCGGCACTCGTCGCGGTGTAGTGCGACAGGCGTGCCAATGAGTAGTCGATGCGCTGCGCCGTGAAGGGCGCGAGCGGCTGCGGTTCGCCGGGCCGCGGATCATATTCGCCATTGGCGATCTCGTCGTCGGTGACGGTGAGGTCCGGCGTGTCGAACAGGTCGCGCAGCGGCATGTCCATCAGGCCGGTCGCCGCCGCCTCGACATGCGCGCCCTCGCCGAAGGCAAAATGCAGGGGGATCGGCGTTTCCGATTCCGACACGACCACCGGGACCTGGTGGTTGCGGATCAGCAAACCGAGCTGTTCCTCGAGATAGTGGCGGAAGAGTTGCGGCCGGGTGATCGTCGTGGTGTAGCGCCCAGGGGCGGTGACATGGCCGTAGGAGAGGCGCGTGTCGACATGGCCGAAACTGGTCGTTTCCATGGCGACCTGGGGATAGAACGCCCGGTAGCGCGCGGAGATCGGCGCACCCTTGGCAAGAGAGGAGAAGCCGTCGATCAGAAAGGCCGTGTTGCGCTCGTAGAGCGCGGTCAACGCATCGACCGCCGCCCCGGCATCGGTGAAGACCTGCGGCTCAAAGGGCTCTGGACTGATGAAATTGATGGGCGAGTGGAAATGGATTCGTTTGCTCATGAGGCATTATAGTGAAGACTTGTTGACAAGCAAACGACGCTACAAGCTCTGAATTCATGAGAACTTCGGCGGGGAAAATGCTGTTGGCCGGTCCGCCGGCGATCAGCTCATCGACTGGCGCTGCAGGCTGACGAAGAGCACAAGGCCGGCGCCGTTTTTGGCCAGTTTAATCTCCTCCGACCGGGCAATGCCGACCGCGACCAGCGGGCCGAGAAAGAGGCCGACGGCCAGCGTGCAGCGCAGGCAGAGGGCGGCGAGGGGGCTGATGGCTGCGCTCATGGTGGTGTCCTCGGGGCTGGCGGTCAAAAGGTGGCGTTGCAGAAGGCGGCGGTCGACGACAGGCACGCGGATGACACCGAGACGGGGCGGCCGGCCGCACCGCTGCCGGCGGTCACCAGACCCGCGACCAGCATGGCGAAGATCGTCATGGCGAGGCTGAAGATCGTCATCCGTCTTGCTACCTTGGTCATTCCCGTGTCTCCTGCTTCGTCGTTTCGATGATGCCTTTATGAACGAACGGGCCTGAACGCGTCCTGAGGTGGTGGTTCATCTGGCATTCAGATCGGTTAAGGGGAATTCACTTGAAGATCCGCCGGCTGCGTCTAACTCTTGGGGACAACCAGACCATCACCCCGAGGAACCGGAGAGAGACCATGACCAAGCCGATCGAACTCTATTACTGGCCGACGCCGAACGGCTGGAAGATCTCCATCATGCTCGAGGAGCTCGGCGTTCCCTACGAGGTGAAGTACGTCAACATCGGCAAGGGCGAGCAGTTCGAGCCGGACTTCCTCAAGATCGCCCCGAACAACCGCATGCCGGCGATCATCGATCCGGACGGCCCGGGCGGCGAACCGATCTCGATCTTCGAGTCCGGCGCCATCCTGCAATATCTCGGTCGCAAATACGGCAAGCTCTATCCGAGCGACGAGCGGGCCCGCACGGAAGTCGACCAGTGGCTGTTCTGGCAGATGGGCGGGCTCGGTCCGATGGCCGGCCAGGCGCACCACTTCCGCCAGTATGCGCCGGAGAAGATCGAATACGGCATCAATCGCTACACCAACGAGGTGAACCGGCTCTATGGCGTGATGAACCGGCGCCTCGCCGATCGCGATTACCTGGCGGGTGACTACTCGATCGCCGACATCGCTTGCGTCGGCTGGGTGGTGCCGCACAAGAACCAGGGCCAGGACCTCGACGATTTTCCCAATCTCAAGGCCTGGTTCGAGCGTGTCATGGCGCGCCCCGCGGTCGAGCGCGGCATTGCGGTTGGTCAGGAAAAGCGCCAGAACATCGCCCAGGATGACGAGGCCAAGAAGGTTCTGTTCGGCCAGAAGGCGCGCTGAAACAATTGTCCTTAAAGAGAAAGGCCCGGCAAACGCTTGCCGGGCCTTTCCTCATTCTTGGCGATTGCGATGTCTCAGAGACGCGACCAGGTCTGGGTCTTGCAGAAGACCGACATGACGCAGCCCTGCATCTTCAGCGAATTGCCGGATACCTTGCCGGAGCCGGAATAGGTCTTGTCCGCGTCCGGATCGGTGATGGTACCCTTGTAGGCACCGCCGGCGCCGGCCATCTTGCCGATCTGCTTGCCGGCATGCTTGCCGCTCTTCAGCGTCACGCAGAAGCTGCCGCCGCAAGGGGCGATCTGCGCGGTGGCGCCGCTTGCCGTCTTCCAGTTGCCTTCGATCGGTTCGGCAGCCTGAACCGCGGCGGTCGAAAATGCCAGGGCCGCAACCGCGGCGACGATAATCATGCGCATTGTGTAACTCTCCTCCCGAAATGAGCCCAATGCTGACCGACCGGCGCTCCAATGCCGGCATGTCGAAACCATCCAGATGGCCGTCCATGGGTCAGCCAGCGAAAATTATCTTACGCAAACGTAAAGGTAAATAGCCGTCGCGGGCTTTTGCGCGGCTTGGAAAACGATGGTTTTCGCGTCTCAAGTCGCGCCGGCGCAAAAGCCCAGTCGTTTTCGTGGTTATCGTTCGGTTTAAATCCATGTCTGAAACTTTCGTAAATTTTGAGCCGAAAGCCTTGGAATGCAGGCGCCCCGATGCTTAACGAAAAACCAAGTTTACAAAGCATTTGTACTTTGTTTTCAGCAAATTAATCATGGATTTTAAGCGCCCGTTGAAAGCCCTTTGGCATAGTGAAGTCATCAAACGAGCTGGGAAAACCCGCCGCTCCGGAGGGACCCATAAGACGCCGCGACAGACGGCCAGGGTTCCAAAGGAAGGCCTCTCAAGGGCCAAAACAGGGACAGTTTAAACCGTTAGGCTAGACAGGGACAAAACCGATGGCACGCTTTGAAATGCACAATTCCGAAATGGCCACTATGGGTGGCGAAACCCGCGCCGATGTCTTCTGCGACATGGGACTGATGTATGCAACCGGCCGCGGCTGTTCCATCGATCTCGTCTCGGCGCACAAGTGGCTGAACATCGCCGCCATCAAGGGCTGCGAGCGCGCCGCGGAACTCCGCGCCGATCTGGCCCAGACGATGAGCAAGGGCGAACTCGCCGAGGCGCTGCGCGCCGCCCGCGAATGGATGACGATGCACTGATCGTCTCGATCAATTCCCGGTATGATACCGGGTTCAACAGACAAGAAAAACCCTGGGAGAGGGGAGCGTGGCGGGGGACCTTTGGACGGGGCCTTGGCCAACACATGAGAACCGCGACCGGCAGGAACAAGGCCGGCGCGGTTCTTTTTATTTGCGCCTATGCCTACCCGATCAGAGCGCCTTCAGCACCTTCGGCAGGGCTTCCTCGAACAGGTCCATGTCGGCGGGCAGTCCGGTCGACACGCGAATGCAGCGGTTGAGCGGGGCAACGCCCGGCATGCGAATGAACACGCCATGTTGCATCAGTCCGTCGACGATGGCGCGAGCGTGAACACCGTCGCGGCCGCAGTCGATGGCGACGAAATTGGTGGCCGAGGGCAAGGGAACAAGCCCGTTGGCCGTGGCGATCGCGGCGATCCGCTCGCGCGCCGCCACGATGCGGGCAACCACGTCCGTCAGGTAGGCCTGGTCGGCAAGGGCGGCGAGCGCGGCTTCGGTCGACAGGCGCGGCATGCCGAAATGGTTGCGAATCTTGTCGAAGGCAAGAACTGTCTCCGGCGTGCCGAAGGCGTAACCGACGCGCGCGCCGGCCAGCCCATAGGCCTTGGAAAAGGTGCGCATGCGAAGCACGTTCGGCAGGTCGATCAGCACATCGGCCGGCGGCGCCGAGCCAGCGGGCGCCGTCTCGCAATAGGCCTCGTCGAGAATGAGCAGCGTCGTCTCGGGCAGCGCCCGGGCAAAGGCGACGATGCTGTCGGCATCCCACCAGCTGCCCATCGGATTGTCCGGATTGGCGAAATAGACGAGCGGGGCATTTTCCCGCTTCACCGCCGCCAGCAGGCCGTCAAGATCTTCGCGGTCGTCGACATAAGGCGTGGTGACGAGCCGTCCGCCAAATCCGTTGACGTGGAAGTTGAAGGTCGGATAGCCGCCGAGCGAGGTGACGACCGGCATGCCGGGCTCGATGATCAGCCGGACGATCAGGCCGAGCAGGTCATCGACGCCTTCGCCGACGACGATATTGGCCGGGGCGAGCCCAAGATGGGCGGCGAGCGCCGTCTTCAGGGCGAAGTTTTCCGGATCGTTGTATTTCCAGATCTCGCCGGCCTTTTCGCGGATCGCCGCGAGCACGGACGGGGCAGGGCCGAAGCCGCTTTCATTGGCACCGATCCGGGCTTTGACCGGCAGGCCACGCTGCCGTTCGATGGCCTCTGGCCCGACAAAGGGCACGGTTGCGGGAAGGGCGCTGATCAAGGGGGTGAAGCGCGAGAAGCCGGACATGCTGTTCTTGAGAATCCTGGAAAATTGAAATCCGGCCCACAATAGGTCCAATTGCGTCCCGCGCAAGAGCAGGCCTTGCCGGAAGTGCCGGGTCCGCGGGCATATCTTTCCCCTGTGAAGGGCCGCGCCTAGCGATAGGCCGGAGCGGGTTGCCTGACCCTCTCGCCCATGATGAAATCGGCGCGCACGATGGAGTGCAGCACGTGTTCTGGAATGGGGCAGATGAACTTCACCCCCACACGGCTGCCGTTGCGATAGACCTCGGCGCAACCGATCCGGTCGGCGAGCCCGATGACCTGGATATAGTAGTGGGATGACAGCCCGATCGTCGTGGTGATCTCGAGGGCAGCGCCGCCCTGGGAGATGTCCACCACTTCGCCGCTGCGCATGGTGATGCCGCTCAAGCCCGGGCTGACGGCCATGATGCGGGCCGGCCGGCGCACATAGAACCGCTCCCACTTGCGCTCGTACATTTCCGAGCTCACTGCCGCCAGATGTGTTCCATCCTGCATGGCATTCCCCTTTTTGCGCCCTGCGGCGGTTTCTTGAAGGGGAGGCTGCAGCAAAAGCATTGTGGTGGGGTCAACGGGAACGCTAAGGTTTTATGAATTCCCACGTTTTCCAACGGAAATCGGATTTCGAGCCTCAGGTGGCCACCTGCACGCCTTGGCCCCAGGTCCGGTGTTCCTGTTGATCCTGATCAATTTTGGCGGGTCCGCGTTCATCTAGGGTGATGTGAAGGGATGGAGGAGATGCCGCGAATGCGTAAGCCGTTCTTGGGCTTGGCCCTTGCTCTGGTTTGCCTGCTCACAGGCGCGGCTTGCGGACCGGTCGCGCTTGCGGCTTCGGGCGTCATACGCAACGTAACGACGGGAGAGAGTTTCGACGGCCTGCAGGATGCCCTGTCCAGCGCCCGCGACGGCGATGTGATCGAGGTTTCCGGCGGGCCGTACATGGGCAATTTCCTCATCGAACGGCGGATAATGCTGAGCGGACGGCCACAAGGGGCGGAGCGTCCGGTTCTCGATGGCGGCGGCAAAGGAACGGTGCTGACGATCCGCGCCGAAGGCGTGACGGTCGAAGACCTGGAGATCCGCAATTCCGGGAAGGTCGACGATCCCTTCTTCTTGTGGGGCGATGCCGGAATAACCCTAGCCGCGGATGGCGCGACGCTCAGCAATCTGCATCTCACCGGTAATGACTGGGGCGTCGTGATGCTGGGCGGCCGGGGCTCGACGATCGAAGCCTCGCAGGTCGAGGACAATGCCCGCGACGGCATCGCAATCTTCGGCGGTCGCGAACACCGCGTCATCGGCAATACGATCCTGCGCAACGAGACCGGCGTCTCGATCGACGTCCTGCATGCGGATCGCCGATCGCCCTTCGCCAGCCTGGGCGATCCGGCTTCGGTCGCCAGGATCGCCGCCGACAATGCCAAGGCCCAACGCAGCGAGGATCTGCTCATCACCCGCAACGAGGTTCGCGGCAACGGCAGCTACGGCATATCCGTCACCTGGCACAGCCGCCGCATCGCCATCGAGGACAATGTCGTCCACGCGACGGGGATCGAGCGCAGGCATGATGTCGCGCAGATGGAACTGATGGAGAAGACGGTGGCGGCCAGCCTCGGCCTCTCCGGCGTAGGGGTCATCGACCGCGACGCAATCGGCAGTGGCATCTATATCCTGTGCAGCACCGAGGACAGCCTGATCGCCCGCAACCGCGTGTTTGACAATCTCGGCGCTGGCATTTTTGTAAGCGGTTCAGATCGCAACGAGATCCGGGCCAATCCGGTGACGGAAAACGCGATCGGCATCTTTCTCGTCAGTTCGAGCGCCAACCGCATCAACCGCAACACGGTCGCGGACAACAAGACCCATGGCATCCGCATCGGCGGCGGCAATCCGCTTGCCACGCCTTCGGCCGACAATCTGCTGACGCTGAACGACATGGCGGGGAACGGCGTCAACGCCTTCGACTCCTCCGGCCGGCGGCTGACGGTCGACGACCTTTCCGGCGTGATCGACAGCCTGCCCTATCCGGAACCGGTCAAGCAGCAGTTGCGCGCCAACCGCTCGGTGCGCGAGGCGATGCTGGGCGCCATGCTGCAAAGCCTCGTTCCCGCCTCGAACCGATGGGACGATGGTGCCCATGGCAATCACTACGACGATTTCGATGAAACGGCGGAGGGCTTTGCCGACGCAAACGGCGACGGCATTTCCGAGACCGGGCGCGCCATTGACGGCGGCGCCGCGGTCGACCACCATCCGCTCGATGCGCCCACGGTGGCAAGGCTTTCCGCCGCGCCATGACTGCGACCCCAAGGCAAGTGGTGCGCCTTGAATGGGCGGTCCGAGGGGCCTAGTATTAAAAGAGAGGCGGAACCGCCTCGCCAAAAAAGGGAGAAAGTCATGAGCCGTTTCGATATTGGCCACAAATCCTGGGTGATCGTTTGCGACGGTGCCAAGGCACTCTTCCTGCGCAATGATGGCGATGCCGGCCTGGTCAACCTGACGGTCGTCGACCACCAGTCCCAGCCGGACGAGGCCACCCGCGATCTGGGCTCCGATCGGCCGGGCCGGGTTCACCAGTCGCAGGGCGCCGGCCGTAGCGCCATGGAGGATACCGACTGGCACGAGCAGGCCGAGGCGGACTTCCTGAAAGAGGTCGCCGGAAAGATCGAGAAACTCGTGCAATCGCATGAAATCAAGGCGATGATCCTGGTCGCGCCGCCGAAGGCGCTCGGCATCCTGCGGCCGGAACTCGCATCTCTGCCGGAAGGCGTTCTTCGCGCCGAGGTCGACAAGGATCTTGTGAAAATGACGGTTCCCGAGATCGAGAAGCATCTGGCAGCGCTGAAATAGTCCGCCCTGCGGCCAAGCGAACGGACTAGAGGCCTTGGGCGAGAACGCGCAAGGCCTCTTGTCGCTGAAGTCATCAGGTTTCAGAGTTCGAAGGACAAGCGTACGACGTGGTGCAGGAATTCGGCATCGATCAGCATGTTGAAGCCGACGGTGACCTTCTCTTCCTCGCGGCGGATCAGCGTGCAGCCGATCTCGTCGTGAATGCCGAGGATTTCCAGGAAGAAATTGCTCGGAACCGGCACATGCGGGCTGACTTCGAGTTCGGCACCGTAGAGCGAGATGGAATGGATCAGGCAGCGCAGGTTGTTCTTGGTGCTGAGATGACGGCCGACGAAAATGATCTTGCCGGGGCGATCGATCGTGAACTTCTCGTAGACCTTGTCCGGCGGAATGTTCTGTTTGGCGTCCGGTATGACCTGCAGCGGCATGACAACCTCCCCAAGATTGCTTTTTAGGGTCTCATTTTAGCGCAACTTCCCTGACGCTTTCTGAACGACATATGTAAAAGACAAAGGGCGTGCGCGCTTCGCCGCAGCGGCCGGAGCGCAAGACCGCGTGCCAATGCCTGCTCGCTTCGCCGACTTGACAGGCGCCCTCTCGCTTTCCATATGTGGTCCCGGTTCGAGGCGCCGGCCGCCCGCGGGTGATATGCCCTTGGTGAAGTCCTCTTGAGACATGGAATGAACCCTTTTTCGCGCATGCGCGATGGGGGCAATGCGGGCTCCCTTCGATCCTTTCGCATGCCATCAGAGAAGAGGTTTGCCATGTCCATGGCCACACTGACGATTGACGAACTGAAATCCCAGGCCCGGCGTCTGCGCGACGCCATGTCCGGCAGCGGAACCCCCGTCACTCACAGCGCAGCACTCGAACTGGTGGCGAAGAGCCACGGTGCGCGTGACTGGAACACCATATCGGCGCTCGCCGTCCGCAGCGACAATGCCGAGCCGGCCCCCGTTGCCGTCGGCGCGGTCGTTTCCGGCGAATATCTCGGCCAGCGCTTTCGCGGCAAGGTGCTTTCCCTGTCGCGGCTTTCGCAGAGCAGCTATTACGCGATCACGCTGCATTTCGACGATCCGGTCGATGTCGTCACCTTTGACAGCTTCTCGGCCTTTCGCCAGCGCGTCACCGCGACGATCGACGGCAAGGGCGTCTCGCCCCGCCACACCTCCAACGGTCGGCCGCACCTCGTGCTCGACCTCTGACCCGTCACCCGGCCCGGCCGGCACGCTCGATGTGCCGGCCGGGCCGTTCGCTGTCGTGAAACGCGTGCGGCCTGCTCGAGCTCGCCGTCCAGCTTGACGGGCCGGTATCGGCGCGTTACCCCTTGGCCTTCCTTCTCGCGCGGCCCGAAGCGGCGATCGGCGCGACCTTCCAGAACCGGCATCGGGAGCTTCACGTGACAGGCAGACTGGTCATCATCGGGGCAGGGCAGGCGGCCTTTGCACTGGCGGCAAAACTGCGCAGCCTGAAGGACACCCGGCCGATCACCATCCTCGGCGCGGAAGACTGCCTTCCCTACCAGCGCCCGCCGCTGTCGAAGAAATACCTGCTGGGCGAGATGAGCTTCGACCGACTGCTGTTCCGTCCCGAGGCCTGGTACGGCGAAAACGACGTCGAGATCCGCCTGTCGACCCCTGTCGAGGACATCGACCGGGCAGAGAAGACCGTGCGCCTGTTCGACGGCTCGACCATATCTTATGACACGCTGGCGATCGCCACCGGCGCGACGCCGCGGCGGCTGCCGGACGCGATCGGCGGCGATCTCGAGGGCGTCTACACCGTACGCGACAAGGCCGATGCCGACCGCCTCGCCGCCGAGATGAAGCCGGGCCGGCGTCTGCTGATCGTCGGCGGTGGCTATATCGGCCTTGAGGCCGCGGCCGTTGCCCGCCATTTGGGGCTCGAGGTGACGCTGATCGAGATGGCCGACCGCATTCTGGCCCGGGTCGCGGCGAAGGAAACGGCCGATGCCATGCGTGCCATCCATATCGGCCACGGCGTCGTCATCCGCGAAAAGACCGGGCTTGGCCGGCTGATCGGCGAAAACGGCCGGGTCGTCGCAGCCGAACTGTCCGACGGCTCGCGCGTCGATGCGGACATCGTGATCGCCGGCATCGGCGTCAATGCCAATGACGGGCTGGCCGCGCGCGCCGGTATCGAGACCGCCGGCGGCATCGTCGTCGACGCCTTCGGCCTCACCTCCGATCCCTCCGTCTATGCCATGGGCGACTGCGCCGCCTTCGACTGGAAAGGCCAGAAGATTCGCCTCGAATCGGTGCAGAACGCCGTCGACCAGGCGGAAGCCGCCGCCGCCGCCATGGCCGGCGGCGTCGAGCCCTATCGGCCAAAGCCCTGGTTCTGGTCCGACCAGTACGACGTCAAGCTGCAGATCGCCGGCTTCAATCTCGGCTATGACGAGACCGTGGTGCGCCCCGGCGGGCGCGAGGGCAGCCTGTCGATCTGGTACTTCGCCAAGGGCGAATTCATCGCCGTCGATGCGATCAACGATGCCAAGGCCTATGTGACCGGCAAGAAGCTGCTGGAGATGGGCCGCACCCCCGACCGCGCCGTAATCGCCGATCCCGGCAGCGAGTTGAAGCTCTTGCTGGCTTAGTTTGGGTCTGAGCGGGGGGGCGGAATCTGCCGCTGGCGGCCGCCGTGACCACCCTCATGGCGACTGGCTTTTGAAGCTTGCGCAAGATTCTGCGCTAGGAACGATTGGCTGCATCGGGAGGCAGAATTGAGCGGCGAACGCCCCGGTGCGTTCGTCCTCTGCTCGAAAATATCAGGAGGCTCGGTGGAACTAGGTCTGAGTTCAAATACTCGTTGAACCTAAAAACTCAGCTTCTTCCAGGTCACTCATGCCAGTCGTGACAGAAAATCGCGGAAATCTGCAAGAGCCAGGCTCCCGTTACTCTCCAGCAGATTCACATATTCGGCAGTTTTGAGAGGAATCTCGTCCTCCTTCTTGAGGAGCTTTGCAAGTCCGACGACACGCTTCGCCCGTGCCGAGTGTATCGGGTTATGGAGCCAGGAGTCCCTTCCGTGAGCGCTTAGCAGCTTGTATGCACCTTCCATGGTTGATGCTACCTCCAGATAGGGAAGTCCAATCTCCTTAAAGGCGTTCAAGATACCAGCGGTCACAGAATCCAGATCGTCGATTGTTGCCGCATGCCAGCGCATCTGCCCGACACCCGCAATATTTCCCAATTCTGCGCCCAAGGAACTCGTCGATCGTTGCTCTCGGTCAGAAATAGATCTGACGTTTTTATTTACCAACTCTTCAAGGGCATGAAATCTGACTGCTACATCTGCAGTCACGTCAAAGTCCGCCCTGTGAGTAATAAAACCAAGGTGAAGGCGACATTCACCGCCAGGAAATTCTCGTCTAAATGACTGTCCAGCAGCTTTTCGACCAAAGCCAAATTCAAGAATCCCATATCCAACCGCGTTCAATAAAGCCTGCCGAATTTCCTTCATAGTTCATCCTGACTATCGGCGGTTGAGCATCTTTCTCTTGAAACATACGTAACGCACTTACGGCCTGTGAGTCCGCCCTATGGTGAATTGGGACGTAAATCGAAACTCTACTCCATGCTGCGGGTCTTCGACTTCACATCATTACGTTCTTACCCACCTCATCCCACCTGCTGAACAGGGCATCGAGCCCCTGTTCGTGACGAATCCGTATGTCGTCGTCAGTGATCGGAACGACCAGGGCAAACTTCACCTTCTCGTCGTCAAGCAGGAATTCATCGGTGAGCGGCTGTAGATCCAAAGAAACGCTGCACGGCAGAAAAATGAGGGCGGAAGCCTCTTGGGTCAACAGGGATGGCCATGTGCCATCGAGACCCATCGTCTCGCCGAAGCCGATGTGCCGTCCATTTGCGCGCTGATAATCCTCCACGTTCGCCAATATGCGCGCCACCTCCGCGAAACTATTCTTCGGCAAGGGAATCCGCGGCCGCCGAGATGTCAGCGATTCTCTCTTTCCCAAGGAGCGAAATCTCCATTTCTTTATCTTTGAAATATCCAGACGATAATCGGAAATCGGCAAACGATACGAGGTCTTTCCAGGAAAGTATGTTCTTGTGATATGCCCAAACAACATCGCCCCATGTCAATGGCGCTCTTTTCATCGAAAAGCTCAATGGGATGTTCATTGTGACCTCAGGGCATGCTGAGAAGTTACATGATCGTGCCGTTCGGCATGGATCTCTGACAGGTTAAGTTCCCTGGCCGATCGACCATAAACTCAAATCTGCCCTTAACTCCATCCATTTTCCCTGAAAATTGGGTCAAGTCTTGGGCGCGGCTGAATGGCCCCCGCGTTTCGTGGGCACCCACTAGCGTTGCGTTTCCTTCAGTCGCCAGAGGTTTGAGCTCATTGAATATTAGTCAGCACGACCTGGTTTCGCCGACAATCAGGCCGCTGCCGTATCCTTCGATGAGGACGCCTGCGCCTGGACCGTGAAGACGGAGACCTTGTTGCTCAGGCGATCGGCTTCCATGCGGATCGCATGGCTTGCGGCATTGCTCTCCTCGACCATCACGGCATTCTGCTGGGTGAACTGGTCCATCTGGTTGACGGCGCCATTGACCTCCTCGAGGCCGTTGGCCTGTTCGACGGCGGAGCTGGCGATTTCGGAAATGAGCCGGGCGATTTCGCCGACCTGGCCCACCACCTTGGTGAGGGCCTCGCCCGTCTGGTTGACGAGACTTGCTCCGAGCGCCACCTGCTCGTTCGAGCCGGAGATCAGCTGGCGGATTTCCCGGGCGGCGTCGGCGGCCCGCTGGGCGAGCGCCCGGACTTCCTGCGCCACCACGGCAAAACCGCGCCCCGATTCGCCCGCCCGCGCCGCCTCGACCCCGGCATTGAGGGCGAGCAGATTGGTCTGGAAGGCGATTTCGTCGATCACGCCGATGATCTGTTCCATCTGGCGGGCCGAAGCCTCGATGCGCTCCATGGCGCTAACCGCCTGGCTCATGGTCCGGCCGCTGCGCTCCACATCGGCATGGGTGTTTTCGACCGTTTCCCGGGCCTTGCTGGCGCCGGCCGAGGTGGCCTGCACCGTCGCGGTGATTTCGTTGAGTGCGGCGGCCGTTTCCTCGAGGCTTGCCGCCTGCTGCTCGGTGCGATGGGCGAGCTGGTCGGCGGCGCTGCTGATGCCGTTCGACCCTTCGCGCAGGCTGTCGACGCCGCTCGAAATCTCGGCAATGGCGTCGTGCAGACGATGGAGGGCGCTATTGTAGTTCAGCCGCAGTGATTCGTAGTCGGGCGGGAAGGGGGCTGCGATCGGTCGGGTCAGGTCGCCCTGCGCCAGATGTTCGAGCGCGGCCGAGAGATCCCCCACCACCTGGCGCTGCTCGGCGGCTTGCGCCTGGCGGCGCGCCTCGTGCTGGCGCCTGAGGTCTTCGGCCTCCTGGCGCTGGACGATTGCCGCCCGCGCCATCTCCTCCTGCGTCCTGGCGGAGCGGTCGAGCGCGGAAAGCGCGCGGGCGATTGCCGCCGCCGGGTCGTCGGCGCCCGTGCCGCCCGCGCCTTCGCCGTGGCGGGCGGCGAATTCCGCCTTGCGCAACCCGACATAGAGAATGCCGACCACGCGGCCGTCACTGAGTACCGGCTCATAGATGGTGTAATAGGCCTCGCCGAGAATTTCGGCCTCGCCGCGGAACGCCTTGCCCTGGTGCAAGACCGTGTCGATCACGCTCTCGGCGGTCAGGCGCGTGCCGGTCGCCCGGCTACCGTCCGGCTTGGTCACATTGGTGGCGATTCGCAGGTCGCCGAGGAAAATGGTGGCCGTTCCCCCGGCCCTGGCGCGGACGGCGTCGACGATGGCGGTATCGTCATTGATTCGCGTGTCGCCATAGTAGAGCGCATTGTCGCGGACCCGGGGTTCGCCGCGCTGGCGAAGTTCGGCTTCGAGGATCTGCAGGTTGTTGTCCAGGCTTTGCTGGGCCAGCGCCAGCATCTCCATGTTCGTGGCGCGGGACGCGGTTTCGGTCAGGGTCTTTGCCATTGCGTCAAGCGACGTGCCACCCGCACCGGCCAGTCGCCTGCTCGTCGGCACGAGCGCCGCCGCAGCGAACAGGATGGCGGCGATCGCGCCCGCCCGCCCGGCAAAGGCGGTCATTCCCAGCCGGGCGCCAAGCGCTGGAACCAGGGTCCAAAGGACGATACCGAGACATGTCGCTCCGGCCAGCAGCAGCGTCGATGCGATCGCCGAAAGGCTGATCGCGCCCCGGCCCTTCAAGATCCTCATGCCACCCCCCGTGGCAAACCGGTGCGGCGACCGTCCCTCCCGGACATCGCGGCCGCTCGATTCGCGTCATCCATGATGATTCGCAAAGCAGGCCAGGCCTACCGATCCTTTCGTCGCGGTTTGGCGACCTTATGGGCCTGTCCGACGCTGATCAGCGAAGGCTGCAACCGGGCAAGGGGGGCGGGAGACACTCGCGGGAGGCGGGGAGTTAAATGGCGGAAGACCTGACCGCGCCGGTGAATTCAGTCAGTTCCCCCCTCGGTCGATCCTATGTGGACGAGGTGAACGGACCGACTGTGCACGCGCTCGGCTGATCATCCTCCACATAATCCCCAGATCGGATACGTTCCTCGCTTCAGGCGTGGCGCCTTGGCCGGCGCAGAACCCGAAGTCATAAACGGAAAAAGCCCGGTCTTGCGACCGGGCTTTCCCTATAAGATCCGGAGATCCTATTAGAACGAACGCTGCAGGCGAACGAAACCGCTCCAGACGCCATCGGCAGCTGCATCTTCGTCGAAGTAGTTGGCAGTCGTCTTGAATGCCAGACCTTCGGCAACCTGGTAGTCGAGGGTCACGCCAGCCTTCCAGGCGTCGTTGCCGTCGACGAAGCCGTAATCCCAGAAGTACTGGGCAGCCGGGGTCAGCTTGAGCTTGTCGGTCAGCTTCGCTGCGTATTCGGCAGCAACCGTCCATTCGGCAACGTCATAGTACTGGTTGACGCCGGTCGAGTAGACGCCGGCAACGCCGAGCGTGCCCGGGCCGAGGTCAGCGGTGACGATCAGGCGAACAGCGCCTTCTTCGCGAGCGAAGTCGTAGGCGCCGAGAAGGGCGGCATTGGCAACGCCAAAGGTGCCAGCGATCTGGGCTTCAACACCAACGCCGTCATTTTCGCCAGGAGCCGTGGCCCGCAGTTCGTCGATGAATACACCGGCGGTGAAGGCGTCGGACGAGTACTCGTAACCAACTGCGTTCAGACGGTTGGAACCGAGCACGTCGGTTTCACCCGACAGATCGTTGTCCCAGTAGTTGTACATGTAACCGACCTTGAAGCCGCCAGCCGTGATGTAGGCTTCTTCGAGGTAGGCAGCCTCATTCGTGTAGTCTTCATTGCCTTCGGCCAGGATCGAGATGTAGGAGCCGATCGTGCCGATTTCCGAGTCGTTCATGGCGCTGACGCGCAGTGCGCCGCGGGTCCACATGTTGACGGCGAATTCTTCAGGAACGCGACCGTCTACATGCGACCAGTCGATCTGCGCACGAACGTAACCGCCGATCTTGAGGCAGGTTTCGGTGCCGGGGATGTAGAAATAGCCGGTGCCGAAAGCGTCGCAAACGCGAACGTATTCCATCGGCTCGGGTTCAGCTGCAACGATGGCGTCGGCAGCCTGCGCGCCAGATACTACAGCCAGAGCTGCAGCGGAGCCGATAAGGAGGCTCTTGATGTTCATAATGATCTCCGGTCAAGTTCGGATGGGTCAAGGGAAACGCTGGGAGGCCGCTCCTGAAACCCATTCTCTGGTTTAAGGAAGACGGACGATCCACCGCCTCGCTTCCTGCAAACAGAATACGCAAATGCGACCGTCATGTAAGTGTCAAAAACACGCAAAGGGAAACGGTTCGTCTTGTTTCCCCCAAGCTGTTGCCGAAAACGCGCACTCGCGGGCTGTCCGGTGGGCGGCCTATGGGGTGGACGCACATGATCCCGCAGACGTTCCGATGGTGGAGGAAATTTGATGATGGCGGAGAGGAAGGGATTCGAACCCTCGATACGCTTTTGACGTATACTCCCTTAGCAGGGGAGCGCCTTCGACCACTCGGCCACCTCTCCGGTGCGGCCTGATTATTTGCTTGATGGGGTGAATGCAAGGTCTTTTCGTCGTGGCCCGCATTTTCCGGACGCTGTCTCTCACCCGAGTCCATATATAAGGAAGGAGGCTGCTGCCTTGCTCGCTATCGTCTTCGGGATGGCCGGCCACCAGGATGGTTTGTGATTCTGCGAAATCTCGTTGAGACTTCGATTCGAAGGTCTGGGTACCTTTGCGATTCTGTCGAGACAGGCTCCCATCCGTCCAACGGCGCCATTCGGCGAGACACGATCCGCCCTGCAGGCAGCCACAGAGGGCGCTCTCCTGTTGTCCCGTTTCGGGATGTGAGTCGGTGAATGAGCCGCGACGATCTTTCGCTATCGCGTGCTAAGTGCCTTTTTCATAAGGGGTTTCTTAACAAGAGGTAAACGCGAAGCCGGTCTCGAGGGCGTGTTTGTGTCCTTTCGGCAACAGGGCGATGGGAAGGGCGATGGGTTGTGTGGCTTTTGACCGTTTGGCGATTGCATGACCGGCGGCGTTTTGTATTTTCGATTTCGGAAGCGAGGCGGTGGATCGTCCGTCTTCTGAAAACCGAAGGGGATGGGGCAGGGAATGCTGTCCTTCAGCCAAAGAACCCAGACCCATACGAAACTTGACTGGAGGTCAATATGAACATCAAGAGCCTTCTTCTCGGCTCCGCTGCAGCTCTCGTTGCAGTAACCGGCGCACAGGCTGCCGACGCTATCGTTGCAGCTGAACCCGAGCCGATGGAATACGTTCGCGTTTGCGACGCTTTCGGCACCGGCTATTTCTACATCCCCGGCACCGAAACCTGCCTCAAGGTAGGCGGTTACGTTCGTGCACAGATCGACTGGTCGCACGTAGAAGGCCGCGCTCCTGAGGAGTTCGCTTTCAACATGTTTACCCGCGGCGCACTGCGCGTCAGCGCCAAGAACGACTCGGAAATCGGCACGATCGGTTCCTACATCTCGATCCTGGCCAACGGTAACGAAGACTACACCAATGGCGTTGCCTACCTCGAAGAAGCCTTCATCACGGCTGGCGGCTTCAAGGTTGGTTACATGTACAACTACTGGGACCTCGGCCTGTCGGGTGAAACCGACGTGCTCGGTTCTAACCGTCTGAACGCTGTCGGTTACGAATATGCTTCCGACGCCTTCACCGCCGGTGTATTCATCGACGAACTGAACGCCACCGCTCCTGGCGAAAATGACGGCATCGGCATCGAAGGCATGGTCTCCGGCTCGTTCGGCGTTGCCAACGCTGCCCTGCTCGGCGCCTATGACTTCGCTAACGAAGAAGGCGCTGTTCGCCTGATCGTCACCGCTGACCTCGGCCCGGGCACGCTCGGCGTTGCTGGCGTGTACTCGACCGGCATCAACCAGTACTACAGCGCAGCTGAGTGGACCGTTGCTGCCGAATACGCAGCAAAGCTGACCGACAAGCTCAAGCTGACCCCGGCTGCCCAGTACTTCTGGGATTACGGCTTCGTCGACGGCAACGACGCCTGGAAGGCTGGCGTGACCCTCGACTACCAGGTTGCCGAAGGTCTGGCATTCAAGACGACTGCCAACTACTTCGACCAGGATGCAGCCGCCGATGGCGTCTGGACCGGTTACGTTCGCCTGCAGCGTTCGTTCTAATAGGATCTCCGGATCTTATAGGGAAAGCCCGGTCGCAAGACCGGGCTTTTTCCGTTTGGGCTGAGCCAAGGATGTGGCTCGCTCGGGCACGCGGCGTGTCGTGGCGGTGGGGCAGGCTCTGTCGGGGAATTGAAACGTGGCGTCGGACGCCGCGGTGTCGAGCTCAGGCCAGCGCGGCGGTGAGGAATTCGCCGATGCGCGCCGCCAGGCCATCCAGATGCAGGATCGGGGCGTGCCCCTGTCCCGCGGCCGTGACGCTGACCAGTCCCGGATGCCGCGAAGTCATCTCTTTGAGCGTCTCAGGCGACAGGAGTTTTGACGTCTCGCCGCGGATCGCCATCAGCGGCGTGTCGCCAAACGCCTCGAAATTCACCCATAGATCGGGAACCGGTTGGCTGAGGTCGGCGCTGGCCATCTGCGCGGCGATGGCCGGGTCGAAATCGGCAACAATCCGGCCGTCGATCTCGCGGTAGATCGCATCCGCCATGTCCCGCCAGTCCTCCGGCTGAAGCGCCGGAAAGGCATCCCCATGGATCGCGCGCAGCACGGCGGCGGCCTCGTCCATGTCGTTGGGCGCCTTCTGCTCACGCCCGAGATAGGCCTTTATCTGCTCCAACCCTTCCCGTTCGATCACCGGGCCGATATCGTTGAGCACAACGGCGGCAAGGCGTTCGGGGTGGCTTGCGGTGAGAAGGTGGAGAATCAGCCCACCGCGCGAGGTGCCGATGAAGGCGGCGCGGTCGATGGCCAATGTGTCGAGGACGGTGACGACGTCTAGCGCCTCGACGGGAAGCATGTAGCGGCTCTTGTCGCTGTCGCGATCGGACAGTCCCCGGCCGCGCGAATCAACGGTAATCACCCGCGACGGATTGGCGGATCGCGATAGAATCACCGCAAGCTGGTGGAAATCACGGGAATTGCGGGTGAGGCCCGGCAGGCAGATCACCGGGGGGCCGGGCAGGCCCTCGCCATAGATCCGGATGTGGAGCGAAAGACCGTCCGCGGTCTGAATGAAACGGGTCGCGAAATCCTGCCTGTCCCTGCCTGTCATCCCGCCCTCCGGTTCGGTGTCACAAGCCAGATCTAGCGCAGTTTTGCCGGTGGCCAAAGCCGGAGTTCAGCGGGGCGGCAGCAGAACTCACCGCCCAAAGCGCAGATCCGCGACGATATCCGACGTCTGGCCAAGCCTGCTCTTGTAGATCTGGTAGTTTTCCATGATCCGCTGGACATAGTTTCGCGTCTCGGGGAAGGGGATGCGCTCGATCCAGTCGACTACCTCGTCGATCGGCTTGCCCCGGGGGTCGCCGTAGCGGGCGATCCATTCCGGAACGCGCCGCGGTCCGGCATTGTAGGCGATGAAGGTCAGGATGTAGGACCCGCCGAAGGCGTCGATCTGCTCGCCGAGATAATGGGCGCCAAGGGTGGCGTTATAACCTGCATCGCGGGTCAGTTTCTCCGGTGCGAAGGCAAGGCCATGGCGTTTGGCCACCGCCTTGGCCGTCCCCGGCATCAGTTGCAGAAGGCCCCGCGCATCGGCCGGCGAGACCGCAGCAGGGTTGAATGCGCTTTCCTGCCTGGCAATCGCATAGGCCAACGCCTTGCCCGATCCCTCGATATTGGCCGAGGCCGGAATGACGCCGACAGGGAAGGCCAGCGCCGGCACGTTGATGCCGCGGGCATAGGCGATCTTGCCGATCTGCAGTGACAAATGGTGATCGCCGGATCGTTCCGCCCTCGCGGTCAGGAGCGCCAGTTCGCCCGGCCGGTCGAGTTGTTCGGCCAAGGCGCGGTAAAGGCTCTCGGCGCGCCAGGCGTGTCCGGCCGCCTCATAGCGGGCGATCGCCTGCACGGCCTCGCGTCGTGCGAAGCTCTGCTTGTCCTCGGCGCTCGGCATCGGATAGGGAATGTCCAGCCGGCTGTTTTTCAGCCGCGCGGCGGCCAGTTGACCGTAGAAGGTGCTGGCAAAGCGTGCCGCCTGGGTGAAATGTTCCTGCGCCTTGCCGTCCCCAGTGACCTCCGATGTGCGGCCGAGCCAGTACCAGGCGCGCGACGCCGAAAGCGGCCTGTCGGACACCTGCAGGATCTTGGCGAAATGGCCGGCAGCCGCATTGGGGTCCTGGAGATGACGCAGGGCATACCATCCGGCATGGAATTCGGCGTCGACGACGTCGACGCGTTCGGTGGCCGAGTGCCTCGAGGTGATTTCATAGGCCGCCTTGAACTTGCCCCGGTCGGCAAGCCCGCGCGCGACGATGCGCTGTTCGTTCCACCACTCGCCGGTATTGATGAGTTTTGCCGGATCGCGCGGCGCAGCGGCGATCAGCTTTGCCGCTTCCTCATATTTTTCCTGATGGCGCAGGTGTTCGATGCGCGCAAACAGATAGCCCGGATCGGCGCGCCAGCGCGGATCGACGGCCGCAAGCAGCGCCGCCGCCTTGGACGATCTGGTCAGCACGGCGACCCAGGCATTATAGAGAGATTGCGCCTCGCCGAGCGAAGAGAAGCGTTTCGCCTGCGCCGTGCGCCCGCGATAAAGCAGGTAGTCCATGCGGGCCTTATGGTCGGCCACGGTCAGCAGGTCGGAAAACGCCTTGAGGATGCGGTCTTCCATGGCCGTGTCGAGCAGGTCTTCGCGCCACGGCTTTTTGACGACCTCGGCCGCCTTTGCCTTCTGCCCGGTGGCGAGTAGCGCGCGGGCGAGCACGATCGCTCCCTCCGCGGTCTCCGGTGCGGTCGCACCGAAGGCGGCGATCACCTCTTCGGCCGGGGGATCTTCGCGGTAGAGCGCCCGCTCGGAAGCGGCGCGAAAGGCCTTGAGGCCCGGCCAGCCCTGCAGTTCCCGCTGCGCCCTGGCGATTTCCGACGAGGCGACGCCGGGCAGGCCGGAGACGGCGATCGACCAGGTGAGCATGTGCCTGTCCAGGCCGGCGGGCATGCGGTCGCGAATGGCAACCGCCTCCGCCGCCTTGCGGTCGGACAGGGCGTCGAGGCCCGCTTTCAGGAGCGGGCTTGCCGAATTGATCCTGGCACCGCGCGGGATGGTGCCGGTGATTTCCAGCGAAGGCGGCGGGGCCACGGCGGCCTGGGGCATGGAGGGCTTGGGGGAGGGCACGGGCAGGTCCGCGAGGTCAAGCGGCTCGCTGGCGCAGGCGAGCGCCGTGAGGCTGAAACCGACGACGGATGCGAGGAGAATGGTCTTCCTCATCTCGATTGCCCGCTGGAAAATGCGCATGTCCTCCATTAGTCATTCGCAAGATTAACGAAATCCTAGCGGACAGGCAAAATATGATCTTCCAAGCGCGGGAAACCGAAACAAAAGCCCCGCCGCTCGGCTTGTCGCGCCCTTATCCGCCAAGTAATGTGCGCGCTTTGTAGCCAAGGAATGCGGCCGAAGCATGGATGTCGGCCTGAAGGAGTTTTACTGCATGTTCCAGGGATCCATTCCCGCACTCGTCACGCCCTTCACCGAAAGCGGCGCCGTCGACGAGCAGTCCTTTGCCGCCCATGTGGATTGGCAGATCACCGAGGGGTCCAGCGGCCTGGTGCCGGTCGGCACCACCGGTGAATCGCCGACGCTTTCCCATGCCGAGCATAAACGGGTCGTCGAACTGTGCATCGAAGCGGCCAACAAGCGCGTGCCGGTCATCGCCGGCGCAGGCTCGAACAATACCCGCGAAGCCATCGAGCTTGCCCAGCATGCCGAAAAGGTCGGCGCCGATGCGCTGCTGGTCGTCACGCCCTATTACAACAAGCCGACGCAGAAGGGCCTCGTCGCCCATTTTGCCGCAATCGCCGACGCCGTCACGCTGCCGATCTTCATCTACAACATTCCCGGCCGCTCGGTCGTCGACATGAGCCCGGAGACCATGGGCGTGCTGGCCAAGGCCCACAGGAACATCGTCGGCGTCAAGGATGCGACCGGCAAGCTCGAGCGTGTCTCCGAGCAGCGCATCACCTGCGGCAACGACTTCATCCAGCTTTCGGGCGAGGATGCGACCGCTCTCGGCTTCAACGCCCATGGCGGCGTCGGCTGTATCTCGGTCACCGCCAATGTCGCGCCAAAGCTCTGTGCGGAGTTCCAGGCGGCGACGCTTGCCGGCGATTACAAGAAGGCGCTCGCCTACCAGGATCGCCTGATGCCGCTGCACAAGGCGATCTTTCTGGAGCCGGGTCTGTGCGGTGCGAAATATGCGCTGTCCAGGCTCGGCCGGATGAACCGCGCGGTGCGCCTGCCGCTTCTGCCGACGCTGGAAGCCTCCACCGAAGCTGCGATCGATGCGGCGCTGAAGCACGCCGGCCTTCTCGGCTGACCGGGGAAAACCCTTGAAGTGAAGAGGCCGGGCGGTTTTCCGTCCGGCTTCTTTATTTGCCAGAGGCGCTATATTACATAATGACGACAAGAGCCGGACGGATGCCCGCCGCCCGGCCAAGAACAAGCATTCCGGGCGGATCGGATCATCACCATGGCACCCAGAGGCAGCCAGCGCACCGTCAACAAGATTGTCGCGGAGAACCGCAAGGCCCGCTTCAACTACGAGATCATCGACACCTACGAGGCCGGTCTTCAGCTGACCGGCACCGAGGTCAAGTCGTTGCGCGAAGGCAAGGCGAACATCGCCGAATCCTATGCCTCGGACGAGGGCGACGAGATCTGGCTGATCAATTCGCATTTGCCGGAATATCTCCAGGCCAACCGCTTCAACCATGAACCGCGCCGCCGTCGCAAGCTTTTGCTCAACAAGCGCGAGATCAACCGGCTGCGTCAGGCGATCAATCGCGAGGGCATGACGCTGGTCCCGCTCAAGATCTATTTCAACGAGAAGGGTCGCGCCAAGCTCGAACTGGCGCTCGCCAAGGGCAAGAAGCTGCACGACAAGCGCGAGACGGAGAAGGAACGCGACTGGAACCGGCAGAAATCGCGACTGCTGAAGACCGGCGGCTGAGTGAGAATGACTGATCTGCTGAAAGTCAGTGTCGGCCCCTTCGTTTTCACCGCGCGCTTCGAGCGGCAGAAGGCACCGGAGACCTGCCGGATATTCGAGACCTTCCTGCCCTTCAGCAACCAGACGATCCATTCCCGCTGGAGCGGTGAGGCCGTCTGGGTGCCGCTTGGCGACTTCCAGTTCGGTGCCGGGTATGAGAACCACACCTGCCACCCGTCACGCGGCGACATCCTGCTCTATCCGGGCGGCTATAGCGAAACCGAACTTCTCTTCGCCTATGGCAGTTCACATTTCGCCAGCAAGATGGGGGCGCTTGCCGGAAATCATTTCCTTACCGTGGTCGACGGAGCTGAGAACCTGGAAGCCATGGGCCGGATGGTATTGTGGCAGGGCGCCCAGCCGATCCGTTTCGAAGCGATCTGACAAGCCGCGCCCCGAGGGGGGGCACGGCATTGTCTCTTCGGAGAAACCGGATCCCGCTTCTCCCTGACAAACCCTAGGCGGCGTAGCGCGGCCGGTAGTCCTGCGCTGGTGCGGCGACCGGCATGGTCCGGGAGAGCGTGAAGCGCTGCACCAGATGATTGAGCTCCTGGGAGATCTGCAGGAGCGATTGTGTGGAGGCGTGTGTTTCTTCCACCATGGCGGCGTTCTGCTGGGTCATCTGGTCCATGCTGTTGATGGCCGTATTGATCTCGGCAATGCCCGCCGACTGCTCCTGGGACGACGTCGTGATCGCTGCGATATGCGTGTTGACGGCCTGCACCTGCGTGCCGATCGTCTTGAGGGCCGCGCCCGTCTTGTTGACGAGGCCGACACCCCGGGCCACGTCCTGTGACGAACGATCGATCAGGACCTTGATCTCCTTTGCCGCGGCCGCCGAACGCTGGGCGAGTTCACGTACTTCCTGGGCGACGACGGCAAAGCCGCGACCGCTTTCGCCGGCCCGCGCGGCCTCGACCCCGGCATTCAGCGCCAGAAGATTTGTCTGGAACGAGATTTCGTCGATGACGCTGATGATCTGGGTGATCTTCTTCGATGAGGATTCAATGTCGCCCATGGCCTCGATCGCCTCGTCGACCACGAGACCGGAACGCACGGCTTCGTCGGCCTCGCGGGCTTCCCGCGTGCGTTGCGCGGTCTGCTGGGCAACCGTGGTGATCTCGTCGAGAGCCGCCGCCGTCTGCTCGAGCGCCGCTGCCTGCTGCTCGGTCCGCCGCGCCATCTCGTCGGTCGCCCGGGTCAGTTCGCGCGTGTTGGCGGCCGTGCGGGCAGCCTCGCCGGAAATCTCGGCAAAGGCAGCCCCGAGCGTCTGCACGGTGGTATTGAAGTTCATACGCAGTTTGTCGAAGCGCGGCGCCAGTTCACCTTCGACAGTGGCCGTCAGGTCACGGTTGCTGAGCCGCACGAGCGCGGCATCGAGAGCGTCGAGCGCCATGTCCTGTTCATGTTCAAGCCTCTGGCGTTCCTCCTCGGCACGCGCCCGCTCTGCGGCCAGGGTGTCGAGATAGACCGATATGGAATAGTCCATGTCCAGCATGGCCGCCTTTACGATTGTCGTCATGTTCTCGGCCAGGCGCTTTGCCTTGCGCCTCTGGAGAAAACCTCTCATCTCATCGGCGATCAGGGCTTCCATGATGCCCTCCAGGACCAGGGCATAGGCACCGATGTACCAGCGAGGCTCGAGCCCCAGCCGCGCATGGGTGCGCCCGATCTTCGACACCGCCTCCACATACTGGTCATCCAGCTTGCCGGAACTGATCAGCGACCAGTGCTGCTCCTGCTTCTGTTTGGCATGGGCAATGTGGGCATCACTGGCGAAGAAACGTGCCGTTTCCCCATGGGATTTCGCCATGCCGTAGAACGCGTCCAGGGCCGGGCCGATGGCCTGCCGGATCAACGGCTGCAGGCTGGCGAGCCGTTGCCTTTCGGCATTGCCGAGACCGAGGAAATGCAAACGGTCGTGCAGGTGGGCGGTCTGGCGATCAAAGGGGGACATGTTTATGACCTATAATTAAATTGATATTGGCGGCCGTGATAGGCTCGTCAGAGGCCGCGGTAAATCACGAGACGCGGCCGTAGCTTCGCCGTGATTAAGGAAGGATGAAGCGGCGAATTGAAACGCGTAAATTAGTTGGCAATGATCAAAAAAAGCTGTGCCGAAAAGGAACTCGGCATCGACAGCGCCCCCGACCGTTGCCGGCGAAGCGTCTGTTTGTTGAGGCTTTTCAATGAGGTAATGGGCGCGACAGGCTTATCCGGGCGTTGTCCACGGCCGCACCCTTTCAGGCGTCGCGCATTGGCCGTCAGCGGAGGCTGACCGGGATCACGCTTCGGTTTCAGAGGCGGGCGCGGTCTCGACCTGGCGAACCGGGCGTTCGCTCGGATCGCGGCCGATTTCGGCCTTGAGCGAAATCAGGTCGATGAAATGGTCCGACTGCCGGCGCAGGTCGTCGGCGATCATCGGCGGCTGGGTCGCCATGGTCGAGACGACCGAGACCTTGCGGCCCTTGCGCTGCAATGCCTCGACCAGGGTGGTGAAATCGCCGTCGCCGGAGAAGATGACCAGATGGTCGACCGTCTCGGACTGTTCCATGGCGTCGATCGCCAATTCAATGTCCATGTTGCCCTTGACCTTGCGGCGGCCCATCGAGTCGGTGAACTCCTTCGCCGGCTTGGTGATGACCTTGTAGCCGTTATAGTCGAGCCAATCGATCAGGGGGCGGATCGAGGAATATTCCTGATCCTCGATCAGTGCGGTGTAGTAGTAGGCGCGTAGCAGATAGCCGCGTTTCTGGAACGCCTTCAGCAATTTACGATAGTCGATGTCGAAGCCGAGGCTCTTCGATGCCGCATAGAGGTTCGCGCCGTCGATGAAGAGTGCGATTTTTTCCCGAGGATCAAACATCGTGCCAAATTCCTTTGTCGGAAATACAGAACTAGTGATAAAAGACAATCAAAACAAAACCTTGCCTTTTCACTCATGAATAGTCCACTTAAATTATGAAATATTCATATACGATTTATCTAGGGCAGGGAATATCATATTCCAAGCACGCAGAGGTTGAAATAGGCCGGTCCGGCGGTGATTTTTTGCCCGGCGGTCCCGGTGTGGACGACGCTTCGGTGACGAAAAACTTGAAATTGCCTTCCATTGATTGTATCGGGCTGCTAAATCCTTAAATTCCCGAGCGCAAAGGACAGGCAATGGCCCGTGTCACCGTTGAAGACTGCATCGACAAAGTAGATAACCGCTTCGAGCTCGTTCTGCTCGCCAGCCATCGCGCCCGCCAGATCTCGCAGGGCGCGCCGATCACGGTCGATCGCGACAAGGACAAGAACCCGGTGGTGGCTCTGCGCGAGATTGCCGACGAGACGCTCTCGCCCGGCGACCTCAAGGAAGACCTGATCCATTCGCTGCAGAAGCATGTCGAGGTCGACGAGCCGGAGCAGGATACGGGCACCCTCATCGGCGCCGGCGCGGTTGCCGCCAAGAGCGACGACGAGGATGAAATGCCGGAGGCCGTCAGCTTCGACCAGATGTCGGAAGAAGATCTTCTGGCCGGTATCGAAGGACTTGTTCCGCCGGAAAAGAGCGACGATTACTAATCGTCAAGCAATAGGGCTTTAAAGTCTCGGAAACCCGCCGTTGTGCGCCAATCCCTGTCGATTGGCGCGCTTTTCGTTTATGGAGCACCTGGGCATGATGCGGCAATACGAGCTCGTCGAGCGGGTTCAGAAATACAAGCCCGATGCCAACGAAGCTCTGCTCAACAAAGCCTATGTCTATGCCATGCAGAAGCATGGCAAGCAGACGCGTGCCAGTGGCGACCCTTACATTTCCCACCCGCTCGAAGTCGCCGCCATCCTGACCGACATGCATCTCGACGAGTCGACCATCGCGGTGGCGCTGCTGCACGACACGATCGAGGATACCTCCGCGACGCGGCAGGAAATCGACGAACTGTTCGGCGAGGACATCGGCCGTCTGGTCGAGGGGCTGACCAAGCTGAAAAAGCTCGACCTCGTGTCGAAGAAGGCCAAGCAGGCGGAAAACCTGCGCAAGCTGCTGCTGGCGATCTCCGACGACGTGCGTGTCCTTCTGGTCAAATTGGCCGATCGCCTGCACAATATGCGCACGCTCGAGCACATGCGCGACGACAAGCGCGCCCGCATTTCCGAGGAGACGATGGAAATCTATGCGCCGCTCGCCGGTCGCATGGGCATGCAGGACATGCGCGACGAGCTGGAAGACCTGTCCTTCCGCTACATCAATCCGGAAGCCTACGAGACCGTCACGCAGCGGCTCGCCGAGCTCTCCCAGCGCAATGAAGGCCTGGTCAAGAAGATCGAGGACGAATTGCGCGAACTGCTGGTCGCCAACGGACTGCTGAACGCCTGGGTCAAGGGGCGCCAGAAGCAGCCCTATTCGGTCTTCCGCAAGATGCAGTCGAAGTCGCTGTCCTTCGAACAGCTCTCCGACGTCTACGGTTTCCGCATCATCGTCGACGATATTCCGTCCTGCTACCGCGCGCTCGGGATCGTCCACACCCGCTGGCGTGTCGTGCCGGGTCGGTTCAAGGACTATATCTCGACGCCCAAGCAGAACGACTATCGTTCGATCCACACGACCATCGTCGGTCCGTCACGTCAGCGCATCGAGCTGCAGATCCGCACCAAGCGCATGCACGAGATCGCCGAATACGGCATTGCCGCGCATGCGCTCTACAAGGATGGCGAGGGCGGGGGCGACGGCGAACTTCTGTCGCGCGAGAGCAATGCCTATTCGTGGCTGCGCCATACGATCGAGGCCCTGGCCGAGGGCGACAGCCCGGAGGAGTTCCTCGAGCATACCAAGCTCGAGCTTTTCCAGGACCAGGTCTTCTGCTTCACGCCGAAGGGCAAGCTGATCGCGCTTCCGCGCGGCGCGACCCCGATCGATTTCGCCTATGCCGTCCACACCAATATCGGCGACACCACGGTCGGCGCCAAGATCAACGGTTCGATCATGCCGCTGGTCACCCGCCTGTCGAATGGCGACGAGGTCGAGATCATCCGCTCCGGCGTCCAGGTACCGCCGGCGGCCTGGGAGGAGATCGTCGTCACCGGCAAGGCCCGTGCCGCGATCCGGCGCGCCACGCGCATGGCGATCCGCAAGCAGTATGCCGGCCTTGGCCATCGCATCCTCGAGCGAACCTTCGAGCGCGCCGGCAAGATCTTTTCGCGCGACGGCCTGCGGCCGGTCCTGCACCGTCTCGGCCAACGCGACGTCGAGGATGCCATTGCCGCCGTCGGTCGCGGCGAACTGTCGTCGATCGACGTCCTGCGCGCCGTCTATCCCGACTACCAGGATGAACGGGTCACGGTGAAGCCTTCGAGCGACGAAGGCTGGTTCGCGATGAACAGTGCCAATGGCATGGTCTTCAAGATCCCCGGCAAGGCGCGCCCCGTCGAGGGCGACGCGGCCGACGGCGAGGAGCGACTGCCGATCCGCGGCCTGGGCGGCAATGCAAGCGTGCATTTCGGGCCGGCCGGCGCCGTGCCCGGCGATCGCATCGTCGGCATCATGGAGGACGGCAAGGGGATCACCATCTACCCGATCCAGGCGTCCGCCCTGCAAAAGTTCGACGACGAGCCGGAACGCTGGATCGATGTGCGCTGGGATCTCGACGAGGCCAACAAGTCGCGCTTCATGGCCCGTATCCTGATCAACGCGATCAACGAACCGGGGACGCTGGCAACGGTGGCACAGACGGTGGCGCGGCTCGACATCAATATCCGCACCCTGTCGATGATGCGGGTCGCCACCGACTTTACCGAGATGGCGATCGATGTCGAAGTCTGGGACCTGCGCCAACTCAACCAGTTGCTGGTCGAGATGAAGGAACTGGACTGCATCTCGACCGTCAAGCGGGTTTACGACTGACGGGGCCGCATCGTCCCCGCGATGGGGCAATGAAGACGAGGCCAATTGATTGTCCGTCGCCAATGCTTCACTCTGACCATGCGCTGTGGAGTGCCGTGAATACGGTTCACTCAGCAGCGAAGTCCTTGCGAGGAGTGGCAGCCGTGATCAAGGTGTTCTCCGTCTTGCTTTTGGTCTTGCTGGCCGAACCCTTTTCCGGCTGGATCGCTCATGCCGGCGACGTCGAGCAGCGGTTTCTCTATGGCCGCGTCCTTCAAGACCGGGAACTTGGTTGGGCCTGTTATTCAAGGCGATACGATCCCGCTCATTTGCGCAGCCATCCCGGCCAGAACGTCTCGGAAATAGCCATGCTCGCCTATCGTCCGGACTGGCCGGGCGCGGGGGCGAGCATCCTCAACTTCAAGGCCCGGTTCCGGGACGGAGGATTGGCCGAATTCTCGGGAGAGTGCAAAGAGGGTCGAGGTGATGTGCTGGCCTGCGGCATGGAATGTGATGGTGGCCCCTTTGCCCTCAGGAAGGCCGGGGGAGGGGCCATCATGGTCGACATGCCCGCCCCACCGAGCCTTTGCAACGACGGGGAGGGGGCGGATTTTGCCGCCGATGACAAGCTCTTCCGCCTCGATCGGACGGATTTGGCCGATTGCCGGGATCTGATCTGGGACGACGAGATCCGTCCGCGTCTGCTCCGGGCTGCCGGGCAGTAGGCTGGCCAGCCATTAACGTGGTTTACGGTGATTTAAGCCTTCCTTAAGCCGGCATGCAAAGGCCGCATGCCTGCGTTCCTCTTTCGGATCTGGTCGTTTGTGCGCTGCACAATTATATTCACCTCAGATAAGAGAAATGATCTGAGGAAACGAAAAATGTTCAAGCCCCTTCGCAAGATTGCCAACGCCCTTCGCGTTCCCACCTCCACCGAACGCGAAATGGCCTATCTCAACGGCGCCCGCGACATGGTCGACCTGGAATTCCGCCAGCGCGAAATCGAGCGCGGCCTGTTCCGCAGCCGCTTCTGATCGCGGACGCGACCCACGGTGGTGCGCAGGGTTCTTGCGCACCGTTGCGAATGTCTGCGGACGATTTTCGCCCGCCTGACTTGTCGGAAGATGGGGGCATCCACTACATGTGGTCCATGCTGACCCTTCGCTGCCGGGCTGAAGCCCCTGATCCCCTTTCATCCTGCCGATATCCGGCTTCGCCAGAGCATTTGGTGCTGGCGGGTGATCGCCTATGATCATCGGCATCGGCAGCGACCTCATCGACATTCGCCGCATCGAGCAATCGCTCGAACGCTTCGGCGAGCGCTTCACCCAACGCTGCTTCACCGAGATCGAGCGACAAAGGTCCGATGGCCGAAAGAACCGCGCCGAATCCTATGCCAAGCGCTTTGCCGCCAAGGAGGCCATGTCCAAGGCGCTCGGGACCGGCATGGCCCAGGGCGTGTTCTGGAAGGACATGGGCGTGGTCAATGCCCGAAGCGGCAAGCCCACCATGCACCTGACCGGCGGTGCAGCCGAAGTCCTGCAGGGCATGATGCCGGCGGGCCATGAGCCGCTGGTCCATCTGACCATCACCGACGACTATCCGCTGGCCCAGGCCTTCGTCATCATCGAGGCGCGGCCGGTGCGCGACTGAGCACCCCGCCGGACCGGGCATTTTCCGCGCCTCTGCCGTTGCCGCAGCGACGCGAACCGACTAGACAGGGCAGGATTTGCCAGAAAAGGAATTGACGGCGTGGAAGCTGAAAAGAAGCACAGTGTTCTCTGGGAGAATATCAAGGTCATCATCCAGGCCCTGCTCCTGGCCATGGTCATCCGCACGGTCCTGTTCCAGCCCTTCACCATTCCGTCGGGTTCGATGATGCCGACGCTGCTGGTCGGCGACTACATCTTCGTCAACAAGTTCTCCTACGGCTATTCGAAATATTCCCTGCCGTTCTCGCCGGACCTGTTCGAAGGCCGCATCTTCGGCAGCGAACCGGAGCGCGGCGACATTGCCGTCTTCCGCTTCCCGCCCAACCCCAAGATCGACTACATCAAGCGCGTTGTCGGCCTGCCGGGCGACCGGATCCAGGTCATCGACGGCATCCTCCACATCAACGGAAAGCCGGTGCCGCGCGCCGAGGACGGCCGTTTCACCTCGGACTACAGCCTCGATCCGGGCACGGACGTGCCGGTCTTCCGCGAAACCATGGACAATGGCGTCAGCTACGACACGCTCGATCAGCATCAGAACACCCGCGGCGACAACACGCCCGAGCGGATCGTGCCCGAAGGCCACTATTTCATGATGGGCGACAACCGCGACAATTCGCTCGACAGCCGTTTCGACGTCGGTTTCGTGCCGGCGGAAAACCTGATCGGCCGCGCTTCGGTGATCTTCTTCTCGCTCGGCAATGACACTTCGTTCCGCGAAGTGTGGAAATGGCCGTCCAACATGCGTTGGGATCGCCTGTTCAAGGTGGTCGAATGAGAAGACCGAAGGGGCTCGGCGAGGAGGACCGGACGCGGATCGAAACCGCGATCGGCCACACCTTCGCCGAGAAGGAGAGGCTTGACCGCGCGCTCACCCATTCGAGCGCGACGCCCTCGGCCAAGGGGGGCGATTATGAGCGCCTGGAGTTTCTCGGCGACCGGGTTCTCGGTCTGTGCATTGCCGAACTGCTGTTCAAGACCTTCCGCAATGCCACCGAAGGCGAGCTTTCCGTGCGTTTCAACCAGCTGGTCAGCGCCGAGGCCTGCGCCGCGATCGCCGACGATCTGGAACTGCACCGCTTCATCCGTACCGGCTCCGACGTCAAGAAACTGACCGGAAAGGCCATGCTCAATGTCCGTGCCGACGTGGTGGAAAGCCTGATCGCGGCGATCTATCTCGACGCAGGGCTGGAGGCTGCACGCGGTTTCGTCCTGCGCTTCTGGCAGGAAAAGGCGAGCCGGGCCGATGGTGCGCGACGCGATGCCAAGACCGAACTGCAGGAATGGGCGCATGCGAAATTCGCCAAGACGCCCGCTTACCGGATTGCCGAACGCGCCGGACCGGATCATGATCCCCTCTTCACGGTGATTGTCGAAATCCCCGGCATTGCACCTGAAACCGGAACGGACCGCTCCAAGCGCGCCGCCGAGCAGGTCGCCGCCACGAAAATACTCGAACGCGAAGGCGTCTGGACGCAGTCCACGGACGCAGGCTGATTGGAAACCATGAGCGATACCGAAAACCCCTCCGTCGAAGGCGCAGCCGTTGACGACAAGCCCACGCATTCCGGCTTCGTGGCCCTGATCGGCCCGACCAATGCCGGCAAGTCGACGCTGCTCAACCGCCTCGTCGGCGCCAAGGTGTCGATCGTCAGTCATAAGGTGCAGACGACCCGCGCCATCGTGCGCGGCATCGCCATCCACGACAATGCCCAGATCGTCTTCATGGACACGCCCGGCATCTTCAAGCCGCGCCGCAGGCTTGATCGCGCCATGGTGACGTCCGCCTGGGGCGGCGCCAAGGATGCCGACCTCATCCTGCTCCTGATCGACAGCGAGCGGGGGCTGCGAGGCGATGCCGAAGCCATCCTCGAGGGGCTGAAAGACGTGCACCAGCCGAAGATCCTGGTGCTCAACAAGATCGACCGGGTTCGCCACGAAGATCTGCTGAAGCTCGCCGCCAAGGCGAACGAGGCCATCGCCTTCGAGCAAACCTTCATGGTCTCGGCAACGACCGGCTCCGGCTGCGACGACTTGATGGATTTCCTCGCCAAGCGCCTGCCGGAAGGTCCGTGGTACTATCCGGAAGACCAGATCTCCGACCTGCCCATGCGCCAGCTCGCCGCCGAAATCACCCGCGAAAAGCTGTTCCTCAGGCTCCATCAGGAACTCCCCTATTCCTCGCATGTCGAGACGGAAAAGTGGGAAGAGCGCAAGGACGGCTCGGTCAGGATCGAGCAGGTCATCTATGTCGAGCGCGACAGCCAGAAGAAGATCGTCCTCGGCAAGGGCGGCGATGCGATCAAGTCGATCTCGACGGCGTCGCGCAAGGAGCTCTCGGAAATCCTCGAGCAGCCCGTGCATCTCTTCCTGTTCGTCAAGGTGCGCGAGAACTGGGGCGACGATCCGGAGCGCTTCCGCGAAATGGGGCTCGAATTTCCGAGGAATTGAGCGCGTCCTAGCGCTCGATGCGGCGGGCGACGAATTTCGAGATCGGCCCGCCGAGCAACAACACCAGAAACAGCCGCGCCGTCTGCAGCGCCATGACGAACGAGATGTCGACCGGCGTCGAGGCGGCGATGATGGCGACCGAATCGAGGCCACCGGGGCTGGTCGCCAGATAGGCGGTGAGCGGGTCGATGCCGAACTGGTAGGTCAGCAGTGCCGCGAGCCCGGCGCAAAAGACGATCAGCACGACGATCGAGGCAAGGATCTGCGGCAGCGCATGGGCGGCATGGCGCAGGATGCGGCGGGTAAAGCTCAATCCGATCTTCCAGCCGAGCGTCGCATAGCCGATGGCCAAGAGCCATGGCGGAAGGTCGATGGTAATCATGCCCGCCGAATGCAGGGCAGCGGTGGCGATCAGCGGCAAAAGCATGGTGCCGGCCGGGATTTTCAGGCGCGCGCCGAGCGCACTCGCGGCGAAGGACACGGCCAGCGTCTTGGCGAGTTCAATCCAGTCGACGGCTGGAAACCAGACGATCTGAGGGGCGGGGCCGCCGCTGGCATGAAAGGCCAGGGCCGCGACGAGCGAGGCGGCGGAGGCGACGCATACCACCCGCAGATATTGCATGAAGGCGACGAGCCGAACATCGCCGCCATGGGCTTCGGCCATCAGCATCATGGCCGAGGCAGCACCCGCCGATGTGCCCCAGATCGCCGTTGTGCCCGGCAACGTGCCACCCTTGGCCATGAGATAGCCCATCAGGCTGCTGGCACCGATGACCGCCAGCACGATCGCCAGGAAGATCGGCCAGTCGGCGGCGAAGGTCTTGATGATCTCGGCATCGAGCGAGCGCGCGATGACGCAGCCGAGCAGGGAATGGGCGGCGATATAGGGGATGCGGTGGACCGATAGCCGGGCACCGTTCGTGGCGACGACGATCGCGGCGACCATCGGGCCGAGCAGCAGCGAACCCGGCAGGTGCAGGAGTTGCAGCACCAGCGAAAAGCCGATCGACGCGCAGACCAGGACCAGCCAGCGCGCCGGAGCCGGCAGTCCGGTCAGGAAGCCGGGATCGGGCGTGTGGTCGGGGGAGCCGGAGGGCGATGGCTGCATTGGGGGGAAGCCTGAGGGTCGCGTGCGCGGGAGAGGTGTCGGCCCCCGACTATACCGATTCGCTCAAGCCCCGTGTGAAAACTTGGCGAATATCATTTCCATCTGACCTTTGATCCACGGCGGGTCCGCGTCTCGTCTGTCCGCGAGCGCACAAATCGGCTAGAACAGGACCATGCAGTGGACGGACGAAGCAATATTCCTCGGCGCGCGGCGCCACGGCGAGACGAGTGTCATCGCCGAGGTGATGACGCGCACCCGCGGCCGCCATCTCGGCATGGTGCGGGGCGGGCGCTCGCGCACCATGCAGCCGGTGCTCCAGCCCGGCAATCGGGTGGAGGTGGTCTGGCGGGCCCGGCTGGAAGACCATCTCGGCGAATTCCGCGTGGAGCCGATTACCCAGCGTGCGGCGCGGCTGATGGAAAGCGCCACCGCCGTCTATGGCGTGCAGGCGCTGGCGGCGCTGTTGCGCCTGCTGCCGGAGCGCGAACCGCATTCGCATCTGTTCGAGGCTCTCGACGTCATCCTGGAACATCTCGATGACCCGGCGACGGCCGGCGAATTGTTCATTCGTTTCGAACTCGCGATATTGGATGATCTCGGCTACGGGCTGGATCTGGAGCGATGCGCCGCCACGGGCCAGCGCGAGGATCTGGCTTTCGTGTCGCCCAAGACGGGCCGGGCGGTGAGCCGCGATGCCGGATTGCCCTGGGCGGACAGGATGCTGGTGCTGCCGCCATTTCTGAGGTCCGGTGCTTCCAAGGCGGCCGACAGCGACAGCCTTGCTGCGGCCTTCCGGCTGACCGGGTTCTTCCTCAACCGCCATGTCTACGAGCCGCGCGGGCTCGAGGCCGGCGCGGCGCGTGAGGGGTTCTGTCAGGCAGCGCTGAAGACCTTGCGGGCGCCGGAAGCCGGCCCGCCATTGGCGGCAACCCGAAACATCTCGTGATCGTCGCTGGTTTCCTGGATATGCCGGTGGATGGCGTTCTGGAGTTCGCCGATGTTGCGATAGGTGCCACCGTCCAGCGCGATGACCGGATATTTGACGGCGATGAACTTCAGGCGATCACCATCCGGAATGGTGATCCCGACCGGAACCCCGGCATATTCGATGACTTGCTTTTCCATAACGATTTCCCCGCCTGCGCGGTCGCGCAGACATACAATATTGCGTCGATTGTAGAATTCAGTGCCTGTGCAGCGTCACATTCGACAGAAGCGACGGCAGAGATTGGTTGCCACCACACCGAGCGGGGATTTCTGCCAAGGGCGGGCGGCATGATGGAAAACAACACGCATTTCGCTGACCTCCTTTTTGGCAAGGGCCTCTCTTCCGAGACCCGGTTTCTTCCGGTTCGAACCGGCTGCATCAAGGTAGGTGCGCAGGTCACCCGCGTCAACCGACCTTCAGTGAAAAGCAAAATAATATTCTGTGACGGTTTTAATATGTGTGCATTGCGGCAAAAATAATCCGTCCTGCCGCAATCGTTAAAAAATGCTCCTGATCCAGGCCTTTCAGGCCGCCGCAGGAACCGCCCGCTCGACGGGCCTTTCGCGGATCGGCCAATGGACAATCGCGGCGAAGATGCCGAGTGCCACGCCAAACCACCACACGCTGTCATAGGAGCCGAGACGGTCATAGAGATAGCCGCCCATCCAGACGCCGAGGAAAGAGCCGATCTGGTGTGACAGGAAGACCAGCCCGCCGAGCAGGCCGAGATGGCGTGTGCCGAACATGATGGCGACGAGCGCATTGGTCGGCGGCACGGTGGAGAGCCACAGCAGACCCATGACGATGGCAAACACGACCACCGAGGTCGGCGACTGGGGCAGAAGCAGGAACAGCGTCACGGCGACGGAGCGGGCGATATAGATCAGCGCGAGGAAATAGGGCTTGGAATAGCGCTGACCGATCACGCCCGAGGCAAGCGAGCCGATAATATTGAAGAAGCCGATCAGCGCCATGGAAATCACCGCATAGCGTGCGTCGATGCCGATATCGCCGAGATAGGCGGGAAAATGTGCGGTGATGAAGGCGACCTGGAAGCCGCAGACAAAGAAGCCGCTGGTCAAAAGCAGATAGCTCTTGTGGGCGAAGGCCTCTTTCAGCGCGTCTCCGACGGATTGCTTGAACTGGCTCTGTCCTTGCGTCCCGGAATTGGCATTGCCGCGCAGAGGGTAGGCGAGCAGCGGCACGATGAGCATCAGCGCGCCCATGTAGACGAGACTGTCCGACCAGCCGAAGGAGGAGATCAGCGCCTGGCTGAGCGGGGCGAAAAGGAACATGCCGGCCGAACCGGCCGCGGTGCCGATGCCAAACGCCAGTGAGCGCTGCTCCGGCGTCACGTTGCGGGCAAAGGCCGAAAGCACCACGCCGAAGGAGCCGGCGGCGATCGCAAGCCCGATCAGCACACCACCGCCGATGTGCAGCCAAAGCGGCGCGCCGGCATTCGCCATCATCAGCAGGCCACCCGCATAGAGCAGGCCACACAGCGTCAGAATGCGCGCCGTACCGTATTTGTCGGCGAGCGCTCCGAAAAGCGGCTGTCCGAGGCCCCAGCACAGATTCTGCAGCGCCATGGCCAGCGCGAAGGTGGAGCGGTCCCAGCCGGTATCGGCGAGCATCGGCAGCTGGAAGAAGCCCATGGCCGAACGCGGCCCGAAGGTCAGCATGGCGATCAGCGATCCGCTGATGATGATCAGCCAGGGCATGGGGTTGCGTGCAGTCGTGGCCATGGAATCGTCTCCTCTTGGAGCTCGGACGATATGCCGCGGATCTGTGCACGAAAAGCGCCTTTTCGTGAAGCGCTCATCAGGGAAATTGATCGAGACTCGGCTCTGCGACAGAAAATTTGAAAGGGAGACAAGGCCATCGGCTCGGCAGAGCCACAGTTGGAGGGGGAGGCGCGGTCGGATTGCCGGCGGTACGAAGGACAAGCCATCCTATCGGGCTTTGATCGCCCATCCTTGCATGCTTTCCTCCACCACGCGCACCGTGTCCCCGAGCGAGAGCCGACCTTCCCCGCGCGGCACGGCATTCCAGCCAAACAACGGGCCGGGGACCCGGCGGTCGGCCGACATGCGGATGCGCCCCATGGCCGGCATGGGATTGGCGATTTCGCGCGATCCCGTCTGCTGGTCCTGCGTTGTCATGATGCAGCGGGCGCAAGGCTTGACCAGATCGAAGCGGATGCCGCCGATCTCGATCGCCGCCCAGCGATCTTCGGCCCAGGCTTCGTCGCAGTCGATGACGATGTTCGGGCGGAAGCGCTCCATGCCGACGCTGCCTTCGCCGTGACCCGCCATGTCGGCATTGAGCGCGGCAAGGGATCCCGTGGTGGTGACCAAGACCTGATAGCCGTCGGTAAAGGTGACCGGCGCGTCGGGGCCAGCCCACTCGCTGCTGGCCGTACGCTCGGCCTCGCCGTCGAAGAAGACGAGCTTTACCGGGCGGCCAAACCATCCGGAGAGGCGCTCGTTGACGCTGTCCTCCGCGACCGCGACGTCGACGATCGATTTCCAGATCGCCACGCTCATGCGACGCTCGGGATGCGGCGGGGCAACCATCATCTCGCGGCCGTCGGCAAGCGACAGGTGGAGGTGGGTCGACTGGGGAAGGGCGGTCAGCGTCGCGAGCGCCGGCAGTTCCCGCTGGGTGATGAAATGCCCGGACGGGTCGGCGAGCATCATACGCCGGTCACCGACAAGACCGCGCGCGTCGACCTTCGCCGCCGGCAGCGCAATCCCGCGCCCGCTCTTGAAGGGATAGATGTGAAGTTCGCTGACGTGCATTTCTTAGCCTCAGATCTCATCGATGAATTGCGTGAGGACGGCCTGCAGCCGTTCGTGGCGCTCGTGCGCGATCGCGGCGCCGGCAGCGGTCTGGAAATTGTCGGAGAGCTTGAACAGTTTCGCCGCGAAATGGTCGATGGCAAAGGCCCGGTCGTCCAGGGCCCGACGCTCCGCCAGCGGATCCACGGGGTCATAGAGCGCCGAGCCCATCCGGCCGGCGGTATAGAAACAGCGCGCCGCCCCGATCATGCCGATTGCGTCGAGCCGGTCCGCGTCCTGCAGGATCTTCGCCTCCAGCGTTTCCGGCGCGATATTGGCAGAGAAACTGTGCGCGGTGATGGCATGGGCCACGGCGGCGATGTCAGGTGCTTCCCAATGGAGCGCGGTGAGCAGGCCGGTCGCCTTGTCCGCCGCAAGCCGGGACGCCTGCGATCGAAGCGGCGAGCTCTTCTCCACCGCCACGCAATCATGCAAAAGCACCGCAGCCGCAAGAATGCGACGATCGCCGCCCTCTCGCTCGGCGATGCGCATGGCATTGCGAAAAACCCGGTGGATATGGGCGAGGTCGTGCGATCCGTCGTCGCCGGATACGGCATGGGGCAGGAGCGCCTCGGCAAGCGCCGCCTGCGGGGCGAAATGGGCGGGCCCGAGGGCGGCGGGCGAGGGGCTGTCATTCATGGCGCGCATTCTTGGCGGCGGCCCGGTTCAAGGTCAATGCCCGTCATGACGGACGCGGCGTCTGCGCGGCATTTTGGCCGGCCGGGCAATGGCCCTTGCAATCCGTCACAAAACTTTCTAAATCAACGGCACCGGCATCCGCCGGTTTTCTTTGATCCCATTTTTGCTCAAGTTGAGCATAAGTGGTGCCCAGTCGGGGAGGTTTCGGCATGGCACATTTCACCCAAGGCGGAGAACTCGCGCAGGCGCGCCGGCCTCAGACCGCAGCGCAGCGCTTCGGCGTCATCGAGCGCCCCGATCTGTCCTTCACGCCGGCCGTCGCCAAGGAAACGGAACATCTCTACGAGCGGGTGAAGGCCTTCATCCCGGCGATCGAATGGCCGGTCTTCGCGCCTTATATCCATGCGATCAACCGCATCAAGAAGGAACGCGGCGCGGTCATTCTCGCGCACAATTACCAGACGCCGGAGATCTTCCACTGCGTCGCCGACATCAAGGGCGATTCGCTGCAGCTTGCCCGCGATGCGACGCGTGTCGATGCCGAGATCATCGTTCAGTGCGGCGTGCACTTCATGGCCGAGACCTCGAAACTGCTCAATCCGCAGAAAACCGTGCTGATCCCCGATAGCCGCGCCGGCTGCTCGCTGTCGGAATCGATCACCGGTGCCGATGTGCGGGCGCTCAAGGCCCGCTATCCGGGCGTGCCGGTCGTCACCTATGTCAACACCTCGGCCGACGTGAAGGCCGAGACCGACATCTGCTGCACCTCATCCAATGCGGTCGCCGTCGTCGACAGCTTCGAATCCGACACGGTGCTCTGCATTCCGGACGAATATCTGGCGATGAACGTCGCCAAGCAGACGAAGAAAAAGATCCTCACCTGGCAGGGCCATTGCGAGGTGCACGAGCGCTTCACCGCGGAAGAGCTGATGGAATACAAGGCGGCCGATCCGTCGATCGAGATCGTCGCCCATCCGGAATGCCATCCGAGCGTTCTGGCGGTGTCCGACTATGCCGGCTCGACCTCGGGCATGATCGACTATGTCAAGACGAAGCGCCCGGGTCGTGTTCTGCTGGTGACCGAATGCTCCATGGCCTCCAATATCCAGGCCGAGGTGCCAGACGTCGATTTCGTCAAGCCGTGCAATCTCTGTCCGCACATGAAGCGCATCACGTTGCCGAAGATCCTCGACAGCCTGCTGTTCATGACGGAAGAGGTGACCGTCGATGCGGCGATCGCCGACCGCGCCCGCCTTGCGGTGGAGCGGATGATCAATCTGAAGCATTGACGAGGCCCGGCCTGTCGCCGGTGGAGATTGCCTGAATGTCGACGAAACTGGAATCCATGCGCCCGCAGTCCTGGCAGGGCGTCGACGATATCGTCATCATCGGTGGAGGCCTTGCCGGCCTGTTCTGCGCCCTCAAACTGGCGCCGCGTCCGGTGACGGTGCTTGCCGCAGCCCCGATCGGCCAGGGGGCGTCCTCCGCCTGGGCGCAAGGCGGCATCGCCGCCGCCATGAGCCCCGGCGACACCTTCGACAAGCATCTGGCCGACACGCTGGCCGCCGGTGCCGGCATCGTCGATGAACGTATCGCCCGGCTGATGATCTCGGAAGGCCCGGACCGCATCCGCGACCTTCTCGGCTATGGCGTCCCCTTCGACCGCGATCTCGAGGGACAATTGCTGCTGTCGCGCGAGGCCGCCCATTCCGAGCGCCGCATCGTCCGAGTCAAGGGTGACCAGGCCGGCCGCGCCATCATGGAGGCGCTGATCGCTACCGTGCGCAAGACGCCGTCAATCCGGGTGATGGAAGGCTATGTCGTCGAGGAGCTGGTGGCCGAGGGGCGCTTCGTCTCTGGCGTCATCGCCCGCCCCGACGCAGGCCAGTCGAAGACCCGCGTCGCTTTCCCGGCCCGCGCCGTGGTTCTGTGCTCGGGCGGCATCGGCCATCTCTACCAGGTGACCACCAATCCCGCCGAGGCGCGCGGCGCCGGGCTCGGCATGGCGGCCAAGGCGGGTGCGATGATCGCCGACGCGGAATTCGTCCAGTACCACCCGACCGCCATCGACATCGGCCAGGACCCGGCGCCGCTGGCCACCGAAGCACTGCGCGGCGACGGCGCGATCCTGATCAACCGGGCCGGCCATCGCTTCATGACCGACCTGCATGCCGATGCCGAGTTGGCTCCACGCGACATCGTGGCGCGCGGCGTCTTTGCCGAGGTCAAGGCCGGCCGCGGCGCCTTCCTCGACTGCACCAAGGCGGTCGGCGCGCATTTCCCCGATCTCTTCCCGACTGTCTACGCCTCGTGCATGGCGGCGGGGATCGACCCCGTCACCCAGCCGATCCCGGTCGTCCCGGCCGTGCATTATCACATGGGCGGCGTGCTGGTGGATGCCGACGGTAAGACCACCGTCGATGGGCTTTGGGCGGCCGGCGAGGTGACCTCGACCGGCGTGCACGGGGCCAACCGGCTCGCCTCCAACTCGCTGCTCGAAGCCGTCGTCTTTGCCGCCCGGATTGCCGAGAACATCAAGGGCATGCTGCCCGAATCCTCGCTCTACGAATGGCCGAAGGATGCCGGCGAGAACGACGAGTTGGTGACGCTGGAAGACAGCGCCGAACTCAAGGCGCTGCGCCGCGGGATGTCGGCCCATGCCGGCGTCATCCGTGATGCCGAAGGGCTGAAGGACCTGATCCGCGAGATCGTCCGTCTCGAGGGCATCAACAAGCGGGTCCGCTTCTCCAACATGGCGACGGCTGCCAAACTCATCGCGACGGCGGCGTTGAAGCGCGAGGAGAGCCGTGGGGGCCACTACCGCTCCGACTTCCCGGAACCGGTGGAGGCCCTGCGCCATCGCACCTTCATGACCCTCAAGGATGCCGAACGCATCGCCGCCGAAATCGCCGGCTGATCCAAGACAGAGGTAGTATCCGATGACCGAGCCCCTTCGCCCCGTATTGCTCCCGCTGATGGTCGAGGACCAGGTGCGGGCGGCGCTGATCGAGGATCTCGGCCGCGCCGGCGACATCACCACCTATGCGACGATCGGACCGGAGAAGCGTGCGCAGGCCGCGCTCAACAGCCGCGAGGACGGCGTGATCGCCGGCATCGAGCTGGCGCGCGCCGCCTTCCGGCTCGTCGATCCCTCGGTGGTGTTCGAGGCCAGGGTCGCGGACGGAGATCGGGTGAAACCCGGCGATGCACTGGTCCGCGTCGAAGGCCCGGCGCGCTCCATCCTTTCGGCCGAACGGGTCGCGCTGAATTTCCTTATGCATCTTTCGGGCGTCGCGACCTATACGGCACGCTTCGCCGCCGAGATCGCCCATACCCGCGCCCGCGTCACCTGCACGCGCAAGACCCTGCCGGGACTGCGGGCGGTGGAGAAATATGCGGTACGCCTCGGCGGCGGCTCCAACCATCGCTTCGGCCTGGACGACGCCATCCTCATCAAGGACAACCATATCGCCGTTGCCGGCGGCGTCGCTGCCGCCATCGACGCTGCCCGCGCCTATGCCGGACATCTGGTGAAGGTCGAGGTCGAGGTCGACAATCTTCACCAGATGCGCGAGGCGCTTGGCGCGCGACCCGATGCGATTCTGCTCGACAATATGGGGCCGGATCTCTTGGGCGAGGCGGTCGAGATCAACCGGCAGCATCATGGCCTTTCGAGCGCCGATTATCCCGCAGCCAAGGGCCGCGTCATGCTGGAAGCGTCCGGCAACGTCAACATCCAGACGATCCGGGCGATAGCGGAAACCGGCGTCGATTACATCTCCACCTCGAAGGTGACCATGGCGGCGCCGACCCTCGATATCGGGCTGGATGTGGTCATCGACTGACGAAAATCAGTTCTTTGGTCGCGGTCGCTACCCTTGCGCCTTCGTGCGCTTGGTCACACCGGCCGTGGGAAACTCCATGCGTTCAAACAGTTGAACTATGTTAGGAAGTACGCAAACTACTTATCGTAGATCATTATTGGCTTTTGACCGATTTGCGCGAATCCCTTAGCCCGAAGACATCCCGCTGATTGAGTATTGCGTACTGGGACACACCCATATTGAGCCGATACTTGAGGGGATTTGCATGACCAGTATATCTTCGTCGCTCAGCGGCAACTCTCTTTATTCGACATCGCTTTCCAGCCTCGATACCAACGGAGACGGAATCGTCAGTGCGGAAGAACTGGCCGCCGCGGAAAAGGCGAGCGGTCGGCAGCGCACCCAGGATCCGACGGTCGAGAACGAGAACGCCGCAAGCGGTGTCTCCTCCCAGGTGGCCGGTGGCGTCATGGCCATGTTGCTCGCCAATTCCGGCGGAGAAACCGATTCCCAGGCGGATGATCGCCAGTCCGCCGCCGATCTGTTCGCCAAGATCGATGTCGATGGCGACGGCAAGGTGACCGAAGCCGAATTCATTGCAGCCCGGCCCGAGGACATGAGCGAGGACGATGCAACGGCCCTCTTTGCCAAGCTCGACGGAGAAGGCACCGGATCGCTGACGGAAGACCAGTTCGTCACCGCGATGGAGGAACTGCGACCCGAAGGCCCGCCGCCGCCTCCGCCGCCGGTCGATGACCAGTCGGCCGAGGACGACGACACCGTCAGCCTGTTCGATGTGCTGGAAGAGATGAAGCAGGTCATCGCGGCCTACTCGGCCTTTACGGAGCAGCAGGAGAGCGAAGGCGAGGCGCCGTCAGATATCAAGCTCACGATCTGATCGGCAGTATGCTCGCTCTTGCGCCGTGACTATGCGTCTTCCGGCTCTGCTCTGGCGGTAGGCTGCGCGAGGCCCGGCAAGCGAGCATTGTAGGTCACCTGCGGGAACGGGATGGAAATTCCGTTCTCGTCGAAGGCCTGCTTGACGGACTTGATCATGTCGCGCGAGGTCGGCCAGAAGTCTGCGGCAGCCGTCCAGTACCACAGTGTCAGCACCACGGCGCTGTCGGCCAGTTCATCGACGAAGGTCTCGACCGGCGGTTCCTTCAATACGCGCCGGTCGTTCTGCGCCAGTTCCCGCATCAGGCGCTGGGCAAGGTCAATGTCGTCATCGTAACCGATACCCACCTTCAACTCGAAGCGACGTGTGCTTTCGCGGCTGAAATTGGTGATCGGCACGTTCCACAAGGTAGAGTTCGGCGCCAGTCGGTAGAGGCCGTCCGGTGTCTTTAGCTCCGTGGCGAACAATCCGATTTCCCGGACGGTCCCGGAGATTTCTCCCGTGTCGATATATTCTCCCACCCGAAAGGGCCGAAGCACCAGAAGCATGATCCCGGCGGCGATGTTCTGCAGCGTTCCCTGGAGGGCAAGACCGACGGCCAGGCCCGCTGCGCCGAGCGCGGCAATGATCGAGGCGGTCTGAACGCCGAACTGGCCGAGCACCGTGACAAAGACGAGCAGCAGCGCGGCATAGCGGATGACATTGGCGAAGAAGCGGGCAAGCGTCTCGTCAATGCCCCTGACGCGCAGCAGTCCTTCATGCGCCCAGCGGCTGAGGAGCGAGGCGAGCGTCCAGCCGACGACCAGAAGCAGCAGGGCGCCGACGATCGAGAACGAGTACTGCACGGCAAGCGCACTTGCCTGGCTGAGCGCAGTGCGCGTCGCGATGATGAATTCACTCGCCTGCTGCTCCATCGACTGGGTCACTCCTTCACGTCAGGTTTCGTCAAGGGGCTAGATGGGGCAGGGCGCCTCGGGGTCAAGCGGGCGTTTCTGGCATTGGCCCGCGCAATGCGTCGGGATCAGCGTCCGCCGAGCTTCAGGCCCGGCGCCGGCCTTTCCTCAAGAATCTGTCGGCGGAAGCGGAAAAGGGCCGCGGGCCGCCCCCCGGTCGCCAGCGTCTCGCCGGTTGGCTCGACCAGTTCGGCGCCTTCGACCAGTCGGCGGAAATTCTGCTTGTGCAGGTGCCGGCCGGAGATCGCCTCGACGGTCGCCTGCAATTCGGTGAGGGTGAACTCCGGCGCCATCAGTTCGAAGACCACCGGGCGATATTTGATCTTGCCGCGCAGCCGTGCGAGCGCGGTCGCGGCGATCCGCCGATGGTCGGCAAGCATGGCAATGCCGAGCGGCGCCGACACGCGCCGCGCCGCGACCCGGCCGTCCAGCACCGCCTCCTCCACCAGTCCCGCCTCGTAGAGCAGTTCATAGCGTTCCAGAACCCGCTCCTCGTCGAAGGGGAAATCGTCGAGACCGAAGGCGAGCTTCAGCCGCGAACGGCGCGACGGCCGCATCTCCGCCTTGTCCTCGGCGGGGTCTTCGCCCGCCCATTGCATGAGCGCCGGCAGGATCACCCGGTCGATTACCGCCGGTCGGCCGTGGCGCCAATCCTCCCACGGCAGATAACCGTACCAGTCGCGCCAATGCACGCCGGCGGCATCAAGGCCGGCCTCGCGCGCCGGGTCCATGCGCGTCAGCGCCAGATAGCCGACGGACACCACATGCGGACCGACATCGCCGGCCATCTTGTGCCGGCCCCGGTCACCGAAGGTGTAGAGCTGCTCGATATAGCCCATGTGCAGTTCGGTCTGGGCGGTCACCGTGGTGCGCAGCGACATCTCCATCGTCCGATGACGGACGGGGTCGAAAGGGCCAAATGGCAGGCTTTCCAGCGTGCTGGTCGGATCGCTCACCACCAGAATGCGCGGGGTGCCGCCCGTGACCGCGACGATCGCGGCGTTGAGGCCGATCTCGACCGATGTGGTCCGGCTCGTCATCGGGTCTGCGCCGGGTCTGGCAGGTGAAGCACGAAGGGGGCATCGCCGTCGGCATCCGCGCCCCGTCCGATCGCCTTGACCGCGGCTTTTAACCGTCCGCCGCGGCCAAGCAGGCTGTCGCCGATCTCCACCAGGCGGGAATTGGGCGTGGCAAAGGGCGATGCGGCCCGCAGCCGCTGCGCCAGTGCCTCGTCGTCGTCATGCGGGGCGACGGCGAGGCTGGCGATCAACGCCGCCGCCGGCGAGCGCGATACGCCCATCCAGCAATGGATGAGCAGCGGCGCGCTCTGATCCCATGCGCGGGCGAAGTCGATCACCTGCTGCACATGCCGCTCCTGCGGCGCGATTAGGTCGCCGGTGCCGGCAAATGTGATGTCGTTGACGCCGAGCTTCAGGTGCCGGTCCGCCGAAATCACCGCCGGGCGGTGGAAATCCTGCTTCTCGGCCATCAGCGTGATCATTTCGCGCGCCTTGTGGCGGACGGCGATCTCGGCGATGCGCGACAGGGGCGAGACGACGATCAGGCTCATGACGCCACCTTCGTTCGGCGGGCGCGGCAAGCCTCGATGGCGTCGAAGCGCTGCAGAAACAGCGCTTGCGCCTGAAGGGCCGGCAGCGGCGTCGTCGGCAACATGTCGCGGGAAATGCCGCGTGGCTGGCCGAAGAACTTGCGGGCCTCTGATTGAGAAAAGCCGGCAAGTTCGGTCGCCTCGAAATAGGCGGAAATCCTGTCGGCCTTCTTGATCTGGTCCTTGAGTGTCCGGGTCGGATGGGCCGGCAGGCCGAAGCGCAGGTGGATCGCCGCCTCCAGCCGTTTTTCCACCAGTTTGTAGCCACCACCGACGACCGCCTTGAACGGCGAAATCATGTCGCCGATCACATATTCCGGGCCGTCGTGCAACAGCGCCATCTGCAGTTCCTCGGCACTCGCCTTGGGATTGAGGCGGCGGAAGATGTCCTCGACCATCAGGCTGTGCTGGGCTACCGAAAAGGCATGGTCGCCCGAGGTCTGGCCGTTCCAGCGGGCGACACGCGCCAGCCCGTGGGCTATGTCGGAAATCTCCACGTCGAGCGGCGAGGGATCGAGCAGGTCCAGCCTGCGACCCGACAGCATGCGCTGCCAGGCGCGTCCCGGGAGACCGGCGGCATCTGCCATGGCTCAGCCCTCCTCGGCGGCACTGCTGGGAAAGGCCAGCCCGGACCAGCCGGGAAGCTGAAGGCTCAGCTCGGTTTCGTCGGCGCGGATCGCCGTGCCTGCCGCAATGGCTTCACCGGCGCGGTCGATGCGCACGATCGCGAGACCCCGATTGCCGGCGACTGTTCCCAACGTGCCGATCGGCTTGCCGCCCGCGAGGATCTCGGCTCCGGTTGCGGGCAGGGCGGTCTCCGCCGTCACCAGAACCAGCCGACGCCGCGCCGTACCGCGATGCTGCATGCGCGACACCACTTCCTGGCCGACGTAGCAGCCCTTCCTGAACGAGACACCGCCCGCAAGGTCGAACAGGACATCATGGGGAAAAGCGTCCTGAAGGGCGTAGTCTGAGCCGGATTCGGCAATGCCGGAAAGCACGCGCAAGGCGTCGTAGCCTTGCGACGATCCCGCGCCCGCGCCGCCCGGCTTGCGCGTCACCCGAATGCCCGCGACCGCAAAGCGGTGGTCGACGACGCCCGTCCCGCCCAGATCACGGCCCGCATCCTCGCCCCAGCCGACGATCACGCCGGTCGGCTCAGCAGGCGAAATCTCGACGGCGGCTCGCAGCCGGTACATGAGGAGACGCTTCACTAGCGCCTCGCGCTGGCCGATGGAGGTGTCCAGCACGAAGCTGTCGCCGTCGCGCCAGACGAGGAAATCGAACAAGATCTTGCCCTGGGGCGTCAGAAGCGCGCCGGGCCAGGCCTCGCCTTGCGGCAGGGCGGCAATGTCGGTGGTCACCAGATTGTGGAGGAAATGCTCGGCATCGGCACCGGACACCTGGATCAGGGCACGATCGGGCAAGGAGGCTTCTGGCATCGTCGGTCCCTTCCGGTTGGTCGATGCCCGAGAGTTAGAACATCGGATCGAAAAAGGGAATCATTTCCGATCCGCCGAGGGTAAATCATCCACCATGAAGGCGTACCGCCGGTGGCCTGCTAAGCGAAAAAGGCTCAGTCGCCGGCGGTCAGGAATTTCCACTGTCCGTCGGGCGAAATGCCCATGCGGAAGAAGTTGTAATTGCCCAGTTCCTGCATCTCGGCGACATCGCCGGCCGTGACGATCCGCAGCAGTTCCACCTTTTCCGGCAGTGTCAGCAGCGCCAGCGGTTTCTCGGCGAAATAGGGCCAGACATAAGCCTCGTCCGGCGTCCCGGCATCGACCCTGACGAAGCCGGTCGACAGGATGTCGATCATGATTGCGAGGATCTCGAGCCCTTCCTCGTCCCCCGACAATTGCTTGAGCGCGGCGACCGGATCCGCATCACTGCTTTCCAGAACGATCCGGGTCTGATTCGGACCGGGATTCATCAGCACGCGCAGGCGTTCGATATCGCCGGAGGTCGCGGCCTCGATCAGCAGGTCCCGCATGCGCCGCACCGGTTCCGGTGCCTTGGACAGGTCGTAGATGACCTCCGGGGGCGGTTGGTCGGGATCGGCCTGTGCCTCACCCGGAGGCACGGCATCGGCCGGCTTGTTGATCAGCGGATCGGGGTCGGGAATACCCATCGGTCCGGAATCGGGAAGCTCCTCGGTTTCCTCGCCCTCAACCGGTTGTTGCGGTGTGGCGGGATCCTGCTGCGGCGCCGGCAAAGGCGGGATGTCGGAAAGCGCCAAGGCGGGACCAACGGCGCCGAACGTCAAGCCAAGCGCCAGCGCAACGGACAAAAGGGGCGCGAGGCGATCGCGCCATGAGGGCTTCGGCCTGCTTTGCATGACAGCCTCTGAGCCTCTTACTGCATACGCCGTTCGGGGGAGAATTCTCCGGCCAGCATGCGGGCGCGCAGCGAATCGAGGATCGCCTCCGCTCCGCCCTCTCCATGAATGCGAATGGTCTCGCGCATGGCCAGTGCAAAGGCTGCGTCGGCGATGATTTCCGGCTCGATGCCGTCGGCGATGCCATCGGCCCAGGCTTCGTTCTGGTACTCCAGCGCAACCTGCGTCTTCTCATGCACGATCATGTCGTCGATCTCGTTGCGGCGCGGTTCCATGGTCATTCCCCGAAGCGTAGTCCTTACTCACCTGTTAATGACACTATCAGTCTTTTATCAAAACGACACGGCCCGAGACCAAAACAGGTGAATTAATCGTTAATTTCCATAGCGGGCGGCGATTTCGACGGCCAGTGTTGCGCCTTCGTTACGGTAGAGCCCCTCCGCCGCGACCGCCGACGCGGTGCAGGTCGTATAGACGGAGGCAAAGGATCGGTAGCCGCGATTATAGGCGGCGACCATGCGTGCCCGCCGTTTCGGCTCGCTCGCCGTCTCCGTGTCGATCAGCGCCTGCATGGCTTCACGCCATCCCGGCTCGCCGTCCGTGTTGCATAGATTGCGCAGGTAATGCACCGCGCCCAGGATCTCGGACAGGCGGGCGAGCTTGTCGTCGTAGGGCGCCGGCTTTTCCACCGTTTCCGGAACTGGCTCCTGTGCCGCGGGGGCATCGGCCGATTGAGCCATTGCCGAGGCCGGGCCGAGCGCGAACAGGGCTAAGGCGAAGACTGCCGTGGCAAAAGATCTTGTCGCGCGCATGCCCTGCCTTGTCGTCGCTTCCGTCACGTGTTGGGCGATCGATGCGCCATGTGATTGTTTAACCCGCTTCGCCGGCCCTGACCAGTCTCTCGATACAGGCGCGCACGCTGTCTGGGACCGGTAGTCGGCTGATCTCCTCCGGCAGGAACCACCCTGCCTCAAGTGCGTCGTCATCGGCGATCGCCACGGTTTCCGGCTCGGCCTCGACGCGGAACACCGAAAGCAGGAAATGGCTTTCCGGCGTACCGTCCTCGGGAAAGAGTTCGACCGTTTCGAACAGGCGGGGCTCGCGTCCGAGGAGACCGGTCTCCTCGAACAGTTCCCGGATCGCCGTTTCCTCCGGTGTTTCGCCAGGCTCCGCTCTGCCGCCGGGAAAGGCGAACAGATCCGCGGCTGGCGGATTGCGGCGGCGCACCAGCAGGAACCGGCCGTCGCGTTCGACGATTGCGGAGGAGGCGAGGCGTGGGCGGGTACGCATGATGACCGGATCTCCTGATGGATCTCGTCGGCAGGCACGTTCGCCCGGCGGAGAATCGACCCTCCGACTATCGACAGCTTTGCCGGAGGCTGCAAGCGACCATGCACGGCGGCGGCGGCTTGACCGGTACGGCGCCAGGTGCGATGCACATCCTCATGTGCGGACGCTTTTCACTGACGGCGACACCCGAAGATGTTCGGGAATTCCTCGGGCTTCTGGAGCTCGAAGATTTCCCGCCGCGCTATAATATCGCCCCGACCCAGCCGATCCTGGTCGTCGTCGCCGGCGACCGACACGAGCCGGGCAGCAATCTGCCGGATCGCAAGGCCGTCCTCGTCCGCTGGGGGCTGATGCCGTCCTGGGTCAAGGATCCGAAGGAGTTTCCGCTGCTGATCAATGCCCGCGCGGAAACGGCGATCGGCAAGGCCTCGTTCCGGGCCGCCATGCGCCACCGTCGCGTGCTGGTCCCCGCCTCCGGTTTTTACGAGTGGCATCGGCCGGCGAAGGAGAGCGGCGAGAAATCGCAGGCCTATTGGATCAGGCCGCGCCACGGCAAGATCGTTGCCTTCGCCGGGCTGATGGAGACCTGGGCGTCCGCGGACGGTTCCGAAGTCGATACGGCCGCGATTCTGACGGTCAATTCGAACCAGACGATCGGCCGCATTCACGACCGCATGCCGGTCGTGATCAAGCCGGAGGATTACGAGCGCTGGCTCGACTGCAAGAGCGGAGAGCCTCGGCACGTCGCCGATCTGATGACATCTGCCGAGGAGGATTTTTTCGAGGCCGTCCCCGTTTCCGACCTAGTCAACAAGGTCAAGAACACCGGACCGGAAGTGCAAGCACCCGTCGGGGAAAGCCTGGCGGTGGCCAAGCCGAAGAAGACGTCATCCGGCGGTGGCCAGATGAGCTTGTTCTAGCCAGGAAACGCTCCAGCCTTCAGGCGGTGGCCTTCTTGGCTGGCTTGCGCTTCAGCATCAATGCCGCGGCGAGAACAGCTTTCAGGCCGAGTGGACGATAATAGGAATCGAGATTCTGTGGCGCCGGCTTTTGCTCGGCGGGGGCCTTGGTGGTCATGTCATGCTCCTGCAGCGTTTCCCAGATATTTTCTTGTTTTTGCTTTTTCGCTCTATTTGAGCAGATCATGACAAAAGCGTGACGCAGGCATCCACGCAAATCAATTTTGATCAGAAGCAAGCATATTTCGCGAGTTGAGCGCCATTCTCGCGGAAAAAACATGCCGTCCGGTGGTGGAAACGTGCCTTAGAGGCCGCGATCGATCTCGGAGAGACCCTTTTCCGGAGCCTCTTCGCCGATGGTCAGCGTGCCGTAGCGGCGGTGCCAAAAGCGGGCACCGAAGGGCAGGGAGAGAATATAGCCGAGGACCGTGAGCGACAGCACCTCCCAGGTAAAGCTCATCAGCAGTGCCACATAGAGCACCACGCCGAGGATCATCGGCAGGACGAGATCGCGGCGAATGCGGCTGGTCTCCGACTTGCCCGACCAGACGGGCAGGCGGCTGACCAGCAGATAGGCGATCAGGATGGTGTAGACGGAGCCCGCAAAAGCCACCGGCGCGCTCGGCGGCACCCCAAGAAAGCCCAGATAGACCGGCAGCAACACGAGCATGGCGCCGGCCGGGGCAGGCACGCCGACGAAGAATTCCGACTGCCACGGAACCTTGGTCTCGCGCTCGGCCATGACATTGAAGCGCGCCAGGCGCAACCCGGCGGCGATCGCATAGATCAGGGCGGCGATCCAGCCGAACGACCTGGCCTGGTCGAGGATGAAGACGTAGAGCACCAGGGCGGGGGCGACACCGAAATTGACGATGTCGGCAAGCGAATCCATCTGCGCGCCGAACTTGGACGTGGCCTTCATCATGCGCGCGATACGTCCGTCGATCCCGTCCAGGAAGGCCGCCGCCAGCACCATCATGACGGCCAGTTCATAGCGATTCTCGAAGGCCAGGCGAATGCCGGTCAGGCCGGCGCAGATCGCCAGCACGGTGATCAGATTGGGCACGACCAGGCGCAACGGAATTTCGCGCAGCCGCGGTCCTCTTGCACGATCGTGATGCCCATTCTCTTCGGCCGGCGGCTTCTGCGTCTGCATGGCGCTCTCTAGTCCTTCCTCGCCTCAGCTGCGGCGGCTGACCACGGGCCCCTTGGTCGAGCCGAACTCGGCGATCACCGTCTCGCCGGCAATGGCGGTCTGGCCGATCGACACCCGCGGTTCGGCACCGGCGGGCAGGAAGACATCAAGACGCGAGCCGAAGCGAATGAGGCCAAAGCGCTCGCCGGCGGCCAGCGGATCGTTGGGATTGGCCCAGCAGACGATGCGGCGGGCCACCAGGCCGGCGATCTGCACGACGCCGATCTTGCCATGGCCGGTCTCAATGACCAGGCCGTTGCGCTCATTGTCTTCGCTCGCCTTGTCCAGCTCGGCATTGAGGAAGCTGCCTTCGCGATAGACGATGTTGTCGATCCGGCCGCGCACCGGCGAGCGGTTCACATGGCAGTTGAACACGTTCATGAAGACCGAGATGCGCAGCATCGGCTCGATGCCCAGGTGCAATTCCTCTGGCGGAACGGTCATCTGGATGGCGGAGACGCGGCCATCGGCCGGGCTGACGACGAGGTCGTCATCCTGCGGCGTGACGCGCTCAGGATCGCGGAAGAAATAGGCGCACCACAGGGTCAGCACCATTCCGACCCAGAACAGCGGCTCGAAGATCCAGCCGAGGATCAGGGAGGCGACGAAGAAGATGGCGACGAAGGGATAGCCTTCCTTGTGCACAGGCACGATAGCCTTACGGATACTCTCGAACAGATCCATGAAAAACCTCGTTTCGCTGCAAAGGATCGACGTGGCTGACTAACCCGAAAGCGTGCCGGGGGCAATGCTCTCGCATCGGAAACCCCATGCCGCGTCATCACGAGCTTCGGTCCGACCATTTTTGGTAGGTGGGGCCGCGTGCACCATCCGTCAATATTTCCCCCCTAGAACGATAGGTAAAAACTTGCATCGGCCCGTTTTGGAAAGTTCTCATCCGGCATCCCCCGCATGATGGAAGCATAATTGTCCAGTATTGAACAAAAAGTGATCCGGCAACCCGATCTGACGGGACACCGCGCGGTTTTCTGGCTGGCGGTCGACGGGCGCCCGATCCCGCGATTTGTAGCTGAACATGGCGTGGCCGCGCCGGTTTCGATCGAGATTCCGAAGGCGCCGGTGGCCTACTTCGTGCCGGTCGAGGCCGAGCGCCTGGGCAGCGCCATCGGGGAACTGCGCCGAACGCTGGGCGAGCACGCTTATCTCGTCCTTGCCTCCGACAGGTTGAGCCCCGCCTGGATCCAGCGCGCGATCACGCTCGGCGCCGACGATGTCGTCGATCCGACTTCGGCGGAAGATGTCGCCATCTGTCTCGCCCGAACAAGCCGGGCGATCGAACGGGCGCGCGGTGCGCAGACCGAGCATGCCTGCCTCGCCATGGAGCGTGACTACCTGCAGGCCTGCATCGACAACCTGCCGGCGCCGATCTTCTTCAAGAACTCGGAAGGTATCTATGTCGGCTGCAACGGTGCCTTCGCCGAGTTCATCGGCAGCCCGCCGGACGGCGTGGTCGGCCGCTCCGTCTACGACGTGGCGCCCGAAGCCTTGGCCCAGCGCTACCAGGCAGCCGACGATGAACTGCTGGAGCGCGGCGGCACCCAGGTCTACGAGAGCGAGGTCTGCCACTCGGGCGGAACGCGGCGCCATGTCATGTTCCACAAGGCGGCGATCAAGGGTGGGGACGGGCGTGTCCGTGGCATTGCCGGAGCCATCCTCGACATCACCGAGCGCAAGACGCTCGAAGCACGCCTGACCGAGGCCGCCGAGCGCGATCCGCTGACCAATGCCTATAACCGTCGCAAGTTCTTCGATCTGGCCGAGCAGATGGTGCAACAGGCCCGTGATGACGACAAGCCCCTGGCGGTCGCGGTCATTGATGTCGACCACTTCAAGCTGATCAACGACAGGCTCGGCCATGCCGAAGGCGACAATGCACTGCGGATGATCGCCGGAACACTGGAGAAAACGGTCGGCAAGGGCAATGTCATCGCCCGCGCCGGCGGGGAGGAGTTCTACGCGCTGTTCATCGGCGGGTCGATCACCGAGGCAAAACAAACCGCCGATCGCATGCGCATGGAAGTCGAGCGCATTTGTCAGACGACAGCCTTGTCGGCGCTGGCCGGCACGGTCAGCATCGGTCTTGCCGCTTTCCGCCCCCGGGAAGAGAACCTGGATGAGGCATTGAAGCGCGCTGACGACGCGCTCTATCGGGCCAAGAACAGCGGCCGCAATCGACTTTGCGTCGCGGCTTAAGCCGAGGCCACCCGCTCCGGCCGCGGTCCGTGGCTCAGACCGCTGGCGGCTTGCGCACCACGATCCCCAATTCGTCGCTCTCGCGCACCTGACGCAGGTGTTCCTCCGCCTGGGTCGCCTCGCGCTGGCGGTTCCACATCGAGGCATAAAGCCCGCCCAAGTCGAGCAATGCCGCATGCGTGCCGCGCTCGGCGATCTCGCCTCCCTTGAGCACGATGATCTCGTCGGCGTCGACGACGGTGGAGAGCCGATGGGCAATGACGAGCGTGGTGCGGTTCTTCGACACGATGTCGAGCGCCGCCTGGATCTCCTGCTCGGTCGTGGTATCCAGCGCCGAGGTCGCCTCGTCGAGGATGAGGATCGGCGGCGCCTTCAGCACGGTGCGGGCGATCGCCACGCGTTGCTTTTCCCCGCCCGAGAGCTTCAGCCCGCGCTCGCCGACCTTGGTCTGGAAACCGTCCGGCAGGTCGGTGATGAAGTGGCCGATCTGGGCGACGTCGGCGGCTTGGGTGATCTCGGCGTCACTGGCCGACGGTCGCCCGTAGCGGATATTGTAGGCGATCGTGTCGTTGAACAGCACGGTGTCCTGCGGCACCATGCCGATCGCCGAGCGCAGGCTCTTCTGGGTGACGTCGCGCACGTCCTGGCCGTCGATGGTGATCGACCCCTGCTGGATGTCGTAGAATCGATAGAGAAGACGCGAGATGGTCGACTTGCCGGCACCGGAGGGGCCGACCACGGCGACCGTCTTGCCGGCCGGCACTTCGAACGACACGCCCTTGAGAATGGGGCGCTGCGGGTCATAGGCGAAATGCACGTCCTTGAATACGATGGCGCCCTGTCCGATGACGAGGTCAGGTGCTCCGGGCTTGTCCACCACCTCCGCCTCGACCTCGAGCAGGTCGAACATCTGTTCGATGTCGGTCAGGCCCTGGCGGATTTCCCGGTAGACGAAACCGATGAAATTGAGCGGTACGGCGAGCTGCAGGAGCATGGCGTTGACGAAGACGAAATCGCCGATCGTCTGCTCGCCACGGCTCACCGCCATGGCTGACATCACCATCATCACGGTCGTTCCGAGGCCGAAGATCACGCCCTGGCCGAAGTTCAGCCAGCCGAGCGAGGTCCAGACCTGGGTCGCCGACTTCTCGTAGCGCGCCATCGACTGGTCGAAACGGCTCGCTTCCATGTCTTCATTGCCGAAATATTTGACCGTTTCGAAGTTGAGCAGCGAATCGATCGCCTTGGTGTTGGCGTCGGTATCGCTGTCGTTCATCGAGCGGCGGATGCCGATCCGCCAGTCGCTGGCGCGGATGGTGAACCAGATATAGGCCCAGACCGTGACGGCGGTGACCGCGAGATAGGAGAAGCCGTAACCCCACCAGAAGATCGCCGCGGTCAGCAGGAATTCGATGAAGGTCGGAACCGAGTTTAATATGGTGAAGCGGACGATCGTCTCGATGCCCTTGGTGCCGCGCTCGATGATGCGCGACAGGCCGCCGGTCTTGCGCTCCAGATGGAAGCGCAGCGACAGCTTGTGCATGTGCACGAAGGTCCGGTAGGCGAGTTGGCGCACCGCATATTGCCCGACGCTGGCAAACAGCGCGTCGCGCAACTGGTTGAGGCCGACCTGGGCGATGCGGGTGAGGTTGTAGACGATGACCAGCGCCACGGCGCCGAGCAGGAAGGCGGGCAGTATGCCGGCCATGTCGAGCTTGCCGTTGAGCGCGTCGGTCGCCCATTTGAAGAAGTAGGGGACGAGGATCAGGACGAGTTTCGAAACGAGCAGGAAGACTGTTGCCCAGACGACCCGCATCTTGAGGTCCAGCCGGTCGCGCGGCCACATATAGGGCCAGAGGTTGACGAGCGTATTGAGGGGATTGCTGCTGTCTGCCGAAACCGTCTTTTTGTTGCCAGCCATTCCTTGATCCACCCCGAAAGTCTCTTTCGCGCCAAAAAAGCGGCGACCCCTTGGGAGCCGCCGCCTGATCTCGCACATAGGGCCTCACCTTGCCCAATGCAATGTCGTGGCGGAGAAACTTCCCCGCCGGCCTAGTTGCCGCTTTCGCCGCTCAGGCGCCTGCGGTGGATTTCCTCCGCATCGGGCAAAGCTTCGCTCGGAACCTCGAATACCTGGCCCGGCTCGATCAGGTCAGGATTGTTGATCAGATTGGAATTGGCGAGGTAGATCGTCGTGTAGCGCACGCCCTGGCCGTAGACGCGGCGCGAGATCTGCCACAGCGTATCGCCGCGACGGATGATCACGCTGTTGCGACTTTCGGTCAGCGGCGGCTGCTCGATCGTCTTCGGCGCGGCGGCCGTCGTCTGAGGCGTGACCGGTTCAGCGGGCGCGGTGCCCGGGGTGGCCGGGGCTTCCGCGGTGGGCAAGGCCAGATCCGACGACGGTGCCGAAGGCGAAAGGACCGCCTCGACCAGCGCGGCGATCTTCGGCAGTTCGGCGCCGACCGCCTCGATATCGTTCGGCAGGCCCTGGAGGGCGGTATAGGCCTTTGCCGCCTTCACCGCCGTTGCCGCGACGAAGTCGACGATTGGCTTGGCTGCCGCTGCCGCGGGGCGGAAATCGGCGATCGACTTCAAGCTGATTTCGCTCGCCGAGCGGGCGGCGGCAAGCTCTTCGAGAACCGGCTTCTTTCCGTCCGCATAGAGACCTTGCAGCAGGGCGAAGGCCTGGCCGAGCGAGCCACGCAACTTTTCGAAGGCGGCGAGATCGACCGGCACCATGGCGCCGCCCTGACCCGAGGCCGTCTGGCTGTTCTGCGCGACGACGGAAACCTGTTCGCCTTCCGGGCGATTGAACGGCACCGAGGTCCGCACGACCACCTGACCGGCGGTATCGAGCAGTTCGGCGTGAATGACATGCGCGCCGACCGAAAGCGTGATGCGCCCTTCGATGACGAAATTGCCGCTGGCGTCGGCCACGGCATTGCCGATGACCGTGTCGTCCGCAAAGCCCCGGACCGTACCGCCGACCGGCGCCTTGCCGGCTATGAAGATGCGGTCGCCCTCTATTTCGACGGCGGACACCTGGATTTCCGGGTTCACGACCGCCGCACCGTCACCGGCTGCCGGCTGGTCGGCCGTCGGCGCGGTTGCGGTCTGGCCACTCTCGGGCGCTGCCGGCGCTGCTGGCGTACTTGCGCCGTCGGCCGCCGCGACACGCTCCTGCTTGGCTGCGGAATTGACGCTTTCCGGCAAAGTGATCAGCCGGCTCGCTTCGCCGGGCTTGGACACCATGGCGAGCAGCTTGCCGTCCGCATTGGCGGGAACGGAGATCGTCGCGACTTCCTCCGACGTGACCGACTTTCCGTCCTTGCCGGTCGCCTTGAGCTGCAGGCTGTGGTCGCCGGGCGGCAGCGGCTGGTCGAGTACGGCGGCAAAATCGCCGCTCGGATCGACGTCGAGCGTGGCGATCACCTTGTCGCCGGACATGATCTCCAGCCTCGAACCCGCAGCCGCATTGCCGGCGATCACGGTCGAACCGTCGGGCTCGACGCGCAGGATGTCGAAGCGCGGCAAGGCGGCGTCGGCGGCGTTGTCGGGCGCTGGCGCGGGGGCGGAAGGGGCCGCCTCCGGTGTCGCTGTGCCCGTAAGCGCACCTTCGATCGCGGCGATCAGCCCGGCGGCCTTGGCCGGATCGTCGGGCAGCGCCTCGATCAGGGAGAGTGCCTGGGCGGCGCCGTCGCGGGCCGTCTTCATCGCCGTGTCGAGCGTCGCGTCGATGCCGGCCGGAATGTCGAGGGTGACGAGCGCCTGGACGGCTGCCCTCGCTACGGCCTTGGCGGTGGCGAACGCGTCGGCCGCAGGCGTACGGCCCTCGGCAAACAACGCCTTCATGCCGGTCACCGCGGTTACAGCCTCCGCCTTCAGCCGGTCCATCTTTTCAGCTGCCGCCTTGGCAGTATCCGCCACGGCTGATTCCGCCTGTGTCGCCGCGTCCTTGGCTGTGTCGACGGCCGGGGTCGCGACCTTCGACGCATCCTCCTTGACCGGCGAGACGCGCGGCAGGACGAAGAACACCATCAGCAGGGTCGAAACGCCGAGCACCAACAGGGCGACCCAAAGGGCGCGGTTTTTCATCATCGTCAGTCTCCGGGCGGAACAGCCGCCATAATCTCTAAAAATTGCTAGCCCCATATTTCGACTTTCACAAGCGTTCCCAAGGGATTCGGGATTGTGGCAAACAGCTTTCCGTCAATTTTGTTGACCTCGCCGTCGCTCCACGCTCATGTTTCGGACATGAGTGAAAAAGCATCTTCGATTCGATCCGTCTGCGTCTATTGCGGTTCCCAGCCCGGACGCGATCCGTCTTACCTCGCCGCGGGCCGTGCGCTCGGCCGCTCGATCGCGGCACATGGTCTGCAGCTGGTCTATGGCGGCGGCACCAAGGGGATCATGGGCGCCGTCGCCAGCGGCGTCCTGTCGAACGGCGGGAAGGTGACCGGCATCATCCCGGAATTCCTCGTCGACATGGAAGCCACGCGCCATTCTCTGGGCCAGCTCGACGAACTGATCGTGACCAGGGACATGCACGAGCGCAAGCACGCCATGTTCGAGCGCGCCGATGCCTTCGTCACCCTGCCGGGCGGGATTGGCACGCTGGAAGAGATCGTCGAGATCATGACCTGGGCGCAGCTCGGCCGACACGAGAAGCCGATGGTGTTTGCCAATGTCAACGGTTTCTGGGATCCGATGCTCGACCTCGTGCGCCACATGCGCGAGCAGGGCTTCATCCATACCGCCCACAGGGTTCAGCCGATGGTGATCGCCGAGATCGACGACATCGTGCCGGCGATCCTCGAGAAGCTCGAAACGGTCACCGACCTCGACGGGGCCGACGAGGTCATTTCCCGGCTTTGAGGCCAGAGCCGGTCAATCGACGATGAACAGCCGGGCGCCGATCTTTGTGGAGGAGCGGTGCGGCTCGGCATTGTCGGCCACCTGATAGCTCATGCCCGGTTTCAGTACGAAGACGCGGCCGTCGGCAAGCTCGGTTGTCAGTTCGCCCTCGAGGCAGAGCAGGACATGCCCCTTGACGCACCAGTGATCCGCCAGATAGCCGGGCGTGTATTCGACCATCCGAACCCGGACCGGACCGAATTGGCGTGTGCGCCAGCTGGCGGAGCCCGTCTCCCCCTTATGCTCCGTCGTCTCGACCATGCTCCAGTCGGTGGTGCCGAAGGGAATGTCCGACATCTGCATCTGACGTCTCCGATTTGTTTTGGGCCGAGCGGCCGCCCGCCCGAGCCCGCCTTTCAGCGGTTGCGATACTCGCGGATCATCGGCCAGGAATAGGTGATCAGGGCGGCCCAGATGAACAGGAAGGCAATGAACTTCGTCTGTCCGAAGGGCTCGTTAAATACGAAGACCGCAGTGATGAACACCATGGTCGGCGCGATGTACTGCATCATGCCGATCGTTGACAGCCGGAGCAGCTTTGCCCCGTTGGCGTAGGTCATCAGCGGGATGGCCGTGGCAATGCCGCTGAAGAACAGAAGGCCGATATCGGTTGCGCCGGAGCCGTTGGACAGATGCCCGGTGCCGGCCAGTTCAATGAACAGGATATAGAGGCAGGCCGGTACGGACAGGATCAGGACTTCGAGGAAGAAGCCCTGGTTGGGCCCGATCGGCAGCGTCTTGCGGAAGAAGGCGTAAAAGCCCCAGCTGAAGGCAAGCGCCAGCGAGATCCATGGCAGCCCGCCGGCATCATAGGTGAGGATGGCAACCGCGATTGCCGCCAGGAGCACGGCGATCTTCTGCGGCAGCATCATCCGCTCCTTGAGCAGGATGGCGCCGATCAGCACCGAGATCAGCGGGTTGATGTAGTAGCCGAGTGCGCCCTGCAGGGCCTGGCCGGAGGTGATCGCATAGACATAGACCAGCCAGTTGATCGTCACGAGGGTGGCCGTGACGAACGCCATGGCGAGCATGGACGGCGTGCGGATCGCCTTCCAAACGTCGCCGCCGCGCTTGAGGAAATACAGAATGACACCGGTGATCGGCAGCGACCAGACGATGCGGTTGGCAACCACCTCCATCGGCGGAATATGCGCCACCAGCTTGAGGTAGAGCGGCAGGAAGCCCCACATGAAATAGGCCGCGAAAGCGAAGGCAAATCCGCGCGCGCTGTCCTCGTTCTTCACCGCAGGTGCAATCTGTTCGGTCATGATGGACATTCCTGATCGATATCTCGGCCATGCGAGTTATCGGATGGCTTGCGAATGGGCAAATTCATTCGGGTGAACAATGGTCGATTGCTTTTGATGCGTGCACACGGCAAATTTGCAGTCGGGGGCCACGCAGATGGAGGCGGATCATGCTGGCCGGTTCGACCATGGAGCAGCGTCGGCACTATGCGGTGCGGATGCTGCAGAAGGCGGGTGTCCTGTCGGATGACCGCCTGGCGGATGCCTTTTCGCGGGTCAGGCGCGAGGATTTCCTCGGCCCGCCGCCCTGGCTGATACAGGAGCGTGGCGGCTATCGTGAGGCGCCCTCGCATGACGTGGCGACGCTCTATGAGGATGTGTTGGTGGCTCTCGACGCCTCGCGCGGCGTCAACAATGGCAGCCCCTCGCTACACGCGCTGGCCCTTCATTCGCTGTCGCCCCAGGCGGGCGAAACGGTGGTCCATGCGGGTGCCGGAACAGGCTATTACACCGCAATCCTGGCTGAGCTTGTCGGCGCGCAGGGGCGTGTGCTTGCCGTCGAATACGATGCCGTGCTTGCCGACCGGGCGCGGACCTGCCTGGCCGGCCACCTCAACGTCGAGGTTGTCTGCGGCAATGCCCTGGAATGGCCGAAGCACGAGGCCGACATCATCTACGTCAATTTCGCCGTCGACCGGCCGGCCGAGGCCTGGATCGAGCGGCTAAGGCCGGGTGGAAGGCTGCTGTTCCCGCTGGGCGTCCCCGTCTTCGAGGGGCGCAACAAGGGTCCGGAATACACCGCCATGGCCGGGTTCCTGCTGGTGAGATGGGAAGCCGGAGGCTACTCCGCCCGGTTCATCGAAGGCGTCTCGTTCATCTGGGGCGAGGGGGTGACCCCGTCCGACTGGGCCTGCCACACGCGCCTGCGCGCCGCCTTCGCCGACAATTGGCGGGCGGTCCAGAGCCTGCGCTGGAAGGGCATACCGGCGGAGGACGAATGGTACTCCGAGCCGGACTGGGGGCTGTCCACCCATGCGCTGGCCGTTGCCGCGGCGGAGTGACGCCGCTATTCCGCCGCGATCTTGCCCGCCAACTGTCGGTTCTTCATCAGCTTGTAGACGACCGAATCCATCAGCGCCTGGAACGAGGCGTCGATGATGTTTTCCGACACGCCGACGGTCCACCAGCGCACGCCGGTATCGTCGGTGGATTCGATCAGCACGCGGGTGATGGCTTCGGTGCCGCCGTTGAGGATGCGCACCTTGTAGTCGGCAAGCTCGAGATCGGCGATCTCGGCCTGGAACTTGCCGATATCCTTGCGCAGCGCCAGGTCGAGCGCGTTGACCGGACCGTCGCCTTCGGCGACCGACATCACGGTCTTGCCGTCGATCACCATCTTCACCACCGCCTCGGACACGGTCTTCAGCCGGCCATGGCTGTCGAAGCGGCGCTCGACCATAACGCGGAAACTCTCCACCGCGAAGAAGTCCGGCACGGTGCCGAGCGTGCGACGCGCCAGCAGTTCGAAGCTCGCATCCGCGCCCTCATAGGCATAGCCCGACGCCTCGCGCTCTTTGACGATCGCAATCAGCTTGTCGAGGCGCGGATCCTGTCTGTCGACCTCGATGCCGCGCCGCTTCAACGCGTTGATGAAATTCGCCTTGCCGCCCTGATCGGAAACCATGACCTTGCGGAAATTGCCGACGCTGTCGGGCACGACATGCTCGTAAGTGCGCGGGTCCTTCAGCAGCGCCGAGGCATGGATGCCGGCCTTGGTGGCGAAGGCAGACGCCCCGACATAGGGCGCCTGATGGTCGGGCGAGCGGTTCAAGAGCTCGTCGAAGGCGTGCGACAGCCGGGTGAGCTCGACCAGCTTGTCCGTGTCGATCGCCGTTTCGAAGCGCGACGCATAGGTCTCCTTCAGACAGAGCGTCGGGATGATCGTCACCAGATTGGCATTGCCGCAACGCTCGCCGATGCCGTTCAGCGTGCCCTGGATTTGGCGTACGCCGGCTTCCACGGCGGCTAGCGAATTGGCAACCGCCTGGCCGGCATCGTTGTGGGCATGGATGCCGAGCGAGGCGCCGGGAACACCGGCGGCGATCACCGCCTGGACGATGTCGCGGATTTCCGCCGGCTGTGTGCCGCCATTGGTGTCGCACAACACCACCCAGCGCGCCCCGGCCTCATAGGCCGCCCTGGCGCAGGCCAGCGCGTAGGCGGGATTGGCCTTGTAGCCGTCGAAGAAATGTTCGCAATCGACCATCGGCTGCTTGCCCGCGGCGGCGACCGCCTCGACGCTCTCGCGGATGCTGTCGAGGTTTTCGTCGTTGGTGCAGCCGAGCGCCACCTCCACATGATAGTCCCAGGTCTTGGCGACCAGGCAGACGGCATCGCTCCTGGCCTGCAGCAGCTGCGTAAGACCCGGATCGTTAGAGGCCGAGACGCCGGCCCGCTTGGTCATGCCGAAGGCGACGAAGGAGGCCCGCGTGGTGCGCTTCTTGGCGAAGAAGGCCGTGTCCGTCGGGTTGGCGCCCGGATAGCCGCCCTCGACATAGTCGAGACCGAACTCGTCCAGCATGGCGGCGATGGCAATCTTGTCCTCGACCGAAAAATCGACACCCGGCGTCTGCTGGCCGTCCCGCAGCGTCGTGTCGAAGAGGTAGATTCTTTCTATGCTCATTGTGCTGCCTCTACCTTGTCTGCAATGGGTAGCTCCTCCCACATGCCTTCCTGTGGGAGAGCCATGCCCCAGTTGATGCCTGAGAAGCGAAGATCAAACTTTACGCCGCTAAATTGATAGTTGTTCATCGCTTCGGTTAGGCGTTTCTGGTTGAATATGAAGAATCTGTTGGGCAAGCCAGTGGGAACGTAGGCCAGAACGTAAAACAGATTATCCGTTTGTTTTTTCTGTTTTATCTGCCAAAAATTTTTCGTTTTCATCCCCTTCACGTCGACCAAGAAAGTCGTCTTTTTGTCGGGTGCCAAAACAAAGAGATCTGCTAGCGGCGTATTATGACCCATTGTGAATCCGACATCGCAGCCTCTCTTGCAAAGCTCGCTTGCGACAGCGAACTGCGCAGCCCACTGTGTCTGATGCCTTCCCCCATTGCTCATTCTATTTCCCCGCGAACCGGTCCGTCGCGCGGATCAGCTGGTCGAGGATACCGGGCTCGAGATAGGCATGTCCCGCTCCCTCGATCAGGTGGAAATCGGCCTTGGGCCAGGCCTTGTGCAACTGCCAGGCATACTTGGCCGGGCAGGGCATGTCGTAGCGGCCGTGGACAATGACGCCCGGAATGTCCTTGAGCTTATGGGCGTCGCGCAGCAACTGCCCTTCCTCCAGCCAGCCGGCATGGACGAAGAAATGGTTCTCGATCCGGGCAAAGGCGATCGCATAATCGTCCTCGCCGAAATGCGCGGCATAGTCCGGATTGGGCAGAAGCGTGATGGTCGCGCCTTCCCAGGTGCTCCAGGCAATCGCGCATTCGAGCTGCTTCTTCTTGTCCGTGCCGGTGAGATAGCGACGATAGGCGCCCATCATGTCGTGGCGCTCATCCTCCGGGATCGGTGCCTGAAAGAGCTCCCACCGGTCGGGGAACATTTCCGACACGCCGAACTGGTAGTACCAGTCGAGCTCCGCCTTAGTCAGCGTGTAGATGCCGCGCAGGACCAGTTCAGACACATGCTCCGGATGCGTCTCCGCATAGGCGAGAGCCAGCGTCGAGCCCCAGGAGCCGCCGAAGACCAGCCATTTCTCGACGCCCATCAGCGTGCGAAGCCGTTCCATGTCGGCCACCAGGTGCCAGGTGGTATTGGCGTCCAGTCCGGCATGCGGGGTCGACTTGCCGCAGCCGCGCTGGTCGAACAGCAGGACGTCGTAGAGCGCGGGGTCGAACAGGCGCCGCTGCGTCGGGCTGGTGCCGCCGCCCGGACCGCCATGCAGGAAGACGGCGGGCTTGGCACCCCGGGTGCCGACGCGTTCCCAGTAGATCGTATGGCCGTCGCCGACATCGAGAAAGCCGGCCTCGAACGGTTCGATCTCCGGGTAGAAGCCGCGCAAGTCACTGGTCATGGTCAATCCTCTTCGGGCGGCCAGACCGCCGTATCATGGTCGGGATGCTGGTTGGAAACGACCGAGGCAAAGAACGCCTCCATTTCCGGTGTCTTCACCGCCGGCTTGTCGAACAGGTGGTCGATCCAGGGCAGGCGCTTGTCGTGGTTGACCTGCACCTGCGGTTCGAGCGCTTCCGGATGGTCGAAGGCGCCGATCGCAAGCTCGATGCTTTCGCCGACATGGTAGGACAGCGGCGTGCCGCACTTGTTGCAGAAGCCGCGCTTGACCTTGGCCGAGGAGCGGAAAAGCGAGGGTTGGCCGCGGGTCCAGGTCAGGTGCGCATGGTCGGCCGTCACCAGCGCGCCGAACAACGAGCCGAATGCCTTCTGGCACATGCGGCAATGGCAGATCGACGGCCGACCGAGCTTCTCCGCCCGAAACCTGACCGCGCCGCACTGGCATCCGCCGGTGAAAACTCCGTCCATCAATTGTCTCCTAGCGCAGTGCCACGTAGGCGACGACGCCGACGGTGATGAGGACGACCACGATGCCCTTGCCGATCAGGCCGTAGAGCAGCCATTTCGGCATCTGGGTATTGGGATTTTTCTGCGTCATTGTGGGATCTCCTTCGGCCAGGTGCCGTCGGTATCGTGGTCGGGATGCTGGAAGGACACGATCTCCAGCACGAACGGGGCCTCGTCGGCATCCTCTTCCGTGCGGTGGCCGGGCAATTTGTGCAGGCGGTCGACGAAGTCGATCTTACATTCGATCCCGAACTGCACGACCGGAGGCAGAAGCCAGGGATCGTCAAAGGCACCGGCGGCAATCGCCACGCCGTCGGGTGCCTCATACGTCAGCGGCGTACCGCAATTGTCGCAAAAGCCGCGACTGGCGAAGTTCGACGAACGGAAGGTCTTCGGGCGCCCACGCGTCCATTCGAGGTCCGCTCCCCGGGTCGAGACGAGCGGCGCATAATAGGCGCCAAAGGCCTTCTGGCACATCCGGCAATGGCAGATCGACGAATCCTTGAGAACGCCCGCGACCCGAAAGCGGATCGCGCCGCACTGGCATCCGCCGGTGTAGATGGCATCGGTCATGATGGTTCTCCTTTTGGGGCATGTCGCGCCACGGCCAACATCCTACCGTTTGACCTCCCAGGTGGTCACCCGCTCGCCGGTTTCCTTGTCCTTGCCGTCCTTGAGCTGGATGCCCTTGGCCAGCAGATCGTCGCGGATCTTGTCGGCCTCGGCGAAGTTCTTCGTCTTCAGCATTTCCAGACGCATGGCGACGAGCGCCTCGACGGCGGCGGCAAGGTCGTCGCTCAGGGCTGCCTTCTTTGGGACGATGCCGAGCAGGGCGGCGCTGGCGGCAAACACGCCAAGCTTCGACGCATCGGCATTGGCGGCCTGGGCCAGTGCATGCACGCTCTGGATGGCGGCAACCGTGTTGAGATCGTCGCCGAGCGCCTCGATGACCGCAGCGTCGGGCGCGGCGTCACCGGCCTCGGCCACCGGCCACTTGGCGAGCAGCCGCTCCGCCTCTTCCAGCCGCTTCACCGAAAAATCGATCGGCTCGCGGTAATGCGTCATCAGCATGGCGAGGCGGAGCACTTCGCCCGGCCATTTGCGGCCGCCGAACTTGTCCGTCTCCAGCAACTCGTTGATCGTGACGAAATTGCCCTCCGACTTCGACATCTTGCGGCCCTCGACCTGCAGGAAGCCGTTGTGCATCCAGACATTGGCCATGACGTCGGTGTCGAAGGCGCAGCAGGACTGGGCGATCTCGTTCTCGTGATGCGGGAAGATCAGGTCGAGACCGCCGCCATGGATGTCGAACTGGTGCGGGCGGGCCTTGGCGCGCGGCGAAAGCCGATCCTTGATCTCCTCCCACAGATAACGGTCCGACATGGCCGAGCATTCGATATGCCAGCCGGGGCGGCCGTGGATCGCCACCGTCTTGCCCTCGAAGGCGAAACTGGCGCTCCAGCCCGGCTCGGTATCGGCCGATTGTTTCCACAGCACGAAATCGCCGGGGTTCATCTTGTGGGCTTCGACGGCGATGCGGGCACCGGCCTGCTGGTCCTCGAGCTTGCGCTTGGAAAGCTGGCCGTAGTCGGCCATGGAGGCGGTGGCGAACAGCACCTCCTGGCCTTCGGAGCCGGAGGCCACATAGGCGTGGCCCTGGTCGAGCAGCCGTTGGATAATAGCGATCATCTGAACGATATTGTCGGTCGCGCGCGGCTCGACTGTGGGCTTGAGGCAGCCCAGCGCCGCGACGTCGGCGTGGAACTGGCTCTCGGTCTTTTCCGTCACGGCCCGGATGGCGTCATTCAGCGTCATCGAGCCATCGGCGATCTTCGCGCCGAAATCGCGCAGTGCCCGGGCGTTGATCTTGTCGTCCACGTCGGTGATGTTGCGCACATAGGTGACGTGATCCGCGCCATAGACGTGGCGCAGCAGCCGGTAGAGCACGTCGAAAACGATCACCGGGCGCGCATTGCCGATATGGGCGAAGTCGTAGACGGTCGGGCCGCACACATAGATGCGCACCTTTTCGGCATCGATCGGGGCGAACTCGACCTTGTCGCGCGTCAATGTGTTGTAAAGCTTGAGGCTCGTCGCCATTCCCGTCTCCCGATAGCCAACCCGTCCGGCTGGACCGGGGCGTTTGTCATCTGGGACTTGGGTCGGGAGACGAAAACGGCCGGGCCAGCGCTGACGCTAGCGAATAATGATCCCGCAAATAATGCAGATGGTCGTTTTCATGGGGCGAGTTATGGCTTGGGCCGAAGGCGAGGTCAAGGGGGAGGTCCCCCATCGCGCGGCAATGTCAGGGATAGACGTAGGTGTAGAGAGCACACATGCTGTCGTTGCGTGTCGGCGCCTCCGTCGTCTCGAACACGGCGACCATGGTCACATCGCCGTCCAGCCAGGAGGCGAGATAGGTGACCGGGCTTTCGCCGCAGAGGCGGTTGCCGTTCAGCAGTACCGGATTGCCGGGCGCCTTCACGCTGTAGACGGAGGCCGGCACGTCCTTGCCGTCCACCGTGAAATGATCGGCGATCAGGTCCTCGAACTCGATCCTTTCGCCGTTTTCGAAAACCATTTCGAAATCATCGAAGCTGATGTCGCCGGTGATCGCGGTCGCAGTGGTGCTCAAGGCAACCAGATCGTCGGCAAGGCTCGGGCTGGCGCCAAGGAGAAAGGCCACGGTTGCATAGCGTAGGAAGGTCATGGCGAAGAGTTCCAGCATGGAGATGCAACAGAATAGCGTCGCCCTGGTCCGGAAGGAAGGACAGGAGCGACGCGGGAAGGCCCGGTGGAGCGGGAAAGGGGCAATGCTGCAAGACCAATTTTGGGCGTTCCCGTTGATGCCGTGTAAGGGTTCTGAAAGGCAAGATGCGCCATCATCCAGAAAATTCAGTCGCGCGATGGACGCTCTTACACTCCCATGGATCAATTGCTGCATCTTCCGACGATTTTTGTGTTCCACGCCTGCTCGACGCTGATCTCCGCGCTTTTGGTCGGCACGCTTTGGCGCCGGCGTCGCGACAGCGTCCTTCTCGGCATCCTGACCTTCGCGGCCACGGTCGGCTTCGTCGGGACCATTCTCCACGCGATGCGTGGCGCGTTGCCCTTCCCGGTCTCCTCCGGCCTCGGCCTCGGTGCCAGCATGCTTGCGATGGGCCTGTTCTGGCAGGCAATCGTCGTCTTCGAAGGGAAGCGACCCCGCTACCTGCATGCCGCTGCCGGTGCGATCATCTGGGCCTGCCTGTTCTTCACGCCGCTGTTTCAATCATCCATCAATGTACGTACGACCGTTCTCGGCTTGATCATGGGCACCTATTCCCTGCTCGGCGCGCTGGAAATCTGGCGAGGCAGGCTGAGGGAGCCCTTGCCGTCCCGCAAGTTGGCGGCGGGCGTGCATTGTGCCCGCGCCGTCGTCTGGTACCTGGTGCTCGTCGGCACGTTCGCCTTCGGACCGGTCTATACCGATCAGGGTCCGTATCCGACGTGGTTCGTTCTCGCCTCCCTTGCGCAGACGCTCCTGATCATTCTTTCCGTCATCACCTTGATGATCCTGGCGCTGGAGCGCGACGAGCGCAGAAGCCGGCTCGTATCCGAACGGGATCCGTTGACCAATGTCCGCAATCGCCGTTCGTTTGTCGCCGAGGCCGAGGCGATGCTGTCCCGCCAATCCGCGCCGGCCGCGCTCCTGCTCTTCGACATCGACCATTTCAAGCAGATCAACGACACTTATGGCCATGCCGCCGGCGACAAGGTGCTGATGGAGTTCTCGGCCTTGCTGGAAGGACGGATGCAGTCCGACTGGCTCCTCGCTCGTATAGGCGGGGAAGAATTCGCCTGCCTGATCCCGAATGCCGGGATCTCGGAAGGCGCCGATATCGCCGAGGCCATGCGCAGGGCCGTCGAACGCCTGCACACGGCGGTCGACGGACGCTCCGTTCTGGTGACGGTCAGCATCGGGGTCGCCGCGACCGACGAGGCGGCACCAAGTCTCGATCCGCTGCTCGCCGCCGCCGACGTTGCGCTCTACCAGGCGAAGGCCGACGGTCGAAACCGGGTTCGCAGGCACGTCCCGGGTTTTGCTCGGCGGACCATGCTCGCAAAAGACCATGCGCAGCCGAACGCCGCCAATCAGCCGCTGGGGCACAAGCGGGTGACGCGGGCCGATGGCCGCAATTGAGATCGGTCATAAACTGTCCCGATGACGCCGTCCGGCCCCTTGTCGATCGCGGGGCGGGGGCGGGGAGAAAGGAGCGTCGTCGTGAGGAATTCGATCAAGACGATCATCATCGGTGCGGTGATTCTTGCCGCTGCGGGAGCGCTCCATGTCTGGTATGGAACCGAAATGGCCCCCTTCGAACCTCCGTCCCCCAAGGACTACCCGATCCAGGGCATCGACGTCAGCCACCACCAGGGCGACATCGATTGGCCAAGGCTTGCCATGCAGCAGAGGGCGCGCTTCGCCATCATCAAGGCGACCGAGGGCGGCGATTTCCGGGATCGCAAGTTCGCCGAGAACTGGCAACGCGCCAAACAGGCCGGCATCGTGCGCGGCGCCTATCACTTCTTCACCTTCTGCCGGCCGGGCAGGGATCAGGCGCGAAATGTAATCGCCACGGTGCCGCGCGAGCCGGACACGCTTCCGATCGCGGTCGACATCGAGTTCCACGGCAATTGCGACAAGGTGCCGACAGTGGATGAACTGGCCGCAGGACTCCACGCCTTCATGGACGAACTCGGCGCGGTGTTTCCGGGCAAGCCGATCTTCTACGTCGACGAGGATTTCCACGATCGCTACCTGAGGGGAAACGAGGCGGTCTTTCCGGAGCACTTTCTCTGGCTGCGCAGTATCGCCCGTGAGCCGAAGCAGCAGGACTGCCGTCGCTGGTCGATCTGGCAGTTTGCCGACAACGGCTCCCTGGACGGCATTCAAGGCCCCGTCGACCTGAATGTCCTGTGTCCGTCCGAGGAGGGATTCGCTAGCCTTTTCCGAACAGGAGCGGGAAAATGACCGTGCCGATCACTCCGGCAGGCGATAATCCTTGAGTCTCTCCTCGCGGACGACGAACAGCTTGCCGGTTTCCGTCAGCTCGGGACCGCAGAGCGGCAGAAGCCTTGCGGCAACTTCCGACGGGTGCGGAACGGTGCTCGGATCCTCGCCCGGCATGGCCTGCGCGCGCATCGCGGTACGGGTCGGGCCGGGGTCGACCGAGACGATGCGCAGCGGCAGGCGCTGGGTTTCGCCGGCCCAGGTGCGGGCCAGCGCCTCGACGGCGGCCTTGGAGGCTGAATAGACGCCCCAGAACGGCCGGCACTTGTGGGCTGCGGCCGAGGACAGGATCAGTGCGCGGCCCTGGTCGGACTTGACCAGCAGCGGTTCGAGCGAGCGGATGAGGCGCCAGGTGGCGGTGACGTTGATGGTCATCACCTTCTCGAACACCTTCGCCTCGATATGGCCGATCGGCGAAATCACGCCGAGAATGCCGGCATTGGCGACCAGGATGTCGAGCTTGCCCCAGCGCTCGTCGATCGATGCACCCAATGCGTCGATGGCGTTCATGTCGGCCAGATCGAACGGCACGAGGGTGGCGCTGCCGCCGACCGCCTTGATCGCATCGTCGAGTTCTTCCAGGCCGCCGACCGTGCGGGCGCAGGCGATCACATGCGCACCCGCCTTGGCAAGCTCCAGGGCGGTGTAATAGCCGATGCCGCGCGAGGCGCCGGTGACGAGCGCGATACGGCCCTTAAGGTCAACAGTCATGATATCTATCCTTCAAGCTCAGCCGTTGGTGGCCAGCATGGAGACCTTGCGGCCCATCTTCTCGCCTTCCTTGTCGAGCAGACGGGTCGGATAGTCGCCGGTGAAATAGTGGTCGGTGAACTGGGGCGCGGCGTTGTCGCGCGGCTTGCCGCCAACGGCCTGGTAAAGCCCGTCGATCGACAGGAAGGCAAGCGAGTCCGCGCCGATATATTTGGCCATCGCATCGACGCCGGAATACTGGTTGGCCAGCAGCTTGTCCGCGTCGGGGGTGTCGATGCCGTAGAAGTCGGGGTGGAAGATCATCGGGGAGGCGACGCGGATATGCACTTCCTTGGCGCCGGCATCGCGGATCATCTGGATGATCTTGACCGAGGTGGTCCCACGCACGATCGAATCGTCGACCAGCACGACCCGCTTGCCCTCGATCATCGCCCGGTTGGCGGAATGCTTGAGCTTGACGCCGAAGGCGCGGATCTGCTGGGTCGGCTCGATGAAGGTGCGGCCGACATAGTGGTTGCGGATGATGCCGTATTCGAACGGAATGCCGCTCGCCTGGGCATAGCCGAGCGCTGCCGGTGTGCCGCCATCGGGAACCGGCACGACCACGTCGGCGTCGCAGGGCGCTTCGGCGGCAAGGTTCATGCCCATGGCCTTGCGCGTCTGGTAGACGTTGCGGCCGCCGACGACGCTGTCAGGGCGGGCGAAGTACACATATTCGAACAGGCAGAGCCGCTCGGGCTGCGGCTTGGCCGGCTTGCGGGCGTCGATGGTGATCGAGCCGTCGGGCTGGATCTCGCAGATGATGACTTCACCGTTCTCGACGTCGCGGACGAACTTGGCGCCGATGATGTCGAGCGCGCAGGTTTCCGAGCAGAAGATCGGTTTGCCGTCGAGTTCGCCCATGACGAGCGGGCGGATGCCGATCGGGTCGCGGGCGGCAATCAGCTTGGTGCGCGTCATCGCCAGCATCGAATAACCGCCTTCCATCTGGCGGATGGCGTCGATGAAGCGATCGGCGGTGGAGGAATGGCGCGAGCGGGCGATGAGATGCAGCACGACTTCGGTGTCCGAGGTCGACTGACAGATGGCGCCTGTGGCGATGATCTGGCGGCGCAGCGTCAGGCCATTGGTGAAATTGCCGTTATGGGCAATGGCGATGCCGCCTTCTTCCAGTTCGGCAAACAGCGGCTGCACGTTGCGCAGCGCCACTTCGCCGGTGGTCGAATAGCGCGTGTGGCCGATCGCAGCCGAACCCGGCATCTTCGCCAGCGTCGCCGGGTTGGTATAGTGGTCGCCGACCAGGCCCATGTGTTTTTCGGTGTGGAACTGCCGACCGTCGAAGGAGACGATGCCGGCCGCTTCCTGGCCGCGATGCTGCAGCGCATGCAGGCCGAGCGCGGTCAGGGTTGCCGCGTCGGTGTGGCCCAGAATGCCGAACACCCCGCATTCCTCATGGAGCGTGTCGTCTTCGAGCGTCCATTCGAAACCGGAAAAATCAGACTGAGACATGGAAGCAGGCCTTTGCTCGATCGGACAGATGCGCCGGGACGGCTTTAACACGGAAGCCGCCGGTCTGTCCTGATCCGGCGGCGCCCGCTTGGGGATTTCGAGGGCGCGGCCCAAGGCCGCAGCCCGGTCAGTTGTTGGCGGCCGGCGCGTCTTCGGCCGGTGCCTGTTCTGCGGGCGCCTGATCCGCCGGAGCCTGGTCTGCAGGCGCCTCTGCGGCAGGTTCCTGCTTGCCGAGAATGCGGGAGCGGATCTGCGGCTCGATGTCTTCCGGCAAAACGGCTTCGAGCTTCAGCACCAGCGTGTCGAGGAAGGGCTTGGACTTGGCGTTGTTGACCCAGTCCGGCCGATGCTTGACGTCGACCAGCCAGTTCCAGAAGGCGACGGCGACGACCAGCAGCAGGATGCCGCGCGCCGCTCCGAACAGGAAGCCCAGCGTGCGGTCGAGCGCGCCGATGCGGCTGTCGATGATGAAATCGGCGATCCGGCTGGTGATGAACGAGATGACGATCAGCGCGACGAGGAAGATGATGCCGGCCGAGCCGGCAACCGCGATGCGGTCGTCGCTCGTGTAGTTCTTCACGTAGGGCACGAGCATCGGATAGAGATAATAGGCGGCGGCAACCGCGCCGGCCCAACTGGCGATCGAAAGGACTTCGCGCGAGAAACCGCGCACCATGGCGAGCACGGCCGAGAACAGCACGACGCCGATGACAATACCGTCAAAAATCGTAATGGGCATAAATACCAACTCCAAGACTTGCCGGCCAACGCCCGCATGATTGCCAATGCGACCGCTGCCGCTTCAACCGGCCGGGCGCGCCGGATTGGATCAGTCGCCGGCCTCTTCCGAGCGCGCCTTCAGCCGGGAACCGGCAATCCGCGCCACGAGATCGGGCAGGTTTTCGACTTCATTCCACTTTCCCGTCGTCCCCTTCGGCAGTTCCGACGAGGCGGCGGGCAAAACAGCGGAGGAGAAGCCGAGCTTTTCCGCTTCCTTCAGCCTTTGAGCGGTGTGCGAGACGGCACGGACGGCACCCGACAGGCTGACTTCGCCGAAATAGACGCAATCGGCGGGAAGGGCAAGACCGGCCAGCGACGAAACAAGGGCCGAGGCAATGGCCATGTCGGCCGCCGGCTCCGATATGCGGTATCCACCGGCGACATTCAGGTAGACGTCGTGTTGTCCGAGCCGAACGCCGCAATGGGCTTCGAGCACGGCGAGGATCATCGCAAGACGCGACGAATCCCAGCCGACCACGGCGCGGCGCGGCGTGCCGAGCGTCGTCGGTGCCACCAGCGCCTGCACTTCGACCAGAACGGGCCGGGTGCCCTCCATGCCGGCAAACACGGCGGCGCCGGGCGAATTGGCATTGCGTTCGCCGAGGAAGAGTTCCGACGGGTTGGCAACCTCGCGCAGGCCCTTGTCGGACATTTCGAACACGCCGATCTCGTCGGTCGGGCCGAAGCGGTTCTTTACCGTGCGCAGGATGCGGTAGTGATGGCCGCGATCGCCCTCGAAGTAGAGCACGGCATCGACCATGTGCTCGACCACGCGCGGCCCGGCGATCTGGCCGTCCTTGGTGACATGGCCGACCAGCACCATCGTGGCGCCGGTCTGCTTGGCGAAGCGGATCATTGCCTGCACGCCGGTCCTGACCTGGGTGACGGTGCCGGGCGCCGAATCCGCCGTGTCGCTCCACAGCGTCTGGATCGAATCGATGATGACCAGATCGGGACGCTTGCCCTCGGAAATCGTGGCGAGGATGTCCTCGACATTGGTCTCGGCGGCAAGAAGAACCTCGGTGTCGGCGGCATGAAGACGCTGGGCACGCAGCCGAACCTGCGCGACGGCCTCTTCCCCCGAGACGTAGATCACGCGATGCCCCTTGCGCGACAGGGCAGCCGCCGCCTGCATCAGAAGCGTCGATTTGCCGATGCCGGGATCGCCCCCGATCAGGACCGCCGAGCCGCGCACGAAGCCGCCGCCGGTCGCGCGGTCGAGTTCGCCCATGCCGGTCGGGATGCGCGGCGCTTCCTCGATCTCGCCGGACAGCGAGGTGAGGGTGACCGGGCGGCCCTTCTTCGGCGTCTTGCCGGGGCCGGAACCGATGCCGCCCATCGGATCTTCCTCGACGATGGTGTTCCATTCGCCGCAGCCGTCGCATTTGCCCGCCCAGCGGTTATGCACCGTGCCGCAGTTTTGGCAGATGAATTGGGTCTTCGCTTTTGCCATGCCGTGGAGTCCGTCGCCGCGCAAATGCGGAACAAAGAGTGAATATCGCTCTCTCAGTTAGGAGAAAACGCCACAAGAGGCAAGCGGCTCCCGCAAGTCTTCAGCCCGCGAGTCTTCAGAGCGCGTCGATATAGCGGCGTTCGTAACGCAGGCCGACACTGGTCAGCAATTCGTAGCCGATGGTGCCGGCGGCGCGTGCGACATAGTCGAGGGGCATGTTGGCGCCGAACAGTTCGATATAGTCGCCCGCGGCAATCGCGTTCGGCGGAACATCGGTGACGTCAAAGATCGTCAGGTCCATGGTGACGCGGCCGACGACCGGCACCTTGTAACCGGCGATGAAGCCGAAGGCGCCGGGAATGCCGGTCTCGCGCAAGGGCACGCCGCTACCCGAAAGGGCGCGCAGATAGCCGTCGGCATAGCCGGCCGAGACGATGGCCAGCCGGCTGTCGCGGCTGAGCATGGCTGTGCCGCCGTAGCTGACCGTCTCCCCGGCCTTGGCTTCACGGATCTGCAGGATGCGGGCCTCGGCCGTCACGGCGGGTCGCATCGGGTTGTCCATCCCGTTGACGGCTTCGCCGCCATAAAGCGCAATGCCGGGACGGGTCAGGTCGAAGTGATAGTCGGCGCCCAGGAAAGTTCCGGCAGACGCTGAAAGGCTTGAATCAATGCCTTCGAAGGCGGTGCTAACCCTGCGGAAGGATTCAAGTTGCTGGCGGTTCATCGGCGAGGCCGGATCGTCGCCGCAGGCAAGGTGGCTGAGAACGAGCACGGGCGAGAAGCTTGCCGGGCGCGACACGTCGTCGGCCAGCGCCAAGGCATCCTCGAGCGGCAGGCCGAGACGGTTGAAGCCGGTATCGACATGCAGCGCGCATGGGTGATCCCCATGCTCGGCGACGACCGACATCCAGAAGGCGAGCTGTTCCTGCGAGGCGATGACCGGCACCAGATCGTGCTCGAAGAAGATGGCCTCCATGCCCGGCCAGATGCCGGAGAGTACGAAGATCCGTGCCTCGGGCGCATAGGGCCTGAGCGTCGCGCCTTCGGCAGGCACCGCGACGAAGAAATCACGCGCGCCGGCATGATAGAGCGTCTGGCCGACATCCTCGATGCCAAGGCCGTAGGCGTCCGCCTTGACCACGGCGGCCGTGCGCGCCTTGCCAGAGCGGCGAGCCATGTCGCGCCAGTTCTCGGCAATGGCGGAAAGGTCGATGGTCAGACGCAGCGGAGCGGCGAGGAATTCATCGGAGGCGTCGGTAAGATCGAAGGCGGTCATTCTTTGGTGCACCACTCGTCAAAAGATATTGGTATTGACCCTAGCATTTTTCCCGCGTTCGAGAACGCCAAGGGCTGCCAAATTCTCGCAATGCACAATTGTTTGGAACGCATGCGGGTCTGCGGTGGTGTCGAGTGCGAACCGCGCTCGACACCACCGCTCAAGGCTCCTGATATTCGACGAAGCTCGGATCGGCCAAGTCGGCAAAGCGGGTGAATTCCGACTGGAAGGCCAGCTTGACGGTGCCGGTCGGTCCGTGACGCTGCTTGGCGATGATGACGTCGGCCGTGCCCTTGACCTTGTCCATCAGCGCTTCCCATTCCGGATATTTCGGGTCTGCCAGGTCGCGTGGTTCGCTGTTCTTCACGTAATATTCCTCGCGGAACACGAAGAGCACGACGTCGGCATCCTGCTCGATCGAGCCCGATTCGCGAAGGTCGGAAAGCTGAGGACGTTTGTCTTCGCGGCTTTCGACACCGCGCGACAGCTGCGACAGCGCGATGATCGGCACATTGAGTTCCTTGCCGAGCGCCTTCAGGCCCGTGGTGATCTGGGTGATTTCCTGCACGCGGTTCTCGCCCGCCTTGCCGGTGCCGGTCATCAGCTGGATATAGTCGACCACCAGGCAGTCGAGGCCGCGCTGGCGCTTGAGGCGGCGGGCGCGCGCCGACAGCTGGGCGATGGAAATACCGCCGGTCTGGTCGATGAACAGCGGCACCTTCTGCATCATCTGGCTGCAGGCGACCAGCTTCTCGAAATCGGCCTCGGTGATGTCGCCGCGGCGGATCTTCGACGACGAGACTTCCGTCTGCTCGGAAATGATACGGGTGGCGAGCTGTTCGGACGACATTTCCAACGAGTAGAAGCCGACGACGCCGCCGTTCTTGGCCTTGAACGAGCCGTCCGGCATGATTTCCGGCTCATAGGCCGCCGCGATATTGTAGGCGATGTTGGTCGCAAGCGAGGTCTTGCCCATGCCGGGACGTCCCGCGAGCACGATCAAGTCGGAGCGCTGCAGGCCGCCCATCTTGGCATCGAGCGACATGATGCCGGTGGAAATGCCCGACAGGTGGCCGTCGCGCTCGAAGGCGGCGCCCGCCATGTCGATCGCCTGCGCGACCGCATCGTTGAACGACTGGAAACCGCCGTCATAGCGGCCGTTCTCGGCAAGGGCGAAGAGACGGCGCTCGGTGTCCTCGATCTGCGCCTGCGGCGGCATGTCGAGCGGAGCGTCATAGGCGATGTTGACGACGTCTTCGCCGATCTGGATCAGGGCGCGACGCAGCGCAAGATCGTAGATCGCCCGGCCATAGTCCTCGGCGTTGATGATGGTAACGGCTTCGGAAGCCAGGCGCGCGAGGTACTGCGCAACCGTCAGATCGCCGACCTTCTGATCGGCCGGCAGGAAGGTCTTGATGGTGACCGGATTGGCCGTTTTGCCCATGCGGATGATTTCCGAGGCGACCTCGAATATCTTGCGGTGCAGGGGCTCGTAAAGGTGGTCTGGCTTGAGGAAGTCGGAGACGCGGTAATAGGCGTCGTTGTTGACCAGGATCGCGCCCAGAAGGGCCTGTTCGGCCTCGATATTGTTCGGCGCTTCCCGGTAATGGGGCTCGGCCGGTTGAAGCGGGGCAATCTTGCGCGCAGCATCGTTCATCGCGGGCTACCGTCTTTTCTTCTCGGGAATGTCTATCGTGTTGGTCCTAGGATTTGGCGGCTGGGCCGGTGCGAGTCAACTTCAATCACGCGCATCTGGCTTGTCCCCTTTTATCCACAGGGGGCGGAAGAAAATCCGCACGTCGGATGCGGAAAGCGCTTGCAAGGCCCTTAGCCAAACGAATCGACAACCACGTCCGATCATATCGCAAAGTGCTGAGATTTGCCGCAAGCCTTGCGTCCTGTCCTCGTGCCGGGAGGCACGAAAAAACGAAAACGCCCGGGTCGTCCGACCCGGGCGCAATCTTTCGGCAAAGGCTTGAGGCTTATTCTTCGTCGCCGTCGCGGTCGGCTTCCGGATCGAAGAAGTCTTCCGGACGAAGTGCGTCTTCGTCGATGCCGTAGATGGCGTCGGCCGAGGTGAGGCTTTCGCCCTTGGCCTGGCGTTCTGCTTCTTCAGCCGAACGGGCGACGTTCAGTTCGACCGAGATCTCGACTTCGGAATGCAGGTGGATGACCACCTTGTGCAGGCCGATGGTCTTGATCGGGGTGTTCAGTTCGACCTGGTTGCGGCCGATGACGAAGTCTTCGGCGCCGAGGATTTCGACGACGTCGCGAGCTGCGACCGAACCGTAGAGCTGGCCGGTTTCGCCGGCCGAGCGGACGACGATGAACGACTTGCCGTCGAGCACGTCGGCGACCTTCTGGGCTTCCGACTTGCGCTCGAGGTTACGCGCTTCGAGCGTCGCACGCTCGGCATCGAAACGTGCCTTGTTGGCGGCGTTGGCGCGCAGAGCCTTGCCGAGCGGCAGGAGGTAGTTTCGGGCAAAGCCGTCGCGAACCTTGACGGTTTCGCCCATCTGGCCGAGCTTGGCGATGCGTTCGAGAAGAATGACGTCCATGTTTCTGTTCCTTTCAGTTTGAGTTCAAGACTTGGAATTGTCGGTTTCGGCCTTGGCAGCCGGGGTCAGGGCCACGGTCCGCCGGGTATCGGAAAGTCCGAGGACGAGAATGAGGAAGGCCGGCAGGATCATCGGCGCGGACAGGTAGGCAAGCACCAGCACCGGCAGGCGCCAGTCCTTGCCGCGCGTCCTCAGGTGCAGCGAGCCGAAGCCGGCAAGCAGGAAACCCGCGCCGAAGGTGCCGCAGACCGTGGCGCCGATCAGGGCAGGCGTGCCGCCGATGAAGCAGGCGACGATGCCGGCGAGGAAGACGAAGACCGCATTGCGGTTCATCCGGAGCGACGACGGCAGATCCTCGCGCGGACGCAGTGCCCGGCCCGAAGCGCTGACGACGCGCATGGCGATATAGTAGGCGGCAAATAGCATCAGCACCCACATGCCGCCCTGGACGATCGGCAGGAGCAGGACCATCATGCCCTTGATCTGATCGACAGCTGCCGGATCGGCCGCAAGGCTCGGATCGCGCGCATTGATCGAGGAAAACAGCATGTCGACCATCTGGCCCGTCAGTTCGGGGCCATAGCCGATCATCACGCCGAGGAAGATCACTGCGAGCGTGACCAGGGCGCACAGATGCAGCAGGATATCCGACATCGGATACCAGGCCATCAGGTCGTCAGGGCCGCCGATCTCGGAGGCCGGGCGGGCGAGATTGGCCAGATGGCTGAGCCAGCCGGCGGGCAGGAGCGTAAAGACCGCCATGGCCAACGCAAACAGCGGCGAGATGGCGAGCGCTCCCAGGAGGGCAGCGGTGCCGACGGCGGCGATCGCCGCGGCATTGCCCCAGCCGAGGCCGACGATCAGCACGGGCAGGGCGGAGGCCGCATAGAGAATAGACGAAAAGGACGGCTGCGCATTCGCGCCCAGCACCAGCAGGGCGGCGGTAACACCGGCGATCACGCCGATCAGCAGCAATTGTCCGTTCACTTGTTTCACGTTCGCTGTCCTGCCGGTTCAAGCAGTTAGGGGATGGATCGGATTCAAATCCTGAAGTCCGTCCCCAACATGGGATTTCGCCTGAGGTCGTTCATGCTTTTCATCAAGCGAGCGACCTTCGGCATGGTTCCGATCCGCGCCCAACGCGGAAGGGATGAAGCCCGCCGGTCGGTGACCGGCAGGCTTCGGATCAGATTACGCTACGACGTAGGGCAGCAGGCCGAGGAAGCGGGCGCGCTTGATGGCCTGGGCCAGTTCGCGCTGCTTCTTCTGGGAAACCGCGGTGATACGCGAGGGAACGATCTTGCCACGCTCGGAAATGTAGCGCTGCAGGAGGCGAACGTCCTTGTAGTCGATCTTCGGAGCATTGGCGCCCGAGAAGGGGCAGGTCTTGCGACGACGATGGAAGGGACGACGTGCCTGAGAAGAGGATGCATCAGCCATTGTAATTTCTCCTTTTGCTCAGATTACGCGCGGTCTTCGCGCGGACGACGCTCGAAGCCACCTTCGCGCGGGCCACGGTCCGGACGCGGACCACGGTCGCCGAAGCCACCTTCGCGGCGCGGGCCACGATCGTCGCCGTCACGACGCGGACGGTCGTCACGGTCGCGCTTCTGCATCATGGCAGACGGGCCTTCTTCGTGGGCTTCCACGGCGATGGTCATGTAACGAAGTACGTCTTCGTTGATGCGCATCTGGCGTTCCATCTCGTGGATCGCTGCACCCGGAGCTTCGATGTCCATCAGGGCGTAATGAGCCTTGCGGTTCTTCTTGATGCGGTAGGTCAGGGACTTGAGGCCCCAGTTTTCTACGCGCCCGACCTTGCCGCCATTCGCTTCGATAACACCCTTGTACTGTTCGACGAGGGCATCAACCTGCTGTGCGGACATATCCTGCCGGGCAAGGAATACATGTTCGTAAAGAGCCATTGTAAGCTTTGCCTTTCTTGCGGTTGTCATCACCCGGATCCGGCGCTAAGCCTCAACGACTGCTCCTGTTCGGCCAGGCCGAGGCAAGAAAAGCGTTGTGTTCGAGACGGTCGAGAGCGGAGACACGGGAGGCCGGAAAACCCTTCGGTTCCTGCGGCTTCCGCATCGGAAGCCGGCCCTCCGTTCAGCCACCAGCCAGGAGACCGGGTGTTGTGAACAGCGCGCTTATACGGATTTTCGGCGCGATGGCAAGGCAAATCCGGGAAAAACCCTCAGGCCGCCGCTTTCGCCTTCTTCCACTTGCGGATTCGCGCCCGCGCATTGGCATAAGGCGAGGCAGTGTTGAACTGGATCATGCGCCCGAGCGACCATTGATTGTACCAGCAGCGCCCGTACAGCGCGTCGTCGTCAAGATGATCGACGAGCGCCACGAGCCGTGCATGGTTGGTTTTCAATCTTTCCAGGCGGTCGGGAAGGTCGAGGCCCTGCTGGTCGCGGTAGAATTTCTGCGCCAGCGCGCCGAGCTCGTTCCATTTGTAACCGGTTTCCGGAAAGTCCGGTTCCAGGCCCTGGTCGCGCAATTCGACCCACTTCAGCACCAGTTCGCCCCAGCCGCAAAGATAGGCGACGAGATCGTTGACGCTGATCACCGTATCCCGGGCATGGCCCTCCATGCCCGAATGCTGCGCCTCCGCGGGACTGATCGACGAAAGCTCGGCCTCGAGCCTGGCAAAGTTCTGCGTCATCGCCTCGAGGAGCGCGGCCCTGTTCGCCGGAACGGTCATCGGGCCGCTCAGATCGGCGCTGGATAGACCCGGTGAACCTTGCCGATCTCCTTCAGGATCTCGTCCGACAGTGTGATGTCGGCCGAACCGATGTCGGTCTTCAACTGCTCCATCGTCGTCGCGCCGATGATGACGGACGCCATGAAGGGGCGCGTCAGGCAGAAGGCGATGGCCAGTTGCGAGGGGTCAATGCCATGCTTCGCTGCCATGTCGACATAGGCGCGAACCGCCGGTTCCTGCAACGGCTGCAGGCGACCGCCGAGGTCGCCGTTGATCGCCGCGCGCGAACCCGCCGGCTTGATGCCGCCGAGATACTTGCCGGTCAAAAGTCCGGCGGCGAGCGGCGAATAGGCGAGCAGGCCGACGTCCTCGTGGTGGGAGAGTTCCGCCATGTCGAGGTCATAGTGACGATAGAGCAGGCTGTATTCGTTCTGCACCGTGGCGACGCGCGGCAGGCCGCGCGCTTCGGCGATCGCGATGAACTTCTGCGTGCCCCAGGTCGTCTCGTTGGACAGGCCGATGGCGCGGATCTTGCCGGCCTTGACGCAGGTGTCGAGCGCTTCGAGCTTCTCGTTCATGTCGGCGAGAGTACGTTCGCGGTCCTGGCCGTAAGGGTTGTAAGTCCAGGCCTGACGGAAGTGGAAGTGCCCGCGGTTGGGCCAGTGGATCTGGTAGAGGTCGATATAGTCGGTCTGTAGGCGCTTGAGGCTGGCATCGACCGCCTCGCGGATCGAAGCGCCGGTAATCGGCTTGCCCTCGCGGATATAGGGCCGGCCGGCGCCGGCGACCTTGGTGGCGAGCACGATGTCCTTGCGCTTGCCGGTCTTCTTGAACCAGTTGCCGATGATCGTTTCGGTCAATGCGTAGGTCTCGGGCGAAAGCGGCGTGGTCGGATAGAGTTCGGCGGTGTCGAAGAAATTGACGCCGTGTTCGACGGCGTAGTCCATCTGTTCGAAGGCTTCGGCTTCGGTGTTCTGCGAGCCCCAGGTCATGGTGCCGAGGCAGATTTCGGAGACGGAGATGCCGGTGCGGCCGAGTGTATTGTGCTTCATGAAAAAGGAATCCGTGGTGGGGGCTTCGGAAAGGTGGAGAGGACCGGCGGAAATTTAGGGGCGCCTCGATCATTCGCAAGGGCAAAATGCGCCGAATCGGTTCCGTGGGCAAAAAGTCCACCGAGGGCCCCCGGTCTTGACTCACCGGAAAAACACGTCAATGGGAAAGGAAAAAGTCAGGGAAGAACATCATCCCGAGAAGGAATATCCCCATGAGCATTGCATTCACATTCCCCGGCCAGGGCAGTCAGGCCGTCGGCATGGGCAAGGAGCTTGCCGAAACCTATGCGGAAGCCAAGGCGGTTTTTGCGGAAGTCGACGAGGCGCTCGGCGAAAAGCTCTCGGCCACCATGTTCGATGGACCGGAAGAGACCTTGACCCTGACCGCCAACGCCCAGCCGGCATTGATGGCCGTGTCGATGGCGGTGATCCGCGTCATGCAGACCCGTGGCCTCGACCTGAAATCCAGGGTTTCCTTCGTCGCCGGCCATTCGCTCGGCGAATATTCCGCGCTCTGTGCCGCAGGCACCTTCTCGCTCGCCGACACCGCGCGCCTGCTGCGCATTCGCGGCAATGCCATGCAGGCGGCCGTTCCGGTCGGCGAGGGCGCCATGGCGGCGATCATCGGCCTCGAGCACGGCGATGTGGAGGCTGCCTGCCAGGAGGCGTCCGCTGCCGGACCGTGCCAGATCGCCAACGACAATGGCGGCGGCCAGCTGGTCATCTCCGGCGCCAAGGCGGCCGTCGAGAAGGCAGCGGCCCTTGCCACCGAAAAAGGCGCCAAGCGTGCCATTATGCTGCCGGTCTCGGCTCCCTTCCACTCGGCCCTGATGGGCCCGGCGGCCGACGCCATGCGCGAGGCGCTGGCCAAGGTCGAGAAGCACGATCCGGTCGTACCGCTGATCGCCAACGTGCGTGCCGCCCCCGTCACCGACGCCGGCGAAATCGCCGACCTGCTGGTCGAGCAGGTGACCGGCCAGGTCCGCTGGCGCGAGACCGTCGAATGGTTCGGCGTTAACGGTGTCACCACGCTCTATGAAATCGGCTCCGGCAAGGTGCTGACCGGGCTTGCCCGCCGCATCGACAAGAACGTCAGCGGCATTGCCGTCAATTCTGCGGCCGACATCGACGCGGCGCTTGCTGCGCTTCTCGGCTGATTGTCTGGATGATCTGGAACAAGGAACTAGGAACATGTTTGACCTGACCGGCCGCAAGGCCCTCGTCACCGGCGCGACCGGTGGCATCGGCGAGGAAATCGCCAGGCAGTTGCACGCCCAGGGCGCCATCGTCGGCCTGCACGGCACCCGCGTCGAAAAGCTCGAGGCGCTCGCCGCCGAACTCGGCGACCGGGTCAAGATCTTCCCGGCCAACCTGTCCGACCGCGACGAGGTCAAGGCACTCGGCGAGAAGGCCGAGGCGGACCTCGAAGGCGTCGACATCCTGGTCAATAATGCCGGCATCACCAAGGACGGCCTGTTCGTGCGAATGCAGGATGCCGACTGGGACGCAGTGCTCGAAGTCAACCTGACGGCGGTCTTCCGCCTGACGCGCGAACTCACCCATCCGATGATGCGCCGCCGCTTCGGCCGCATCATCAACATCACCTCGGTCGTCGGGGTCACGGGCAATCCGGGCCAGGCGAACTACTGCGCTTCCAAGGCCGGCATGATCGGTTTCTCCAAGTCGCTCGCTCAGGAAATCGCCACCCGCAACGTGACGGTCAACTGCGTCGCTCCGGGCTTTATCGAAAGCGCCATGACCGGCAAGCTCAACGACAAGCAGAAGGACGCCATCATGGGCGCCATCCCGATGCGTCGCATGGGCACCGGCTCGGAAGTCGCCTCCGCCGTCGTCTATCTCGCATCCAACGAGGCGAGCTACATGACCGGGCAGACTTTGCACGTCAACGGCGGCATGGCGATGATCTGAGCAAGTCTCGCGCGTGAGCCACTGCTTGCCCAATTGGGTGTTGAGCACTGGCCTCGCGCGATTTTTCTGGCTTTGCGGCGCGGCTAAACCGTGTTAAGCGGGCCATGACTGTGAACAGTCGTTCCGTCTCCCAAGGCGATTGCTATGCACTTGATTGTATGGTTGGTTCATTGAGACGGGGCTGAACGGGTTTGCCGGTGGCGATGAAGTGTTCGCCGGTTTGAACAGGGTAGGGAAGTCGTCCAGACGCCCCTGAGATTAAGAAGGTCGAGGAAACCGACATGAGCGATATCGCAGAACGCGTTAAGAAAATTGTTGTTGATCATCTCGGCGTAGACGCTGAAAAGGTTGTTGAAGGCGCAAGCTTCATCGATGATCTGGGTGCGGACTCGCTCGACACGGTCGAACTAGTCATGGCCTTCGAAGAAGAATTCGGCGTCGAGATCCCGGACGATGCGGCTGACTCGATCCTGACGGTCGGCGACGCCGTAAAGTTCATCGAAAAGGCTCAGCCCTGATCGATTGCATGCATAGCGGGACGGCGGCTGTGGCTGCCTTTCCCGCCGGGGCCCGCGACATGCGGGCCTTACTGTTTTCTGATGGCATCGACTGCAAGAGTGGGGTGGACTACGGGCGATGAGACGTGTCGTTATCACCGGTACCGGCATGGTATCTCCGCTAGGGTGTGGAACTGAACTAACCTGGTCGAAACTTCTCGCCGGGGAAAGTGGTGCCCGCCTCGTGACCGAATTCGAGGTCGATGACCTGCCGGCCAAGGTCGCCTGCCGTATCCCGACCGGCAATGCCGAGGGCGCCTTCAATCCCGACGACTGGATGGAGCTCAAGGAGCAACGCAAGGTCGATCATTTCATCATCTATGCGATCGCAGCCGCCGACATGGCGCTGAACGATGCCGGCTGGCATCCGAAGACCGATGACGACCAGTGTGCCACCGGCGTTCTGATCGGCTCCGGCATCGGCGGCATCGAAGGCATCGTCGAGGCCGGCTACATCCTGCGCGACAAGGGCCCCCGTCGCCTGTCGCCGTTTTTCATTCCCGGTCGACTGATCAATCTGGCCTCTGGCCAGGTATCCATCCGCCACAAGCTGCGCGGTCCCAATCACTCGGTCGTCACCGCCTGCTCCACCGGCGCCCATGCGATCGGTGACGCGGCCCGCCTGATCGCATTCGGCGACGCCGACGTCATGGTGGCCGGCGGCACGGAATCGCCGATCAGCCGCATTTCGCTCGCCGGCTTTGCCGCCTGCAAGGCGCTGTCGACGGCACGCAACGACGATCCGAAGGCCGCATCGCGTCCCTATGACAGGGATCGCGACGGCTTCGTCATGGGCGAGGGGGCCGGCATCGTCGTGCTCGAGGAACTTGAGCACGCCAAGGCGCGCGGCGCCAAGATTTATGCCGAAGTGGTCGGTTACGGCCTGTCCGGCGATGCCTTCCATATCACCGCTCCCTCCGAGGACGGCGATGGCGCATTCCGCTGCATGACCATGGCGCTGAAGCGCGCCGGCCTCACCCCGGCAGATGTCGACTACATCAATGCCCATGGCACATCGACCATGGCCGACACCATCGAGCTTGGCGCGGTCGAGCGTCTCGTCGGCGAGTCGGCCTCGAAGATATCGATGTCCTCGACCAAGTCGGCGATCGGCCACCTTTTGGGTGCGGCGGGTGCCGTGGAGGCGATCTTCTCCGCACTTGCCATTCGCGACAATGTCGCACCTCCGACGCTCAACCTCGACAATCCCGATGTCGAGACGGCGATCGACCTCGTGCCCCACAAGGCGCGCAAGCGCGAAATCAACGTCGCGCTGTCCAACTCCTTCGGATTTGGCGGTACGAACGCCTCCCTGGTGCTTCGGCGCTACGAGGGCTGAGCGCCGCGACCATGGCAAAGTTTGTGGATGCCGGGGCGCAAGTCCCGCTTCCACCTGCTTTTTGCCGTATTGCTTGGCCAGACAGCAGCGATACCGAACTGAAGAGGATTGCCTGTGACCGACGATAGCCAGAACAGCGGGATTTCCTTTGGCCGCGGAGCGGAAACCTCTGCAAAGGGGCCGATCATTCCGAAGTCTCCGACCGAGGCACTCCGTCCGGAGCGCGTTCCCGCTCCGCCCCGGCGTTCGCGCAAGGCGCGCAGCCAGGTGGTGATTTTCCTCAACTTCCTGATGACGATGGTGGTGGCGGTCTGCGTGATTGCGGTCGCCGTGTTCTTCTATGCGATGTCGGCCTACCAGAATCCCGGTCCGCTCGCCACCAACACCAATTTCGTCGTGCGCAGCGGCGCGGGCCTCGCCGAGATCGCCGGCAGCCTCGAGCGCAACGGCATCATCACCGATTCCCGCATCTTCCGCCATGTGACCGCGACCTACCTCCAGGAAGGCGAGAGCCTCAAGGCCGGCGAATACGAGATCAAGGCGTCCGCGTCGATGAAGGAGGTCATGGATCTGCTGAAGTCGGGCAAGTCAATTCTTTACTCCGTCTCGATGCCGGAGGGCCTGACGGTCAAGCAGATGTTCAAGCGGCTGGCGGACGATCCGGTTCTGGAAGGCGAACTGCCGGCCGAACTGCCGGTCGAGGGTTCGCTGCGCCCGGATACCTACAAGTTCTCGCGCGGCACCAAGCGCACCGAGATCGTCAGCCAGATGGCGGCGGCGCAGCAGCGACTCGTCGACCAGATCTGGGAAAAGCGGGATCCCGACCTTCCGATCAAGACGAAGGAAGAGTTCGTCACCCTGGCGTCGATTGTCGAGCGGGAGACGGGCAAGGACGACGAACGCGCCCATGTCGCGTCAGTGTTCATCAATCGCCTGGCCAAGGGCATGCGGCTGCAGTCCGACCCGACGATCGTCTACGGCCTGTTCGGCGGTGACGGCAAGCCGTCCGACCGGCCGATCTACCAGTCGGATCTGAAGAAGGAAACGCCGTACAACACCTACGTCATCAAGGGACTGCCGCCGGGCCCGATCGCCAATCCGGGCCGCGCCGCGCTCGAGGCCGTCGCCCATCCGTGGAAGACCAAGGACCTGTACTTCGTCGCGGACGGGACCGGTGGCCATGTCTTCGCCGCGACGCTCGACGAGCACAATGCGAATGTGCGCAACTGGCGCAAGATCGAGGCCGAACGTGGGGAGGATCCGGGTGCAGCGGTCGATGCGCCGCCGGAAGCCGATCCGGACGCCGCCGCCGCGAAGAAGAAGAGCTGAGCAGCTAACCGAGGACAGGGCGATGGCACTGCAATCCATGACCGGCTTTGCCCGGAGCGAGGGAACCAGCGGTCGGCATCGCTGGGCCTGGGAGCTACGCTCGGTCAATGGCAAGGGGCTCGACATCCGGATGCGCCTTCCGCAGGGCATGGAAGGCCTTGAAAGCGACATCCGGCGTCTGCTGTCGCAATTTGTGACGCGCGGCAATGTCCAGGTCGGACTGACGGTGCAGGTGAGCGAGAACCGCGTCGAGGCCGTGCTCAATCGCGACGCGCTCGATGCTCTGCTGAAATTAAGGGATGAACTCGGTGCGGCGCTGGTCGATCCTGCGCCGCTGAGACTCGACGCCCTGTTGTCGATCCGTGGTCTCGTCGAATTCAAGGAAGCGGTCGACGACGCCGAAGCGGTTTCCCGGCGCGAGGCGGATATTCTCGCCGGCCTGGAACAGGCCGTGCATGCGCTGTGCGAGATGCGGCGCATCGAGGGTGATGCGCTCTGTCGACTGCTTTCGGACCAGGTGACGCGTATCGAGGAGCTGGCGCTGACCGTCGAGGCCGATCCGTCGCGCCAGCCCGGCGAAATTGCCCGGCGCCTGGAGAGCCAGATCGCCACGCTGATGGGCGCCGCCGGCACGCTCGACCGTGACCGGCTGCATGCCGAGGTGGCGCTTCTGGCCACCCGCGCCGATCTGCGCGAGGAGATCGACCGGCTGAAGGCGCATGTCGCCGCCGCCCGTGATCTCCTGGCGCTTGGCGGCCCCGTCGGTCGCAAGCTCGATTTCATTGCGCAGGAATTCAACCGCGAATCGAATACCATCTGTTCGAAGTCGAATGGCGTGGCCGTGACCGCCGCGGGCATCGAGTTGAAGGTCGTGATCGACCAGTTCCGCGAACAGGTCCAGAATTTGGAGTGAACTGATGGCAGAGGGCAAGGGGGCGGTCGTCCAGATCGCACGCCGGGGGTTGATGCTGGTGATCTCGTCGCCTTCGGGCGCGGGAAAGTCGACGATTGCTCGCACGCTGATGGAGCGCGACCGCCAGATCGGCATGTCGGTCAGCGTCACCACGCGCCAGCGGCGCCAGAGCGAGATCGAGGGGGTGCATTACCACTTCGCCTCGCAACGCGAATTCGAGCGCATGCGCGATTCGGACTCGTTGCTGGAATGGGCCGAGGTTCACGGCAATTTCTACGGCACGCCGCGCGAGCCTGTCGAGCTTGCCATGTCCGAGGGCCGTGACATGCTGTTCGACATCGACTGGCAGGGTGCGCAGCAGTTGCAGGACAAGATGAAGGCGGACGTGGTGTCGATCTTCATCCTGCCGCCGACCATGGCCGAGCTTCAGTCGCGCCTGCATCGCCGCGCCGAGGACACCGAAGAGGTCATCCAGACGCGGCTTGCCAATTCCCGCTCCGAGATCGGCCACTGGCGCGAGTATGATTATGTCATCGTCAACGACGACCTGCAGACGGCTTTCGACGCCGTCCAGTCGATCGTCAAGGCCGAGCGGCTCCGTCGTGACCGCCGTCATGGGCTGTTCGACTTCGTCAGCACCCTCGTCGAATCGGACGGACGCTGACTGCGACCCATGCGCGCATCGGCACCGCCGAGGCTAGAAAATACAAAGTGAGCTTCAGCTAAAGTTAATAGTTGAGCGCCGTTTACTTGTTTTCGCGACAAGGCCCGCCAGGAGCGTGCCATCCTCCCATCGTGAGACGAGAAAATGCGTTTGAAAGACATATCCGTGAAATGGCGCCTTGCTGCGGCCATGGCCGTTCCACTCGTGGCGGTGGTCGTGCTGGCCTGGATGCAGATGAGCGCCAGCTATGACAATTACCGCCATGCCGAGCGCCTGGTCGAAGCGACGGAGGAGATCGCGACCCTGGGCAGCCTGGTGCACGCCTTGCAGGTCGAGCGCGGCCAGACGGCCGGCTTCATCGGTGCGCAGGGCAATCAGGGCGCGGATGCCCTGGCCGCAGCCCGAGGCAAGAGCGATCCGCACGTCGTCGCCATGACGGGCGTTCTTGCCACGGTCGCTGCCGAGGACAATTCTTCTCTCAAGGCGCGCACCGATCGCGTCGCGGCGGAACTCGCCCAACTGGCCGATCGACGCAAGGCGGTGGACGGGCTCTCCGCCACAGCGGCGGATTCTTTCAAGTTCTACACGGGTCTGATCGGCCAACTGACCGATCTTTCGCGCGACTTTTCGCTGGCGATCGGCAGCGAGGGCACGATCGGGCACATGATCGCCTACAACCTCCTGATGAACGCCAAGGAACTGGCGGGCCAGGAGCGCGCGCTCGGCAATGCCTTCCTGTCGGCCGCTCGCATCGACGAACGGCGCTTCATGGATTTTGCCGGCCTGTTCGGCGCGCAGACGGCGCTGCTCAACGCTTATGTAGAGCTTCTGCCAGGAGACCTGCGCCAACAGGTGGTGGGCGAATTGCAGGGCAATGGCGAAGCGCTGGAAACCATGCGTGCCCGCATCCTCAAGGGCGGCGTCGCGGGCGATCTGAACGGTCTTAAGGCTCCCGAGTGGTTTTCCCTGGCGAGCGAACGCATCCAGCGCCTGAAGACGGCGGAGGATGCGACCCTCAAGGCGATCGTGACCGAGGCTAACCACATTGCCGCCGTTGAAATGCAGAGCTTCGTTACCGTGCTGGCTCTTGGCCTCGGCGGCGTGGTGCTGGCCTTCCTCCTTGCCGTATCGCTCGCCTTCACCGTGATCCGGCCGCTGGGCGTGTTGACCAATGCGATGAAAAAGCTGGCGACCGGCGAAGTCGACGTGAACCTGACGCAGTCCGACAGCCGGGACGAAATCGGGGCGATGGGGCAGGCCGTGGGCAGTTTCATCACCATGTCCCGGGACCGCGTCCGGCGTGAGCGCGAGGAGGAGGCTCGCCTGGCACAAGTGGAACAGGCCCGGCGCGATGCCGCCGACAGCGAGCGGGCCGAACGTGCCGCCGAGATCGGCTTTGCGGTGGAGCAACTCGGCATCGGTCTCGACCATCTCTCCGCCGGCGATCTCACGCAGCGCATCGACCGGAGCTTTGCGCCGGCACTGGACGCGCTGCGCCTCAACTTCAACGCCTCGCTGGACAAGCTCCAGACGGTGATTGCCTCGATCAGCGAAAGCACGTCGACGATTCACCATGGCTCGCTGGAAATCCGCCAGGCCGCCGACGACCTTGCCCATCGTACCGAGCGCCAGGCTGCCGCGCTGGAGGAGGCCTCGGCCTCGATCACCGAGATCACCTCGGGAATTCGCGACGTCAGCCGCAGGGCAGAACACGCCGGCGGGCTGGTCCAGCGTGCGACGGTGGACGCCCGGCATTCCGAGGCAGTCGTCCGGCAGACGGTGGACGCCATGGGGCGGATCGAGCAGTCTTCGGGTCAGATCGGCCAGATCATCGGCGTCATCGATGACATCGCCTTCCAGACCAACCTCCTGGCCCTCAATGCCGGGGTCGAGGCGGCCCGTGCGGGCGAGGCCGGCAAGGGCTTTGCCGTCGTCGCCCAGGAAGTGCGCGAACTCGCCCAGCGATCCGCCCATGCCGCCCGCGAGATCAAGGAACTGATCGCCCGTTCCGCGAGCGAGGTGAGGACCGGCGTGACGCTGGTCGGGCAGACGGGAGAGGCGCTGAAGGGCATCGAGTCCCATGTGGAAACGATCAATGACGAGATCATGGCGATCGTCTCGGCCGCCCGCCAGCAGTCCGCCGCGCTTGGCGAGATCAGCGCCGCCGTCGGGCAGATGGACCAGGTGACCCAGCAGAACGCCGCCATGGTCGAGGAAACCAGCGCCGCCACGCACGGTCTCGCCAACGAGGCGGACCGGCTGAACGAGCAGGTGGCGCTGTTCCGCCTGGCCGAGGCCAGCCGCAGCCGTTCCCTACGCGCCGCGTAATCGGTTCGTCCATCCGAAAGGGTGACGGGGGCCTTGAGGCCCCCGTTCACGTTTCCTGGTCATGATGCCCCAGCGCAAACAAACCCCTTCAGGGATCGTCAGACGGCGCAGCGCGCCCATTCTCCCGACCTATTCGCCGCGCGGAAATCGCTGACTCTCCTCAAGGATGTTCAGGTCCATGTGATTGCGCATATAGCGCTCCGATGCCTTCTGCAGCGGCTGGTAGTCCCAGGGGAAGTAAGCCCCGTTGCGCAAGGCGGCATAGACCACGCGGCGCCGGGCCTGGCTCTCGCGCACGGCGGCGTCGTAGCGCTTGAGATCCCAGCGCCCTGCCGCCAAAGCTTCGAGCCGCCGGAGGGTCTCGGCATGGGCCGGCTGGCTTGCCAGGTTCTGCAATTCCTGCGGATCGCTGTCCAGATCGACGAGGATCGGCGGATCTCGGTCGCACAGCGTCAGCTTGAAGCTGCCGTCCCGGATCGCGACCAGCGGCGCGATCGACCCCTCGGCCGCATATTCCATCGGCACGGCACCGCGTTCGCCAGAACCTCGTGCCAGAGGCATCAGATCCTCGCCGTCGGTCCAGGCGGCAAGCGTCGACATGTCGATGCCGGCAAGACTGGCAAGCGTCGGGGTCACGTCGAGCGTTGAAACGGGCTCGGCCACCAGCCTTGCCTCCAGCCCCGGCGCCGACAACATCAGCGGCACGCGGGCCGAACCTTCAAAGAAGTTCATCTTGAACCACAGGCCGCGCTCGCCCAGCATGTCGCCATGGTCGGAGACGAACAGGATCGCCGTATTGTCCGCCATCCGGGTCCGCTCCAGCACGTCGAGGATCTCGCCGATCTTCTCGTCGACATAGGAAATGTTGGCGAAATAACCGCGGCGGGCGCGACGGATGTCCTCGTCGCTGATGGCAAAGGCCGTATGGTCGCAGGCATCCATCAGCCGCTTCGAATGTGGGTCCTGGGCGTCATAGGGGATCGCCGGCACGGTGGGGTCGAGCGCCGGGCAGTCCTCGTAGAGGTCCCAGAACTTGCGCCTTGCCACGTAAGGATCGTGCGGATGGGTGAAACTCACCGTCAGGCACCACGGCCGCTCGTCCTGGCCGCGCGACAGATCGTAGAGCCGGCGTGTCGCATGGTAGGCGACCTCGTCGTCATACTCCATCTGGTTGGTGATCTCCGCCACGCCCGCCCCGGTGACGGAGCCGAGATTATGGTACCACCAGTCGATGCGTTCACCGGGTTTGGAATAGTCCGGCGTCCAGCCGAAGTCGGCCGGGTAGATATCGGTGGTCAGCCGCTCCTCGAAGCCGTGTAACTGGTCCGGGCCGACGAAGTGCATCTTGCCCGACAGGCTGGTCTGGTAGCCGGCATTGCGCAGGTGGTGGGCGAAGGTCGGAATGTCGGAGGCGAATTCCGCCGCATTGTCGTAGACGCGGGTGCGGCTCGGCAATTGCCCCGACATGAACGAGGCCCGCGCCGGCGCGCAGAGCGGGCTGGCCGTATAGGTGTTGGCGAAGCGCACGGAGCGCTTCGCCAGGGATTTCAGATTCGGTGCATGAAGAAACTCAGCCGGCCCGTCGGGGAAGAGCGTGCCGTTGAACTGGTCGACCATCAGGATCAGGATGTTCGGACGGGCTTGCACGATGCTGTCCATCTCAGAGCCCGAGAGACGTCTTGACGGCTTCCGCGCCGGGCTTGCCGTCGAGCGTCGTTACGCCGGACAGCCAGCTTTCGAGCACGGCGGGGTTGGCCTTGAGCCAGGCGCTCGCCGCATCCTTGGAATCCTTGCCGCCGAGAATCTCGCCCATCAGCACGTTCTCCATGCTCACTTCGAACTTCAGCTGCTTGAACAGACCGGCCGCATTCGGGCAGCTTTCCGACCAGCCGGTCCGCGCCAGCGTATAGACCTCGGCGCCCCCGTAATTGGGTCCGAAATGGGCATCGCCGCCGGAGAGGTAGGTGATCTGGAAGCGCTCGTTCATCGGATGCGGTGCCCAGGCAAGGAAAACCACGCCCTTGCCTTCCTTCGTCGCTCGTTCGACCTGCGAGAGCATGGCCTGTTCGCCGGATTCGACCAGCTTCCAGTCCTTCAAGCCGAACTCGCCGGCGTCGATCATCTTCTGGATATTGAGATTGGCCGGTGCGCCGGGCTCGATGCCGTAGATCGTGCGTTCGAACTCGTCGCCATGCTTTTCGAGATCGGCGAAATCCTTCACGCCTTTCTCGGCCGAGGCGGTCGGCACCGCCAGGGTGAACTTGGCGCCCTCGAGATTCTTGTTCAGCACCTCGACCGCCTTGGCGGCGTTCAGGTCGTCGATGAAGGCCTGTTGCGCCGGCATCCAGTTGCCGAGGAAGACATCGATCTCGCCGTTCTTCATCGACTGGTAGCCGATCGGCACGGCGAGCGTCTTGACCTCGGGCTGATAGCCGAGCGCTTCGAGGAGCACGGATGCGACGCCATTGGTGGCTGTAATGTCGGTCCAACCGGGATCAGACAGGCGAATGGTCTTGCAGCTCTCGGCATCGGCGGCCAGAGCCGGAGCGGCTAAGGCCATGGAAACCGCGAGCGCGACGCCGCCGAGCCACAGCCTGGTCATGCTTCTATTCTGGTGCATGTCTTCGTTCCCTCTTTTTTGATATTCGCCAGGTTTATTGAAGCGGAAACTACGTTAGGCTGTGAAGCTCGAAAGTTCTGATCGTTGACATAAGGATACCTTATGGCAGATGCGCCGGTGGACCTCGGATGGATGCGGCTTCTGGTCGAGATCGGCCGGCGTGGCTCCCTGTCGGCCGCCGCACGTGCACGGGGATTGAGCCAACCGGCGGTGAGCTACCAGATCCGGCTCCTCGAGCAGAGTTTCGGGGCGCCCCTGTTGCGCCGTCTGCATCGCGGCGTGGCACTGACGGACGAGGGCCGGCGGGTGTTCGACATCGCCGCGCGCACGGTCCAGGAACTGGATGAGGTCGAGCGGGTCATTCGTGCCGCCAGCCAGAGGCCCGTCATCCGGCTGTGCACCGATTATGCCTTCTCCAGCCTCTGGCTCATTCCCCGCATGCACGCGTTTCGCCAGTCCCATCCCGAACTGGATCTGCAGATCGTCGCGACGCAGCGCCTCGCCAGCGACTGGGAGGAGGGGGCCGACATCGCCGTCGCCTTCGGTTCGCATGGCGAGCTCGGTCAGGATGCTATCCTGCTGATGCCGGAGCGTGTCGTGCCGGTCTGCACACCGGCCTTTCTCGAGCGTCATGGTCCGTTCGATCATCCCGAAGCCCTGACGGCAGTTCCGCTCATCCATCTGGATGCGGCAGTCCCGTCGCCGTGGTTCGAGTGGCCGAGCTATCTCGGCAGGACGGAGACGAGCCGCAAACCGGATGCCGGCCATGGCGACATGAGCTTCAACACCTATGCCATGGTCATACAGGCGGCGCTGGGAGGGCAGGGTCTGGCCCTGGGATGGCTCGGCCTCGTCGACCAGACACTCGACAGTGGTCTGCTCTGCCCGGCGGGTGGCGTGCTCGAAGGCGCGGATCGCGGCTATTGGCTTCTGGTTCCTCGGGCGCGACGAGCAAGCGTCGCCCAACTGGCCGCCTGGCTGGTCAAGGAAGCACGCGGCGGTACCAAGGGCGCGGATATCACATTGGAACCGGCAGACGAAGCCTCGGAATAGAATCGCTCGAGGTCTTTTGTTACAGAAGATTGGCGATGCGGCAGAACTCCTCGACCGACAAGGTCTCGGCTCGCCGCGCCGGATCGATCCCCGCCCTGGCCAGCAACGCCTCGCCGCCGAGCGATTTCAGGCTCTGGCGCAGCATCTTGCGGCGTTGCCCGAAGGCGGCCTGCGTCACGCGTTCCAGCTTCTCCACGTCGCAGCGAAGCGGTTCCTGTCTCGGCACCAAATGCACGACCGAGGAGGTGACCTTCGGCGGTGGTGTAAACGCCTGCGGCGGTACGTCGAAGGCCATGTGTGCCTCGGTGCGCCAGCCGCACAGCACGCCCAGCCGGCCATAGTGATCGTCGCTCTCGTCGGCGACGATGCGCAGGCCCACTTCCCGCTGGAACATCAGCGTCAACGACTGCCAGAACGGCGGCCAGTTTCGCGGCAGAAGCCAGTTGATCAGGAGTTGCGTGCCGACATTATAGGGCAGGTTGGCGATGATCTTCACCGGACCATCCGGCGCCATCGCCTCGAAATCGGTTTTCAGCGCATCGCCCTCGATCACCTCGAGACGGCCGGGATAGTGCTCGGCGATTTCGGCAAGCGCCGGCAGGCAGCGGGCGTCGCGCTCGACGGCAATGACCTTCTTGGCGCCGAGCGACAGGATGGCGCGCGTCAGGCCGCCGGGGCCGGGGCCGACCTCGAACACGGTCACGCCTTCGAGCGGTCCGGCTGTCCGGGCAATCTTCTGGGTCAGGTTTAGGTCGAGCAGAAAGTTCTGGCCGAGCGCCTTGCGCGCGTCGAGCCCGTGGCGGGCGATCACGTCGCGCAGTGGCGGCAGTCCGTCGATGGCCGCCATCAGGATCTTGCTTCGCTCGTCCGGCTGATCTCGTCGGCGAGCTTCAGCGCCGCGACCAGGCTGTCCTCGCGGGCGATGCCCTGGCCGGCAATGCCGAAGGCGGTCCCGTGGTCCGGCGAGGTGCGGACGAAGGGAAGGCCGAGCGTGACATTGACCGAATCGTCGAAGCCGAGGGCCTTGACCGGGATCAGCGCCTGATCGTGATACATGCAGATCGCCACGTCGTAGCGGCGGCGGGCCTCGTCATGGAACATGGTGTCGGCCGGCAGCGGGCCGAAGGCATCGATACCCTCGCTGCGCAGCGTCATGACGGCCGGATGGATGATGCCCTCGTCCTCGTGGCCGATCGCGCCACCTTCGCCGGCATGCGGGTTGAGGCCGGCGACGGCGAGGCGGGGATGGGCGATGCCGAAACGGTTCTTGAGATCGGCGGCGACGATCCGGCAGGTTTCGACAATGACGGCCTCGCTGAGCGCCCCGGGGACGTCCTTGATCGGGATGTGGATCGTCACGGGCACGGCGCGGACTTTCGGACCGGCCAGCATCATCACCGGGCGATAGGTCTCGCCGGTGCGGCGCTTAGCGAGTTCGGCGAGAAATTCGGTGTGGCCAGGAAAGCCGAAACCCGCCTCGTAAAGCACGGACTTGGCGATCGGGTTGGTGACCATGGCGCGCGCCTTGCCATCGAAACACAGCTGAACGGCGGTTTCGATCGCCGCGATCGTGCCCTTGGCATTGGCGACATGCGGCTCGCCGGCAACGACATCGAAGCCGATCGGCACGGAAAGAACCGGAAGCGCCGTGTCGAACACGGAGACCGCACCGGCGGCATCGGTTTCCTTGAGCGCCACGTCGAGATCGAGCTGGCGTGCACGAACGGCAAGAACGGCGGGGTCGCCAATGTAGAGGAAAGGCGGCACCCGATGCTCCGCCCGCTTCACCCAGGCGGCGAGCGCGATGTCGGGACCAATGCCTGCCGGGTCGCCCTGGCTCAGTGCAAGAGGAAGATGGTCGGCAGGAGTCATCCGGTGCTCGGCTCAGTTGTTGACGATCTGTGCTTTCGCGCGCAGTTCGTCCAGGTATTTCTTGGCATTCGGATTGTCGTCCTGCTTCTCCTTGCCGAGGTCCTCGGCGCGGAACACGACTTCGGCCGCCACGTCGTCCGAGACCTGGCGCTGGTTGCAGATCGCCAGAAACTCGACGCCACGCTCGGTCACGCGTGTGCCGGTCGTGCCGCCCTTGGCCTTCTCGATCAGCGGCTTCCAGTCCGCCGGCAGTTCGGGCTCGAGCACGCGGCCGAGATTGCGGATCGACACGTCGAGATAGTTCTTGGCGAAGTCCATGGCGCCGTCGCAGCCCGGGAACTTGGCGCGGGAGGCTTCCGCCTCGGCCTTGCGCTTGCCGGTGATGCCCTTCTTCGAAGCGGGCACGACGAAAATGACCTGCTTGAGGAAATATTCGGTGGTCACCGGCTTCTGCTTGTTTTCCAGGAGGCGGGTGACGAGATCCTGGTTCGACATCTTGTTCTTGGAACCGTACCGGGCGTTGATCAGGCGCGGCCAGCTCATCGAAACGGCGATATAGGCCTTGAAATGCTCGACGCCGACGCCGGCCTGGCCGAGGATCTGGGTCATCTGCTGCGGCGAAAGCTTGTTGCCCGAGGCAAACCGCGCATAGGCCGCATCAACCTCGGACGTGCTGACCGACATGCCGACGCGGGCGATTTCCTGCCGCTTCAAGGCTTCCTCGATCATCTCTTCCTTGGCGATCTGGTTCAGATTGCCCTTGCGGCGCTGAAGGCGAAGAAAGGCGACCCGGCGGGCAACGTCGCCATTGGTGATGGCCGTCTTGTTGACGACGGCGACGACCTGGCTCGCAGCCTGAGCGACATTGACGACGGACGCGTCACCCGCAATGATCGCCAGCGCGACCGTGCAGGCGAGCAGCATCCGCTTTCCCTTCTTTGCAATGGCCATCATCTTCCTTTCCAGCGGGAGCAAAACAGTGCTCAACCCGCCTACGCATAGTCCGGTGAAAGTATAATCTGCCGCACCGATTGCACAATCCGTGCGGCGAAACAATGACGATGACCCCCAATCGCAAGGGGTTTTGCCGTGAAACCGGGCTTAATTGAACCCGGCGAGCTCCGTATCGCCGACCTTGACGTCGCCCAGCGTGCGGAAAGTCAGCCGCGCACCGATCGACCAGTCGCTCGCCGATTCTTCCTCGGGATCGTACTTGTCGGAGTAGACGAGCGAGAAGACCGTGCATTCGTCGGCATAGGAGACGCCGATGCCCTTGCGGTTGATCACGCTGTCGTCGATGTCCCAGGTGACGGAGCCGAACAGCGACCAGTACTCGCTGACCTTGACCGAACTCGCCGACTGGATTTCGTCATTGCGCTTCGACAATCCGTATTCCGGCTGCGCGGCGATCTGCGAGTAGGTCAGGCTCGTCTGCAGCTTCTCGTTGGAGAAGGAGACGTTAGCATCGGTGCGGCGCAGCGCCAGCGTGCGCTCGTCAAGGCGCAGATTGGTGGCGACCGACATGCCGTTCGGCATGTCGATGCCGGCCATGCCGACGAAATCGGAAACCTCGGTCTCGAGGCCGGAATCCGCGCCGACCTGGACGAGGTCGTCGGTGGCAAAGGAGTTCAGGCCGGCGATGTGGTAGGACTGCCCAACGACGCCGCGCACGCCGAAACCATTGTCGAACGAGCCGGTATAGCGCAGCCCGACATTGGCCCGAGTGCCGCCTTCGACCCGGTCATAGCCGGAGAACTTGTCGCGGTCGAACAGGTTGGTGGCGTCAAAGACGAAGCTCTGGGCGTCCTCGTTCGGCAGACGGCCGGCCAGTTGCTCGTCGTTGCGCGCATAGATCTGGCCGATCGGCTCGATGATGTGGCTGCTGTTGTTGGTCGTCAAAAGCACGGGGTAGCGGGCTTCGAGCCCGGCCGTCATCATGTAACGGGTTTCCGCCGTTTCGGTCGTGAAGTTGCCGGTGTAGCCAACCGGCGCGTTGAGATCGAGGCCATAGGCGTCGCCGCGTGCGGCAAGCAACGGCGTCAGTTGCAGGCCGCCAGGGACGCTGAGCGTCCGCTTCCATTCGAGTTCGCCGGTCAGGCGGCTCGAGGTGCCGTCAAGGCCGCGGAACCGCGTCAGGTCGTCTATGCCGTCACCATTAGTATCGACGTCGACTTCATCCGACTTGAACCGCGACAGGGCGGTGAAGTTCAGATTGCCCGAAAGCTGGCCGCCGGCGACCGGCTCGGGCGCATAATAGGCATAATCGACCGACGGCAGCACGGTCGGCTGCATCTTCTCCGCGGTGTTTTCGGTATCCGCATCCTGAACGTCGAAGTAGTAGCCGCGCATGTCGAAGGAATTGCGCTTGCCGAGACCGGTCAGGTAGATCTGGTTCGTATGGGTTGTGTCGTCCAGCCCCTCGAGGCTGTAGGTACGAGCGAAGTTGTTGTCGCTCTGCAGCATCACGTCCCAGCCGAAGGTCCAGCGCGGATTGATCTCGAACTTGCCTTCGGACGCGACCATGCCGCGCAGGTCGCGATTGGCATCGCTGGTGTTGGCGTCGAAACTCTCGCGGTGCAACTGGTCGATGCCGGCGGCACGCAAGGTCGCGGTGCCACGCTCGAATCGCTGGCGGATCTCCGCCTCCAGCAGAACGCCCTGGCTGGTGAAGCCGGTCGCCTTGACGGTGGCGTCACGCTGGTTGGAGAGGGCGAAATAGTAGGGGACCGTCAGGCCGAAGCCGAGGTTTTCCGAGGTGCGCATCTCGGGGAAAAGGAAGCCGGATTTGCGCTTGACCGTATGATCGGGCACTTCGATCGCCGGCAGGACGGCGATGGTGCGGCCGAACAGTTCGAATCGTGCCTTTTCCAGCCGCACTGTGTGCTTCTGGCCGTTCTGGATGACGCGCTCGGCCTTGACCTGCCAGAGCGGCGGGCGTTCCGGATGGTCGGCGCAGGGTAGGCAGGCGGTGTAGACGCCCTTGTGGAGAATCATGTCCGTGCCGTTCACCCGCTCGCCGCGTTCAGCGGCAAGGCGGGTGTTGTCGGTGGTTTCGATTCGCAGCGCCTCGACGAAGCCGTCGGCGAAATTGTCGGTCACGTCGAGCGTGTCGGCATAGATGCGGTTGCCGCCCGGCTCGATCATCTCGATATTGCCGGTGGCCGTCATCCGGCCGCTCTTCTGGTCGTAGACGACCTTGCGCGCGACCATCTGGTAGCCGCCGTAATTGATCTGCACACCGCCGATCGCCGTCACGCGTTCAGCGTCACGATCATAGAGCAGTTCATTGGCTGCCAACAGAAGCTTTGCATCTTCGGGAATATCAGTGCCAAGCGAAGCAGCCGGCTGGCTGTCTTGCGCACGCGCGACGACGGCCGGCGACACCAAAGCGCACACGGCGACTCCCGTCAGCAGGGCTAGGGCTAGCCTTCTGATATTCACGCGGTCACTTACCGCCACTAACCATCCTCCTGATGAAGCAGGATCGTCGCTCCCAAGGCCATCGCCACGACGACCGGAACCCAGGCCGCGACGAACGGCGGTACGACACCGCTGCTTCCGAATGCTTTTACAAGCACGGTCACCACATAAAGCACGAAGCCGGACAGGATTCCACCCAGAATCACCGAGCGCGACTGGTTGAACCTGCTGAATTTTAATGAAACGGTTGCAGCAATCAGCGTCATTGCGACCAGCAGGAAGGGAAGCGAAAGAAGCGAATGGAATTGCGTCTCAAGCGCTTTGGTCGACACGCCGAATGATTTGGCCACCGCGATCTTTCGAGAAAGCTCATAAAAAGCAACGGTCTCCGGCTGCGCCAGGCGTTCCTGGACGAATTCCTGTTTCAAATTGGTACTGACCTGGGCTGTGGCGAGCCTGGTGGGGATCTCGCCGGGACGGGTTTCCGTCACATCGGTAAGCATCCAGTAACCATCTTTCAATTTGGCCGAGTGCGCGTCCTGTCTCAGGATGATGCGGCCGTCGCTGTCGAAGTGGATCAGCACCGCATCGACGAGGAAGGTTCCGTCCTCGAGCACCGTCTCGGCGCCGATGATGACGTCGGCCTTGCCGCTGATCTGCCGCAGCCACGGCACCGCATTGGTGGAGGGCCGTCCGCCGCTCTCGCGCGAACTCGCCTCGATCTGCAAAGCCTGCCGCTGGCCCCAGGCCGCAAGCGGGTTGACGACGAAGGAAGTGGCGAGGCCGACCAGAAAGGCGCCAACAAGGAAGGGTGCCATGAACTGCCAGACGGAAATGCCTGCCGCCCGGGCCACGACGAGTTCGGACTTCCGGTTGAGGGCGATCAGTGTCGTCATGCCGACGAACAGCGTAATGAAGGGGATCGTCTGCTGCAGGATCAGCGGCAGGCGAAGCGCCGTCAGCCACAAGAGGCCCCAGACGGAAAACACGCCGCGACCGGCAAGTCGCCCGGACGTCTCGCTGAAGTCGATCAGATAGCCGATGGCGATCACCCCGGCGAGGAACCAGAGCATCGTCGTCACGTAACGACGGAAGAAATAGCGGCCGAGCGTGAACATCATGGCGCCGACCCCTTGCCGGATGATTCACGACGCGGGACGTAGGCCGACAAGGCGTTCCACAGGCGCGCCGCTGGATGGCGGATAAAGCGGGGGAAGCGTAACTGGCGCCCGCTGAACAGAAGGAAAGCGGAAAGGCCGCCGCCGACCACGGGTACGGCGTAAACGAGCGGCACATAGACCGCGTCGCCTTCGGCCAGCTTCACCGTATAGTTCGACAGCCAATAGAGACCGAGCGCGATGGCGAGCGACGAGGCCATCGGATGCAGCCGGGCTTCGCGATGCGAACGGGCATTGCCGCAGATGACCAGCGAGATCAGGGCGAATACCAGCGGCATCGCCCAGGTGCTCATCCGTCGATGCAGTTCGCTCCGGTATTCCCCGCCATTCTTCTGCACGTCCGGATCATCGGGATCGGGATTAAGCAGGAAGGAAAGGTCCCGATCGATCGCATGCAGCCGGGCCTGGCTGCGGGTCTGCGACAGATCGGACAGGTCGAAGGAATAGGAATCGAATCGCACGATCGACACTTCGCCTTCGGCCGTTTTGCGCTGCACTTCGCCGTCCTTCATCACCAGCGCCGTGCCACTCTCGTCGACGGCGCCCTCGCGGGCATAATAGATCAGCGAATAGGCGGGATCGCGCGAATCGGCGACGAACAGCCCGCGCAGCACGCGTCCCGACAGGCGCTCGGAAATCTGCACGTAGAGACCGTCCTCGATGCGACGGAAGTTCTTCTCCTCGATCACGGTCGACAAGAGGTCGGCATAGGCGGCCGCGATCATCTCGCGCGTGCCGACCCGAAGCTTCGGCTCGACGAAATTGGCCATGAGGAAGGAAAAGACGCTGAGGGCCGCGGCAAACAGCAGAAGCGGCCGGGTGATCGTACGGCGCGGCGCACCCGCCGCGTCGATCACCGCCAGTTCCGAATCATTGTTCATCGCCGTCAGCGCCTGGGTAATCCCGATCACCAGCGCGAAGGGAAGGACGGCGGGAATGATGGTCGGCAGGATCAGCGTCGCGAGCTTCATGAACGATCCGACCGACTGGCCGCTGTCGGTGACCAGATTGATTCGCGCCAGCACCTGCGTCGTCCAGATGATTGCCAGCACCGGCAGGAGCGCGGTGAGGAACATCTGGCCGACACGCCGCAGGATGTAGAGTTCGAGAAGCTTCATGCGGTTGCCTGGGAGCGCTGCAATCGGATCGCGCCCACGAGTGAGGTTTGGCTCTGTCTACGACGCTTGCGGCATTTTGGCGACAGCGCGCTCCCGCTTTTCCCGCGTGTCATACTGCGTTTTTCCTGACCCGCGCTATTTCGAACACGGCCACGACCAGCAGGAAGACGACCGGTGATGACAGCCAGCCGAGCATGACATCCGATAGATAGTGACCGCCGAAGCTGAAGCGCAAGGCCGGCGTGACCACAGACACTGCGATTATGCCGGGCGCCATGACGAGGCGTAGCCTTTGCGGCAGAAGCGGAATCAGGCAGATCAGCCATCCGGCGCCGGCAGCCTCGCCGGAAATGAACGAGCAGTTGTTCTCGCATTGCCCGCTGAAGGAGCCTGCCGGCATGAAAGGCAGTTCTCCGCCGAAGAGGTCCGTCTGGTGCGGCCGTGGACGGCCGGAAAAGCTCTTGAGCAGCAGGTTCACCAGAACGTAGGGGCCGAGGAAGAAGGCGATCAGTGATAGGCCGTAGCGGCGCACCTTCTGCGGTTCATAAGTCGCTCCGTGGTGCTGCAAGGCCATGATCAGCGCGATCACGACGACCACGGCCGCGGCCGATGGCGCGTAGAACAGCACCCTGCGCAGAAAGACGAATAGGCCGTCCAGCCGGTAGGGGAAATCACCACAGACGACCCCTTCCGCCATTCCTTCGGGGCACGCGGCGCTCTTGAAGAAGGCAGCACTGGCGGCAATGTCGAGCATGGGAAAGAAATGGAAGATCGCCAGCAGCAGCCACCAGAACGCGAACAACGCCAGCGCGAGCACCACGGCGCGATAGGCGTCCGCGTCTCGACGAACGGCATCGAACAGGACATGGTCGTTTGGCTTCGGCAAAGGCGGTTCCATTTCGAAAAACACTCTCTTGCTGCGCGGCCGGCGCGAAGCGGGCGGAACCTATCCGCACTGGGCTTGCCCTGACAAGAGGCTCAGCGATCACGTTCGGTCCATCGCCCATCCATCGGGGATTGTCGTGGTGCCGCATCCGGTTTTCCTTGCCTTCGCAGCGGAAAAGGACAAGATCGCCTCCGCTTCTCTCAAAATCCATCCATGCTCGTGGAGTCCCTATGGCCAGCAAGATCGACATTACATTCTCCAAGTCCCATCGCGTCACGGGTGGTGTTGCCGTGCTGTTGAAGACGGTCGAGGCGGATGTGCCGTCGGGGGCGGTCGAGGCCGATCCGGCGGGCGTCTATGCCCGCGCCGCCAAGGTGGCAAAATTCACCGGCAAGTCGATGAGTACGCTCGACATCGTCGCGCCGCACGGCTCGGAAGCCGATCGGATCGTCGTCGTCGGGCTCGGCAAGGCGGATGCGCTGACCGGTCACGACTGGCTGAAGGCCGGCGGCAAGGCCACCGGCCTGCTGAAGGGGTCGGACAAGGCCACCGTCTTCCTCGACGTTGACGGTTTGGCGATTTCGCCAAAGGCCGCAGCCGACTTCGCGCTCGGCATGCTGCTGCGCGCCTACAAGTTCGACAGCTACAAGACTAAAAAGAAGAAGAACGACAACAATGGCGATGACGACGCCGCGTCGGACGACAAGGATGTGAAGGTTACCATCGTCACCACAGACGCGGCGGCGGCGAAGAAGGCCTTCGCCGATGCCGAGGCCATTGCCGAAGGGGTGATCCTCGCCCGCAATCTCGTCAACGAGCCGGCCAACGTGCTGGGGCCGGAAGAATTCGCCGAGACCGCCAAGAAGCTCGAGGCGCTCGGCGTCGAGGTCGAGATTCTCGGCGAGAAGGACATGAAAAAGCTTGGCATGGGCGCGCTGCTCGGCGTGGCGCAGGGCTCGGTGCGCCCGCCCCGTCTCGTCGTCATGCAGTGGAAGGGCGGCAAGGCCAAGGACAAGCCGATCGCCTTCGTCGGCAAGGGCGTGGTGTTCGACACCGGCGGTATTTCGATCAAGCCGGCCGCCGGCATGGAAGACATGAAGGGCGACATGGGCGGGGCCGCCGCCGTCACCGGCCTGATGCACACGCTCGCCGCCCGCAAGGCCAAGGCCAATGTCGTCGGCATTATCGGCCTCGTCGAGAACATGCCGGACGGCAATGCCCAGCGTCCGGGCGACATCGTCACCTCGATGTCGGGCCAGACCATCGAGGTCATCAACACGGACGCCGAGGGTCGCCTCGTGCTCGCAGATGCGCTCTGGTACTGCAACGACCGCTTCAAGCCGGAATTCATGGTCAACCTGGCGACCCTGACGGGTGCCGTCCTGGTGGCGCTCGGCAACCTGCATGCCGGCCTGTTCTCCAACGACGACGCGCTTTCGGAAAGGCTGCTCGCCGCAGGTCTTGCCACCAACGAGCGCCTGTGGCGCCTGCCGATGGGCAAGGACTACGACAAGATGATCGATTCGAAGTTCGCCGACATGAGGAACTCGAGCGGCCGCCACGCGGGTTCGATCACGGCTGCGCAGTTCCTCAAGCGCTTCGTCAAGGACACGCCCTGGGCCCATCTCGACATTGCCGGCACGGCCATGGCTTCGCCGTCGGACGAGATCAACCAGTCCTGGGGCTCGGGCTTCGGCGTGCGCCTGCTCGACGAACTGGTCCGCGCCAACTACGAAGCGTGACACTGGAAAGGGCAGGGGCCTTGGCCGAGATTCTCTTCTACCATCTGACGGAATCGAAGCTTGAGGATGCCCTGCCGCCGCTTCTCGAAAAGAGCGTCGAGCGCGGCTGGAGGGTGGCGGTGCAGACCGCCGATCCGGCGCGCCGCGATGCGCTCGACACGCATTTGTGGACCTGGCGCGACGAGAGTTTCCTGCCGCACGGGACCGATGCCGGCGAGGCGCCGGAAGGGCAGCCGGTGCTGATCTCGACCGTGCCGGACAACATCAACGGGGCAACCGTCCGCTTCATCGTCGATGGCGCCGAGCCGCCGGACGCGCTCGGCTACGACCGCCTGGTCTTCGTCTTCGACGGGCACGACCAGGAACAGCTCGAAGGCGCGCGTGGCCAGTGGAAGAAGCTGAAGGCCGAGGGCCACAAGCTCACCTACTGGCAACAGACCAACGAAGGGCGCTGGGAGAAGAAGGCGTAAGCCGGGATGTCAATTCATGAACGCGAGGACAGCGCTTATGAATTCCCTGTTCCGCATTTCACGGTCCCCTCCCAGTCGCTGGAACACGAAGTCCCTGCGAGTATAGTCGGCAACGGACCAACCGGCTTGGGTTAATTGCCCAATGCAGTCGCCAATTTTCAAGTGTTCTCTAGTTTGACCGGCACCGGGGCATCTGTCGTTTTTACCTCGCGGCAGTACAATGAGTGCAGGATCCTTTTCCTGTTTCATCGCGACCCTAACTGCCAAAGCCATTAGTTCATAGCCAAGTGACGAAAGATGCATGTTATCAAAACTGAAAAGCCCACCTTGGGCGATCTTGGACGCGAACGCGTCACCCGTAATGTAACCGCTTCCTCCTCTCACTTTCATTGGCCTGTTGTCGAAATAAACGTCCCGTCGTGTGCCGCTCATGGATTTCGGGACCTTCAGCCTCCTCTCCTCCGCGCAGGCGCCTTCTCCGAGATAGACGCACTTCTTGTAGTCTTTAACACGGAGAGCTTCCGACTGGTCCACATACACGAAGTGGGGCCCTCCAAGCGTGTTGTATTCTCTAAGAATTTCCTGGAGATGTTCATTCACATCATCCACAGAACGGTCGCCTCGGTCAATTACCTCGCGCTTAACTCTATTGTTCGATATGTCTAGCTTGAAAATACCCTGCTCTTTTGAGCTTCCGCTGAATATGACATTTGCGGTCTGGCTCGGAAGAGCAAGATTATTCACGTAAACATACTCAAGACCGTCGATGCGAGACAGGCGCGCAGTTAGCGTCTCCATGTCCTCGATGAACTGTGTTTGCAGGAAGCGTCTGATAGGCTGCACGCATATCGGCTTGCCTCTCACTCCGACGAGTCTCTCCGCCCCGCCGCAGCTTCTCATATCGTCGATGTCCACGCCTTGAAATGCGACTTTGTAAAGACCGTTGTTGGAGCCGATATTGATCAACAGACGTTTCGGCCGCCGGAGTTCCACCTGTTCCAAGGGGGTGAGTTTTTCCAGGCAATCGTCCTGCATCGGATTAAGAACAAATGCCGCATTCGCATAAGTAAAAGTGTCGCCCAGTGCTCCAAACGCTCTATCGATCCGCCAGTCCCGCATTCGCTCCAGGCCCATTATTGCCTGTGCACGATAGTCTTCTGGTGTCCAGTCGATGAGATCCCGCGAGTTGGCACCGGAAAAAGCCAGATTGTCGACCATCGCTCGACCATTCGGCGGCCGATGGGTCAGCAATTCGCCAAGGTTTTTTCTCTGCCCGGCCGGTACGGAAAGCAGATTGCCTATTCTGGCCAGTCCATTTTTCAGCCCCGGTGTTTCGAGATTGAAGCCATAGTGGAGCACCTCATCGGGAGGGCCCCCGTGACTTGGGTATTGGGGCCCATAAAACTGCCTCCTCCCAGTTCTGTCCGCCCCGAACTCCTCAATCAGGCCGAGGCGGATGGCAATCAGAGAAGGTGCAGACCATTCCGAAAGCCACCAGTTTATGCGCAGAGATTGTACCCCGTTGTAGAGGCTGTCACCCAGCGCCATCAGGGGCGGAGACGTGTAGGCAGGATTATCCCGCGCGAATACCGCCGGATCCAGAGTACAGCCATCACTCCATTTTAGCTTTGGAGACTTAACTCCATCCCAGTATTTTTGATGCTCATATGGGGATTGCTGTCCGAACGCCGGTGTACTGGTAGTTATGAGAAGTGAAAAAAAAGAAATCAGTATTGCCTTGGCACTCATTGGGTCATCCTCCCAACAGAAAACTGATCTATCACAATAAGAATATCACATTTACCTCAGCAAAGTACCGATAATTTTTGCTTCTCAACTCTTAAGACGCCATCGCCTCTTCATACTCCGCTGACAGTTCCAGCCATTGCTCCTCCGCCGCTAAGAGCTTTGCTGCGGCCTCGCCGCGTTGCCTGGCCTTGTCGGCGGCCTTGGCCGGATGCTTTTCGTAGAGAACCGGATCCGCAAGCTCCGCATCAAGCGCCTGAATCAATGTCTCCAGTTTCTTCGTCAGAGACTCGATTTCATTGATCTTTTTCTTCAGCGGGGCAAGCGAGGCACGGCGTTCTGCGGCGAGCTTGCGCTGGTCGGCCTTGTTGACCTGCTCCTGCGCGGCGTCCGACTTGTCCTTCTCGTCTTTCTTCTTGCCGGAGGAGACGACCAGGCTGCGATACTCCTCCATGTCGCCTTCGAAGACGCTGACCGTGCCATTGTTGACCAGCCATAGCCGGTCCACGGTCGCCTCGATCAGGTGGCGATCGTGGCTGATCAGGATGACGGCGCCGTCATAGTCGTTGAGGGCGGCGATCAGGGCCCGGCGGCTGTCGATGTCGAGATGGTTGGTCGGTTCGTCGAGAATCAAGAGGTTCGGGGCGTGGAAGGCCGAAAGCCCCATCAGCAGCCGGGCCTTCTCGCCGCCCGACAGATCCTTGGCGGCGGTCGCCATCTTCTCCGTAGCAAGTCCCATTTGCGCGACGCGGGCGCGAACCTTGGCCTCAGGCTCGGTGGGCATCAGGCGGCGCACATGGTCGACCGGCGTCTGCTCCGGGATCAGGTCGTCGAGCTGGTGCTGGGCGAAGAAGCCGACCGAGAGGTTCGGCGCGAGCTTCATTTCGCCGGCCTGAAGCGCAAGACGACCGGCGATCAGCTTGGCGAAGGTCGACTTGCCGTTGCCGTTCGAGCCGAGAAGGGCGATGCGGTCGTCGGCGTCGATGCGCAGGTTGATGTTCTTCAGGATCGGCTTGCCCGGTTCGTAGCCGACGGCGCCACCGGAGATCGCGACGATCGGCGAGGCCGGTTGTTTTTCCGGCTGGGGAAAGGAGATCGGCTGGACATGGTCCTCGATCACCGAGGCCACGGTGCCCATGCGCTCCAGCGCCTTCACGCGGCTTTGCGCCTGCTTGGCCTTGGATGCCTTGGCCTTGAAACGGTCGATGAAGCTTTGCAGGTGCTTGCGGGCGGCGTCGTTCTTCGCCTTGGCCTTCATCTGCAGTTCGTCGGCCTCGGCCTTCTGGCGCTCGAACTGGTCATAGCCGCCGCGGTAGAAGGTCAGCTTCTTCTGGTCGAGATGGATGATCGAGTTGACGGCGGTGTTCAACAGGTCGCGGTCGTGGCTGATGACGATGACGGTATGCGGATAGCGCCGCACATAGTCTTCCAGCCACAGCGTGCCTTCCAGGTCGAGATAATTGGTCGGTTCGTCGAGCAGCAGCAGATCCGGTTCGGCGAACAGCACGGCGGCGAGCGCCACGCGCATCCGCCAGCCGCCGGAAAACGACGAGGCCGGCCGTAGCTGCGCCTCATGGTCGAAACCCAGCCCGGACAGGATCGTGGCGGCGCGCGCCTCGGCCGAATGCGAGCCGATGTCGGCGAGCCGCGTCTGGATCTCGGCGATACGGTGCGGATCGGTCGCGGTCTCTGCCTCTGCCAGCAAGGCGGCGCGCTCCTTGTCGGCGGAGAGCACGATGGAGATCAGCGATTCTTCCGTTCCCGGTGCTTCCTGCGCCACCTGGCCGATGCGGGCGTTCTTCGGGATGGAGATCGAGCCGCTCTCGGCCGACAGGTCGCCGGTGATGATGCGAAACAGTGTCGATTTGCCGGCGCCGTTGCGGCCGACGAGGCCGGCCTTGGTGCCGGAGGGCAGCGCGACGCTGGCATGGTCGATCAGGAGGCGGCCGGCAATGCGCGCGGATATGTCGTTGATGGTGATCATGCCGGCGGTTTTGGCCGATGTGGGGTGCAAAGGCAAGGCGTCGCCGGGTGGGTGTCCGCCAGCGGCAAGCAAGCGTGCGCCATGGTGGCATCGCGGCAACAGCCGCAAGCGGCGCCCACCAAGCCGTCAGGCGACCTGGCGTCCGGCGGCGCGGCCCACCGCCGCCGGATAGACGGCGATCGGCTGGCGTGGATTGGCACGGGCAACATGAAGCGCTTTTTCGGCATTGGCGAGCAGTTGCATCGGCGAGGCCGCCGTGGGGCTGAGAGCAATACCGATCGACAGGCCGAGACCACCGGAATGGGCGCCCGGTTCTGCGGCGAAGACGAGATTGTTCTCGATCGCGGCGTGCAGTCGCTCGGCGATCACATGGGCGTCTTCGACCGTGACGTCGCGGAAGAGGAAGGCAAAGGCATCACCGTCGATCCGTGCGACGAAATCGTTCTTCTTGATCGTCTTGCGAAAAATGGCGGCCATGTGCTTCAGCAGCCGGTTCCCGGCGTCCTGGCCGAATTGCTGGTTGATCGAGCGAAAGTCATCGATGTCGACGACGATCAGCGCCGCTGCGGGCGCGGCACTGTCTTCCAGAAGTTCGTCGAGCCGCTTCATGAAGGCGAGGCGATTGGGCAGGCCGGTCAGCCCATCCTTCATCATCATCGCCTTGGCCGCCTCGGCCGCGCGGTTTGCCGCTTCGATCTGCTGCAGACCATTCTTCAATTTGAGGGCCAGTTCGGTTTCCGTCTGCAGCAGATCCGCCGCCGCGGCCGCGAGGAAGTCGAGTTCGGCGATCAGTTCTCCGATGCCGCGCGTCTCGTCCTCGCGGATCGAGCGGCTGATCGTCTCGAGGGCGTGCGCAAAGGTCTGCTTGTGCAGGATGCCGAGGCCGACATGCTCGCTCAGCTTGGCGAGCAGTGCCACGCCCTCGGACTGCAATTTCTCTTCGGCAAGCCCGCAATGGCTGGCAAGACGATGCTTCAGGCCCAGCTGGTCCAGGGCATGCTGCGTGGGACGCTGGCCAAGGGCGCCGAGGTCGCGGGCAAGCCCGGGATTGTGCCCGTCGAATGCCTCGTGAACCAGGTGGTAGTTGCGCGGCAATCCGGCGATCTCGTGCTTTGCCATGAAGCTCGCGATCTTCTGCAGCGGGTCCAGGCCCGATCCCTGCCGGGCGCCGGCCTGAGGCGGATGGGACTTGCGAGATGCGCCATAGACGTCTTGCTGCATTGTATTTCCCCTTGGTGCGCGCCGGTTCGGGCTTTTCACGCGAGCATATCGTGCAACCTTCTGGATTCCGTTAAATCGCCGCCGCGGCACGCCCACGCGCCCGCCTCCCTTCGCTCGCGGTTAATGTTTGCTTGCCTGCACCAATATACGGCGGAGTTGGGCGGGATCTGCCCAACTCGTCGGCAGCGACGATGCGGCAATCCCCATTTAATGAATTCTTAGTTACGAGCCTGTACCTTAATTTTGCAGTGCGGGGCCCGGATGGTCTCTTTTGGACCATACGTAGCGGCGAGCCACTGAAGGAGCGGGTGCGGGGAATGAAACCAGGGAAAAACGGCTGATGGCAATCCACAGGTCGATCGTCCTGGCGAATTTTGCGTTCTTCCTGCTGCTGATCGTGGCGGTCTGGGCGCGCCCTGCCGGGCCTTTCGTCCTGGTCGTGACGGACCCGGACGGTGAAGCGAGCGGCAATATGCAGGTGATCGGCGATGCCGGAGGCCGGCTGGTCTGGTCCGGGCGCTATGACTGGATATCGGTTGCCTACTCCGATGCGAACGACTTTACCGGCCGCCTGATGCGGGCCGGGGCTCTCCTTGTGCTGAACCATGATCTGGCAGTCGGCTGCCTTGAAGGGAATTGACATGAATGCTCTCTATGCTCTGCGGCACAAGGCCTCGATTGGCATCGTCGCGCTTCTGTGGCTGAACTTCGCGCTGATCGCGTTGCGCAACTTCATGCGCGCCGACGGCTTCGATCTCTTCTCCATCGCCGCCACATTGCTGATCGTCGGCTCGGCGACGCTTTTGTGGGCCAAGGACCGCACCGGTCCGACGACCAGGATCGTGACATCGATGGCGCACGCCGCCACGGTCGCCATCATGGTCTACGCCTTTGCCGGTTCGCCGTTGCAGATCGACATCCACATGTACTTCTTCGCCTCGCTGGCGATCTGTGCGGTGTGGGTCGACTGGCGGGCACTGGTCGGCTACGCGGCGCTGGTCGCCGTGCACCACGTGCTTCTCTTCTTCGTCATGCCGTTCGCCATCTTCCCCGGTGAATCCGATTTCTCCCGCGTCGTGCTGCATGCGGTCGTGCTGGTGCTCCAGAGCGGCGTGCTGATCGCGCTCACCCATTCGGTGGTCAGTGCCTTCGTCGCCTCAGAGGCGGCCGTCGAGGCGGCCACCAGCGCGGAGCGCAAGGCAACCACGATGGCCGAGCAGGCCCGGCAGGCCGACGCCCATGCCGAAGAGATGCGCGCCGAGCGCGAGCAGGAGAAGGCCCGCGAGGCCGAAGCCGTCGACTTCGTCGTGCGCAAGCTCGATGAAGCGCTGAGCCAACTCGCCGCCGGCAATCTCACCCATCGCATCTCGCAGGAGTTCAAGGGGGAGCTCGACAAGCTGCGCTGCTCGTTCAATACCTCAGTGGAAGGGCTGGAATCGGTCATCGGCCAGGTCAGCCAGGTGGTCCGCATCATCCGCGATGGAACGGGTCAAATCAGTCATGCGAACCACGACCTTTCTTCACGAACCGAGCGCCAGGCCGCCTCGATCGAGGAAACCGCAAGCGCGCTCAGCAATGTGACGGAAACGGTCAAGCAGACGGCAAGCGTCGCCGACCAGGTCGGCCGCATGGTCGAGGCGGCTCGCCAGGGTGCGGAACGCTCCGGCTCGGTCGTCACCAGTGCGGTCGAGGCCATGGGCAAGATCGAGGGATCCTCGCGCGAAATCTCCCAGATCATCAACGTGATCGACGAGATCGCCTTCCAGACCAACCTTCTGGCGCTGAATGCCGGTGTCGAGGCGGCACGCGCCGGCGAGGCCGGCAAGGGCTTTGCCGTTGTCGCCCAGGAAGTGCGCGAACTGGCCCAGCGCTCGGCAAATGCCGCAAAGGACATCAAGGCGCTGATCAATGCGTCGGGTGCGGAGGTCAAGAATGGTGTCGCCCTGGTCGACCAGACGGGCGAGGCGCTGCACACGATCGCCAACGAAGTCACGTCCATCAGCCGGGAGGTCGCCAAGATCGTTCACAGCGCGCGCGAGCAGTCCAACGGCCTCACGGAGATCGATGCCGCGATCGGCCATATCGACCGCAACACCCAGCAGAACGCCGCGATGGTCGAGGAATCCTCGGCCGCCATTCAGTCGCTCGCCAACGAAGCCTCGCAACTCGAGCAATTGATGGTCCGCTTCCAGATCTCGGCCGGGGAAAGCTACGCTCGCCAGCAGCGCGCCGCCTGATCCGATCTGCGCAACTCAATCAAGGTGAAAGCCGGCGGAGCGATCCGCCGGCTTCTTTCGTTTGCGGGAAGCGGGGGCGGCTAAAGCCACTGCCGTCCTTCCTGCCGAAGAAAGTAGATCAGGTCGAGCGAGAGTGACGGCTTGCCGAGCGCCGTCAGGGTGGCGTGCGCCTGTCCGCGGTGATGGGTCTGGTGATTGAACAGATGGGCGAGCGCTGGTCCGAGCTTCTGGCTGACCGGTGTGGGATTGGTGATCGGACTATAGGTGAAGTCGCCGCTTAACTGCTCCTGCGTGAGCGCCTCGCACCAGTCGATGATGCGCCGGTCTTCGTCCTGTCTCGCCCGTGCGAGTTCGGTGAAGGTCTCAAACGGTTTCTCGTCGAGTGCCGAATGCAGAGGTCCCGCATTCGTGAAGCGTCTGAGCCAGATCCGATCGGCGACCACGATGTGTGTCAATGTTGCGAACAACGAGCCGAAAAATGCGCCGCGGTCGGCATTCAACTCTTCCGCAGTGAGGTCTTGGGCCGCCGAGTAGAGAGTGCGATTGGCCCACTGGTTGTAGGCGGCGAACATCTGGAAATGTTGCAGCATGGCTGTTCTCCCGAAAGTGTCTCGCATCCTAGCCGAGATCGCCACAAACGGATGTGATGAAACCGATGAAATTTCCTGAATTGATTGTTCGCAATTTTTGCGGTCGAGTGTCGGCCACAATCGCCACGAGGAAGACCCCATGTCCAGAACGCTTTACAGCCTGTGCGGCACCGACCGCGCCCGCCCATTTTCGCCCCATTGCTGGAAGGTTGTCATGGCGCTGAAGCACAAGGGGCTCGCCTATGTCGAGCAACCCTTGCCCTTCACCGCAATCAGTGAAATCGAAGGCGGTGTGTCGAAGACCGTGCCGGTCCTGCGCGACGGCGACCGGCTGGTCGCCGACAGCTTTGCGATCGCACTCCATCTGGAGGAGGCCTATCCGGAGCGGCCGTCGCTGTTCGCCGGCGAGGGTGGCAAGGCGATGGCGCGGTTCGTCGAGAGCTATTCCCAGACCACCATCCACCCTGCCGTCACACGGATCGCCATACAGCAGATCCATGACATGCTCGACCCGCACGACCAGGCCTATTTTCGCGAGAGCCGCAAGGAACGGCTTGGTCGCACGGTCGAGGAGGTGGCGGCCGGTCGGGATGCCGAGATCAGGGACTTCCCGGCGACGTTGAAGCCGCTGCGCCACATGCTTGGCCATCAGCCCTTCATCGGCGGCCAGGCGCCACTGTTTGCCGATTACATCGTCTTCGGGGCGCTCCAATGGCTGAAGATCACCAGTGGTTCGGTCCATCTTCCCGCCGATGATCCGGTTCTCGACTGGTTCGAACGCTGCCTCGACCTTCATGACGGAGAGGCGCGCCGGATTGCCTGAGGTCGTTGTGTGACGCGGGCGTGAAATTCGCTGGGACCCCTTGTTTTCAGGGCCTGACACGGCTAGAAACCGCCCACTTTCCCAATAGGACAAAAGGACTAGACCGATGGCGATTGAACGCACCTTCTCGATGATCAAGCCGGACGCAACGAAGCGCAACCTGACGGGCGCCATCACCAAGATGCTCGAAGACGCCGGCCTGCGTGTCGTCGCTTCCAAGCGCGTCTGGATGAGCGTGCGCGAAGCCGAAGGCTTTTACGCCGTGCACAAGGAACGCCCCTTCTTCGGCGAACTGGTTGAAGGCATGACCTCGGGCCCGACCGTCGTTCAGGTTCTCGAAGGCGAAAACGCCATCCTGAAGAACCGCGAGATCATGGGCGCCACCAACCCGGCCCAGGCCGCCGAAGGCACCATCCGCAAGACCCACGCCCTGTCGATCGGCGAGAACTCGGTCCACGGCTCTGACGCCCCGGAAACCGCTGCCCAGGAAATCAAGTACTGGTTCTCGGACACCGAAATCGTCGGCTGAATCGGGATTTGCGCACGGCCGCACAAGGCTTTGCACAGTTTGAGGGAACCGGGGTCGAAAGATCCCGGTTCTTTCATTTCGGGCAGGAGAGATCCGGCGCATAATCCGTGCTGCCGTCGGCTTTGAAGACCTCCGGGTTCCTGGTGTAGACCGGCCCGACCACCAGCGGTTTCGACGGCAGGATCGACTGATCCAGGCTGGAGACGATGGTCGTCTCGATCGACTGCAATTCGCGCCCGTCGGCATCGACGATCCGGATCGCGACCGCATAGGGACGGTCCTTTGCAACGCAGCGCATCGGCGGGCTCTCGACCGTCACCTTCTTCCAGAAGGGAAAGATCCTCGACCGGGTCAGGTGTGGCGCGCCGCCCGCCGGGTTCTCGAAGCTCGTCTCGACATAGCTCTCGTCCGGCAAGGCGCCATTGCGCGCCAGCGTGATGACGGCGGTGGCCTGCGCCACGCGATAGTTGAAGATGAACACCTTGCCGGAGATGACCAGCGGCTTCTCCATGTCGTCGCGCTGGCAAGCCGTGAGCGCCAGGGTCAGGGCCGCGAAGCTCACGGCTTTCCAAAGGTCTGTCACGTCGTGCCTCCCTGCCTGACCCGTTGATAGTGGCGGTTTGCCTTGATGCGGTTGCCGCATACGGCCATGTCACACCAGGTGCGGCTGCGGTTCTTGCTGCGGTCGAGAAACAGCCAGCCGCAATTGCCGCAGATCTTCAGGCGATCCGGCTCCGGCATGGCGACGAGGTGCAGCGCCGAGCGCGCGGTTGCCGCCTCGAGCGCCATCTCCGACGATGCCGCACGCAGCATCAAGGCCGCGGCCTCCAGCAGGTCGGCCAGGGTCTTGCGATTGGCCTGCCCCAGCACTTGCGCGCGAAAATGCCGGTCGATCGTCTCGCGCAGGCGCAGGAAGCCATAGGTGTTGGACGCCTCGACCGGGGTGATCGAGCCGAACAGGGCGCGTTCGGCGCAAAACTGTTCGGCTGCGGCCGGAAAGGCGACGAACTGCTCCTCGACGGCGAAACGGTCGATGCTGCGGTTGCGGTCGAAGCGCAGGATCACGCTGTTGGCGACATCGAGCGCGAGCGCGCCACCGGAAAAACGATGCGGAGTCCAGGAAAAGGTCATGCGAAATTATAACTGGCAAAAGGCAAATTGCCAGTTATAAATGCGCAGGGAGGAGATGATGGTCTATCTCTTGCAGCAAATCGCCAATGCCGTGCCGATCGCGGCGCTCTATGCGGCGCTCGCCTTCGGCTACGCCGTGATCTTCGGCATGACGCGACGACCCGACATCACCTATGGCGCGCTCATCGCGTTTTCCGGCCAGGTCTTCCTGCTGTTTGCCCAGTTCGGTTGGCAGCAGCTCTTCCTGGTATTGCCGGCCACCCTTTCGCTGGCGGCCGCCATGGCGCTCCTCTACACGCTGGCCACGGCTGGCGCGGTGGCCCACTATGTCATGCGTCCCCTGCGCGCCCATTCCCCGAACGCCGTGATCGTCGCCTCACTTGGCCTTCTGATCGTGCTGTCCGAAGGGATGCGACTGGCCATGGACAGCCGGGAGCTCTGGATTTCGCCTCTCCTCCACCACCGCGTCGTATTGGCGGTGGGAGACGGATCCGAGGTTGGTCTTACCGTGATGCAGCTCGGCAATGCGGCGATCATGGCGGCCATGGTGGCCCTGGGGCATCTGGCGCTGGGACGCACGCGCGCGGGCAGGGCCTGGCGCGCCGTGGCCGACGATCCGGTGGCGGCACGCCTGTGTGGCATCAATTCCGATACCGTCTTCACGCTCTCCTATCTGCCCGCGGCGGTCATCGCTGCCGTCTCTGGCGTGCTGGCCACGTCCTACTACGGCACGATGGACTTTGGCTCGGGCTTGATGCTCGGTCTGAAGATCGTGCTGATCGCGGCGGCGGGCGGCCATGGCGTTCCAACGCGTTCGGCCTGCGGTGCCGCAGCGGTCGGATTCGCCGAGACTCTTTGGAGTGGCTACGCGGCGACGCTCTGGCGCGATGCGGCTGTCATCAGCGGGCTGGTGCTCGTGCTGGTCATCAGCCGCCGCGAGCGCGACATCCCCTGACTATCGCCACTTGTCGCGCGCGCGGTCGTCGGCATCCTTGGCCGAGACCCAGTCGCCTGCGGTGCCGTCCGTCAGATGTTCCTTCTTCCAGAAGGGGGCGGAGGTCTTCAGGTAGTCCATCATGAAATTGGCGCCGTCGAAGGCGGCCTGGCGATGCGAAGCGGTGGCGATCACTAGGACGATCTGCCCGCCGGGGGCGATCTTGCCGAAACGATGAATGGCGGTGAGGCCGATCAGGCCGAAGCGGGTAATCGCTTCCTCGCCGATGCGCCGGATTTCGGCCTCGGCCATGCCGGGATAGTGCTCGAGTTCGAGGGTCGAAAGCGTGCCGGCCTCGTCGCGGCACAGGCCGACGAAGGAAACGACGGCGCCGATATCGGCTCGGCCCTGGGTGAGCGCCCGGCTTTCGGCGGAAAGGTCGAAGTCCTCGTGCTGGACACGGATGGTGAGGGCAGGGCGGGTCATCTTTCAATCCTTGCCTTGACGAGCGTTATCCGCCCGTCATCGGCGGAAACAGGCCGATCTCGCGGGCGCCGGCGATCGGCTCGTCGTGCTCGACATGCTCCTGGTTGATCGCAACCCGGATGGCCTTGGGAAACTGCAGGGCGTTTTCGTATTCCTCGCCGAGCGTCGCCAGATGGGCGATGAGGTCGCCCGCCGTCTTCACGTGGTCGGGGAGGTCGATGTCCTCCTCGCCCTTGCCGATCCGTTCCCGGACCCAGGCGAAATAAACGAGCTTCGTCATTTTCAGTCCACCATGTGCTTCACGCCGGCGCGGAAATAGTCGTAGCCGGTATAAAATGTCAGCACGGCGGCGATCCACAAGAGGGTGATGCCCATTTCCGTCGTGTAGGGCAGCACCTTGTCGCCGGCCGGCCCCGCCAGCAGGAAGGCGAGCGCGAACATCTGCGCCGTCGTCTTCCACTTGGCAATCCGGGTCACCGGCACGCTGACCTTGAGCGCGGCGAGATACTCGCGCAGGCCGGACACAAGAATCTCGCGGCAAAGAATGGTGATCGCGGCCCAGAGCGACCACCCGGCGATCGTCCCGTCGGCCGCCATCAAGAGCAGGACCGAGGCGACCAGCAGCTTGTCGGCGATCGGATCGAGCATCCGACCGATATTGGAGGTCTGGTTCCAGATGCGGGCGAGATAGCCGTCGAGATAATCGGTGATCGAGGCGACGATGAAGATTCCAAGGCCGGTCCAGCGGGCAAAGTCGGAGCTCTCCAGCCGGCCCTCGATGAAGAAGCACACGACGATCAACGGCACGGCGAGGATGCGGGCATAGGTCAGGAGATTGGGGATATTGTAAGCGCGCGAAGCCATGATGCCCTGTCTGTCGGATAAGTTTGGCGTGTAGATGACGGTTTCCCGACGCGACCGTCAACACAAGATTTCTTAATTGTTCTTAAGGTCGTGAGCCGCCAAAGCGCGTCTGGTGGCGTCAATCCGCGGCTTTTTCGTGAAAATGGTTGTAAATCAGCCTGGCGACGGCCTCGGAGATGCCCTCGACAGCGGTCAGGTCGGTAACGGCGGCGCGGGAAACGGCCTTGGCCGTACCAAAGTGCTGCAGCAGCGCCCGCTTGCGCGTCGGGCCGATGCCGGCGATCTCGTCGAGCGGGTTCTTCACCATTTCCTTCTTGCGCCGTGCGCGGTGCGAGCCGATGGCAAAGCGGTGGGCTTCGTCGCGCAGGCGCTGGATGAAATAGAGCACCGGATCGCGCGGCGGCAGGGTGAAATCGGGGCGACCCAGCGCGAAGAATCGCTCCCGCCCGGCATCGCGGTCGACACCCTTGGCGACGCCGATCGCGGTCACGCAGTCGGCAATACCGAGTTCGTCGAGAATGGCCCGCACCGCCGTCATCTGTCCCTGTCCGCCGTCGATCAGGATCACGTCGGGCCAGGCGGGAAAGGCGGCCTCGGCCGAATCCTCGGGCATGACGCTGCGGTCGGGCTTTCCCTCTTCCTTGAGAAGGCGCGAGAAGCGCCGGGTCATCACCTCGCGCATCATGCCGAAGTCGTCGCCCGGCGTGATGTCTTCCGACTTGATGTTGAACTTGCGGTACTGGCCCTTGACGAAGCCCTCGGGCCCGGCGACCACCATGCCGCCGACGGCATTGGTGCCCATGATGTGGGAATTGTCGTAGATCTCGATGCGGCGCGGCACGTAAGGTAGGGCGAAGGTCTCGGCGAAACCCTGCAGCAGACGCGCCTGCGATGCCGTCTCGGCCAGCTTGCGGCCATGCGCCTCGCGGGCATTGGCTGCCACGTGATCGACCACATCCTTCTTGTCGCCGCGTTGCGGCACGAGAATCTGCACCTTGTAGCCGGCACGCGCGGTGAGCGCGGCCGCGAGCAGTTCCTGCTCCTCGATCACCTCGGACAAGAGGATCTGCCGCGGGCAGGGCTTGTCGTCGTAGAACTGGGCGAGGAAGGCGTTGAGCACTTCCGCGCCGCTCATCTGCGGATCGGCCTTGGGGAAATAGGCCTGGTTGCCCCAGTTCTGCCCGGCGCGGAAGAAGAACACCTGGATACAGGTGAGCCCGCCCTCGTGATGAATGGCGAACACGTCCGCTTCCTCGACATTGGCCGGATTGATGCCCTGGTGGCTCTGCACGTGGCTCAAGCCCGCCAACCGGTCGCGAAAGACGGCGGCGCGTTCGAAATCGAGGTTCTCCGCCGCCTCGTTCATGGCAGCGGCGATCGAAGCCTTGACGTTCTGGCTCTTGCCGGAGAGGAAGTCCTTCGCCTCGCTGACGAGCGCGGCATAATCGTCATCGGCGATCTCATGGGTGCATGGGGCCGAGCAGCGCTTGATCTGATAGAGCAGGCAGGGACGGGTGCGGCTTTCGAAGACACTGTCGGTGCAGGTTCGAAGCAGGAAGGCGCGCTGCAGCGAATTGATCGTGCGGCCGACGGCGCTGGCCGACGCAAAGGGGCCGAAATAGTCGCCCTTGCGCCCGCGCGCACCGCGGTGCTTGTAGATCGCCGGTGCCCGGCTGTCGCCGGTGATCAGTATGTAAGGGAAGCTCTTGTCGTCGCGCAACAGCACGTTGAAGCGTGGGCGCAGGCGCTTGATCAGATTGGCTTCCAGCAGCAGGGCCTCGACCTCGGTGCGGGTCGTGACGAATTCCATGTTGGCGGTTTCGCGCACCATCCGCGTCAGTCGGTTGGAATGGAGCCGCCCCTGGGCATAGTTGCTGACGCGCTTCTTCAGGCTGCGCGCCTTGCCCACGTAGAGCACGTCGCCTTCGGCATTGAGCATGCGATAGACGCCGGGGCTGTTTGGCAGTTGCTTGACGAATTCGCCGATCAGGTCGGCGCCGACGAGACCGGTCTCGTTGACATTTGTCAGGCTCCAGTCGACGGCCAGCAGAGGACGCTGCGCATCGCTTTCGACGACGATGTCGTCGTCCTCTTCCGTGCCGTCATAGAGAATGCCGCCGTCCGGCAGCTTTCCTCCGGTCATTCAGTGATCTCCGTTTCGCCCGGCATACGCCAGGCGAGATGCTGGCCGCCGTCGAGCGCAATCATTTGGCCGGTGATCGACGGCGTGTCAAAAAGAAAGCGGATCGTCCGCCCGAATTCCCCCAGTTCCGGACCGCGACCCAGGGGAAGCGCGTCGATCTGCGCCTGGAAATCCTCGTCCGCCTGCCGGGCGCTCTTCAGTGTCGGCCCAGGCCCGATGCCATTGACCCGGATACGTGGGGCAAAGGCCTGCGCCATGGTGTGGGTAGCCGCCAGCAGCGTCGATTTCGACAGGCCGTAGGAAAAGAAGGTGGGTTTCGGCGCCAGAACCCGCTGGTCGATGATATTGACGATCAGGCCGTTCTGCCGGGCCGGAAGCTCCTGCAGCAGGGAGGATGCGAGAATCGCCGGTGCCCGCACATGCAGGTCGAAATGCTGGTCGAAAACGTCGGCATCGAAGGCTTGCGCGCTGTCGTCCAGAAAGACGGAGGCGTTATTGACCAGAAGGCCGATCGGGCCGAGCGCCGCCGCGGCATCCGGCACGAGCGCAGCTGTGGCAAGCCTGTCGCGAAGGTCGGCCTGCAGGGCGACGGCGGTCCCGCCAAAGCCCAGAATCTCGTCGACCACGGCTTGCGCCTCGTTGAGAGATCGGTTCGCATGGACCGCGACGGCGAAACCGTGGCGCGCCAGATCCAGCGCGATGGCGCGCCCAAGTCTCTTCGCCGCTCCGGTGACGAGAGCGGCCTTTGGAATGTTGTCTTTCATAGCGATCTTGCTTGGTCTTCCATGGTTGTGCTTGGCATATAGGTCTGCACAAGGCGATTTGCATAGGGCTTCCGCAAATCTCTTCTTGCCGAGCATGAACGTATTAAGATAGAGTTCTACAGTTTAATCTCCTGTTTACTGAGTATATCTTCGTGTGGTTATTGCTATGGTTAATGAATCCTTTGTTGCGTTTAGGCAACATCCAGATTCGGTCACCTGTGTGCCACAATGAATTCATATTTCGGCTCTTTCAAATCCTCAATTGCGGCCCATCTTCAGTTCGGAACGGGCAGGGATTTACATCTATCGTTCGGTCGGCCCTGATTTTTGATTGGGCGCGGCTCGGAACTGAAAGGAGACACGTATGCGTACCCTCACTATGATTCTTCTGGCTTCCGCCACCAGCCTGATGGCTTTCCAGGCTGCCAGGGCGGCGGACGCCGTCGAGCAGATTCCGGAAGCACCGGCTGCGACCGAAGCCTATGTGGCTCCGGCTGGCAACTGGACCGGCGCCTATGTCGGTGGCGCGGTCACCTATGACTGGGGTCGCTTCGACGGCAGCGACGAACGCGATGCTGATGGCGTCGGCGGTTCGCTCTATGGCGGTTACAACATGCAGAGCGGCCAGATCGTCTACGGTGCCGAAGCCGACATCGGCTACAGCGGCGTCGAAGGTTCGGCCGGCACTGTTCTCGACGGCAAGCAGGGCGTCAACGGCTCGCTGCGCGCCCGCGTCGGTTACGACATGAACCCGTTCCTGATCTACGGTACCGGTGGTATTGCCGCCGCCAACCACACGATCGAGAGCGCGACGGACGAAGACGAAAAGGCCGCCATCGGCTACACCGTCGGTGCCGGTGTCGAAGCCCTCGTTACCGACAACATCATGGCCCGCGTCGAATATCGCTACACCGACTACGCTTCGCGTGACTTCGACATCGACGGCGCGACCGTTTCGCGCGGTTTCGACGATCACTCGGTCAAGGTCGGTATCGGCGTCAAGTTCTGATCCGAACGACACGCAGTTACGGAAAAGCCGGGTTTGCGCCCGGCTTTTTTGTTGTCTCAACGACGTTCGCCGTGTCGCTCAGGTCTGCGGTTTCAGTGCCGCATAGGGCTTGAAGCGATCGGCAAACTTGCCAGGCCAGGCGGCAAGCCGCGTGTGGCCATTCTCCCATTCGCCGGGAAAGCGCAGCATGAGATAGCCGAGCAGCGAGGCAAGCGCGAAGTGGCCACCATGCAGCGTCTTGCCGAACTTCGGCATATGTCTTTCCAGATGGTCGAGGCCGCGCTCGACCTTGGCCCATTGGCGCTGGATCGCATCCGGGCTCTGGAGCTCCGGCGGCCGCAGCCGCTTTTCATAGACGATCGCCAGAAGGCTGTCGTTGATGCCGTCGCACAGGGCCTCCAGCACTTCGGCTTCGGTGCGCTTGCTGTGCTTCTTGGGGTAGAGCCGCTTCTTCGCCGTTCGGTGCAGGTAGTGCATGATGGCGCGGCTGTCGAAAATCGCCTCGCCGTCGTCGGTGATGAGGGTCGGGATCTTGCCGAGCGGATTGGCTTCGATCAGTGCTGGCGGCTCGTCGGCCGTGTTGACCGCCACGTCTTCGATGGCGATGTCCAGATAACGGGCCGCCATGCGGACCTTGGAGGAATAGGGCGAGGTCGGGGAGTAGAGTAGCTTCATCGGGTGGTCATCCTGGATGCGGGGCTGGTCGTTTTCGGTCGATGGTGGTCTCAGTCTATCGGCGGAACGGAAATCGAGCGCTGACGGCAGGCATTGCCGTCGATCTCGGGGCAGGTGCGAAACCGAAGATCCCTTGTCAGGCAGATCTGCACCTCATCCAGTTTGCCCGCCTCGCAGGTGACGGCGATACCACGCGGGCTGAGACCCCTATTGGCGGTAATGAACTGTTGTTCGAGATTGTCCGGCGCAACCTTGGTCTCCCGCGATGCACGCGTCAACGTCGGCGGTATCCGCACACGCTCGAAGGCTTTGCGCATCGTCGAAAAATAGTCCTGCTGGCTGAGACCGGAACAGGTTCCGTGCTTGCGCCATTGATGGCCGATCAGCCCCATGGACGGCATGATGTCGAAATACCGGCGGCCGAGGCTCGACGGCACCCGGCTCGGCTGGTTGCTGGGGCATGTTTCCGGATAGCCGCGCTCATATTGCGGCCAAAGGCCATGGACGATCAGGCCGAACTGGCGCGACGTCCCGCATTGATCGCGGTTCCTCGCCGCATCCGCGGTCGTGCAGAAGGTCGGCGACCAGGAGAGCGACAGGACGTAGAAGTCGAAATCGCGCCCGCGGTCATTGCCGTGCGCGACGCTCGCCCCAAGCGAGGCGAGGGACCAAAGCATAAGCCCAAAAAACCGTCTCGCGGGTTGAACCATTAATCCTTCCCCTCCAAAATGCGCGGGCAGCCGGATCTCTTGTGGCGGCGCGCTCGGTATCGAGGAGAGATGATCGGCAAGACTGGATGACCCTGAAGCAATATTTCTGGCCCGTGATCGGCGCCGTGACGATAGCGATATCCGCCTGGCTTCTCTACAAGGAATTGCGCGGGCTGTCATTTGGCGACCTGCAAGACAGCCTTTCCCGAATACCGACCGATAGCTGGATTTCGGCAGGCCTGTGCTCGCTCGCGGCCTATGCGGCGCTTGCCGGATATGACCGCATCGCGCTGATGCACCTCGGCCGCAAGGTCAACTGGCTGTTCATCGCCATCGCCTCCTTCACGGCCTATGCGCTCTCGCACAATGTCGGCGCCTCGGTCATTTCCGGCGGCATGGTGCGCTACCGGGCCTATTCCTCCAAGGGCTTGAGCGCACGCGAGATCGGTGGCCTGATTGCCATGTGCTCTTTCACCTTTCTGCTTGGGGCGGCGCTGCTCGTCGGTCTGGTCCTCGTGCTGGAACCCGACATCACCGAGCGCTTCGTCGACCTCTTGCCGATCGGCGCCTCGACGGCGACCGGCTATGTCATCCTTGCCCTGGTCGGCCTCTATGCGCTTGCCAGCCTGCTGCGGCTCCGTCCCTTGCGCATCGGAACCTTCCAGATCACCTATCCGGCACCGCGCGTCGTGCTGCCGCAATTGCTGGTCGGCCCGCTCGAACTGATCGGCGCCGCGGGCATCATCTATTTCGCCCTTCCGGACGTCGGAAATCCCGGCTTCGTCGTGGTGCTCGGCATCTTCCTGGTGTCCTTCTCCGCCGCGCTGATCTCGCATGCGCCGGGCGGACTCGGCGTCCTCGAACTCGTCTTCGTCATGGGCCTGCCGGAAATGGACCAGGCAGACGTCATCGCGGCCTTGCTGGTCTTCCGCCTGTTCTATCTGCTGATCCCGCTGGTGATCGCCCTGCCGGTGATCCCGATTTTCGAGCGGTTGCAGTTTCGCGCCGGCCAGGCGCCGGGCGGCGGCGGGGAGGGCTGAGCTAGCGCAGCGACTTGCAGTGCGCGCCGTAGACGTGCCACGGGTCGAGGCCGCTCATGCAGAACTCCACCGACGAGCCGAGCCCGGCATAGCCCCAATTGTCTTCGACCACATACCAGAGCCGGCGCTGTTCGCCATCCGTGGTGGTAACCTTGGCCTCGCAGTAGCGCCGTTCGACCGGATGCGTGTCGTAGCGCGGCTCGAGCCTGCTTTGGTGAACGGGGCCGAACTCGGCGATCGACAGGTCGAGGCCGAGAAAGCCGCGCATGTTCTGGGCAAAGCGGCTGGACACCATGCCGGTCACCTGTTCGCAGGACGGCGTACCCGCCAAAGCTCCGGTCGCGACACTCAGAAACAGGAGGCTGATGAGCGAAAGCGTCGTGCGAAACGGCAGGCGGGCGGACATGGCGGCTCTCCCTTTTGCCGTCAGAATGTTGGCAAAGCAGGGCGAGGTCAAGGGCGGCGAGGGTGGGCTCGTGCGACCTCTCAGTCGTCCCGCCGCTCCGCCTCCGTCGTCTCGCCGCGCAGCCAGAAGCACCGATGCGAGGCGTAGCGATCCTGCGCCATCACGCGCTTCAGCTCGGGAAGCGTCGCGTGCAGCTCGTCCTTCAGCGTGAAGGGCGGGTTTACGATGATGAGACCGGTGCCGGACAGTCCGGTCGTGTCGCGGTCGCTCTTCACCGAAAGCTCGGCGCACAGCATCTTGGGAATCTCGAGCGCCTTCAGCCCCTCGTGGAAGGCGGCAATGGGAGCGCCTTTCTTGATCGGATACCACAGGCAATAGACGCCGCCCGGGAAGCGGCGCCAGGCGCGCGAAAGCCCGTCGATCAGCCGGTCGTATTCGCCCTCTTCTTCGAAGGGCGGATCGACCAGCACGATGCCGCGCTTCTCCTTCGGCGGCAGGTGCGCGCCGAGTGCCAGCCAGCCGTCGAGTTCGGTGACGCGGACCTGGTAGTCGCCCTCGAACAGTCGGGCCAGCCGACGGCTGTCGTCGGGGTGGAGTTCCATCGCCGAGAGACGGTCCTGCGGACGGAACAGCATGCGGGCAAGCTTCGGCGAGCCGGGATAGAGCGTGATCTCGCCCTCAGGGTTGAGGCTGCGGACCGCGTCGAGATAGGGTGCGAGGATCGTGGCGACGGGCGCGGGCAGTTCCGCATCCAGAAGCTTGCCGATGCCGTCCCGCCATTCGCCGGTCTTCTGTGCCTCCTCGGAGGACAGATCGTAAAGGCCGATGCCGGCATGGGTGTCGAGCAGGCGGAAGGCCTTGTCCTTCTGCTGCAGATAGACGATCAGCCGCGCCAGCACCGCATGCTTCAGCACGTCGGCGAAATTGCCCGCATGGTAGATGTGGCGATAGTTCATCTGTCGTCCTGATCGTTCGATGATTTGTTGGAATGGGGCTTTTGAGCCGTCCGGCCATGCCATATACAAACGTCATGAACATCGCGAGCCCTATCCGAACCACTGGTCATACGGTCTGTCCGCACGACTGTCCATCCGCCTGCGCGCTCAACGTCGATCTCGAGGCGGACGGCCGCATCGGTCGCGTCCGGGGCTCGCCCGACAATACATACACCGCCGGCGTTATCTGCGCCAAGGTCGCCCGCTATGCCGAGCGGCTCTATCATCCCGGCCGGTTGCTGACGCCGAAGCGCCGGAAGGGCGGCAAGGGGGAGGGTGTCTGGCAGGAGGTTTCCTGGGAGGATGCCCTGGACGAGATCGCCGAAGCCTTCGTCAAGGCGGAAGCGGCGCATGGCTCGGAAGCCATCTGGCCCTACTTCTATGCCGGCACGATGGGCCAGGTGCAGCGCGATTCGATCGAACGGCTGCGCCACGCCAAGCGCTATTCCGGCTTCTTCGGCTCGATCTGCACCAACATGGCCTGGACCGGCTATGTGATGGGCACCGGCGCCCTGCGCGGCCCCGATCCGCGCGAAATGGCTAAGGCCGATTGCGTCGTCATCTGGGGCACCAATGCTGTCGCCACCCAGGTCAATGTGATGACGCACGCGATGAAGGCCCGCAAGGAGCGCGGCGCGAAGATCGTTGTGATCGACGTCTACGACAATGCGACGATGAAGCAGGCCGATCTTGGCCTGATCGTACGGCCTGGTACGGACGCGGCGCTCGCCTGCGCCGTCATGCACATTGCCTTCCGAGACGGTTATGCCGACCGCGACTACATGGCCCGCTATGCCGACGACCCGGCCGGTCTCGAGGTGCATCTCAAGACCCGCACCCCGGAATGGGCGGCCGCGATCACCGGCCTTCCGGTCGAGGAGATCGAGGCCTTCGCCCGGCTTGTCGGCACGACGAAGAAGACCTTCTTCCGCCTCGGCTACGGCTTTGCCCGCCAGCGCAATGGCGCGGTTGGCATGCACGCGGCGCTTTCGGTCGCGACGGTCCTCGGCTCCTGGCAGTATGAAGGCGGTGGCGCCTTCCACAACAATGGCGACATCTTCCGGCTGAACAAGGCGGAACTGATGGGCACGAGCTATGTCGATGAAGACATCCGCATGCTCGACCAGTCACAGATCGGCCGTGTGCTGACCGGCGACGCCGAGGCGCTGCGTCACCGCGGCCCCGTCACAGCACTGCTGATCCAGAACACCAATCCCGTCAATGTCGCGCCCGAACAGCGGCTGGTGAAAAGAGGTTTCCTCCGTGACGACCTGTTCGTCGCCGTGCACGAGCAGTTCATGACGGAGACGGCCGAGGTCGCCGACATCGTTCTGCCGGCCACCATGTTCGTCGAGCACGACGATCTCTATCGCGGCGGCGGCCACAGCCATATCCTGCTTGGCCCGAAGATTGTCGAGCCACCGGCCACGGTGCGCACCAACCTCTTCGTCATCGAGGAACTGGCCAAGCGCCTGGGTGTCTCGGACCGGCCCGGTTTCGGCCTCACCGAACAGGAGCATATCGACCATATGCTCACCGCAAGCGGCTGGCCGGGCTACGACACGCTGAAGCAGGAACGCTGGTTCGACTGCCAGCCGGATTTTGGCACGGCGCATTACCTCGACGGTTTCGGCCATGCCGACGGCAAGTTCCGCTTCCGTCCGGACTGGCAGAACGGCAAGGCGCCGAACAAACCGCCGGTCAGGCTCGGCAATCTCGGCCCGGTCGCCGCCCTGCCTGAGTTTCCCGACCAGGTCGATCTGATCGAGGTGGTCGATGCCGAGCATCCGTTCAGACTGGCGACCTCGCCGGCCCGCAATTTCCTCAACTCGACCTTCTCCGAGACGCCGACTTCGCGCGAGAAAGAGGGAAGGCCCGAGGTGATGGTCAGTCCGGCCGACGCGTTGGGGCTTGCCATTGCCGACGGCGACGTCGTCCGCCTCGGCAACCGGCGGGGAAGCCTGCGCATTCACGCGCGGATCACCGATGCGGTCAAGCCGGGGGTGCTGGTGGCCGAGGGGCTGTGGCCCAACAAGGCGCATCTCGACGGCGAAGGCGTCAACGTGCTGACCGGGGCAGATGCCCCCGCACCGCATGGCGGGGCCGCCTTCCACGACAACAAGGTCTGGCTGGAAAAGGCCGCCGGATGAGCCGCTTCGATCAGATCCGCATCACCATCCGCAAGGACGAGACCCTGTGGAAGGGCTGGAGCCATTTCCGCCGCATCGTCTTCGACTATATCCGGCCCGACGACAGCAAGGTCCAGCTGGAATGGGAGGTGTTCGACCGCGGCGAGGCCGTGGCGATCCTGCTCTACGACCCCAAGCGGCGCGTCGTCGTCATGGTCCGGCAGTTCCGCATCCCGGTCCACCTGATGGGCGACCATGCCTTCCTGCTGGAGGTGCCCGCAGGCTCGATGGAGCATGGCGAGGACCCGGCGGAGACCGTATGCCGCGAGGCGATGGAGGAAACCGGCTACGAGGTCGCCGCACCGCGCCATCTCTTCAGCGCCTACACTTCTCCCGGCGCGGTGACGGAGAAGGTGCATTTCTACTTCGCCCGCATCGAGGCCGCCCACAAGACGGCGGACGGCGGCGGGCTGGCCGAGGAACACGAGGACATCGAGATCACCGAGCTGTCTCTCGACGACGCCATGGCGATGATCGCCGACGGGCGCATCTGCGATGCCAAGACCATCATGCTGCTGCAATGGGCGGCGCTCAATCCGGACGCCCTTTCGCCCTGACAAAGAAAATGGCCGCGGACGCGCAAAGGGAGCGTCCGCGGCCGGACGGACAGCGCCAGGCGCTGCCCGCGGGGGGCTCTGTATTCTTAGAACGTGCCCTTGAGGCCGAACGAGATCGACATCGCCTGATAGGTCGCACCGGCCGAATCCGAGGAATGGGAATCGGGGCTCGCACCCGTCGTGTCGACGATCTTCATGTCGCCGCGCGCATGGAACACGCGCTCGAACGAGCCGGTGACGTAGAGCGCCGCCATTTCATTGAGCTGGTAGTTGGCCGTGACATTGGCGCCGATCATCGGGGCGATCTCCATGCTGTCGTAGAAACGCAGGTCGCGCATCCAATGATCGTCGATGTCGTCGATGCCGAAGCTGAGGCCGCCCTGCAGGCCCCCGCTCAGCGTCAGCGCGCCGATCGTGTGGGCGCCATTGACCGCCAGGAAGCCGACCGGGATCTTCTGCTGGTAGCTGATGCCGCGCTCGCCATCGGGGAAGTCGCCGATGTCGTCGCGAAAGCCGCCGCTGCTGTAGATGTAGGAGCCGCCATAGGCGGTCCACTTGACGTCGGTGTAGCGGAAGCCGGCGCCGACGTCGAAGCTGGTCGTGTCGTTTTCATAGACCTGCCGGTCGAGCTCGATGGAGCCACTGAAATAGTGGTCGAGCTGGGTGTCGGGATGGACCGAACGATCGGTCCAGTCGTCATTGCTGTAGTCCATCCAGTCATAGTCGACCATATGACCGTCGCCCCCGGTGCCGACGTTGAAGGCCGCACGGACCTTCCAGTTCTTGTCGATCTGCGCATCGGCGCCGAGCGTGTAGAGCGTCATGCCCTGGCTTTCCCAGTTGAGCTGGCTCAGCTTGTGGGAGCCGTCATAGACGAACTCGCCAGCCTTGACGTTGGCAAGGCCGACGCTGCCATAGAGGGAGAATGCGCCGTCCGGCGAGGTAAAGAGATTTTCCTCGGCGGCGGCGAAGGTCGGGCATAATGCCAGCCCGGCAAACAGCGCGGTCGTGGTCAAGAGCTTGGTCATGCGAAAGTCCCCATGTCAGTGAAGTCCGATGGCCGGCACCCTTACGGAAAACCCAAATGGTCTCAATGGCTTGCAGCGTCCACTTCTGGGCCTTGTGGCGGCCAAAACTGGGTGCATTCACCGTTTCGGCGCAAGTGTCTGTCTTTGGTGGGAGAATGCCGGCATCCCCGCGCCGCCCTTGGCGCTTGCGGCACGGGGTGTTTTTCCCGATGATCGGCCGGCAGGCAGGGGGACCTAGATGGCGGATGATCGCAAATGGGCTTTGATTACGGGCGCGACGGGCGGGCTGGGGCAAGCGTTCGGCATGGCGCTTGCGAGGCGCGGCTACAATCTCGTGCTGACCGCCCGCAAGGCCGACGCCCTGGAGGAATTGGCGGCGGAGCTCAGCCGCCACGGTGGCGAGGTCGTGGTGGAAGTCGCGGATCTGGCCGAGCAGGATGCCTGCCTGGGCCTGAAACAGGCGCTGGACGCCCGCGGACTGGTCATCGAGACGCTGGTCGCCAATGCCGGCTTCGGCGTTCAAGGCCGTTTCGTCTCGCGGCAGCGCGACGCCGAACTCGGCATGGTCGACGTCAATGTGCGGGCGCTGACCGATCTTTCGTATCTCTTCGCAAAGGATATGGCCGAGCGTGGCGGCGGGCATATCCTTCTGGTCGCGAGCACCGCCGCCTACCAGCCGATCCCCGGCTATGCGGTCTATGCGGCGTCCAAGGCCTATGTGCTGGCCTTCGGCCACGCGCTGCACCGCGAGCTTGCCCGCCGCAAGGTCGTGGTTACCGTCACCTGTCCCGGCCCGACGGAAACGCCCTTCTGGGAGCGGGCTGGCCACCGGCTGAACCGGATGGCGTCCGCGGTCCTGATGACGCCCGAGGCCGTGGCGGAGACGAGCCTGGATGCCCTTTATGCCGGGCGAGCCAGCGTCGTGCCGGGATTGGCCAACAGGCTGATCACGCTGTCGACGCGCCTTTTTCCCCGCCGCCTGCTGGCGCTCGGGGCATCATACTTCATGAGCAACGCGAAATAGTCTCTCAGACCGAAACCAGGCTCGCAGCCGCGTCTCCGGCAAAGCCGGTCCGCGCGACACGACCGTCGGCGCGCATGCGCACCGTACCATCGGCGAACAGGCGCAGCGCCTGGGCATAGCTGCGGTGCTCGACGGTCAGCACCCGGGCCGCAAGGCTGTCCGAGGTGTCGCCGGGAAGAACCGGCACGACGGACTGGGCGACGATCGGCCCCTCGTCCATGCCTTCAGTGACGAAATGCACGGTGCAACCCGCCACCATCATGCCGGCGTCGAGCGCCCGCTGATGGGTATGCAGACCGGGAAAGAGCGGCAAAAGGGAAGGGTGGATGTTGAGGATCCGACCTTCGTAGGGACGGATGAAATCGGCGCTGAGCAGGCGCATGTAGCCGGCGAGGCAGATGATGTCGGGCGAGAGTGCTGCCAGCGCGGCAAGGATCGCCGCCTCGTGCTCGCCCTTGCTGGCATAGGCGCGGCGCTCGAAGACGTGGGTGGCGATGCCGCGCTCGGCGGCCTTGGCCAGTCCGCCCGCCGTCGGCTTGTCGGAGATGACGGCGACGATCTCGGCCGGGAAGTCCGGTGCGGCGCAGGCATCCGCCAGCGCCACCATGTTCGAACCGCCGCCGGAAATGAAGACGACGACACGTTTGCGGGCCGTCGTCATAGAGCGAGCTTGCCTTCGTAGCGGGTGCCGGCCTCGCCCTCGGCGCGGGCGACCATGCGGCCGAGCGTCACGACCTTTTCGCCTTCGGCCGAAAGCACTTCGGTCACGCGCGCGGCGTCCTTTTCGGCGACGACGACGATCATGCCGACGCCGCAGTTGAACGTGCGCAGCATCTCGTTCTGGGCAACGCCGCCGGTGCGGGCGAGCCAGGAAAAGACCGGCGGCACGGTGATGGCGTCGAGGTCGATCGAGGCGGCGAGGTGCTTGGGCAGCACGCGTGGAATGTTTTCCGGGAAGCCGCCGCCGGTGATGTGGGCGAGCGCCTTCAGGGCGCCGGTCTCGCGGATCGCCTTCAAGAGCGGCTTGACGTAGATGCGGGTCGGCTCGAGCAGGGCGGCGCCGAGCGTCTTGGCCGTGTCGAAGGGTGCGGTCGCATTCCAGTTGAGACCCGAAAGCCCGACGATCTTGCGCACCAGCGAAAAGCCATTGGAATGGACGCCGGACGAGGCGAGCCCGAGGATCACGTCGCCTTCGGCGATGTCGCCGGCGGGCAGAAGCTGGCCGCGTTCGGCGGCGCCGACGGCAAAGCCGGCCAGGTCATAATCGCCACCGGAATACATGCCTGGCATTTCGGCGGTCTCGCCGCCGATCAGCGCACAGCCCGCCTCGCGGCAGCCGGCCGCAATCCCGCCGACGATCGCCGCACCCTGGTCCGGGTCGAGCTTGCCGGTGGCGAAATAGTCGAGGAAGAACAGCGGTTCGGCCCCCTGGACGACAAGATCGTTGACGCACATGGCGACGAGGTCGATGCCGACCGTGTCGTGGATACCTGCGTCGATGGCGATCTTCAGTTTGGTGCCGACGCCGTCATTGGCGGCGACGAGAACAGGATCGGTGAAGCCTGCGGCCTTGAGGTCGAACAGGCCGCCGAAGCCACCGATCTCGCCGTCGGCGCCCGGACGGCGCGTCGAGCGCACGTGAGGCTTGATCTTCTCGACCAGCAGATTGCCGGCATCGATGTCGACGCCTGCGTCGCTATAGGTCAAACCGTTGCGTTCAGACTGGCTCATCTCGTGCCTCCGATGGGTGTCGATATTGCCGGTGGCCATTGCATGAAGAGCCCGGATATGCAAGTCGCGCGGCGGGGAAAGCGCGGTTTTCCGGCGTTTTGCCATCGCCGTCATGCTCCTGCGGATGCACGACCTTGACCTTCGCTTTCGGCCTGACCTATCTGGCGTTTCCTGCTAGAAGAGCCGGCAAGGCATGCGGCTGCGGCAAGAAAGAGGAAGACGGACAATGGTTCAGCACATCAGTGGAAGCGGGCTCAGGCGGCAGTTGATGTTCTGGTTGGCTGCGCTCGCGGTCTTCATCTTCTTCCTGATGATGTTCCGGACCATTCTCTTGCCGTTCATCGCCGGCATGGCGCTCGCCTATTTCCTCGATCCGGTCGCCGACCGGCTGGAACGGCTCGGTCTGTCGCGCATGTGGGCGACCGTCGTGATCCTGGTCACCTTCATCGTCGTGTTCGTGCTGTCGCTGATGATCATCATCCCGATCCTCGCAAGCCAGCTCAACGAGTTCATCCAGCACATTCCCGGCTACATCACGCAGCTGCAGACCTATATCACCACGTCCAACGCGGCATGGCTGCCGGGCTGGCTGAGCACCCAGACCGATACGATCAAGGAAAACTTCTCCAAGTATCTTTCCGAAGGTGTTGGCTTCCTCGGCACGCTGATCGCGCAGATCTGGAACTCCGGCAAGGCGCTGGTCGACATTGCTTCGCTGCTGGTGGTGACCCCGGTCGTCGCCTTCTACCTCCTGCTCGACTGGGACCGGATGATCGCCAAGGTCGACAGCTGGATCCCGCGCGGCCATGTTGCCACGGTCCGCGAGATCGCCGCCGAACTGGACAGCACCATTGCCGGTTTCGTGCGCGGGCAGGGTTCGCTCTGCCTCTTCCTCGGCATCTACTACGCGGTCGGCCTGTCGTTGATCGGCCTGAATTTTGGCCTGCTGATCGGCTTCCTGACCGGCCTTCTGAGTTTCATTCCCTATGTCGGCTCGACGGTTGGGCTGGTGCTCGCGGCCGGCGTGGCGGTGGTGCAGTTCTGGCCGGACTATGTCCACCTGATCATCGTCGTGGTGTTCTTCTTCTCCGGCCAGTTCATCGAAGGCAATATTCTGCAGCCGAAATGGGTGGGCAAGAGCGTCGGACTTCACCCGGTCTGGCTGATGTTTGCTCTCTTCGCCTTCGGCGCGCTGTTCGGCTTCGTCGGCGTGCTCATCGCCGTGCCGGCGGCCGCCTCGGTCGGCGTGCTTGTCCGTTTCGCACTGTCGCGGTATCTTGAGAGCGATCTGTATTATGGACAATCGACGCTGGTGGAAATCGCTCCCGATCCCGGCGTTTCAGAGAAGTAGATGCGTGAAACGATGAAGGCCGCGCCGAACCGCAGGGCAGCCGAACAACTGCCGCTCGCCTTCGAGTACGGCACCGCGTCCGGCCGAGACGACCTTCTGGTTTCGGATCGTCTGGCGACCGCCGTCGCGCTGATCGACAGCTGGCCCGACTGGCCGTCGCCGGTGGTGATCCTCGCGGGACCGGCCGGATCGGGAAAGTCGCATCTGGCGCGGATCTGGGCTGAACAGGCGCAGGCGACGCCGATCGATCCGGTCACGGGCAAGGATGCCGCCCGCCTCGCTGCTGAGGGGCCCGTCCTGCTCGAGGACGCCGATCGCGCGGGATTCGACGAAGTCGAGCTGTTTCATGTGATCAACAGTGTGCGCGAGCATGGCACCAGCCTGCTGATGACCTCGCGCACCTGGCCTCTGTCCTGGCCGGTGGCGCTCGCCGACCTGCGTTCGCGGCTGAAGGCGGCCACCTTGGTGGAAATCGGCAGCCCGGACGAGGCGCTCCTGTCCCAGGTGATCGTCAAGCTGTTCGCCGATCGCCAGCTTAATATTGACGACAAGATCGTCGACTATATCGTGAAGCGCATGGAGCGTTCGTGTGCCGCAGCCCAGGAGGTCGTCGACCGGATCGACCGGCTGGCCCTGTCGCGACGGACGAAGATCACGCGGGGGCTGGCGGCCGAAGTCCTGGGAGAACTCTACGAGCCCGACGGCACGGAGTGAGCGTCACAGGATTGTCGTTAAACTGTTATAATTGCGGGCACTCCGGCATTTGAGGGCCGGCAATCGAGGGATGGGCAATGGATTCTGTGGTGACTGAGACGAATATCCCCGATCACGTCGTGGGGGAGGCACCGGAGGACCTGACCAACAGCCCCTTGCGCTTCATCAATCGCGAATTTTCCTGGCTGCAGTTCAACCGTCGCGTACTCGAGGAAACGCTAAACACGGCGCATCCGCTGCTCGAACGCATCCGATTTCTGTCGATTTCCGCCGCCAATCTCGACGAATTCTTCATGGTGCGAGTCGCAGGCCTCGAGGGCCAGGTCCGTCAGGGCATCACCATCAAGAGCCCGGACGGAAAGACGCCTGCCGAACAGTTGGATGATATCCTGAAGGAAATCGACAACCTGCAGATGGAACAGCAGGCTTCGCTGGCCGTCCTGCAGCAATACCTGGCCAAGGAGGACATCCTGATCGTCCGTCCGGCGGCGCTGTCTGCCGAGGACCGGACCTGGCTTGCGACGGAATTCGAGGAATCGATCTTCCCGGTGCTGACGCCGCTGTCGATCGATCCGGCCCATCCTTTCCCGTTCATCCCCAATCTCGGCTTCTCGATGGGCTTGCAGCTCGAGAGCCGGCGCACGGCCGAACCGATGACGGCTCTCCTGCGCCTGCCGCCGACGCTGGACCGCTTCGTTCGCCTGCCGGACGACAAGTCGACGATCCGCTATATCACGCTGGAAGACGTCGTCGGCCTGTTCATCGACCGCCTCTATCCGGGCTACGAGGTCAAGGGGTTCGGCACCTTCCGCATCATTCGCGACAGCGATATCGAAGTGGAGGAAGAGGCCGAAGACCTGGTGCGCTATTTCGAAACGGCACTCAAGCGCCGCCGCCGCGGATCGGTGATCCGCATCGAGGTCGATTCGGAAATGCCGGTCGGCCTGCGCCAGTTCGTCGTGCATGAACTGGCGGTTCCGGACAATCGCGTCGCTGTTCTGCCCGGCCTGCTGGCTCTCAACACGATTTCGGAAATCGCCAAGGCGCCGCGCGACGACCTGCGCTTCGAGCCCTACAATGCCCGTTTCCCGGAACGGGTGCGCGAACATGCGGGCGATTGCCTGGCGGCCATCCGCGAGAAGGACATGGTGGTCCACCACCCGTATGAATCCTTCGACGTGGTCGTGCAGTTCCTGCTCCAGGCGGCGCGCGACCCGGACGTTCTGGCGATCAAGCAGACGCTCTACCGCACATCGAACGACAGCCCGATCGTGCGCGCGCTGATCGACGCCGCCGATGCCGGCAAATCGGTAACGGCGCTGGTCGAACTGAAAGCCCGCTTCGACGAGGAGGCCAATATCCGCTGGGCACGCGACCTGGAACGCGCCGGCGTGCAGGTCGTGTTCGGCTTCATCGAACTGAAGACCCACGCCAAGATGTCCATGGTCGTGCGGCGCGAAGACGGCAAGCTTCGGACCTATTGCCACCTCGGCACCGGCAACTACCATCCGGTGACGGCGAAGATCTACACCGACCTGTCCTTCTTCACCTGCAATCCGAAGATCGCCCACGACATGGCGAATGTCTTCAATTTCATCACCGGCTATGGCGAACCGGAGGAGGGCATGAAGCTCGCGGTTTCGCCCTACACGCTTCGGCCCCGCATCCTGCGCCATATCGAGGAAGAGATCGTCCACGCGAAATCCGGCAAACCGGCATCGATCTGGATGAAGATGAACTCACTGGTTGACCCGGAGATCATCGACGCGCTCTACCGCGCCAGCCAGGCCGGCGTCGAGATCGACCTCGTCATCCGCGGCATCTGCTGCCTGCGTCCGCGCGTGCCGGGCTTGTCCGACAATATCCGCGTGAAGTCGATTGTCGGCCGCTTTCTCGAGCACAGCCGCATCTTCTGCTTCGGCAACGGCTTCGGCCTGCCCTCGGAAAAGGCGCTCGTCTACATCGGCTCGGCCGACATGATGCCGCGCAATCTCGACCGCCGGGTCGAGACGCTGGTGCCGCTCGTCAACCCGACCGTCCATGAGCAGGTTCTTTCACAGATCATGCTGGGCAACCTGATTGACAACCAGCAGAGCTACGAGATATTGCCCGACGGGACGTCGCGGCGCATGGAAGTGCGGCCCGGCGAGGAACCTTTTAACGCGCAACACTATTTCATGACCAATCCGAGCCTGTCGGGCCGGGGAGATTCGCTGAATGAAAGCGCGCCGAAACTGATTGCCGGGATCATCTCCGGCAGGAAACAATAACTGGTACTTCATGACAAGATCAGAAGCGCAGGGGCGACTGCCTGGCATAGCCCCTGTCTCCGTCGTCGACATCGGCTCGAACTCGATCCGACTGGTCATCTATGAAGGCCTGTCGCGGGCACCCACCGTCTTGTTCAACGAGAAGGTGCTGTGCGGGCTGGGCAAGGGTCTGGCGACCACCGGGCGGATGGACGACGAGGGCGTATCGCGGGCGCTCGCAGCCTTGAAGCGTTTCGGCGCGCTGTCGCGCCAGGCACGCGCCACGGCGATGTATGTGCTGGCGACCGCCGCCGCCCGCGAGGCGCAGAACGGCCCCGATTTCATCCGCCGGGCCGAAGAAATCCTCGGCCAGGGCATCGAGGTCCTGACCGGCGAGCAGGAGGCCCTTTATTCGGCGCTTGGTATCGTCAGCGGCTTCCATGATCCGGACGGGATCGCCGGCGACCTCGGCGGCGGCTCGCTCGAACTGATCGACATCAAGGGGCGCGAACTTGGCACCGGCGTCACCCTGCCGCTCGGCGGCCTGAGGCTGTCCGAGACGGCCGGCGGTTCGATCGCCAAGGCACGGGCTTATTCCCGCAAGTTGATCAAGTCGGCGGCGATGCTGGAACGGGGCAGGGGCCGCACCTTCTACGCGGTCGGCGGCACATGGCGAAACATCGCCAAGCTGCACATGGAAATGCGGAACTACCCCTTGCACATGATGCAGGGCTACGAGCTGCCTTACGACGAAATCGTCCGGTTTCTCGATGACATCATATCCGGTACCAACGCCCGCGATCCGGCCTGGGGATCGATTTCCAAGAGCCGCCGTACCCTGCTGCCCTTCGGTGCGGTCGCCATGCGCGAGGTGCTGGAGGTGATGCGGCCCGACCGGGTTTCGTTCTCGGCACAGGGCGTGCGCGAGGGCTACCTCTATTCTCTGCTGTCCGAGGAGGATCGCGCGCTCGATCCGCTGCTGGCGGCGGCCGACGAACTGGCCATCCTCAGGGCCCGTTCACCGGAACATGCCCGCGAACTGGCCGATTGGACGGGGCGCATGATGCCCTTCTTCGGCGTGACCGAAACGCAAGAGGAGAGCCGCTACCGGCAGGCCGCCTGCCTGCTTGCCGATATCAGCTGGCGCGCACATCCCGACTATCGCGGCCTGCAGGCACTCAACATCATCGCCCATTCCTCCTTCGTCGGCATCACCCACCCGGGCCGCGCCTTTATCGCGCTCGCCAATTATTATCGTTTCGAGGGCCTCTACGACGATGGCCAGACGGGTCCGCTGGCGACGATCGCCACCGAGCGGCTGCTGGAAAACGCCAAGCTGCTCGGCGGTCTGCTGCGTGTCGTCTATCTGTTCTCCGCTTCGATGCCGGGTATCGTCCACAACCTGGCATTCCGGCCTTCCGCGCGGCCGGATCTCGATCTGGAATTCGTCGTGCCGTCCGCCTATCGCGAATTCGCCGGCGAACGGCTCGACGGCCGCCTGCAGCAACTGGCGCGCCTGACCGGCAAGCGGCTGGCGTTCCGCTTCGAATAGGGTTTTCGCACCGCGCCTGCGGGGCGCTCCAACGGCAGTCCAGCTTTCGTCCATCGTTGACAAGTTAGGCAATAGCCGGATCTGCAAGGCGACGGTCGGCATGGTCCTTTGCCTCTGGACCGAACGAAGAGCAAAAAGAGCCGGCGGGGGAGACCCGCCGGCTCTTCCGTTTCCGCCTGCGTGCAGCCAGGTTTACTTGGCGGCGAGGAACTCGCCGACCTCGAGCAGCACGAATTCGTTATCGTCCGCCTTGTCGAGGGCGCGGCCGGCCGAGAACGGCAGGTTGTTGTCATTGCCGACGACGATGTGGGTAGCGTCGATGACATCGACGTCCTCGATCGTGACGAACGGCATGTCATAAAAGCCTTCGCCGCCGCCCTGGCGCTTCTTGTTGTCCGGATCGGCGATCTTCATCAGATCGATGTAGCCGATCTTGCGAACGGCCTTGCCGGCATTCTCGTCGGTCATTTCGATCTTGTAGATGCGCTTGTGCTTGGCGGGCGTGGCAAAGCAGGTCGGTTCCGGCTTCTTCGGATCGGCGCAAGCCTGTGTCGTGGCACCCGCACCGTTGTCGCGCTCGATGACGAGGGCGGTCGTGCCGTCGATCATGTTGAAGTCGCCGATGGCCTCGCCGCCTTCCGACAGCGGATAGAGCCACGAACGACCGGTCCAGGCCTTGGAGGCGGTGTCGAGTTCGATGATGCGCAGCGCCGTCAGGCCATCAGCCTTTTCGACCGAGCCGTCTTCGAGAAAGAGCGGACCTTCGAGCAAGCCATAGAGCTTGGCGCCGTCCTTCGACATAGCCATGCCTTCATAGCCGCCCGAACGCTTCAGGTTGAAGGCGGGCAGTTTGGCGGTCGGGTTTGCCGGAACGACGAGCGTCGCATTGTCCGGCGACTTCACCTCGATCTCGCCGGCCTTGGTCGGGATCACGTCGGTGAGCTTGCCGTCCCGGGTGAACTTCAGGATATAGGGGCCGAATTCCTCGCCCACCCAGAAGCCGTCAGCCGTGGGCTGGATCGATTCGACGTCGAAATCGGCGCCGGTCAGGTAGCGCTGCTCGGCGCCTTCCATGACGATCGGGAAGGGAGCCTTCTTGTCGGGGTCGGACAGGAAGACGGTTTCGAGATGCTCGACCTTGCCGGCGTCCCAGCCGAACTTGATGTGATGCAGCATCAGCATCGAGTCGGACGAGTTGTTCTTCGAACCGAAGCCGTTGTCGGACAGGCTCCAGAAGGTGCCGTCATCCATCGTCTTGATGCCGGAAAAGCCCTGCATGGCCTGGCCGTCGAAGGGCATGGACAGGCCGGTCGCGCGCACGCCGTCCTTGCCGGGTACGGTGCCGAGGCCTTCCGCGCGCTTGCGGTCGGCGGTGGTGAACTTGCCCGAGGTCTTCAGGTGCGCCGGCGCGTCGGCCGGGGCGGCGATGATCGTGTTGGCCGGCAGGATCGCATGGCTGACGAGCTTTGCCGGAAAAGCGGTTTCGTCGGCGAAGGCCGGAGTGGCGAGGAGGAAAAGGGATACGGAAGCAAAGAGATGATTTTTCATGGCGTCACCATTCGTGAGACGGTTTCAGACGCGGCATGGTTAGGGAGCGCCCGTGTCAGAGCGATCTCCGTTCGATGAAGTTTCGGTGACTGTCCTCAAGCGTGACAGCGATCAGTGGGCGCGCGTTGGTGAAAGATGCTCTCACGCCTCCAGAGCCAGCACGGCAAAACTCGCCAACCAGTGTTCGCCCATATAGTCCCCGGCGACATGGGGAAGGGCGGCCTCCAGATGGCGCTCGGCCGCTGCGTTCATGATCGTCCGCCGGGCGTCCGTTTCCGCGACCGATGCGGCCAGCGACCGCCAGCACCAGGCGCGCGAAAGGTTGAGCCCGTCAAGATGGGCGATCTTGCCGTCGGAGCGATCGGAGACCGAAGCCGGGGAGAACAGGGTCTTGGGTTCGCCGCTTTCGGGGCCGGGCAGGAAACGGCCGAACCAGACGCCGAAATCGTCGGCGCGAAGCAGCCGGTGCATGCACTCCGCCTCGATCAGCGTCGAGGACAGGAAGTCGTCGCCCGAGGGTTCGCCCCAGGCAGGACAATTCTCGTCCGGCCCATACCAGCGGAGCGCCGTCATGCGCAGCAGATCGATGAAGCTTTCGTCACCAACCGCATTGCCATAGTCGGCGGCGAGGCGAAGGGCGAAGGCCGTGTTGAAATGCGTGCCGACCCGCACCGGATAGGTGGCGAGCGGCAGGAATTCGCAGAAGCGCCCGACGATCCGGTCTGTCAGTGGCCGCAGGGACCGGGCGAAGCGGCGGTCTTCGGCCGCCTCCAGTTCCGCGGCCAGTTTCAGCAGCCGGCCCCAGCCATAGGACCGCTCGAAGCCGCGATTCATCGGGCGATCGAAGGTGGCGCATTCGCCGGCGATGCTCTCACCCGTCAGCCGGCGGTTGAGCAGCGCGCGGATCGCCTCGGCCGATGGCATGTCGGGAAAACGGTTGAGCAAACGGACAAGCATCCAGTAGCCGTGCACGCAGGAATGCCAGTCGAAGCTGCCGAAGAAGACCGGATGCCTTTCGCGTGGGCTTTGCACATCGCTCTCCCCGGCAAGCACATGGCCGGGCTTGTGCGGGTATTCGCGCTCGACATGGCCAAGGGCGATCCGCGCGAAGCGGTCGGCGGTCTCGCCATCAAGCGTCGTCGTCATCGCTAACGTCCCCGCTCTCCAGTTCGAAAGCATCGCCCCAGTCGGCGCGACGGGCCTCCTTGAACACGGCGCCGTCGCGGCGGCTGACGGTCAGTTCCTCGGCGCGACCGTCGGCAAGACAGAGCTTCAGCCTGGCCAGTCCGCTCGACGTGCGCGGCGGCGCGAGCACGCGGGCGGCGGGCGGCGTAGCGGCTTGGCGCGAGGCGGCGATGAAGATGTATTTCTCGTCTTCCCACGGCACTTCGGCCCCCTTGGAAAGCCGGTGAACCCGCGAGCGCGCGACCCGGCGCGAGAAATGGCACCAGTCGGGTGCCGTGATCGGACAGGCTTTCGCATGCGGACAGGGCGCAACAATCTCGGCACCCGCGTCGATCAGCACCTGCCGCGCCGCAAGAATGCGCCGCCATCCGGCCGGCGTGCCCGGTTCGACGATGACGATGGTATGGTCGGTCAGATCCCAGAGACGCTTGACGACATTTCCAATGGCCGTCTCGGCAATCTCGTCCAGCACATAGGCCAGCGTCACGAGGTCGGCCGGTTCGAGCGGCGGGACGGTGCCGGTGATGTCGCCGGCGAGCCAGTCCGTCACGACGTTCGAGTGCTTCGCCAAAGCCGCGCCGACCGAGCGGATGGCGGGGCTCGCCTCGACGAGGGTGGCACGATCCAGTTCCGACCACACATCTGTGGCCGCCCAGAACACCGTGCCGGGCCCGGCGCCGAAATCGAGAAGGCTCGTCGGCTGGAAATCGGCGGACGCCTCTTCGACCATGGAGAGCGCAGCGCGAACCGCGGCATAGGTCGCCGGCAGGCGGGTGGCGAGATAGGCTTTGGCGGCAAGCTCGCCATCGAGATGGAATTTGCCGTCGCGCACCTCCCGCCGATAGCGATCGGAGAGTTTTTCGCTGGCGCGGGCCAGACGCTCGATCGGTTCATGCGCCAGCATCTGCTCGACGGCGGCCTTGAGCGGGGCGGGGAGTTCCATCGATCCCGTCCTCTTTCGCTAGCCTGCGGGGCTCAGAATTCCACCGCTTCGACGCGCTTGTCGACGAAGCGCAGGCCGACCCCACCGGAAATCAGCTTCAGCGCGACATCGCCAAACAGTTCGCGCCGCCAGCCATGCATGGCCTGGACATCGGCCTTTTCGCCCTCGGCGGCGATCTTTTCCAGATCCTCGGTATTGGCGATCACCTTCGAGGCGACGCCATGTTTCTCCGAGGTAAGACGGAGCAGCACCTTCAACAGCTCGACGGCGGCCTGGGCGCCCTCGGGGGCGTGGCTGTGGCGCTGGACATGCGGCATGTCCGACTTCGGCAAGGCAAGCGCCGCATTGACCTGTTCGACGATCGCCGCACCCGAGGCAGAGCGTTCCCAGCCCTTCGGGATGGTGCGCAGCCTTGCCAGCGCTTCGGTGTCCTTCGGCTGCTGCTGGGCGATCTCGTAGATCGCATCATCCTTCAGCACGCGCGAGCGCGGGACGTTGCGATTGCGCGCTTCGCGTTCGCGCCAGGCGGCGACATATTGCATGACGGCCAGTTCCTGCGGCTTGCGCAGCCGCATTTTCAGCCGCTGCCAGGCGTCGTCGGGATGAAGGTCGTAGGTCTCGCGGGATTCGAGGATCGCCATTTCCTCGGTCAGCCAGGCGGCACGGCCCTCGCGGTCGAGTTCTTCCTTGAGCTTCAGATAGACGTCGCGCAGGTGGGTGACGTCGGCCAGCGCATAGTCGAGCTGCTTTTCCGACAGCGGCCGGCGGCTCCAGTCGGTGAAGCGCGAAGTCTTGTCGATATGGACGTTCTTTACCTTCTGCACCAGCTGGTCGTAGGAGACGCTGTCGCCGAAGCCGCAGACCATTGCTGCGACCTGGGTGTCGAAGATCGGATGCGGGATCAGGTTGCCGAGATGGAAGATGATTTCGATGTCCTGGCGGGCGGCATGAAATACCTTGATCACCGATGTATCGGCCATCAGCGTGAAGAAGGGCGAAAGATCGAGGCCCTTGGCCAGCGGATCGACGATCACTTCGAGATCGGGGCTCGCCATCTGGATCAGGCAGAGTTCCGGCCAGAACGTCGTTTCGCGCAGGAACTCGGTGTCGATGGTGATGAAATCCGATTGGGCGAGCTTCAGGCAGGCTTCTTCTAATGCGGCAGTGGTCTCGATCATTGGGGCTCGGTCATGAACTGGAGTGGATCAACCTTAGTTCCCCTTTCGACCGGCGATGTCAATACAACCGGCGCCCTGCGGGCCTTGCCGGGGCGTTGACCCACGGCTTTTCCGCGTGGCTGATAGGTCAGCCTTGGTCGGCGGCATCGATGCCGCGCGCCTTGCGCACTTCCGCGATGTTGGCTCGGTGGACTTCTTCGTAGGGTTCGAAATAGATGATCCGCCCGGCGTCGATATCCTCGGCCACGAAGTCGCGCAGGGAGAGGCTGTCGAGGGCCGGGTCTTCGGCGCGATCGAGCAGCCTTTGCAGGTAGTCGCGATTGGCGTCGATCAGGCTTGGCGCATAGCCGCCGGCGGCGATCCGCTCGCGTGCGCCATGGTCCGGCAGGATGCGGCGGATCGGTAGGGTCTTCAGCCGATTGAGTTCGGCGATGTGGGTGGCGATATGCTCGGGCTCGGAGATGTAGGTGATGGTGTCCTCGAGCGTATCTCCGGCCAGAACTATGCCCTCGTCCGGCAGGAACAGCACGGTCCCATCGGCGCTGTGAATGTCGAATTGCAGAAGTTCGAACGTCCGTTCGCCGAGCGTCAGGGTCATCTGCCGGTCGAACAGCCGGTTCGGCATGACCACGGGATTGATCGGCGGCGTCTTGCGCGCGAGTGTCTTGACCTTCTCGATCAGCGCCTTTGCCGTCAGTCGGTTGGCGATGATTTCGCAATCGGCGAAGATCGCATTGCCGGCAATATGGTCGGTGTGCCAGTGGCTGAGCACGAGGCGCATGGCCGTGACGCCCAGCCCTTCGAGGTGGTCGCGCACCGCGCGGGCATGGTCGAGCGACGTATGGCTGTCGTAGACGATCGCCTCATGGCCGGCGACCAGGGCGTAAGTGGCGATGCCGAGCGAATAGGCGCCGTCGTCGAGCCAGTTCTTTGCCTCGGAGTAAAGGCGCTTTCCGACGATCCGGCCGTCGTAATAGGCATAGAGATCGGGATAGGGCTCGAGCACGGTCATCGTGGCGGCGAGGTTTGGCAAGGCGTGGCTCCTTATGGCGCGACGGCGCTGCAGGATGGAAGCGTCGGGACTATGCCATCCCGCGGCATGCGTTGACAGTTGTCAACCATGCCGTCGTCTCGAACGATCCGCGGATCCCCGGTCATCCTGGCTTTCCCACTCTCGGTGAGGGTGATCAATCGCCCTTGTCGGACGGCGGTGCGGCCAGCTTGTTGAAGAAGGTCGAGGTGCGCAGCAGGTTGCGGAAACCCATGCGGCGCTCGGAGGCCGGGACGCCCTCGCGCACCATCATGCGGCTCAGCGTATAGGCCATGAAACCGAAAAGCACGACGACCATGTAGATGAACAGCGCCTGCGGGCCGAACAGGTCGAGCATGAAGGAGGCGAACAGCGGGCCGATCACCGCACCGATCGACCAGAAGAACAGGGTGCCGGCCGAAACCAGGGCATGCTGGCCGGGCGCCGCATGGTCGTTGGCATGGGCGGAACAGAGCGAGTAGAGCGGCATGGCAAAGGCCCCGAAGGCGAAGATGCCGGCGAAATTCAGCCAGGCATTGGTCCCGGCGACAAAGGCCAGGAACAGTCCCGAAGCGAAGGCGCCGAAGGTGGCGACCAGGATGATCAGCCGTCGATCGAGCTTGTCGGAATAATGGCCGAGCGGATATTGCAGCACCACCCCGGCGAAGATTCCGACACTCATGAAGGTGGCGATTGCCGTCACCGACATGCCGATGCCGTCGGCATAGATCGGACCCAGCGAGCGGAAGCTGGAATTGGTCAGCCCGACGACGATGCAGCCGACCGTCGCCAGCGGCGACACCTTCCACAGCACGCGGATGTCGAAGCGCACGTCTTCCGGCGCTTCAGGGCTGGAGCGGTCGGTCAGCGAGATCGGTACCAGCGACAGCGTCAGCGCCATGGAGATGATGACGAACAGCTCGAAGCCGCCGATGCCGACGGCCGGGATGGCATATTGGGCCAGCGTGACGGCGCCCAGATCGACGAAGCGATAGATCGACAGGGTCCGGGCACGGGTGGAATTGGTCACCTTGGCGTTCAGCCAGCTTTCCACCACGGCGAACAGTCCGGCAAAACAGATGCCCTGGACGAGGCGCATCAGGAACCAGGCGGTCGGATCGATGAACAGCAGCATCAGGATCGAGGCGGCGGAAGCGATGGCGGCGAGCGCCGAGAAGGTGCGGATATGGCCGGTCGCCCGGATCAGCCGGGTGACATAGATGCAGCCGATGGCAAAACCGATATTGTAGCCGGTGCCGACCACGCCGATCATCGAGGTCGAAAAGCCTTCCTCAAGCGCCCGCAGCGAGATGAAGGTTCCCTGCAGGCCGTTGCCACCGATCAGGATGCCGGCGGTGGCAAGCAGGGGGATGAGCGGGCGCAGCGATGACATGAAGGCCTATTCGGGCAGGTTGAGGCGCGACTCGGAATCGCCCGGACGCCGTTCATCTTGTATCTGTGCCCGTGCAACGAAAACAGTTCACGTCGTGAATGAAGCCATCACGAAAATCGATTGACCTTGGCAATTGCCCTGCCGCACGAAAGCCTTCAGCCTTGACAAATCGGGCGCGTCATGCGCTTGTCCGCGCGATTTAAAGCCCGAGATTCCGTGCCCTTGCCGGACCCCTTCAAAGAATATGCAGGATAAAACCATGCACCGTTACCGCAGCCACACCTGTGCCGCTCTCCGCAAGTCCGATGTCGGTTCCACCGTCCGGCTTTCCGGCTGGGTCCATCGCGTCCGCGACCATGGCGGCGTGCTGTTTATCGACCTGCGCGACCATTACGGCATTACCCAGGTGGTGGCCGATCCCGACAGCCCGGCCTTCAAGCTGGCCGAAACCGTGCGCGGCGAGTGGGTGATCCGCATTGACGGCCTCGTCAAGGCCCGCACCGAGGACACGGTCAACAAGACCATGCCGACCGGCGAGATCGAACTCTACGCTCAGGAAATCGAGGTTCTCTCGGCCGCCAAGGAACTGCCGCTGCCGGTCTTCGGCGAGCCGGACTATCCGGAAGACGTGCGCCTCAAGTACCGCTTCCTCGACCTGCGCCGCGACACGCTGCACAAGAACATCGTCAAGCGCACGCAGATCATCTCCGACATGCGCCGTCGCATGGGCGATATCGGCTTTGCCGAATACACCACGCCAATCCTGACCGCTTCCTCGCCGGAAGGCGCACGCGACTTCCTCGTCCCGAGCCGCATCCACGAGGGCCAGTTCTTCGCCCTGCCGCAGGCCCCGCAGCAGTACAAGCAGCTGCTGATGGTCGCCGGTTTCGACCGCTATTTCCAGATCGCACCCTGCTTCCGTGACGAAGACCCGCGCGCCGACCGCCTGCCGGGCGAGTTCTACCAGCTTGACCTGGAAATGAGCTTCGTCACCCAGGAAGATGTCTGGGAAACCATCGAGCCGGTCATGACCCAGGTGTTCGAGCAGTTTGCCGATGGCAAGCCGGTCACCAAGCAGTGGCCGCGTATTCCCTACGATGTCGCGATCCGCAAGTACGGCTCCGACAAGCCGGACCTGCGCAACCCGATCGAGATGCAGGAAGTGACCGAGCATTTCGCCGGTTCCGGCTTCAAGGTGTTCGCCAACATGATCGCCTCCAACCCCAAGGTCGAAGTCTGGGCAATCCCGGCCAAGACCGGCGGTTCGCGCGCCTTCTGCGACCGCATGAACGCCTGGGCGCAGTCGACCGGCCAGCCGGGACTCGGCTACATCTTCTGGCGCCAGGAAGGTGCCGTGCTCGAAGGGGCCGGCCCGCTCGCCAAGAACATCGGCGAGGAGCGCACCGAAGCGATCCGCACGCAGCTTGGCCTGGATGAAGGCGACGCCTGCTTCTTCGTCGCCGGCGATCCGGCGAAATTCTACAAGTTTGCCGGCGAAGCCCGCACCCGCGCCGGCGAGGAACTGGACCTCGTCGACCGCGACCGTTTCGAACTTTGCTGGATCGTCGATTTCCCGTTCTACGAATGGAGCGAGGAAGAAAAGAAGATCGACTTCGCCCACAACCCCTTCTCGATGCCGCAGGGTGGCCTTGAAGCGCTGGAGAGCCAGGATCCGCTGTCGCTCAAGGCCTATCAGTATGATGCGGTCTGCAACGGCTTCGAAATCGCTTCCGGTTCGATTCGTAACCAGTCGCCCGAACTCATGGTCAAGGCCTTCGAGAAGGTGGGCTTGAGTCAGGCTGACGTCGAAGAGCGCTTCGGCGGCCTCTACCGCGCCTTCCAGTACGGCGCCCCGCCGCACGGCGGCTGCGCCTTCGGCATCGACCGCGTCGTCATGCTGCTCGTCGGTGCGAAGAACCTGCGCGAAATCTCGCTGTTCCCGATGAACCAGCAGGCGCAGGACTTGCTGATGAACGCGCCTTCGCCGGCGACCCCGACGCAGTTGCGCGAACTGGCGCTGCGGGTCGTGCCGCAGCCGAAGAAGGACTGATCGGTCCTTTGACCCTGTAGCCTTTCGAAACCCCGGTCGCCGACGCGATCGGGGTTTTGTCGTTATGGATCAACAGGCTGACGGCGCGCCTTGAATCACGATGGCAGGGCGTTGTCGAGGAAGTACCACTGGTCGAGATGGGTGAGCACGACCGGCTCGATCACCGCATTCAACAGCTTGATGTCTTCCACCAGCCGCTCGCCGGGCTTTGCTTCCGCCGGCAGCTTGAACGGCGGCAGTGCATAGGCGTCGAAGCGGAAGCCGTCACTCCTGCGCACATTGTACCAGGGGCAGATCGTCGCCCCGGTCATTCGCGCCAGGCGAATGGTCAGCGCGATATTGCCCTCGAGATGTGGCGCCCGGCCAAACAATGGACCGCGGATCTTGCCGGCAAAGGCCTCGTCGGCAAAGACCGAGACGACGCCGCCCTTCTTCAGCAGGCTGACCGCCGGGCGAATGCCCTGCATGCCGGGCGGAATGAAGCGAAGGCCGGTCTTGCTGCGGACCCGCTCGGCGATCCAGGCCTTGGCCCGCTCGACCGGGGGAACGTAGAACGTATAGGGCTGGACGCCGATCTGGCGCAGGATGATCGGGCCGATCTCCCAATTGCCGAGATGCATGCCGACGATGATGATCGGTCCGGCCTTGGCCGCGTCCTGGATGTATTCCGGATTGTGCAGCACCATGCGTTCCGGTTGCCGGGCGATGCGGTTGACCACCGAAAACTCGGTCATCAGCCGGCCTTGCGCCTTGCAGTTCTCTATGTAGAGCGCTTCGCGCTCGGCCTCGCTCATCTGCGGGCAGAGCCGGGCGATCGTCGCCCGCGCCCGTCTCTGCGCCACCTTGTGATAACGGGGCAGGGCGAAGAGGCCGAGGCGGGCGCCGAAATTGGAACAGACATCCATCGGCATCAGCTTCATGCCGTAGTGACCGGCAAGATGCAGCCCGTTCCAGACATTGTCGTTAAGCCAGTACTTGACGAAAGCCTTGCGAGCCTTGCCGCCCGCCATGAAGTCGGCGAAGCCCGGCGCGTCGGGCCGGCTGAACCGCCAGGCCTTGCGCTTGGCGATGTCCGGTTTAGCACTTGCCCCTGCCGACCTTGCCGGCGCGTCCTGCTCTGTCATTGGCTCGAAGCTCCCCGGCGATGCAGCGTGACCGGCAAGCCGCCCTTCGGCCGCAGCGTCAGGCGGCAATGCGGTTCCACCTTGTGGCCCTGACGAAGCCTGAGGCTGAACTTCTGCGCCAGGATGGCGAGGCACAGGATCGCCTCGGTCTCGCCGAAATGCTGTCCGGGACAGACGCGCGGCCCGCTGGCAAAGGGGATGAAGCTGTAGGGCTTCGGCCGGTTGTCGCCGAGGAAGCGCTCCGGCTTGAAGTGATGCGGCTGTTCGAACAGGCTCGGCGTGCGGTGCAGCAGCCAGGGCACGATCAGGACAAGCGAGGCGGGCGCCACGTCGATGTCGCCGATCCGATCTTTTTCCTTGGCCTGGCGGGCGAGGATCGGCACCGGCGGATAGAGCCTGAGCGTCTCGTTGATCACGGCGCGGCACCAGTCGAGTTGGGGCACGTCGTCGATCGTCGGTACGCGGTCGCCGCAGACGCGGGCGATCTCGTCATGCACTTGACGCTCCACCCAAGTCGCCTGCGACAGCAGGTACCAGGCCCAGGTGAGGGTGGCGGCCGTCGTCTCGTGGCCGGCCATGAAAATGGTGGCTGCCTCGTTGCGAAGCGCGACCATGTCGAGGTTGAGTTCCGGATTGCGCTGCTGGCGGCGGATCAAGAGATCGACCATGGAACTGTGGTCACCGCGACCGGCGAGGTGATCCTCGACCACCTTGTCGATCAGGTCATGGATGCGCTTGACGGACCGCTTGAGTGAGGGCGTGCGCAGCACGGGCAGGCCTTCGTCGAAACCGATGAAATAGCCGAGGTTTACCGAATCGATCAGCGACTGGTAGCTGGAAAAGCTGTCGGTGATGGCGTCGGCGCTCTCGCGGCCGAGCTGGTTGCCGAACACGCTGCGGGAAATGATCTCGGCGGTGAGCCCCGCCATTTCGTGCAGCACGTTGATCTCGGTGCCGTCGGGCATGGAGTTCCAGCGCTCGACCATTTCGCTCGCCGTCTTCTCCATCACCGGACCAAAGGCCGGCACGCGGTTGCGGTGGACGATGTCGTTGACCAGCGAGCGGCGTTGCTTCCAGGTTTCGCCATCCGAGATGAACAGGCCGTCGCCCAGCAGATACTCGAGCGCGCGCCGCATCTGCGGGGACTTGCGTTCGAAATTGTCGTGGCGATTGACCACGACATGGCGGATCAGATCGGGCGAGTTCACCAGAACGATCTGCCGCCCCATTATCCGGATCGAGCTGACCTTCTCCTTGAAATCGCCGACCCGCCAGACGGACAGGAAGTCGGTTCGTGCCTGCAGAAGCAGGTTGAGCGGGCGATTGGGCTTGCCGTCGTAGTAGTCGGCATGGGCCGGCTCGAAGTCGTGCCCTTCGAGCCTCTCGGAGATGTTGACGGGGCGCTGAAGCCAGCCGAGCATGATGTTTCGTTCCGCAAGTGTGGCCGTTGAGGCGGTAGATCCTTCGGGCTAGCCTTAGCGAATGCCGCGCGCCGGTCAATGTGCAAGCCCTGGATATACTGTCGCGCCCGGCCACGGAGGCCGGGAGCGGAGACTGGTTCGGGATCGCGGGAAAGCCGCTATTCGTTCGCGGTGACGGAGACGCCGAGCAGGGCGGGCACGCTCTCCGGCGCGCCCATTGCGGCACCCATGATCATCGGGAAGGGCACTTCCTTCTCCGGCTCGGCCGTGATGGTGATGTTCTGCGGATCGTCGATGAAGGCGTTGACCGCTTCGGACACCTGGTTCTGCAGTGCGCCGAGCTTGGCCTGGGCGAGCAGGATTGGCAGCATGCCCTTGACCATCTGCGCCATCTGTTCGCCGTTCGACCCCTGCTGCTTGCCTGCATAATCGAGACCGCGCTCGGTGATGCCGGCGTCTTCGAAGCTGATCTGCGCGCTCTGGAACGACATCTGCTGCATCAGGCCGAATATGGCGATGCCGGCTGCCTGCTGGGCCTGTTCGTTGTTCGCATCGGCCTGCATGGTTCGGGCGGTTTCCTGCAACTGCTTGACGAGATCCATCGTATAGCCGGTCAGCGCGAAGGACAGGGACAAGCTGCCGACATCGGCGAAGTCCAATGTATAGTCTTCAAGGTTGACCGTGCCGGATACCGGTTCCCAATTGCCACTGACGCTGATCTCGCCATTGATCGTCTGCAGGCCGAGCGCGTTGATTGCCTCCTTGCCCTCGGCGTCCTCGATGCTGGAGAGATCGGCCTTGATACCGGTGACGGTGCCTTCGAAGGAAAGCGAGCTTTCGTCTTCGGCGAGCGCGACTGAGCCGCTCGCCTTTTCAACGGCGAAAACCTGTTTGCCATCCGTCGTCACGGTGATCGGGCCGCTACTGGCCTCTTCGTACATCATCATCGAAGACAGGCCTTCGCCCGCCGTGCTGCCCGGAACGACGACGCCGGCGAGGTAGAGATCCTTGACGTTGATGCTGCTCTTCTCCTCGGTGACATTGACCTCGGGGAATTCGATGCGATCGATATGATAGGCGCCGCCGTCTGCCTCGGTCACGTCCTGCAGCGTCAGATTACCCAGCGCGATGGACTTCTCCTGCGGGCCGGTGGCGGTGAAGGTCGTGCCCTTGAGCACGACGTCATCGCCGTTGACCTCGATCGATTCGGCCTTCAGCACGCCGCTTCCGGCGGCATAGGCGGCGTTGATCTTGGCAAGCAGGTCCTGGCCGTCGAGGGCCGCGAAGGCCTGCCCGGAGAGAGCGGCGGATGCGGCGCCTGCCAACAGGAGCCCTTTGAAGCGAATTCGGGTCATGGAACGATCCTTTCATCGGAACGGGTGAAATTCGGCGCAGTATATTTGTGCCAAACCTTATATGGCCTGGCACGGAAACTTCCACTGCTTTCCTTGCGTCGCGCAGCCTTACTTTCCGGCTGCCGTGACTGTTGTCACATCCGCGGTAATCCACAGCCAGAATGCCGGGATTCCTTGCTGTTTGCGGTCATCTCGTCTAGTTGGATGCCATGGGGAAAAGTCTTATTCCGCCCGATGACGGCGGCGACCACATTCAACCGATCGATCTGAAGGCGGCGCTCGAGGAGCGTTATCTCGCCTATGCCTTGTCGACGATCATGCACCGGGCGCTGCCCGATGTGCGCGACGGGCTGAAGCCGGTGCATCGGCGCATCATCCACGCGATGAGCGAGATGGGCATCCGTCCGAACTCGGCGTTCAAGAAATGCGCCCGTATCGTCGGTGACGTCATCGGTAAGTTCCACCCGCACGGCGACCAGTCGGTCTACGACGCGCTGGTGCGGCTGGCGCAGGATTTCTCCCAGCGCTATCCGGTGGTCGACGGGCAGGGCAATTTCGGCAATATCGACGGCGACTCAGCTGCCGCCTATCGTTACACCGAAGCGCGCATGACCGATGTCGCGGCACTTCTGCTCGAAGGCATCGACCAGGACGCGGTCGACTTCCGCCCGACCTATAACGAGGAAGACGAGGAGCCGGTCGTGCTGCCGGGCGCCTTCCCGAACCTTCTGGCCAACGGTGCCTCGGGCATCGCCGTCGGCATGGCGACCTCGATCCCGCCGCACAATGTCCACGAGATCTGCGACGCGGCGCTCTACCTGATCAAGAATCCCGGCGCGACCGTCGAGGAACTGCTGGCCGATCCGGCGAATCCGCAAAGGGGCGGCATCGAGGGACCGGACCTGCCCACAGGCGGTATCGTGGTCGAAAGCCGCGAGAGCATGATCGAGACCTACCGTACCGGCCGTGGCGGTTTTCGCGTCCGCGCCCGTTGGGAAACCGAGGATCTCGGTCGCGGCGGCTACCAGATCGTCGTTACGCAGATCCCCTTCCAGGTCCAGAAGTCGCGCCTGATCGAGAAGATCGCCGAGCTTCTGATCGCCCGCCGCCTGCCGTTGCTCGAGGACGTGCGCGATGAATCGGCCGAGGATGTGCGCATCGTTCTGGTGCCGAAGAGCCGCACCGTCGATGCCACGCTGCTGATGGAATCGCTGTTCAAGCTGACCGAGCTTGAGAGCCGCATCCCGCTCAACATGAACGTGCTCAGCCAGGGCAAGGTGCCGAAGGTGATGGCGCTCAACGAGGTGCTTTCCGAGTGGCTGGCACATCGCAAGGACGTCCTCGTTCGTCGCTCGAAGTTCCGCCTGGCGGCAATCGACCGGCGGCTCGAGATCCTAGGCGGCCTGCTCATCGCCTATCTCAACCTCGACGAGGTGATCCGCATCATCCGCGAGGAGGACGAGCCGAAACCGGTCCTGATCGAGCGGTTCACGCTGACCGACAACCAGGCTGAAGCCATCCTCAACATGCGGCTCAGGAACTTGCGCAAGCTCGAAGAGTTCGAGATCCGCAAGGAGCATGAGTCCCTGTCGGCGGAAAAGGCGGAAATCGAGACGCTGCTCGCCTCCGACGACAAGCAGTGGCAAACGGTCTCCTGGGAGATCGGCGAGGTCAAGAAGAAGTATGCCAAGGCGACCGATCTCGGCCGCCGGCGCACCACCTTCTCCAATGCCCCGGTCGCTGATGTCGAGGCGATCCAGCAGGCGATGATCGAGAAGGAACCGATCACGGTCGTCATCTCGGAAAAGGGCTGGATCCGCGCCCTGAAGGGCCATATTTCCGACACCACCAGCCTGACTTTCAAGGAGGGCGACGCGCTTCGCGTGGCCTTCCCGGCACAGACCACCGACAAGATCCTGCTGGTGACGACGGGCGGCAAGGTCTACACGATGGGCGGCGACAAGCTGCCCGGCGGACGCGGCCATGGCGAACCCTTGCGCATCATGGTCGACATGGAAAACGACCAGGACGTGCTGACCGCCTTCGTCCATGATCCGAGTCGCAAGCTGCTCATTGCCTCGACCGCCGGCAACGGCTTCGTCGTTGCCGAAAACGAGATCGTCGCCAATACCCGCAAGGGCAAGCAGGTGATGAATGTCGGCATGCCGGACGAGATGAAGCTGGTCGTGCCGGTGGCGGGCGACCACGTCGCCGTGGTCGGCGAGAACCGCAAGATGCTCGTTTTCCCGCTGGCGCAGGTCCCGGAGATGGCGCGCGGCAAGGGCGTTCGCCTGCAGCGCTACAAGGATGGCGGCATTTCCGACATCAAGTGTTTCGCGATTGCCGACGGCCTGACCTGGGAAGACAGTGCCGCCCGGATGTTCACCAAGACCAAGGACGAACTGATCGAATGGCAGGGCGACCGCGCCTCGGCCGGCCGCACCGTGCCCAAGGGCTTCCCGCGCAGCGGCAAATTCTCCGGCTGATTTCGCTCGGGTCAGGAAAGCGCGACGGTGTGATCCTTCAGGAACCGCGTCGCGCCTTCCTCGTCGATCTCGCCCGCGGCCACGGAAAGGACGAAGGCGTAGAGCTCCGCGTCCGTGGCGTTGATCTCGTAGCCGTTTTCCATCAGGAAGACAGCGGCGGTCACGATCGCTATGCGCTTGTTTCCGTCAATGAAAGCATGGTTCTTGGCCAGGCCGAACAGATAGGCGGCGGCTAATTCGTTGACATCGTCACACCCGTACGCCTCCCGGTTTACGGGGCGGGCAAGGGCAGATTCGAGCGCGCCTTCGTCGCGCAGGCCGTAGGCTCCGCCGAAGCGTTCAATCTGCATCTGGTGCAGGGTCTCGACGACCGGCCGGGAAATGAAGAAGAAGCTGCTCATTCGGCGAGTTTCTTCAGGGCGGTCTTGTACTTGTCCATGAAGCGCTCGGCATGCGCGACCTGACGCGCGAAGTCGTCATCCATCGGTTTCATCAGCAAGCCATTCTGGCTTTCTGACAGCGCCAAGCTGTCCCCCGCCTTCAAGCCCAGACGGTCGAGGATTTCCTTCGGGATGATGATACCTTCGGAATTGCCGATCTTGCGAATGATGACGTTCATCGTGTTGGTCCTTGTGTTGCAACAAGGTTATAACATGGGGCGTAGGGTCGGTAAAGAACACATGGCACACGCGATGCGGGTTACTCGTCGATGCACTTGACCGCGGTCAACGCGGTGTCGTCTTGCCACTCTATGCTCGCCCGCGGATATTCAGGAGACGGCCAATGCTGACACGGCGTGGGATACTGACAGGTGGAGCGGCGATCCTGACTGCTGGCGGGGTGGGCACGGTCTTGTCGATGAGGCTGGCGAGCAGCCACTATACCGCCTATGCCGCCCAATTGCGGGAACCGCCCAAACCGCAAGCGGCGTCCCGGGATCTGATCCGCTACGCTACCCTTGCCGCCAACGGCCACAATACCCAGCCCTGGCTGTTTCGCGAGAGTGGGCAGGCCATTGCTGTCCTGCCGGACTTTTCCCGGCGCACACCGGTGGTCGATCCGGACGACCATCACCTCTATGTCAGCCTTGGCTGCGCGATAGAGAACCTGGAGATCGCCGCAAGAGCGACGGGGCGATCCGGTGAGATGGTGATCGAGGGGGAGGGCGGCGCGACCTTCACCTTCTCGCCGCAACCGGGCACGGCCGATCCGGCAACTCTTGAGCTTTTCCGCGCCATTCCCGTCCGCCAGTCGACCCGCAGTCTCTATGACGGAACTCCCGTGAGCTTCGATCATCTGCAGCGGCTTTCAGACAGCGCGACAGTCGAGGGCGTCGACATCGTTCTGCTTAACGAGCGGTCGACCGTCGATCGGGTGCGCGACCTCGTTATCGCCGGCAATGACGTTCAGATGGCCGACCCCGCCTTCATGCGGGAGTTGAAGGACTGGTTGCGCTTCAGTCCATCGGCAGCGATGGAGCGAGGCGACGGGCTCTATGCACCGGCGAGCGGCAACCCGCCCTTGCCCGAATGGTTGGGGCCGATCGCCTTCGATCTGGCGTTCAAGCCCAAAAGCGAAGCCGACAAATATGCGCGTCACATGAATAGCTCGGCCGGCGTCGCCGTGTTCGCTGCGCGGGACGAAGGGCCGGCCGGATGGATCGCCGTCGGGCGTGCGTGCCAGCGGTTCTGCCTGACTGCCACCGCGCTGGGCGTAAAGACCGCCTTCGTCAACCAGCCTGTCGAAGTGCCTGAACTGCGCAATGAAATGGCCGCATTGGCGGGTCTTGGATCGCGAAGGACGGATGTCGTCCTGCGCTTCGGCCATGCGCCGGAAATGCCCTATTCTCCGCGCCGACCGGTAGACGCGGTACTCGTGGCGTGACGTAGGGACGTAATTCCGCCGGTGCGGGTCATACCCCCATCGCCTCATTCCTGGTCGGCACCACCATCGTCATCGCCATCGTTCGGCTGGTATCTTTCCCATCCCTGATTGGTCAAATGTTCCTGCGGCTGGAAGCGGGTCTTGTAATCCATCTTGTGCGAGCCCTTCACCCAGTAGCCGAGATAGACATGAGGCAGGCCGAGCGCCTTGGCGCGCTTGACATGGTCGAGCACCATCATCGTGCCGAGCGAGCGCTTGACCATGGCCGGATTGAAGAAGGAGTAGACCATTGACAGGCCGTCGCTCATCAGGTCGGACAGCGCCACGGCAACCAGTTCACCCTTCGGCTGCAGGTTCAGGCCGTCGCCGGGGCTACGAAGCCTGTATTCAATGAGCCGCGTCTGGACATGAGTGTCCTCGACCATGATGGCATAGTCGAGCGCTGACATGTCCGACATGCCGCCTTGTTGATGACGATGATCGAGGTAGGTGCGAAACAGCGAGAATTGCTCGGTCGAGGGCTGGGCGGGAAAAACCGTCGAGACGATGTCGCGATTCTCCGACTGAACGCGCCGAAGGGAGCGTGTCGGTTCAAACTCGTCCACCAGGACGCGGACCGAGACGCAGGCGCGACAGCCCTCGCAGGCGGGCCGGTAGGCGATGTTCTGCGAGCGGCGGAAACCTCCCTGCGTCAGCAGGTCGTTCATTTCCGTGGCGCGCGGCCCGACCAGATGGGTGAAGACTTTCCGCTCCATCTCGCCCGGCAGGTAAGGACACGGCGCCGGCGCCGTGAGGTAGAATTGCGGGGAAGGGGAAGCCTGTGTGTTCATCGTCCGCCGGTCGGAAGCCTTCGCCATCGAATATATATCAGCATGGCGCAAGATTGGAAAACGTCAACTGTCTGTCACGAACCATGACGCCGACAGGCGCCGGCCGCTGGCCACCCAATTGCGGATGGCACGGCCGGCAGCCGATCTCAGGCTGTCCGCATGGTGGCGGTCCCAAGCAGCAGATCGTGCACCAGGCGCGACCGCTCGGTGAACAGACCGGCGAGCAGGATGAGCGGCGTCAGGACCGAGTTGAGGATCCAGAACAGCGCCAAGTGGGCGAGCGCCAGGACGAAATCGATCCGTCGGCCGTCGAGGCGCACCATGGCAATACCCATGGCCTTCATGCCGGGCGTCGCCTGCGACGGGCCGGAAAGCGACATGCCGAAATAAAGGCCCGCAACGATGAAGAACAGGATCGGATAGAGCAGGAAGCCGAGGCCGAGCGTCAGCACGCCGACGAAGAAGACGAGAACCGCGGCTGGAATCCACAGCGCGGCGACGATCAGGTAGTCGATGAGGAAGGCAAAGACGCGGCGCGACAGCACGCCGCTATAGGCGCGCCAGTCGTCCGGTGCAGCATAGATCGGATTCGGATCGAGGGTCATCGTCGGCTCCCGCTGGTGTTTCGAGCTATGGATATGGGGAGATAACGAGGAAATACAATCCGAAGGGCGCGATCCTCAGCCCTTGGCAGCCAGATATTTCGCCACGTCGACGGCGAAATAGGTCAGGATGCCATCGCAGCCGGCGCGCTTGAAGCACAGCAGGGTCTCGAGCATGGCGCGTTCGCCATCGATCCAGCCATTGGCCTCAGCCGCCTTGATCTGCGCATATTCGCCCGACACCTGATAGGCAAAGACCGGCAGGCCAAAGGCTTCCTTCATCCGCCAACAGATGTCGAGATAGGGCAGGCCGGGCTTGACCATCAGCATGTCGGCGCCTTCCTCGACATCGAGGGCCGCGTCGCGCAGTGCCTCCGTGCCGTTGGCCGGGTCGATATAGTAGCTCTTCTTGTCACCCTTCAGCAGTCCGCCGGTCGAGATCGCCTCGCGATAGGGGCCGTAATAGCAGGAGGCGAACTTGGTGGCGTAGGACATGATGCCGACCGACTGGTGGCCGGCGGCGTCCAGCCCGCGGCGGATTGCGCCGATGCGGCCGTCCATCATGTCGGAAGGTGCGATGATGTCGGAACCGGCATCGGCTTGCAGCACCGCGGCGCGAACGATCTGTTCGACGGTTTCGTCATTGACGATCTCGTTGCCGCGCAGGATGCCGTCATGGCCGTGGCTGGTGAACGGGTCGAGCGCCACGTCGGTGATGACGCCGATATTCGGCACGGCCTTCTTGATCGCGGCGGTCGCGCGGTTGATCAGGTTGTTCGCTTCGAGGATCTGCGAGCCGGTCTCGTCCCGCAGGTCCATCTCGACATTGGGGAAGGTGGCAAGGGCAGGGATTCCGAGGTCAGCCGCTTCCTTTGCCGCTTCGACGGCCTTGTCGATCGTCATGCGGTTGACGCCCGGCATGGCGGCGATCGGCTCGACGATACCTTCTCCGGGGATGATGAAGATCGGCCAGATCAGGTCATCGACGGTCAGACGGTTTTCCTGAACGAGACGGCGGGTCCAATCGGCCTTGCGGTTGCGGCGCATCCGGCGGTGACCCGTGATGTCGTCGACCAGAAGTGTCTTGTCCTGCATGGCGAAGTCCTCGTCCTTGTCTCATGATTAGCGCGTGGATAGCACTTACGGCAGGGATTGCCAAAACGGAAGACGACGCTTGGTCGCGGCTACGGCTGGCGGCGACCGGTGCCTTCGGCATATCCTCGCGCAATGGAACCTGATTCTCACAACGCACCCAAGCGCAGCCTGACGGAACTCCTCTTTGTGGTGTTCCTGCGCATGGTCGCGGTCGCCTGCCTTTGGTTCGCGCTGCAATACTGGGCCATGCTGGTGGGCTATTCGCTCGGCGGCCGGGCGCGCTTCGACCTGCTCGACCTGCCCTGGAAGGTCGCGGGCAGCAGCCTGGCGGTGATCTTCCCGGTGGCTGCGCTCGGGCTGTGGATGGCGGTGTCCTGGGGGCCGGTGATCTGGGCGCTCGGCGCCGGCGCGCAGGTCCTGATGTACTGGCTGTGGTCCGACATATTCGGCTACAACCGGCTGGCGATCACCATGCACGTGCTTGTCGCCACCGTCTATCTGGTGTTCCGCCTCGCGCTCTGGCTCGAAATGCGCCACAAGGGCGAGGAGATAAGGGTTGATTTACCCTGATGCCACGAGGTCATTCGGTAAGCCTCTGTTAAGCCTGCGTTTTAAATAGAATTTTATGCGCATTGGATATGGTCCTCACTAAGGCGGGAGAAAACAACAGCCGCCACCCAAACAGTGAGGCAGACCGACATGAACACCAAGATGAAGCCGCAGCCGGCAACGCTCGATCCCCAGGAAGACGCGATCCGGAATCTCTATCTCGAATCCCTGCATCTCGTTGAACGTCTCCACCGCCGTCTTCTCGACGTCATCAAGGACGAGTTCGAACGCCAGGGTCGCAACGACGTCAACGCCGTCCAGGCCCTCCTGCTCTTCAATATCGGCAATTCCGAACTGACCGCCGGTGAACTGCGCTCGCGCGGCTACTATCTCGGCTCGAACGTCTCCTACAACGTCAAGAAGCTCGTCGACCTCGGCTTCATCAACCACCAGCGCTCGCGCATCGACCGCCGCTCGGTCCGCATCAGCCTGACCGAGAGCGGCCAGGAAGTGGCCGAGACGGTCGCCAAGCTCTACGAGCGCCACATCGGTTCGATCCAGAAGGTCGGCGGCATCGGTTCCGACGAGTTCACCCAGATGAACAAGCTTCTGCAGCGTCTCGACCGCTTCTGGAACGACAGCATCATGTACCGTCTCTGATCCACAAGAGAACAGGACCTGCTGTATTTCCTCCAGTCATGCGGCAGCACGAGACGGCGCCAGGCGGCAGCGATGCCCGCCATGGCGCCTGCTCGCGTTTCGGCCAGGTCCCAAGGGTGCCGGATCGCGCCCGAACCGTGCCGCATCGATGGCGGAAATCCGGATCCGTAGCCATGCCGATGACGTGTTCGTGAAACCCAGCCGGTTTGCCGAGCCACGAATTGGCCATATTGATATGGGACCGGCCTTGCATGCAAAAGCTGCAATCCGTCGTGGCTGAAAGTCGCTGTTTGTCGCGGTGACGGGCGTTCTTCGTCCATTTGTTAACCATGTCTCCGTATGGGATGGTGTGGATCGTTCAATTTGGAAAACGGTAGGAAAAATGTCGAAAAAGTCTGGAATCGTAGCCCTGTCGCGCCGTGCACTGCTCACCGGCGCCGCAGCAGCCGGTGCTGCCGCCATCGCCGGTCAGGCAGCCGCCCAGACGGCCATCGATGAACTGATCACGGCCCCGCGGCGCGGCAACTGGGACGATCAGTTCGATGCCAAGGCATCGCGTACCACCGCTGCGGTCACCTCCAACACACCGATGCTCAGCGCCAATAATTTCATCTACATGCAGCAGGCGATCACCGAGTATCAGACGATCGTGGCGAACGGCGGCTGGCCGCAGGTCAATCCGTCGGTCAAGCTGAAGATCGGCGCGGTCGACCCCTCGGTGCAGCAGTTGCGCCAGCGCCTGATGATATCCGGCGACCTGCCGCGCTCGGCGGGCATGTCCAACTCGTTCGATTCCTACGTCGACGGCGCCGTCAAGCGGTTCCAGGCCCGTCACGGGCTTCCGCAGGACGGCGTGCTCGGCGAGTTCACGCTGAAGGCGCTCAACGTTCCTGCCGACACGCGGTTGATGCAGCTCAACGTCAACCAGCAGCGCCTTCAGGAGATGATGAACAAGCAGCTGGAGCGACGCTATGTCGTCGTCAACATCCCGGCTGCCTATGTCGAGGCCGTCGAGGACGACCGGGTGGCCCTGCGCAATACGGCCATCGTCGGCTCGATCACCCGTCCTTCTCCGACACTCGATTCGAAGATCCACGAGGTCATCCTGAACCCTTACTGGACCGCCCCGCGCTCGATCGTCCAGAAGGACATCATGCCGCTGATGCGCAAGGATCCGACCTATCTTTCCCGCAACGCCATCCGTCTGATCGACGGCAACGGCAACGAGGTTGCGCCGGAGACGATCGATTGGCATGCGGAAAAGGCGCCGAACCTGATGTTCCGTCAGGACCCGGGCAAGATCAACGCCATGTCGTCAACCAAGTTGAACTTCCACAACACGCATGCCGTCTACATGCATGACACGCCGCAACAGGGCCTGTTCAACAAGCTGATGCGCTTCGAGTCTTCGGGCTGCGTGCGCGTTCAGAACGTGCGCGATCTCGTGGTCTGGCTGCTGAAGAACACGCCCGGTTGGAGCCGCCAGGAGATCGAGCGTGTGATCGCCACCCGCGTCAATACGCCGATCGCGCTGACCGACGAGGTGGGCGTGCACTGGGTCTATATTTCCGCATGGTCGGCCAAGGACAATATCGTTCAGTTCCGCGACGACATCTATGCCATCGACGGCAATGCGCAGCTTGCCCTTCAGGCCAATATCGGCGTTGAAACCTCGGCCGGCTCGGTCGAAGACGACATCTTGCCGCAATAAATGCGGCGAGGGCCATGTTGGGCAGCTAGGGTAGAATAAGAGGCGGCGGTCCTGCGGATCGTCGCCTTTCTATTGCGCCGTGCGTGTTCTACCTCCTCTCGCGCATACGCCGCAACACCGCGCGTTCCGTGCGCCTGCGCTGTTTGATGCGCAAATGTCGCGTCCCGTATTGCCCTTGCCGAAACGGAGCGCTAAGACCCCTTGGCATCAACCGTCAGGAGCCCGCAGTCATGTCGAACACCGATGCTTTCTTTTCCCGTACGCTTGCCGACACCGATCCCGAGATCTTCGGCGCGATCGAGAAGGAACTGGGTCGTCAACGCCACGAGATCGAACTGATCGCCTCGGAAAACATCGTGTCCCGCGCCGTACTTGAGGCGCAGGGTTCGATCATGACGAACAAGTATGCCGAAGGCTATCCGGGCAAGCGCTATTACGGCGGCTGCCAGTTCGTCGACATCGCCGAGGAACTGGCGATCGAGCGCGCCAAGAAGCTCTTCGGCGTCAACTTCGCCAACGTCCAGCCCAATTCCGGCTCGCAGATGAACCAGGCCGTGTTCCTGGCGCTCCTTCAGCCGGGCGATACATTCATGGGCCTCGACCTCAACTCCGGGGGGCACCTGACCCACGGTTCGCCGGTCAATATGTCCGGCAAGTGGTTCAATGTCGTGTCCTACGGCGTGCGCGAAGGTGACAACCTGCTCGACATGGATGCCGTGGCCGAGAGCGCCCGCAAGCACAAGCCCAAGCTGATCATCGCCGGCGGCACCGCTTATTCCCGCATCTGGGACTGGAAGCGTTTCCGCGAGATCGCCGATGAAGTCGGCGCCTGGCTCATGGTCGACATGGCCCACATCGCCGGCCTGGTTGCCGGCAACCAGCATCCGTCGCCGTTCCCACACTGCCACGTCGCCACCACCACGACCCACAAGTCGCTGCGCGGTCCGCGCGGCGGAATGATCCTCACCAATGACGAGGATCTGGCGAAGAAGTTCAACTCGGCCGTCTTCCCCGGTCTCCAGGGCGGCCCGCTGATGCACGTCATCGCCGCAAAGGCCGTGGCCTTCGGCGAGGCGCTGAAGCCGGAATTCCAGGATTACGCCGCCCAGATCGTCAAGAACGCCAAGGCGCTGTCCGAGACGCTGGTCGCCGGCGGCCTCGACATCGTGTCGGGCGGCACCGACAACCACCTGATGCTGGTTGACCTGCGCAAGAAGAACGCGACCGGCAAGCGTGCCGAAGCCGCCCTCGGTCGCGCCTACGTCACCTGCAACAAGAACGGCATCCCGTTCGACCCGGAAAAGCCCTTCGTCACCTCCGGCGTCCGTCTCGGCACGCCGGCCGGCACCACCCGCGGCTTCAAGGAAGCCGAGTTCCGCGAGATCGGCAACCTGATCGTCGAGGTTCTCGACGGCCTGAAGGCTGCCAATTCCGACGAGGGCAATGCTGCCGTGGAAGCATCGGTGCGTGAGAAGGTCGTAGCCCTGACGGGCCGCTTCCCGATGTACCCTTACATGTAAGGAAAGCGCATGCGCTGCCCGTTCTGCGGTTCGGAAGATACCCAGGTCAAGGATTCCCGTCCGGCGGAGGATAACACCTCCATCCGCCGGCGGCGCATCTGTCCCGACTGCGGTGGCCGCTTCACGACGTTCGAACGGGTCCAGCTGCGCGAGTTGATGGTGGTCAAGAAGACGGGCCGCAAGGTCCTCTTCGACCGCAACAAGCTGGTGCGGTCCTTCCAGATCGCGCTCAGGAAGCGTCCTGTCGACAACGAGCGCATCGAACGCGCCGTCTCCGGTATCGTCCGCCGTCTGGAAAGCTCGGGCGAGACGGAAATATCTTCGGAAGAGATCGGTCTCCAGGTGCTGGAAGCCTTGAAGAGCCTCGACGATGTCGGCTTCGTCCGCTACGCCTCGGTCTATCGCGACTTCTCCCATGCCGAGGACTTCGAGAACGTCATCGCCGAGATCAACGCCAAGATCTCGCGCGACAGCGGCGTGGAGTGATCCATGTCCGGAGCGGCGGATGATGCACGCTTCATGGCTGAAGCGATTGAGCTCTCCTTGCGCCATCTCGGCCAAACCTCGACCAATCCTTCTGTCGGTTGCCTGATCGTCAAGGACGGCGCAATCGTCGGCCGGGGCGTCACCGCCAAGGGCGGCAGGCCGCATGCCGAAACCGAGGCGCTGGCGGATGCCGGCGAAAAGGCGAGGGGGGCGACCGCCTATGTCACCCTCGAACCCTGTTCCCATCACGGCAAGACCCCGCCCTGCGCCAATGCGCTGGTGCAGGCCGGCATTGCCCGTGTCGTCGTGGCCGTCACCGATCCCGATCCGCGCGTGTCGGGCCGGGGTCTGCGGATCTTGCAGGATGGTGGGATCACGGTATCGAGCGGCGTTCTGGAGGCCGAGGCCAGAAGGGCGCTTGCGGGCTACCTCACCCGTCAGACGAAGGGCCGGCCCCATGTGATTCTGAAACTTGCCGTTTCGACGGATGGCATGATCGGCCGGAAGGGCGACGGGCAGGTCGCGATCACCGGTCCGCTGGCCCGTCACCAGGTCCAGCTTCTGCGGGCGAGGACCGATGCGATCCTTGTCGGCATCGGCACGGCTCTGGCCGATGATCCCGAGTTGACGGTTCGACTGGAAGGGCTCGAGGACCGCTCACCGGTCCGCATCGTGCTCGATCGTGATCTCGTCCTGCCGCTCGATTCCAAGCTCGTGCGGACGGCGCGAACGGTTCCGCTGATCGTCGTCTGCGGCGCTGTAAGTGGCGACGGTCTTGACGGTGAAAGAAACGGACAGGCGACCGACGCTCTGGTGTCGCAGCGAGCCGCGCTCGAGGCCTGCGGTGTGGAGATTGTCGGCGCATCCTCGGTCGATGACTTGTTGTTCGCCCTCGCCAGCCGCGGGATTTCCTCCCTTATGGTCGAAGGCGGTGCGCGCGTCGCCAGGGATTTCCTCGCCGCCGATCTGGTCGACGAGATCCAGCTATATCAGGGCGCGACCAAGGTGGGTGCCGATGGCATCTCTTCACCGCTGACGGCGCAGACAGTGCCGGCGCGGTTTCGTCTGTTGCGCTCGAGCCACTTTGGACCGGATCGTCTGGACGTTTTCGAGCGAGCTTGACGGCTACACCAAGTACGCTCCAAACAAAAGAGCCCGGCCGCAGAAGCGGCCGGGCTTGGTATTTCATTCCTGCAGATGCAATCAGATGACAGCGACGAGGTCTTCTTCTTCGTCGCGCTGACGTCCGCCCAGCGCTGCCGCCACCGAGGCGATGAAGGCGCCGATCATCAGCGAGACCGCGCCGGCAAGCGCAATGGCGGTCGCCGCCTGCTTGGCTGCATCGGCTGCTTCCTGAGCTTCCGTCTTCGCTGCCTCGATATTGGCGAGCGTCTGATCGACGCGGGCCTTGGCATCGGCTTCCGAAAGTCCGGTGCGAGAAGCGACGACACGGTCCAGATAGGCACGATCATCGGCCGGCATTTCGCCACGCACGGTGCCGTTGATCAGGATGCGGGAGACTTCGGCCGTCACGCGCTCGTCGCTCTGGACGGCAGGCGGCGTGGCCGGATTGGCCGGGCGCAGGATCGCATCCGCGAAATAGTCGACCGAGAAGCCCGAACCTTCATCCGAGACGTTCGCGGCAGCGGCGATACCCGCTGTGCCGGCGGCACCTGCCGCCGTTGCCGTGGCGCCGGCGACGGTTCCAGCGGCGGAACTGATGACCGAACCGAGAAGACCGGCCACCAGCAGGGTCGAAAGTGCCCAGGACAGGAAGCCATGGGCGGTATCGCGGAAGAAAACCTCATCCGTGTGGACGCCGACCCATTTGGTGCGAAGCCTGCCGGTCATGTAGCCACCAAAGGCGGCCGAAAGCCACTGCACCAGCACCAGCCAGACAGCGGTGGTCCAGCCGATTGCTTCCAGCGATACGCTCTCTCCCGCCCAGGGTGATACCATGGTCAAGCCGAGGCCGGAGCCGATGAGTGTCAGAATGAGAGTGATGGCGGAAGCGGCAAGCGCACCGGCGATGATCGACTTGAGCGACACCGCTGACGCCGAAGATTCAATCGGCATCAGGGTGGGAGAGGGGCTGACGGGAATTGACATGCTGCCTCCTAGCGCCAGAACAGCATGATCAGAATGATGAGCGGGATCGGAACCCCAAGAAACCAAAGCAGAATACCGCGACCCATGATATACCTCCTGTCGGACGTGCCGATCTCGATGTTGTTTCCCGACCGCGTGATCACGCGGTGGTCATCGCTAGAACACCGCATCGCCATTTTTGTTCCTTTGCACGCCCGGCGCGGCCTCGCCGATTTTGGCGGATCGAACGGCGCTGGCGCCGACCGAGCGGAAAAACACTTGCCAAGCCCCGTGCGCCGTGGTTTGACCGCCGTCTGTCCGACATTGCGCGGACTTCTCCTCAAAACCGGGGTCCAGGTCATGTCCAAGAAGAAATCTGCACCGCATCTCCTGATCGTTGAAGCGCGCTTCTATGACGACATGGCGGATGCCTTGTTGGATGGCGCCAAGGCGGCACTCGACGAAGCGGGCGCGACCTATGACATCGTCACCGTCCCGGGCGCCCTGGAAATCCCCCCTGCGATCTCGATGGCGCTCGACGCCGCCGATGAGGAGGGTGTCGCCTATGACGGTTTCGTCGCGCTCGGCATGGTCATTCGCGGCGAGACCTATCACTTCGAGATCGTCTCGAACGAATCCTCGCGGGCATTGATGGATCTGGCCGTGTCCGAATCGCTGGCCATCGGCAATGGGATCCTGACGGTCGAGAATGAAGAACAGGCCTGGGCGCGTGCGCGCCGGTCGGACAACGACAAGGGCGGATTCGCCGCCCGCGCTGCGCTGACGATGATCGCGCTGAAGAAGAAACTGGGTAACTGAACGAATATGTCGACGGAAGACAAACAGCCGGTGAAGACCGCCAACCAGCGTGGCGCAGCCCGCCTTGCGGCCGTGCAGGCGCTGTATCAGATGGATATCGGCGGAACCGGCGTGCTGGAAGTGGTCAGCGAATACGAAACCCACCGCCTGGGACAGGAAGTCGATGGCGACACCTATCTCAAGGCGGATGCCTCATGGTTCCGTTCTATCGTCGCCGGCGTGGTGCGCGATCAGAAGGCTATCGATCCGATGATCGCCAAGGCCTTGCAGGACGACTGGGCACTGTCGCGCATCGACAGCACCGTGCGCGCCATCCTGCGTGCCGGCACCTTCGAGCTGCTCGAACGCAAGGACGTGCCCGTCCCGGTGATCGTCACCGAATATGTCGAGATCGCCCGGGCATTCTTCGAGGACGAGGAGCCGAAGCTCGTCAACGCCGTGCTCGATCGGATCGCCAAGCAGGTCCGCGGCATCACCAAGAAGTAAATCCGGGAAACACGCTATGTCCGCTCACGAGGCTCAAGGGTTGGACGATCAACTGCGCACGGCCAAGCGCAATGTGTCCCTCCTCACGGTTGCCCAGGCCATTCTCGGATCCGCGGCCCCCTTGAGTTTTTCGGTCGGCGGTCTGGCCGGCTTCCAGTTGCTCGGCGCCGACAAGTCTCTGGCGACGGCGCCTCTGACTGGTTTCAACGTCGGCGTGGCGCTCGGCGCCATCGTCGTTGCTGCCGCCTCCCGCTTTCTTGGTCGGCGCGAGAGCTTCATGGTTGGAGCGCTGATGGGCGCGATCGGCGGCGCGGTTGCGGCCCTTGCGCTTTTCCGTTCCGAATTCTGGCTGTTTGCCTTCGGCCTCCTGCTGATCGGTCTGTCCGGCGGCTTCACCCAGAAGATCCGCTTCGCCGCGGCCGATGCCTCGCCCAGCTTCTACAAGGGCAAGGCGATTTCCTGGATTCTCGCTGGCGGCATCGTATCAGCCATCGTCGGCCCGCAGCTGGCGATCTGGCTGAAGGACTGGATGGAGCCGGTGACGTTCGCCGGCGCCTTCATGGGTCTCGTGCCGCTGATGCTGCTCGCCATCGGCGTCCTGTTCTTCCTCAAGCTGCCGGACACTTCGTCGAAGACGGGGACCGATGGCGAGCCTGCGCGTCCGCTGCGCGAAATCGTCATGACGCAGCGCTTCGCCACCGGCATGATCTGCGGCATCAGTTCGTACGCCCTGATGACCTTCATGATGACCGGCGCGCCCCTTGCCATGGTGGTCGGTTGCGGCTTCTCGTCCGATCTTGCCACCCTCGGCATCCAGTGGCACGTCATTGCCATGTTCGCGCCGAGCTTCTTCACCGGCATGCTGATCTCGCGCTTCGGCACGGAAAAGGTCGTTGCTGCCGGCCTTCTCATCCTCATGAGCTGTGCCGTCATTGCCCATATGGGCGTCGAATTGTGGAACTTCTGGCTGGCGCTCGTCCTGCTCGGCATCGGCTGGAACTTCGGCTTCATCGGCGCGACAGCGATCGTCGCCTCCAGCTATCGGCCGCACGAGGCAGACAAGGTCCAGGGTTTCCACGACATCGTGCTGTTCGGCACCGTGGCGCTTTCCTCCTTCTCCTCGGGCAAGATTTTTTCCGCCTTCGGCTGGTCCTTCATGAACCTCGTCATCTGGCCCGTGACCATCGTCTGCCTGATCCTCGTGGTCCTGCAGATGCGTGCCGCTGCCCGCAAGGACCAAGCCTGATCCCTCGTCCCTGCGACGCCACCGGGGCTTGACGTTAGGGAATCCGCAACGCAATCTCGCGCCAAGTCCGGAGACCTCTGGAGGAGGGGCCAGGCCGGACGTCACCGCCCGCGGGGAGTGAGGCGCGGGCAATACGGGAGGTATTGCGAATGACAGTGCTTTTAGGCGTCATATTTTGCGGTCTGCTTTCGGTGGTCTATGCGGTCTGGGCGACGCGCTCGGTGCTGGCCGCCGATCAGGGCAATGCCCGCATGCAGGAAATTGCCGGTTATATTCGTGAAGGTGCCCAGGCCTATCTCGCCCGCCAATACCTCACCATTGCCATTGTCGGCGTCGTGGTCTTCATCGGGACCTGGCTGTTGCTTTCCGCAACGGCGGCCATCGGTTTCCTGATCGGCGCAGTTCTGTCCGGTGCTGCCGGCTTCATCGGCATGCACGTCTCCGTCCGCGCCAATGTCCGCACGGCCCAGGCCTCGTCGCAGAGCCTTGCCGCCGGTCTCGACATTGCCTTCAAGTCCGGTGCCATCACCGGCATGCTGGTGGCAGGTCTCGCCCTGCTCGGCGTTGCCATCTACTTCTACATTCTGACCGTGGTACTCGGCCATGAGAGCGGTTCGCGCGAAGTCATCGACTCGCTCGTGGCGCTCGGCTTTGGCGCTTCGCTCATTTCGATCTTCGCCCGTCTCGGCGGCGGCATCTTCACCAAGGGTGCCGACGTCGGCGGCGACCTCGTCGGCAAGGTTGAAGCCGGCATTCCGGAAGACGACCCGCGCAACCCGGCGACCATCGCCGACAACGTGGGTGACAATGTCGGCGACTGCGCCGGCATGGCCGCCGACCTGTTCGAGACCTATGCGGTCTCGGTTGTTGCCACCATGGTTCTGGCCGCCATCTTCTTTGCCGGCTCCGCCGCCCTTGAGATCGCGATGATCTATCCGCTCGCCATTTGCGGCGCCTGCATCATCACCTCGATCATCGGCACCTTCTTCGTCAAGCTCGGCACCAACGGCTCGATCATGGGCGCCCTCTACAAGGGCCTCATCGTCACCGGCGCGCTGTCGATCCTCGGTCTTGCTGCGGCGACTTCGCTGACCATCGGCTGGGGCTCGATCGGCACTGTCGCCGGTATGGACATCACCGGCTGGAACCTGTTCATCTGCGGCATCCTCGGCCTCGTGGTCACCGCACTGATCGTGGTCATCACCGAATACTACACCGGCACCAACAAGCGGCCGGTCAACTCGATCGCCCAGGCCTCGGTGACCGGTCACGGCACCAACGTCATCCAGGGGCTTGCCGTCTCGCTGGAGTCGACGGCGCTCCCGGCTATCGTCATCGTCGGCGGAATCATCTCGACCTACCAGCTTGCCGGCCTGTTCGGCACGGCGATCGCGGTGACCACTATGCTCGGCCTCGCCGGCATGATCGTCGCGCTCGACGCCTTCGGTCCCGTCACCGACAATGCCGGCGGCATTGCCGAAATGTCCGGTCTGCCGGCGGAAGTCCGCAAGTCGACCGACGCGCTCGATGCCGTCGGCAACACGACCAAGGCTGTCACCAAGGGCTATGCGATCGGCTCGGCCGGTCTTGGCGCGCTAGTGCTGTTCGCCGCCTATTCCAACGACCTGCAATATTTCGCCGCCAATGCGGCGCAGTATCCGTATTTCGCCGACATGGGCGACATCTCGTTCAGCCTGTCCAACCCTTATGTCGTCGCCGGCCTGATCTTCGGCGGCCTCATTCCCTATCTTTTCGGCGGCATCGCCATGACCGCCGTCGGCCGTGCAGCGAGTTCGATCGTCGAGGAAGTCCGCCGGCAGTTCCGGGAAAACCCCGGCATCATGCAGGGAACGGTCAAGCCGGACTACGGCCGCGCCGTCGACATGCTGACCAAGGCGGCGATCCGGGAAATGATCATTCCCTCGCTTCTGCCGGTTCTCGCTCCGCTCGTCGTCTATTTCGGCGTGCTGGCGATCTCGGGCTCCAAGGCCTCGGCCTTTGCGGCGCTCGGCGCTTCGCTGCTCGGCGTCATCGTCAACGGCCTGTTCGTGGCGATTTCCATGACCTCGGGCGGCGGCGCCTGGGACAATGCCAAGAAGAGTTTCGAGGATGGCTTTGTCGACAAGGATGGCGTCAAGCACCTCAAGGGTTCGGATGCGCACAAGGCCTCGGTGACCGGTGATACCGTCGGCGATCCCTACAAGGACACCGCCGGCCCGGCAGTTAACCCTGCGATCAAGATTACCAATATCGTCGCGCTTTTGCTGCTTGCCGTTCTGGCCGGCTAAGTCTCGGGCGCCAGCGTAGGAAACAGAAAACCGCGGAAGCTGACTTCCGCGGTTTTTTCAGTGGAGCGAGAGAAATACCTGTCCGGTATTCCTAGGCGGTTATCAGATGCCGCCGAGCAAGTTCTTGACGCTGTTGGCGGCGCCGCCGCCACCCGACAGGATCTGCTGCAGGAAGGTGAGGTCCTTGCCGCCCGTCGGCGTGGTGCGCGAGATCATGTCGAACACCTTGCCGTCCTGCATGGTGTAGTTGGCGCGCTGCGAAACCACGCCGTCCTTGTCGAAGTAGATCGCCAGGATCTGCTGCTCGACCAGCTTCTGCTTCATGAAGGCGACGGAACGGGTGCGCTTCTGCGAGATGTAGTAGAACACTTCGCCATCGAAGGTGGCGGTGGTCGACGGCGTGCCGAGCGACAACAGCACCTGTTCGCGGCTCGAGCCGACCGGCACGAGGTCCAGCGCGTCCTGGTCGACGACATAGCCGTTGTGGAAGACTTCCGACGTGGTGCAGCCGCTAAGGCTGGCAACCGAAAGAGCAAGGGCGAGGGCAGTGCAGCCGAGAACTTTTCTGTCCGATCCGAGATACCGCATTTCCAACCACACGTCTCCAATGACACGATGAGGCCACCCGACTGGGTCGACCGCAAAACCTGATGCGCATACCATTGTGGCCTTTCCGGGGTCGAAACCAGTGCTGCTTTACCCTATCGGGACCAGGCAGCCGGCTGCCCGGTAACGGCCTCGAGGTTCGGACCGGACGGCAGAAACGGCATTGCAATTCACGTCTGCTTCGGTAAACCAGCTTTCGCAATCATGCAACACGACCCAGGGCAGGCGAACCGGTTCGCTGGGTTCTTTTTGGTGAAATGAATGCTATTCGGGTTCTTCCGGCAGAAAAAGCACAACCGGCTCATCGTCGAGCGCCAGTATGCGGCATTGACCGCCACCGCGCGAACGCCTGTTTTCTATGAGCAACTCGCCGTGCCCGATACGGTCATGGGCCGCTTCGAAATGTTGTCGCTGGTCCTGATTCTCTATTTTCGCCGCACGCGCCAGTCGCCGCGCAGCGGTCAGGAGATCGCCCAGGAGATCGTCGACGCCTTCTTCGAGGATGTTGATCATTCCATCCGCGAGTTGGGGATCGGCGACCAGGGCGTGCCGAAGCGGATGAAGAAACTGGCCGGGATGTTCTACGGCCGGCTGGAATCCTATGCCGCCGCACTCGACAAAGATGACCGGGACCTGTTGGCGTCTGCCCTTCGGCGCAATATATATCCCGAAACGGGCGAAGACGCGCCGGATATGGCCGGTCTCGCCGAATGGATGATGGACGTCGAGCGCAAGCTCCGGGTCCTCGATGAAGGGGTCGTCGAGACCGGCACCGTCCGGCTCGATCCTCCCGGAGGTTTGCTCTGATATGACATCGCACAACAAGGACGCCGATCAATCGGCCTTCTCCTATCGGGTCAAGGTCGGCCATGTGTCGGCCAATCCCGTGCAGGTGCACGTCGAGGCCGATGCACGCGAGCGCGCAGCACTCGCAGAGTTGTGGAAGGTGGAGGCGGTCAATCGGCTGAAGGCCGATTTGCAGATCAATCGCTGGAAGAAGGACGGTATCCGCATTCGCGGCCAGGTCGACGGAGAACTCGTGCAGGCCTGTGTCGTGACGCTCGAGCCGGTGGTCACCGAAATCCGGCAGGAGATCGATCAGATCTTCGTGCCCGAAGGCTCGAAGCTCGCCCGCATCGTCACCGACGAGGCCGGAGAGATGCTGCTTGATCCCGAAGGGCCGGACCTGCCGGAAACCTTCGTCGGCGACACGATCGACGCCGGTGCACTGGTTGCGGAATTCGCAGCCCTCGGCATCGATCCCTATCCAAAGAAACCCGGTGCGCAATTTGCCGGACATATCGAAAGCAATGATGCCGAGGACCGGCGACCATCGCCCTTCGCCGTGTTGAAGGACTGGAAAAAGGACTGATCGCGGCCGCAACATCGGTGAATTGGGTTGTGCGGTACAGCGAAACCGGTATTTTGGCCGAAATTTCGCCGGGCAGCGAATAAGAAGGATCAGGCATAAGTGATCAGAATTTCTCTTGACGCCATGGGGGGCGACTTCGGCCCCGAAGTCGTCATTCCCGGTGCTGCCAAGGCGCTGGAACGGCATCCCGACATCCAGTTCGTTCTGTTTGGCCAGCAGGAGCGTTGTCTGCCGCTCCTCGCCCAGTATCCGAAGCTCAAGGAAAAGTCGGTCTTCCATCATTGCGATGTGGCGGTCGCCATGGACGAGAAGCCGAGCCAGGCCCTGCGTCGTGGCCGCTACGTCTCGAGCATGTGGCGCTCGATCGAGGCGGTCAAGACCGGCCAGGCCGACGTCGTCGTCTCGGCAGGCAATACCGGTGCCCTGATGGCGATGGCCAAGTTCTGCCTGCGCACCATGGCGACCATCGAGCGTCCGGCGATCGCGGCGATCTGGCCGACGCTCTCGGGCGAGAGCATCGTGCTTGATGTCGGCGCCACCATCGGCGCGGACGCCCAGCAGCTTCTCGATTTCGCCCTGATGGGCGGCGCCATGGCGCGGGCCCTGTTTGAAGTGGAGCGCCCTCTGGTCGGCCTGCTCAATGTCGGCGTCGAGGAAATCAAGGGCCAGGAAGAGGTCCGCGAAGCCGGTCGCATGCTGCGCGAGGCGGGTCTCGACACGATGGACTATTACGGTTTCGTCGAGGGCGACGATCTCGGCAAGGGCACGGTCGACGTCGTGGTGACCGAGGGCTTCACCGGCAATATTGCGCTGAAGACCGCCGAAGGCACGGCACGCCAGATCGCCGAATACCTGCGTGCCGCCATGTCGCGCACGCTGCTGGCCAAGATCGGCTATCTGTTCGCCAAGGGCGCCTTCGACAAGCTGCGCGAGAAGATGGACCCCCGCAAGGTGAATGGCGGTGTGTTCCTCGGGCTGAACGGCATCGTCATCAAGAGCCATGGCGGCACCGATGCCGAGGGTTTCGCTGCCGCGATCGATGTCGGCTATGACATGGCGCGCAATGGCCTGACGCAGAAAATCGAAAACGATCTGAAGAAATATCATGCCCGGCATCCGTCTTCGGCCGGACCGGAAGCGGCATGATCGACGGGGTTAGGAAGACAATGATCCGTTCTGTTGTTCGCGGTTTCGGGGCAGCGCTCCCGAAGCGGGTGGTGACCAATCGCGAATTGGAGGAGACGGTGGAAACCTCCGACGAATGGATCGTGCAGCGCACGGGCATTCGCCAGCGCTATGTCGCCGGCGAGGGAGAGACCACGGCGTCGCTCGGGGCCGAAGCGGCCCAGAAGGCACTTGAAAACGCCGGCCTCACGGTCGCCGACATCGACCTGATCATCTGTGCGACGTCTACGCCGGACAACACATTTCCGGCGACAGCCGTCAATATCCAGAACCGCCTCGGCATGCATCACGGTTTCGCCTTCGACATGCAGGCGGTCTGTTCGGGCTTCGTCTATGCGGTCTCGACCGCCGATCTGCATATTCGTGGCGGCATGGCCCGCCGCGTCCTGGTGATCGGCGCGGAAACCTTTTCGCGTATCCTCGACTGGACGGATCGCACCACCTGCGTCCTGTTCGGCGACGGCGCCGGTGCCCTCGTGCTGGAAGCGGCCGAAGGCGAGGGAACCAATGCCGATCGCGGCGTGCTCTCCTCCCACCTCCGCTCCGACGGCACGCACAAGGAAAAGCTCTACGTGGATGGTGGGCCCTCGACGACCGGCACGGTCGGCCATCTGCGCATGGAAGGACGCGAAGTCTTCAAGCATGCCGTCGGCATGATCACCGATGTGATCGAGGCAGCCTTCACCGCAACCGGCACAACGGCCGACGACATCGACTGGCTGGTGCCGCATCAGGCCAATCGTCGAATCATCGACGGCTCGGCCAAGAAGCTCGGCATTCCGCTGGAAAAGGTCGTCGTCACCGTCGACCTGCACGGCAATACCTCGGCGGCCTCCATTCCGCTCGCCTTGTCCGTGGCTGCGGCCGACGGACGCATCAAGAAGGGCGACCTGGTGATGCTCGAAGCGATGGGCGGCGGTTTCACCTGGGGAGCCGTGCTCCTGCGCTGGTAGCCGCACGGAGGCGAAATAAAGGATTTGTAACAAGCGCTTGACCGTCAAGCCCAAGGGCAATACTCTCTGGCGAATTCAACAAGATCATTGATTTAAGCGGACGAGAACCATGGCCGGTAAGACAGTGACGCGAGCGGATTTGGCGGAATCGGTCTTTCGCAAGGTGGGCCTTTCGCGTACCGAATCGGCGGAACTGGTCGAAACGGTGATCGATGAGATCTGCAACGCGATCGTCCGTGGCGAAATGGTCAAGCTCTCGTCCTTTGCCACCTTCCAGGTTCGCAACAAGAACGAGCGCATCGGCCGCAATCCGAAAACCGGCGAGGAAGTGCCGATTTCGCCCCGACGCGTGATGACCTTCAAGGCGTCGAACGTGCTGAAGCAACGCATCCTGCGATCGCACCTGCAGCGCAAGGCCAAGCAGAAGCCGCAAAACCCCGCGACCTGACCACGAAAACCGTGGACCGTTCGGCCGAGCCTCTCGGGCTGCTTGAAATTTCCGATACAAATCTTTGAAATAGCCCGTGAGTCGCGGCTTATCCGCGCTATCTGTTGGCAGGAGCGGTAAGATGGAGTTGGAAAAGAGCCCGGATGCCTTTCGCACCATCAGCGAGGTTGCGGACGATCTCGATCTTCCCCAGCACGTGCTGCGCTTCTGGGAGACCCGCTTTCCGCAGATCAAGCCGATGAAACGCGGCGGCGGTCGCCGCTACTATCGCCCCGACGATGTCGAATTGCTCAAGGGCATTCGCCATCTGCTCTACGATCAGGGTTACACCATCAAGGGCGTACAGAAGCTGCTCAAGACCAACGGCAACAAGTTCGTCATGGCGGTCGCCAGCGGCGATCTTGCGACCATGGAAGCGCTGATGGCCGCCGGCGCTGCCAAGGCGGAGGAGCCCAAGCTCGGCCCCCCCGAGGAGGACCAGATCGTCGGCCGGCCGAAGGTCAAGGCCAGCGGCCGATTCTTCGGCTTTGGCGGAAGCGAAGATGATATGCCGGAAATCTCCGTCGGAAAGGGTAGTACCGTCGGCAAGGAAGACCGCGCCCTGCTGCAGGAAGCGCTGTTCGATCTCCTCGAATGCAAGCGTCTGCTCGACCAGGTACGATAGGTGCCACTCAGCCGTTGCAGATTCATTCCTTTTTCCCCTTGCGTGCGCCGGACCTTGCCATTATGGAGAACGTGCTTTGCGAAAAGCAGGTCGGGGCGTAGCGCAGCCCGGTAGCGCACTTGACTGGGGGTCAAGGGGTCGCGTGTTCGAATCACGCCGTCCCGACCAATAAACTCTTGATATCCCTGGTTATACTCGAATGCCGCCGTTGGCGGCTTTCGTCGTTTTGGGGCTTTCGTGCCGCAGGATGTGATTTCCATCTTCGCGGCGGAACGCGTTCACCTTTCATAGACTGAGGCCTTACTTTCGCCACGTCTCAAGGACGATGTTGAGCACCCTGCTCCCGGTGAGGTCGCTATGCTCTATATGTCCCTGTATGGTTTCAGTTTCGATCGCTACAGCCAGACTTTCTACGCCCAGGCTACAGTGGACTATTCCTATTATGACCCGTACACGGGCGAAGACCTGAGCGACTGGAGTTTCCAATCCACGGTCGATGGACGTGTCGTGGGCTCCGGTTACGGGAACGGCTACGTGTCGTTCGTTGCATTCAACGACTATGTAGGAAGGGGCATTCAGACGATCACCGCCACGGTCTCCAGCGACTGGACAGGTGAGACCGTCGTTTGGCGCGCCCAACTCGTTAACGATACGCTGGCGACGACCGGACAGGATTACTACGGCTCGACGGGCATCGATATTCTCTTCGGCAGCGACTACGCCGACGACACCTACCTGGGAGGCGGCAATGACTTTGCCGCCGGCGGGGCAGGAAGCGACCTTCTGAACGGCGAAGCGGGGGTTGACGAGTTGCACGGCGGCGACGGGGCCGATTTCCTTCATGGCGGCAGCGGCGCTGACGCCATGTGGGGCGACAGCGGCAACGACACATACTACGTCGACAACGCCCGGGACCAGGTATTCGAGGACGCCGCAAGAGGCTATGACCGCGTCTATACCAGTGTGAGTTTTGCCCTTGCGACAGGCGAGCATGTCGAGGAATTGCGAACGACGAACGACCGTGGCACAGGGTCGATCAACCTGACCGGCAACGAACTGGTCAATACCCTGATCGGAAATGCGGGAGCCAACGTCCTCAACGGACGAGGCGGCGCGGATCGCATGTTCGGCCTTGGCGGGAACGACACCTACATCGTCGACAACGCGGCCGACACGGTCATCGAGGCCGCCGGCAATGGCATCGACCTGGTGAGGGCTTTCGTCAGTTCCACGCTCTCGGCCAATGTCGAAATGCTGTATCTGGAAGGCAGCGCCGCGATCAACGGGGTCGGCAACGACCTGGCGAATACCATGCGTGGAAACAACGCCGCCAACATCCTGAACGGGAGAGGCGGTGCCGACCGCATGTCAGGCTACGGCGGCAACGACACCTATGTGGTCGACAATGCCGGTGACGTGGTCAGCGAAGCGGCAGGTTCCGGCATCGATACCATTCAAACGTCGGTCAGTCGCAATCTGGAGGCCAATGTCGAGCGCATCGGGCTGCTGGGGAGCGCCAACCTCAGCGCTGGTGGCAACGGCCTTGCGAATGTGATCGTCGGCAATGTCGGTGCCAACAGGCTCAATGGCGCGGCCGGCAGCGACACGCTGACCGGCGGCGTGGGAAACGATACCTTCGTGTTCAATACCGCCCTTGGCTCTTCCAACATCGATACGATCCGGGATTTCTCGAATTCCACCGGAAACAACGATGTTATCTGGCTCGAAAACGGCATTTTCAGTGCACTGACGGCGACCGGAGTACTTGCGGCCACGGCATTCAAGAACCTTGACCTGGGTGCCGCCGACAGCAACGACCGGATCCTGTACGATCAGGATCGCGGCGATCTCTATTATGACCGCGATGGTTCGGGAACCGCCTATGGCGCCGTCAGGATCGCCGAAATCGCGAATTTCGCCACGCTTACGCACGCCGACTTCTTTGTCATCTAGGTCGTGACTGATCGCAGCCGGACGGGAGCTCGGCGCTTGCTGAACTCGTCGTCTTGGGGCGGTGCGAAGGCATGGCGGCGCCCGTGCAAAGCGGGTGCCGCCATTTCTCCGCAAGGGCGTCACGCCAGCCGGATCAGCAAACTTGGGGAGCCGGACGCCCGCCGCAGGGCGGGTGTCTTTTTGTGTCAAAGGACGTTCTTGCCCTATAAATGCTGCATCGCGGCATTATATTTGTTCTTGGGTCCTCCGCATGGGAACCGGAGCGCGCGGCGGGGCTTTAGACGGGGAGAGATACTTCGAGTTTTTCGAAAAGGAATCCCTTTTTCATGCGCCTCAAGATTCCCATGCCGTTTTCCTTCATCCTCGGCCAGCAGAAGAAGCTGCAGAAGAAGATTTTGAAGGCCATGCCTTCACTCCCGCTGACCGCGCCGGCCCGCACCGTGCGCCCCCGCAAGCCGCGCACGGTGCGCACCCGCCTCATCGAGGTTACCGGCTTCGGCACCAATCCCGGTCACCTTCGCATGTTGGAATACGTGCCGCCGAAAGCGCGCAAGGGGGCTCCGCTCGTCGTCGTCCTGCATGGCTGTCTACAGACGGCCGATGATTTCGACAGGGGCAGCGGCTGGAGCGCGCTGGCCCGTGAGGGCGGATTCGTGCTGCTCTATCCCGAGCAGCGCAAGTCGAACAATCCCAATCTCTGCTTCAACTGGTTCCGCCCGAGCGCTGTGGCGAGGGACCGCGGCGAGCTGATGTCGGTCCGACAGATGATCGACAATGCCTGCGCCCGGCACCATGTCGACAAGAAGCGCATCTACATTCAGGGCCTTTCGGCCGGCGGCGCCATGGCTTCGGCGCTGCTCGCAACCTATCCGGAACTGTTCGCTGCCGGCCAGATCGTCGCGGGATTGCCGTTCGGAGCGGCGCGCGATGCCATGTCGGCGCTGTCGGTGATGAACTCCGGGATCAACCGGACCCCACAAGAATGGGGCGATCTTGTGCGTGCCGTCACGCCGCAGCCAAAGAAGCGGCCGATGGTATCGATCTGGCATGGAACGGCCGACCGTGTGGTCTCGGTTGCCAATGCCCGCGCCACGCTTTCGCAATGGCTCGACTTTTACGGTCTCGAAGAGGCCGACGGCAAGGCCGTCACGATCAAGGGACAGCCAGCAAGGGTCTGGCATGATGCGGCTGGAAAACCGCTGGTCGAGTTCTGCCTGATCGAAGGAATGGGCCATGGCCTGCCGATCATGGCGAAGCGCTCGGCGACCGTGAAGGCCGGTATGCCTTACATGCTGGAGGGCGGCATCAGCGCGCCGACCCATTTGAACCGGGCCATCCTGGCGAGTCGCTGAAGCGATGTTGGATGGCGTGCGCTTGAAAAGAAAAAAAGCCCGGCGAACCGGGCTTCTTATCAGCAGGAACCAGTGTCGGCCGCGTCAGGCCGCCGTCGGGACCCAGTCTGTTTCAGTTCTCCTGGATCTTCACGCCGTCGCTTCCGATGGTCATTTCAACGCCTTTGGGCTTCGTCTCCTCGCGGTACAGGTAGACACCCAGACCGACGACCACGACGATCAGCGCGCCGATGACGAGATAGAGACCATTGTTCCGATTCATGCATTGCTCCTAAAAGGTGTGACGGGCAATAAACCGGCAGACGCGCTTTTGTTCCCTGACGATTGCAGGTTTCAGCCGTCATTGGTCGCGTTGAGATTTTCCGGCCGCAGGCCCTCGCCAGTGTCGTGGCGGGCGGCAAGCCTTACCCCCATCCCACCGGGAGGACAATCCCCGTCGGCGAGAAAGGCAATGCCGGCCTGCTCGAAGGCGCTGCGAAGGGCGAGCAGGACGGCCTGATCGGGCGAAGCGGGCTTCTCCTCCTCGATCTGCAGGACCATGAAGGCGGATACGCCGCTTTTCGCCGAAATCTGGTCGACACTGAGGCCGAGGAGCGCTCGTGCGGCGCGGATCTGAGCGGGTGTGATCATGAGAAGGAATATGGCGGATGTGCAGGAAAAATCAATCGCGCACCCCATGTCGACCGGCGAGCGCCTGGCGGTAGACATCGAGCGTCTGGTCGACCATGGCGTGGACGCCGTAGCGCCCGCTGCGCGCGCGCGCGGCGTCGGCCAGTCGCGCGCGCGTCGCCGCGTCGCAGAGCTTTGTCATGGCGGCGATGAGCGGCGCCGTGTCGTCGCTGTTCGGCACGACGAGGCCGTTGACGCCGTGGTCGAGCACATTCGCCGTTCCGCCGACATCGGTCAGGATCATCGGCAGCCCGGCGGCCGCACCTTCCAGCATGACATAGGACATCGCCTCGTAGCGGCTGGTCATGACCAGCACGTCGATCGCCTGCAGTGCTTCCGCTCCGGGCAGGTCGGCCTCGATGACGACGCGATCCGCGATGCCGGCCGCCTCGATTTGGCGCCGCACGTCGGCCTCCAGCTCCCCGCTGCCGATCATCAGCAGGCGGGTTTTCGGCATATCTCTCGCGATGGCGGCAAAGGCTGCAATCAGCCGCTCCGGGGCCTTCTGAGCCGACAGCCGGCCGATGAAGCCGAACACCAGCGCGTCCTCAGGAATTCCGCACCGCGAGCGGACTTCCCCGCGCCGCCCGGCCGGGATCACCCCGACCCCATTGACCACGACGGCGAGCCTTGAACCGGGAATGCCAAGTCCGAGCGCGTGGTCGTATTCATTCTTCGAGACGCAGATCACCCGGTCGGTAAAGAAGCGTCCGAGGAGACCTTCGATCGCGCCGAACACCAGACGTCCCTTCGACGACAGGCTCGGATCCATGGTGCGAAACGCGTGTGGCGTGTAGATGCGCGGCACATGCGGGCCGGGCAGGCGAAGGCGCGTCAGCGCACCGGCCTTGGAACTGTGTCCGTGAATGATGTCGAACGGGCCTTCCTCGCGGATCACCCGGCCGAGGGCGCGCCAGGAAGCGAAATCCCCGGGCCCGACGGCCCGCAGCATCGGCAGGGCGATGACCTTGGCGAGATCGAGTGCCATCAATTCGCGAACGAAGCGCTCTTCCGCCCGGACGGGGGAATAGACCGCCGTCACCAGGTGGCCGCGCGCCTTCAGGCCGCCACACAGGTCGACGAAATGGCGGCCTGAGCCGCCGCCGCTCGGTTCGAGCACTTCGAGGATGTCCAACGGTGTCTCGCTCTTTTTCATGGGTCAGGCAGGGAAGGGGCTGCGTCGCAGCGCCCGCTGGTGGCGCCATTCCAGCGCGCCGCAGCCCCAGACGATGCCGAGCAGCAGATAGAAATGCCGCCAGTGGTCGGTGTCGATGACATTGCCGATGATCACGTGACCAATGATGACGATCCAGGCGATCATCAGATAGGGCTGCCAGGGGCGGTCGCGCAGCAGAAAGCGGAAGCCGATTGTGAGCGTCCACACCATCATGGCGACGTAGGAGACGAAGCCGAGCCAGCCGTAGCTCGTCAGCGACTTCAGCCAGATATTGTGCTCGTCCTCGGGGAAGATCTCGCTGAACACCATCGGTCCGATGCCGAGGGGGTTTTCCATCATCATCAGGAAGCCGATGCGGTGGCGGGCGAAACGGCCGAGATGGCCGCCGTCATACTCCTTGACCAGCGTCGTGCGGTCGAGAAACAGGTTGCGGACCTGTTCGAACTGCAGCGCGATCACCACGGCCACCACGAGCAGCACGACGGCCGCCAGCGAGAGGAGGAGGATCTTCAGCCGGAAGGCCCCCGTGCGCTCCTTCAGCAGCAGGATGAAGACCAGCGCGACGGCGGAGAACAGGAACAGCGCCCAGGCAGCGCGCGAGAACGACAGGAACACGCCGAGTGCAATGATCAAGAGGCCGGCGACCCGGAGCGGCGCCGATGAGAGTTTTCCGGTCAACAGGCCGTGCATCAGATAGAGCGCTGGTGCGATGAGAAAGGGGCCGAAGACGTTGGGGTCCTGGAATGCACCTTTCGCGCGGTCATAGAGGGTGAAGGCTTCGGCGCCAGGGAAGGCGTGAAAATAACCGAGGATGCCAAGCAGCCCGGTGATGATCGCCGCCGCCACCCAGGCCTGGAAGATCAATCGAAGACGCTGGTGGCGGTCCTCGATGATCGCCGCATAGAAGACGGATGTGAGGGCCAGGAAGGTGGAGACCGCCAGATACATCGGCCCGGTGCCAAGATCCTTCATCACGGTCAGCGACAGTATGCCGCCGACATTGAAGGTGAGCAGCAAGGCCAGAAGCGGGGCGACAGCGCGCGAGATCTTCAGCCCGAGCAGGAACCAGACCGCAACCTGCAGGACCATCAGCAGTTCGTAAGGAGCCGGTTCCGACATCACGAAACCGGAGAGGAAGACGCCAAAGGCCACCATCGCCGAGCCGAACAACGTCAGGACCGCGATCTGCGGCCTGAACGCTACCGGATGATGGGCGTCGAGCGTGCTCAATACGCATTTTCCGTGTTGAGCAGGCGGAACGGCGTGAGGAACAGGATTTTCAGGTCGAACAGCAGCGACCAGTTCTCGATATAGTAGAGGTCGTAGGCCGTGCGGAACTTGATCTTGTCGTCATTGTCCACCTCGCCGCGCCAGCCGTTGATCTGGGCCCAGCCGGTAACGCCGGGCTTGACCCGGTGGCGGGCAAAATAGCCTTCGACCACGTCGCCGTAGAGGCGGTCATGCGTCTGGGCCAGAACCGCGTGCGGACGCGGGCCGACAAGCGAGAGGTCGCCCCTGAGCACGTTGAAGATCTGCGGCAGTTCGTCGATCGAGGACTTGCGGATGAAACGGCCGACGGGGGTAACACGAGGGTCGCCCTTGGTGACGGCCAGGCGCGCCGTCGGATCGCTCATTTCCGTATACATCGAGCGGAACTTCAGCACGTTGATGACCTCGTTGTTGAAGCCGTGCCGCTTCTGGACAAAGAGCACCGGTCCCTTGGAGGTCGCCTTGACGGCGATCGCCGCGCCGATGAAGACCGGCCACAGCAAAAGCAGCGCGACAATGCTGAAGAAGATGTCGAAACCGCGCTTGGCGACCGAATCCCAGTCGCGGATCGGCTTGTCGAGGATGTCGAGCATCGGCACCGCGCCGACATGCGAATAGGAACGCGGACGGAAGCGCAGGCTGTTGGAGTGGGCGGCAAGGCGGATGTCGACCGGCAGGACCCAGAGCATCTTGAGGAGGTGCAGGATGCGAGCCTCCGCCGAGAGCGGCAACGCGATGATCAGCATGTCGATATGGGCAAGCCGGGCGAATTCCACCAGTTCGGCGATCGTTCCGAGCTTGGGATAGCCCGCGACGACGTCCGGCGAGCGGGCAGAACCGCGGTCGTCAAAGATGCCGCAGATGCGGATGTCGTTTTCCGGCTGCTGCTCGAGCGCGCGGATGAGATCCTTGGCCGGTTTGCCGCCGCCGACAACCACGGCACGTCGCTCCATGATGCCATTGCGGGCCCAACGGCGGATACCGAAGCCGACAAGGTTGCGCTCGACGAAGAGGAAGGCGAGGCCGAAGCCGTACCAGGAGACGAGCCAGTCGCGGAAATCCAAGCCACCCGGGCGGAACAGGAAGAGGGCGAGCGCGATCAGGGCCGCCGCCAGCGTCCAGCTGCCGGCGATGCGCGGCAGCGCCCGGAGCGGCGTGCGCAGCGCCGAAACCTGATAGCTGTCGGCGATCTGCATGAACAGCACGGCTAAGGCCGAGCCCGCCAGGCCGATCAGGAGATCGGTGAGGAAGCGCGACGACGGATCGTTGAACAGGAAATAGTGGACCCCAAGCCCGATCGCGAACAGGCTGACGAATTCCAGCAGGCGCAACTGGCCGGTGACGATCGAGGGCGAATAGTTCTCCTCGCTGAACTGCGTGGCGATCTGCTTTGCCAGCGGATTGATCTCCGCCTCCTCGCCGGCGGCCGTCGCCTTGCCGGGCTCACCGCTTGCCGAGACCTTCCGGCGCAGGGCGTCGATATCGAACTGTTCCGGCTTTTCCATCTGGTTCATCGCAATATCCCGCTCGTTGCCGCGAGAGAATAGCCGAGACTTGCTAAGAAACTTTTGAGAACCGGAGGCAGAGTGGGCATCTAGGGACCAAGATTGGTTCGATTTGGCACAGAACAGCCAGCGTTTGCCGCGGGCTGCGGTTTGACACGGATCAGCAAAGCGTGACACGGATCGTCGTATGGGATGGCTTGGCCGACCGCCGATGCACAACGGGATGCTTGTCGATGGAAAAGAAACACGTCTTCAACTTCAGCTATTTCCTTTTCGCCTTCGCCCTGCTGATGGCTTTCCAGGCCTGGATCGGCTATCGCGACTATGCCCAACTCACCTACAGCGACATGATGCGCATGGTCGGCGAGGGACGCATCGCCTCGGTGACCCTGACCGAGAGCAGGGTGGAGGGCGAGTTCAAGGAGCCGGTCGACGGCCGCAAGTATTTCATCGCCAACCGAGTCGATCCCGAATTCGCCGCCCTGTTCGAAAAGGCGGGCGTGAAAATCACCGGCGCCAGCGACAGCAATTGGCTGACCTCGATTCTCTCCTGGGTCCTGCCGGTCATCGTCTTCTTCGCGCTGTGGTCCTTCTTCTTTCGCGGCATTGCCGAAAAGCAGGGCATGGGCGGCCTGATCAATATCGGCAAATCCCGCGCCAAGATCTATCTCGAACGCAAGACCGGCGTGACCTTCGACGATGTCGCCGGCATCGACGAAGCGGAAGCCGAACTGCAGGAAATCGTCTCCTTCCTCAAGGACAAGGACCTCTACGGCCGGCTCGGCGCCCGCATCCCCAAGGGCATCCTGCTGGTCGGTCCGCCCGGCACCGGCAAGACGCTGATGGCGCGGGCGGTCGCCGGCGAGGCGGGCGTTCCGTTCTTCTCGATCTCCGGTTCCGAATTCGTCGAGATGTTCGTCGGCGTCGGTGCAGCCCGCGTGCGCGACCTGTTCGAGCAGGCAAGGCAGGCGGCACCCTGCATCATCTTCATCGACGAACTCGATGCCCTTGGCCGGGCTCGCAATTCGTTCGGTGGTTTTGGCGGCAATGACGAGAAGGAACAGACGCTCAACCAGCTGCTCGCCGAGCTCGACGGCTTCGACCCGCGGGTCGGCATCGTGCTGCTTGCCGCCACCAACCGCCCGGAGATCCTCGATCCGGCGCTCATGCGCGCCGGCCGCTTCGACCGCCAGGTGGTGATCGACCGTCCCGACCGAAAGGGCAGGGCGGCGATCCTCAAGGTCCACATGAAGAACGTCACCATCGAACCGAGCGTCAGCGTCGACGAGATTGCCGGCCTGACCCCCGGCTTCACCGGCGCCGATCTGGCCAATCTGATCAACGAGGCGGCCATCCTTGCCACGCGCCGCGGCGGGACCACCGTCGCCATGGAAGACTTCGTCGCCGCCGTGGAACGCATCATCGCCGGCGCCGAGCGCCGCAGCCGCATCCTCAACGCCGATGAGCGCCGGCGTGTCGCCTATCACGAGATGGGCCATGCGCTCGTGGCTGCCGGTTTGCCCTCGGCCGACCCGGTGCAGAAGGTATCGATCATTCCCCGTTCCATCGGTGCGCTCGGCTACACGCTGCAACGCCCGACCGAGGATCGCTTTCTGATCACGGCGGGCGAACTCAAGGATCGCATGGTGGTGTTGCTCGCCGGCCGCGCCGCCGAGGATCTGGTGTTCGGCGAGATTTCCACCGGTGCCGCAGACGATCTGGCCAAGGTGACCGACATTGCCCGCGAGTATGTCACCCGCTTCGGCATGGATTTGTCCGTCGGCCAGGCGGTGCTCGAACCGCAGCGGCAGCAATGGCTGGATGACGGCCAGTTCCGCACGCGGCCGAAGGATTATTCCGAGGCGACGGCGCGCGAGGTCGATCTGGCGGTGCGCAAGTTGATCGACGAGGCCTACCAGAAGGCGAAGCAGGCGCTCGAGGGGCGGATCGTCGAACTGAAGGCGGGCGCGAAGTTGCTCCTGGAGCGCGAGACGCTGACGCCCGACGACTATGAACCGCTGAGACGGGCGGAGCCGCCTTCGAAGAGCGCTGCCGAATAGGGTTGCCGCCTTGCCGACAAGGCGCCACTCAGTGGCGGTCGAGCCGTTCGCGATAGAGATCGGCCATCTGCTCGGCCATGGTCGAGGCGGAAAACCTGGCTCTGAAGGCTTCGGGCTCCGGCATGGTCGCGCCGTGCCAGTCGGGCGTGGTGACGGCGCGCGCCATCACACGGGCCAGATCCTGCACATTGCCTGGCTCGACCAGGGCATCGCTGTCTTCGCCCAGCACCTCCGGTATGCCGCCGACGCGCGTCGCGATCAGCGACTTTCCCGCGGCAAGCGCTTCAAGCACGATATAGGGCATCGCCTCGGCGCGGGACGGGACCACCACGATATTGGACATGGCGAAGGCTTCCTTCACCGGCATGGCGGGAAGCAGGCCGATGCGCCGGCCATAGCCGCGCTGCTCGATCATGTCGCGATACTTGTCCCGATCCGGCCCGTCGCCGACGATCAGCGCGCTCAAGGGGTGTCCGACCAGACGCTCGGTCTGCGCAAAGGCTTCGATGAAGACATCGGGTCCTTTCAGGTCGCGCAACATGCCGACATAGATGAAATGGACGCTGTCGGACCGCGAGGGGATGACGGCGAAGTCCCGGTCACTCAGGCCGTTATAGATCATCCGGTGGGCGCAGCGCGGCACGCCGACCTTGGTTTCGTAGGTCCGGCGTTCATAGTCACAGACGAAGATAATGGCATCCGTCAGGCGCTCGAGCATCCGCTCGACGGCAAAGACGGTACGGCCCGACAAGGAAGCCTGGTCGAAATGCAGGCTGCCCCCGTGGGGTGAATAGAAGCGGGCAACGCGATACCTTTTCGCCCGCAAGGCTGAGCCGATGATGCGTGCCACGACGCCACCCTTGGCGCCGTGACCGTGCACGACATCCGGCCGCAATTCTTTGATTTCCTTGTAGCTCTTGTGAAGTGCCGAGACGTCGCCGAAGCCGACCGACCGGGCAATCGGCATCCGGTGCAGTCCGAGCGCGAGATAGGGCATGATCTGCTCGAACAGCCGGTCCTCGTGCTCGCTGCCCGTCGTGCTGTCGCACAGAATGCCGACCTCATGGCCGGCCCGGCTATGCTGTTCGGCAAGATCGCGCACATGGCGGAAAATTCCGCCGACAGGCGACCTGAAGCAATGGACAATGCGTAGCGGCGGGCCATCCTGCATGGATCAGAACAGCCGTTCGCGCACGTAGATCGTATCTCCGGCGAGGATCGGATCGGTAATCGGAACGCGGCCGGTCAGGATGTTGCCGTTGATCTTGCGCGTCACGTCGACGTCGCGCTGGTTGGCGCGGGGCGAGAAGCCGCCGGAGACGGCGATGGCGTTTAGCACCGTCATGCCCGGAACATAGGAATACTGGCCCGGCTGGCCGACCTCGCCCATGACGAAGATCGAGCGGTAGCGGTCAAGCTCGATGGTGACGTCGGGGTCGCGCAGGAAGCCTTGCTTCAGCTTCTGGGCAATCACGCCTTCGAGTTGGGTGACGGTCGCGCCGCGAGCGGCGACCTGTCCGACGAGCGGGAAGGCGATGTAGCCGGCCTGATCGACCGTGTAGGTATTGGTCAGGCTCTGTTGTTCGAACACGGTGATGCGAAGCCGGTCGCCGCTGTCCAGGCGATAGGGCTGGATTGTTGCCTCGTGGAAGACCTTCGGCGCGGGCCGGTAGGTCGCACAGCTGCTCAGGGCCGCGGCTATCAGCGCGACAATGAGCAACATCATTCCCCTAGTGCCAGCCAATGACATGCGCCGTCGCGCTCCCGATGCAAGAATTCGATAGCACCGTTATCTTTCGGTTAGGGTTAACGGCCGGTAAAGACGAGGGGCGTGCTTTGGCCTTTCCTGCCAAATTGTCCCTGGCAGGCCTCGCTGGCTCCCGGTCTTCGCCGGTTAACGCTTGGGTTACCATGATCCTTTACACTCTCGCGAGATTGTACCGGGAGTTGGGCATGTCGAGCGTAGGCAACGGTCACCAGGACGTAGATATCGATCTCGCGCAGCTGTTTCGCGCAGTGTGGCACCGCAAGGCGCGCATTCTGGCGGCGACGGCCCTTGTCGGTTGCCTTGCTTTCGTCGGCGCGAGCATGCTTTCGCCCAAGTACAGCAGCGAGGCGCGCATCCTGATCGAGCCGCGCGAGCCGAATTTCTCGGTGCAGGCCAACCTCCAGACGACGGCCGAGCCTTTGCCGGACGAACTCAACATCGTCAGCCAGGTGCAGCTGCTGCAGTCGGTGGACCTGATCAAGCAGGTGGCGCGCGACCTGAAGCTCTACGAGCTGGAGGAATTCGATCCCGACACCAGTCCCTCCGGCGTGTCCGACCTGCTGGTAATGCTCGGTTTGAAGAAGAATCCACTCGACCTCGCCCCGGAAGAACGGGTGCTGAAGGCCTTCCAGGAGAAGCTGCAAGTCTATCAGGTCGAGAAGTCCCGCGTCATCGGCATCCAGTTCACCTCGAAGGACCCGAAGCTCGCCGCCGCGATCCCGAACGCTATCGCCGACGTCTATCGCCAGCTTCAAAGCGGCGCCAAGCTGGACAGCAATTCCGACGCCGCCCGCTGGCTCGAGCCGGAGATCGCCAACTTGCGCGAGAAGGTGAGGGAGGCCGAGCAGAAGGTTGCCGAATACCGGGCCTCGACGGGTCTCATGCCGCTTGGTGAATCGACCAACTTCTCCTCGCAGCAGTTGAGCGACATTTCCGCCGAGCTGGCGCGGGTGCGTGGCGAGCGGGCCGATGCCGAGGCGAAGGCCGACAATGTTCGCAATGCGTTGAAGAGCGGAAAATCGACGGATGCGCTGGTGGCTATCACCGGCAATGAGGCGATCCAGCGATTGAAGGCCAGCGAGTCGGAAATCCGCAGCAAGATCGCCGATCTGTCGACGACCCTGCTCGATGGTCATCCGCAGATGAAGGCCCTGCGCTCGCAACTTTCCGGCATTCGCGAGCAGATCACGGCCGAGTCGGCGAAGATCGCCTCGGGCCTGGAAAACGATGCCAATGTGGCCCGGGCGCGCGAGACCCAGCTCATTCAGCAGTTGAACACGGTCAAGGCCGATAGCGCCCGCGCCGGCACGGACGAGGTCGGGTTGAAGACGCTCGAGCGGGAGGCCGTGGCGCAGCGCCAATTGCTCGAAACCTATCTGGCTCGCTACCGCGAGGCGACGACCCGCCTCGACAAGAACGCCAGCCCAGCCGACGCGCGCGTCATTTCCAACGCGACCGAACCGCAGGAAGCAAGCTTCCCCAAGGTCATCCCGATCACCATCGTTGCCGCCCTTGCGACACTGATCATGAGTGCGGTGGTGGTGATGCTGGCCGAATTGTTCAGCGGCCGGGCCTTGCGTCCGGTAAGCCCTGCGGTGCGAAGGGAAGAGCCGGGCACGGCCGAGGAGGCCGACGTCGCATTGCCGCAGGAGCACGCTGCTCCCTTAGCCGCGACAACCCAGGCCGTTTCCACAGGCCGGGGCCTTCCGGCCAGCCTTCTTTCCGTGCAGGCTGAAGAGACTTCGGCCGACGAAATCGAAGAAGACGTGAAGCCGGAGGACGATGCCGGAATGACGCCATTGGACGGCAACGAGTTCTCCATCGAGACGGTTGCCGCCTACCTGATCGATTCCCGGGCGCGGATCGCCTTTGCCATCTCGCCGTCAGGCGACGACGGTTCGACCGCGACCGTCATGCTGGCGCGCGAACTGGACGAGCGCGGACGCAAGGTCGTGCTGATCGACATGACCGGATCGGCCTGCCCGACCTGGCTGATGGCGGCGCGCAGGGATCTCCCCGGCATCACCGACTTGCTGTGTGGTGCCGCACCTTTCTCCGAGACGATCCATCCGGACCGGCTCTCCGGCGCCGACGTCATCCCGCAGGGCAATTCCGACGTGCGGCAGGCCATGCGTGGGGCCGATCGCCTGTCGATGATCGCCGACGCGCTCGCCGACGCCTACGACCTGGTGCTGGTGGAATGTGGCCCGGCCAATGCCGAGAGCGTCGCCCGCCTCAGCCGCAACGGCGACCACGAGATCATCCTTTCCGCGCCAAAGCCCGACGAACAGGAGCTCGTGGAGATCATGACCGCCTTCGAGAAGGTCGGTTATTCGGACCTCGTGCTGATGAGCGGGACGTCCACGCGCAGCAGTGCTGCCAAGCGCAGCGCAGCCTGATCAGCTGTCGGTGCCGGTCGAGCGGATCGGCACCTCGTCGGCATGCGCCCGCAGCCGCTGGATAACGGAATAGAGCTGCGGATTGCCCTTGATCACCGCCTTGGCCCGGGTCATGCCCCGCTGTGCGAGACCGGCCAACTGCCCGATCGTGCTGATCGGCACGAGGATATCGTGCTGTACGGTTTCAACCGTGCACCAGCTTCGCTTGTAGCCCTGGTCGCCGAGGCCGAAATCGAAAAGGCTCGCCCCTTCCTCGCAGGCGCGCTCGATCATCAACCAGAACAGCAGTTCGCCCGGGCTCGCGTCCGCAACAAGGTCCTCGTCGATCGATCCGAATTGGCAGATCACATGGTCGCCTTTGCGCGACAACCCGGCAATGGCGGCGATCCTGCCTTCGAGTTCCCCCTTCAACCGGATGGCGTGCAGTTCAAGCGGCGTGTCATGGCGACCTGTGTCGACATCCAGCAGGAGGCGGAAGAACGCCTGCGTCTCCGGCGCCTGGAAGACGTTGGGAATGCCGATCGCCTTGAAGCGAATGGCCTTCTGCTCGAAGAATGCGTCGAGCATCGCGTTCTTTTCCTTGGTCGTCTGCGCGATGACATGGTCGAAACCACCGGCCGCCTCGAGCTTGCGGCACTGGTGGCGGAACTTCTTGCGGCGGCGCTTGGCGTTCAGTTGGCCGATCGTCTGTTCGAAGTCGGCCATCAGCGGCAGCTGGAAGGCATGGTTCTGGTTTTCGATGGCAGGCAGGCTCGCAAGCGGGTGGCGTTCGCCGCGCCATTCGAGCGGAATGTTGGTCAGGCTGACGAGGTCGGCCCGGCCGGCGAGCAGGTCGGTGAAAGCCTGGCGGATTACCGCTGCCTCGGCGGGGCCCGTACTGGCACGGAATGCCGCGGAGAAGAGGCCGCTGTTGATGTTGTTGAACCGCGCGGCGATGAACTGCGCGCTCCTCACCATGCCGTGCCGGACAATTTCGAGAGGCAGAATGAAGACGGTTTCGCCGTTCCTCCGGCCGAGAATGACGGCCAGCGGATTGCGGTGCGCCTTCACCCAGGACGTGCACCAGTCATAGGCCTGGTGGAGCGAATTGGCGGGATCGGCTTCGAGCTTGCGCCATTCGGCTTCAAGCGGTTCCATGCGTTCGAAAAGGCGGATTTCCAGATCCTGGATCAGGGCCATGCCGCCCTCCCTCGGGCTTGCCTGCGCGCTGGGAGCGGCCACGCCTGCCGTCACTTCTTCAGTGCTGCGAAATTCCAGCGACGATGTCTGCACGGTCCTTCTCCGACGGATGACGCTCTGCGCGAACCCTAGCGAAGGGAGAGGGAAGAATCGGTTAGCGAGGCAGGCCGGTACAGGATTTCCGCGAGTCGCGGTTATCGACCGGTTAACCGGCCGACATTTGAGGTCGGCCGCCTTTATTTACGGACCGGCCCGGCCATCCATTTGATGATCAGCATGGCCGGCAGGATCCACAAAATGCCGGACAGCAGGAAATAGAGGAGGTGCACCCACCAGGGGGAGGTTCCGAGATAGGCGGAGGCGATGGTGGTCGCGAGAATCGCGTATAGGATGACGAGGCAGATGATCAGAATGGTGCCAATGAATTTGCGCAACCTGAGAGGCATCGACTATCTTCCTTCTCCGCGATCAGCGGGAACTTCCCAACGGGGACGCGACCGCTTGCCGCAAACAGTCGGGCTTGTTTTGCACAGCCGTGTCATGCAAATCAACAGCTCAAATGAGGATTGACGAATGACAAGTGCGACGACCGTCGATGAAATTGCAGTGCGCCGAAAGATCGGCCGTCTGGAGAGCAACCGGCGGGCGATCCGCCTCTGGCTGGGCGTGGTGGTCCTCACGCTGTTCTGTCTCGTTCTGGTCGGCGGTGCAACGCGTCTGACCGATTCGGGCCTGTCGATCACCGAATGGAAGCCGATCCACGGTGTCATTCCGCCGCTGTCCGCGCAGGAATGGGAAGAGGAGTTCGCCCTTTACCAGCGCATTCCGGAATACCAGCAGATCAACAAGGGAATGACCGTCGACGAGTTCAAGACGATCTTCTGGTGGGAGTGGGGGCACCGGCTGCTGGCGCGCGGCATCGGCCTGGTCTTTGCTCTTCCGCTTCTTTACTTCTGGGTCTCCGGCCGTATCGAGCGCCGCCTCAAGCTTCCGCTGCTCGGCCTGCTGGCACTCGGCGGCTTTCAGGGCTTCATCGGCTGGTGGATGGTTTCCTCGGGCCTCGCCGAGCGCGTCGATGTCAGCCAATACCGGCTGGCGACCCATCTGGTCATCGCCTGTCTGATCTTTGCCGGCTGCGTGTGGATCATGCGGGGGCTGGCGCCCCATAGCGACGATCCGGTGCCGTCTGAGGCATCGCGCGGCTGGGCCGCGGCCCTTGCCCTGTTCTCGATTTTCCAGATCTATCTGGGTGCCCTCGTCGCCGGCCTTGATGCCGGCTTGTCCTACAATACCTGGCCGCTGATGGACGGCGCTTGGGTTCCCGGCGGCTTGTTCGTCCAGAACCCGGCCTGGATCAACCTGTTCGAGAACCCGAAGACGGTGCAGTTCGTCCATCGCCTCGGTGCCTATGTTCTCTTCATTGCGGCGTTCTGGCACATGGTGCAGTGCCTGCGGCAGGGCCCGGGGACGACCCATGCCCGCCGCAGCGTGGTGCTTTTCGCGCTCATCACGCTCCAGGCCGCACTCGGGATTACCGCCCTGGTCACGCAGGTGCAGCTCCATGCGGCTCTTGCGCATCAGGGGGGCGCGCTCGTGGTGCTCGGCTTTGCCATGGCCCATTGGCGCGGCTTCCTCGGCGCCTATCCGCCGGAAGTGCTGGTCGTCGAGCGGGATTGACGGCACCGCCGGGCGTCAGAACAGCCCTGCGCAAAGGAAGAAACCGCGAAAGGCCGAGCCTTCCGCGGTTTTCTCTTTTTAGGGATGCTTGCACTTATGCCGAAAGCATCAGGTCCATGTTCTGTACGGCGGCACCCGAGGCGCCCTTGCCGAGATTGTCGAGCACCGCAACCAGATTGACATGCGCGCCGCCCGGCGTGCCGAAGACGTAGAGCTTCATCGTGTCCTGCCCGACCAGTTCCTCGGCGTCGATGCGGGCAAGCCCGGCACTTTCTTCGAGCGGCACGACGCTGACGATCGACTGGCCGGCATAATGGGTGGCCAGCGCCGCATGAACGCTTTCAAGGCTCTGATGCCCGCCCGCGAGATCTTCCAGGAAGAGCGGCAGCTGGACGATCATGCCCTGGGCGAAGCGGCCGACGGACGGGGCAAACAGCGGGGCACGGTCGAGCAGGCCGTGGATCGTCATCTCCGGCACGTGCTTGTGCTTCAGCGTCAGGCCGTAAAGGAAATTATTAGCGGCGAGGTGCTCCGGATGGGCCTTGTCTTCCATCTGGGCGATCAGCTGCTTGCCGCCGCCGGTATAGCCGGACACGGCATTGACGGTGACCGGATAGCCGTCGGGCAGAATGCCGGCGGCCCTGAGCGGCCGGATGAGGCCGATTGCGCCGGTCGGGTAGCAGCCGGGATTGGCCACGTAGCGGGCCGAGCGGATCTTCTCGCTCTGCGCCTTGTCCATTTCGGCAAAGCCATAGGCCCAGTCCGGCGCGACCCGGAAGGCGGTCGAGGTGTCGATGATCCGCACCTTGTTGTTGCCGGCGACCATCTTTACCGCTTCCTTCGACGCATCGTCGGGAAGGCACAGAATGGCGATGTCGGCGCTGTTCAGCATGTCCTCGCGCAGCGCCGCATTACGCCGCTCCGCTTCCGGGATCGACAGCAGCTCGACGTCGCGGCGGCCGGCCATGCGGGTGCGGATCTGCAGGCCCGTGGTACCGTGTTCGCCGTCGATGAAGATCTTTGCTGCCATTTTATCCTCTCCTGTCAGGAGCTTGCGTCGATTCTCGGAATCGGATTGTCAAAGGGATGAATCAATGTCTCAACGCTGGCGCGCCAGTCGCTCGGCATGGAGGCCCAGCATATACATCGCGACGGTTGCCCCGGCAATGGCGGTGATGTCCGCATGGTCATAGGCCGGTGCCACCTCGACGACGTCGGCGCCGCGGATGTCGAGCTGGTAGAGCCCGCGCAGCACCGAGAGAATCTTGGCGCTCGACGGGCCGCCGGCGACCGGCGTGCCGGTGCCGGGTGCAAAGGCGGGGTCGAGGCAGTCGATGTCGAAGGTGAGGTAGGTCGGCAGGCCGCCGGTATGGCTGACGATCAGCGAGGAGATGTCGCCGGCCCGCATGTCCTCGACTTCGTGGCCATAAACGATGCGGATGCCGCAGTCCTCCGGCGCATGGGTGCGGATGCCGATCTGGATCGAGCGGTCCGGATCGATCAGCCCTTCACGCACGGCGCGGCCGACGAAGGAGCCGTGGTCGATGCGCTTGCCGTCGTCGAACCAGGTGTCCTGATGCGCGTCGAACTGGACGAGCGCCAGCGGCCCGTGCTTGGCCACATGGGCCTTGAGCAGCGGCCAGGTGATGAAATGGTCCCCGCCGAGCGTCAGCAGGAAATCACTGGCGGCAAGGATCTTTGCGGCCTCCGTCTCGATCGTCTCCGGCGTCTGCCAGTGATTGCCATAGTCGAGCAGGCAGTCACCGTAGTCGATCACCGCCATCTCGGCGAACAGGTCGCGCTCGAAAGGATATTGCGGGTCGTTGTCGAAGATCGCCGAGGCGCGCCGGATCGCCTGTGGTCCGAAGCGCGCGCCGGGACGGTTGGAGGTCGCGGCGTCGAAGGGGATGCCCCAGACTACGGCATCGACGCCCTCGAGAGACTTCGTGTAGCGCCGACGCATGAAGGAGAGCACGCCGGCATGGGTCGGATCGGTCGCGGCCGATTTGAGGTCGGTTGCGGTGATGGCGTGATCGATGGTCTTCTCGGCCATGGAATGGTCTCCCTTGCGGCAAGGACTGCCGTGTTGCGGCGCAATATTAAGGTCGGGACAACCGATTGCCAGAGGTTTTTTCCGGCAAGAGGTCCAATCGGCTGCGACAGATCGCAATTTGACGTTGCCCATTGCGCTCGGCAATTCTAGATGCGCTGAAAGGCGAACCGATAAACGATGGGGTGATGTCGCAATGATTGAGGCATGGCATGGTCTGAAGCCCTGGAGCAGCCTGGCAGATGACGAGCGAGACGCGCTTCAGGCTGCCTATCAGGCCGAACTCGATAAGGAGCCGCCGACCTGTTCGCTGGAGACCAAGGTCGAGCGCTTCGCGCGTTGGCTCGCAACGCAGGGCGTCGCCTTCTCGATGGACGATTTAAACGCGAAAAGGTGAGCACCCCGAAACGAAAAAGGCGGAGCCGAAGCCCCGCCTTGATTTCCGTTTCCGGTGTCCAGCGATTAACGCTTGGAGAACTGGAACGAACGACGGGCCTTGGCCTTGCCGTACTTCTTGCGTTCGACGACGCGGCTGTCGCGGGTCAGGAAGCCACCCTTCTTGAGCACGGCGCGGAGGCCCGGCTCGAAGTAGGTGAGCGCCTTGGACAGACCATGGCGCACGGCGCCGGCCTGGCCGGAGAGACCACCGCCGGCAACGGTCGCGACGATGTCGAACTGGCCGGTACGGGCAGCGGCGACGATCGGCTGCTGCAGGATCATCTGCAGGACCGGACGGGCGAAATAGGTGGTGAAGTCACGGCCGTTGATGATGATCTTGCCGGAGCCCGGCTTGACCCAGACGCGGGCAACGGCGTTCTTGCGCTTGCCGGTCGCGTAAGAGCGGCCTTGAGCGTCGACCTTGCGGACGTGAACCGGAGCGGAGGCTTCCGGAGCAGCCGTGCCGAGATCCTTCAGGGAAGAGAGGTCAGCCATGATCAGGCGCTCCTTACGTTCTTGCTGTTCAGCGATGCCACGTCGATCGCGACCGGCTGCTGGGCTTCATGGGGATGGTTCGAACCGGCATAGACGCGCAGGTTCTTCATCTGGCGACGGCCGAGCGGGCCACGCGGGATCATGCGCTCGACGGCCTTCTCGAGAACGCGCTCCGGGAAGCGGCCTTCGATGATCTGGCGCGCGGTGCGCTCCTTGATGCCGCCCGGATAACCGGTGTGCCAGTAGTACTTCTTGTCGGAGTACTTCTTGCCGGTCAGCGCGACCTTCTCGGCATTGATGACGATGACGTTGTCGCCGTCGTCAACGTGGGGGGTGTAGGTGGCCTTGTGCTTGCCACGCAGGCGCATGGCGATGAGGGAGGCGAGGCGACCAACAACGAGGCCTTCGGCGTCGATGATGATCCACTTCTTCTCCACCTCTGCAGGCTTCTGAACGAAGGTAGACATGGATGATACTTTCCGTTTTGGACCCTGCGAGCCGAGGCGCGCCGGGCGTTTCTTGTTGCTTGATTTCACGCGTTTGAACGCAGGAAACAGAAAGCGGCCCCGAAGGCCCGCAGACTGGGCGTTGTATAGGCCGAGGGCTTTTTGCGGTCAAGAGTGCCGGTATTGATTGCGATTTGGAATTGGTCAGTTAAAACAGCTACTTAACAATGCGGTATTATTTTACCCCAACTGTGCGCGGTCTCCGGTGCCGCAGTCGGCGCCCGTTTCGCCCCGAAAAGGGCCGGCTGGGATCAGCGGGGAGGTATCGAATAGGTGGCCGTGGCCTGGGCGATCGGTTCGCCGCTGCCGTTCTGCAGCAGCAAGGCATCGATGACGGCGAGCCGCTTGCCGAGCTTGAGGACCCGGCATTCGCAGCGGATCAGTTGTGGCTGGGGCAGGCGCAGGAAGTTGATGTTGAGGCTTGTGGTGACGGCCAGCGCCACCGGGCCGATATGGGCCAGCACGGCCGTATAGGCAGCAACGTCGGCGAGCGTGAACATGGCCGGGCCGGAGACCGTGCCGCCGGGTCGCAGGTGGCGCTCGGCCGGGTCGAAGGTCATCGTCACCCGGCCCGGCGCCACATCGGTCACGTGGAAGACCCGTCCGTCGGTGTGGATCTGCGGGAAATCCGTTTCGAGGAAGGCATTGATCTCGTCGGCGGTCATGATCGGCTGCATAAGGTCGGGTCTCTATTGGAATGGGCTTTTAAATCCAGGGCGTTTTATGGCAGGCTTTGCGCCAAGTGCAAACGCCAAGGGAGGTCGAGGATGGCGGAAGTCGTGTCTTTCAAGAAGGACGGTGGGGATGCAGGGGCCGGGCCGGTGCTGTCTTCGCTCGACAAGGGCGTGTTGCGCCTGACCTTGAGCAATCCGCCGGCCAATGCGCTCTCGATCGGGTTGATGGAAGCGCTGATGGCCGAACTCGCCGCGGCCGGCGCTGATCCTGACGTGCGCGTTGTCGTGCTGGCGGCAGCCGGAAAGCTGTTTTCCGCCGGCCACGACCTGAAGGAGATGACGGCGCATCGGGCGGATCCTGACCGCGGGCGCGCCTTTTTCGAAAGGACCATGCGCCTATGCGCCGACCTGATGCTGGCGATCACCCATCTGCCGAAGCCGGTGATCGCCGAGGTCGACGGACTGGCGACCGCCGCGGGCTGCCAGCTGGTCGCATCCTGCGATCTGGCGATCTGCACCGACACCTCGGCCTTCTGCACGCCCGGCGTCAACATCGGCCTGTTCTGCTCGACGCCCATGGTCGCCGTCAGCCGCGCCGCCCACCGCAAGCAGGCCATGGAAATGCTGCTGACGGGCGAGACGATCGATGCCTCGACGGCCAAGGATTTCGGCCTCGTCAACCGCATCGTGCCGAAGCAGTATCTTTCCCAGGTGGTCGACAAATACGCGGCCATCATCGCGTCCAAGTCGCCGTTGACGCTGAAGATCGGCAAGGAGGCCTTCTACCGCCAGATCGACATGCCGCTCGAGGAGGCCTATGACTACGCCGCCCGCGTGATGGTCGAAAACATGTTGGCCCGCGACGCGGCTGAAGGGATCGGCGCCTTCCTCGACAAGCGACATCCGACCTGGACGGGTGAGTAAGAGCATTCTATCGGCGCCCGTTCGGGGCTCACGACATCTCGCAGGAATTGTTAGTTGTATGTTGAAATGATTGTAAGCTGAACAAACACAACCATGAGCCTGTACTAATATTGACGTGAATGAAAAGTAAACATAAGAAGAACAAACTGGATCTTCGACTCAAAATTAGGGAGTAGGGCATGTCGCTGGAGCGCCGCATTTCGATCATCACGCTCGGCGTCGCCGACGTGGCGGCCAGCACGGCCTTTTACCAGCGACTCGGATGGAAGAAATCCTCGGCCTCGCAGGAAAGCGTAACCTTCATCCAGATGCGGGGGACGGTGCTTGCGCTGTTCGGCCGCGAGGCATTGGCCCGCGATGCGGAGGTGGAGAACACCGCGCCCGGCTTTTCCGGTGTCACCCTGGCGCACAACGTCTCGAGCCCAACCGGGGTCGACGCGGTGGTGAAGTTTGCCGTTTCCTGCGGCGCCAGGCTGGTCAAGGCGCCGGAAAAGGTCTCCTGGGGAGGCTATTCCGGCTATTTCGCCGATCCGGACGGGCATTTGTGGGAAGTGGCCCACAATCCGTTCTTTCCGATGGACGAGCATGGGCACATCGTCTTGCCCGAGTGAGAGAGGATTGAAGCGGAAACGGCAATTGTTCGCATTTGCTGTTTTACGCTCATCTTCAATTAAGAAGATTCTCATATAAGGCATATGGGGACAAAGGATGGGGTTCGTCAATTGCGGTTTGGCCGCAGGGAGGACGCCATGTTGCACGACACCTATTCCCAGGCCTATCTCGCCGAGATCCTCGGAACGGCGCGAACGATCGCCGTCGTCGGAGCCTCTGTCCGCGACAACCGGCCGAGCCATTGGGTGACCGGCTTCCTGCTTGGCAAGGGCTATCATGTCTTTCCGGTCAATCCGGAGCATGCCGGCGAACGCATCCTCGGCCAGCCGGTCTATGCCAGCCTGGCGGATATTCCCGAGCCCATCGACATTGTCGACGTCTTCCGCCGTCCGGATGAATTTGCCAAAGTCGTGGACGAGGTCCTCCGGCTGCCGACCTTGCCCAAGGCGATATGGGGCCAGCTTTCGGTCCGCGATGATGCCGCCGCCGCCCGCGCCGAGGCGGCCGGCATCAAGGTGGTGATGGACCGGGCTCTGGTGACGGAATATCCGCTGGTTTACGAATTGTCGCATTCGGACGCGCAACCGACAGCATCCGCCCGAGCCGGTTAAGTTGCCTCAGGGCGTCGGACTTGCCGGCCGCTAGTAAGCCGGATCGTTGGGGCTCTGGTCTCGTCCGTAGGGTTCATGTTCCGTGTCGTTCGGCTCGCACTGGCGAACAGGGCAATTGGGACGATCGGCGCTGGGTACCGTCGCCATCCTGATGATCTCGCCAGGTCGACAGAAATGACCATTGGCCACGTATGTGTCGTAGAGCCTCTGTCCCTTCAGGCGTTGAGATGGGTAGGTGAGAATGACGCGTCCGTGCTCCCGAACCGTCGCCTGCACAGCTTCGCAATTCATGCGGGTCGAGGTGTATTTCGGGACTGCGTGGACCGATGTTGCGATGATCACCATCGGCAGTGCAAAGAACAAGGCTTTCATGATTGCATTCCTTCTTGGAAAAGAACGTGGCTCTCTGCTCTTGTCTGCTTGTCATCGGACCGACGCGTCCCACATAAACAAGCCACGCCAGCATACTCTTTTTTCGAAAATGCTCAAATTCAAGAGGCCGCCGATGACGATCAATCATGACCGCTATGATCCCGCCTATCTCTCCGGCATCCTGCAGGAAACCAGGACCATCGCCCTGGTCGGCGCCTCGCCCAATCCGGCCCGCCCCAGCTTTGGTGTCATGCGCTTTCTTTTGTCCAAGGGCTATCGCGTCATTCCGGTCAACCCCGGGCAGGCGGGCAAGGAAATCCTCGGGCAAACGGTCTACGCAACGCTCGGCGACATTCCGGAACCTGTCGACATGGTCGATGTGTTTCGTGCCTCGGAATACCTTCATGCCGTCGTCGATGAGGCAATCGCTCTCGAACCTCGGCCCAAGGCCATCTGGTCGCAGCTCTCGGTCCGAGACGACCTCGCCGCGAAGACGGCCGAGGCGGCCGGGATCAAGGTCGTCATGGACCGCTGCCCCGCCATCGAGATGCCGCGACTGGGCCTTTAGCGCGTGAGCGTTCCCGTCAGCCGAGCAGGAAGTCCGGGTTGGCGCGCAGCACGTTGAGTTCGTTGGCATTGCCGCAATAGTGGGCAAAATTCTCGGCGGCCGCCCCGCTCGCCAGATCCTTGCGGCATTCCCCCTTGTGGGCGCAATGCGCGCAGGTGATCTGCATGTCGCGGAACTGGGCGCGCAACCGTAGCTCGATTTCGGCGGGGTCGATGTTGAGCGCCTTCATCATCCCGATCATCTCGTCGGCGGCATGAGGCCCGGCCTTGGCCAGCTCGATCAACTGATCGGGCGAGATCCCGCAGTCATGGGCAATGCTCTGAATGGTGAAATCGTCCAGCGAGGCGATCATGTCTGCCTCGGCACTGCTTTCCCAACCCTTGGCGAACCAATCCACCAGTCGCGCAAAAACGGTGCGTGCGGAATCGTTGACGAGCATATCCATGAGCAGCCTCCAGATCAGTTCTGGATGATGTCCGCCCGCCGCACGGTGCGCATTGATTTCGATCAATACCGCACGCGCCGTCCCCCGAACGATAAGGGAAAAAACTAGGCTGACATCACGATCCAAGCCGCTATGATCGCCGCGACAAATTCCAGTGGAGGTGAAGAATGTCCAAGAACAATCCGGGTTTTGCCACGCTGTCGGTGCATGCCGGCGCCCAGCCTGACCCCGCGACCGGCGCGCGTGTCACACCGATCTACCAGACCACGGCCTATGTCTTCAACGATGCCGACCATGCGGCGGCCCTGTTCGGCTTGAAGCAGTTCGGCAATATCTACACCCGCATCATGAACCCGACCCAGGCGGTGCTGGAAGAGCGGGTCGCGGCGCTCGAAGGTGGCACGGCAGCCCTGGCAGTCGCCTCGGGACATGCGGCGCAGATGCTGGTCTTTCATACGTTGATGCAGCCGGGCGACAATTTCGTCGCGGCCAAGAAGCTCTATGGCGGATCGATCAACCAGTTCGGCCACGCCTTCAAGAATTTTGGCTGGCAGGTACGCTGGGCCGATCCCGCCGACCCCGACAGCTTTACCGCGCAGATCGACGACCGGACGCGTGCGATCTTCATCGAGAGCCTCGCCAATCCGGGCGGCACCTTTGTCGACATCGCCGCCATCGCCGAGGTTGCCAAGCAACATGGTCTGCCACTGATCGTCGACAACACGATGGCCAGCCCCTACCTGATCCGCCCGCTGGAGCACGGCGCCGACATCGTCGTGCATTCCGCCACGAAATTCCTCGGCGGCCACGGAAATTCCATGGGCGGCATCATCGTCGATGGCGGGACCTTCGACTGGTCGGCGTCGGGCAAGTTCCCCATGCTGTCGGAGCCCCGGCCGGAATATTCCAGTGTGGTGCTACACCAGGCCTTCGGCAATTTCGCCTTCGCCATCGCCTGCCGCGTGCTGGGCTTGCGTGACCTCGGCCCGGCGATTGCGCCGATGAACGCTTTCCTGTTGCTGACCGGCATCGAGACCCTGCCGCTGAGGATGCAGCGTCATTGCGACAATGCGCTGAAGGTCGCCACCTGGCTGAAGCAGCATCCGAAGGTCGCCTGGGTGAACTATGCCGGCCTTGACAGCGATCCGAACCACGCGCTGCAGAAGCGCTATTCGCCGAAGGGCGCGGGCGCCGTCTTCACCTTCGGCGTGAAGGGCGGTTATGCCGCCGGCAAGGCGCTGGTCGAAGGGCTGCAGCTCTTCTCGCATCTCGCCAATATCGGCGACACCCGATCGCTGGTCATCCATCCGGCCTCCACCACCCATGCCCAGCTGACGGAAGCCCAGCAGATCGCCGCCGGCGCCGGCCCCGACGTCGTTCGCCTGTCGATCGGCATTGAGGATGCCGAAGACATCATCGGCGATCTCGAGCAGTCGCTTGCCAAGGTCTGATCCGTTAACCGAACGAGCGCCGCAGCCCGCGTGGCCGCGGCGCCGAGGAGCGAGCATGTCGCACTACCTGAATTTCGATCCCGCGACGGTCGAGCCGGAGGAGGGCGCGCCTGCCGCTGGCCGCCTGCTTTCCGGCGATCCGCGTTTTACCACCTGGAACATCGAGGAGGCGCCGGGCGGCACCTATGCCGGCATCTGGCAGTCGACGCCCGGCAAGTGGCGGATATCCTACGATGAGTGGGAATATTTCCACATGCTGGAAGGCTATTCCGTCGTCACGGAGGACGGCGGAGAGCCGATGCACCTCAGGGCGGGCGACCGGATGATCCTCAGGCCCGGCTTCCAGGGCACCTGGGAAGTCGTTGAAACGACTCGCAAGGATTACGTGATCCGGCTTTGAGCCGGACCATCACCAGCTAAGGTCGAGCCGCTCCAGACCGTGGAAATGGTAGACGTCCTTGACCTTGGGCTGGCGCGCGAGTTTGAGGCCCGGCAGGCGCTTGAACAAGAGCGGCAGGACGATGTTGAGCTCCAGCCGCGCGAGCGGAGCGCCGATGCAGAAATGGATGCCCGCGCCGAAGGAAAGATTGGGCGCTTCGTCGCGTTCAGGCTTGAACGTCAATGGATCGGCAAACTTCAGCGGATCGAGGTTGGCGGCGGCAAGGATCATGCCGACCTTGTCGCCCCGCTTGAAGGCGATCCCGTCGATTTCCGCCGGCTCCAGGCAGTAGCGGTCGAAAATGTGCACCGGTGCGCAGATCCGCAAGGTTTCCTCGACGGTGCGTTCGGTTGCCGTTTCATCCTGGAACATGGCGGCCGGATCAAGCCCGCTCTCAAGAATGACCCGGACCGAATTGCCGATCTGGTGCACGGTCGCCTCGTGGCCCGCATTGAGCAGCACGATCGTCGTCGAGATCAGTTCGTCCTCGGTCAGCAATTGTCCCTTGTGTTCGGTATGGATCATGTGGCTGAGCAGGTCCTCGCGCGGGTTCGCGCGACGGTCAGCGATCATGCCACGGACATAGTCGGCAAATTCCTTGGCCGAACGGTCCGCGGCGTCCTCGTCGGCGCGGCTGCGCTTGAACATGTACATGCCGACATAGTCATGCGACCATTTCAGCAATTGCGCCCCCATTTCCTCCGGAATGCCGATCATCCGGGCAATCATCGTCACCGGGATGATGTCGGCGAAGGCGGACAGAAGCTCGACCTTGCCTTCCTTCTCAAATCCGTCGATCAGCCGGTTGGCGAGATCCTCGATTTCCGGCTTCATCCTTTCCACATGGCGCGAGACGAAGGCGCGGTTGACCAGGGTTCGCAGCCGCGTGTGCTCGGGCGGCTCCAGCTCGAGCAGCGAATGGGCTTCCGCCGCGTCGAAGTGCCGCGTGTGTGCGGCGGGCTCCGGCATGCCGAGTTCTTCTCGCGTGGCGATATGCAATATCTGTCGCCCGAAACGGCGGTCGCGCAGCAAGCTGTTGACCCGGTCGTAGCCGGTGAAAAACCAAAGCTTCTGTTCCTGCCAGTAGAATGTCGGAGAGGCTGTGTGCAGGGCGGCATAGGCGCGATTGGGGTCGCTGTAGAAGGCGGGGTCGCGTCCGTCCAGACTGACGCTACGGGTGGCCGGGTCGATGCTGAGGAAGGGGAGGTGGTTCATGATCATGCTCTTCGAGGGCCGGACGAGGTCCGACATGCTGTTATGGCTTGGTGAGGCCGGTCTTCGGCACGGCCCGTGCCATCAGGCGCTTGAGGGCGGCGACCTGTCGGTCGGCCTGCTCGTCCAGCGCTTCCGGCCCGGCGGACGGCACCGTGAGTACCCGGTCGCCACTCAATATGGTCGTGCGGTTCCGACCTCGCGCCTTGGCCTTGTAAAGGGCCCTGTCGGCATTGCTCATCATCTGGTCGAGGTTGGCCTCGGTCTTTGGCGATGTCGCAATGCCGATGCTGACCGTGACCGAGATGAGCTGGCCGCCGGTGTCGATCTTCGCCGTGGCAAGGGACTGGCGGATCGCTTCGGCGAGAAGCGCCGCATCCTTCACATCCTTGACCGGCACCATGGCCATGAACTCCTCGCCGCCGGTGCGGCCGAACAGGCCGCATTCGGGCGTGAGGTCCCGACAGATCCCGGCAAAGGCAACGAGGACCGCGTCGCCGGCCTGGTGGCCGTGGGTATCGTTGATGCGCTTGAAATGATCGAGGTCGAACAGCAGGAGTGCGAGGGACGGCGCTGCGTGGTTCGACGGAGCGATGAGGCTGGCGAAGCCTTCCGACACACCCCGTCGGTTGAGCGCGCCCGTCAGCGGATCGGTCCGGATCAGTTGTTGCAGACGCTCCTCGGACCGATCCATGACGATCTTCGCTCCGATCAGGATGGCCGAGAGGAAGCCGAACAGGTTGATGGCGGCGGTGATCGCTGCATGGGGAGCAGTCTGGATGCTGGACGGCAGGGTAAGGATGCTCATCATCATGACCAGCAGGCCCGCGACCGCCTCGATCGCACAAATGCCAAAGAACAGCTTCCTGTAACGGGGTTTGGCGACCTCGTAACGAACGACGACGGCGGCAAGCAGGATATGGCCGCAGGCCGTGCCGAAATTGTAGAGCGCGATGCGGTAGGCGATGGTATCCCGCACGATCGGAACAAGCATGCCGCCGATCCACAAGAGCATGGGGACGAGGGCCCAGACGCTGGCCGGACGCCTGGCGAGATGCAGCAATCCGGCGGTCCAGAAGAAGAAGCTGGCCAGCGCCACCGCATTGGCCAGTTCGATCGAGGCGAAGTCCGGGATATGGCCGCGCAGGGCAATGAGCGCGACGCCCGAGCCCTGGGCGAAAAAGCCGAGTGCCCAAAGGACGAAATGCCGCTGGCCACGATCGTGGAACCAGACGGCCGCGAGCAAAACGGCGAGCGTCGCGGCTTCCATCGCCCACAGCAGCAATGCGGTCTTGATGTCGATCACGGATGGGCCTTGGCTACGCTCGGAGAATTCGTCGCAAGATGGGGCACAGTGTTTAACGCCTCCTTAAGAAATCGGGGGTTCCGCAGGTTCGCGCAAGCTTGTCAGTGTTTATTAGCATCTGGTTTACCATCGGCCTCGGAATAGCTGTGGTCGGGGCGGGCCATGGCATAGGCGTGAAGGCGCGAAGTGTTTAATGGCTCGGGTTCTGCGCCCCGCGCCATTAAGGATAACCGAGCCGCGAGCCTTGAAGTCGAGGGTGCTGACACTCTATGTAGGGATTGACAGGTTTTATGTGATTCCCGCCGCGCACCGAGTGTTCGGGGATGAGGCTGATAAAGGACGGACATGAGAAATCCAGTTGATACCGCCATGGCCCTGGTGCCGATGGTTGTGGAGCAGACGAACCGCGGCGAGCGCTCCTATGACATCTTTTCCCGCCTCCTCAAGGAGCGCATCATTTTCTTGACGGGTCCGGTCGAAGACACGATGGCGTCGCTGGTCTGCGCACAGCTTCTGTTCCTCGAAGCCGAGAATCCGAAGAAGGAAATCGCCCTCTACATCAATTCTCCGGGTGGCGTTGTTACCGCCGGCATGGCGATCTACGATACGATGCAGTTCATCCGCCCCGCCGTCTCGACGCTTTGCGTCGGTCAGGCAGCGTCGATGGGTTCGCTGCTTCTGGCCGCCGGTGAGAAGGGCATGCGCTTTGCCACCCCGAATGCCCGCATCATGGTGCACCAGCCCTCTGGCGGTTTCCAGGGCCAGGCTTCGGACATCGAACGCCATGCGCGCGACATCATCAAGATGAAGCGCCGGTTGAACGAGATTTACGTCAAGCATACGGGCCGCAGCCTCGAGGAAGTCGAACAGACACTCGACCGCGACCATTTCATGGAATCGAGCGAGGCGAAGGACTGGGGTTTGATCGACAAGATCCTGACCTCTCGTCAGGAACTCGAAGGCGCTCCGGCCGCGTGAGTTCGGCCCTGGGCGATCCCGGTTCGCGTCGCATGAACCGGTTGTGATTGGCCCCGGGGGTGTAAACCGACGCGGAAAGCGCTATTAGTACCTATTAAGGCTATGTTGTAGTTTGATGACGTAGCCTGACGATTTGAAGGGGTTTTCGTTGCCGCCGATCCTGAAACTGGATTGAATGGATCGGTAAGTACCTCCAAATCGGGTAAGGTTTCGGCCGTCAGGTGACGGCCGGGCCGGGCGGTGTGAGTGACCGCCCTCCGCTGGTCGGAGGCGCGGCGTGCTGGAAGGATAAAGACATGAGCAAGGTCAGCGGAAGCAACGGCGGTGACTCCAAGAATACCCTCTATTGTTCCTTCTGCGGCAAGAGCCAGCACGAGGTCCGCAAGCTGATTGCCGGACCGACGGTGTTCATCTGCGATGAATGCGTCGAATTGTGCATGGACATCATCCGCGAAGAGAACAAGTCGTCGATGGTCAAGTCCCGCGACGGCGTTCCCACGCCGCAGGACATCATCAAGATTCTCGACGAATACGTGATCGGCCAGAGGCAGGCCAAGAAGATCCTCTCGGTCGCGGTGCACAACCACTACAAGCGCCTGTCGCACGCCTCCAAGGGCGGTGACGTGGAGCTGGCCAAGTCGAACATCATGCTCGTCGGCCCGACCGGCTGCGGCAAGACCTATCTTGCCCAGACGCTCGCCCGCATCATCGACGTGCCGTTCACCATGGCCGACGCGACGACGCTGACCGAAGCCGGCTATGTCGGCGAGGACGTCGAGAACATCATCCTGAAGCTGCTGCAGGCTGCCGACTACAACGTCGAGCGCGCCCAACGCGGCATCGTCTACATCGACGAAGTCGACAAGATTTCGCGCAAGTCCGACAACCCGTCGATCACCCGCGACGTTTCGGGCGAGGGCGTGCAGCAGGCGCTGTTGAAGATCATGGAAGGCACGGTCGCTTCGGTTCCGCCGCAGGGCGGCCGCAAGCATCCGCAGCAGGAATTCCTGCAGGTCGACACGACGAACATCCTGTTCATCTGCGGCGGTGCCTTTGCCGGTCTCGACAAGATCATCTCGGCGCGTGGCGAAAAGACATCCATTGGCTTCGGTGCGACGGTTCGGGCCGAAGACGATCGCCGCGTCGGCGAAGTGCTGCGCGAACTGGAGCCGGAAGACCTGGTCAAGTTCGGCCTCATCCCGGAGTTCATCGGCCGTCTGCCGGTTCTGGCAACGCTCGAGGATCTTGATGAGGATGCGCTGATCCAGATCCTGTCGGAGCCGAAGAACGCGCTCGTCAAGCAGTATCAGCGCCTGTTCGAGATGGAAGACATCGAATTGACCTTCCACGAGGACGCGCTGCGCGAAATCGCCCGCAAGGCAATCACCCGCAAGACCGGCGCCCGCGGCCTTCGTTCGATCATGGAGAAGATCCTGCTCGACACGATGTTCGAACTGCCGGAACTCGAGGGTGTTCGCGAGGTCGTCATCTCCGACGACGTGGTGCGCGAATCGTCGCGTCCGCTCTACATCTATGCCGACCGTCAGGAAGAGAAGGCCAACGCTTCCGCCTGACACCGGTCTCCTCTTTGTATGAAAGCCCGCCGCGCTGTGGCGGGCTTTTTTCATTTGGTTTTCCCGGAAAGCAGAGCGAAGACCGAAGCCAGAGGAGACAAATGGCGGGGTGCGGCGATAAACGGCTAAGAAGTCAGTGATTTCGCCGATCCGTGGTTTTCCCGGGCGCGGCCATGGTCTACAAGGTGAAGTGCTTCGCCGCGACGTTTACGGTCGCCGGTCGGAGCAGGGCGCAAGGCGCTCGGTTCCGCACCTGTCGCGCAAGCTTTGTTGTGTAGCGTTGTGTCGCCGTCCGTAACACCGCTGTCACATTCGAGGGCGGCAGGCGTTCGGTCAGGCTTGAATTCATCATCGCGGAACTCCACTTGTTGGGGGAGCAAGAGATGTGCCAGTTGCCTTCGGGGACTGGTGCCAGGTTCCGGTTCACGCCGGGACGTCGGAAAGGAATGAAAATGTCGAAAACGTCTGCAGCAAACGAAGGCAATATCTATCCCGTATTGCCCCTGCGCGACATCGTGGTTTTCCCCCACATGATCGTGCCCCTGTTCGTCGGGCGCGAAAAGTCCATCCGTGCGCTGGAAGAGGTCATGGGCTCCGACAAGCAGATCATGCTGGCGACCCAGATCAATGCCGGGGACGATGACCCTGCCTCTGACGCGATTTATGAGATCGGCACCATTGCCAATGTCCTCCAACTGCTGAAGCTTCCCGACGGTACGGTCAAGGTGCTGATCGAGGGCCGTGCGCGCGCCAAGATCGAGTCCTATACCGGCCGCGAGGAGTTCTACGAGGCGACGGCGAATGTTCTCGCCGAGCCCGACGAGGATCCCGTCGAGATCGAGGCCCTCAGCCGCTCGGTGGTCTCGGAGTTCGAGAACTACGTCAAGCTGAACAAGAAGATTTCGCCGGAAGTGGTTGGCGCCGCGAGCCAGATCGAGGACTACTCGAAGCTCGCCGACACGGTTGCCTCGCATCTTTCCATCAAGATCACCGAGAAGCAGGAAATGCTGGAAACGGTGAGCGTGAAGACGCGTCTTGAAAAGGCGCTCGGCTTCATGGAAGGGGAGATTTCCGTTCTCCAGGTCGAGAAGCGCATCCGCTCGCGCGTCAAGCGCCAGATGGAGAAGACCCAGCGCGAATACTACCTGAACGAACAGATGAAGGCGATCCAGAAGGAACTCGGCGACGGCGAAGACGGCCGCGACGAAATGGCCGAGCTGGAAGAGAAGATCGCCAAGACCAAGTTCTCCAAGGAAGCCAGGGAGAAGGCCGAGGCCGAGCTGAAGAAGCTTCGCCACATGAGCCCGATGTCGGCGGAAGCGACCGTCGTGCGCAATTATCTCGACTGGCTGCTCGGCCTGCCCTGGGGCAAGAAGTCCAAGGTCAAGGTCGACCTCAACGCGGCCGAAAAGATCCTCGACGAGGACCATTTCGGTCTCGACAAGGTCAAGGAGCGCATCGTCGAATATCTCGCCGTCCAGGCGCGTGCGACCAAGCTCAAGGGCCCCATCCTGTGCCTCGTCGGCCCTCCGGGCGTCGGCAAGACCTCGCTCGCCAAGTCGATCGCCAAGGCGACCGGCCGCGAATATATCCGTATGGCGCTCGGCGGCGTTCGTGACGAAGCCGAGATCCGCGGTCACCGCCGCACCTATATCGGCTCGATGCCGGGCAAGGTCATCCAGTCGATGAAGAAGGCGAAGAAGGGCAATCCGCTCTTCCTGCTCGACGAGATCGACAAGCTCGGCCAGGACTATCGCGGCGATCCGTCGTCGGCCCTGCTCGAGGTGCTCGATCCGGAACAGAACTCGACCTTCATGGATCACTACCTGGAAGTCGAATACGACCTGTCGAACGTGATGTTCATCACCACGGCGAACACGCTCAACATTCCGGGCCCGCTGATGGACCGCATGGAGATCATCCGGATCGCCGGCTACACCGAGGACGAGAAGCTGCAGATCGCCAAGCGGCATCTGCTGCCGAAGGCGATCAAGGACCATGCCTTGCGCCCGGAAGAATTCTCGGTCGCCGACGACGCGATCAAGGCGATCATCCAGCAGTATACCCGCGAGGCCGGGGTGCGCAGCTTTGAGCGCGAGTTGATGAAGCTCGCCCGTAAGGCGGTCACCGAAATCCTCAAGGGCAAGGTGAAGTCGGTTGCCGTGACGGCCGCCAATATCCACGACTATCTCGGCGTGCCGCGCTATCGTCACGGCGAGGCCGAGGGCGAGGATCAGGTCGGTATCGTCACCGGTCTGGCTTGGACCGAAGTCGGTGGTGAACTGCTGACGATCGAAGGCGTGATGATGCCGGGCAAGGGCCGCATGACGGTTACCGGCAACCTCAAGGATGTGATGAAGGAATCGATTTCGGCGGCGGCATCCTATGTCCGTTCGCGCGCCGTCGACTTCGGCATCGAGCCGCCGCGCTTCGACAAGTCGGACATTCACGTCCACGTTCCCGAAGGGGCAACCCCGAAGGATGGTCCGTCGGCCGGCGTCGCCATGGCGACCGCCATCGTCTCGATCATGACCGGCATTCCGGTCAACAAGGACGTGGCGATGACGGGCGAGATCACGCTGCGTGGTCGCGTGCTTCCGATCGGTGGTTTGAAGGAAAAGCTGCTCGCGGCACTGCGCGGCGGTATCAAGAAGGTTCTGATCCCGGAAGAGAACGCCAAGGACCTGGCGGATATCCCCGACAACGTGAAGAACAACCTTGAAATCGTTCCCGTCTCGCGCATGGGCGAAGTCATTCGACATGCCCTGATCCGTGTACCTGAACCGATTGAATGGGACGGAACGGTCGAAACACCCGCCATCGGCACCGTCGAAGGGGTCGACGAAACCGGGGCTGCCGTGGCGCATTGAGGCCTATTTTGCCTCACTCTTGCCAAATTGGCACATTGAACGGAAAAAGGCTGGCAGAAATGCCAGCCTTTTTTGTGCAAACTGCCTGAAAGCGCTTGTTTTCCGGGCCATTGCGGTGCTTTTGAGTTGCCTAGGGCAGATGCATCCGTATTCTCCGCCCGACTTATCCATTGAGTCGTTTCATACCAATCAGAAAGGGTGGAAACATGAACAAGAACGAACTCGTATCCGCGGTCGCCGAAAAGGCCGGCCTCACCAAGGCCGATGCAGCTTCCGCCGTTGACGCCGTTTTCGAAACGGTCCAGGCCGAGCTGAAGAACGGCGGCGACGTTCGCCTCGCTGGCTTCGGTGCCTTCACCGTCGGTCGTCGCGAAGCCTCCAAGGGCCGCAACCCGTCGACGGGCGCTGAAGTCGACATCCCGGCCCGCAACGTGCCGAAGTTCACGGCCGGCAAGGGTCTCAAGGACGCCTGCAACAGCTAATTGCTGATCGCCTGCCTGCTGAACCAGGCAGGTCATGCCAAGGGAAAGCCCGGCCATCGCGCCGGGCTTTTCTCGTTCGACGAAATGCCGGGCTGGTGCTTGCCGCAGGCTTCATCGTCCCGACCGGTCTCGCCTTGCCGCCGCTGCTCGAGGCCGTCCTTCTGGCGATCATCGGCCAGTATCGGCTGACATGTGCCTACTTCCTGATGACGGCGGAGATAGGCAAGGAACGGTCTTCCGCCTGACGGGAAGGGGCGTCATGCAATCCGTCGGGATTGTCATCCGCCTGTCATCCGCCTGTCATCCGCATGACGCAAAAGCCTTCTGTTCCTTTCCCACGGAAACAGGAGGTTTCCCATGACGTATGGCTTTTCCCGCGCGGCGCTGACCGCAGCCCTTTTGGCATCCGTAGCCGTTCCGGCCGGCGCCGAGCAGGTTTTCAATCGTATTGCATCCTTCCCGGTCGCCGCCAATATTCCGGCTGACAAGGACCAGAAGGCCGTGACGTCTGCCGAGATCATCACCGCGTCGGAAGACGGCATGACCCTCGTCTATTCCGACAGTCCGCTCGGCGTGATCGGCTTCATCGACATTTCCGACGCCAAGGCCCCGAAGGCCGGCGGCGTGCTCGCCATGGACGGCGAGCCGACCTCGGTGGCAGTAGTCGGCGGTAAGGTCCTCGTCGCCGTCAACACGTCCGAAAGCTACGTGAAGCCCTCCGGCAAGCTCGCCATCGTTGATCTCGCCTCCAAGGCCGTCGATGCAACCTGCGATCTCGGCGGCCAGCCGGATTCCGTCGCCGTGTCCGCCGACAAGAGCTTTGCCGTGATCGCCATCGAGAACGAGCGCGACGAAGACCTGAATGATGGACAGCTTCCGCAGTTGCCGGCCGGCGATCTGGCGATCGTCTCCCTGAAGGATGGTGTGGCCGATTGCGCTTCGATCAAGCACGTCGCCATGACCGGCCTTGCCGAAGTCGGCGCGGACGATCCGGAACCGGAATTCGTCTCGATCAACAGCCTCGGTGAAATCGCCGTGACGCTGCAGGAAAACAACCACATCGCCATCATCGACGGCAAGACCGGCACCGTGAAGACCCACTTTTCGGCAGGCGCCATCGACCTTGCCGGCATCGACACCAAGTCCGACGGTGCGCTGAGGTTCTCGGGCAAGAAGGAAGGCGTCCTTCGCGAGCCCGACGCGCTGAAGTGGCTCGACGACGATCGTTTCGTCGTTGCCAACGAAGGTGACTACGAAGGCGGCTCGCGCAGCTTTACTATCTTCGACAAGTCCGGCAAGGTCGCCTATGAATCGGGCGCTTCGCTCGAACTCGAGATCGCCCGGATCGGCCACTTCCCCGACAAGCGCGCCAAGTCCAAGGGCGTCGAGCTCGAGGGTCTGGAGGCGGCAACCTTCGGCGACAGCAAATACTTCTTCGTCCTTTCGGAGCGCGCGTCCGTCGTGGGCGTCTACAAGGACACCGGCGCCGAGCCGGAACTGGTCCAATTGCTGCCGTCCGGCGTGGGTCCTGAAGGCGCGGTGGCCATCCCGAGCCGCAACCTGCTCGTAACGGCCAATGAGACCGACCTGGTCGAGGACGGCGGTGCCCGCTCGCATGTCATGCTCTATGAACTGGGCGAAGGCAAAGCCGCCTATCCGACGATCCGCTCGGAAATCGTCGATGGCGCACCGATCGGTTGGGGCGCACTCTCGGGCCTCGTTGGCGATTCCGAGAAGGCAGGCCAGCTCTATGCCGTCAACGACAGCTTCTACGCCATGCAGCCGACGATCTTCACCATCGACGCGACGCAGACGCCAGCCGCCATCACGACCGCCCTGCCGGTGACGCGTGGCGGCCAGCCGGCCCAGAAGCTCGACATCGAGGGCATCACGCTCGACGGCAAGGGCGGATTCTGGCTGGCGTCTGAGGGCAATAGCGACAAGTTGCTGCCACACGCGCTCTATCACGTGAACGACAAGGGCGAAATCAAGGAAGAGATTGCCCTTCCTGCAGAACTGCTCAAGGGCGAAATCCGGTTCGGCTTCGAAGGCGTCACAATGGTCGGCTCCGGAGATGAGGCCACCCTGTGGATGGCCGTCCAGCGCGAATGGAAGGATGACGAGAAGGGCACGGTCAAGCTCGTGTCCTATAACCCGAAGTCGAAGGAATGGGGCGCCGTGCGCTATCCGCTCGACAAGGGCGAAAGCGGCTGGGTCGGCCTGTCCGAAATCACCGCCCATGGCGACCACGTCTACATCGTCGAACGCGACAACCTGATCGGCGATGCCGCCAAGCTCAAGAAGCTCTATCGCGTCGCGATCGCCGACCTGAAGCCCGCCAAGATCGGCGAAGCATTGCCGCTGGTGAAGAAGGAAGAAGTCCACGACTTCCTGCCGGACCTCAAGGCTGCGACCAACGGCTATGTCGTCGACAAGCTGGAAGGCTTTACCTTCGACGCCGCAGGCAAGGCTTTTGCGGTGACCGACAATGACGGTGTCGACGACTCCTCGGGCGAGACCCTGTTCTTCCCGGTCGACCTCAAGGGCACCAACTGACCGACATCGTCCTCCCAAGACGATTGGAGGCCGGCTGAGCAATCAGCCGGCCTCCATGCATTTCCCCACCGGCTTACCTCCGGGCGGCGCCTACCAGCGCTGATGGACGTGCGGAGCGATCAGCCGGTCGTAGATGTCCTTCGCCGCAGCCATGACGTCCTCTGAGAGGGCGGGTAGGTCGGATGCTGCCGCATTCGCCTGCGCCTGGGCGGCGTTGCGTGCGCCGGGAATGGCCACCGTGACCGCCTCGTGCATCAGGATCCAGCGCAGCGCGAAAGCGGCCATCGCCGTGCCGGCGGGCACCAGCTTGCGAACCTCCTCGACGGCCTGGAGGCCGGTCTCCAGCGGCACGCCGGCAAAGGTCTCGCCGACGTCGAAGGCCTCGCCATGGCGGTTGAAGTTGCGGTGGTCCTCGGCCGCGAACTGCGTGGCTGCCGTGATCTTGCCGGACAGGAGACCGCTTGCCAGCGGCACGCGGGCGATGACCGCGACATTGCGGCGCCTGGCCTCCTGGAAGAAAAGCCCGGCCGGGCGCTGGCGGAACAGGTTGAAGATGATCTGCACGCTGACGACGCCCGGATATTCGATTGCCTTCAGCGCCTGTTCCACGTTCTCGACGCTGACGCCGTAATGGGCGATCTTTCCGGCGCGCTTGAGCTCTTCCAGTCCCTCGAACACCTCCGGGTGATAGTAGACCTCGGCCGGCGGGCAATGCAGTTGCACGAGGTCGAGCCGCTCGACAGCGAGGTTCTGCAGGGAGCGGTCGATGAAGCCTTCCAGATTGGCCTTGGTGTAGCCGCCCGCCACATGCGGATTGAGCCGCCGGCCGGCCTTGGTGGCGACCATCGGTCGCGCGCCGCCGCGGGCCTTAAGGACCTCGGCGATGATGCGCTCCGAGCGCCCGTCGCCATAGACGTCGGCCGTGTCGATGAAGGTCATGCCGGCATCGAGCGCGGCATTGAGGGCCGCCCGGCCGTCTGCTTCGGAAACCTCGCCCCAGGAGCCGCCGATTTGCCACGCGCCGAAACCGATGTCGCTGACGGTGAAGTCCGTGTTGCCGAATGAATGCTGTCGCATGCTCGATCCTCCTCGTTCATGAATTTTGCATCGATGCAGTTAGCAAGGGTCGGACAGGCGGGCAAGGGAAGGGTGGGCGACCGTGCGCGACGACTGGTTATGCCGGGCGTGCACGCCGCAAATTCACCGTGAAGGAGGGATAGGAGAGGGCTCCTCGGTTGCTGCACCTCCATTGGGGAAGAAGGCGTGAGATTGCTGTCGGCGTTCTTGAAGGTTCTGCGCCTGGCTTCGCTGCTGGCCCTCGGGCTTGCGGTGTGGAACGCCGCAGCCACAGTCTACCGTTCCGGCATGATGTTCGGGCTGTTCGACTCCTTCGCACTCGCCGAATACCGGCTCTATGCCGCACCGGCCGCCACCTATGTCGCGGAGATCGAGCAGGCCATCGCCGCCGGCGATCACGACTATGCCGTGGCGCTCTACGATCTGGCGGTCCGCCACGGTCACGCCCTCTCTCCCGCCCTTCGGGAACGGGCCGAAGGCACATGGCTCGGCCGCGCCTATCTGACCGGCAGTCGTGCGGCGAAGGGCTTTGTCGTCGGTTCGCTCGACAGCGGCGCGGAGATCGCCGGCTCGGTGACCAGCGACCTGATCGGCGTCGGCGATCTGCGCGACTTCTCGGTCCAGGGTTACCGTTATGTGGCGGGTGAAGACTACGATTCGATCCTGTTGGGCTTGTCCGCGGTCGGGCTCGGCCTGACCGTTTCCACCCTCGGAACCGCGGGTGCCGCAGCCGTTCCCGACGCCGGCCTGTCCGTGCTGAAGAGTGCCTACCGCGCGCGCAAGCTCTCCGCGCCGCTCACCGCCTATCTGACTAAGAATGCCGCAAGGCTGGTCGACACCCGCCTATTGAAGGCCGAACTGATTGCCACGAGCGACGAAGGCGCGCTCGGTCTCGCCCGGCTGCAAAGGGTCGCGGCGCGTTCGGTGGACGGCAAGGTCGCGCAGACCTTTGTCGATGATGCGACGGTGCTCGGAACGATCGGGACGAAGGGCGGGGTGCGCAGCTCGCTGGCCGCCCTGGCCATTGCCGACGGCCCGAAGGATCTGCGCAAGCTGCAAAGGGTCGCCACCCGCTTCGGCGACGAATCGCATGCGGTGATGAAATTCCTCGGCCGGTCCATTCTTGAAATCGGGGCGGCGCTCTATGCGGTCGCCGCAGCCGTCGCCAGCCTGTTGCTGGCATTCCTGCTCGCCGCGCTGCTTCTCTCCGCGAGAATGCTTGCCCGGTTCGCTCTGGCCGGGGCGCCGGCATCCGCGCCCGTTCTGAAGCTTTTCCGAATCATCTGAGCCAGGTCTTTCGACCATTCTCCGCCACCGCCGTCGTGTGGGCGCGAAAACCAGTCTGCCGCTTCTGCCGTAACGGGATAGGCCGCAGTCGATCCCTGGCGGCCCGGAGACACTCGACATGACCAATCCGGCGTCGCAGCCCCGGCAGTCCGCCGTGACATGCTTCTATTACGCCCTGCCGGCCCTGCCGATGGCGGCGATCGCGTTGCCGCTCTACATCATCGTGCCGAGCTTCTATGCGGCCGCCTTTGCCATTCCCCTTGCGGCCATCGGCGGGGTTCTCTTGGCGATTCGTCTGATCGATGCCGTGACCGACCCGCTCTTCGGCTGGCTTGCCGACCGCGTGACGTGCCGATTCGGTCGCCGCCGCGGGTTCTTTCTCTCCTCCGTGCCCTTGACGGCCCTTGCCGCCTTCATGCTCTTCTGGCCGCCTGCCGATGCCGGCCTCGTCTATCTGGCGCTTTGGGGAACGGCGCTTTCGATCGGCGCCACCTGGACTCTTCTGCCCTATACCGCCTGGGGTGCGGAACTCTCGGACGGCTATCACGACCGCGTCCGGGTCTCGGCCTGGCGCGAGGGCGCGACGCTTGTCGGATCGCTGCTGGCCATTTCGCTGCCGTTCGTCGGCGGGCTCGAGCGGGCCGACGCCTTCCATGGCCTCGCCTGGATCGCGGTCTTTATCGTCGTCATGTTGCCGCTTGCCGGAGGCCTGGCGGTCTGGCGCGTGCCGGAGCCGGCCGATCGATCGGTGCGTCGCCTCGCCCTTCGCGAGAGCCTGGCGCATCTGGCGGGCAACCGGCCGTTTCTCAGGCTGGCCGCAGCCTTCCTGCTCAACAGCTTCGCCAATGCCATACCCGCCTCGCTGTTCATCTATTTCGTCACCGCCCGCCTGGACGCGCCGGGATGGGAAGGGCCTTTGCTGTTTTCCTATTTCCTCGCCGCGGTCGCGGGCGTTCCGCTCGCGGTCTGGACGTCGGCAAGAATGGGCAAGCACCGCGCCTGGTCGATCTCCATGGCGCTTGCCTGCCTGGTCTTCTCGGGCGCGGGCCTGCTCGGGGAGGGGGATGCCGCCATCTTCGCCGTGATCTGCGTGGCGACCGGCCTGCTGCTGGGGTACGACCTGGCGCTGCCGCCGGCCATCCAGGCCGACGTCATCGACAACGACACCGTGCGATCGGGAGAGCAACGTTCCGGCCTCTATTTCGCCGCCTGGAGTTTCATCACCAAGCTGTCCCTGGCGCTCTCGGCCGGCATCGTCTTTCCGCTGCTGGGCCTTGCCGGCTTTTCGACCGCCCCGGCTGCGTCGCAGAGCGCGACAGCGTTGCAGGCTCTCGGCGCGCTCTATGCCTGGCTGCCGATTCTGCCGAAACTGGCCGCCATCGCGCTGATGTGGCGCTTCTCCCTGGACGAGGCCGAGCAGAAGCGCTTGCGCACGCTGCTGGCATGACGCGGAAACGGCGAATGAAGGTCGAAATTTACGTTGTAAGGGAATGGTGGGCGATGAGAGACTCGAACTCCCGACATCCTCGGTGTAAACGAGGCGCTCTACCAACTGAGCTAATCGCCCTTCCGCATTGTCGGGCAAGGCCCGCTGCGTCGGTGGCCGTGATCTATGCGGATCGGGAAAAATCCGCAAGGGTGTTTGTGAAGATTTTTTGATTTTTTTCCCGCCCCGGCGGCGGGTTCAGACGGTAAGTGCCGGGTTTGCAGGCTTTTCGTGAGGGGCAGGCGAGGGTGGTTTTCCACCGGTGTCTGGAGATGGCGCCAGGGCGGACGAACAAATTTCGTTCCGTCATGGATTTGTCTTCGATCGCGCTTGACACCAATAAGCGAACCCCTTAGTTAGCCGCTCATCGAACGGCCCAGCCGATCGTAACGAAGCGGCAACGCTTCCTTGAGAAATGCGCGGGTGTAGCTCAGTTGGTTAGAGTGCCGGCCTGTCACGCCGGAGGTCGCGGGTTCGAGCCCCGTCACTCGCGCCATTCTCAAAATCTCTGCCCTTGTCGTCATGCTGTAGAGGCGGCGCCAGGGGTCGGGTCGCCTCTAGGTGATCCAACAATGCGCGGGTGTAGCTCAGTCGGTTAGAGTGCCGGCCTGTCACGCCGGAGGTCGCGGGTTCGAGCCCCGTCACTCGCGCCATTCCCATTTCCTTCATTCAGTGTTTTGTTGCGCCGCACGGTCATAATATACCGATTGCGCGCGACAGGGTTTTTACCGGCTGGTAATGTGGTCCCGCTATCGGGTGAAAAGCCCGATGCCGGTCTTGCGCAACCGGGCCGGCTGCGCTAACCACGGCTCGTTGCAACACTCTTTTCGGCTTGTTGGCCTTGTGCCCGAACTGCCGCCCGGCATTCGATACAAGCAGGGATGGACATGATGACTGAACTGCTCAGTTCCTACGTTCCGATTGCCATTTTCATCGGTATTGCCCTCGTAATCGGCCTGGCGCTGCTGATCGCGCCGTTCGCCGTTGCCTTCAAGGCGCCCGACTCGGAAAAGCTCTCGGCCTATGAATGCGGCTTCAACGCTTTCGACGATGCGCGCATGAAATTCGACATCCGCTTCTATCTGGTGTCGATCCTCTTCATCATCTTCGACCTCGAAGTCGCGTTCCTCTTCCCCTGGGCGGTCTCGTTCGGTGATATCGGTTGGTTCGGCTTCTGGTCCATGATGGTGTTCCTCGGTGTGCTGACCATCGGCTTTATTTATGAATGGAAGAAGGGGGCACTCGAATGGGAGTGAGCCAGTCCAACACGACGCTGGTTGCGCCGCAGGCCAAGGGGATCATCGATCCCAATACCGGCAAGCCGATCGGCTCTGACGATGCCTTCTTCGGCGAGATCAACAATGAGCTCGCCGACAAGGGCTTTCTCGTCACCTCGACCGACGAGCTGATCAACTGGGCCCGCACCGGCTCGCTGATGTGGATGACCTTCGGTCTCGCCTGCTGTGCGGTCGAGATGATGCAGCTCTCCATGCCGCGCTACGACGTCGAGCGCTTCGGTTTTGCGCCGCGCGCCAGCCCACGCCAGTCCGACGTGATGATCGTCGCCGGCACGCTGACCAACAAGATGGCGCCGGCGCTGCGCAAGGTCTACGACCAGATGCCGGAACCGCGCTACGTCATCTCGATGGGCTCCTGCGCCAATGGCGGCGGCTATTATCACTATTCCTATTCGGTCGTGCGCGGCTGCGACCGCGTCGTGCCGGTCGACATCTACGTGCCGGGCTGTCCGCCCACGGCAGAGGCGCTGCTCTACGGTGTGCTTCTGCTGCAGAAGAAGATCCGCCGCACCGGCACCATCGAACGGTAAGGCGAAGGGACGAGACAAATGAGTGAAGCCCTGAACGAGCTTGCATCCTACCTCTCCGAGGTGCGCGGTGCGCTCATCGCCTCTTCGGATATGCGTTACGACGAGCTGACCCTGACGGCGAAGCCCGAGACCGTCATCGCGCTCCTCACCTTCCTGCGCGACGACGTGCAGTGCGGGTTCGTCAACCTGATCGACATCTGCGGCGTCGACTACCCGAAGCGCGCAGATCGCTTCGATGTGGTCTACCATCTGCTCTCGCCGCGCCAGAATCTCCGCATCCGCGTCAAGGTCCAGACCAACGAGGACAAGCCGGTTCCGTCCGCCTGTTCCGTCTTCCCCGGCGCCGACTGGTTCGAGCGGGAAGCCTGGGACATGTACGGCATCATGTTCACCGACCATCCGGACCTGCGCCGCATTCTCACCGATTACGGTTTCGAGGGGCATCCGCTGCGCAAGGATTTTCCGACCACCGGCTTCGTTGAGGTCCGCTACGACGACAACGCCAAGCGCGTCGTCTACGAACCGGTCGAGCTCAAGCAGGAATTCCGCAATTTCGACTTCCTCTCGCCCTGGGAAGGCACGGACTACGTGCTGCCGGGCGATGAGAAGGCGAAGCAGTAGGGACGGAAGGTTATCGTCATGTCGGAACACAACGTCCGCAACTTCAACATCAACTTCGGCCCGCAGCATCCCGCGGCGCACGGCGTTCTGCGTCTGGTCCTGGAACTCGACGGCGAAATCGTCGAACGTGTCGACCCGCATATCGGCCTGCTGCACCGCGGCACCGAGAAGCTGATCGAGACCAAGACCTATCTGCAGGCGCTGCCCTATTTCGACCGGCTCGACTATGTCGCGCCGATGAATCAGGAACATGCCTATTCGCTGGCGGTCGAAAAGCTGCTCGGCGTCGAGATCCCGATCCGCGGCCAGTTGATCCGCGTCCTCTACTCGGAAATCGGCCGTATCCTGTCACATCTCCTGAACGTCACGACCCAGGCCATGGACGTCGGCGCGCTGACGCCGCCGCTCTGGGGCTTCGAGGAACGCGAAAAGCTGATGGTGTTCTATGAGCGCGCCTGCGGCGCGCGCATGCACTCGGCCTATATCCGTCCGGGTGGCGTCCACCAGGACCTGCCGCATGAACTGGTCGAGGACATCGGCAAGTGGTGCGACCAGTTCCCGGCCAAGCTCGACGACATCGACGATCTTCTGACCGGCAACCGCATCTTCAAGCAGCGCAACGTCGATATCGGCGTGGTCAGCCTTGAGGATTGCTGGGCCTGGGGCTTCTCCGGCGTCATGGTCCGCGGTTCGGGTGCGGCCTGGGATCTGCGCAAGTCGCAGCCCTATGAGTGCTATGCCGACATGGACTTCGACATCATGGTCGGCAAGAATGGCGACTGCTACGACCGCTACCTGATCCGCATGTTTGAAATGCGCGAGTCGGTGAAGATCATGAAGCAGTGCGTCAATCGCCTGCTGGGCGATGCCAAGACCGGTCCGATCTCCTCGATCGACGGCAAGGTCGTTCCGCCGAAGCGCGGCGAAATGAAGCGGTCGATGGAAGCGCTGATCCACCATTTCAAGCTCTATACCGAAGGCTACCATGTGCCGGCGGGTGAAGTTTACGCCGCGGTGGAGGCGCCCAAGGGCGAGTTCGGCGTCTATCTCGTATCGGACGGCACCAACAAGCCGTATCGCTGCAAGATCCGCGCGCCGGGCTATGCGCATCTTCAGGCGATGGACTACATCTGCCGCGGCCACCAGCTTGCCGATATTTCTGCGATCCTCGGTTCGCTCGACATCGTGTTCGGTGAGGTCGACCGCTGATGCTGCGCGTGCTGCTGACGATCGCCGCCTTTTTGTTCGCCGCCTTTGCGCAGGCGCAGGATTCAGGCGTATCGTCCAGCGGCTCCTCGACATCGATGGGTGACCTCATCAAGCAGGGCTACGAGATCAAGTCCACCGTCTCCAACGGTTCCAAGCTGATCGTATTCCTGCAGAAAGAAAACTCGGCCTATGCCTGCGAATTCACGTCCCTGACGAATTCGCGGTGTGGTTCCATAAACTGAGACAAGGCGTGAGGAAGTAATGTCCGTTCGTCGACTAGCCGAAGATCAATTCCAGCCGGTAGGTTTCTCGTTCAACGAGGAGAATGCCGTCTGGGCCGAGGCAACGATTGCCAAATATCCCGAAGGCCGGCAGCAATCGGCGGTCATTCCGCTTCTGATGCGCGCCCAGGAACAGGACGGCTGGGTTACCCGAGCGGCGATCGAAGTCGTCGCCGACAAGCTTTCCATGCCCTATATCCGCGTGCTGGAAGTCGCGACCTTCTACACCCAGTTCCAGCTGAAACCGGTGGGCACGCGCGCCCACGTCCAGGTCTGTGGCACCACGCCGTGCATGCTGCGCGGCGCCGAGGACCTGATCAAGGTCTGCAAGTCGAAGATCCATCACGATCCGTTCGAGCTCAACGAGGATGGTACCCTGTCCTGGGAAGAAGTCGAATGTCAGGGCGCCTGCGTCAATGCGCCGATGGTGATGATCTTCAAGGACTCTTATGAAGACCTGACGCCGACCCAGCTCGAGCACATCATCGATCGTTTTCAGGCAGGCAAGGGGGCCGACATTACGCCCGGTCCGCAGGTCGATCGCATCTATTCGGCCCCGGCCGGTGGACCGACGACGCTGACGGAAGAAATCGTCGTGCAGAAGGCGAAGATCGAGCCGGCACCTGTGGCCGAGGCGGCCGTGCCGCCGGCCAATGCTGCAAGGGTGGTTACCTCCACGGATGAAACCAACCCCGTGCTGAAGTCCCCCGCCGATGGCAAGTCCGCGACGCCGGGTGGTCCCGACGTGAAGCCGGCGCGCAAGAGCGCAAAGCCGGCCAGCGACGAGATCAAGGAACCCATTTCCGAAACCGCTGCCGCCGATGCCGCCGGCAAGGGCGCGAAAGCGCAGAAGGCACCGGTTGCCGCCCAGCCGTCGCTGGACGACAAGAACCGTCCGGCGGGCATCGACAAGCCGGCCACGCCGGATGACCTCAAGATGATCTCGGGCGTTGGCCCGAAAATCGAAGGCATCCTAAACGGTCTCGGCATCTACACCTTTGCCCAGATCGCCGGCTGGCAGAAGGCCGAGCGCGAATGGGTTGACGGCTATCTGAAATTTGCAGGCCGGATCGAGCGCGACGACTGGGTCAAGCAGGCCGAGGCGCTCGCTCGGGGCGGCGAGGCCGAATACATCAAGGTCTTCGGCAAGAAGCCGCGGTAAGGGGTTAGGATATGTTGAGAGATCAGGATCGCATCTTTACCAATATCTACGGCCTCAAGGACAAGTCCCTGAAGGGCGCCATGGCGCGTGGCCATTGGGACGGCACCAAGCAACTGCTTGAAAAGGGCCGTGACTGGATCGTCAACGAGGTCAAGGCCTCGGGCCTGCGCGGCCGTGGCGGCGCCGGCTTCCCGACCGGCCTCAAATGGTCGTTCATGCCGAAGGAAAGCGACGGCCGTCCGCACTATCTGGTGGTCAATGCCGATGAATCCGAACCCGGCACCTGCAAGGACCGCGACATCCTGCGCCACGATCCGCATACGCTGATCGAGGGCTGCGTCATCGCCTCCTTCGCCATGGGCGCCCATGCGGCCTACATCTATGTCCGCGGCGAGTTCATGCGTGAGCGTGAGGCCCTGCAGGCGGCGATCGACGAGTGCTATGACTACGGCCTGCTCGGCAAGAACAACAAGCTCGGCTACGATATCGACATCTATGTCCATCACGGCGCCGGCGCCTATATCTGCGGCGAAGAGACGGCATTGCTCGAAAGCCTCGAAGGCAAGAAGGGCCAGCCGCGCCTCAAGCCTCCGTTCCCGGCCAATATGGGTCTCTACGGCTGCCCGACGACGGTCAACAACGTCGAATCGATCGCCGTCACCCCCACCATCCTGCGCCGTGGCGCCGGCTGGTTCTCTTCGTTCGGCCGCCCGAACAATGTCGGCACCAAGCTGTTCATGATCTCCGGCCACGTCAATCGGCCGTGCACGGTCGAGGAGAGCATGGGCGTGACCTTCCGCGAGATGATCGAAAAGCATGCCGGCGGCATCCGTGGCGGTTGGGACAACCTGCTCGCCGTCATTCCGGGCGGCGCATCCTGCCCGGTCGTCAAGGCCGAGGACATGATGGACGTGGTGCTCGACTTCGACGGTCTGCGCGAGGTCAAGTCTTCGTTCGGTACCGGCGGCATGATCGTCATGGACAAGTCGACCGACATCATCAAGGCAATCTGGCGTATCGCGGCCTTCTTCAAGCACGAGAGCTGCGGCCAGTGCACGCCGTGTCGCGAAGGCACCGGCTGGATGATGCGCGTCATGGAGCGCATGGTGAAGGGCAATGCCCAGAAGCGCGAAATCGACATGCTGTTCCAGGTGACCAAGCAGATCGAGGGCCACACCATCTGTGCGCTCGGTGATGCCGCCGCCTGGCCGATCCAGGGCCTTATCCGCAATTTCCGGCCGGAGATCGAGGCGCGGATCGATCAGTACACACGCCACGCCATGGCGCATGGCGTGGTCATGGAAGCAGCCGAGTAAGGAACGAGCGGCGATGGCCAAGGCACCGGACAAGACGGGGGAAGGGCGGTCGGCACAGCCGGCTGATTCCGATCGTTTTGCCGATGCGCTGAAGGACATGCCGGCCGCGCCCTTGCACCCGCTGATGGCGCATCCGACGGCGGCGTTTGCCGCGGCCACGGCGATCGGTTTTGGTCTTGCGACGCACATGACGAGCGTCTTCCTCGGCTCGCTGCACGGTGCGCTCGAGGCGAGCGGCAAGCTGGCCCGAAGGCTCGAGGAAGAGCAGGCGAACGCCGAGGCCAAGGGCGAGGATGCAGGCTTGGCGGCCGAATCCGTCGTTGTCGCTGACGTGAAGCCTTCAAAGGCGTCACGGTCCAGACCGGCGAAGGCAAGGACGGCAAAGCCGATGGCGTTGAAGCCGGCCACGCCGAAGCCGGCCACGGCGAACGCGGCAGCGGCAAAGCCGGTGACGGCACGGCGGAGTAGCGCTGCGATCACGACCGAGGCGCCGAAGAAGGCAGCGGCGGTCACCGTGGCAAAGACCGCAAAGGCAAACGGCAGGGCCGACGACCTGAAGAAGATCGAAGGGATCGGCCCGAAGCTGGAACAGGTGCTGAATGCTCGCGGCATCCGGCGCTTTGCGGATCTGGCGGCGCTCGCCGCCGCGGAACTCGAGGCGCTCGACGCGGCAATCGGGCTTGACGGCCGGGCCATTCGGGACGATTGGGCGGGGCAGGCGCGCAAGCTGGCGCGCGGCAGGAAATAACGCCGGTCAAAGCGCTCCGCAGGGAGCGGTTGCTGTCGGCGAAGAACAACGGATGTCCAGCCTCGCGGCGCGGGGTGCGGATCGGGAAATAGACGGCGGGGACGGGTCAATCCAGGTTGAACGGCTCCGCCTGCCGCAGCGAAAGCTGCGGTGCAATGCGCACTATGCGTGAGGCAGGAAGGCGAATATGGCTAAGCTGAAAGTCGACGGTAAAGAGATCGAAGTCCCGGATCATTTCACGCTGTTGCAGGCGTGCGAGGAAGCCGGCGCCGAAGTCCCGCGCTTTTGTTTCCATGAACGGCTGTCGGTCGCCGGCAATTGCCGTATGTGCCTCGTCGAGGTGAAGGGCGGCCCGCCGAAGCCGGCGGCGTCTTGCGCCATGGGCGTCCGCGACATCCGTGGCGGCCCGAACGGCGAACTGCCGGAAGTCTTCACCAACACGCCTATGGTCAAGAAGGCCCGCGAAGGCGTGATGGAATTCCTGCTGATCAACCATCCGCTGGATTGCCCGATCTGCGACCAGGGCGGCGAATGCGACCTGCAGGATCAGGCCATCGCCTTTGGCATGGATAGCTCGCGCTATACCGAGAACAAGCGCGCCGTCGAGGACAAGTATATCGGCCCGCTGGTCAAGACCGTGATGAACCGCTGCATCCACTGCACGCGCTGCGTCCGCTTCACCACCGAAGTCGCCGGCATTGCCGAACTTGGCCTGATCGGCCGTGGCGAAGACGCCGAGATCACCACCTATCTTGAGCAGGCGATGACCTCCGAGTTGCAGGGCAATGTCGTCGACCTTTGCCCGGTCGGCGCGCTCACCTCCAAGCCGTTTGCCTTCACCGCCCGCCCCTGGGAACTCAACAAGACCGAATCGATCGACGTCATGGACGCGCTCGGCAGCGCGATCCGCGTCGATACCCGTGGCCGCGAAGTGATGCGCATCATGCCGCGCGTCAACGATGAGGTGAACGAGGAGTGGATCTCCGACAAGAGCCGCTTCATCTGGGACGGCCTGAAGACCCAGCGCCTCGACCGGCCTTATGTGCGCCGCGACGGTCGCCTGCAGGTAGCGACCTGGGCAGAGGCCTTCGCCGCGATCAAGTCGGCCGTTGCCGCCACCACGGGTGCCAAGATCGGTGCGATCGCCGGCGATCTGGCCTCGGTCGAGGAAATGTACGCGCTGAAGGCGCTCGTCAATTCACTCGGCTCGACCAATACCGACTGTCGCCAGGATGGGGCGGCACTTGATCCGTCGCTCGGTCGCGCAAGCTACCTGTTCAATTCCACCATCGAAGGCATCGAATCGGCCGACGCCATCCTGATCATCGGCGCCAATCCGCGCTATGAGGCGGCCGTGCTCAACGCCCGCATCCGCAAGGCCTGGCGTCGCAGCGGCCTGCCGATCGGCGTGATCGGTGAGGGCGGCGAGATGCGCTATCCCTATGAGCATCTCGGTGCCGGTACGGATACGCTGGGCGAACTGGTGTCAGGCAAGAACGGCTTCGTCGAGAAGCTGAAGGCCGCCAAGGCTCCTCTCATCATCGTCGGCCAGGGCGCGATTGCCGGCGCCGGTGGCGCTGCCGTTCTGGCCAATGCCGCCGCTCTCGCCAATGCGGTCGGTGCCGTTAGCGAAGACTGGAACGGCTTTGCCGTTCTGCACACCGCCGCTTCGCGCGTCGGTGGCCTCGATCTCGGCTTCGTGCCGGGCGAAGGCGGCGCCAATGCCGGCGACATGCTGTCCTCGATGGACGTGCTGTTCCTGCTGGGCGCCGACGAACTCGACTTCACCAGGAAGGCTGCGAAGTTCACCGTCTATATCGGTAGCCATGGTGACAACGGCGCGCACCATGCCGACGTCATCCTGCCGGGCGCGACCTATACCGAGAAGTCGGGCACCTGGGTCAACACCGAAGGCCGCGTCCAGATGGGCAACCGCGCCGGCTTTGCGCCGGGCGACGCCCGCGAAGACTGGGCGATCATTCGCGCCCTTTCCGATGTGCTCGGCAAGAAGCTGCCGTTTGATTCGCTGGGCGCTCTTCGCGCCAGGCTCTACGCGGACTACCCGCATTTCGCCGCGCTCGACGAGATCGCACCGGGTGCCGGTGCCGAAATTGCCGCACTTGCGAAAAAAGCCGGGAGCATGAGCAAATCCGCGTTTGCGTCGCCGGTGAAAGACTTCTATTTGACGAACCCGATCGCACGCGCTTCGGCCGTCATGGCCGAGTGCTCGGCGTTGGCCCGCAACAATTTCCAGGCTGCGGCAGAGTAAGGGCAGGGGATCATGGATAGTTTCGTTTCCACTTATGTCTGGCCGGCGGCCATCATGATCGGCCAGTCGCTCCTGCTGCTGGTCGCCCTCCTGGTCTTCATTGCCTACATCCTTCTGGCCGACCGCAAGATCTGGGCAGCCGTGCAGATGCGCCGCGGCCCTAACGTCGTCGGTCCCTGGGGTCTGTTCCAGTCGTTTGCCGACCTTTTGAAGTTCGTCTTCAAGGAGCCGGTCATTCCGGCCGGCGCCAACAAGGGCGTCTTCCTGCTGGCTCCGCTCGTCTCGGTGACGTTGGCGCTTGCAACCTGGGCCGTCGTGCCGGTCGCCGACAACTGGGTGGTTGCCAACATCAATGTCGGCATTCTCTACATCTTCGCCATATCCTCGCTTGAGGTTTACGGCATCATCATGGGCGGCTGGGCTTCGAACTCGAAGTACCCGTTCCTCGGCGCGCTGCGCTCGGCGGCGCAGATGGTGTCCTACGAAGTCTCGATCGGCCTGGTCATCGTCACGGTCCTGCTGTGCGTCGGCTCGCTGAACCTCACCGACATCGTCTACGCCCAACGCGACGGTCTCGGCACCATGGCGGGCCTGCCGAACTCGTTCCTCGACTGGCACTGGCTGGCACTCTTCCCCATGTTCGTGATCTTCTTCATCTCGGCACTGGCAGAGACCAACCGCCCGCCCTTCGATCTTCCGGAAGCGGAATCGGAACTGGTCGCGGGCTTCATGGTCGAATACGGCTCCACCCCCTACATGATGTTCATGCTCGGCGAATATGCCGCCATCGTGCTGATGTGCGCCATGACCACCATCCTGTTCCTCGGTGGCTGGCTGCCCCCGGTCGACGTTTGGTTCCTGAACTGGGTTCCGGGCATCATCTGGTTCGTCCTGAAGGCATCCATGGTGTTCTTCATGTTCGCCATGGTGAAGGCCTTCGTCCCGCGTTACCGCTATGACCAGCTGATGCGCCTCGGCTGGAAGGTCTTCCTTCCGCTCTCGCTCGCCATGGTCATTATCGTTGCATTCGTGCTGAAGATCATGGGGTGGGCATAATCATGGCCATCCGTTCATTCGGCAGATTTGGAGGTTGAAGATGGCAAGTCTTTCCCAGGCTGTCAGTTCCTTGTTCCTGAAAGAGTTCGTCGGCGCCTTCTTCCTGTCGATGCGCTATTTCTTCGCGCCCAAGTCGACGATCAACTACCCCTTCGAGAAGGGACCGGTCTCTCCGCGCTTCCGTGGCGAGCATGCGCTGCGCCGCTATCCGAACGGCGAGGAGCGCTGCATTGCCTGCAAGCTGTGCGAAGCGATCTGTCCGGCCCAGGCAATCACCATCGAGGCCGGCCCGCGCCGCAATGACGGCACGCGCCGCACGGTGCGTTACGACATCGACATGGTGAAGTGCATCTATTGCGGTTTCTGCCAGGAAGCGTGCCCGGTCGATGCGATCGTCGAAGGTCCGAACTTCGAGTTCGCCACCGAGACCCGCGAGGAACTCTACTTCGACAAGGCCCGGCTGCTCGATAATGGCGACCGCTGGGAACGCGAAATCGCGCGCAACATCGCGCTGGATTCGCCATACCGCTGATCCGCGGCATGACGGCGCCATGGCGAGGGACGAGTGTCCTCCGCTGCGGCAGAATTTGAAACGGGGCGCTTGATCGGTGGGGATGCCGGTTGAGCGTCATCGGGCGGCAGGGCAGGAGCCCACGCCCGGGGGAAGATGAAAAGGCACCAACATGGGTCTTCAGGCTCTCTTTTTCTATCTCTTCGCCTTTGTCGCTGTGGCGTCGGCGTTCATGGTCATTTCCGCGCGGAACCCGGTCCATTCGGTCCTGTTCCTGATCCTCACCTTCGTGAACGCTTCGGCCCTGTTCATCCTGATCGGTGCGGAGTTCCTGGGAATGATCCTGCTGGTCGTCTATGTCGGCGCGGTGGCGGTCCTCTTCCTCTTCGTGGTGATGATGCTCGACATCGATTTCGCCGAGCTGCGCTCCGGTGTGTTGAAATATGCCCCGGTCGGCGCGCTGGTCGGTGTGATCGTCGCGGCGGAGCTTCTGATCGTCATCGGCGGCAGCGCGCTTTCGCCGCAAGCCGCAGAAGCGATCACCATGCCCATCCCGGCGCTTGACGCACGCACCAACACCGCCGCCCTCGGCGACGTGCTCTATACGAATTATGTCTATTTCTTCCAGATCGCCGGCCTGGTGCTTCTGGTGGCGATGATCGGCGCGATCGTGCTGACGCTGCGCCATCGTGAAAACATCAAGCGGCAGGACGTCTCCCGCCAGGTTGCCCGCACGCCCGAGACCGCCGTCAAGGTGGTCAAGGTCAAGCCGGGCCAGGGCATCTGAGGCAGCTGAGAGGTCAAGGAGCAAGAATTATGGAAATCGGTCTTTCCCACTACCTGACAGTCAGCGCGCTGCTTTTCACGCTCGGCGTCTTCGGTATCTTCCTCAACCGCAAGAACGTCATCGTCATCCTGATGTCGATCGAGCTCATCCTGCTTTCGGTCAACATCAACATGGTGGCCTTCTCGGTCTTCCTCAACGACTTGGTCGGCCAGGTCTTCGCCCTGTTCATCCTCACGGTGGCGGCGGCGGAAGCGGCGATCGGCCTCGCCATCCTCGTGGTCTTCTATCGTAATCGCGGCTCGATCGCCGTCGAAGACGTCAATGTGATGAAGGGCTGATACGGCTATGCTCATCTATAAGGCTATCGTCTTTCTTCCGCTGATCGGCGCGCTCATCGCCGGCCTGTTCGGTCGCCAGATCGGCGCCAAGGCTTCGGAATACATCACCACCGGCCTGATGGTGATCGTCGCCATCCTGTCGTGGATCGTCTTCATCAATGTCGGCCTCGGTCACGGCGAGGGCCACGAGGTCATCAAGGTTTCCGTCCTGCGCTGGATCCAGTCCGGCGGCATCGACGTCGAATGGTCGCTCAGGATCGACACGCTGACCGCGGTCATGCTGGTGGTCGTCAATACCGTGTCGACCCTCGTGCACCTCTATTCGATCGGCTACATGCACCACGATCCGCATCGGCCGCGCTTCTTCTCCTACCTTTCGCTGTTCACCTTCGCCATGCTGATGCTGGTGACCTCCGACAACCTGCTGCAGATGTTCTTCGGCTGGGAAGGCGTGGGCCTGGCGTCCTATCTGCTGATCGGTTTCTGGTTCAAGAAGCCGTCGGCCGCCGCGGCCGCCATGAAGGCCTTCATCGTCAACCGCGTCGGTGACTTCGGCTTCATCCTCGGCATTTCCGGCATCTTCGTGCTGTTCGGCTCGATCAACTTCGAGACGATTTTTGCCGCCACCCAGACCTATCTGCCGGCCGAAGGTGCTGAAAGCACGGAAGTCGTGATCAACCTGTTCGGCATGGCGCTCGACAAGGGCCACGCGATCACCGCCGTCTGCCTGCTGCTGTTCATGGGCGCCATGGGCAAGTCGGCGCAGTTCCTGCTGCACACCTGGCTGCCGGACGCCATGGAAGGCCCGACCCCCGTTTCGGCCCTCATCCATGCCGCGACCATGGTCACCGCCGGCGTGTTCCTCGTCGCGCGCATGTCGCCGCTGTTCGAACTGTCGCCGGATGCGCTGACCTTCGTCACCCTGATCGGTGCGATCACCGCTTTCTTCGCCGCGACCGTCGGCCTCGTGCAGAACGACATCAAGCGCGTCATCGCCTATTCGACGTGCTCGCAGCTCGGCTACATGTTCGTCGCGCTCGGCCTTGGTGCCTACGGCGCTGCCGTGTTCCACCTGTTCACCCACGCCTTCTTCAAGGCGCTGCTGTTCCTTGGCGCCGGCTCGGTCATCCATGCCGTCGACGGCGAGCAGGACATGCGCTACATGGGCGGTCTTCGCAAGCACATCCCCTATACCTTCTGGGCGATGACCATCGGCACGCTGGCGCTGACCGGCGTCGGCATCCCCGGAACGATGATCGGCTTTGCCGGCTTCTTCTCCAAGGACGTGATCATCGAGAGCGCCTATGCCTCGCATTCGAGCGTCGCCGGCTTCGCCTTCACGCTGCTCGTCATCGCCGCGCTTTTCACCAGCTTCTATTCCTGGCGCCTGGCTTTCATGACCTTCTTCGGCAAGCCGCGCGCTTCGGCCGATGTCATGCACCATGTGCATGAATCGCCGATGGTCATGCTCTTTCCGCTCGTCGTCCTGGTGCTCGGCGCCGTGTTTGCCGGCGTTGTCTTCGAAGGCTACTTCTTCGGCCACGAATACAACGAATTCTGGAAGGGTGCCCTCTTTACCGGTCCGGAAAACGAAATCCTCGAAGAGTTCCACCACGTACCGCTGTGGGTCAAGTGGAGCCCGTTCGTCGCCATGCTCACCGGCTTCGTCACCGCCTGGTACATGTATATCAAGTCGCCCTCGACGCCGAAGGTCCTCGCCGAGCAGCACCGCGTTCTCTACCAGTTCCTGCTCAACAAGTGGTATTTCGACGAACTCTACGACTTCCTGTTCGTCCGTTCCGCCAAGGCCCTTGGACGCTTCTTCTGGAAGAAGGGTGACATCGGCGTCATCGACGCCTATGGCCCGAACGGTGTCGCCGCCGGCGTCGCTGACCTTACCCAGCGCGTTGTCCGCCTGCAGTCGGGTTACCTCTACCACTATGCCTTCGCGATGCTGATCGGCATTGCGGCCCTTGTTACCTGGATGATGCTCGGGAGTTCCTTCTGATGACCGATTGGCCTATTCTCTCGACGGTCACCTTTCTGCCGCTGGTTGGCGTGGCGCTGCTTCTCCTCACGCGCCAGGACACCAGCCTTGGCCGCCGCAACATCCTCAATGTCTCGCTTCTGACGACGGTCTTCACCTTCGTCGTCTCGCTCTTCATCTGGATCGGCTTCGACAACTCGAACCCCGGCTTCCAGATGGTCGAGAAGACCGAATGGCTCGGCACTGGCATCGCCTATCATCTGGGCGTCGACGGCATTTCCATGCTGTTCGTCATCCTGACGACGCTGCTCATGCCGTTCTGCATTCTCGCCAGCTGGGTTTCGGTCGAGAAGCGCATCAAGGAATACATGATCGCGTTCCTGATCCTCGAGACTCTGATGATCGGCGTGTTCGTCTCGCTCGACATCGTGCTGTTCTACGTGTTCTTCGAGGCTGGCCTGATCCCGATGTTCATCATCATCGGCGTCTGGGGCGGCAAGGATCGCGTCTACGCTTCCTACAAGTTCTTCCTCTACACGCTGCTTGGCTCCGTGCTGATGATGCTGGCCATCATGGCCATGTACTGGAATGCCGGCACGACCGACATCACCCAATTGCTGAACCACAAGTTCCCGGCCGAGATGCAGACCTGGCTATGGCTCGCCTTCTTCGCCTCGTTTGCGGTCAAGATGCCGATGTGGCCGGTCCACACCTGGCTGCCGGATGCGCACGTTCAGGCGCCGACCGCCGGATCGATGATCCTCGCCGGCATCCTCTTGAAGCTCGGCGGCTACGGCCTGCTGCGTTTCTCGGTGCCGATGTTCCCGCTGGCGTCGGACTATTTCGCCCCGCTGGTCTTCACGCTGTCGGTTATCGCCATCATCTACACCTCGCTGGTGGCGCTGATGCAGGACGACATGAAGAAGGTGATCGCCTATTCGTCGGTCGCGCACATGGGCTACGTGACCATGGGCACCTTCGCCGCCAATACCCAGGGCGTGCAGGGCGCGATCTTCCAGATGATCAGCCACGGCTTCGTCTCGGCCGCGCTCTTCTTCTGCGTCGGCGTCATCTATGATCGCATGCACACCCGCGAGATCGCCGCCTATGGTGGCCTCGCCAACAACATGCCGAAATATGCGGTCGCCTTCATGGTCTTCACCATGGCCAATGTCGGTCTTCCTGGCACATCCGGTTTCGTCGGCGAGTTCCTGACCCTGATCGGCGTCTTCCGCGCCAATACCTGGGTTGCCCTGTTTGCCGCCACCGGCGTCATCCTCTCGGCGGCCTATGCCTTGTGGCTCTATCGCCGTGTCGTCTTCGGTGCGCTGGAGAAGGAAAGCCTCAAGGGTCTGCTCGATCTTTCGCTGCGCGAGAAGGCCATCCTCTATCCGTTGATCGCGCTGACCATCTTCTTCGGCGTCTATCCGGCTCCGATCTTCGACGCCACGGCCGCATCGGTCGACCTTCTCGTGAACAATTACGAAGCCGCACTGCAGGCAGCGCAATCCGTTGCGCTCATCGCGAACTGACGACAGGATCCTTTGGACATGACCCCTGAAACACTCCTCGCTAGTCTGCACCTGATCATGCCGGAACTGATCCTTGCGGTCGGTGCCTTGGTGCTGCTGATGGTCGGCGTCTTTTCCGGTCAGAAGTCGGCAACGACCGTCATGGGGCTCGCCGTTGCACTGCTGATCGCTTCGGGCCTGTGGATGATGCTGGTTCCTGCCCAGGGCGAGGCCTTCGGCGGCGCCTACAAGGCGGACGGCTTTGCCCGCTTCATGAAGGCGCTCGCCCTGATCGGTTCGATCACCGCGATGATCATGGCCGTCGGTCACGCCCGTCGCGATCATCTGGACAAGTTCGAATTCCCGGTCCTGCTGGTTCTGGCCACCCTCGGCATCATGCTGATGATCTCGGCCAATGACCTCATCGCGCTCTACCTGTCGCTGGAGTTGCAGTCGCTGGCGCTCTATGTCGTCGCCGCCATCAACCGCGACAGCCTGCGCTCCACCGAAGCCGGCCTGAAGTATTTCGTTCTCGGTTCGCTGTCGTCGGGCATGCTGCTCTACGGCATGTCGCTGGTCTATGGTTTCACCGGCAATATCGGCTTTGACGAGATTGCCGCGGTGATGGCCGCCGGCGAACCGGGCCTCGGCCTGATTTTTGGCCTCGTCTTCATCCTCGCCGGCCTTGCCTTCAAGATCTCGGCCGTGCCGTTCCACATGTGGACGCCGGACGTCTACGAGGGCGCCCCGACCCCGGTCACGGCCTTCCTCGCCGCTGCCCCGAAAATCGGTGCCATGGCGATCGTCGTGCGCATCGTCATCGACGCCTTCCTGCCGGTCTTTGCCGAATGGCAGCAGATCATCGTGTTCATCGCGATCGCCTCGATGCTGCTCGGCTCGTTTGCCGCGATCGGCCAGCGCAACATCAAGCGACTGATGGCCTATTCCTCGATTGGCCACATGGGCTACGCACTGGTGGGACTGGCTGCCGGCACGGAGACGGGCGTCAGCGGCGTCATCACCTATATGCTGATTTACCTGATCATGACGCTCGGCACCTTTGCCTGCATCATGGCGATGAAGCAGAAGGAAGGCGGCAATGTCGAAAACATCGACGATCTCGCCGGCCTGTCGACCACCAAGCCGTTCATGGCCGTCGTGCTGACCGCGCTGATGTTCTCGCTGGCCGGCATTCCGCCGCTGGCGGGCTTCTTCGGGAAGTACTTCGTCTTCGTCGCCGCCATCGAAGCCAAGCTCTATGCGCTGGCCATCATCGGCGTTCTGGCCTCCGTCGTCGGAGCCTTCTACTATCTGCGCATCGTCAAGGTCATGTGGTTCGACGAAGCCAGGGGCGAGTTCTCGCGCATCGCCGGCGAACTCCGCCTCGTCTTCGGTCTTTCGGGTCTGTTCGTCGTCGGCTATGTGCTGGTCGGTGGACCGCTCGGCACGGCCGCCGAAGCGGCCGCCAAGACGCTCTTTAATTGAGCAGGAACGGCGGACAGCACCGGTTGTCGCTGGACGACTTCCGGCATGAGGCCCTGGGCGCCGTTGCCTCGACCAACACGGAATGCCTCGCCCGCGCTCGCGCGGGCGATTTCGGTTTCCTCTGGATCACGGCCGACAGCCAGACGGGAGGGCGCGGACGTCGCGGCCGAACCTGGCTGTCGGAACCCGGCAATCTCTATGCGTCGTTGCTGCTGATCGACCCGGCGCCGCTGGAGCGAATGGCGTCACTGCCGCTCGCCGTGGCGCTGGCCGTTCATGGCGCAATCCGCCAGGTGCTCCCCCCCGATGCGCCGCCGCTCGAAGTCAAGTGGCCCAACGACATCCTGATCGGCCGAAGCAAGACCTGCGGCATCCTGCTGGAGGGCGAGCGACTTGCCGACGGGCGTTACGCACTGGTGATCGGCATCGGCATCAACATACGCGCCAAGCCGGACGACACGGCCTATCCCGTCACCTCGCTCAACGATCACGGGGTCTTTGTCTCGCCTCCGGAATTGTTTGCCCACCTGTTTGCCAGTATGGCCGACATGCTGGCGATCTGGGACGAGGGCAGGGGGATCGCCGGCATCGTCGAACGATGGCGGGCGGTCGCTTGCGGCATCGGCGAAAAAATCACGGTGAACCTGCCGGACCGGTCGATTTCCGGTTACTTTTGCGGAATCGATGATAAAGGCATGCTGATACTCGACCGCGGCGACGAAGGCCGCATGGCGATCGCCGCTGGCGACGTCTTTTTCGGGTGAACTGGATCAAGGAAAGAATGGCTAAGAACGAAGAACTGGTGTTCGTGCCGCTGGGCGGCGTCGGCGAAATCGGCATGAACCTCGCACTCTACGGTTATGGCGCACCGTCGAACCGCGAATGGATCATGGTCGATTGCGGCGTGACCTTCCCGGGTCCGGACCTGCCGGGCGTCGATCTCGTCCTTGCCGATGTCAGCTTCATCGCCGCCCGCAAGAACAAGCTCAAGGCGATCATCATCACCCATGCGCATGAGGACCACTATGGCGGCCTCAACGACATCTGGCCGGGCCTTAACGTCCCCGTCTACGGCTCGGGCTTCACCGCCGGCATGCTGGAAGCCAAGCGGGACTACGAAGGCAGCCGGGCAAAGATTCCGGTGACGCCGTTCAAGGCCGGCGACGTGATCAATGTCGGCCCGTTCTCGATCGAGGCCGTCGGCGTCAACCACTCGATCCCCGAGCCGATGTCGCTGGTCATCCGCACGCCGCTCGGCAATGTCATCCACACTGGCGACTGGAAGATCGACCATCACCCGTCGCTCGGCCCGTTGACCGATGAAGCGCGCTTCCGCGCACTCGGCGACGAGGGCGTGCTGGCCGTCATGTGCGATAGCACCAATTCCATGCGCGACGGCGTATCGCCCTCGGAGGAACAGGTCTCAGAAGGGCTTCGCCAGATCATCGAGGCGGCCGAGGGCCGCGTCGCGATCACCACCTTCTCGTCGAATGTCGGGCGTATCCGTTCGATCGCGCAAGCTGCCGAAGCCGCCGGCCGCGAAGTGCTGCTGCTCGGCTCGTCGCTGAAGCGCGTCTGCGCGGTCGCCGACGATCTCGGCATCATGGAAGGCTTGAAGCCCTTCATCGCCGAAGACGAGTTCGGCTTCATCCCGCGCGACAAGGTCGTCATCATCCTCACCGGCAGCCAGGGCGAACCCCGCGCGGCGCTCGCCAAGATCGCCCGCGACGAGATGCGCAATGTGGCGCTGACCGCCGGCGACACCGTGGTCTTCTCGTCGCGCACCATTCCGGGCAATGAGAAGGCGATCATCGAGATCAAGAACGGTCTGATGGAGCAGGGCATCCATATCGTCACCGACAGCGAAGCGCTGGTCCATGTTTCGGGCCACCCGCGGCGCAACGAACTGCTGCAGATGTACGAATGGACCCGGCCGCAGATCCTCGTGCCGGTACATGGTGAAGCCGCCCACCTGATTTCCCAGGCCGAACTGGCCGAGCAGGCCGGCATCAAGAGCGTACCGCGCGTGCGCAATGGTGATATGCTCCGGCTGGCTCCGGGCGAAGCCGAGGTCATCGACCAGGTTCCGCACGGCCGCATCTACAAGGATGGCAAGCTCATCGGCAATCTCGACGAGATGGGCATCGGCAACCGGCGCAAGCTGTCCTATGTCGGTCACGTCGCCGTCAACGTCGTGCTGGATGCTCGCCTTGAATTCCTCGGCGATCCGGAACTCGTCACCTTCGGGCTGCCGCAATACGACCAGGAGGGTGAGTCCATGGAGGACACCCTTTATGACGCCGTGCTCGGCGCGGTTGAGAGCATTCCGCGTGCGCGGCGCAAGGACCTGGAAATGGTGCGCGAGAGCATTCGGCGGGCGGTGCGCGGCACGGCCAACGACGCCTGGGGCAAGAAGCCGATCGTCACCGTGTTCGTGACCAAAGTCTGACTGATCTTCGCGGCGAAGCTGCTATAGCTTCGCCGTGTTTCGTCTCTTAGGGAGCCTGTCATGCTTGGACGCGTCAACCACGTCGCCATCGCCGTTCCGGATCTCGTTGCCGCCACCGCATCCTATCGCGATACGCTGGGCGCCCATGTTTCGCAGGCGCAGGCTCTGCCGGAACACGGCGTAACCGTGGTCTTCGTCGAACTGCCCAACACCAAGATCGAACTGCTCGAGCCACTCGGCGCCGACTCGCCGATCGCCGCCTTCCTCGCCAAGAACCCGGGCGGCGGCATGCATCACATCTGCTACGAGGTCGAGGATATCCTGGCCGCGCGCGATCAACTGGCAAGCGGCGGTGCACGCGTGCTTGGCGGTGGCGAGCCGAAGATCGGCGCCCACGGCAAGCCGGTGCTGTTTCTGCATCCGAAGGACTTCTACGGTACGCTGATCGAACTCGAGCAGGTCTAAGCCGGCGCCACCGGCCATTTGCGCGAAACCCGCAGTGACCCTATAAGACGGTCGAACCCGGCACCCTGTGGGCGCCGGCCAGCCGAAGGATCCAGACCTTGTCCATTCTGTCGTTTTTCGCGATCTACTTCGTCATCTGGTGGATTACGCTGTTTGCCGTCCTGCCGATCGGCATGAAGACGCAGGCCGAGGCCGATGATGTCGTTCCGGGAAGCGTCGAGAGCGCGCCGGCACGTTTTCGCGGCGGCAAGGTCGTGGCGATCACCACTGTCGTCTCGGCCATCATCTACGGCGGCTGGTATCTCGCGACCGCCTATTTCGGCTTGGGCCTCGACAGCCTGCCGAATTTCCTTCCCAAGTTCGATTGAAGGCCGCGTCGGTCCGGAGCGTAATCTGGGTCGCACAAGCCTGCGACGCCTGATTCAAACCCTCAGAATCGGCGCTTAAGTCAATGTCATCGCAACAGAAAACGCGTCAGCGACCGCTGTGCGATGTCTCAAGATCTCTGAAGGGCAAAAAAAAACAAGGTCCGAAGACCTTGTTCAAGTATCGCGTGATCCTTCACCAATTAAGGGGCTGCGAACGAGCGCGCCTAAGATCTGATCCTCCCAAGACTTGACCGCGAATTTGGCAAGAATTTGAACTTCCTGCCTGTTTTGTGGGCTAACGCTAGCCCAACTTGTGCGCTTTGTCACCCCATTTTTTGCAAAATTGCTACAGTCCCGAGAAAAAATCGTTCACGTCGGAAATGTCGCAGGTGAGGTCTTGAAACTCCGCATTTCGTGACGGTCCCATCCCTGCCAGCATGCTGTCCGACATGACACGCAACAGGCCTGTGGGGTGACCATGCGGCCACGTTCATCCGGGTTTTCTTGTGCGAGGGAAACCGCTATGAACGCTTCGAGAAACACCGTCGTCATGGCTGATTCCGCTTCTCGTGGAATCCTAAACTGTTGGAACCTGTTATGCGTCTTTCGCGCTATTTCCTGCCGATCCTCAAGGAAAACCCCAAGGAAGCGGAGATCGTCTCCCACCGCCTGATGCTGCGCGCCGGCATGATCCGCCAGCAGAGCCAGGGGATCTATTCCTGGCTGCCGCTTGGCAAGCGCGTGCTCGACAAGGTCAACGGCATCATTCGCGAAGAGCAGAACCGTGCCGGCGCCATCGAACTTCTGATGCCGACCTTGCAGTCGGCCGAACTCTGGCAGGAAAGCGGTCGCTACGAGGACTACGGCAAGGAGATGCTGCGCATCAAGGACCGCCAGGATCGTCCTATGCTTTACGGTCCGACCAACGAGGAAATGGTCACCGATATCTTTCGGTCCTATGTCAAGTCGTACAAGAGCCTGCCGCTGAACCTCTACCACATCCAGCTGAAGTTCCGCGACGAGATCCGGCCGCGCTTCGGCACGATGCGTTCGCGTGAGTTCCTGATGAAGGATGCCTATTCCTTCGACCTGACCCAGGACGACGCGATCCACTCCTACAACAAGATGTTCGCCGCCTATCTGCGGACGTTCTCCCGCCTCGGCCTGCGTGCCATCCCGATGCGCGCCGACACCGGCCCGATCGGCGGCAATCACAGCCATGAATTCATTATTCTCGCCGAGACGGGTGAGTCGGAAGTCTTCAGCCACAAGAGCTTCGTTAATTTCGACATTCCGGCGGAAGATACGGATTTCGACGATGTCGCCGGTCTGCAGGCGATCTTCGACAAGTGGACCTCGGTCTATGCGGCTACCTCGGAAATGCACGACGAGGCAGCCTTCAATGCTATCCCCGAAGCCGATCGCCTCTCGGCTCGCGGCATCGAGGTCGGCCATATCTTCTATTTCGGCACCAAATATTCCGAGCCGATGGGCGCCAAGGTGCAAGGGCCGGACGGCAAGGAGCACCTTGTCCACATGGGATCCTACGGCATTGGCCCGACCCGCCTTGTTCCCGCCATCATCGAAGCCTCGCATGACGAGAACGGCATCATCTGGCCGGATTCGGTCGCGCCGTTCGATTGCGTCGTGATCAACATGAAGGTCGGTGACGAGGCCTGCGATGCCGCCTGCGAGCGGCTCTACGCGGCGCTTTCCAAGGCCGGCAAGGACGTGCTTTACGACGATACCGACGATCGCGCCGGCACCAAGTTCGCGACCGCCGACCTGATCGGCGTTCCGGTGCAGCTGATTGCCGGGCCCCGCTCGGTCGCCAATGGCGAGATCGAGATTAAGGACCGCAAGACCGGCGCCCGCGAGACGATGACGATCGAAGCGGCCATCAACAAGCTGGTCGGGTAAGACCGAGCGAGGAGACGAAATGACGAGTGCAGCCTCCGCCAACGAGACGGCCGCTCCGGATGGGGATAAGGCCGCGCGGCCTTTCTCCGGTTTCGAGCGCATGGTGGCCTGGCGCTATCTGCGCGCACGGCGCAAAGAGGCCTTCATCTCGGTGATCGCCGGCTTCTCCTTCGTCGGCATCATGCTGGGCGTGGCGACGCTGATCATCGTCATGGCGGTGATGAACGGGTTTCGCACCGAACTGATTTCCCGCATCCTTGGAATCAACGGTCACATGATCGTCCAGCCGGTCGACGGTCCGCTGGAGAACTACGCGGAGCTGGCGACGAAGTTTTCCGCCGTTCCGGGTGTTACCATGGCGCTGCCGCTGGTCGAGGGCCAGACGCTCGCCTCCGGCCGCGCCGGGGCGGGAACCGGCGCTCTGGTGCGTGGCATCCGCTCCGAGGACATGACCAAGCTCACCACGGTTTCCTCCAATATCCGCGCCGGTGACCTGGTCGGCTTTGCCGCGGGGCAGGGCGTGCTGGTCGGCTCGCGCATGGCGGCGGACCTCGGCATCACGGCCGGCGACACGATCACGCTCGTTTCACCGGAGGGCGACGTCACGCCGCTCGGGGTCAATCCTCGGGTCAAGGCCTATCCGGTCTCGGGCGTGTTCGAGATCGGCATGTCGGAATACGACGCCTCGATCATCTACATGCCGCTGGAGGAGTCGCAACTCTATTTCAACGCCGAAGGCCTGGTCCAGTCGATCGAACTTTTCGTCTCCGATCCCGACGCGGTCGACGAATTGCGACCGAAGATCGAGGAGGCCGCCGGCCGGCAGATCTTCATCACCGACTGGCGCCAGCGCAACCAGACCTTCTTCTCCGCCCTGCAGGTGGAGCGCAACGTGATGTTCATGATCCTCACCCTGATCGTGCTGGTCGCGGCCCTCAACATCATCTCGGGCCTGATCATGCTGGTGAAGGACAAGTCGAGCGACATCGCCATCCTGCGCACCATGGGAGCGAGCGCCAATGCCATCATGCGGATCTTCTTCATGACCGGGGCGGCGATCGGCGCGACCGGCACCTTTGCCGGCGTCGTGCTCGGCGTGGTCGTCTGTCTCAACATCGAATCGATCCGCGGTTTCTTCTCCTGGGTCTCGGGCACCGTTCTGTTCGACCCTGAGCTCTATTTCCTCAGCAAGCTTCCCGCCGACATGAATGTCGGTGAGACGGTGTCCGTCGTCGTCATGGCACTCAGCCTGTCCTTCCTGGCGACGATCTTCCCGGCCTGGCGCGCCTCGCGCCTCGATCCGGTCCAGGCCCTGCGCTACGAATAAGGATACCGCTTCATGCCTTCCGATACCGTTCTTTCGCTCTCGGGCATCGACCGCCATTACGGGCAGGGCGAAACCACACTCAGTATCCTCAAGGGCGCCGACTTCAGCCTGAGGAGCGGGGAGACCGTCGCCCTGGTCGCTCCCTCGGGTACGGGCAAGTCCACGCTCCTGCACGTGGCCGGATTGCTCGAGCATCCCGATGCGGGCGAAGTGACTCTCGGCGGCGTGGCCTGCCACGATCTCTCGGATGAGCGTCGCACCGCGATGCGGCGCCACTCGGTCGGTTTTGTCTACCAGTTCCATCACCTGCTGCCGGAGTTCTCCGCATTGGAGAACATCATGATGCCGCAGCTGATCGCCGGTCTTTCGCGCGAGGAGGCCCGCGAACGCGCCTCGCAATTGCTCGACTACATGCGGATCGGCCATCGCGGCGAACACCGCCCCGCGGAATTGTCGGGCGGCGAGCAACAGCGCGTTGCCATCGCCCGCGCCGTTGCCAATGCGCCGCTCGTCCTGCTCGCCGACGAGCCGACTGGAAACCTCGATCCGGAGACGGCTTCCTATGTGTTTTCCGCGCTGGAAGCCTTGGTGCGCCAGTCCGGCCTCGCTGCCCTGATCGCCACCCACAATCACGAACTGGCGCGCCGGATGGATCGCTGCGTGACGCTGATCGACGGAAAGGTCGTCGATTTCGTCGCATAGTCGGCGGGGGGAGCGGGACCGTCTAGAGGAGCCCGCAAGCCTTGCTGCCGATCTCGTCCGTCCAATCCTCGACCGACACGGTCCTGGGGGCCACGCTTTGCGCGGTTTCGTCCCGCTTGAGCTTGCCGGTCACGACATTGTAGTCGCAGGAGCCGCTGTCATCGAGATCAAGCGTGTCATGGTAGGTGTAGGTGTAGCCGGCGACGATGAACCGGTTCTCGCGATAGGCAAGTGTCAGGGTCCTTTCCCAGCGGTTGCGGCCGATTGCCGAGTTTTGCGACATCACCGCGATGGAGCCGTTTGCGAGTGCTGTGATCGCCGGATCCTGGCCATAGAAGCCGTCCAGTCTGGAATTGCCCCAGACTTTGTCCGGTGCGGATGTCACCAGCTTCAGCAGGCCGCGATCGCTCTCCGTGACATAGAGATAAATTCCGATAACCTCGTCATCGCTGCCGGGGGCAACGAGCAGCGCCAGATCCGCCGCTCCGTCCTTGTTCCAGTCGCCGGACGCTCCGGAGATAATCCGCTCGGCCGGAAACGACTGGGCAAGAACACCCATGGCCGGCAGCAGCCCCACCGAAAGCCACAAAAAGAACTGCCTGATCACTGCCCATCCCCCAAAAGCCTATATGCGCAGTCTGTCGGATCTCCGGCGCGAAGTCACGCGAGAGGCCGACCTAATTTGGTATTGACACCAGAACATAAAGCGAACATAAAAGATACATAACGAGTAAGGAGAGAGCCATGACCGAAATTCTTCGTGACGTTGCCGCATTCGCCTCGATTTCCATGTTCGTCGCCAGCCTCTCGGTGATCATGCTGGCGCTTTGATTTTCCCCCGCTGGTACCCTTTGGTCCTCGCATATCTGTAGAGATCCCGATCTCGGTCCAAACTGTTCTGGACTTCGCCTCCCGCACGGCGGAAAATCACGCCTGATTCAAATGCGTGACGAGGATTGAGTTCGATGGCTGAGATGGTTGCGGGCGGGAATGGAACAGAGCCGCTTGGCGCAGGGCCCGGCTTTGTCCATCTGCGTGTGCATTCGGCATATTCGCTGCTCGAAGGGGCGCTGCCGCTCAAGAAGATCCTCGGCAAGGCGGTTGCCGACGATCAGCCGGCAATCGCCATTTCCGACACCAACAACCTGTTCGTCGCGCTCGAATTCTCGCAAAAGGCGCTCGGCGACGGTCTCCAGCCGATCATCGGTTGCCAGTTGTCGATCGACATGGAGGATGGCGGCAGCGAAAAACGCGCCGGCCAGTCCGGTGTGAGCGCCTATCCGGCGATCGTGCTTCTGGCGGCTGATGCCGCCGGCTATGAGCGCTTGGTGGATCTGGTCAGCCGCGCCTATCTCGGCGGGGATTCGGCCCAGGCGGTCCACATTGCCATGTCCTGGCTGGAGGAGCTGGGAACCGACGGATTGGTGGCGCTGACCGGGGCGTCGAAGGGGCCGGTCGATTTGGCCCTTAAGGAGGGCCACCGAGCCCAGGCCGAGGCGCGGTTGGGCGAGCTGAAACGTCTGTTCGGCGACCGTCTCTATGTCGAGGTGCAGCGTCATGGCGACTATGATCGCGGCCATGAGCGACGCATGGTGCAATTGGCCTATGAGCACGACCTGCCGCTGGTGGCCACCAACGAAGCCTTCTTCCCGTCGCGCGACGACTACGAGGCCCACGATGCCCTGATGGCGGTCGCTCACAATGCGATCGTCTCGGACGACAGCCGTTTCCGCCTGACGCCGGATCACTATCTGAAGAGCCGCAAGGAAATGCAGGCGCTGTTTGCCGATCTGCCCGAGGCGCTGGCCAATACGGTCGAGATTGCCCGCCGCTGTGCCTTCGTGCTCGATACCCGCAAGCCGATCCTGCCGCGCTTTACCGGCGGCACCGACGATCCGCAGGAGGCCGAACGCGCCGAGGCGCTGGAATTGCGCCGTCAGGCGGAGGAGGGGCTGGACGGACGACTGGCGGCCCTTGGCATGGCGCCGGGCTATGAGGAGAAGGACTACCGCGAACGGCTGGAGTTCGAACTCGGCGTCATCGAGCGCATGAAGTTCCCGGGCTACTTCCTGATCGTTGCCGACTTCATCAAATGGGCGAAGCAGCACGACATTCCCGTCGGTCCGGGCCGCGGTTCCGGCGCGGGCTCGCTGGTCGCCTATGCGCTGACCATCACCGACGTCGACCCTTTGCGGTTCTCGCTGCTGTTCGAGCGCTTCCTCAATCCTGAACGCGTGTCGATGCCCGACTTCGACATCGACTTCTGCCAGGATCGCCGCGAAGAGGTGATCCGCTACGTGCAGCAGAAGTATGGCCGCGAGCAGGTGGCGCAGATCATCACCTTCGGTTCGCTCCAGGCCCGCGCGGCCTTGCGCGACGTCGGCCGCGTGCTGGAAATGTCCTATGGCCAGGTCGACAAGATCTGCAAGCTGGTGCCGAACAATCCCGCCAACCCGACCCCGCTGTCGAAGGCCATCGAGGAGGAGCCCAAGCTGCGCGAGGCGGCCGAGGAAGAGCCCGTGGTGGCGCGGCTGCTCGACATCGCCCAGAAGATCGAGGGTCTTTACCGCCACGCCTCGACCCACGCCGCCGGCATCGTCATCGGCGACCGACCGCTGTCGAAGCTCGTGCCGATGTATCGCGACCCGCGCTCCGACATGCCGGTCACCCAGTTCAACATGAAGTGGGTCGAGCAGGCCGGCCTCGTCAAGTTCGACTTCCTCGGCCTGAAGACCCTGACCGTCTTGAAGACGGCAGTCGATTTCGTCGTCGAGCAACGCGGCATCAAGGTCGATCTGGCGGCGATCCCGCTCGACGACAAGCTGACTTATGAAATGCTGTCGCGCGGCGAAACGGTGGGCGTGTTCCAGGTGGAAAGTGCCGGCATGCGCAAGGCGCTGATCGGCATGCGGCCCGACTGCATCGAGGACATCATCGCGCTCGTCGCGCTCTATCGACCGGGTCCGATGGAGAACATCCCGGTCTACAATGCGCGAAAGCACGGCGAGGAGGAGATTGCCTCCATCCACCCGCAGATCGACTACCTGCTGAAGGAGACGCAAGGGGTTATCGTCTACCAGGAACAGGTCATGCAGATCGCCCAGGTTCTGTCGGGCTATTCGCTCGGCGAGGCCGACCTTCTGCGTCGTGCCATGGGTAAGAAGATCAAGGCGGAGATGGATCAGCAGAGCGCCCGCTTCGTCGATGGCGCGATGAAGAACGGCGTGTCCAAGCCGCAGGCGGAAAACATCTTCGAACTGCTGGCCAAGTTCGCCAACTACGGCTTCAACAAGTCGCACGCCGCAGCCTACGCCATCGTCTCCTACCAGACCGCCTACATGAAGGCGCATTATCCGACCGAGTTCCTCGCCGCCTCGATGACGCTCGACATGGCGAACACCGAAAAGCTCAATGACTTCCGCCAGGATGCCGGCCGTCTCGGCATCGAGATCGTACCCCCTTCGGTGCAGACCTCGTTCCGTCAGTTCCAGGCGGGCCCGAACCGGATCTTCTATGCGCTCGCCGCATTGAAGGGCGTCGGCGATTCGGCGGTCGAGCACATCGTTGCCGTACGCGGCGACAAGCCTTTCGAATCGATCGAGGATTTCTGCCTGCGGATCGATCCGAAGCAGGTCAATCGCCGGGTCTTCGAAAGCCTGATCTGCGCCGGAGCCTTCGATTGCTTCGGCCGCGACCGCGCCGAGCTGGTGGGCGGCCTCGACCGTATCCTCGGCTATGCGCAGCGTGCCCAGGAAAATGCAGTAAGCGGCCAGTCGGACATGTTCGGCTCCGGTGCCGCGAGCGGACCGGAGCGCATCTCCTTCCCCGGTTATACCGCCTGGCTGCCGTCGGAAAAGCTGATGCGCGAATTCCAGGTGCTCGGCTTCTACCTGACGGCGCACCCGCTCGATTCCTATCGGTCGCTGCTCGACAAGCTGCGTGTCCAGAATTTCGCCGATTTTTCCCAGTCCGTTCGCCAGGGCGCGACCGCCGGCAGGCTGGCCGGCACCGTGATCGCAAGACAGGAACGCAAGACCCGCACCGGCAACAAGATGGGCATCGTCACCTTCTCCGATGCGTCGGGACAATATGAAGCGGTGCTGTTTTCGGAAGGGTTGAACCAATACCGCGACCTGCTCGAATCGGGCAAGTCGCTGGTCATCACGGTGGCCGCCGAGGAACGGCCGGAAGGCATCGGGCTGCGCATCCAGACGGCCCAGTCGCTGGAAGAGAAATCGGTCCAGATGCAGAAGGCGCTACGGGTCTATGTGCGCGATTCCGGCCCGCTGAAGACGGTCGCCGCCCATCTCAACACCCGCGGCGACGGACTTGTGTCCTTCATCGTCATCAAGGATGACGGCCAGCGGGAGATTGAGGTGGAGCTCACCGAGAAATACCGGATCTCACCCGAGATCGCCGCAGCCATGCGCTCCGCACCGGGCGTGATCGACGTCGAACTGGTCTGAGCCGCCGGCGCTCAGGCCTTGGGCGCGCGGTGGGTGATGGTGATGAAGTCCGTGCCGGGACCGGTTTCAGGTCCGATGCCGGTATCGGAGATGGTCAGCGAGGTCCCTTCGCTCATCAGTGTCTCGATCCGGTGGCGGATGTCGTCGGGGATGGTGATCCGGTCCAGCGCGGCCGCGGCATTGTCGATAGTGGAGTCGCCGGACGGCTTAGTGATGCCGAGCCGCTTGGCCGTCGCCTTCGAGATGTGATTGTCGAGCGTCACCGCGCGCCAGGCGGCCTTGCCGCCATAGCGGTCGACGTCGACGGCCTCGATGAGATGCGTGCCGAGTGCGACATGCGGATCGGCGATCGTGACCGGCGCCTCGAACATCGGCTTGAACTTCTGCCGCACCATGATCTGTCCGAGCGGCGGCTGGCCCTTGCCGGCGCTCTGGTAAAGCGCGTCGAGGAATTCGGCCGTGACCAGTTCGCCGCGGGTGTCGAGACCTTTCCAGCGCTTGAAGCCGTTGACGGCCGAGATGGTCAGCTTGCCGATATGTCCGTCGGGAACGCCGGCGTCGAAGCCGAGTTCGCCCAGCAGCGCCTGCGCGTCGAGCAGTGTTTCGCGCTGGCCGCGCCGGGTGATGAGAATGCGAAGCGGCGGCCCGTCCTTGAGCACGACCTTGGCCGTCGCCCCGGCCTTCGGCAGCACATCGGCCATCGCCACCTCGACCGGCTTCAGCGAGGCGTCGATCGTCGTGGGCCGCAATTCTGCGTCGGAGAGCAACTGGCCTTCCTGTGCGGGAATGCGCGGTGAGAACAGTGCCGCATGCTCGAGCCAGACGGGCGTGACCGGCTGGTCGGTGATGATGACATGCGCGCCGCGCTCGGTCATCGCAAACAGGTCCTTGGCGAAGGCACGCGGCAAGCGGATGCAGCCGTGCGAGGCTGGATAGCTGGGCACGCTGCTTGATTCGTGCAGGGCCACGCCCGACCACGTGATGCGCTGCATCCACGGCATGGGGGCGTTCGAATAGAGATTGGATTCGTGATACTTGCGCTTTTCCAGGATCGAGAAAATGCCGGACGGCGTGGTATGGCCGGGCTTGCCGGTCGATACCCTCGAGGTTGCGACCACCCGATCGCCGTCATACACGGTCAGCGATTGCTCGGCCTTCGACACGAAGATCTGCAGCGCCTCGCCACCGCCCGCGAGAGCCGGTTGGGCGAGAATGGTCGCGGACAGGAGGCCGAGTGAAGCAGCCAGTGACTTGAGCATGATACGAGACCTCCTACGCAATACGAATTTCCACAGACTATAATTCCAAAATTAAGGAAAGTTTGAAGAGAAATCGATGTTCACGAACTCGTGTAGGTCAGGTGAACTTGAGATTTTGCTCGCCTCCTTCACAATTTGTTAAATCGGCTTGAAAACTCAAGTATAATTTATCGCTCTCCCGTCCTGTCCTTCACCGGAAAGGTATAGCCGGTCTGTACGCTTGCCTTGCCGAATTTTTCGCGCAGTTTATCCATGGCCGCCTCGGCGGCCGCGCGCCGCCGCCCCTGTTCGTCGACGAGATCCGGCGGGTCGGCGAGCGCTTGCCCCTGCAGGTCCGTCACGCCGATGCCGATCAGGCGAAAGCGCGTGCCGTCGGCTTCCTTTTCCAGCAGTGCCAGTCCGGTGCGGAATATCCGGTCAGCCAGCTGCGTCGGATCGTCGAGACGGCGATTGCGCGTCCGTCCCTTGAAGTCCGCGGTCTTGAGTTTCAGGACGACGGTCTGACCGGCAATGCCGCTCTTCTTCAATCGCCAAGCGACCTTCTCCGACAGCGCCCGCAAGTGCGTCACCAGATCCTCGAAATGCCAGATGTCATCGAAGAAGGTGGTCTCGGCCGAAACACTCTTGGCGGGGTCATTGAGATGGACGTCGCGGTCGTCGATACCGCGCGACAGACGGAACAGCCGCTGACCCATCGTGCCGTAACGGCGCATCAGGTCGCCTTCCTCCATCGTCTGCAATTGGCCGACCGTGCGGATCCCGTCGCGCTCCAGCGTCGCGGCAAAGGCCTTGCCGACACCCCAGATTGTCGTGACCGGACGGGGGGCGAGGAAGGACAGCGCCTCGGCCTCGCCGATCACCGAGAAGCCGCGCGGCTTCTGCAGGTCAGACGCCACCTTGGCCAGGAACTTGCAATAGGAAAGACCGACCGAGACCGTGATGCCGATCTCCGTCTCCACCCGCCGGGCAAAGCGCGCCAGCACCCGCGCCGGTGGGTCGTGATGCAGCCGCTCGGTCCCCTTGAGCTCGAGAAACGCTTCGTCGATCGACAGCGGCTGAACCAGCGGTGTCAGTTCCTCCATCATGGTCCGGACCTGGCGGCCGACCCGGGCGTATTTTTCCATGTCCGGTTTGATCACCACGGCTTGCGGACAGGCCTCCAGCGCCTTGAACATCGGCATGGCCGAGCGCACCCCGTGAATGCGGGCGATATAGCAGGCGGTCGACACGACGCCACGCTTTCCTCCGCCGATGATCACCGGCTTGTCGACGAGGTCGGGATTGTCGCGCTTCTCCACCGAGGCATAGAAGGCGTCGCAATCGATATGGGCAAGCGTCAGCCGGTAGAGTTCGGGATGATAGACGAGGCGAGGGCTGCCACAGGCGCGGCAACGCCTTTCGCCTTCCGCCTGGCCGGTCAGGCAGTCGCGGCAGAAGCCCGGATACTGGATCGCGTCATCGGTCATGGCGGGAACAAAGGTTGAACAACGGCAGAATAGGGCCTGGCATCCCGGTGGGCAAGACCAGGCAGAGGGATGGTTGTCAATGGCCGGGACCATTGGAGCGGCGAGGCTTCGTCAGGTTGCCAGGTGAGCGGAGATGAACTGCTCGGCTTGCGTCCAATCGAGCGCCCGGCGCACGGCGGCACCGGCCGGCGGCGCGAGGCTGTGGATGTCGACCGGCGGAGGCAGATGGACGAGCAGGCAGTCGGGAACATGTTCGCCGACCGAATGAAGATTGTGCACCATGTCGTCGACGAAGGCGACCGGGAGAGGGCGTCCCGCGTGCAGGAGTTGAACCACCGGACCCTTGGCTTCGTCCGCCGCGATCAATGGATAGTCGAGGGCGAAAAGATCGAGCAGGCGTCGGCGGGCCGGCGCATGGCGTGCCGGCATCGCCGTGAGGAAGACCAGGTCGGCGCGTGCGGCCAGGCGGGCCAGCCGTGTCCACCACGCCGAGGAACGGCGTCTGCCAGGCCTCCTGGGCGGCGAAGAACGCATCGATCAGTTCGCTGACGGCGGCGTCCTTGAGTGCTGTTTCATCCTTGGCGCAAACGATATTGCCGTGCAGCCGGAACGAACGCGGCAGGAGCCGATGGCCTCGGCTTTCGAGAAATGCCCGGAACGGCGTGACGAATTCGAGAACGACGTCATCGACATCACAGACGACCAGAGGCCTCTCGGTCAACCGGACCGCATCGAGCCCGATCACCATTCAGCATTCTCCCGAATCGAGCGTCGGTCCCGTATAGTGATGCGAGGCGCTGACGACGGCCTCGGGCGTGATGCCGGTTGCCGCGCAGAACGCCATGAGAGTCGGCTCATGTGCCATCAGGAAATCCAGCATGCCGGCCATGAAGGCAGGGTCGCCCACCGACTGGCGCAACTGGTCGGGGCGCGTGCCCGACAGCGCCAGAAAACGCCCGAGCATGTCCGGTTCCCCGGCCAGCCAGCCGAGCACGGCAATGGCGGTTTCCTCGGCGTCTGCGGATATGCTGCTGTTCTTCATGGGCCTTTTTGTCTTCTCTGACAGAGTTACCTATTTCTCAACCAAATGACCTTAGCATGGGATCGCACCAGAAGTGCAGACTGCCGCGCCGTAAAGATTGAGCGGACGCCAGGCGGGATCAAGGGACGGGGTTTATGCCGAAGAAGGTAATGATTGTCGAAGACAATGAGCTCAACATGAAGCTCTTCCGCGATCTTATCGAAGCTTCGGGCTATGAGACGATCCAGACCCGCAATGGCCTGGAGGCGCTCGATCTGGCCCGCCAGCACCGTCCCGACCTGATTCTGATGGATATTCAGTTGCCGGAGGTCTCGGGCCTCGATGTGACGCGATGGCTGAAGGAAGATCCGGAATTGCACGTGATCCCCGTGATCGCAGTTACGGCCTTTGCGATGAAGGGCGACGAGGAGCGCATCCGCCAGGGCGGTTGCGAGGCCTATGTGTCGAAACCGATTTCGGTGCCGAAGTTCATCGAGACGATCAAGACCTATCTGGGCGACGCGTGAGGGAACGGGGCCGATGACCGCGAGAATTCTTGTCGTCGACGATATACCGGCCAACGTCAAATTGCTCGAGGCCCGGCTGATCGCCGAATATTTCGATGTGCTGACCGCCGACAACGGTCGAGACGCACTGGACATCTGCGACCGCACGCAGGTCGACGTCATCCTGCTCGACATCATGATGCCGGACATGGACGGTTTCGAGGTGTGTGAGCGGCTGAAGGCCAATCCGCGCACGGCGCACATTCCGGTGGTGATGGTGACGGCGCTCGACCAACCGTCCGACCGGGTGCGTGGGTTGAAGGCCGGCGCCGACGACTTCCTCACCAAGCCGGTCAACGACCTGCAATTGATCTCCCGGGTCAAGAGCCTCGTGCGCCTGAAGACGTTGAGCGACGAGCTGCGCATCCGTGCCGATACGGCCCAATCCATCGGCATCGACGATCCGCTCCGCCTCAACGACGGCAGGCTCGAAGAGGCCGCCCAGGTGTTGCTGGTCGACAGCCGCGGCAGTTCGCAGGAACGCATCATCAAGACGCTGAAGCCGATCGCGCTGGTAACGGCCATGTCCGATCCGCAGGCAGCGGTGTTCGACGCTGCCGAAAACGCCTATGATCTGGTGATCGTCAACGGCAATCTGGATGACTACGATCCGCTTCGACTTTGCTCACAACTGCGCTCTCTCGAACGCACCCGGATCATTCCGATCCTGCTGATCACCGAGCTTGGCGACGAACAGATGATCGTGCGCGCGCTCGATCTCGGGGTAAACGACTACATCGTGCGCCCGCTCGATCCCAACGAGCTTGTGGCCCGCACGCTTACGCAGATCCGCCGTAAGCGCTTCAATGACCGCCTGCGCCACAGCGTCACGCAGACGATAGAACTCGCGGTGACGGACGGCCTGACCGGGCTCCACAATCGCCGGTATCTCGACAGCCATCTGAAAATGCTGTTCACCCGCGCTCAGGCGCGTGGCAAGCCGCTCTCGGTCTGCATCACCGATATCGACCGCTTCAAGCAGGTCAACGATACCTATGGTCACGATGCCGGCGACGAGGTGTTGAAGGAGTTCGCCATGCGAATCCGCTCGACCGTGCGTGGTGCTGACCTGGCCTGCCGCTACGGGGGGGAAGAGTTCGTCGTGGTGATGCCGGATACCTCACCGGACGTCGCGGCCCATGTCGCCGAGCGGCTGCGGGCCATCATCGAGTCGAAACCGTTCCAGTTGAAAGGAACGGACATGGCGCTGGAGATCACGGCGTCCATGGGCATTGCGACTGCCAGCCGAGGAGTCGATACGCCGGAGCAGTTGTTGAAGCAGGCCGATCTGGCGCTCTACCAGGCGAAACGCGACGGCCGCAACCGCGTGGTTGCCGCTGCGGCTTGAAACGTGGTGTAGCAAAATGATCCGGGCTACCCATCCGATCTTGGACATTCGGTGAATATCGATTTTGTCAAGTTGCCGGATTGGGGGATTGCGCTCGAGTTGTCTGTGAATGACAATGGTCAAAATTCAGCGCTGGTTCGCCCATCGTCGCTTAAGTTTCTTTGTTGTACGCATCAGCTGTTTGAAGCTTTTGTTTGGTTTCAATAATGTTGAAACCGCTTTGCCTGGGTACATTTGAGTAAGCTGCAACTATAGTTGAAATATCCGGCGCACTCGATGCGTCCGGTCTCGTTTCTTTACCCATTTATATTAGAGAATAATGATATATTGGCGAGCCCAGACTGTGTGGGCGTAGACTCTCGTGTGTCCGGCGGCCGGTTTTACTTCAGTAACGCAATATATTGGTGAAGTAGATTTGATGCGGACCGTTTGTATTCCGGTGGCCTAAACTGTGCCGGCCTCTGTCATTTTAACCATAGCCAGAAGCAAAATGTGGAAGAGTTAAGAAACTATTGATTTTCTTCTCAAGTTGAGCGAAGTTGAGGTCAACAGAAAGAACGCCTCGTGAAAGAGGCCAATCGATGCCCCATGATGCTCAGGTCCGCCGCATCTCCTGGGTCGTGGGGTCGGTCGGTTGGTACGCAAGTGATAAACGGTTCCTCGTGCCGTATTTGTGTACCGACCGACCCCCGTTCACGTAGCAAAGGCACCGCAGCCGTTTAGGCGCGGTGCCTTTTGCTTTTATGGCGCTCTCCATCGAGCGGGGGCCGCGGGCAGACGAACAGTTGCGGCGATTACTCTACCATCCCAAAACGAAAAGGCGCGCTGCCCGGGGCAACGCGCCTGAAACGCTGGAAAGCGATCAAGAATTACTTGATCTTGGTTTCCTTGAATTCGACGTGCTTGCGCGCGATCGGGTCGTACTTCGTCTTCGTCATCTTGTCCGTCATCGTACGGCTGTTCTTGGTCGTGACGTAGAAGAAACCCGTGTCGGCTGTCGACAGCAGCTTGATCTTGATTGTTGTAGCCTTGGCCATGGTCGTCCTGCCTTTAATAAACGAAGCCGTGGACGACCGAACGAAGCCCACGGCAAATCTGGCGCGAAACTACAAATCGCGCCGGAAAAGTCAAGTCCGTTTACCTTTGAAAAACAGCCTGGCCACGGAAAGTACGACGTAGAGGCCGAAAAAGCCGGCAATCGCCCAGGCAAAGCCGTGGTTCCCGGAGATGTCGATCGCCGCCCCGATCGCCTGCGGGCCGGCGACGGTGCCGACTGCATAGCAGAAGACGAAGGCAGCATTGGCGGCCGCAAGGTCGGAACCGGTCAGGCGCGAGCCGAGATGGCTGAGGCCGACCGTATAGAGGCCGGAGACGCTGCCGCCCCAGAAAAGCAGTACGACGGCCATCAGCAGCCAGCTTTCCGACAATAGGGGAAGGGCAAGGGACCCGCCGAGTCCGATCACGGCCATGGCCGACAGCAGAAGCCTGCGGTCCTTGAGATGATCCGACAGCAATCCGAGCGGGATCTGGAAGATCATATTGCCGATTCCCATCACGGTCAGCAGCAAGGCGGCCTGCGATTCGCCGAATCCTATCCGCGTCGCGTAGATCGGGAACAGCGAAAGCCCGCCGGCCTCCACGGCGCCGAAGACGAAGACGGCGGCGGTCGCGGTCGGAACCAGGAAGATGTAGCGCAGGAAATGGCTGCTCGGTTTTTCGTCCAGTTGCGGGCTCTCGCCGCGGGCGATGTAGATCGGCACCGCCGCAAGCAGAATGGCGATGCCACCGACGGCAAACGGCAGGATGCCCTCGCTGCCGATCAGCGAGAAGATCAGCGGGCCGCTGGCGAAGCCGAGCGACAGCACCGTTGCATAGATCCCGAGCACGAGGCCCCGGCGGGAGGGTGGTGCTGCGGCATTGATCCAGAACTCGGACAGGATGAAAAGCGTCGTCGTCGCCCCATGGAAGACCAGCCGCAGCGGAAACCACATCCAGAACTGGTCGGCATAGTAGAAGCCCAGCCCGCTGATGGCCGACAGGGCGACCGCCCAAAGCATGGTACGGGCAACACCGACGCTGTGCGCCAGTTTTGTCGTGATGGGGGCGGCGACCATGGCCGCGATCCCCGCCATGGCGGAGTTCAGTCCGATCAGCGTGGACGATATGCCGCGCTTCTCCAGGATGATGCTGAGCAGTGGCAGGCCGAGCCCGATTGCGATGCCGACCGCGGAGATCGCCGAGATGGCCGCAACCAGCGAAGGCCAGTGAATATCCTCGCGGTGACCGTTCGCGCCGTTTCCCGAATTCGTCATCGGATAATCCTCAGATAACTTCGCGGAAGAACTGGCCGCGGCGGGAAAAATAGAAGGGCAGGCTGCCTCCAAAGGGCAGGGAGGGGTCCACGGTCATCTGCGCCTTCACGTCCTGGAGAATGGTCTTCGTGATGTCCGGCATGTTCAGACCGGAAAGGTCGTGCATGTCAAGCCATCGAAGGTCGTGCAGCTCGGACGAATCGGAGATAGCCCCCGGATCGACGTCGGCCTCGTCGGTGAAGGTGAGAAAGAAACGGGTATCGAAACGCCGGACATTTCCGGGTGGCGTGATGGCGCGCGCCACATAGCGCAGGCTGCCGAGATCGGCGCACAGGCGGGGAGTGCGATTGCGGCCGATCTCGCGGCGACCGATGACCAGTCCGGTCTCCTCTTCAAGCTCGCGCACGGCGGCGAATGCCAGGCCCCGGCCGCGGCTTAGCGCGGTCCCGCTCTCCAGGTCACCGCTGAGCTTTGCCAGCACGTGGGGGTGCAGATCGCGCAGGATGGCCTGCCGGCTGTCGCTGCGATCACGCCGTCCGCCGGGGAAGACATAAAGGTTCGGCATGAAGGCGTGGCCGCTGCCGCGCTTGCCGACCAGCACGCGCGGGCTGGAGCCCGAGCGATCGATGAGGAGAAGTGATGCCGCGTCGCGCGGCCGCAGTCTCACGGCAGCCTGGGATGCCTTGTCCTGCACCTCGAAGGGATGCGGTGTCATGGGTTGGTCTTCGGGCCGAAGCTCTCGGGCTCGTCGGTCTCGCCGCCGAAGCCGTGCATGCGCAGCGCCCATTGCAGGCCGATCACGCCGCCTTTGATCGGCTGGATCGTGACAAGCGCGGTGACGATGCCGAGCGGTGCCCAGATGGCGAGATGGATCCAGTCCGACGCCGGAAAGATCAGATCGGTCATCATGAAGCCACCGAGCAGAACGTGACCGAGGACCATGATGACCAGGTAGGGCGGCAGGTCGTCGGAGCGGTGATGGAAGATCTCCTCGCCGCAGGCCGCGCAGGTATCGACCGGCTTCAGATAGGCCCGGAAAAGCTTGCCGCTGCCGCAGGCCGGACACTGGTTGAGGAGACCGCGCATGATCGAGCGCCCGAGCGGGCGTTCCTCTGGGGCTGCGCCGCCGAAGCGTATCGCTTCCTGTTGCTGGCTGGCTGGCATGTCTTTTCCTTCCATGATCTTCCTCACCGTCTCGGCCGGTTGGGCCGGGTACCCGGCTTCTTGGACGCACCGCGCCGGCCGGCCTTGTGGAACGAGCGCGTGGCGACCGGCATGGCGCGCCCCTCGCTCAGCATCTCGAATCGGAGCGCACCGGCGAGCGGCACGGCTTCCACCAGTCTGACCTGGATGGAATCACCGAGGCGATAGCCCAGGCCGGTCTTCTCTCCGGACAGCGCCTGATGCGCCTCGTCATAGATATAGTAGTCGCGCCCGAGCGTGGAGACCGGGATGAAGCCGTCGGCGCCGAACTGCGGCAGGGTGACGAACAGCCCGGACTTGGTGACGCCCGAGATCTGCCCGTCGAACTCGTCACCGATCCGGCCCGCCAGATGATGGGCGATCAGCCGGTTGATGGTGTCGCGTTCGGCGGCCATGGCGCGCCGCTCGAAGGTCGAGATCTCGGCCGCGATATCGTCGAGCGCAGCCTCTTCCTCCGGCGTGATGCCGCCCTCGCCGAGCCCGAGCGAGCCGACCAGCGCCCGGTGGACGATCAGGTCGGCATAGCGCCGGATCGGCGAGGTGAAATGGGCGTATTTCAAGAGGTTCAGGCCGAAATGGCCGATGTTCTCCGGGCTGTAGATCGCCTGGCTCTGGCTGCGCAGCACCATCTCGTTGACCATGGTCTGGTGCGGCGTGTCGAGGGCCTTGGCGAGAATGCCGTTGAACGAGTTGGACCGCAGTCCGGCGCCCTTGGCGAGCGTCAGCCCGATCGTCGCCAGGAACTCGCGCAGCGCCTCCTGCTTCGACAGTTTTGGGGCGTCGTGCACGCGGTAGACCAGCGGCTGGCGCTTCTTCTCCAGCGTCTCGGCGGCGGCGACGTTCGCCTGGATCATCATTTCCTCGATCAGCTTGTGCGCATCGAGCCGTTCCGGCACGTGCACCCGGTCGACCGTGCCGTCGGGCTTGAGGATGATCTTGCGCTCGGGCATGTCGAGTTCGAGGGGCTGGCGCCGGTCGCGGCCGCGCTTCAACACCTCGTAGGCGTGCCACAGCGGCTTGAGGATCGGCTCCAGCAGCGGACCGGCCTTGTCGTCGGGCTTGCCGTCGATTGCCGCTTGCGCCTGCTGGTAGGAGAGCTTGGCCGCGCTCTTCATCATCACGCGATGGAAGGTATGGCCCGCCTTGCGGCCTTCCTTCGAGAACGTCATGCGCACGGCGAGTGCCGGACGGTCGACGCCCTCGCGCAACGAGCAGAGGTCGTTGGAGATACGCTCGGGCAGCATCGGCACGACCCGGTCGGGAAAATAGACCGAATTGCCGCGCTTCAGCGCCTCGCGGTCGAGCGCCGATTTCGGCCGCACATACCAGGAGACGTCGGCGATCGCCACCGTGACGATCACGCCGTCGGGATTGTCGGGCGAGGGGTCGCGCTCGGCATAGACGGCGTCGTCATGGTCCTTGGCGTCGTGCGGGTCGATGGTGACGAGCGGCACATGGCGCCAGTCCTCGCGGTGGGACATCGTCGCGTGTTTCGCTTCGTCCGCCTCAGCGATCACCGATTGCGGGAATATGTGCGGAATGCCATGGGCATGGATGGCGATCATCGAGATCGCCTTTTCCGAGGCGACCGAACCGATGACGTTCAGCACGCGTGCCTGGGTCAGTCCGAGGCGGCCGGTGCGGGCGATCTCGACTTCGACCAGGTCGCCATCCTTGGCCTCTCCAAGGTCGTTCGACGCAATCTGCATCTCCTCGCCGCGCCGCTCGATCGGCATCAGCCGGGCGGCCCCGCCGGGCATTTCGCGCACGACGCCCAGCAGCGCGTCGCGGTGGCGGTCGATGATCTTGATGATACGGGCGGTGTAGGCCGGGCCGGCCCTGTCCTTGGAGGCGAAGATCTTGGCCAGCACCCGGTCACCCAGTCCACCGACAGGCGCCTTGCCCTTGGCGCGGTCGGCGCTCGACTGGCGGATGGCGACGGCGGGCGCGACGCCCAGTTCCTCGTTCCATTCCGCCGGGCGGCCGATCAGTTCGCCGTCCTTGTCGCGGGTGGTGATGTCGAGCACGGTGACCGGGGGAAGGGCGCCGGGCCGCTTCAGCGACTTGCGGTCCTTCTGCACCAGGCCGTCGCTCTCCAGCGCGCGCAGCACTTCCTTGAGCTCGACCCGTGCATCGCCCTTCAGGCCGAACGCCTTGGCGATCTCCCGCTTGGAGGCGCGGTCCGGATTGTCGGCGATGAACTCCAGCAACACCTCGCGTGACGGAATTTCGCCATGGATGATCACCGGCTTGTCGCTTTTCGCGCCCGCGGCCTCCGCGCGCCGGCTCCTGCGGTTGCCGGAGGCGGGAGTGGGAGAACGGTCGCGCGGGGTCTTGCTCAAATCTAGCTCTTCTTCGTCTTTGGTGCCGCCTTGGCCTTCGGCTTGGCGGCGGTTGTCTTCTTTGCCTTGGCGACAGTGGCATCCGCGTCCGAAGCCTTGGCCTTCGCGGCCTTCGGTTTCGCTGCGGCCTTGGCCGGGGCCTTCTTCGCCGGAGCCTTCTTGGTGCCGCTCTTGCCCGCCTTCTCGGCGATCAGGAGCAAGGCTTCCTCCATCGTCACCGACTGCGGGTCCTTGCCCTTGGGGAGCGTCGCGTTGATCTTGGCCCAGTTAATATAGGGACCGTATTTGCCATCGCGAACAGTAATCGCGCCGCCGTCCGGATGTTCCCCGATTTCCTTGAGCGCGGCAGCAGCGGTGCGCCCTCGTCCGCCGGGACCCTTGCTCTGCTTTTCCGCCAGAACTGTGACGGCGCGGTTGAGACCGACCGACAGAACGTCCTCGATGCTGTCGAGGTTGGCATAGGTGCCGTCATGCAGGATGAACGGCCCGTAGCGGCCAAGGCCGGCGCTGATCATCTTGCCGGTTTCCGGATGCGATCCGACCTCGCGCGGTAGCGACAGCAGCGAGAGCGCCTTCTCGAAATCCACGGTGTCCGGGGTCCAGCCCTTGGGCAGCGAGGAGCGCTTGGCCTCCTTGCCGTCGCCGCGCTGCACGTAAGGTCCGAAACGGCCGCTGCGCAGGGTGATCTCCTCGTCCGTCACCGGGTCCTTGCCGAGGGCCTTCGGTTCGTTGTTGCCGGAGGCTTCGGCGTCCGCGCCACCGTCCGAGGAGAGCTGGCGGGTGAAGCTGCATTCCGGATAGTTGGAGCAGCCGACAAAGGCGCCGTATTTGCCGAGCTTCAGCGACAGGTTGCCCGTTCCGCAGACCTGACAGATGCGCGGGTCCGAGCCGTCTTCGCGCTTGGGGAAGACCAGCGGTGCCAATGCCTCGTTCAGGGCGTCGAGCACGTTGGTGACGCGCAGTTCCTTGGTATCCTCGATCTGGGCGAAGAAGTTCGTCCAGAATTCCCGCAGAACGTCCTTCCAGTTCAGTTCGCCGGCGGAGATCTTGTCGAGCTTCTCCTCGAGATCCGCGGTGAAGTCGTATTCGACATAACGGGTGAAGAAATTCTCGAGAAAGGCGGTGACCAGCCGTCCCTTGGAATGCGGGATCAGCTTGCGCTTGTCGATCGTCACATATTCGCGGTCGCTGAGCGTCTTCAGGGTGGCGGCATAGGTGGAAGGACGGCCGATGCCGAGTTCTTCCATCTTCTTGATCAGCGTCGCTTCCGAATAGCGCGGCGGCGGCTCGGTGAAGTGCTGGGTTGCGTTGATCTGTTTCTTGGCGAGCGCCTCGCGGGCATTGATCTCCGGCAGGCGGCCTTCGTCGTCGCCGTCCTCGCTCGGTTCGCCCTCTTCCTTCTGGTCGGTATAGGCGGCGATGAAGCCATCGAAGCGGATGACCGAACCGACGGCGCGCAGGCCTGCCTTTTCGCCATTGTTGTCGGCAAGGATCTCGACCGTGGTCCGCTCGATCTCGGCCGACGCCATCTGGCTGGCGATGCCGCGCTTCCAGATCAGGTCGTAGAGACGCATCTGGTCGGCGTCGAGGAAGCGGCGCACCTTGTCGGGCGAGCGGTTGAAATCGGTCGGGCGGATCGCTTCGTGGGCTTCCTGGGCGTTTTTCGCCTTGGTCGAATAGAAACGCGGCTTCTCCGGCACGTAGCGCGGACCGAACTGGTCGGCAACGGCGCCGCGCGCCGCGTCGATCGCTTCCGGCGCCATCTGCACGCCGTCGGTACGCATATAGGTGATGAGACCGACCGTCTCGCCGCCGATGTCGATGCCTTCATAGAGCTTCTGCGCGACCTGCATGGTGCGCGAAGCCGAGAAACCGAGCTTGGAGGAGGCGGCCTGCTGCAGGGTCGACGTGGTGAAAGGCGGGCCGGGATTGCGCTTGACGGGCTTGGCCTCGACGCTGTCGACGACGTATTGCGCGCCTTCGAGCAAGGTCTTGATTCCGCCTGCCTGCTCGCCGTTCGTCACCGAATTGCGCTGGATGCGCTTGCCGAGATGCGAGACCAGCCTTGCCTCGAATTCGTCGCCGCGCGGTGTCTTCAAGAGCGCGGAAATGTTCCAGTATTCCTCCGCGACGAAGCGATCGATTTCGTCCTCGCGGTCGCAGACGAGGCGCAAGGCCACCGACTGGACGCGGCCGGCCGAACGGGCGCCGGGCAGCTTGCGCCACAGCACCGGCGATAGGTTGAAGCCGACGAGATAGTCGAGCGCGCGGCGCGCCAGATAGGCGTCGACCAGCGGCGTGTCGATGTCGCGCGGATGGGCCATGGCGTCGAGCACGGCCTTCTTGGTGATGGCATTGAAGACGACGCGCTTGACCGGCTTGTCGCCGATCACCTTCTTCTTCTTCAGGAGGTCCAGCACGTGCCAGGAAATCGCTTCCCCCTCGCGGTCCGGGTCGGTTGCGAGAATGAGGCCGTCGGCGCCCTTCATGGCGTCGGAAATGTCTTTCATCCGCTTGGCCGAGGCTGCGTCCACCTCCCAGTCCATGGCAAAGTCGTCATCGGGGCGCACCGAGCCGTCCTTGGCCGGCAGATCGCGCACGTGGCCAAAGGATGCCAACACCTTATAGCCGGGACCCAGATACTTGTTGATCGTCTTGGCCTTGGCCGGAGATTCTACGACTACGACATCCATTGCGTTTCTCTGTACTGCGGAAAAGGCTTGCCTCCGGGGCGAAAGGGCCTGGTCCCGATAACCGGTTTCCCGACATGGAGGGGGATTCGGCTGCGGTCAAGAGGGCAGTTGGTTTTTCTCCTGCCTGCAACGCGATGCAACCTTGTGTAGATTTGTCTCAGATTGCAATTTCCGATAAATGGAACTATCGTTTTTCACCACAGGGGTTCGGTCGCTCCAGGCGGCAAATGTGGATGGGAAGCATGGTCTCGAAAGCGATGAACGGCGGCGAGTCACGCGCGGCGGAAAACATTGCCTATGTCCGGCAGATGCTCGGCGAGTTGCGCATGGTTGCGGAAAACGAGGGAGCGGAAATGCTCTGCTACCTGATCGAAATGGCCTATGTCGAGGCGGGCGACCTGCAGATGGGCCGCCGCGCCCTGTCAATCCATCATCGCAATGGAAACAAGCCCACCCGGATGCCGGTGTAACCGCCCGGCAATGTCGAGTTCAAGCAACACGAGATAGACAGCCGCCGGCGCAAGTCCGGTATGGCGCACGATATCGTCGATCTCGACGGGCGTCGGCCCGAGAGCGTCGGTGATGCGGACCCGTTCGCTGTCGCTTGGCGGCGGCGTGGGCTGGTGTTGCGCATCTCCGGCCGGCTCCTCTGCCTCGTGCCCGGAAAGGAGATCGATCTGCGACAGCGGCGCCAGCGCTTGCAGCACGTCGTCCGGCCGTGTGGTCACGGTTGCGCCATCCTTCAACAGCCCGTTTGTGCCTTCGCAACGCGGATCGAGTGGCGACCCCGGCACGGCAAAGACGAGACGGCCGAAATCGCCGGCGAGACGTGCGGTGATCAACGAGCCCGACCGCGCCGCAGCCTCGACCACCACCACGCCGAGCGAGACGCCGGCGATCAGCCGGTTGCGGCGCGGAAAGTCGCGGGCGCGCGCCTCCCAGCCGAACGGCATTTCCGAAATCGCCAGTCCCCGACCGTCCCAGATCTCGCGCAGGAGTTCGATGTTTTCCGGGGGGTAGGGCTTGTCCAGGCCGCCCGCCATGGCGGCGATCGTGCCGGTGTCCAGGCTGGCGCGGTGCGCGGCGGTGTCGATGCCGCGCGCCAGGCCGGAAATGATGGCATAGCCGGCCCGGCCGATGTCGCGCGCCATAAGCGCCGCAAATTTCGCCCCGCTGATCGAGGCATTGCGCGAACCGACCACGCCGACGGCCGGCAGGCTTGCCGCCGAAAGGTCGCCTTTGACCGCAAGCAGCGGCGGCGCGCCGTCGATCTGACGCAGTGCCGGCGGATAATCGGGTTCGCCTATGCCGAGGAAGCGCGCGCCGAAACGCGCCGCGGTTTCCAGTTCGTGCTCGGCTTCCGCTTCGGTGGCGATGCGGATGGCGCGCGTCGATCCGCCGCGCCGGGAGAGCTCCGGCAGCATGGCAAGGGCGGTTTCCGCCGTGCCGAAATGATTGATGAGATCGCGAAAGGTCGCGGGGCCCACATTGTCGCTTCGGATCAGTCTCAGCCAACTGATCCTTTGCCGGTCGTTCAGCGCAATCCCTGTTCGTCTTGCGCCCGGCTCCGGCATGCCTTCATCCCTTTTGCCCGATCTTGCTCTCGGTGCCCGCCATCAGTCTTTCAATATTGGCCTTGTGGCGCCAGTAGCTGATGGCCGTCATCACGGCCGTGACCAGTGCTGTTTCAGGCATGCCCAGTATCCACAACACAACCGGAATGACAAGAGTTGCAACCAGCGCGGAAAGTGAGGAATAGCGGCTGACAAAGGCCACGGCCAGCCAGACGGCGGCAAACACCAGCACCATCAGCGGCGCGACGCCGAGCAGGGTGCCGATATAGGTCGCCACACCCTTGCCACCCTTGAAGCCGAGCCAGATCGGAAAGAGATGGCCGATGAAGGCGGCAAAGCCGGCAATCAGGCCGGCATTCTGGCCGAACACGGCTTGCGCGATGACGGCGGCGATCGTCGCCTTCAGTGCGTCGAGGAGAAGCGTCGCGGCGGCGAGCTTCTTGTTGCCGGTGCGCAGCACATTGGTCGCGCCGATATTCCCGGAACCGATCGAGCGCAGGTCGCCGTGGCCGGCCATGCGGGTGAGCAGCAGGCCGAACGGGATCGAGCCCATCAGATAACCGAGGCTCAGCACGGCAATCACCGCCGGCCAACCGATCGCGAGAAAATTGATGCTGGCCACTTGATCCCCCTGGTCTTCCTTAAAGCGAATGCACGCACTTGCCGGCGACATAGGTCGCGACCGCGCGACCCGAGAAGCGGGCGTCCTCGAACGGTGTGTTCTTCGAGCGCGATAAAAGCAGTTCCTTGGCGACCAGCCACGGCTCATCGAGGTCGATCAGCGTGATGTCCGCCTTGGCACCCGGCTTGAGCGAACCGGCGTCAAGGCCGAAGATTTCGGCAGGACGCATCGACATGGCGTCGATCAGCCGCATCAGCGACACGTGACCGCTGTGATGCAGGCGCAGCGCCGCCGAAAGCAGGGTCTCGAGGCCGACGGCACCGTCCGCCGCATCGGCAAAGGGCAGCCGCTTGGTATCGACGTCCTGCGGGTCGTGGGCGGAGACGATGATGTCGACCGTGCCGTCGGCGATCGCCTGGACCATGGCCATGCGGTCGTCTTCGGCGCGAAGCGGCGGGGTCATCTTGAAGAAGCTCCGGTACTCGCCGATGTCGTTCTCGTTCAGTGCCAGGTGGTTGATCGAGATGCCGCAGGTCACTTTCGCGCCACGACTACGTGCGACGCGGATGGCTTCCGCCGATTCCGGCACGGAAATCTCTGAGGAGTGGAACTTGGCGCCGGTCAGCCCGGCAATGCGCAGATCGCGCTCGAGCGGGATGATCTCGGCCTCCTTCGGCACGCCGGGCAGGCCGAGCCAGCTGGCGAACAGGCCGGCATTCATCACGCCGTTGCCGAGATAGTCTTCCCGCGGCTCGAGATCGATCACGGCGCCGAATTCGCGCGCATAGGTCATCGCCCGGCGCAGGACCTGACTGTCGGCCAATCCGTGACGGCCGTTGGTGAAGGACACCGCGCCGGCCTGCTGCAGAAGGCCGATTTCGGTCATTTCTCCGCCGGCCAGATGCTTGGTCAACGCCGCTGCCGGATAGACATTGACGACGGCCGTGTCACGCGCCGTCTTCTTGACGAACTCCACGAGCGCGATGTCGTCGATCACCGGATCCGTGTCCGGCATCATGATGAAGGAGGTGACCCCGCCGGCTGCCGCCGCGCGGCTGGCCGAAGCGATGGTTTCCCGATGCTCGGCGCCCGGTTCGCCGACGAAGACGCGGGCATCCACCAGGCCCGGAGCGGCGGTGAGGCCGGTGCAGTCGCGGATCTCGGCGCCGTCCGGCGCACCCTGGTTCTGCGCCTCGGCACCGGCTGCCAATATGCGACCGTCTTCGCCGACGATGATCGTGCCGACGGTATCGAGCTGGCGCGAGGGGTCGACGATGCGGGTATTCTTCAAGACGAGCGGCCGGTTCATGCGCCCATTCCTTCGCTGCGGGGCCCCTGGTTCTGCGAAACGAGCAGCGCTTCCATCACCGCCATGCGCACGGCCACGCCCATTTCCACCTGGCTCTCGATCACGCTCTGGGGGCCGTCGGCCACTTCCGAGGCGATCTCGACGCCGCGGTTCATCGGGCCCGGATGCATCACGAGCGCATCCTCCTTCGCCGCCTTCAGCTTTTCGGCGTCAAGGCCCCAATAGTGGAAATATTCGCGCACCGAAGGCACGAAGGCGCCAGACATGCGCTCGCGCTGCAGGCGCAGCATCATCACCACGTCCGCGTCCTTCAGGCCTTCCTTCATGTCGTGGAAGACCTCCACGCCCATGTCGGCAATCCCGGTTGGCAGAAGCGTCGCGGGGGCCACGACCCTGACGCGCGCTCCCATGGCGTTGAGCAGCAAGATATTGGAGCGGGCGACGCGCGAATGCAGCACGTCGCCGCAGATCGCCACGATGATGCGCGACAGCTTGCCCTTGGCGCGCCGGATCGTCAGCGCATCGAGCAGCGCCTGGGTCGGGTGCTCGTGCTGTCCGTCGCCGGCATTGACCACCGAGCAGGCGACCTTTTGCGCCAAAAGCGCTGCCGCACCTGCCGAGGAGTGGCGCACGACCAGCACGTCGGGCCGCATGGCGTTGAGCGTCATGGCGGTGTCGATCAGGGTCTCGCCCTTCTTCACCGACGAATTGCTGACCGACATGTTCATCACGTCGGCGCCGAGGCGCTTTCCGGCGAGCTCGAACGAGGACTGGGTCCGGGTCGAGGCTTCGAAGAACAGGTTGATCTGCGTGAGTCCGCGCAGCGTGGAGGTCTTTTTCTCCCGCTGGCGGCTGATTTTGACGGCTTCGTCGGCCTTGTCGAGCAGATAGGTAATGTCCTGCTCGGTGAGGCCCTTGATGCCGATGAGATGGCGATGGGGAAAGAAGACCATGGACGTCCTCCTGAGATGTCACGCGGTCTATAGAGAAGCCGGGGCCAAGGGGCAAGCACATGCAGTGTGGATAGAAGCACGGTCCCCATGTAAAACGAATCGATTTCCGCTAGAGGATCGGCATGACCCCAATGAACCGGACTGAAGAAAAACTCGCCGAACTGAACCAGCCAAAACCCTGGTCCGGTATCAATGCCTATCGCTCCGATCCGCTGCTGGTCGACCTGAGTGCGGGTCTCTCGCGTGGCCTGCGCGAGGAATATGACGTCATCGGCAAGTATGTGACCTCGCACGAGGCGCAGGAACTGGCGCGCATGGCCAACCAGAGCCCGCCGCAATTGCGCACCCATGGCGTTCGCGGAGAGCGGCTCGACGTTGTCGAGTTCCATCCGGCCTGGCATGCGCTGATGCGCCGGTCGATGTCGGTCGGCCTGCATTCCTCCGTCTGGGAGAACCAGCCGGAGGCCCGCGGCCATGAACATCTGGCCCGCGCCGTACGCTTCTTCCTGACCGCCCAGCTCGAATGCGGCCATCTCTGCCCGCTGACCATGACCAGCGCCTCGGTCGCGGCCCTCGTCTCCTCGCCGCACGTGCAGAAGGAATGGGCGCCGAAGATCCTGTCGCGAAAGTATGATTCGTCCAACAAGCCGGCCATGCAGAAATCCGCCGTCACCATCGGCATGGGCATGACGGAGAAGCAGGGCGGCACGGATGTGCGCGCCAACACCACGTCCGGCGAGCGGGTGGGCGAGGGGATCTACCGCCTGTCCGGCCACAAATGGTTCATGTCGGCGCCGATGAGCGACGCCTTCGTCATGCTGGCCCAGACCAAGGACGGCATGGGCTGCTTCCTCGTGCCGCGCCTGCTCGAGGACGGCTCGGCCAACGGCCTGGAGTTCCAGCGCCTCAAGGACAAGATCGGCAACCGTTCCAACGCCTCGTCCGAGGTGGAGTTTTCCGAAACCTTCGGCTTCCTGCTCGGCACGCCCGGTGACGGCATCCGCACCATTCTCGACATGGTGACGCTGACCAGGCTCGATTGTGCTCTGGCCTCGGCCGGCATCATGCGCGCCTCGATGGCGGAAGCCGTGCATCATGTGCGCGGGCGCTCGGTGTTCGGCAAGAAGCTGATCGACCAGCCGATCATGACCCGCGTGCTCGCCGACATGGCGCTCGACGTCGCCGCCGCGACCGCTCTGGCCTTCAGGCTCGCCGACAGTTTCGACCGCGCCCGCGAAAATGCCGTGGACGCCGCCTATGCCCGCGTCATGACGCCGGTGGTCAAATACTGGATCTGCAAGATGGCGCCGGCGCTGATCTACGAGGCCATGGAATGCATCGGCGGCAGCGGCTACATCGAGGAACGGCCGATCGCCCGTCACTACCGCGAGGCTCCCGTCAACGCGATCTGGGAGGGCTCCGGCAATGTCATGGCGCTTGATCTGTTAAGGGTGCTCAGCCGCGGCAAGGACCTGTTCGAGACGATCTTCGCCGGGCTGGAGCGCGATCTCGGCGCGTCGGGCAAGAAGACGGTGGAAGTGCTGCGCGCCGCAACCGCTCTTGCCGAGCGCGACGAGGGGGCGGCCCGCCTGCTGATCGAGCAACTGGCGCTGGCGGCTGCCGCGGCCGAGCTCTATAAGCTCGGAGCCGGCAAGATCGCCGATGCCTTCCTCGAATCGCGCCTCGCCGGCGGCTGGCGCCATACCTATGGCGTGCTCGATGCCCGCTTCGACGCCCGCTACGTGCTCGACCTGCTCTATCCGGCCGCGACCTGACCGACAAGGTAGAGCACGAGCGGAATGGTGAACACCGCCGCGACCGTCTGCACGGTCGCGGTTGCCGCATATAGCGGCGCGTCGCCACCCATCTGCTTGGCCAGCAGATAGCCGTTCATCGCGGTCGGAACCGCAGCGCTTAAGACCAGCATGGCCAGCGTCTCGCCCTCGACGCCGAACAGCAGGGCGACGCCCGCCATGACCGCAGGAAACACCAGCAGCTTGAGCACCGAACCGAGGATGACGTTGGGCTGAGGCTTCAATGCGTCCATGATCCTCAGGCCCGCACCGACCATGATCAGGCCCAGACCGAGCGAGGAGCGCGCGACGAGATCGACCGCCATCATCAGCGGGTCGTAGACGGTTATGCCTGCCAGATTGACCAGCACGCCGCTCGCCGCGCCGAGGATGATCGGGTTGGAGACGATCTTCACGGCAAAGTCCTTGAGGTTTCGGCCGTTGCCGGAGAACCAGATCAACACGCCGACATTGATGACGTTGAGCGGAATGATGATCGCCGCCATCACCACGGCGACCACGGTCAGCCCGACCGGACCGGACAGCTTTTCCGCGATGGCAAGCGCCATGAAACCGTTCCAGCGGGTTGCTGTCTGGAAGATCGAGGTGAAGGCCGGTCCCTTGAGCCCCAGCCGGTGGAGCGGTTGCCACAGCGCCAACACCAGGGCCGACATGATCCCGACCGAAACCAGGGCGGTCGCGCTGACGGCGCCCGTATCCATGGTCGAAAAATCGGCCTTTGACAGGGTGAGAAACAGCAGCGCCGGGAAGAGCACGTAGTAGCCGAACTGCTCGAGCCCGCCCCACAGGCTGTCGTCGATCCGTGGCCAGCGTTTCAGCAGCACACCGAGAAGCACGAGCAGGAAGATCGGCAGAACGCTTTCGAAGATCAGGAGCATCAGGTTTGCTTTCGGGGCCGGGCGCCGTGGGGGAGGGGCGGGCTTCGCATAACAGCTGATGGGCGCGCAAGGCAATTGCGCCGCCGCCATCACCCGTCATTGCATCATCGGTTGGCAAGCTACGGCATCTTGCGTTATCCCCAACGCGCGTTAACCTTAACAAAGGGTTTACGTTGCGACGGAACGGTTAACGGGCCAGTTTCTCCGCCGATAGGCAGAGGGCTCGAGGGCGTCGCAATGGGAACCGGAATGGCAAGGGTGACGTTGACAGGCGTCATGGCGACGTTTTTCGCCGGCTTGGCGCTCGACATAGCGGTTCCGGCCATGGCGCTGAGCCTGATGGCGGCGTCGAACTGGATGGTCCAGGCCTGGCCCGAATCGCGGTCGAGCCGTCATTGGCCGCCGCAGCGTTGGAAGGGGAGACCCGCATGAAGGTATTTCTGGTCTTGTGGGCACTGCCGATCCTGCTGCTCGGCGGCTGGTATGGGCTCTCTTACTATGACCTGAGTTTCGGCTTCTTCATGCTGACCCGTCAGGCGCACGATCTCGTCTTTGCAGTCTATGGCAACGCCTTGGGCCTGGCGCCCGAGACCATTCCGCCCCTCGTCGCCCGCGCCATCGCCGTCGACAGCGCCATCGTCTTCGCCATCATCGCGTTCCGCCGCCGCCGCAAGATCGCCGCATGGTGGGCGGCGCGTCAGGCCTCGTCCGAACTGCGGCCGATCGTCGTGCGCAGCGCCGACAATCTGTCCAGCGCGCCTTGAAGGATGAAGCTCGCAGCCGCCGAATCGATCCGCTCGCTACGCTTGGCCCGCGACACGTCCATCTCCAGAAGGGCCCGTTCAGCCGCCACCGTTGACAGCCGCTCGTCCCAGTAGACGAAGGGAATGTCGGTCTTTTCCGACATCGCGCGCACGAAGGCGCGGGTCGCCTGCACCCGGGGTCCTGCCGAGCCGTCCATGTTCATCGGCAGGCCGATGATGAAGGCGGCCACGTTCTCTTTTGCCGCGAATGCCAGCAGCGTCTCGGCATCCTGGGTGAATTTCACCCGTTTGAGGACGGTTCGCGGCGTGGCGAACCGCAGACCGAGATCCGACATCGAAAGCCCGATGGTCTTGGTGCCGAGGTCGAGACCGGCAATCGCCTGTCGGGGCTGCAGCACTTCCGCGAGTTCTTCGATCGTGAGGGTGGTCATGCTGCGGCCCCGGCCAGTTAGAGTCCGTCAGGGAAAAGTGGAAACCGGTTTTCCCGAAAAGACAAACGAAAACAGAAGAGCTGGAGTCTGGCTGGTTCAGAATGAACCTGACAGACTCTAGCGCTTGCGCACGAACTCGGTCCTGAGGACCAGTCCCTTGATCGTGTCGTTCCGGCAGTCGATTTCTTCCGGGTCATCCGTCAGGCGGATCGACTTGATGACCGTTCCCTGCTTGAGGGTCGTATTGGTACCCTTGACCTTGAGGTCCTTGATCAGCGTCACCGAATCGCCGTCAGCCAGCACATTGCCGGCCGCATCCTTGGCAACCGGCTTGGCATTGGCAGCGGCCGCCATCTCGGAGGCCGGGCGCCATTCGCCTGTCACATCATCATATACATAATCGTCGTCGTCGGCGGCCATTTTGGTCTCCCAGTCGTTGGTGTTGATTGTCGGCCGGACGACCGGAGCGGTGAGGGCGGCCCTGCCAGACCAAGCCTGGCAATTGCGGCTTATCGCACGCTCCTCGAAGGCGCAACTCGGTAGGCCTGACGTCTGCGGAAAACGCGGTTGCCGCCGGCCCGGCATGGCCTATATTCCGGGCATCGCACCGAAGGAGAATTTCATGAAGATCACCTGGCTCGGCCATTCCGCATTCCGGCTCGACACCGCCAAGGCGAGCATCCTGATCGACCCGTTCTTCACCGGAAATCCAGGCTTTGCCGGCCTGGACGCCAAGGATTGGGCGACCGGTGTGACGCACATCCTTCTGACCCATGGCCATGGCGACCATGTCGGCGACACGGTCAAGCTTGCCGGCGAGACCGGGGCGACCGTGTTGGCCAATGCCGATCTTGCCGCCTGGCTCGGCTCGAAAGGGGTGACCAAGCTCGAGGCCGGCAATACCGGGGGCACGATCGCCTTCGACGGTTTCAGCGTCACCTTCACCAACGCGCTTCACTCCTCGGCCCAGATCACCGAGGACGGCGTGTCCCATGCGCTCGGCAATGCCAACGGCCTGATGCTGCACATTGAAGGGGACGCCTCGCTGCTGCACATGGGTGACACCGACATCTTCTCCGACATGAAGCTGATCCACGAACTGCACCAACCCGACATCGGCCTTGTGCCGATCGGCGACCGCTTCACCATGGGCGGCGCGGTGGCGGCACTCGCCTGCCAGCGCTTCTTCGACTTCAAGATCGCCATGCCCTGCCACTACGGCTCCTTCGGCATCATCGATCCGACCCCGGAGAAGTTCGTGCTCGGCATGGAGGGCACGCGGACCCGTGTGGTCACGCCCGCCGCCGGCGAGAGCCTCTCGCTGTGAGACATGCGGCATCCGTTGAAGACTTGAGACGGCTTCATGCGGAGAACTCCGTCCTGCGCGAGACCATAGTCGAGCACATTTTTGCCGGTGAACTGCTGCGTCGCCTATGGCAGTTCGGTATTCTCGACACTGAGATTCTCAAGAGCGAGTTTGATAACGCGGGCTATGATCTTGTGTTGACCTGCCGGCAAATCACACGCCACATTCAACTCAAGGTGACGAGGGTCGGCGGGGCACGGTCGGAGGTCAATGTTAATCTCCGGCTCGCCGAAAAGCCCAGCGGCTGCGTTATCTGGATCTCTGTCGATGACGAATTAAATCTGAAGAGATATCGCTGGTTTGGCGGCAACCCAGGTCAGCCGCTGTTGCAGATCGCCAATATGGGCGCCGTCAAACATACCAAGGGAAACGCCCAGGGCACCAAGGCGGTGCGCCCGGGCCATCGCAGCGTGAAGGCCAGCGCCTTTACGCCGATCGAGAATCTGGACGATTTGCTGCTTCACCTGCTTGGATCGGAGATTCTGACCGTTGCGAAGCGTGGACATGGCCATTATAGCGAGGGAGAAAATCTAATCGGAGAGTAGCAATGTCCGTTGATCTCAAGACCGTCAAGCGCGTCGCGCACCTGGCCCGCATCGCGCTCAGCGAAGACGAAGCCGAACGGATGATGGGTGAGCTCAACGGCATTCTCGGCTTCGTCGAACAGTTGTCCGAGGTCGATGTATCCGGCGTCGAGCCGATGACCTCGGTCACGCCGATGGCGATGAAGAAGCGCCAGGATATTGTCACTGACGGCGGCAAGGCCGACGACATCGTTGCCAATGCGCCGGAAACCGACCGCAATTTCTTCCTGGTGCCGAAGGTGGTCGAATAAGCCGGGGGACCAAGCGTCTCTCTGCCTTCCGCCGATCCCTTTTTCCGCGCGCTTGGCCAAAGCGCCGATTTTCTGAAGTGAACCGACATCATGAGCGAACTGACCAGCCTCACCATTGCCGAAGCCCGCGCCAAACTGGTGGCCAAGGAAATCAAGGCCGTCGAACTGACGGATGCCTATGTCCAGGCGATCGAGGCCGCCAATGACGTGATCAACGCCTATGTGACGGTGACCGGCGACAAGGCCCGCGAGATGGCAAAGGCTTCGGACGCGCGCATCGCCGAAGGCAAGGCAGGCGCGCTCGAGGGCATCCCGCTCGGCATCAAGGACCTGTTCGCCACCCGCGACGTTCACACCCAGGCTTGCTCCGGCATTCTCAACCGCTTCAAGCCGAAATACGAATCGACCGTCACCCAGAACCTGTGGGACGACGGTGCGGTCATGCTGGGCAAGCTCAACATGGATGAATTCGCCATGGGCTCGTCCAACGAGACCTCGCACTACGGACCGGTCGTCAACCCGTGGAAGGCGAGCGGCTCCAACCAGCAGCTCGTGCCGGGCGGCTCGTCCGGTGGTTCCGCCGCGGCCGTTGCCGCGCATCTGTGCGCCGGGGCCACGGCCACCGACACCGGCGGCTCGATCCGCCAGCCGGCGGCCTTCACCGGCACCGTCGGCATCAAGCCGACCTATGGCCGCTGCTCGCGCTGGGGCGTCGTCGCCTTCGCCTCCTCGCTCGACCAGGCCGGCCCGATCGCCCGCGACGTGCGCGACGCCGCGATCTTGCTGCGGTCGATGGCCAGCACCGACGCCAAGGACACGACCTCGGTCGACATACCGGTGCCGAACTACGAAGCCGCGCTGGGCCAGTCGTTGAAGGGCATGCGCATCGGCATTCCGAAAGAATACCGCGTCGACGGCATGCCGGACGAAGTCGAAAAGCTTTGGAGCCAAGGCGTCGCCTGGCTGAAGGACGCCGGCGCCGAGATCGTCGACATTTCGCTGCCGCACACCAAGTATGCGCTGCCGGCCTATTACATCGTCGCGCCCGCCGAAGCCTCGTCGAACCTTGCCCGCTACGACGGCGTGCGCTACGGCCTGCGCGTCGACGGCAAGGACATTGCCGACATGTACGAAAAGACCCGCGCGGCCGGATTCGGCACCGAGGTCAAGCGCCGCATCATGATCGGCACCTACGTGCTCTCGGCCGGCTACTACGATGCCTATTACCTGAAGGCGCAGAAGGTCCGCACGCTGATCAAGCGCGATTTCGAGCTGGCCTTCAACGACGTCGACGCCATCCTGACGCCGGCCACCCCGTCCTCGGCCTTCGCCATCGGCGACGAGGCACTCGCCGCCGATCCGGTCGCGATGTACATGCAGGACATCTTCACCGTCACGGTCAACATGGCCGGCCTGCCGGGCCTGTCCGTCCCCGCCGGCCTCGACGCCAAAGGCCTGCCGCTCGGCCTGCAACTGATCGGCCGTCCGTTCGAGGAAAGCACCCTGTTCAAGACCGCCCACGTCATCGAACAGGCCGCCGGCAAGTTCACGCCTTCGAAGTGGTGGTAGGGCTTCACCTCTGCTTCAAACAACTGCGGCGCCGAGAGGCGCCGTTTTTCGTTCGGGTACATCGCGGGAGGGCGGCGGAATCTAGGGCTTTTGCGAATGCATGTAGGCTTTCAGCACCGCGTTCATATGCGTCTGGTAGCCCTTGCCTTGGCCGCGAAACCAGTCCAGCACGTCGGCATCGATCCGGATGGTGATCTGCCGCTTGTCCGCCGCCGGCCTCACGAGTTGCGCCTTTTCGAAGAAGGCTTCGTCCAGTTCCGGAATATCGCTGTAGTCGATCTGCTTGTCAGATCGAGACGCCAGTTCCTTCAGTCTTGTCTGCGAGATGGGCATGATAGCGCATCCTTTCCTTTCTGTTCGCAAGCCGAGCCGAAATGATACGGATCGAGCCGCTTCTATCCGTGTGAACGACGACGACGATGACCAGCGACGCGATAGCGCCTATGCTGATGATCCGGCTCCTCGCCATAGTCGAGACGCTCGTCCTTCGCGCTGAAGACCGACCCGTCGAAGATCAGGCAGGCTTCCTCAAAAGAGATGCCGTGCTTCTGACGATTGATCCTGTTCTTCGTCTCGTCCCATTCGAAACTCATGACGTAATGTAACTACAAATGTAGTGCCTGGCAACGGCAGGAAATCCCGCCGTTGCCAGTGTTCTCCTCACCTGTTGTCCGGCTGTGACCTGACCAGAACCAGGCCGCGTTCGGTAATGCGGTAGGGGTGGCCGCCGGAAGACTTGATCGCCCTCTTCTGCTTCAGCTTGCGGAAGGCGATGACGTCGAGGCCGCTGAACACCCAGCCTTCGCGGGTGAAGAGCTGGATCTTTTCTATTCTGCGGTTTTCGTCACGGGTGAGTTCGATGCGCCCGCCCTGGGCGAGCAGGTGGAGGATGCGCTGTTCGGCGCGGGAGATGTCCATGGTGTCGATCCGGATAAGCGCTCGAGAGACGAGCGCGCAAAAACGATACCGGCGCCGCTGAGGCGTCGGGGCTTCGCTTTTTTCGGGCCCAGGCGCGCGGATCATGAGGATCGCGGGCAGGGGCCCTTACCGGGACTCCGACTGACGGAACATCCAAACTCCATTGGTTACGGCTTGAAAATGGGCATGGCCGGCCTCCCGGTCAAGCGCCCGATGCCGCGACATGACGTCATCCGCGGGCGCCGTGTCGAATCGGTCACAGCGTTGTTTCAACGAGGGGCGGCATTCTCCTGGAGTTTCCCAACGCTCACGAGCGCAGCTAGCCGACGGAAAACGTTGGGAAAAATTAGAGCCGTAGGGGGCGCCGGACGGCAGGCTGGAAAATCCCGCGGCGCGATGGTCTACTATCGGTGAAAGATGGGGTGCCGATGATCACCATACGCAATGCCCGCCGCGACGAAGCGGACCTGCTGGCCGCCATCGGCTTTCGTGCCTGGGAAAAGGCGATGATCCCGGTCGGCGAGACGAAGACGATGGTCGAGGGCGCCCGCTCCGCCTTCCTTAATTTCACCCGCTCGGGATGGCTGACGATCTCGGTCATCGAGCTGAACGGTCAGCCCGCCGGCTGGGCGGCGCGCGAGGAGCTCGACGAGAACATCACCGACTTCTGGATCGATCCGGATTTCCAGGGCATGGGATTGGGGACGGCGCTGCTCGAGGAGATCGAGAAGGAAGTCCTGCATCAGGGGTTTTCCAAGGCAAGCCTGCAGACCCACGCCAAGAACGAAGAGGCGGTGCATTTCTTCGAGAAGCATGGCTATGCGGTGCACTGGCTGACGATCGCCTACAATCCCAAGCTCGATCGCGACGTCCAGTCGGTCGGCCTGTCGAAGCAGCTGGCCGCGCCGGTTTCTCCCGCCTACGGCCAGGAATTCTAGCGTCCCCCAATAGCCTGGACGCCAGCCTGGATCGCAGCGATTGCCGCCGCCGGCGCCAGCAGAAGGGTAACGGCGAGGAGGACCTGCAGCACGAACAGGACAGGCAGCACCACAAAGAAGGGAGGCTTGCGCGTCTTGTGGCGCAAGAGCCGCTGAGCGAGAAAAGCGCCGATCCCGCCGCCAAGCACGGCGAGCCAGAGCAGGGTGGATTCCCGCACCCGCCAGTCGCCGTTCCGCGCGGCAACCTTGTCGAAGGCGTAGATGCCGAAGACGGCGAGGTTGTAGAGCGCGGCGATGGCGACGAGGATGAGCATGTTTGCAGAGGCCATGCGCACCAGTCTAGCGACTGCCGTTTAACGCTTTGTACGCCGCCGAAGCCCGCCGCGCGGACCGCACAAGCCTTGCGCCACCGCCGCATTTGTTCTACCTCACGGGCTTGAGAAATCCACGCATGACACGAGCAGCCGATGACCCTTGTTGACACCCGCACGCCCGATCCGAAACGCTTCATCCCCGGCGCCACCGGTGACTGGGAGATCGTCATCGGCATGGAAGTCCACGCCCAGGTGACGAGCAATTCGAAGCTGTTCTCGGGCGCGTCGACGACCTTCGGCAATGCGCCGAACTCCAACGTGTCGCTGGTCGATGCGGCCATGCCCGGCATGCTGCCCGTGATCAACGAGGAATGCGTCGCCCAGGCCGTGCGAACCGGTCTTGGTCTGAAGGCCCAGATCAACAAGCGCTCGATCTTCGACCGCAAGAACTATTTCTATCCCGACCTGCCGCAGGGCTACCAGATCTCGCAGTTCAAGGACCCGATCGTCGGAGAGGGCAAGATCATCATCTCGCTCGGTCCCGACCGCCAGGGCAATTTCGAGGACATCGAAATCGGCATCGAGCGCCTGCATCTGGAACAGGATGCCGGCAAGTCGATGCATGACCAGCATCCGACCATGTCCTATGTCGACCTCAACCGTTCGGGCGTGGCGCTGATGGAAATCGTCTCCAAGCCCGACATGCGCTCCTCGGACGAAGCCAAGGCCTACATGACCAAGCTGCGCTCGATCGTGCGCTATCTCGGCACCTGCGACGGCAACATGGACGAGGGCTCGATGCGTGCCGACGTCAACGTCTCCGTGCGCAAGCCCGGAGGCGAGTTTGGCACGCGCTGCGAGATCAAGAACGTCAACTCGATCCGCTTCATCGGCCAGGCCATCGAATATGAGGCCCGTCGCCAGATCGCCATCCTCGAGGACGGCGGCTCGATCGACCAGGAGACCCGCCTGTTTGATCCGGGCAAGGGCGAGACCCGTTCGATGCGCTCGAAGGAAGACGCGCATGACTATCGATACTTTCCCGATCCGGACCTGCTGCCGCTGGAATTCGACGATGCCTTCGTCGAGAGGCTGAAAAAGGACCTGCCGGAGCTCCCCGACGACAAGAAGGCCCGTTTCGTCCGCGAACTCGGCCTCTCGGTCTACGACGCTTCAGTGCTCGTCTCGGAAAAGGCGATCGCCGATTATTTCGAGGCCGTGGCCGAGGGCCGCGACGGCAAGACGGCCGCCAACTGGGTCATCAACGACCTGCTGGGTGCCTTGAACAAAGCCGGCAAAGCCATTGAAGAGACTCCGGTTTCGCCCGCCCAGCTTGGCGGCATCATCGACCTCATCAAGGCCGAGACCATTTCCGGCAAGATCGCCAAGGACCTGTTCGAGATCGTCTTCAACGAAGGCGGCGACCCGGCCGAAATCGTCGAGAGCCGCGGCATGAAGCAGGTGACCGATACCGGCGCCATCGAAGAGGCCGTCGATGAAATCATCGCCGCCAACCCCGACCAGGTCGCCAAGGTGCTGGCCAAGCCGACGCTGGCCGGCTGGTTCGTCGGCCAGGTGATGAAGGCGACCGGCGGCAAGGCCAATCCCCAGGCCGTGCAGGCGCTGGTCAAGGCCAAGCTCGGCATCGTCGAGGAATAAGGCCTTGTTCTTCGTCCGCACCGCCAGCCTCAACGACGCGGATGCTCTCCGCGCCCTGCTGTCGGAGACTTTTCACGCCACCTATGACCCGCTCTACGGTGAGGCGAAGGTGCGCGAACTGGTGGATGCCTGGCACTCGATCCCGGTCCTCAAGACCCGGATCGAGAAGAAGGGCGGCGAGTTCCTCGTGGCGGACGATGGCAGGCAGCTCGGCGGCATGGCCTATGCGGCCATGTCGGCGAAGATGGCCAAGACCGCCTTCCTGCATCAGCTCTACGTCCGGCCTTCGTGCCAGCGCATGGGCATCGGCCGCGATCTCTTTGCCGAGCTGGAGACTTGCTTTCCCGATGCCGAGATCATGCGGCTCGAGGTCGAGCCGCGCAACACCGCGGCGGTCGTCTTCTATCAGGAACACGGCTTCGTCGAGGTCGATCGCACGACGAGTTGCGGCGGGCCGGACAGCGGTCTGCCGGCCATCGTCATGGAAAAGCGGCTCGGTTGAGCAATGCCCTTTTGAGCCGGCCCGGCCTCAGTTGTCCATCTCGACTTCTTCCGACCTGCCGTTCTCGTCATAGATCAGCACCGGCGTGCACTCGATCAGATAGGGCCGCTTGATGTTGTCGCAGGCGACCTTGGCCGCAGCCATGGCGAGTTCCTTGGTGTCCGAGCCGCAATAGTATTCGTGCCAGTGCGGGCCCTCGGACGAGCGCATGAAGACGTCGACGCTGAAGCGCGCCGGGAAACAATAGGCCTGCTCCAAGCAGTCCTCGTCCGTTCCGCCGCCATCGACGCATTGCTTCTTCGCGCAGTCGAAGGCGGTGGCGGCATCCTTGCCGGTGCACACCCCGCTGGACATCTCCGGTGCCTGGACGAAGGCGATGCCTTGGCGCCCGCCTTCCTCTGCGATCGCACCCGTCGCCGTGAGCGCGAACACGAAAATAAGCGTGCAAAACCCTCTCACTGTCATGCGGCCCTCCTGCATCCTCCGTAACCTCGACATCAGTAACGCGCGGAAGGAAAGAATATGCAAGGGTCGGCGATCACCATCAGGAAGGCTCGCGAGCAGGACGTCGCGGCAATCGTTGCGATCCTCGCCTCGGACGATATCGGCGGCCATGGCGACACGACCGACAAAGCCGCGCGTGCGGACTATCTGCATGCCTTCCGCACCCTGGAGCAGACGCCGCGCGAAACCCTCTATGTCGCCGAGTGCGACGGGGAGATCGTCGGCACGTTCCAGACCCTCCTGACCACCACGCTGACCGGACGCGGCGCGACCTCGATGATCGTCGAGGCGGTGCAGACACGGCCCGACATGCGCGGCCGCGGCATCGGTGGCCAGATGATCGGCTTCTGCCTCGAGGAGGCAAGGCGGCTCGGTCTGCGCCAGGTGCAATTGACCTCGAATGCCGCCCGCACAGATGCGCATCGCTTCTACGAACGGCTCGGATTCGCCAAGAGCCATTTCGGCTTCAAGTACAAGCTGAAATGAGTGCTGCGACACGGCGAATCACTGGACAATCGCCCATCGAGGCGGCATAAGCGGAGAACGATGACAATCCGGTGGTCGACAAGGCCCGGAGCCAAGGACGAGACATGAAGCAGCTTCTGTTGGAACTTTTCACCTGGTGGAACGGTCAGACCATGGGCACGCGTTTCTTCACCTGGCGCAAGGGCACGAAGGTCGGCGAAGACCAGTTCGGCAACATCTATTACGAGGGCGGCACCACCACCTTCGGACTGCCGCGCCGCTGGGTCATCTATAAGGGCTATGCCGACGCCTCGACCATTCCGGCCGGCTGGCATGGCTGGATGCATTACCGCACTGACGTTCCGCCGTCCAAGGAAGACTACAAGGCCGCGGAATGGCAAAAACCGCACCGCGCCAATGCCACCGGCACGGCGAATGCCTATCGTCCCCAGGGTTCGATCGCCGTTGCGGGCGAGCGTCCGCGCGTCACCGGCGACTATGACGCCTGGACCCCCGGCAACTGACACCGGATTTGGCCACAATTCGGTTCTAGGGCCTCTGTGTGGAGGCCGCTCTGATCGCGGCACCGCATATTCGAAGGCTGGAGAATGGCAGACATGAAGCGTATCGGGCGTGGCTCAACCCTGGCTGTGATGGGCATGGCGGCCTTGGCCGCATCCATCGGCACCCTGGGGGGCGTTGGCCCGGTCTTGGCCGAGCGGATCTCCAACCCGGTCGCCGAATTCGCCGGCATTGACAAGATCACCGGCCGCATCACCTCCTTTGATGTCTACATCGACGAGACGGTGCAGTTCGGCGCCCTGCAGGTCACGCCGAAGGTCTGCTATTCCCGCGACGAGAGCGAGGCGCAGAAGATCGACGCTTTCATCGAGGTCGACGAGATCACCCTCGACCGCAAGATCCGTCGGATCTTTTCCGGCTGGATGTTCGCCGACAGCCCCGCACTCAATGCCGTCGAGCATGCGATCTATGACGTCTGGCTGACCGGCTGCAAGCAGACCTCCGATGTGCCGGCTCCAAAGGGCGTCAAGGCTGCTCACCCGGCTCCGGTCCCCGCCAGCGAGGCCCAGAAGGCCGCGGAGACGCAGCAGCCAGTCCAAGGGCAGCAGCCTGCCGCAGACACGCAGCCGCAGCCGGCGGGTGAGCAGGGTGGCACGTTGCCTGCCGAGACCGCCCCGGTCGCCGTCCCCCCGCTCGATGCGCCGCAAGAGATACCGGATGATGTGCCCGGCGACGGCGTGCCGCCGCTCGATTTGCCCCCGGGCGGAGAGGAAGTGCCGCAGGGGCAGCCTGTACCGCCGGCCGCGGTGACACCACCGGGAAGTGTCGGACTGTTCTGACGTCCTGAGGCAAACGGCTCGGGTGGACGAAGGCAAATGCGGTACCGCCGCTGCCTTCTCAGGCAAGCGCGCAAAACCAATCCAATACATTTCTCCGCAATTCGGTTCATCCTGACGACGCAATGAAATCCGGCGCTTGACATTGTCTCTCAATGGGAACAATCAGGGAACGAACAGGAGTTGCGATCATGGCCCTTTCTGAAAAGTTTATCGTCTTGCCGTTCAAGAAGAACCGCGGCAACCTGGTTCCGGGCGAAATGCGCCAGGCCTCCAACGCCGCCGCCGCCGAGAAGATCGCCACCGCCATGTCGGCGCGCCATATCGGCGTCGCGGCCTATTCGGTGCAGGTGGACGAGGAGAGCGGCGACATGACGAGCCCGCGCCTGCTGATCCAGTTCGGCGAGACAGCCGATCTCAACGCCGCCTGACCCATCTCCCGGCCATTGGATCTCGCCCGTCGCCCGAGGGTGGGGTTCAGAACGGCAGCGTTGCGCTGTCGACCGCCTTGTCGAGCAGTTTCAGATAGTCCTGCTTTGGAACGTCGATCGCGCCGAAGGTCTTGAGGTGCTCGGTGGTGAACTGCGTGTCGAGCAGAGTGAAGCCGCGTATCTTCAGTCTCTCGACCAGATGCACCAGGCAGATTTTCGAGGCATTGGTGCGCCGCGAAAACATGCTTTCGCCGAAGAAGGCCGAGCCGAGCGACACGCCGTAGAGCCCGCCGACCAGCGCATCGCCCTCCCACGCCTCGACCGAATGGGCGTGGCCTAGCTTGTGCAGTGCCCCGTAGAGTTCCTTGATGGTGTCGTTGATCCAGGTGCTCGGCCGGTCTCCGGCCTCCTCCGCACACTTCTCCACCACGGCGTCGAAGGCGGTGTCGAAGCGGATGTCGAAGGGCTTCTTGCGCACCGCCTTGGCGAGGCTCTTGGATATGTGGAAAGCGTCGAGCGGCAGGATGCCTCGCATTTCCGGCTCGACCCAGAAGATCTCCGGGTCGTCTGCGGCATCCGACATCGGGAAGAGCCCGATGGAATAGGCGCGCAGCAGGAGTTCCGGGGTTATCCTCTGGTCCCTGCTGCGGCGCCCTGCCATTCGATTGTCACCTCACGGTGCGGTCCTGGCCAGGTAGTCTTCCAGCCAGTGGATGTCGTAGTCGCCGTTTGCGATGTCCTGGTTGGCCACCAGGTCCTGGAACAAGGGCAGCGTCGTCTTGATGCCGTCGACGACGAATTCGTCGAGCACGCGGCGAAGGCGCATCATGCATTCGACGCGCGTGCGGCCGTGCACGATCAGCTTGCCGATCAGGCTGTCATAGTAGGGCGGGATCTTGTAGCCGGCATAGGCGCCACTGTCGACGCGAACGCCAAGACCGCCCGGCGCGTGGAAATGCGTGATCGTGCCCGGGGAGGGAACGAAGGTGCGCGGATCCTCGGCATTGATGCGGCATTCGATGGCGTGGCCGGAAAACGTGATCTCGTCCTGCGTGACCGACAGGCCGGCGCCGGAGGCGACGCGGATCTGCTCGTGCACCAGGTCGATGCCGGTGATGGCTTCGGTGATCGGATGCTCGACCTGCAGGCGGGTGTTCATTTCGATGAAATAGAACTCGCCGTTCTCGTAGAGGAATTCGATCGTGCCGGCGCCCCGGTACTTCATCTTCTTCATCGCGTCGGCGCAGATCTGGCCGATCTTCATGCGCTGCTCGACGTTGAGGGCAGGGGAGTTGGCCTCTTCCCAGACCTTCTGGTGGCGACGCTGCAACGAGCAGTCGCGTTCACCGAGGTGGATCGCATTCCCGGCGCCGTCGCCGACCACCTGCACTTCGATATGGCGCGGCTTGCCGAGATATTTTTCCATGTAGACGGCGTCGTTGCCGAATGCCGCCAGCGCCTCGGAGCGGGCCGTGGAGACGGCTTCCTCGAGCTCGGCTTCGGTCTTTGCGACCTTCATGCCGCGGCCACCGCCACCGGCTGTCGCCTTGATCAGGACAGGAAAACCGATTTGTCGGGCGATCTCCAGCGCATTCTCAGGCAGAACTTCGCCGGCGGAGCCCGGAACGACCGGAATGCCGAGTTCGACGGCGGTCTTCTTGGCGGTGATCTTGTCGCCCATCAGGCGGATATGCTCGGCGGTCGGCCCGATGAAGGTGATGCCGTGGGCGTCGAGAATGTCGGCGAACTTGGCGTTTTCCGACAGGAAGCCGTAACCGGGATGGACGGCATCCGCCCCGGTGATTTCGCAGGCCGCGACGATCTGGTGGATATTGAGATAGCTATCGCGCGACGGCGGCGGGCCGATGCACACACTTTCGTCGGCAAGGCGCACATGCATCGCGTCGGCGTCAGCCGTCGAGTGCACGGCAACGGTGGCGATGCCGAGCTCCTTGCAGGCGCGAAGCACCCGGAGCGCGATTTCGCCGCGATTTGCGATGAGGATCTTTGAAATGGTCATCGGCTTACTCGATGACGATCAGGGGCTCGCCGTACTCGACCGGGCGACCGTCTTCGACGATGATTTCGACGACCTTGCCGGAGCGCGGCGCCGGGATCTGGTTCATGGTCTTCATTGCTTCGATGATCAGAAGCGTCTGGCCTTCCTTGACGATCGAGCCGACCTCGACGAAGGGACGGGCACCCGGGGCAGGGGCGAGGTAGACGGTGCCGACCATCGGCGCGGTCAGGGCATTGGCGAGATTGCGGACAGGTTCCGCGGACACGACCGGAGCCGCCGGCGCTGCGACCGGTGCCGGGGCGGCGAACTGCTGATAGGCCATCTGCGGCATCGCCATCATCTGCGGCGCGGCGCGCGAGACGCGGATGCGGATGTCGTCCTGCTCGACCTCGATCTCGCTGAGGTCCGTGTCGTTGAGGATGTTCGCCAGATCACGGATCAGCGCCTGATCGATTCCCGATTTCTTGTCAGCCATGGAAAGGGGTCCTGTATTCTTGTTATTGCGTGAGGGTCTTCAGCGCATGCAGCGCCAGGATGTAGCTTTGCGGGCCGAAGCCGCAGATCATGCCTTTGGTCGCGGGCGCTATCATCGATTTATGGCGGAATTGCTCCCGCGCATGAATGTTGGAAATATGCACCTCGACAACCGGGATGCCGATGGCGCGGATCGCATCGTGCAGCGCGACGGAGGTGTGCGTGTAGGCGCCGGCATTGATTGCCACGCCGGCCGCCTTGTCGCTCGCTTCATGCAGCCAGTCGACCAGTACGCCTTCGTGATTGGATTGGCGGAAATCCACCGAGAGCCCCAGATCCGCCCCGGCGGCCTTGCACTCGGTTTCGATGTCCGCAAGTGTCTTGCCGCCGTATATCCCCGGTTCACGCTTTCCCAGCATGTTGAGATTAGGGCCGTTCAGGACGAAAATTGTGTTGCTCATCTGCGGTTCCGTCGACTTTCAACCGCCTCCTATAGACCGGCGAGGCCGCAAGGGAAAGCCCCTTGCGGCCTCGGGCATTGATCGTTCCCCGGAAAATGGCGGGAAGGTTAAGCGCGGTGTGCCGGGCGCTCAGCAGGTCGCCTCGCCGCACTTGCGGACGTTTGCCAGTTTCTGCTCGATCGCCTCGGAGCCGATCGCTCCGAACATCGCCTCATTGCCGACGATATAGGACGGCGTCCCGGTGATGCCGAGGCTGGTGGCCAGCTGATAGGCTTCCTTGACCGAAGCGTCATTGGGGTTTTCGGTCATCATCTTGCGGATCTGCTCCTCGCTGACGCCGAGCGAAGTCGCGATCTCGATCGCGCTTTCTTCGCCGTGGCGACCTTCGGCGGTCATCAGGGCGCGGTGGAAGTCGCCGTATTTCTCAGGGGCGATCTTGCGGAAGGCGTCCGACACCTTGTGGGCGGCCTCCGACTCGGGGCCGAGGATCGGGAACTCCTTGAGCACGAAGCGAACATTCTTGTCCTTGGCGATGATCTCGTCCATGTCCGACAGGGCGCGCTTGCAATAGCCGCAATTGTAATCGAAGAACTCGACGATGGTTACGTCGCCATTGGGGTTGCCGAGCGCGATGTCATGCTTCGAGGCAAAGAGTGCCTCCTGATTGTCCTTCACCGCCGCCGAAGCCTGCTGCAGGCGCGCATCCTGCTGCTTCTTCTCGAGCGCATCCTGGACATCGAGCATGATCTCCGGATTGGCGATCAGGTATTCCTTGATGAACGCGCCGAACTCCTTCTTCTGCGCATCGTCCAGCGCGCCGGCCGCGGTGGGCAGGGCCACCGGCAGGAGCACGAGGGCGGTCGCGGCAAGCTTCCTGAAATTCAAGGCCATGTCTTTCCTCTTGCATATTGTCCGCCATGGCGGATGTCGTGCGGATGACGGGGTCCATCCGAAACCGTTGATTTGCTGTAGCGTATCGGCAGCGAACGGCAAGTGGAATTGGAAAAATGGCCGCAGCGGAACGCTCTCGCCATTGTGAAGACTTGAATAATGCGGCAATTGTCGGGCGCCTTCATCGACCGGAGTTAGTTGTTCGTGGTTACGCTTTCAAGACGCAGCGCAGTCGAACCCTTTCATGCCATGGACCTGTTGGCGGAGGCGACCAGACGGCGCAATGCCGGGAGACCGGTGATCTCGATGGCGGTCGGCCAGCCTGGCCACCCGGCGCCACAGGCGGCCCTTGCCGCGGCGCGTGAGGCGCTCGGCCACGGCCGGATCGGGTATACCGACGCGCTCGGCCTCGCCGAGCTTCGGGCCAAGCTCGCCGACTATTATCGCCGGCGTCACGGAGTTGCCGTGGATCCGGCCCGCGTCGTCGTCACCACCGGTTCCTCGGCCGGCTTCAACCTGGCCTTCCTGGCCCTGTTCGATGCCGGCGACGCCGTGGCGATCGCCAGGCCCGGCTATCCGGCTTATCGCGCCATCCTCTCGGCGCTGGGTCTCAAGGTGATCGAGGTGCCCGTCAATGCCGAGACACAATTCACGCTCACGCCGGAAAGCCTCGAAGCCGCCCAGGCGAGGGAGGGCGTGCGCTTGAAGGGCGTTCTGCTTGCCAGCCCCGCCAATCCGACCGGCACGGTGACGGGCCGCGCCCAGTTGAAGGCGGTCTATGACTATTGCCAGGGCCAGGGGATCACGCTGATCTCCGACGAGATCTATCATGGCCTGACCTATGCCGGCGAGGAGGCGACCGCGCTGGAGATCGGCGACGAGGCGATCGTCATCAATTCCTTCTCGAAATACTATTGCATGACCGGTTGGCGCATCGGCTGGATGGTGGTGCCCGACCATATCGTCAGGCCGCTCGAATGTCTGGCGCAGAGCCTCTACATTTCCGCACCCGAACTGTCGCAGATCGCAGCGATCGCCGCACTCGGTGCCGAAGAGGAACTGGAGCGCTACAAGGCGAGCTGCCGGAGGAACCGCGACTTCCTGATGGCGCGTCTGCCGAAACTGGGCCTGCCGCTGCTCTCGCCAATGGACGGCGCGTTCTACGCTTATGTGGATGTCACCCGCTATACCAATGACAGCATGGCGTTTGCCCGGCGCATGCTTGCCGAGATCGACGTGGCGGCGACGCCCGGAATGGATTTCGATCCGCTCGACGGCCATGGCGCGCTGCGCATTTCCTATGCAGGGACCTATGCCGAGATGGTCGAAGCGACCGACAGGATGGCTGCCTGGCTTCCCGAAATTAGAATCTGATCAGATGGTTATGCGCTCCGGCGGAATCGGGTCGCGAAGCGCCTGAATCTGTTTCTGAACGATGACCGCAAACGAAGAGGGCCGCGTCGAACGCGGCCCTTTTGATTTCAGCGATGGCTGTGCGCTTCTCAGAAGAAGCCGCGCTTCTGCCACCAGCCGCCCTTTTTCGGCTTGGTCGGTTCATCGTCGCCGTCCGTCGTGGCCTTGACCGAGGTCACCACTGGTTCGGAGGAGGTGACGTTGGATTGACGATTGGCGCGAGCCGGCTTGGCTTCTTCGGGGGCTTCCACCACCGCTTCGGCCTCGGCAGGCGCCACCGCGTCTTCCGCAGCGGGCTCCACGGCAGCGGGCGCCTCGACCTCGGCTTCTGCCACGGCGACCGGCTCGGCTGCGATCACAGGCTCCTCGACGGGAGACGCGACGACCTTGGCCTTGCGGCTGCGGCGCGGCTTCGGCTGGACCACCTCCTCGGCTGATTCGATCGCCGCCATGGCTGCCGGCTCTTCGGCGACGGCCTGTTCGGCGATCTCCTCGATCAGCGCGGCTTCGGTATCGCTATCGTTGCTTTCGCCATCGTCACCTTCGGCCGATCCTTCGACGCCGTTTTCCAGACCCTCTTCGCCCGGACGGCTACGGCGACCGCCGCGCTTGCCGCGGCGGCGGCGCTTGCGCTTCTGGCCATCTTCGCCAACGGTATCACCGTCCTGCTCGCGGGCTTCGCCGGCGGTCTCGACGGCGCCGTCTTCGTCGCCCTCTTCACCGTCGTCTTCGTCGCCCTCCATATCGCCCTCGGCGCCGGCCTGAGCGCCGTTGCCGGGCTGGCCGTTCTTGCCCCGGCGGCGGCGGCGGCGCTTGCGCTTGCGGTTCTGCTCGTCGCTATTGGCCGAAGCCGCGGGCTGCGCGGCCGGTGCGGCTGCGATGATCTCTTCCTCTTCGTCCTCGTCCTCCGGCTCGGGGACGTAGTCGTCCTCCTCGATCGCCGGCAGAAGCTGCATGAGGCTCTCGATCTTCACCGGATTGGCAACAGCCTCGCCGCGATCGATACCGAAGTGCTGGGCGCCGACGGAGTCGTCGCTGTCGATGGTGATCGCGACGCCGAAGCGGTGCTCGTAATCGACGATCGTGCCGCGCTTCTGGTTGAGGATATAGAGCGCCGTCTCCGGCGTGGTGCGAACCGTGATGTCGTGCGTCGTGTTCTTCAGCAGATATTCTTCGATGCCGCGCAGGACATGCAGGGCAACCGACGACTGCGAGCGGATGAGGCCCGTTCCGCCGCAATGCGGGCAGAGCTGGGTCGTCGATTCCAGGACCGAGGCGCGAATGCGCTGGCGCGACATTTCCAGCAGGCCGAAATGCGAGATCCGGCCGACCTGGATGCGGGCGCGGTCGTTCTTCAGGCAGTCCTTCAGCTTCTTCTCGACCGCGCGGTTGTTGCGCTTTTCTTCCATGTCGATGAAGTCGATGACGATCAGGCCGGCGAGGTCGCGCAGCCGCAACTGGCGGGCAACCTCTTCGGCGGCCTCCAGGTTGGTCTGCAGCGCGGTGTCCTCGATCGAGTATTCGCGGGTCGAGCGACCCGAGTTGACGTCAATCGCCACCAGCGCTTCGGTCTGGTTGATGATGATGTAGCCGCCGGACTTCAGCGTCACCTGCGGCTGCAGCATCTTGTCGAGCTGGCCTTCGATGCCGGAGCGCGAGAAGATCGGGTGCAGGTCGCGATAGGGCTGAACCACCTTGGCGTGGCTCGGCATCAGCATCTTCATGAAGTCTTTCGCTTCGCGATAGCCTTCCTCGCCGGCGACGACGATCTCGGAGATGTCCTTGTTGTAGAGGTCGCGGATCGAGCGCTTGATCAGCGAGCCTTCCTCATAGACCAGGCAGGGCGCGGTCGAGCTGAGCGTCAGCGTCCGCACGTTTTCCCACAGGCGCATGAGGTATTCGAAATCGCGCTTGATCTCGACCTTGGTGCGGTTGGCACCTGCGGTGCGCAGGATCACGCCCATGCCCTGCGGCACTTCGAGACCGCGGGCGATTTCCTTCAGCCGCTTGCGGTCGGTCGGCTGGGTGATCTTGCGGGAAATGCCGCCGCCACGCGCCGTGTTCGGCATCAGCACCGAATAGCGGCCGGCGAGCGACAGGTAGGTGGTGAGAGCTGCGCCCTTGTTGCCGCGTTCTTCCTTGGCGACCTGCACCAGCAGGATCTGGCGCCGCTTGATCACTTCCTGGATGCGGTACTGCTTGCGCGGCTTGCGCACGATGCGGTCCGGAACCTCTTCCATGGCGTCTTCGGCGCCCACGGATTCGATTTCTTCCTTCTCCTCGATGTGGTCGTCGTCGTCGTCGAAATCGTCGTCGCGGCCGCGGCGTCCGCCGGCATCTTCGGAGATTTCGTCGTCGGTCTCGAACAGGGCGGCCATGTCGCCCTTGCCGTCGTCCTCAATGGCCTCGACGGCCTCGGATACCTGTTCCTCGGTCTCGGTGGTCTTCTTGGCGCGCGGCTTGCGGGTGCGCTTCGGCTTGGCCTTGGGCGCCTCCTCGTCGGGGGCTGCCTCGTCGGCCACAACTTCGGCCGGCGCTTCGGCCGAAACTTCAGCTTCCGCTTCCGGTTCAGCGGCTTCAACCGGCACGATGCCGACGTCGGGCTGTTCCTGTGAGGACATATCCGAGGCGGGCGACTCGTCGCCATCCGATTCGTCTTCGCGCCGGTGTTCTTCGGCTTCGGCGTTCAACAGCGCCTGCCGGTCGGCGTAGGGGATCTGGTAGTAATCGGGGTGGATTTCGGCGAAGGCCAGGAAGCCGTGGCGATTCCCGCCATAGTCGACGAAGGCCGCCTGTAGCGAAGGTTCGACGCGCGTCACCTTCGCCAAATAGATATTGCCCCGTATCTGCTTCTTGTGCTGGGACTCGAAATCGAATTCTTCGATGCGGTTACCGCGTACGACGACAACCCGCGTCTCTTCTTCGTGAGACGCGTCGATCAACATTCTGTCTGCCATTTAAGCTGTGCTCCTCGGCGCCGCCGGGAAGGGGTTCACTCGCTCGCTGTACTCTGGTGCGGGTGATGCCTTGGGGGCTTGGCGCCGGATATAAATGTTCCCGCCCGACGGGGTGCGCTAGCAGCAATTGAACAGCTGCCGGGGTGCTTGAAAAGCCCGATCCGCCAAAAGTGTTCAAGATCAACTGCAATGACATCAAAGACCGAACGAAAACGACAATGACATAGGCCCCATGGGGCCCGATGAGTGTTCTTCAGAGCATGCGGTGGAAAACCACCAGTTGCATGTGCCGGCCGGGCCGGCGTGTTAAACCAGTTTCAGGAAAAAAAGCGGAGACGGCGGATGAAGATCCGACAAGCTTAGGCGCCAAGTCCTTGAAGAGGTTGGCAGCCGTGGCGGTCATTCTATCCCGTTGGCACTTTTAACCCTCATCTGCCTTGTATGTTTTCTCCGTGACAATAGCAAGGGGAAACGAAATTATGCCATAATATCGATTGATTAGCGTGGTTTGAGGTGGAGTGCCGATTCTCGGGCGAAGGGCGCGGTTGTGTCGCTGAGGCGCAGGGCAGCTGCGGGAAATCCGGCCATTTCCAGAAAGATTGGATTGATTTCATGCATGATCGGCACGCTGGCGGCGGCAATGGGGCGATCGTCAACGATCCGGGGCGGGGAGGCGGTTTGCTGCGGAGCCGGTCTCGTCCTGGGCAGTGCGCGCACCTTGGGCGGCTGTTTTCGCGAATCGCTGTCCTCATGCTGCTGGTGGTTGCGGGCGCCGGGGCAGCCGGGAGCGTGACCTTTGCCGCGCAGGCGGAGCCCGCTGATCCGTTGGCGGTTTATGCGGCGCGCATCGTCGGCGACCGGGCCCGTACCCGAATCGTGCTCGAATTCGACCGGAAACCGGAAATTGCCGTGCGCTACATTGCCAGGCCCGACCGGATCGTCATCGACCTGCCGGCGACGGTCTTCACTTTCCCCGAGGCAGACCTCGAGGCGCGGGGCCTGTTCCGCGATATCCGCTACGGATCGATGGACGCGGATTCCGCCCGTCTGGTGCTGACCGCCGATCGGCCCGCCCGGCTCGTCGCGAGCGAGGTGATGGCCAATGAAAGCGGCACGGGCTATCGCCTCGTGCTCGACGCCGAAATGGTGTCGCAACAGGATTTCGAAAAACTGGTCAACGACCAGAGCTGGATGACGGCGAGCGTAGACGCGACCGCCACAGCGCAGCGCGGCGATCGGGTCGGGCAGAGCGAGCCCGCCGCGCCGGGTGCCTTTGTCATCGCCATCGATGCCGGGCATGGCGGCATTGACGCCGGCGCGACGGGGGCGGCGACCAAGACGCAGGAGAAGGAAATCACGCTGGCCTTCGCCAAGGCCCTTTCCGATCGGCTGAAGGGCGAGCCGGGCATCGAGGCCTTTCTGGTGCGCGAGGGAGACGAGTTCCTGTCGCTGTCGGAGCGCGTGACAATCGCGCGGCAGCGCGGGGCAAATCTCCTCATTTCCTTCCATGCCGATACGCTTCGCCAGAGCAATATCCGCGGCGCCACCGTCTATACCATATCGGACAAGGCATCCGACCGCATGGCCGCCGATCTCGCCGAGCGCGAGAACCTCTCCGACGCGGTGGGCGGCGTCAGCGATACCGGCGAGCCGGCCGAAGTGTCCGACATCCTTCTCGATCTGACGCGGCGCGAGACCCAGGCCTTTTCGATATCCATGGCGGAATCCGTCGTCAGGTCGTTCGAAGGGCAGGTGGCGCTGATCAACAATCCGCATCGCTATGCCGGCTTCCGGGTACTGCAAGCCCATGATGTCCCGTCGATCCTGCTGGAGCTGGGCTTCCTGTCCAACAAGGAGGACGAGAAGCTCCTGCTCGATCCCGCCTGGCGGGTGAAGATCGCCGATCTGCTGGCGGCGGCCATCAGGCGCTACCGTCTTCCGGTCGTCGCCAATGGTGGTTGATGCCGACGGCAGCGGGGCCGGTGGGCGGTGCATAAGCGAGGGATGGCCCTATTTTCCTCACAATCGGGCCGTTACTCCGAACTGGGTCGCTTGCGTCTTGCCAAGCAGGGCATGACGTGCAAAACGCCACGCTATGTGCGATGTTCGCCCATTGCGCGCTGAACCGAAAGCATTGCCGGTAGCTCGAATATGATCAGACTGATTGGTTATCTCTTCGGACTCGCGTCCGTCCTCGCCCTCGGCGTCGCCGGCGTCGTTGCCGTTTACCTGAACGGGGTCTCGAAGGACTTGCCGGACTATGCGGTTCTGTCGAGCTATGCGCCGCCGGTCACGACGCGCATTCACGCCGGCAATGGCGCGCTGATGGCGGAATATGCCCGCGAACGTCGTCTTTTCCTGCCGATCCAGGCCATCCCCGACCGGGTGAAGGCGGCATTCCTGTCGGCGGAAGACAAGAATTTCTACAACCACCCCGGCGTCGACATCTATGGTCTTGGTCGCGCCATCCTGGTCAACGTCCAGAACCTCGGCTCCGGCCGCCGTCCCGTCGGCGCCTCGACCATCACCCAGCAGGTGGCGAAGAACTTCCTTCTGTCCTCCGACCAGACGATCGACCGCAAGGTCAAGGAAGCGATCCTGTCCTTCCGCATCGAGCAGACCTATTCGAAGGACAAGATCCTCGAACTCTACCTCAACGAAATCTTCTTCGGAATGAATGCCTACGGCATCGCCGGGGCGGCACTCACCTATTTCGACAAGTCGGTGACCGAACTCACCATCGCCGAGACCGCCTATCTTGCCGCCCTGCCGAAGGGCCCGTCGAACTACCATCCGTTCCGTCACACCGAGGCGGCGATCGAACGTCGCAACTGGGTCATCGACCGGATGGTGGAGAATGGTTTCGTCGTCAAGGCCGACGGCGATGAGGCCAAGAAGCAGCCGCTTGGGGTGACCGGTCGCCGCACGGGTTCCTATCTCTTCGCCTCGGACTATTTCGCCGAAGAAGTTCGCCGCCAGATCATCGAGAAATACGGTGACAAGTCGCTCTACGAAGGTGGCCTTTCCGTGCGGACGTCCCTCGATCCGCAGATGCAGATCGTCGCCCGCAAGGCCCTCCAGGACGGACTGCTGACCTACGACCAGCGCCGCGGTTTCCGCGGTCCGGTGGCAAAAATCTCCGCCTCGGGGGACTGGGGTGCCGAGCTCGCCAAGGTCAATGCGCTGAGCGACGTCCCGGAATGGAAGCTCGCCGTCGTGCTCGCCGTCTCCGCGTCACGCGTCGACATTGGCCTTCAGCCCGCCAAGGAAGCCGGTGGCAAGGTCGTGTCGGATCGCCAGACCGGCCGGATCATGGCCGACGACATGGAATGGGCCTATCGCTCCGCCACTGGTGACCGCAAGACGGCGAAGTCGCCGGAGGGCGTGCTGGCGCCGGGCGATGTGGTCTTCGTCGAGCCGCTTTCGGATGCCGAGGGCGGTTACAGGTTGCGTCAGCCGCCGAAGGTGCAGGGTGGACTGGTCGCCATGGACCCGCATACCGGTCGCGTGCTCGCCATGGTCGGCGGCTTTTCCTATGCCCAGTCGGAATTCAACCGTGCCACCCAGGCCATGCGCCAGCCCGGTTCGTCCTTCAAGCCGTTCGTCTATGCGGCGGCGCTCGACAATGGCTACACCCCCGCCTCGGTCATCATGGACGCGCCGATCGAATTCGTCTCGGGTGGCCAGGTCTGGCGTCCGCAGAACTACGGCGGCGGTTCGGCCGGCCCGTCGACCTTGCGTCTCGGCATCGAGAAGTCGCGCAACCTGATGACGGTTCGCCTCGCCAACGACATGGGCATGAACCTGGTGGCCGAATATGCCGAGCGCTTCGGCATCTATGACAAGATGATGCCCTTGCTGTCGATGTCGCTCGGCTCGGGCGAGACCACGGTGCTGCGGATGGTCTCCGCCTATGCGGTACTGGCCAACGGCGGCAAGCAGATCAAGCCGACCCTCATCGACCGCATCCAGGACCGCTACGGCAAGACCATCTTCCGCCATGAGGAACGCGTCTGCGAAGGCTGCAACGCCAATGGCTGGGAAGGCCAGGAAGAGCCGATCGTGGTCGACAATCGCGAGCAGGTGCTCGACCCGATGACCGCCTACCAGATCACCTCGATGATGGAAGGCGTCGTCTCGCGCGGCACCGCGGCCGGCAAGATCAAGCTCGATCGCCCGGTCGCCGGCAAGACCGGCACGACCAATGACGAAAAGGATGCCTGGTTCGTCGGCTACACGCCCGACCTCGTCGCCGGCCTCTACATCGGTTTCGACAATCCCGCGCCGCTTGGCCGAGGCTCGACCGGCGGCTCCATGTCGGCACCGATCTTCAACGAGTTCATGCAGGCCGCGGTGGCCGGGACCCCGCCGGGCAAGTTCCGCCTGCCGGAAGGCATGCAGCTCATACCGGTCAATCGCAAGACGGGCATGCAGGCCTATGACGGCGAGCCCGACACCATTATCGAAGCCTTCAAGCCCGGCACCGGCCCGGCCGATACCTTCTCGGTCATCGGCATGGAAGAATATGTGGCGCCCGAGGAAATCCTCAGGGAATCGCCACAGGCCAACCAGGCCGTCACATCGGGCGCCGGCGGCCTGTTCTGAAATCCAGCGTAATCATCCTGCGTGCGGCCGCCCCTTTACATCGGGGGCGGCCGCAACTAATTGACGATCCAGTTTTTACACCGAGGTGAAGATCAACCGCGATGCGCAATGAAATCGAGAATGTAGTCGACGAAATCAAGCAGGCCGTAAGCCTGCTGAGGAGGCATCTTTGACTGGGATCAGGCGGTAAGGCGACTGGACTGGTTGAACAACAAGGCAGAGGATCCGAACCTCTGGAACGATGCCGCCGAGGCCCAGAAGCTGATGCGGGAGCGCCAGCAGCTGGATGACAGCATCAATGGCGTCAAGCGTCTCGGACAGCAGATGACCGACAACATCGAGCTGATCGAGATGGGCGAGGAAGAAGGCGACGAGCAGGTCGTCAAGGAAGCCGAGGACGCGCTGAAGGCGCTGAAGGCCGAATCCGGCAAGCTTCAGGTCGAGGCCATGCTGTCCGGCGAGGCCGACGGCAACGACACCTATCTCGAAGTCCATTCCGGCGCCGGCGGTACCGAGTCCCAGGACTGGGCCAATATGCTGCTGCGCATGTATATCCGCTGGGCCGAGAAGCAGGGCTTCAAGGTCGAGGTCATGGAAGTCCACGACGGCGAAGAAGCCGGCATCAAGTCCGCAACCATCCACGTCAAGGGCCACAATGCCTATGGCTGGCTGAAGACCGAATCGGGCGTGCATCGCCTCGTGCGCATTTCGCCCTATGACAGCAATGCGCGCCGCCATACCTCGTTCTCGTCGGTCTGGGTCTATCCCGTCGTCGACGACTCGATCAACATCGAGATCAACGAGAGCGACTGCCGCATCGACACCTATCGTTCGTCGGGCGCCGGTGGCCAGCACGTCAACACCACCGACTCGGCCGTGCGCATCACGCATATTCCGACCGGCATCGTGGTCGCCTGCCAGCAGGAGCGGTCGCAGCACAAGAACAAGGCCAAGGCCTGGGAAATGCTGCGGGCCCGCATGTACGAGGCGGAACTGATGAAACGCGAGGCGGCTGCCAATGCCGAAGCCGCGTCCAAGACCGACATCGGCTGGGGACACCAGATCCGCTCCTACGTGCTGCAGCCCTACCAGTTGGTCAAGGACCTTCGCACCGGTGTCGAAAGCACCGATCCGGATACGGTCCTGAACGGCGGCCTGAACGAGTTCATGGAGGCGGCCCTCGCGCATCGCATCAGCGGCAGCGCCGATTCGGTTGCCGACATCGATTGATCGGCTGTGAGGCCATCGCGGACATTGACGGCGGGACGGAAGTTCCGCCGTTTCGCGTTCGGCAGGGTTCGCCGGATGGCGTTAGGCTTCAGTTCGTCGCCCGCTCGACGCGGATCTCGCCGAACTCGTCGATCAGCACAGTCCAGCCCTCCGGCTCCACCGCGTCCGGATCGGTCTTCAGATAGACGGTGGCGAAGAACCCCGGCTGCCGGCTGATACCGGTCGAATCCTCCGGCCGGATGTCGGTGACATAGGGACGGATCGCGGAAAACTCCTCGAGCTCGACGCTTTCCAGAACTTCAGGGCCGGCATCGCTCGCAAGGATCTGCTGCAGATAGACCTTGGCGGTACGATCCGGCTGGCGGATTGCGATCAGCTTGTAATAGCCGCGGCGCGGCGTCGGCGTAGCAGTGCCCTCCGCCGGAGCCGGGGCGGTTGCGCCGGCGGGCGCCGGAGCCGGCGTCGGTGAAACCGGCGGGGCGGACGCAGAGGTCTCGGCATCGCCCTCCCAGGAACCGCCACTGATGACGAAGGTCGCCGTCACCGGCAATTGGTCGATGTCCTCGGCAAGGGCCGGGCCGCCAGCCAGCATCAGGCCTAGAAAGCCGGCGCGGAGAAGTAGGGTAGGGGCCATGCGTCGATCTCCCTCAGTCGGAAAACTGTTCGGCAAGGATGCGATCCGACCAGGAGCGATCGGGATCGGAGAGGATGCGCGCGGTCGTGTCCTCGGACTGGGCGATCTGCACCCTGATCACGGACTTGACCTCGGTATGATCGGCGACCGCGTTGACCGGACGTTTTTCCGGTTCGAGCACGATGATCTCGACGCTCACCTTGTTCGGCAGCAGGGCGCCGCGCCACCGCCGCGGACGAAATGGACTGACCGGTGTCAGGGCCAGAAGCGGCGCCTCCAGTGGCAGGATCGGCCCGTGGGCGGAGAGATTGTAGGCCGTCGAGCCGACCGGGGTGGCGACCATCAGGCCGTCGCAGATCAATTCGTCCAGCCTCACCTTGCCGTCGATGACGACGCGCAGCTTCGCGGCCTGGTAGGATTGCCTGAGCAGCGAAACCTCGTTGATGGCGAGCGCCACCGACTGCGTGCCGTCGGCATTGGTGGTGGTCATCTTCAGCGGGTGAAAATCGTTCTCCACCGCCGCGGCAATCCGTTCGCGCAGGCTCTCGGTGGAATAGTCGTTCATCAGGAAACCGACCGATCCACGGTTCATGCCGTAGACCAGCTTGCCGGAATTCATCGTGTCGTGCAGCGTCTGCAGCATGAAGCCGTCACCGCCGAGCGCGACGATGACGTCCGCCTCTGCCGGCTCGACACTCCCGTAGCGTGCGGCAAGCTCCGCCCGCGAGGCCTGGGCCTCGTCGGAATTGGAGGCGATGAAGGAAAGCGACCGGAACGAACGCGACATGGGCAGCCCTTTGTTATCGGCGCCAGTGGTACATGACAAAGCCCTGTAACCACAAGCCATTCACCGCCGCAAACCGTTCTCCCGCCGCCCGTACTGCAAAGCGCGGTTCCCGTCTGTCGCGCGAAATTTTGCTTTACCGCAATTCGATTTGCCCTTAAGGACGGCACCACTGCCCTTGTAGCTCAGTTGGTAGAGCACCTGATTTGTAATCAGGGGGTCGCGGGTTCGAATCCTGCCGGGGGCACCATTCTTCCACTTTGTCCATTCCTGACACATAGGTAACATCGCGTACCTAAGACATGGGTGACAACCCCCGTGCCGAAAGGGCTGTCGATGGATCGGCCTGTAACCGCTCGGTTTGGTCGGTTGAAATGATCTCTCTGCGCCGGGCGATGGCGCCGATCAGTCGAATGGCGCGGATGGTGCGCCCACAGATTGCGCGAACTCGGCGCCCTTGGGGAAGGGCGCCGAGTTCGACGGACTTTACATCATTTCGATAGCATGGCACCTCGGTGCCTCACGGAAGTGCGCCCCATCTGCGGGGCGGCAGTTTATTTCTTGCTGCCGCGACCGGGGCCAGTGTCCTTGGAACTGCTTGCACCACCTGTCGTGGCTGTTCCTTTTCCCTTGGTAGCGCTGACACCGGTTTTGCCGAAGGCGACGCCGGTCTTGCCGCCATACATTTCGTCCTCGCCTGGAGTGTCCTCGCTCTTGGCCTGGTTTTCGTCGTGGTATTTCTCCAGGACGGTGTCCTCGGCTGTCGCCCAGGGGTTGTTGTGCGATGCCATGGCCGGCGTCATCGCCAACAGGCCTGCACTCACTCCGCAGATGATGGTCTTCAACATGGAATTGCCTTTCTTGCATCCTCGTGATGCAATCGATCAAAACATAAGAATATTGATATATATAAAATGGAATATGTTAATTTGGCGGCGGTTTTCGCCGGACGTCTTGGCGGGCAGCGATGCTGTGCCGGACGCTAAGGGCACAGACACGTGCGAGGACACGGAACGCCTGACACTGGAGGCTAAGCTCCGCAATCACCAAGACGTCTATCGGGGTTTTTCACAGCTCGAACTGCCGGCAGATGCGCGCGGCGTTTTCGCGCCCTGCCGTCGAGGTCGGTAAAGACGACGATCATGCCGTCTTTTTCAGCAAATGCTGACGGGTGGCGTAGAGCGCGATCGCCGCCGCGTTGGAGACGTTGAGCGACTTGATCTCACCCGGCATGTCGAGCCGCGCCAGCGCGTTGACCGTCTCTCGCGTCTTTTGCCTCAGCCCCTTGCCCTCCGAGCCGAGAACCAGCGCCACCTTGTCGCCGGTGAGCGCGCCTTCCAGCGGGGCCGGGCCTTCCGAATCAAGTCCGACGGTGAAGAAACCGAGCTTGTGCAACTCGCCGAGCGCGTCGGACAGGTTGGTGATCTGGATATAGGGAATCATTTCCAGCGCGCCCGAGGCGGATTTGGCCAGCACGCCGGATTCGGTCGGGCTATGGCGCATGGTGGTGATCACCGCGCCGGCCCCGAAGGCGACGGCGGTGCGCATGATGGCGCCGACATTGTGCGGATCGGTGACCTGGTCGAGGACCAGAAGCAGCGGGCTGTCCTTCAGCGCCTCCAGCCGGCGCACCGGAAGGGGACGCGTCTCCAGCATCACGCCCTGGTGGATCGCATCCGGCCCAAGCTGCTTGTCGAGATCCTGTGGGGTGACGATCTCCACAGGAAAGTCGAGCGAATCGACCGGGCCGATTTCCAGCCTCACGAGCGCATTCTGCGTGACGGAAAGCTTGATCAGCTTGCGTTCGGGATTGTCGATCGCCGCGCGCACGGTGTGCAGGCCGTAGAGGCGCACCTGGTCGGGCGCCAATTGCGGCGGCGTCCAGGCGGTCTCCTTGCGGCGCTCCTTGCGCGGATCGGGGGTGGGGATTTCGCCCCGTTCGCGTTTGGCGTCGCGCACCTGGCGGCGCAGCGTCGCATAGTGGGTATCGCGGGCGGTCTTGTCGATCTTCGTATCTTTTACCATGCGCTCTTATAGCTGCCCGGGATCGTCGGGGATAGACCCGCCGGGCTGCGGCCTGTTTTCCGCGACGCGAAATTTTTTCCAGATTTTTCCACATTCATCGTGTTGACATGAAGGGGAAGGGCCGTCATATACCCGCCGCAGATCACGGGGCTAACGCCAACGCGATCTCGACTGAAAGCTTGGTCGCTTGATCCGGACGAATAGACTGGAGAGATGCCCGAGTGGTTAAAGGGGACGGACTGTAAATCCGTTGGCTTCGCCTACGTTGGTTCAAATCCAACTCTCTCCACCATTCGTCCTCGGATCGAACCATCGCGGGTATAGCTCAATGGTAGAGCAGCAGCCTTCCAAGCTGAATACGCGGGTTCGATTCCCGCTACCCGCTCCAGGCCATCTTCTCCGAAGCTACCATTGAATTGCGCAGGTTCTTGACGCTGGAAGCGTGACGACCTTCCCGTGGATCCGTATTCACGCCTTCACATAAATGCTCTAGCCTGCGACGGATCATCATCCCGGGAGGAGCTATCATGGCGCAGAAAATGAAAGCCGCGATCTTTGTCGAGAAAGGCCGCATCGTTCTCGATGAGAAGCCTGTTCCTGATGTCGGCCCGCTCGATGCACTGATCCGCATAACGACGACGACGATCTGCGGCACCGACGTCCATATCCTGAAAGGCGAGTATCCGGTCGCAAAAGGGCTGACGATCGGCCACGAGCCGGTGGGCGTCATCGAAAAACTGGGCTCCGCCGTCGAGGGCTACACCGAAGGCCAGCGCGTCATCGCCGGCGCGATCACGCCGTCCGGTCACAGCTATGCCTGCCTGTGCGGCTGCGGCTCGCAGGACGGCGCCGGCACCAGGCATGGCTTCAAGGCGATGGGCGGCTGGAAGTTCGGCAACACGATCGACGGTTGCCAGGCCGAATACGTGCTGGTCAAGGACGCGATGGCCAATCTGAGCCCCATCCCCGACCATCTGAGCGACGAGCAGGTGCTGATGTGCCCCGACATCATGTCCACCGGCTTTTCCGGTGCCGAGAGTGGTGGCGTTCGGATCGGCGATACGGTCGTTGTCTTCGCCCTCGGGCCGATCGGCCTTTGCGCGGTCGCAGGCGCGAAACTGATGGGTGCGACGACGATCATCGGCGTCGACACGCTGGCCTCGCGCATGGAAGTGGCGAAAAAGCTCGGCGCCGACCATGTGATCGACTTCAAGGCCGGCGATCCCGTCGAGCAGATCATGGCGCTGACCGACGGCCGCGGCGTCGATGTCGCGATCGAAGCGCTCGGCACACAGGTCACCTTCCGCTCGGCGCTCGAATCCTTGCGGCCCGGCGGCACGCTGTCGAGCCTCGGCGTCTATTCCAGCGATCTGACTATACCGCTCGGTGCCTTCTCGGCCGGTCTTGGCGACAACAAGATCGTGACGACCCTTTGCCCTGGCGGCAAGGAGCGCATGCGCCGGCTGATGGAAGTCTGCGCGTCGGGCCGCGTGGACCTCAAGCCGCTGGTCACCCATCGCTACAAGCTCGACGACATCGAGGCGGCCTACGACCTCTTCGCAAACCAGCGCGACGGCGTTCTGAAGGTCGCCATCGAGCCGTAAGTCCGCTTCGCAACAACCCGGCCGCCGATGCCGGATCGGCCGGCCGCGGATCCGATCTGGTGCCGGTCGGCGGGGCAGGGGTAGGCCTCGTCCCGACGATCCGGCGCCAAATCATTTAAGTCTTGCGCAATCCTCGGGAAAGCCTTAAACGGCGGGACCAAACCGGTTCGCCGGCTCCACATCTTTCTCGATCATAGGAAGCATTCAAATGGCAAAGAGTAAGTTTGAGCGCAATAAGCCGCACGTCAACATCGGTACGATCGGCCACGTCGACCATGGCAAGACGTCCCTGACGGCAGCGATCACCAAGTACTTCGGTGAATTCAAGGCCTATGACCAGATCGACGCGGCACCGGAAGAAAAGGCCCGCGGCATCACCATTTCGACGGCGCACGTCGAATATGAGACGGCCAACCGCCACTACGCCCACGTCGACTGCCCCGGCCACGCCGACTACGTCAAGAACATGATCACCGGTGCTGCCCAGATGGACGGCGCGATCCTGGTTTGCTCGGCTGCCGACGGCCCGATGCCGCAGACCCGCGAGCACATCCTGCTCGCCCGTCAGGTCGGCGTTCCGGCGATCGTCGTCTTCCTCAACAAGGTCGACCAGGTTGACGACGCCGAGCTTCTCGAACTCGTCGAGCTGGAAATGCGCGAACTCCTGTCGTCCTACGACTTCCCGGGCGACGAAATCCCGATCATCAAGGGCTCGGCTCTGGCTGCTCTCGAAGACAGCAACAAGACGATCGGCGAAGATGCCGTTCGCGAGCTGATGGCCGCTGTTGACGCCTACATCCCGACGCCTGAGCGTCCGATCGACCAGCCCTTCCTGATGCCGATCGAAGACGTGTTCTCGATCTCGGGCCGTGGTACGGTTGTCACCGGCCGCGTCGAGCGTGGCATCGTCAAGGTCGGCGAAGAAGTCGAGATCGTCGGCATTCGTCCGACCACCAAGACGACGGTGACCGGCGTTGAAATGTTCCGCAAGCTGCTCGACCAGGGCCAGGCCGGCGACAACATCGGCGCTCTGATCCGCGGCGTTGCCCGTGACGGCGTCGAGCGTGGTCAGATCCTGTGCAAGCCGGGTTCGGTCAAGCCGCACAAGAAGTTCATGGCAGAAGCCTACATCCTGACGAAGGAAGAAGGCGGCCGTCATACGCCGTTCTTCACCAACTACCGTCCGCAGTTCTACTTCCGCACCACCGACGTGACGGGCATCGTCTCGCTTCCGGAAGGCACGGAAATGGTCATGCCGGGCGACAATGTCACGGTTGAAGTCGAACTGATCGTGCCGATCGCCATGGAAGAAAAGCTGCGCTTCGCCATCCGCGAAGGCGGCCGCACCGTCGGCGCCGGCATCGTCGCCTCGATTATTGAATAATAATCGAGCGCGAGGCCGAAAGCTGCCGACGAAACAAAGTGGCGCAAATGGCGCGCAAGCGCGATTTGCACACGGCGCCGGCATCGTAGCCTCGATCATCGAGTAATCGATCGGTCGAACGAGTAAGTGGTTTCCCGCAAGGGAATGAAGGGGCCCCGCCAGCGATGGTGGGGCCCTTTTCGCCTTCGCGGCTCTACACGGAGGTCCGGTGCTGCGGGGAAGGGGTGTCTGTTGCGGCGGGCCTGTGGCGGACGGCGTCGAGCTCTTCTCCGAGCCTCCATGAGCCGTTGACCGGCGTGGAATCGCTGGCTGCCCTGGCATTCGGGGCCTTGCTACCGCCCTCTGTGGGCTCTTTGAAAAAGCTTGAAAAAGACGCTTGCCATTTTCCTCGGACCACCTTAAACAGCGCCAAGCTCGCAAGTGACGGTCATTGACCAAGGCTTGTCGAGAGACGGCTTAGGGGTATAGCTCAGTTGGTAGAGCGGCGGTCTCCAAAACCGCAGGTCGTAGGTTCGAGCCCTGCTGCCCCTGCCAAGCCCGACAATTCGGCGCAGAAATTTGCGACGATCGCTTTGAGAGTGTGTCGGCTTGATGAAGGCAAAAGTTGCGGACGGATGGATTCTCTCTTGTATAAAGGGGAATCGATCTTTATGTAGGGTTCAAACAGACACGCGGTGCGTGGGGCTGACATCGTCGGCTTTACGCGCCGTAAATGCGTGGGCATTAAATGGCATCCAAGACTAATCCATTCGCGTTTCTGCAGCAGGTCCGCTCCGAGACGTCCAAGGTCACATGGCCGTCGCGCCGCGAGACAATGATCTCGACGGCGATGGTGCTGTTCATGGTGGTCTTTGCCGCGCTGTTTTTCTTTGCGGCCGATCAGTTGATCGGCTGGCTGATCAGCCTCGTGCTGAACATCAGCATTTAATCGGCGGAGACGAACATGGCTGCACGTTGGTATATCGTCCACGCTTATTCCAATTTTGAAAAGAAGGTCGCGGAAGACATCGAGCACAAGGCTCGACAGAAGGGGCTTGATCACCTCTTCGAGAAGATCCTTGTCCCGACCGAGAAGGTCGTCGAGATCCGTCGCGGCCGCAAGGTCGACAGCGAGCGCAAGTTCTTCCCCGGCTATGTGCTGGTGCGGGCGAACCTGACCGACGAGGCCTATCACCTGATCAAGAACACGCCGAAGGTCACGGGTTTCCTCGGTTCCGACAATAAGCCTGTGCCGATCCCGGATTTCGAAGCCGAGCGCATCCTGGGCCAGGTCCAGGAAGGCGTCGAGCGTCCGAAGTCCTCTGTCTCCTTCGAAATCGGCGAACAGGTTCGCGTTTCCGACGGTCCGTTCGCTTCGTTCAACGGTGTCGTTCAGGATGTCGACGAGGAGCGTTCGCGTCTCAAGGTCGAGGTTTCGATCTTCGGTCGCGCGACCCCGGTCGAACTGGAATACGGTCAGGTCGAAAAGGTCTGATCGGCAGGGGTCTCTTGATCCCGCAAGCGCGTGGGAGGGTGAGGGTCTGAAGCCGGACCTTTCAAACGTACCACGCAACCGCAGCCGCCGGTTTGAACCGGCACATCTGGGCCGGGCAACCGGTCCTCATCGAAAGGCAGAGAGATATGGCTAAGAAAGTTGCAGGCCAGCTCAAGCTCCAGGTCAAGGCAGGATCGGCGAACCCGTCCCCGCCGATCGGCCCGGCCCTTGGTCAGCGTGGCATTAACATCATGGAATTCTGCAAGGCGTTCAATGCCGCCACGCAGGAAATGGAAAAGGGTATGCCGATCCCGGTCGTCATCACCTATTACCAGGACAAGTCCTTCACCTTCGCTATGAAGCAGCCGCCGGTTACCTACTGGCTGAAGAAGGAAGCTAAGATCACCTCCGGCTCGAAGACGCCGGGCAAGGGTGCGAAGGTCGGAACCATCACCAAGGCTCAGGTCCGTGCGATCGCCGAAGGCAAGATGAAGGACCTGAACGCAGCCGACGTCGATGGCGCAATGGCAATGGTCGAGGGCTCTGCCCGCTCCATGGGCCTGGAAGTGGTAGGTTGATCATGGCTAAGCTCGCAAAGCGCATGCAGAAGATCCGCGAAGGTGTTGACCCGACGAAGCTCGTTGCTCTGTCGGACGCCATCGCCATGGTCAAGGAACGGGCCGTCGCCAAGTTCGACGAAACCGTTGAAATCGCGATGAACCTCGGCGTTGACCCGCGTCACGCCGACCAGATGGTTCGCGGCGTTGTCAACCTGCCGAACGGCACCGGCCGCGACGTTCGCGTCGCCGTCTTCGCCCGTGGCGCCAAGGCTGATGAAGCCAAGGCCGCTGGTGCAGACATCGTCGGCGCCGAAGACCTCGTCGAAATCGTCCAGGGCGGCAAGATCGACTTCGATCGTTGCATTGCCACTCCGGACATGATGCCGCTCGTCGGTCGTCTCGGCAAGGTGCTCGGCCCGCGTGGCATGATGCCGAACCCGAAGGTCGGCACCGTCACCATGGACGTCGCTGGCGCCGTCAAGGCTTCCAAGGGTGGTGCGGTCGAATTCCGCGTCGAGAAGGCTGGTATCATCCATGCCGGTATCGGCAAGGCCTCCTTCGACGCCAAGGCACTCGAAGAAAACATCAAGGCTTTCGCCGATGCCGTCGTCAAGGCGAAGCCGGCTGGTGCGAAGGGCAACTACGTCAAGCGCGTAGCCATCTCCTCGACCATGGGCCCGGGCGTCAAGATCGATCCGGCGACCGTTTCGGCCTGATAGAATTTCTCCGGAGCTTCGGCTTCGGGAACAACGAATTTCCGGCCCCTCGGGGCCGGGAATTTCCGGGGAAACCCGGAATTCCTGTCCGAGATTGCGGGTGGCCCCAGGGCCTTAATATTCACCTGCATGAGACGGGGTAAGACCCGATATTTAAACGTCTGATGACGTCTTGAAGTTCGGTTCGAGCCTTATTCGCCTTGGCGCGGAAGCATAGCTTCGGCGCGAGGGGACAGGATCCTCAAGCGTCGCTTGGGATCTCGGTAACCTGGATCCCTTGAGGCAAAAGGCAAACCCGGTGGGGCCTGCAGGATTGCGGTCCCATCAACTGGAGACAGACAGTGGAAAGAGCGGAAAAACGCGAATTCGTCACGGAGCTGAACGAAGTCTTCAAGACTTCCGGTTCGGTTGTCGTGGCCCACTATGCTGGTGTCACGGTTGCGCAAATGAACGACTTCCGTTCGAAGATGCGCGCAGCTGGCGGTACCGTCAAAGTCGCGAAGAACCGCCTGGCCAAGATCGCTCTTCAGGGCACGGAGTCGGAAGAGATGTCGGATCTCTTCAAGGGTCAGACGCTGATCGCATTCAGCGAAGACCCGATTGTGGCTCCGAAGGTCGTCATGGATTTCGCCAAGACCAACGACAAGCTCGTTGTTCTCGGTGGTGCCATGGGGGCAACCAAGCTCAACGCCGAAGCAGTCAAGTCGCTTGCGACCCTGCCTTCGCTCGACGAGCTGCGCGCGAAGCTGCTGGGCCTTCTCAATGCCCCGGCAACCCGCGTCGCGACGGTTGTTGCAGCACCGGCAAGCCAGCTTGCCCGCGTGTTCGCAGCCTATGCCAAGAAGGACGAAGCCGCGTAAGGCGGTTTTTCGCTGTTCATACCCTAATCGTTCGTTTCGAACCGAACCTACTAAGGAACTAGTAAAATGGCTGATCTCGCTAAGATCGTTGAAGACCTCTCCTCGCTGACCGTTCTGGAAGCTGCCGAGCTTTCCAAGATGCTCGAAGAAAAGTGGGGCGTTTCCGCCGCTGCTCCGGTAGCCGTCGCTGCTGCTGGCGGCGGTGCTGCTGCAGCTCCGGCTGAAGAAGAAAAGACCGAGTTCGACGTTATCCTCGTTGACGCTGGCGCCAACAAGATCAACGTCATCAAGGAAGTCCGCGCCATCACCGGCCTGGGCCTCAAGGAAGCCAAGGACCTCGTCGAAGGCGCTCCGAAGGCTGTCAAGGAAGCTGTTTCGAAGGCTGAAGCCGCTGACCTCAAGAAGAAGCTTGAAGACGCTGGCGCCAAGGTCGACGTCAAGTAAGTCTGAATTGGCGTTTGGGAGACGGCATCCGCCGTCTCCCATTCGTCTTTTCTTCTGGAACTAATTACCCAAAAGCCCGTCAAACGGCTTTTGGGTAATGGGTTCTCAAGAGGATGGTCCTTGATCGAGGCACCCGGCAATCCGGCCGGCGGCTTCGGAACCAGGACGAGATTGAACGATCCATTGATTGACGGAACCGACTGGCCAGCGGTTTCCGTCTGTTGCAGGCCCGGATGCAAATTGACAAGGAGCGACGATGGCTCAGACCCTTTCCTTTAATGGTCGCAGGCGCGTACGCAAGTTTTTTGGAAAAATTCCAGAAGTGGCGGAAATGCCGAACCTCATCGAGGTTCAGAAGGCTTCCTATGATCAGTTCCTCATGGTCGACGAGCCGGTTGGCGGCCGTCCCGACGAGGGGCTCAATGCCGTTTTCAAGTCCGTCTTCCCGATCACCGACTTCTCCGGTGCTTCGATGCTGGAATTCGTCTCCTACGAATTCGAGCAGCCGAAGTTCGACGTCGACGAATGCCGCCAGCGCGACCTGACCTATGCAGCCCCGCTCAAGGTGACGCTGCGCCTCATCGTGTTCGATATCGACGAGGATACGGGCGCCCGTTCGATCAAGGACATCAAGGAACAGTCGGTCTACATGGGCGATATGCCGCTCATGACCAACAACGGTACCTTCATCGTCAACGGCACCGAGCGCGTCATCGTTTCGCAGATGCACCGTTCGCCGGGCGTGTTCTTCGACCACGACAAGGGCAAGAGCCACTCGTCGGGCAAGCTTCTGTTTGCAGCCCGCGTCATCCCTTATCGCGGCTCCTGGCTCGACATCGAATTCGACGCCAAGGACATCGTCCACGCCCGTATCGACCGTCGCCGCAAGATCCCCGTGACTTCGCTGCTGATGGCGCTCGGCATGGACGGCGAAGAAATCCTCTCGACCTTCTACACCAAGTCGACCTATGTCCGTGACGGCAAGGGCTGGCGCATTCCTTTCGTTCCGGAAACGCTGAAGGGTGCCAAGACCATTTCCGACATGATCGACGCCGACACCGGCGAAGTCGTGGTCGAAGGCGGCAAGAAGCTCACCCCGCGCCTGCTGCGTCAGCTGCAGGACAAGGGCCTGAAGGCCCTGAGGGCGAGCGACGAGGACCTCTACGGCAATTATCTCGCCGAAGACATGGTCAACATGGCGACCGGCGAGATTTATCTCGAAGCCGGCGACGAGATCGACGAGAAGTCCCTGCCGCAGATCCTCGAATCCGGCTTCGGCGAAATCCCGGTTCTCGGCATCGACCACATCAATGTCGGCGCCTACATCCGCAACACGCTGGCTGCCGACAAGAACGAGAACCGTCAGGACGCTCTGTTCGATATCTACCGCGTCATGCGCCCGGGCGAACCGCCGACCATGGAATCGGCCGAAGCCATGTTCAACTCGCTGTTCTTCGACGCCGAGCGCTACGACCTGTCGGCCGTCGGTCGCGTCAAGATGAACATGCGTCTCGACCTCGACTGCCCGGACACCGTGCGCGTCCTGCGCAAGGATGACATCCTGGCCGTGGTCAAGATGCTGGTCGAACTGCGTGACGGCAAGGGCGAGATCGACGACATCGACAACCTCGGCAACCGCCGTGTCCGTTCGGTCGGCGAACTGATGGAAAACCAGTACCGTCTCGGTCTGCTGCGCATGGAGCGCGCCATCAAGGAACGCATGTCGTCGATCGAGATCGACACCGTCATGCCGCAGGACCTGATCAACGCCAAGCCGGCAGCCGCCGCCGTTCGCGAATTCTTCGGCTCCTCGCAGCTGTCGCAGTTCATGGACCAGGTGAACCCGCTCTCGGAAATCACCCACAAGCGCCGTCTTTCGGCCCTTGGACCGGGTGGTCTGACCCGCGAGCGCGCCGGCTTCGAAGTCCGCGACGTTCACCCGACCCATTACGGCCGTATCTGCCCGATCGAAACGCCGGAAGGCCCGAACATCGGTCTGATCAACTCGCTCGCCACCTTCGCCCGCGTCAACAAGTACGGCTTCATCGAAAGCCCGTACCGCAAGATCATCGACGGCAAGGTGACGAAGGATGTCGTCTACCTGTCGGCCATGGAAGAAGCGAAGTACTACGTTGCGCAGGCCAATTCCGAGCTCACCCCCGACGGCCAGTTCGTCGAGGAGTTCGTCGTTTGCCGTCATGCCGGCGAAGTCATGCTGTCGCCGCGCGACACCATCAACCTGATGGACGTTTCGCCGAAGCAGCTCGTATCGGTCGCGGCAGCGCTCATCCCGTTCCTGGAAAACGACGACGCCAACCGCGCTCTCATGGGCTCGAACATGCAGCGTCAGGCCGTGCCGCTGGTGCGTGCCGAAGCGCCGTTCGTCGGCACCGGCATGGAGCCGATCGTCGCGCGTGATAGCGGCGCCGCCATTGCCGCTCGTCGTAGCGGTGTGGTCGACCAGGTCGACGCGACCCGTATCGTTATCCGTGCCACGGAAGATCTCGAAGCAGGCAAGTCCGGCGTCGACATCTATCGTCTGCAGAAGTTCCAGCGTTCCAACCAGAACACCTGCGTCAACCAGCGTCCGCTGGTCACCGTCGGCGACGTTCTGAACAAGGGCGACATCATCGCGGACGGTCCGTCGACCGACCTCGGCGATCTGGCCCTCGGCCGCAACGCGCTCGTCGCGTTCATGCCGTGGAACGGCTACAACTACGAAGACTCGATCCTGATGTCGGAACGCATCGTCGCTGACGACGTGTTCACCTCCATCCACATCGAAGAATTCGAAGTGATGGCCCGCGACACCAAGCTTGGTCCGGAAGAAATCACCCGCGACATTCCGAACGTCTCGGAAGAAGCGCTGAAGAACCTCGACGAAGCCGGTATCGTCTACATCGGGGCCGAAGTTCAGCCGGGTGACATTCTGGTCGGCAAGATCACGCCGAAGGGCGAAAGCCCGATGACGCCGGAAGAAAAGCTCCTGCGCGCCATCTTCGGCGAGAAGGCCTCGGACGTTCGCGACACCTCGATGCGCATGCCGCCGGGCACTTTCGGCACCATCGTCGAAGTTCGCGTTTTCAACCGCCACGGCGTTGAAAAGGACGAACGTGCGATGGCGATCGAGCGCGAGGAAATCGAACGTCTCGCCAAGGACCGCGACGACGAGCAGGCCATTCTCGACCGTAACGTCTACGGCCGCCTGCTCGACATGCTGCGTGGCCAGATGGCGGTCGCCGGCCCGAAGGGCTTCAAGAAGGGCGTCGAACTGTCCAACGGCGTCATCTCGGAGTATCCGCGTTCGCAGTGGTGGATGTTCGCCGTCGAGGACGAAAAGGTCCAGGGCGAAATCGAAGCCCTGCGTGGCCAGTACGACGAGTCGAAGTCGCTGCTTGAGCATCGCTTCATGGACAAGGTCGAAAAGGTCCAGCGCGGCGACGAAATGCCTCCGGGCGTCATGAAGATGGTCAAGGTCTTCGTCGCTGTGAAGCGCAAGATCCAGCCGGGCGACAAGATGGCTGGCCGTCACGGCAACAAGGGCGTTGTCTCGCGCATCGTTCCGGTCGAAGACATGCCGTTCCTCGAAGACGGAACGCACGTCGACATCTGCTTGAACCCGCTCGGCGTTCCTTCGCGCATGAACGTCGGCCAGATCCTCGAAACCCATCTGGCCTGGGCTTGCGCCGGCATGGGCAAGAAGATTGGCGATATGCTCGAGGCTTACCACAAGTCGCTCGACATCACCGAGCTGCGTACCGAGCTCACCGACATCTATGCGAGTGAATCGCACGACGAGGTGAAGCGCTTCGACGACGAGTCGCTGGTTCGTTTGGCCGAGGAAGCCAAGCGCGGCGTATCGATCGCCACGCCGGTCTTCGACGGTGCGCACGAGCCCGACGTTGCTGCCATGCTGACCCGCGCCGGTCTCGATCCGTCGGGCCAGTCGGTTCTCTATGATGGCCGTACCGGCGAACAGTTCGACCGCAAGGTGACCGTGGGCTACATGTACATGATCAAGCTCAACCACTTGGTCGATGACAAGATCCACGCCCGTTCGATCGGTCCGTACTCGCTCGTCACGCAGCAGCCGCTGGGCGGCAAGGCGCAGTTCGGCGGTCAGCGCTTCGGGGAAATGGAAGTCTGGGCGCTCGAAGCCTACGGCGCCGCCTACACCCTGCAGGAAATGCTGACGGTGAAGTCGGACGACGTGGCCGGCCGTACCAAGGTCTACGAGGCGATCGTCCGCGGCGACGACACCTTCGAGGCGGGCATTCCGGAGAGCTTCAACGTTCTCGTCAAGGAAATGCGCTCGCTGGGTCTCAGCGTCGAGCTCGAGAACTCGAAGGTCGACGAGGCGGCAGCCGGCCAGCTGCCCGACGCGGCGGAATAACAAGTTGACAAGGGCGTGCGGGGTCTTCCTCGCACGCCATTCCCGCCTTGATCCGGTCGGACCGGGGCAGGGAAGTTTCGCCGCATTTGGCGGTTATTGTCATTTAAGGGTCCGGTTCGGCATCCCGGGAATTTGCCGGCACCGCGATCCCATTGAGGGCTCTTCTGCCCCATCAAGGAGACAGGCATGAACCAAGAGGTCATGAACCTTTTCAACCCGTCGGTACCGGCGCAGCACTTCGATTCCATCCGGATTTCGATTGCCAGCCCGGAAAAGATTCTTTCGTGGTCGTATGGCGAGATCAAGAAGCCGGAAACGATCAACTATCGTACCTTCAAGCCGGAACGCGACGGTCTGTTCTGCGCGCGCATCTTCGGGCCGATCAAGGACTACGAGTGCCTGTGCGGCAAGTACAAGCGCATGAAGTACAAGGGCATCATCTGCGAAAAGTGCGGCGTCGAAGTCACGCTGTCGCGCGTTCGCCGCGAGCGCATGGGCCATATCGAGCTCGCCGCGCCCGTTGCCCATATCTGGTTTCTGAAGTCGCTTCCCTCGCGCATCTCGACGCTGCTCGATATGACGCTGAAGGATGTCGAGCGCGTTCTCTACTTCGAGAACTACATCGTCACCGAGCCGGGTCTGACCGCCCTCAAGGAGCACCAGCTCCTCTCGGAAGAAGAATACATGCTGGCCGTGGATGAATATGGTGAAGACCAGTTCACCGCGATGATCGGCGCCGAAGCCATCTATGAAATGCTGGCCTCGATGAACCTCGAGAAGATCGCCGGCGACCTGCGTGCCGAACTGGCTGAGACCACCTCGGATCTCAAGCAGAAGAAGCTGATGAAGCGCCTGAAGATCGTCGAGAACTTCATGGAATCCGGCAACCGCCCGGAATGGATGATCATGAAGGTCGTTCCGGTCATCCCGCCGGACCTGCGCCCGCTGGTTCCGCTCGATGGCGGCCGCTTCGCGACGTCCGACCTGAACGATCTCTATCGTCGCGTCATCAACCGTAACAATCGTCTGAAGCGCCTGATCGAACTGCGCGCTCCGGGCATCATCATCCGCAACGAAAAGCGCATGCTGCAGGAATCTGTGGACGCGCTGTTCGACAACGGCCGTCGCGGCCGCGTCATCACGGGCGCCAACAAGCGTCCGCTGAAGTCGCTGTCCGACATGCTCAAGGGCAAGCAGGGCCGCTTCCGCCAGAACCTGCTCGGCAAGCGCGTCGACTATTCCGGCCGTTCGGTCATCGTGACTGGACCGGAACTGAAGCTGCACCAGTGCGGCCTGCCGAAGAAGATGGCGCTCGAACTGTTCAAGCCGTTCATCTATGCCCGCCTCGACGCCAAGGGTTATTCCTCGACCGTCAAGCAGGCCAAGAAGCTGGTCGAAAAGGAAAAGCCGGAAGTCTGGGATATCCTCGACGAGGTCATCCGCGAGCATCCGGTTCTCCTCAACCGCGCACCGACGCTGCACCGCCTTGGCATCCAGGCCTTCGAACCGATCCTGGTCGAAGGCAAGGCCATCCAGTTGCACCCGCTCGTCTGCACGGCCTTCAACGCCGACTTCGACGGCGACCAGATGGCCGTTCACGTGCCGCTGTCGCTCGAAGCCCAGCTTGAAGCCCGCGTGCTGATGATGTCGACCAACAACATCCTGCACCCGGCCAACGGCGCACCGATCATCGTTCCGTCGCAGGACATGGTTCTCGGCCTCTACTACCTGTCGATCCAGAACCAGAACGAGCCGGGCGAGGGCATGGCCTTCTCCGACATGGGCGAGCTGCAGCACGCCCTGGAAAACAAGGTCGTTACCCTGCACTCCAAGGTGAAGGGCCGCTTCAAGACGGTTGACGCCGAAGGCAAGCCGGTGTCGAAGATCTATGAAACGACCCCGGGTCGCATGATCATCGGCGAACTTCTGCCGAAGAACGTCAACGTGCCGTTCGACATCTGCAACCAGGAAATGACCAAGAAGAACATCTCCAAGATGATCGACACGGTCTATCGCCACTGCGGCCAGAAGGACACGGTCATTTTCTGCGACCGCATCATGCAGCTTGGCTTCAGCCACGCCTGCCGCGCCGGCATTTCGTTCGGCAAGGACGACATGGTCATTCCGGAAACCAAGGCGAAGATCGTTGGCGACACCGAGTCCTTGGTCAAGGAATACGAACAGCAGTACAATGACGGTCTGATCACCCAGGGTGAGAAGTACAACAAGGTCGTCGACGCCTGGGGCAAGGCAACCGAAAAGGTCGCCGAGGACATGATGGCCCGCATTAAGGCCGTCGAGTTCGATCCGGAAACGGGTCGCCAGAAGCCGATGAACGCCATCTACATGATGTCGCACTCCGGTGCCCGCGGTTCTCCGAACCAGATGCGCCAGCTGGGCGGCATGCGCGGCCTGATGGCCAAGCCGTCGGGCGAAATCATCGAGACGCCGATCATCTCGAACTTCAAGGAAGGCCTGACCGTTAACGAGTACTTCAACTCGACCCACGGTGCCCGTAAGGGTCTCGCCGACACCGCCTTGAAGACCGCGAACTCCGGCTACCTGACCCGTCGTCTCGTCGACGTGGCACAGGATTGCATCGTCAACCTCGTGGATTGCGGCACCGACAAGGGCCTGACCATGACGGCGATCGTCGATGCCGGTCAGGTCGTGGCATCGATCGGTGCGCGCGTTCTCGGCCGTACGGCGCTCGACAACATCGACCATCCGGTCACCGGCGAGCGTATCGTCGATGCCGGTCGCATGATCCTCGAGGCCGATGTCGTCGAGATCGAAAAGGCCGGTATCCAGTCGATCCGTATCCGCTCCGCTCTGACCTGCGAGGTCCAGACGGGCGTCTGCTCGATCTGCTACGGCCGAGATCTGGCCCGCGGCACGCCGGTCAACATGGGCGAAGCCGTCGGCGTCATCGCGGCACAGTCGATCGGCGAGCCGGGCACCCAGCTCACCATGCGTACCTTCCACCTGGGCGGTACCGCGACCGTGGTCGACCAGTCGTTCCTGGAAGCCTCGTACGAAGGTACGGTGCAGATCAAGAACCGCAACATGCTGCGCAATTCCGAAGGCAATCTCATTGCCATGGGCCGCAGCATGGCCGTCACTCTCCTCGACGAGCGTGGCGTCGAGCGCTCCTCGCAGCGCGTGGCTTACGGTTCGAAGGTCTTCGTCGATGATGGTGACAAGGTGAAGCGCGGCCAGCGTCTGGCCGAGTGGGACCCCTATACCCGCCCGATGATGACGGAAGTCGAAGGCATCGTGCATTTCGAGGACGTCATCGACGGTCTCTCGGTGCTCGAAGCGACCGACGAGTCGACCGGCATCACCAAGCGTCAGGTCATCGACTGGCGTTCGACCCCGCGCGGTTCGGACCTCAAGCCGGCGATCGTCATCAAGGACGCATCCGGTAACGTGCTGAAGCTGTCGCGTGGTGGCGAAGCCCGCTTCCAGCTCTCGGTCGATGCGATTCTCTCGGTCGAACCGGGCCAGAAGGTCTCCCAGGGTGACGTTCTCGCGCGTTCGCCGCTGGAAAGCGCCAAGACCAAGGACATCACCGGCGGTCTGCCGCGTGTTGCCGAACTGTTCGAGGCCCGTCGTCCGAAGGACCACGCCATCATCGCTGAGATCGATGGTACGATCCGGCTGGGCCGCGACTACAAGAACAAGCGTCGCGTCATCATCGAGCCGGCGGAAGACGGCGTCGAGCCGGTCGAATACCTGATCCCGAAGGGCAAGCCCTTCCATCTTCAGGACGGCGACTATATCGAAAAGGGTGACTACATCCTCGACGGTAACCCGGCACCGCACGACATCCTGGCGATCAAGGGCGTCGAGGCACTCGCCTCGTACCTTGTCAATGAGATCCAGGAAGTCTACCGCCTGCAGGGCGTCGTGATCAACGACAAGCACATCGAAGTGATTGTTCGCCAGATGCTGCAGAAGGTCGAGATCACCGATGCGGGCGACAGCCAGTACATCGTTGGCGACAATGTCGACCGGATCGAACTGGACGACAACAACGAGCGTCTGATCGAGGAAGGCAAGAAGCCGGCTTACGGCGAACCGGTTCTTCTCGGCATCACCAAGGCTTCGCTGCAGACCCCGTCGTTCATCTCGGCCGCATCCTTCCAGGAGACCACCAAGGTTCTCACGGAAGCTGCGATCGCCGGCAAGACCGACACCCTGCAGGGCCTCAAGGAGAACGTCATCGTCGGCCGCCTGATCCCGGCTGGTACCGGCGGCACCATGACGCAGATCCGCCGCATCGCTTCCTCGCGCGACGAACTCATCCTCGAGGAACGCCGCAAGGGCACGGGCGCCGATCTGGCCACCCCGATGCTCCAGGATTTGGCCTCGGCCGAAGAGGCTCCGGCCGCCGAATAAGGGCCGCCGACCTGCGGGCGATTATGTCGCACCGCAACTTTGACGAATGACAGGCGCCCGGGGCTTCCGGGCGCCTTTTTCGTTTGCACCCTCCAAGCCCTGGCTCTATTCATTGATCTAGAACAAGGCTGCACATTATAATCATTCTAAAATGATCTTCGTTCACAACCGAACGGAGGCTATAATGAAAAGCTTATTTACTTCGGCCGCAGTCCTGGTCCTGGCAACGACGGCATTTGCTGCCGATCCTGCCCCGGCAGATTTGCGGGCGTCAGCCCTGGAAATTTTCAAGCCCCTGCCGTCAACCACGCCGGCAGTGACCAACAACCCGATCACCCCTGACAAGATCGCGCTCGGAAAGGCGCTGTTCTTCGATCCGCGGATTTCGGCTTCGGGCGTTTTCTCGTGCAATTCGTGCCACAATCTCGGCACCGGTGGCGACGACAATCTCGAGACCTCGATCGGCCACGGCTGGCAAAAGGGTCCACGCAACTCGCCGACGGTGTTCAACGCCGTCTTCAACAGCGCCCAGTTCTGGGACGGCCGGGCTGACGACCTGGCGGCACAGGCCAAGGGCCCGGTCCAGGCCGGTGTCGAAATGGCGAACACGCCCGATCAGGTCGTTGCCACGCTGAAATCCATGCCGGACTATGTCAGCTGGTTCAGGGCGTCCTTCCCCGGCGAGGAAGATCCGGTGACCTTCGACAACTTCGCCAAGGCGATCGAGGCCTTCGAAGCGACCCTGATCACGCCGGCACCCTTCGACGCCTTCCTGAACGGCGACGATAACGCCATGACGGCGGATCAGCAGAAGGGCCTGGCACTCTTCATCGACAAGGGATGCTCGTCCTGCCATGCCGGTATCAATCTGGGCGGTGAGGGCTATTTCCCCTTCGGCCTGATCGAGAAGCCCGGCGCCGACGTGCTGCCGGAAAACGACAAGGGACGCTTCGCCGTCACCGCAACGGCGGACGACTCCTACGTGTTCCGCGCGGCTCCGCTGCGCAACGTGGCGATGACCGCACCTTACTTCCACTCAGGCAAGGTATGGGATCTGAAGCAGGCTGTCGGCATCATGGGCGTGTCGCAGCTGGGCGAGGACATCAACGATGCCGAAGCCGATCTCATCGTGGCCTTCCTGGGCACGCTGACCGGCAAGGTTCCGGAAGTCACCTATCCGATCCTGCCCGCGGAAACCGGCACGACGCCGCGTCCGAGCGGCGAGGTGATCGCCAAGTAACGTGGCTTCAAGCGCGCATGCAAAAGGGCCGCCCGACAATCGGGCGGCCCTGAACATTTCCGGCCGAACCGGCCGACAGATCAGTTGAAGCGGATGATGGCCACTTCGCCTTCCAATGCGCCCTGATAGGCGGAGGCATGCGGCTCCTCGTCCGGGGCGCCGGTGATCATCCCGATCTGGTCGAGATCGGCTTCGAGGAAGCCCTCTTCCGACAGGGCATTGAGTGCGAGCCGCACGGCGGTGTCGTCGTCCGGTGCAGCCAGCATGACATGCAGGTCGATGCCTTCGCCACCCTCGACCTCGTAGGCCTTGGCAATAATGATGAAGACCATCGGTTCGTCTGGGGAATTGTCGTTGTCGGGGCTGGAGATCATGGCCTGGTCTTCTTTTGATGGCGTTGCGTGATTCCCCGGCCTTTCGAATCATATGTGGCGGGGAGGGGAGTTGACGGCTGCCCCGGCGTCTATTTAAGACTTCCGCCAACAAATCCCAAACCAATTTGTTCGCATGGTGGGGGATTCACCCCGGACACCCGCCAAGCCCTGCCGTTGCGGGCCTTCGGGCCACTATTTTGCGATAGAGACTTGACGTCTACGGGTGAAAACAGTAGTACGCCCCCCATCGGAGCCTATGTGAGGCTAGGCTTTTCGGAACGTCGCGTTCCGGAGTTCGCCTCAAACAGGGTTCTTTTCGCACGTTGACGACACAAATGCTGCACGCAAGACGCACTCGACGTGCGTCCTCTGCCTTTTGTGGTCCATCCGTTGAATTCGGATTGGGCCACATTTTGCGCATGAGTAAATCGTGTGATCACTGCCGGTAACGGTTAACCGAGGCTCGAGAGAGTCTTAGAGATATGAATTTGCAAGGGATGGTTATATGCCTACCGTAAACCAGCTTATCCGCAAGCCGCGTCAGGCACAGGTAAAGCGCAACAAGGTTCCTGCCCTGCAGGAAAACCCGCAGAAGCGTGGTGTTTGCACCCGCGTTTACACCACGACCCCGAAGAAGCCGAACTCGGCTCTGCGTAAGGTCGCCAAGATCCGCCTGACCAATGGCTTCGAAGTCATCGGCTACATCCCGGGCGAGGGTCACAACCTGCAGGAACACTCCGTCGTCATGATCCGTGGCGGCCGCGTCAAGGACTTGCCGGGCGTTCGTTACCACATCATCCGCGGCGTACTCGACACCCAGGGTGTCAAGAACCGCAAGCAGCGCCGCTCCAAGTACGGTGCGAAGCGTCCGAAGTAATTCGGTTATCATTTTTCCGGCGCTGCGCGAGGTTCTCCGCGTGATAAAGCGTCCCAACAAGTTGAGAGACAAAGCATGTCCCGTCGCCACAGTGCAGAAAAGCGCGAGATCAACCCGGACCCGAAGTTCGGCGATCTGGTTGTCACTAAATTCATGAACGCCATCATGCTTCACGGCAAGAAGTCGGTCGCTGAAAGCATCGTCTACGGTGCGTTTGACAGCGTTCAGGCGAAGACCAAGCAGGAGCCGATCACGATCTTCCATCAGGCGCTCGAAAACATCGCGCCGCATGTCGAAGTCCGTTCGCGCCGCGTTGGTGGTGCGACCTACCAGGTCCCGGTCGATGTTCGTCCGGAGCGCCGCCAGGCTCTCGCCATCCGCTGGCTGATCACCGCTGCTCGCAAGCGCAACGAGACCACCATGGTTGATCGCCTGTCGGGCGAACTCATGGATGCCGCGAACAATCGCGGTTCTGCTGTCAAGAAGCGCGAAGACACGCACAAGATGGCCGACGCCAACCGCGCGTTCTCGCATTACCGCTGGTAATCTGAACCGATCGAATATTGAAAGGCAGTCCACAATGGCTCGCGAATATAAAATCGAAGACTACCGCAACTTCGGCATCATGGCGCATATCGACGCCGGCAAGACGACGACCACCGAGCGTATTCTCTATTACACCGGTAAGTCTCACAAGATCGGCGAAGTGCACGACGGCGCTGCCACCATGGACTGGATGGAGCAGGAGCAGGAACGCGGCATCACCATCACCTCCGCTGCCACCACGACCTTCTGGAAGGGTCGCGACGGCAAGATGCGCCGCTTCAACATCATCGACACCCCCGGCCACGTCGACTTCACCATCGAAGTCGAGCGTTCGCTGCGCGTTCTCGACGGTGCGATCGCTCTGCTCGACGCCAATGCCGGCGTTGAGCCGCAGACGGAAACCGTCTGGCGCCAGGCCGAGAAGTATCATGTTCCGCGCATGATCTTCTGCAACAAGATGGACAAGACCGGTGCGGACTTCTACCGCTCGGTGGAAATGATCAAGACCCGTCTTGGCGCAACCGCCGTCGTCATGCAGCTGCCGATCGGTGCTGAATCCGATTTCAAGGGCGTCGTCGACCTGATCGAGATGAACGCTCTGGTCTGGCGCGACGAATCGCTCGGCGCCGCCTGGGATGTCGTCGAGATCCCGGACGACCTGAAGGAAAAGGCCGAGGAATATCGCGAAAAGCTGATCGAGACGGTTGTCGAAGTCGACGAACAGGCGATGGAAGACTACCTCAACGGCATTATGCCGGACAATGAGAAGATCCGTTCGCTCGTTCGCCGTGGCACCATCGACGTGAAGTTCCACCCGATGTTCTGCGGTACCGCCTTCAAGAACAAGGGCGTGCAGCCTCTGCTCGACGCCGTTGTCGAATACCTGCCTTCGCCGCTGGACATTCCGGCCATCAAGGGTGTCGACTTCAAGACCGAAGCCGAAATCGAGCGTCATGCCGATGACAGCGAGCCGCTCGCCATGCTCGCCTTCAAGATCATGAACGACCCCTTCGTCGGTTCACTGACCTTTGCTCGTATCTATTCCGGCAAGCTCGAAAAGGGCGTTTCGGTTCTGAATACGGTCAAGGACAAGCGCGAGCGCGTCGGCCGCATGCTGCAGATGCATTCCAACAGCCGTGAAGACATCGAAGAAGCCTTCTCGGGCGACATCGTGGCTCTGGCCGGCCTCAAGGAAACCACCACCGGCGACACGCTCTGCGATCCGCTGAAGCCGGTTATCCTCGAGCGCATGGAATTCCCGGAACCGGTCATCCAGATCGCGATCGAGCCGAAGTCCAAGGGCGACCAGGAAAAGATGGGCCTCGCGCTCAACCGTCTGGCAGCCGAAGACCCGTCGTTCCGCGTCAAGACCGACCAGGAATCCGGCCAGACGATCATTGCCGGCATGGGCGAACTTCACCTCGACATTCTCGTCGACCGCATGCGTCGCGAGTTCAAGGTTGAAGCCAACGTCGGTGCTCCGCAGGTTGCCTACCGCGAAACCATCACGCGTCAGCACGAAGAAGACTACACCCACAAGAAGCAGTCGGGTGGTACCGGTCAGTTCGCGCGCGTCAAGCTCGTGTTCGAACCGAACCCGGACGGCGACGAGTTCAAGTTCGAATCGAAGATCGTCGGTGGTGCTGTTCCGAAGGAATACATCCCAGGTGTTCAGAAGGGTATCGAAAGCGTTCTGTCTTCGGGTCCGCTCGCGGGCTTCCCGATGCTCGGCGTCAAGGCAACCCTGATCGACGGCGCTTACCACGACGTCGACTCCTCGGTCCTCGCCTTCGAAATCGCCTCGCGTGCTTGCTTCCGTGAAGCAGCCAAGAAGGCCGGCGCTCAGCTCCTCGAGCCGATGATGAAGGTCGAAGTGGTGACCCCGGAAGATTACGTCGGCGACGTCATCGGCGACCTGAACTCCCGCCGTGGCCAGATCCAGGGCCAGGAACAGCGCGGCATTGCGATCGTGATCAACGCTCACGTACCGCTGGCCAACATGTTCAAGTATGTCGACAACCTGCGCTCGATGAGCCAGGGCCGCGCCCAGTACTCGATGGTGTTCGATCACTACTCGCCGGTACCGAGCAACGTCGCAGCTGAAATCCAGGCAAAGTATTCCGGTCAGAAGTGATCGGAATACAATCCAAGCCTTAAAGACTAAACGGAATTTCCCGCAAGCGGGACCAAGAATGGAGAGCCGAAAATGGCAAAGAGTAAGTTTGAGCGCAATAAGCCGCACGTCAACATCGGTACGATCGGCCACGTCGACCATGGCAAGACGTCCCTGACGGCAGCGATCACCAAGTACTTCGGTGAATTCAAGGCCTATGACCAGATCGACGCGGCACCGGAAGAAAAGGCCCGCGGCATCACCATTTCGACGGCGCACGTCGAATATGAGACGGCGAACCGCCACTACGCCCACGTCGACTGCCCCGGCCACGCCGACTACGTCAAGAACATGATCACCGGTGCTGCCCAGATGGACGGCGCGATCCTGGTTTGCTCGGCTGCCGACGGCCCGATGCCGCAGACCCGCGAGCACATCCTGCTCGCCCGTCAGGTCGGCGTTCCGGCAATCGTCGTGTTCCTCAACAAGGTCGACCAGGTTGACGACGCCGAGCTTCTCGAACTCGTCGAGCTGGAAATGCGCGAACTCCTGTCGTCCTACGATTTCCCGGGCGACGAAATCCCGATCATCAAGGGTTCGGCTCTGGCTGCTCTCGAAGACAGCAACAAGACGATCGGCGAAGATGCCGTTCGCGAGCTGATGGCCGCCGTTGACGCCTACATCCCGACGCCTGAGCGTCCGATCGACCAGCCCTTCCTGATGCCGATCGAAGACGTGTTCTCGATCTCGGGCCGTGGCACGGTCGTGACCGGCCGCGTCGAGCGTGGCATCGTCAAGGTCGGCGAAGAAGTCGAGATCGTCGGCATTCGTCCGACCACCAAGACGACGGTGACCGGCGTTGAAATGTTCCGCAAGCTGCTCGACCAGGGCCAGGCCGGCGACAACATCGGCGCTCTGATCCGCGGCGTTGCCCGTGACGGCGTCGAGCGTGGTCAGATCCTGTGCAAGCCGGGTTCGGTCAAGCCGCACAAGAAGTTCAAGGCCGAAGCCTACATCCTGACGAAGGAAGAAGGCGGCCGTCATACGCCGTTCTTCACCAACTACCGTCCGCAGTTCTACTTCCGCACCACCGACGTGACGGGCATCGTCTCGCTTCCGGAAGGCACGGAAATGGTCATGCCGGGCGACAACGTCACGGTTGAAGTCGAACTGATCGTGCCGATCGCCATGGAAGAAAAGCTGCGCTTCGCCATCCGCGAAGGCGGCCGCACCGTCGGCGCCGGCATCGTCGCCTCGATCATCGAGTAATCGATTGACGAATTGCCGGCGGCAGTGTATGTCGCCGGCCAGAACAGAGTCGGATGGTGATTTGCATCATCCGATTGTTGCGCTGCATTTTCCGATCAGCTCTTGCGATCGGGGCGGGCAGGGCACCTCATGCTTTATAAGTGACAGGGACGCCCCGCGGTGTCCCTGTGATTTTTGAAAATCAGGGGCCGGCCAGCAATTCGTAATTCACTGTCTCTGCGCATGCGGGACGCAAGAAAAGAAACAAGGATAAGTCGAATGAACGGCCAGAATATCCGCATCCGCCTCAAGGCGTTTGATCACCGGGTTCTCGATGCCTCTACGCGGGAGATCGTCTCGACCGCAAAGCGCACCGGTGCAAGCGTTCGCGGCCCGGTACCGCTCCCGACCCGCATTGAAAAGTTCACCGTCAACCGGTCGCCCCACGTCGACAAGAAGAGCCGTGAACAGTTCGAGATGCGCACCCATAAGCGCCTGCTCGACATCGTTGATCCGACCCCGCAGACCGTTGACGCTCTGATGAAGCTCGACCTGGCTGCCGGCGTAGACGTCGAGATCAAGCTCTAAGAAAAAGATTCCGGCGAGAGCCGAAATAACAAGGAAGGTACGTGGCAAGACCTGCCAACGACTTCTCGAAACGGGAAACCTGATAGTCCGGAAGGGCTTGAATGGAATCCTTAAACAAAGAGGCAAGCTTCGGGTTCTTCGGAACCTGGCGCGACTCTCAAGAGGAATGAACCAATGCGTTCAGGTGTGATTGCACAGAAAGTGGGAATGACCCGCGTCTACAACGACGCCGGCGAGCATATCCCCGTAACAGTTCTGCGTCTGGATAACGTACAGGTCGTTGCCCAGCGTACGACCGAGAGGAACGGCTATGTCGCCGTGCAGCTCGGCGCCGGCCAGGCAAAGGTCAAGAATACGTCGAAGGCCATGCGCGGCAATTTTGCCGCGGCCAGCGTCGAGCCGAAGGCGAAGCTCGTCGAGTTCCGCGTCTCGGAAGAAAACCTCATCGACGTCGGCACCCAGCTCACCGCCGGCCATTTTGCCGCTGGCCAGCTGGTCGACGTGACCGGCACGACCATCGGTAAGGGTTTTGCCGGCGCCATCAAGCGCCATAACTTCGGCGGCCTGCGTGCAACGCACGGCGTGTCGGTATCGCACCGTTCGCACGGTTCGACCGGTTCCAACCAGGATCCGGGTCGCGTGTGGAAGGGCAAGCGCATGGCCGGTCACATGGGCCAGACCCGCGTCACCACCCAGAATCTGGAAGTCGTTTCGACCGATGAAGATCGCGGTCTGATCCTTGTGAAGGGTGCCGTTCCCGGCTCCAAGGGTTCCTGGATCATCGTGCGCGACGCCGTCAAGTCGGCAGCGAAGTAAGGGAGCCACACCATGGAATTGAACGTCACGACCCTCGAGGGCAAAGACGCCGGCAAGGTTTCCCTGTCGGATGCGATCTTCGGTCTCGATCCGCGCGAGGACATTCTCGCCCGCATGATCCGCTACCAGCTCGCCAACAAGCGCCAGGGTACGCACAAGACCAAGACCCGTGCGGAAGTTTCCCGCACCGGCGCCAAGATGTACAAGCAGAAGGGCACCGGCCGCGCGCGTCACCATTCGGCACGCGCTCCGCAGTTCCGCGGCGGCGGCAAGGCTCATGGCCCGGTTGTTCGCAGCCACGCCCATGATCTGCCGAAGAAGGTTCGCGCCCTGGCCCTGCGTCATGCGCTCTCGGCCAAGCTCAAGTCGGAAGACCTGATCATCGTCGATCAGCTGACGGCTGCCGAAGCCAAGACCAAGGCTCTGGTCGGCAACTTCGCCACCCTCGGCCTCACCAATGCTCTGGTCATCGGCGGCGCCGAGATCGACAGCAACTTCAAGCTCGCAGCGGCAAACATCCCGAACATCGATGTTCTGCCGGTTCAGGGCATCAACGTTTACGACATCCTGCGTCGCGGCAAGCTCGTGCTTTCCAAGGCTGCGGTTGAAGCTCTGGAGGAGCGGTTCAAATGACTGATCTTCGCCACTACGATGTGATCGTCTCTCCGTCGATCACGGAAAAGTCGACCATGGTATCCGAACAGAACCAGGTTGTCTTCAACGTCGCCAAGGGTGCCAGCAAGCCGGAAATCAAGGCTGCTGTCGAAGCGCTCTTCGGTGTCAAGGTCACCGCTGTGAACACGCTGGTCCGCAAGGGCAAGGTAAAGCGTTTCCGCGGCTTCGCCGGCAAGCAGAAGGACGTCAAGAAGGCGATCATCACGCTCGCCGAAGGTCAGTCCATCGACGTGTCGACGGGCGTCTGAGGTAGGGAACAAGAACAATGGCATTGAAACATTTCAATCCGATCACGCCGAGCCAGCGCCAGCTCGTCATCGTCGACCGCTCCAGCCTCTACAAGGGCAAGCCGGTCAAGGCGCTGACGGAAGGTCTGTCCAAGAGCGGTGGCCGTAACAACCTCGGCCGCATCACCGCCCGCTTCATCGGCGGTGGTCACAAGCGCACCTACCGTCTGGTCGACTTCAAGCGTCGCAAGTTCGAAGTCGAAGGCACCGTCGAGCGTCTGGAATACGACCCGAACCGCACCGCGTTCATCGCTCTGGTGAGCTATGCCGACGGCGAGCAGGCCTATATCCTGGCGCCGCAGCGTCTCGCCGCCGGTGACAAGGTCATCGCGTCTGAGAAGGCTGTCGACGTCAAGCCCGGCAACGCCATGCCGCTGCAGTACATCCCGGTCGGCTCGATCGTGCACAACGTCGAAATGAAGCCGGGCAAGGGCGGTCAGATCGCTCGCTCTGCAGGCACCTATGTCCAGCTGGTCGGCCGCGATGCAGGCATGGCAATCCTTCGCCTGAACTCCGGCGAACAGCGTCTGGTCCCCGGCTCCTGCCTGGCCACCATCGGCGCCGTTTCCAACCCGGACCACGGCAACATCAACGACGGTAAGGCCGGTCGTACCCGCTGGCGTGGCAAGACCCCGCACAACCGCGGTGTCGTCATGAACCCGGTCGACCACCCGCACGGTGGTGGTGAAGGCCGCACCTCCGGTGGCCGCCACCCGGTTTCGCCGTGGGGCAAGCCGACCAAGGGCAAGCGGACTCGCTCGAACAAGTCGACCGACAAGTTCATCATGCGCTCCCGCCACCTGAAGAAGAAGTAAGAGAGGTTAGTCAGAAATGGCTCGTTCAGTATGGAAAGGCCCGTTTGTTGACGGCTATCTTCTCAAGAAGGCTGAGAAGGTTCGTGAGGGCGGTCGTAGCGAAGTGATCAAGATCTGGAGCCGTCGCTCCACGATCCTGCCGCAGTTCGTCGGTCTCACCTTCGGCGTCTACAACGGCAGCAAGCATGTTCCGGTCAGCGTCAACGAAGACATGGTCGGACATAAGTTCGGTGAATTCTCTCCGACCCGGACCTATTACGGTCACGGTGCGGACAAGAAGGCGAAGAGGAAGTAACAATGGGCAAGGCAAAAGCCGAACGTCGGCTGAAGGACAACGAGGCGCAAGCTGTTGCGCGCACGATCCGCGTCAGCCCGCAGAAGCTCAACCTGGTTGCCGCGCTGATCCGCGGCAAGAAGGTCGAGCGCGCGCTCGCCGACTTGGAATTCTCCCGCAAGCGCATCGCCGGCACGGTTCGCAAGACCCTGGAATCGGCGATCGCAAACGCCGAGAACAACCATGATCTCGACGTCGACCAGCTGATCGTGGCGGAAGCCTATGTCGGCAAGTCGATCACCATGAAGCGTTTCCACGCTCGTGGCCGTGGCCGCGCATCGCGCATCGAAAAGCCGTTCTCGCACCTCACCATCGTTGTGCGCGAAGTCGAAGCCAATGGGGAGGCCGCATAATGGGTCAGAAAATCAATCCGATCGGTTTCCGTCTCGGCATCAACCGCACCTGGGACAGCCGTTGGTTCGCCGACAATGCCGAATACGGCAAGCTGCTCCACGAGGATCTGAAGATCCGCGCTTACCTGATGGAAGAGCTGAAGCAGGCTGGTATCGCCAAGGTGGTCATCGAGCGTCCGCACAAGAAGTGCCGCGTCACGATCCACTCGGCTCGTCCGGGTCTGATCATCGGCAAGAAGGGCGCAGACATCGAGAAGCTTCGCAAGAAGCTCTCGGAGATGACCAACTCCGAAACGCACCTCAACATTGTTGAAGTGCGCAAGCCGGAAGTCGACGCAACGCTCGTTGCCCAGTCGATCACCCAGCAGCTGGAGCGTCGTATCGCGTTCCGTCGCGCCATGAAGCGCGCCGTGCAGTCGGCCATGCGTCTGGGTGCCGAAGGCATCAAGATCACCTGCGCCGGCCGTCTCGGCGGTGCCGAAATCGCGCGTACCGAATGGTATCGCGAAGGTCGCGTTCCGCTTCATACGCTCCGCGCCGACATCGACTACGGCACGGCTGAAGCCGAAACCGCTTATGGCATCTGCGGCGTCAAGGTCTGGATCTTCAAGGGCGAAATCCTTGAGCACGATCCGATGGCCTCCGAGCGTCGCGCTCTCGATAGCGATGCCCAGGGTCCCGCAAGCCGTGGCGATCGTGGCGATCGTGGCGATCGTCGCCGCGAAAACGCTTGATTGACGCTGGCGAAAGATAAGTTCGGAGAATAAGAAAATGTTGCAGCCAAAGCGTACAAAGTACCGCAAGCAGTTCAAGGGCCGCATCAAGGGTGTTGCCAAGGGCGGTTTCGACCTGGCATTCGGCGAGTTCGGTCTCAAGTCTCTTGAGCCGAACCGCGTCAACGCCCGCGAAATTGAAGCTGCTCGTCGTGCGATCACCCGCTACATGAAGCGTGCTGGCCGTGTCTGGATCCGGGTATTCCCCGACGTTCCGGTTACCGCCAAGCCGACCGAAGTGCGTATGGGTAAGGGTAAGGGTTCGGTCGAGTACTGGGCCTGCAAGGTCAAGCCCGGCCGTATGATGTTCGAGATCGACGGCGTGTCCGAGGAGATCGCCCGGGAGGCGCTTCGTCTCGGCTCGGCCAAGCTCTCGGTCAAGACGCGCTTCGTTCAGCGCATTGCAGAGTGAGGATCAAGCCCATGAAAGCCGCAGACGTTCGCGCCATGAGCGCCGATCAATTGAATGACGAGCTTGCCAAGCTGAAGAAGGAGCAGTTCAACCTGCGCTTCCAGAAGGCGACCGGCCAGCTCGAAAAGTCTTCGCGTATCCAGGAAGTCCGTCGTGACATCGCACGCGTGAAAACCATTGCCCGCCAGAAGGCGGCAGAAGCCAAGGCCTAAAGGACCAGAAAATTATGCCTAAACGCATTCTGCAGGGCGTCGTTGTCTCCGACAAGAACGAAAAGACCGTTGTTGTCCGCGTCGAGCGTCGATTCGCTCATCCGCTGCTTCAGAAGACCGTTCGCCGGTCGAAGAAGTACAAGGCTCACGACGAGAACAACCAGTACAAGGTTGGTGACGTGGTTTCCATCGAGGAATGCGCACCGATCTCCAAGGACAAGCGCTGGACGGTGGTATCCGCCCACGCTTAATTTTATAGAGTTTTGCGCCTGGCCCTTGCGCCAGACGCAGAAATCTGTATGAAGCAGGCCATTGGCGCAGGAACGCTCCGGCAACGGGCGTTCTTTTGCTTTGAGCGCACGGAAGGTCCCTCTACGGGAAACCACCCTGGCAAGTTCTTTCCGCGCGACATTCGAAATTACTCATAAGCCGGGATAGGGGGCTTCCAGCCCAACCGTTTCGGTACAACAAGAAGGCGACCTGACATGATTCAGATGCAGACTAACCTCGACGTGGCGGATAATTCCGGCGCACGTCGTGTCATGTGCATCAAGGTGCTGGGCGGCTCCAAGCGCAAATATGCTTCTGTCGGCGACATCATCGTCGTCTCGATCAAGGAAGCTATTCCGCGCGGCCGCGTGAAGAAGGGTGACGTGATGAAGGCGGTTGTCGTGCGCACCGCCAAGGACATCCGTCGCGCCGACGGCAGCGTCATCCGCTTCGATAACAACGCAGCTGTTCTTATCGACAACAAGAAAGAGCCGATCGGCACCCGTATCTTCGGACCGGTTCCGCGCGAACTTCGCGCCAAGAACCACATGAAGATCATCTCGCTGGCTCCGGAAGTACTGTAAGGAGCCATGGCGATGCAAAAGATCCGCAAGGGCGACAAGGTCGTCGTATTGACCGGTAAGGACAAGGGCCGCACCGGTGAAGTCATTCAAGTGATGCCGAAGGAAGATCGCGCGGTTGTGCGTGGCGTGAACATGGTGAAGCGTCACCAGCGCCAGACCCAGACCGCCGAAGCCGGCATCATCAACAAGGAAGCCTCCATCCACCTGTCCAACCTCGCTGTCGCTGACACGGACGGCAAGCCGACCCGCGTCGGTTTCAAGGTCGTCGAGGGCAAGAAGGTGCGTGTGGCCAAGCGTTCGGGAGATGTGATCGATGGCTGATGCAAAGTATGAGCCGCGGCTCAAGCAGGAATATGTCTCCCGCATCCGCAAGGCGCTGCAGGAGCAGTTCAACTTCTCGAACGAGATGCAGATCCCGAAGCTCGACAAGATCGTGATCAACATGGGCGTCGGTGAAGCGACCGCTGATTCGAAGAAGCCCACCGTGGCTGCTGCCGACCTGGCCGCGATTGCCGGTCAGAAGCCGGTCATCACCCGCGCCCGTAACTCGATCGCCGGCTTCAAGTTGCGGGAGAACATGCCGATCGGCGCAAAGGTCACCCTGCGCGGCGCTCGCATGTATGAGTTCCTGGACCGTCTGATCAACATCGCGCTTCCGCGCGTTCGCGACTTTAGGGGCCTGAACCCGAAGTCCTTCGATGGCCGTGGCAACTTCGCCATGGGCATCAAGGAACACATTGTGTTCCCTGAGATCAACTACGACAAGGTTGATCAGATGTGGGGCATGGACATCATCGTTTGCACGACGGCAAACTCGGACGACGAAGCTCGGGCTCTCCTGAAAGAGTTCAACTTCCCCTTCCGTCAGTAACCGTAACGACGAGCGTAGAAGAGGAACTTCCATATGGCGAAGACCAGCGCAGTTGAAAAGAACAAGCGCCGCCGCAAGATCGTTGCCAGCCAGGCTGCCAAGCGGGCTGGCCTCAAGGCGATCATCATGAACCAGTCGCTTTCGATCGAAGACCGGTTCAAGGCAACCCTTAAGCTGGCAGAACTGCCGCGCGATGGCTCCAAGACCCGTATTCGCAACCGTTGCGAAGTCACCGGTCGCCCGCGTGCGTTCTACCGCAAGCTCAAGATGTCGCGTATCGCGCTTCGCGAGCTGGGCAATACCGGCAAGGTGCCGGGCATTGTCAAGTCGAGCTGGTAAGGAGACGGACAAATGACGATGACTGATCCGTTGGGCGATATGCTCACCCGTATCCGCAATGGCGCCGCACGCCGCAAGAGCTCGGTTTCGACCCCGGCCTCCAACCTTCGTGCACGCGTTCTCGATGTCCTTCAGGCTGAAGGCTACATCCGCGGTTATTCCGAAGTTAAGTACGACAATGGCAAGGCCGAACTGCAGATCGAACTGAAGTACTACGAAGGTGCTTCGGTCATCCGCGAAATCGGCCGCGTCTCCAAGCCGGGCCGCCGAGTTTATGTCTCGGTCAAGTCCATCCCGCAGGTCGCGAACGGCCTCGGCATTACGATCCTTTCGACTCCGAAGGGTGTAATGGCCGATCACCAGGCTCGCGAACAGAATGTTGGTGGCGAGGTTCTTTGCTCGGTCTTCTAAGACTGAGCAAGGATCTCCCTAGCGAACAGACAGGATCAAGACATGTCTCGTATCGGTAAAAAGCCCGTTCCGGTTCCTGCAGGGATCACGGCCGTCGTCGACGGCCAGAAGGTGACTGCAAAGGGCCCGAAGGGCGAACTCTTCTTCGTCGCGAATGACGAAATCTCGGTCGCGCTCGAAGACAACGCCGTTGTCGTCATGCCGCGTAACGAGTCCAAGGATGCTCGGTCCAAGTGGGGCATGTCCCGCACGATGGTCGAGAACATCTTCAAGGGCGTCAAGGACGGTTTCGAGCGCAAGCTCGAGATCAACGGCGTCGGTTACCGCGCTTCTCTGCAGGGCAAGAACCTGCAGCTGGCCCTCGGCTTCAGCCACGATGTGGTCTATGAGCCGCCGGTCGGTATCTCGATCGCGGTTCCGAAGCCGACTGAAATCATCGTCTCCGGCATCAACAAGCAGCAGGTCGGTCAGGTCGCTGCTGAGATCCGCGAATATCGCGGCCCCGAGCCCTACAAGGGCAAGGGTGTGAAGTATGCCGAAGAGCGGATCGTCCGCAAAGAAGGCAAGAAGAAGTAAGGAACGCGCGAAATGGCAAGCAGGAAAGAAGCACTTGTACGTCGTGCCAATCGCGTGCGGCGTCAGATCAAGGCGGTGGCCAATGGCCGTCCGCGTCTGTCGGTACATCGCTCGTCGAAGAACATCTACGCTCAGATCATCGACGATGTCGCAGGCCGCACTTTGGCCGCAGCATCGACCCTCGATACCGATCTGCGCTCGGGCCTGAAGACCGGCGCCGACACCGCTGCAGCTGCAGCGGTCGGCAAGCTGGTTGCCGAGCGTGCCGTCAAGGCCGGCGTCAAGGAAGTTGTTTTCGACCGTGGCGCATTCATCTACCACGGCCGCATCAAGGCCCTGGCGGAAGCTGCCCGCGAAGGCGGTCTGAACTTCTAAGAAATGCCGCCCGGGCTTGCGTCCGGGCGGATTTCCGGCTTATTGCCGGACACTCCCGGATTCGCGTCCATGCCCGAAGGGCAGGGCGGAATTATACGTAATCTGCCGATTGCACCCGGAAAAGAAAAAGGAAAAGGACAATGGCACAAGAAAAGCGTGGTTCGCGGGATGACCGTCAGAACCGTGAAGAACGCGATAGCGAATTCGTCGACAAGCTGGTCGCGATCAACCGCGTCGCCAAGGTAGTCAAGGGCGGCCGTCGTTTCGGCTTTGCAGCCCTCGTCGTCGTCGGCGACCAGAAGGGCCGCGTTGGTTTCGGACACGGCAAGGCACGCGAAGTGCCGGAAGCCATCCGCAAGGCGACCGAAGCTGCCAAGCGCGAGCTGATCTTCGTACCGCTGCGCGACGGCCGTACGCTCCACCATGACGTCAACGGTCGCCATGGCGCCGGCAAGGTTCTGCTGCGCTCGGCCAAGGCCGGTACCGGCATCATCGCCGGTGGTCCGATGCGCGCCGTGTTCGAAACGCTCGGCATGCATGACGTCGTCGCCAAGTCGACCGGCTCTTCGAACCCGTACAACATGGTTCGCGCCACATTCGACGCCCTGAAGCACCAGGTGCATCCGAAGGACATTGCAGCTCAGCGCGGCCTGAAATTCGCCACGCTCCAGGCTCGCCGTGCCGCTTCCGGCAATGCCTCTGAAGAATAAGAGGAGTCTGATCCATGGCCAAGGCTACGAAGAAGACTGAAGCAAAGACGGTTACGATCGAACAGATCGGCAGCCCCATTCGCCGTCCGGCTGTCCAGCGCGCAACGCTGGTTGGTCTGGGCCTCAACAAGATGCACCGGGTCCGCACCCTGGAAGATACGCCTTCCGTTCGTGGCATGATCCGTGCTGTCCAGCATCTCGTTCGCGTCGTCGACGAGAAGTGAGACGGAGGGAACCATCATGAAACTGAATGAAATCAAGGACAACGAAGGCGCCTCCAAGGACCGTATCCGCGTTGGTCGCGGTATCGGTTCCGGCAAGGGCAAGACCGGTGGCCGCGGCGTCAAGGGTCAGAAGGCTCGTTCGGGCGTTGCGATCAACGGCTTCGAGGGCGGCCAGATGCCGATCTATCGTCGTCTGCCGAAGCGCGGCTTCAACAACATCTTCAAGTCGGAATACGCCACCGTTTCGCTCGGCCGTATCCAGACCGCGATCGATGCCAAGAAGCTCGACCCGAAGGCAACGATCGATGCTGCTGCGCTCAAGGCAGCCGGCGTCATCCGTCGTGCCAAGGACGGCGTTCGTGTTCTCTCGGGTGGCGAACTGACCACCAAGGTGACCCTCGAGGTTGCCGGCGCGTCGAAGACCGCCGTCGAGAAGATCGAAAAGGCCGGCGGCTCGATCAAGCAGCTCGCCGCTGCTGTCGAGGCCTCTGAATAAGTCTTGAATAGATCGCCCGGGGTGCTTCACACCGGGCGATTTTGCTCCCATATGTGAGCCTCACGATCCCAGGACGGAATGACGTCGTTTCGTCTTCCGGGATATTCTGGAAAACAAGGGTGAGGCATGCGATTGCCGCGCAATCTCTCCGACGCCCCGTTTTCTTAAAAACATTGGACGATAGCCACCGGTCCGGCATATTTGCCGCGGTTTTGGTTTTGCGGAGAATTTCATGGCTTCGGCAGCGGAACAATTGGCCTCGAATCTCAATTTCTCGACCTTCGCCAAGGCGGAGGATCTGAAGAAGCGTCTGTGGTTCACGCTGGCCGCCTTGCTTGTCTATCGCCTGGGCACCCACATTCCGCTGCCCGGCCTCAACCCCGAAGCCTATGCGGCGGCCTTCCAGGGCCAGTCGGGCGGCATTCTCGGCCTCTTCAACATGTTCTCCGGCGGCGCCGTCGAGCGCATGGCGATTTTTGCCCTGGGCATCATGCCCTATATCTCTGCCTCGATCATCGTTCAGCTGATGACCTCGGTCGTCCCGACGCTCGAGAACCTCAAGAAAGAGGGCGAGCAGGGTCGCAAGATCATCAACCAGTACACCCGCTACGGCACCGTACTGCTTGGCACGCTCCAGGCCTATGGCATTGCCGTCGGTCTGGAAAGCGGGCAGGGCATGGTGGCCGATCCGGGCTGGTTCTTCCGCATTTCGACCGTCGTCACGCTGCTGGGCGGCACCATGTTCCTGATGTGGCTCGGCGAGCAGATCACCTCGCGCGGCATCGGCAACGGCATTTCGCTGATCATCTTCGCCGGCATTGCCGCCGGTCTGCCGACCGCGCTTGCCCACACGCTCGATCTTGGCCGTACCGGTGCGCTCTCGACCGTGATCATCCTCACGGTGATTCTCGTGGCGATCGGCGTCATTGCCCTGATCGTCTTCGTTGAGCGCGCCCAGCGCCGCCTGCTGATCCAGTATCCGAAGCGCCAGGTTGGCAACCGCATGTTCCAGGGCGACACCTCGCACCTGCCGCTGAAGCTAAACACCTCGGGCGTCATTCCCGCCATCTTCGCTTCGTCGCTGCTGCTTCTGCCGGCCACGGCCGCGGGCTTTGCCGGCACTTCGACGCTGCCGGCCTGGGCGACGACGATCGTCTCGGCGCTCGGCCATGGTCAGCCGCTCTACATGGCGCTCTATGGTGCGCTGATCGCCTTCTTCGCCTTCTTCTACACGGCTATCGTCTTCAATCCGAAGGACACGGCCGACAATCTGAAGAAGCACGGCGGCTTCATCCCGGGCATCCGTCCGGGCGAGCGGACCGCGGAATACATCGACTACGTCCTGACCCGCATCACCGTGGTCGGCGCGCTCTACCTCGTCTTCGTCTGTATCCTTCCCGAGATGCTGGTTGCCCAGACGGGCATTCCATTAGCCCTTGGTGGTACTTCGCTTTTGATTGTTGTCAGCGTTACCCTTGATACTGTAGCACAGATCCAGGGTCACCTGATTGCCCAGCAATATGAGGGCCTGATCAAGAAGTCGAAGTTGCGTGGAGGAAAGAGGGGACGATGAGACTTATCCTTTTGGGGCCGCCGGGCGCGGGGAAGGGCACCCAGGCCCAGCGTATTGTCGAGAAGTACGGTATTCCGCAGCTCTCCACCGGTGACATGCTCCGCGCTGCGGTCAGCGCCGGCACGGATGTCGGGAAGCGCGCCAAGGCGGTGATGGATGCGGGTAATCTCGTATCCGACGATATCGTCAATGCCATCGTGTCGGAGCGGATCGATCAGCCGGATTGCGCCAAGGGGTTTATTCTCGATGGTTACCCGCGCACGCTCGTTCAGGCCGATTCGGTCGAGGCGATGCTTTCGGCCAAGGGGATCAAGCTCGACGTCGTGATCGAGCTTCAGGTCAATGATTCGGTCCTCGTCGACCGCGTCTCGGGCCGCTACACCTGCGCCAAGTGCGGCACCGGCTACCACGACCGGCTGCAGAAGCCGAAGGCCGAGGGTGTTTGCGACAAGTGTGGTTCGACGGAATTCAAGCGTCGTCCGGATGACAATGCCGAGACGATGACCACGCGGCTTCAGGACTACTACAAGAAGACCTCGCCGCTGATCGGCTACTACTATGCCAAGGGCATCCTGAAGTCCGTGGACGGCATGGCCGAGATCGACGCCGTCACGGCGGACATAGAAGCTGTACTCGCCAAGCTCTGAGCCTGGCGGGACATTTCAAGAATCTTCGCGGGACCGGTTGCTTTCAGCAACTGATTCCGCTAAATAGCGCGCCAACTCGCGGCAATTATGCGATCGGCGCGTTCTTCCTTCGGGAAGACCGGGTTCGATCGTTTTGACTTGTTGAGAACCTTATTTGTAATTGCGGCCCGAAAGGCCGTGTAACGAGACACCACTTGCCGGATGGCAACTGGAAGCAAGGAGAATAGGCGTGGCACGTATCGCTGGCGTCAACATCCCGACCGCGAAGCGCGTAGTTATTGCGCTGACCTACATTCACGGGATTGGTCCGAAATTCGCTGCTGAAATCGTCGAGAAGGTCGGTATTCCGGCTGAGCGTCGCGTTCATCAGCTCACGGATGCCGAAGTTCTGGCAATCCGCGAAACCATCGACCGCGATTACCAGGTCGAGGGCGATCTTCGTCGCGATACCGCGATGAATATCAAGCGCCTCATGGACCTCGGTTGCTACCGTGGCCTGCGCCATCGTCGCGGCCTTCCGGTTCGTGGTCAGCGCACCCACACCAATGCCCGCACCCGCAAGGGCCCGGCAAAGGCGATCGCTGGTAAGAAGAAGTAATTTCCGGATCTTCCGGGATGGAAGGCTGGCGCGTCAGTGCCGGCCTTCTTTGAGTTTGGTAAGGGGCTGTCTTGGCCCTTTCCGGTGTAGCCGCTGGAACTACGGCGGTGTTTAGATCAACGAAAGGGACATCATGGCCAAGGAAGCCACCCGCATTCGCCGTCGCGAACGCAAAAATATCTCGTCGGGCGTTGCCCACGTCAACTCGACGTTCAACAACACCATGATCACCATCACCGACGCGCAGGGCAATGCCATTGCCTGGTCGTCGGCCGGCGCCAAGGGCTTCAAGGGTTCGCGCAAGTCGACCCCGTTCGCCGCACAGATCGCCGCTGAAGATGCTGCCAAGAAGGCGCAGGAACACGGCATGAAGTCGCTCGAAGTGGAAGTTTGCGGTCCGGGTTCGGGTCGTGAATCCGCTCTGCGCGCTCTGCAGGCTGCGGGTTTCATGATCACCTCGATCCGCGACGTGACCCCGATCCCGCACAATGGTTGCCGCCCGCGCAAGAAGCGTCGCGTCTGATCATCTTTCATCCCGCCGATGAGCGCTGAGGCGCTCCTCTCGGTGTTAGCTCGGTAGCCACGATTGGATGGTGGCGACGAACGGAAGGTAAAATAATGATTCAGAAGAATTGGCAGGAACTGATCAAGCCGAACAAGGTCGAGTTCACCTCGTCCGGCCGCACCAAGGCGACCCTCGTCGCCGAGCCGCTGGAACGCGGTTTCGGCCTGACGCTCGGCAACGCGCTGCGTCGCGTGCTGTTGTCGTCGCTGCGTGGTGGTGCCGTCACCGCCGTGCAGATCGACGGCGTGCTGCACGAGTTCTCGTCGATCCCGGGCGTCCGGGAAGACGTGACCGACATCGTGCTCAACATCAAGGAAATCGCCATCAAGATGGACGGCGATGATCCGAAGCGCATGGTCGTGCGCAAGCAGGGTCCGGGCGTCGTGACCGCCGGTGACATCCAGACGGTTGGCGATATCGAAATCCTCAACCCGAACCATGTTATCTGCACCCTCGACGAGGGCGCTGAAATCCGCATGGAATTCACCGTCGCCAACGGCAAGGGCTATGTTCCGGCCGAGCGCAATCGTGCGGAAGATGCTCCCATCGGCCTCATCCCGGTCGACAGCCTGTATTCGCCGGTCAAGAAAGTGTCCTACAAGGTGGAAAACACCCGCGAAGGCCAGGTTCTCGACTACGACAAGCTGACGATGACCATCGAGACCGACGGTTCGATCACCGGTGAAGATGCTGTCGCCTTCGCGGCCCGCATTCTCCAGGACCAGCTCGGCGTCTTCGTCAATTTCGACGAGCCGCAGAAGGAAGTCGAAGAGGAAGCCGTCACCGAACTCGCGTTCAACCCGGCCCTCCTCAAGAAGGTCGACGAGCTCGAGCTTTCGGTCCGTTCGGCCAACTGCCTGAAGAACGACAACATCGTCTATATCGGCGACCTCATTCAGAAGACCGAAGCAGAAATGCTCCGCACTCCGAACTTTGGCCGCAAGTCGCTGAACGAAATCAAGGAAGTTCTCGCTTCCATGGGCCTGCACCTCGGCATGGAAGTGCCCGCATGGCCGCCCGAGAACATCGAAGATCTCGCCAAGCGCTACGAAGACCAATACTAAGAAACAAGAAAGGCAGGTTTACCTCTGCCTTTTCCAGTCAAACTGCAGGCGGATGCCTGTATGTGTCAGGAAACGGCAGGGCGCCGCATAAAGCGCGAGCCTGCGTAGAAGGAGAATAGCAATGCGCCACCAGAAAGCCGGTCGCAAGCTGAACCGTACCGCCAGCCATCGTAAGGCGATGTTCGCCAACATGGCTGCTTCGCTCATCACCCATGAGCAGATCGTCACCACCCTGCCGAAGGCGAAGGAAATTCGCCCGATCGTCGAAAAGCTCGTCACGCTGGGCAAGCGCGGCGACCTGCACGCTCGTCGTCAGGCCATCTCGCAGATCCGCGACCTTGACGCCGTCAAGAAGCTGTTCGACGCCATCGCTTCGCGCTACGCCACCCGCAACGGCGGCTACCTGCGCATCATGAAGGCCGGCTTCCGCCAGGGCGACAATGCCGCCATGGCCGTCATCGAATTCGTCGAGCGCGACGTCGATGCCAAGGGCGCAGCCGACAAGGCCCGCGTCGCCGCCGAAGCCGAAGCTGAAGCAGCGTAAGGTTCTTCCCGCAAGGGAATGCGATTAAGAAGCCGGGTGAGCGATCACCCGGCTTTTTTCGTCAGGGGCGTTGCTGGCGGGTCGTCAGAACGTGGTCGACCGTCGCGGCGGCGGCGATCCCGGACAGATAGGCAACGATGTTCCAGACGGAGAAGATTCGCCCGAGCAGCAGCGCCCCGGCGAGCGTCAGGCGGAATTCGTCGAGCCATGGCGTGTGGTAGAGCCTCAGAAGTTCGGCCGCGACCGCGATCATCACCGAGATGAAGAGCTGCAGCCTCGGGCGGTCGGGCAGGATCACCGTCACGAGCAGATAGACCATCACTCCCCAGAGCAGCGAGCCGCCGTATTTCACAAAGCCATAAGGCAGGCCGACTTCATAGCCGGTGAGACGCAGGGTGACGCCGATCACGATCACCGCAATCGCGGCGGCAAATCGTTTTAGTCGATCTGGGGATATTGCCTTCATTTTGTCCATCCGCTCCTTCTAACTGGAGTATAGGGACAGGCAAGTGCGGAGCGAGTGGAGCGACAATGAGCATTTCGACCTTGCCGATCCGGCGGCCATGGGGCCTGGAGAGGCTCGACCGCGCGCTGATTGATTCGCCGCCGGCGCCGGCTCTTTCCGGTTTCCGCCGTTTCGTCGTCGAGTTCCTGATGTTCGGCATCAAGGAGGCGCGGGCCTGTCTTTTTGCCGGTCTTTTCTTCGTATCGATCTTCGTCACCCCGCGTGGGGGGCTGTTCGGCATCCCGCGCTATGATCTCCTCCTGATCATCGCGATTGTCATACAGCTCTGGATGGTCTGGGCGAAGCTTGAAACGCTGGATGAACTGAAGGCGATCTGTCTCTTCCATGTCGTCGGCTTCGCGCTCGAAGTGTTCAAAACCTCCGGTGCGATCCAGTCCTGGTCCTATCCGGATTTCGCCTATACCAAGGTGCTGGGTGTGCCGCTTTTCTCCGGTTTCATGTACGCGGCGGTCGGCAGCTACATCATCCAGGCCTGGCGGCTGCTGCATGTCCGCATCCGCCATCACCCGCCTTACTGGATGGCGGCCGCGGTCGCGCTCGCGATCTATGTGAACTTCTTCACCCATCATTTCATCGGCGACTACCGGTGGTACATCGCAGCCCTGGCGATCGGCCTCTACGCGCGTGCAACGGTGATCTTCCGACCCTTGGACAGGGACAGGAAGATGCCGATGATCCTGTCGTTCATCCTGATCGGTTTCTTCATCTGGCTGGCGGAGAATATCTCGACCTTCTTTGCGGTCTGGAACTATCCGAACCAGCTCGGCGCGTGGTCAACCGTCCACCTCGGAAAATGGAGCTCCTGGACGCTCCTGGTGATCATGACCTTCACCATCGTCGCCTCGCTGAAGCACATTCGCGAGAAGATCCACATTCCACAGTGACGGGCGCTGCCTCTTCGGTCTCGCGCGGCGATCAGTACGCCGCGCAGTTATCCGCGCGTCGCATCAGAAATGCCCTTTCGCCGGAATTGCCGCTGAGTTCCGCCGCCCGCTCGAAGCAGGTCCGTGCCTCCGCCGGCCGTCCGGCCCGCAGCAGGAAATCACCCCGCGCGGCGGCCATCGGTGCATAGCCCTTGAGCGCCGGCTCGTCCTCCAGCGCATCCAGCAGCGCCAGCCCCGTTTCCGGCCCGAACGCCATCGCATGGGCGACGGCCCGGTTGAGTGCCACCACGGGGGAGGGCAGGACGGCAAGCAGCCGGTCGTAGAGCCCGGCGATCATCCGCCAGTCCGTGTCCTCGAAGCTCCGCGCTCGGGCGTGGCAGGCCGCCAGCGCCGCCTGCAGGGCGTAAGCGCCGTCTTCTCCGCCGAGCGCACGCACGCGCTCCAGCGCCGCGAACCCCCGGTGAATGAGCAACTGGTCCCACCGCGCCCGGTTCTGCGTTTCGAGCGTCAGCGGCACGCCGTCCGGCCCGTTGCGGGCGACAAGCCGCGACGCCTGGATTTCCATGAGCGCCAGCAGTCCATGCACCTCCGGTTCGTCGGGGGCCAGACCGGCGAGAATGCGGCCAAGGCGCAAAGCCTCGGCGCAGAGTTGCGGCCGGATCGCGTCTTCGCCGGCGCTGGCCGCATAGCCTTCGTTGAAGATCAGGTAGACGACTTCCAGCACCGAGGCGAGGCGCGCGTCGCGCTCGGCTCCGCGCGGCACCTCATAGGCGATGCCGGCCCCGCCGAGGCTCTTCTTCGCCCGGACGATCCTTTGCGCGATCGTCGTCTCGCTCGACAGGAAGGCGCGGGCGATCTCGTCCGTCGTCAGCCCGCCGATCAGCCGGAGCGTCAGCGCCAGCCGCGCATCGGTGGAAAGCACCGGATGGCAGGCGGTGAAGATCAGGCTCAGGCGTTCGTCGCCGATGTCGTCGTCCATGCTCGCCTCGATCGCTTCGATCGTGTTGTCCTGTTCGAGCTCCAGATCGCGGCCGATCTCGCCGTGCTTGCGTTCCATCATGCGGGCGCGGCGCAGCGCATCGATGGCGCGCCGCTTGGCGGTCGCCATCAGCCAGGCGGCAGGATTGTCGGGAATGCCGCTCGTCGGCCAGCGGTCCAGCGCCACCACCAGCGCATCCTGCGCCAGTTCCTCGGCCCGGCCGACATCGCGCACGATCCGGGCGAGCCCGGCGATCAGCCGGGCCCGCTCCATGCGAAAGACGGTCTCCGCCGTCCTGTGCGCTTCGGATGTCTCCATGCGGCGGCAGTATGCGGGCTCGGCTGTGTCAGTCAACGGCAGGCGGTGACCGTGACCAAGGCCGCAATCCCGCCTGCCGCATGGCTCCGCCTAGGCGTCGGGCGGTCCTCCGGCGGCCGCCGCCGGGTCCATCCACATGATCTCCCAGACATTGCCGTCCGGGTCCTCGACCGAGCGGCTGTACATGAAGCCGAGATCCTGGCGCGGGTTGGGATCGGCCGTGCCTCCGGCGGACGAGGCCGTTTCAAGGACCGCGTCGACGCCGTCACGTGTCTCGACGCTCAGCGCCAGCAGTGCCTGGCTATGGATTCTCGCGTCACCGATCGGCCGGCTGGTGAACTGCCGGTAGCGCTCGTGCGTCAGCAGCATCACGCCGATCGCCTCGGAGAACAGCAGGCACTTGGCCTGTTCGTCGGAGAACATCGGGTTCACCGTTCCGCCGAGCGCCTCATAGAAGGCCTGCGACGCGGCTAGGTCGCGCACCGGCAGGTTGACGAAGATCATCCTTGTCATGTCGGTTCCTTTCTCCTGAGTGCCGGTGCTCAAACGGTCTTGCCGTCGCGTGCGGCAAGCTTTTCGCCGGCGCGGTCGTGGCTTGCCTGTCCCTCGGCCGAGGCGATCTCGGCGAAATCCGCCATCTCGTAGAACGGACGGATCTCGATCTCGCTCGGGCCGGGCATGGGATTGGGGCAGCGCTTCACCCATTCCACTGCCTCGTCCATGTCCTTGACCTCCCAGATCCAGTAGCCCGCCACCAGCTCGCGGGTCTCCGCGAAGGGACCGTCGATCACCCGGCGGCTGGAGCCGTCGAAGGCCACCCGCTTGCCGAGCTTGGACGGCTTCAATCCGTCGCCCGAGAGCATGATGCCGGCATTCACCAGTTCCTCGTTGAACTTGCCCATCTGCTCGAACAGTTCGGTCGAGGGCATGATGCCTTCTTCGCTGTCCTGCGTCGCCTTCACCATAACCATCACACGCATTGTCGTTCTCCTCTTAGAAACGGCGCACCGGAGCGGCACCTACTCCCCATGACGAACGGCTTCCGTCGAATTCGACATCGCACCGAACTTTTTCTTCAAATAGCGCAGCTGGCCGCCATGACACCCCATGACTTTGCAGGGCGCAAGGCTCGCGGCTTGATTTGACCCTCGGGCGTGGTAGTCGAAGGTGATGTCACGTGGGGAAGGGAAGTGCATGTCTGTCGAAACCGATCGAACCCCGTTCGCCGCGCCCGCCCGGATGCTGATCGAAGGTGCCGCCGAAGGGTCGTTGCTCTTTTCCGATACGGCGCTGAGCTTCTGGGGCGGCGTCGATCCGGAGACCGGCCTGGTGATCGACCAGGCGCACCCGCTGCATGGCCGCTGTCTCGAGGGCACGATCCTGGCGATCCCCGGCGGCCGAGGCTCCTGCACCGGCAGCGCCGTGCTGATGCAGCTCATCCTCAACGGCAAGGCGCCGGCCGGCATGGTCTTTTCTCAGGCCGAGGAGATCCTGACGCTCGGCGTCATGGTCGCCGAGGAAATGTACGGCTGCTCCCTGCCGATCGCGGTGATCGAGCGGCAAGCCTTCGCCCGCCTCGAAGGGCTGGACAGGATCCGCATCGAGGCCGGCATGGTATCCGAGCCGGGCGCCAGCCGCAGGCCGGACGAGGCTGCCCCGCCCGCAGCCTTGCCCAGCCCTGTGCTCAGCGACAGGGACCGGGAACTGCTGTCGGACGCCGTGCCGCAGGCGACGCGCACCGCCATGCGGATCGTGGTGCGCATGGCCGGACTGCTCGGCGCGAAACGCCTGATCGACGTCGCGCAGGTCCATGTCGACGGCTGCATCTATACCGGTCCGGCGAGCCTCGACTTCGCCGAAAAGCTCGCGGATTGGGGCGGCAGGGTCGTCGTGCCGACATCGCTCAATGCCATATCCGCCGATCAGGCACGCTGGCGCGAACAGGGCACCGACCCGGTTCTCTCGATGGCAGCGAGCGCGCTGGCCGATGCCTATGTCCGCATGGGTGCCCGCCCGACCTTCACCTGTGCGCCCTATCAGTTGGAGAGTGCGCCGGGAGAGGGCGAGAACATCGCATGGGCCGAATCGAATGCCGTCGTCTACGCCAACAGCGTGCTCGGCGCCCGCACGATGAAATATCCGGATTTCCTCGACATCTGCATCGCGCTCACCGGCCGCGCGCCCGAGGCCGGATGTCATCTGGACGACAACCGCAAGGCGCGGCTGGTCGTCGAGGTCGAGGCGATGGACGGCCGCGACGACAGCTTCTGGCCGCTGCTCGGCTACCGGGTCGGCACGCTTGCGCCGAACGCCATTCCCGCTGTCACAGGCCTGGAGGACGCCCGCCCGAGCGCCGACGACCTCAAGGCCTTCGGCGCCGCCTTCGCCACGACCTCGGCCGCACCGATGTTCCACATCATCGGCGTCACGCCGGAGGCGCCCACGCTCTCCGCCACGACCGGCGGCCACTCGGTTCCGACGGTTAAGGTAAGCCGCAGCGACCTTGTCGACGACTGGCGCCACTTCAACCCGACCACCGGCGACACGGTCGATCTCGTGGCGCTCGGCAATCCGCATTTTTCCTTCAACGAGTGCCAGGCGCTGGCAAGACTCTGTGCCGGCCGGACGAAACACGCTGACGTGGCGCTCACCGTCACCCTGAGCCGCGCGACCCATGCCCGCATCGTCGAAGCCGGCATCGCCACCGCCCTAGAGGACTTCGGCATAGCCTTCGTGCGCGATGCCTGCTGGTGCACGGTGATGCAGCCGATCGTGCCGCCGGCATCCCGCACCATCCTCACCAATTCCGGCAAATACGCCCATTACGGCCCGGGCCTCAGCGGCAAGCAGGTGCGCTTCGCCGCCCTTGCCGATTGCGTCGCGGCGGCCGTGACCGGCCGCGCACCTGCCGCCCCGCCGGCCTGGCTCGGCTGAGCGGACGCAGGGACGACGGCCGGACGGTCGGTCTGCCGGCAAGCGATGATCGGTGTGCCTTGCGAACGAGCCGGCCGCACTCACGGCGCCGGCATTGGATCTCCTTCTTCTCCCCATCGGGGAGAAGTGCCGAGCGCCCCTTCGACAGGCTCAGGACGAGGCGATGAGGGGGGCGAAGCCACCATCCCTTTTGGCGAACATGAGCTTCGCTCCCCCTCATCCGGCGCTCCGCGCCACCTTCTCCCCGCTGGGGAGAAGAGGGACGGCCACCGCTCGCCATGCAGGGTCTTTCGCTTCGGCTAGGGCAATAGCCGGCAATGCCCGTCTCTCATGGCTTTGCGTTGCAGCTTAGATAGGGCGGTTCTTCGCCGGCGACGGCGTCGCAGAGCCGGATCGGCAGGAGCTGGGCGAGGCGCGGTTTCCAGGTGTCGATTTCGTATTCCGGCCGGGTGGCCACGGGCGGGCCGCGCTCGGCCCATTGCACCGTGACATAGCCGAAGGCCGATTTGACGTAGACGATGACGGCCGTCTCACTCCGCGCCTCCTGACCCTCCTCGGACGGCGCAACCGTGCCGCAGCCGAGAAACACCACCAGTCCGGCAAGACCATTGATCTCGGTCGCCCCGAACGAGGTTCCGGTGAAGGTCTCCGCACAGGCCTGCTGGAAATGACCGGCGAGCACCTGGGCGGCGCCCTCCAGCATGTCGGAATGCCCCTCGGCGTCCTTGATGCCCGTCATGGTGATCATCTGCGACCAGTCATTGACGGTCTCTCCGGCCGGTACGGTTTCCTGGATATAGCCCTCGGCGCCGGCCTCTTCATAGCTCGGCTGAAAGCCCGCCGGCAGCTGGTAGGAGACGATCTGGCCGAACACCGGCGTCGTCATCGTCATGCTGTCTTGCGACCGGGCTGGCAACGCGGCCGGCAGAGCAGTCATCGCCAGAAACAGAACCGCGACCTTCGCCTTCATGGACGTCTCCGCACGTGGTTGCCCCCGGCATTCCGGGGGACTGTGTGGAGTCTATCGCATGGATGGGCCGCCTCTGTCGTGGCGCGGCCGCGATTGTGCAGACTTTGATTGGTACGGAGAGACGCCCGCCCACGCGCCTGTCAGTCGCCGGTGCTTGCCACCGGCGCGCGGACGGCTCTGTTGCCCGGCTTGTTGGCCCGCTTCCAGGCCATGATCTTCGGCCGCACCAGCCGGTAGGCCAGAAGCACGATCACCACGGCGATGTAGAAGGCCGGTTCGGCGGTCACCGTCTTGAGCGACAGGGCATAGTGCAACACGGCAACTGCGGCGATTGCATAGACCAGCTTGTGCAGCCGGTTCCATTTCTGCCCGAGCTTGCGGATCGACCAGCGGTTTGAGGTTGCTGCCAGCGGGATCAGCATCAAAAGTCCCGCCATGCCGAGCATGATATAGGGGCGCTTCAGAATATCGCCGGCGATCGACGAGAGGATCAGTCCGCGGTCTAGCGTCAGGTAGACGGCGAAATGGGCGAGCACATAGTAGAAGGCGAGGAGACCGAGCGCACGCCGGTAGCTAATTAGGTTGACACCTAATAGGTCTCGAAGCGGCGTAACGGCAAGGCCGAGGCATATGAACCTGAGCGCCCAGAGCCCGAGCAGGTGCTCGAAGGCCCGCACGGGATCGGCGCCCAGCCCGCCGAAGATGCCGAGATAGAAGGCATAGAGACCCGGCAAAAGCCCGATCGCATAGAGCGCCCAGACGGAGGCCGGTTTATAGCGGGCGGGCAGGGAAGGCATGACCATCGTCAGTCTCCGGTGTCAATGTGATGCACCCTCGATGTCCCTTGAGCTGAAGGGCAGGGCGGCGTCACCTCTTCTCCCCGGCGGGGAGAAGGTGGCGCGCAGCGCCGGATGAGGGGGGCGAAGCAGGGCCCACGTTCTCGTCAGTAGAACTTCGTCAGGTCCATGCCGGCATAGAGGCTGGCGACCTCATCGGCATAGCCGTTGAAGGGAAGCGTCTTCATTCGCGCCCCGCCGAACAGCCCGCTCGACTCGCCGATCCGCCGTTCGGTCGCCTGGCTCCAGCGCGGGTGGTCGACCGCCGGATTGACGTTGGCATAGAAGCCGTATTCGCTCGGCTGCATGACGTTCCAGCTCGCCGGCGGCTCGTTTTCGGTGAGCGTGATGCGCACGATCGACTTGATCCCCTTGAATCCGTATTTCCACGGCACGACGAGCCTGAGCGGCGCGCCGTTCTGGTTCGGCAGGGTCTCCCCATAGAGGCCGGTCGCCAGTATGGTCAGCGGATGGCGTGCCTCGTCGAGGCGAAGTCCCTCGACATAGGGCCATTTCATCGGCTGGAACAGGCCGCGCTGGCCCGGCATCTCGTCGGGTCGCACCACGGTTTCAAAGGCGACATATTTGGCCGAGCCGAGCGGTTCCACCCGGTCGAGCAGCGAGGCGAGCGGAAAGCCGACCCAGGGGATGACCATCGACCAGGCCTCGACGCAGCGCATGCGGTAGACGCGCTCCTCCATCGGGAAATCCTTGAGGATCGTTTCGATGTCGATCACCTGGGGCTTGGCCACCAGCCCGCCGACCTCGACCGTCCACGGCCGGGTCTGGAAGGCGCCGGAATTGTTGATCGGATCGATCTTGTCGGTGCCGAACTCGTAGAAGTTATTGTAGGTGGTGACGTCCTGCTTGTCTGTCGGCTTTTCCGTCAGGACGTATCGGCTCGGCTTGGCGGCGATGGCCGCGGCAAAGGCCTTGGGTGCGACCGTCAGGGCCATCCCGGCGGCAGCGGCGCCGATCAGGCTGCGGCGATTGATGTAGAGCGCTTGCGGCGTGATCTCGCTCGAGGCGATCTTCGGCGGGCGGTAGCGGGACATGGGTCTGCTCTTTCGCTGTGGGTTCTATGGCTCTCTACGTAGCAAATCTCATCGAAGTTTCATCGCCACGAAAAGAAACTTGCGACCACATTTTCGTGTAGGCGGCTTGATCGCCTGATCTTGGTACCCCGCTCCACCGCATACCGGCAAGCCGTGCCGAACGAAGCGACCGGATGCCAAGCGTACCGTTTTGCGCTATGCTGATAGTGACACAATGAGGGCCTTGCCCTATCACAAGGTCAAATTCCGGAGCAGAAACGCTCGCTGCCGATCCTTTTCGGCCGACCCCAAGCCCGGCAAGAAGCAAGACAAGATCCGAGGTGACACCGATGCCAGCCTATCGTTCGAGAACCACGACCCACGGCCGCAACATGGCGGGTGCGCGCGGCCTTTGGCGCGCCACCGGCATGAAGGACAGCGATTTCGGCAAGCCGATCATCGCGGTGGTCAACTCGTTCACCCAGTTCGTCCCCGGTCACGTGCACTTGAAGGACCTCGGCCAGCTGGTCGCCCGCGAGATCGAGGCGTCCGGCGGCGTCGCCAAGGAGTTCAACACGATCGCCGTCGACGACGGCATCGCCATGGGCCATGACGGCATGCTCTATTCGCTGCCGTCGCGCGAACTGATCGCCGACAGCGTCGAATACATGGTCAACGCCCACTGCGCCGACGCCATGGTCTGCATCTCCAACTGCGACAAGATCACCCCCGGCATGCTGATGGCCTCGCTTCGCCTCAACATCCCGACGATCTTCGTCTCGGGCGGCCCGATGGAGGCCGGCAAGGTCGTCATGCACGGCAAGAAGGTCGCTCTCGACCTGGTCGACGCCATGGTCGCCGCCGCCGACGACAAGATCTCCGACGAGGACGTCGCCACCATCGAGCGCTCGGCCTGTCCGACCTGCGGCTCGTGCTCGGGCATGTTCACCGCCAATTCGATGAACTGCCTGACCGAGGCGCTCGGCCTGTCGCTGCCGGGCAACGGCTCGACGCTCGCCACCCATGCCGACCGTAAGGAACTCTTCCTCGAGGCCGGACGCAGCATTGTCGGGCTCGCCAAGCGCTACTATGAGCAGGACGACGCGACCGCCCTGCCGCGCGTCATCGCCTCCAAGGGTGCCTTCGAGAACGCCATGGCGCTCGACATCGCCATGGGCGGCTCGACCAACACCGTCCTGCACATCCTCGCCGCCGCCCACGAGGCCGAGGTCGACTTCACCATGGACGACATCGATCGCCTGTCGCGCAAGGTTCCGTGCCTGTCCAAGGTCGCGCCGGCCAAGGCCGACGTGCACATGGAAGACGTCCACCGGGCAGGGGGCATCATGTCCATCCTTGGCGAGTTGAACCGCGCCGGTCTGCTCAATGCCGACCTGCCGACCGTTCACGCCAAGACCCTCGGCGATGGCTTGGCCAAGTGGGACATTTCCGTCTCCGACGATCCGGCGGCCCTCAAGCTGTTCAGCGCCGCACCGGGCGGCATCCCCACCCAGGTCGCCTTCAGCCAGGAAGCCCGCTGGGAGGATCTCGACCTCGACCGCGAAAACGGCGTCATCCGCGATGCCCAGCACCCCTTCTCCAAGGATGGCGGCCTGGCCGTGCTCAAGGGCAATCTGGCGCTCGACGGCTGCATCGTGAAGACGGCGGGTGTCGACGAGTCGATCCTGAAGTTCACCGGCCCGGCCAAGGTCTATGAAAGCCAGGACGCGGCCGTGAAGGCGATCCTCTCGAACGAAGTTGTTGCCGGCGATGTCGTCGTCATCCGCTACGAAGGCCCGAAGGGCGGCCCGGGCATGCAGGAAATGCTCTATCCGACCAGCTACCTGAAGTCGAAGGGCCTCGGCAAGGCCTGCGCGTTGATCACCGACGGCCGCTTCTCCGGCGGCACCTCGGGCCTCTCCATCGGCCACGCCTCGCCGGAAGCGGCGAACGGCGGCACGATCGGCCTGGTGCGCGAAGGCGACACGATCGAGATCGACATCCCGAACCGCACGATCAACCTGGCCGTTTCCGAGGACGAACTGGCCCGCCGCCGCACCGAACAGGACGCCTTCGGCTGGAAGCCGTCGAGCCCCCGCAAGCGCAACGTCACCACCGCGCTCAAGGCCTATGCCGCCTTCGCCAGCAGCGCCGACAAGGGTGCGGTCCGGATCCTGCCGGAATAACAGCGGGTGGGTTCACAGAGCTCCATGCCTTATTTAGAAAAGCGCCGGCGGATCACTCGCCGGCGTTTTTCGTTGCCATCGAACCACTGAGCCGCTGTTTGAGAATCCGCTGCTGCAGCCGCATGCGGCAAGCCCATTGCGATCGGTAAGGAGGTTCCTTACTTTGTCTCTTGGAGGTATTGTGATGATAACCAGCAAGTTGACCAGCAAGGCGCAGACGACCATTCCACAGGCCGTGCGTTCCGCCCTTCAACTGAAAGAGGGCGATGCGATTCGCTATACGATCGAAACCAACGGTCGCGTGACGATCAGCCGTGAGCCAGTCACCGATGGAGCCGATGACCCCTTTGCCACCTTCAGCGAGTGGGATGGCGAAGCCGACAGGAAAGCCTATGCCGACCTTTGAACCTGGCGATGTGGTTCGCGTGCCATTTGCCTATACCGATCGCAACACCCGCCAGCATCGTCGGGCACTGGTGGTGTCGAAAGGCGGAATCGGCGAAGACGGCGCCTTGCTCTGGGTGGTCATGATTACCTCCGCCGAGAATCGGCCATGGGCAGACGATATCCCCATCGCCGATCTTTCCGCGGCCGGTCTTCCCGTCCACTCCGTCGTCCGCCCCGTGAAGATTGCGACCGTCGAGAAGCGACATATCGAGCGCCTGGGAGCAGTTTCTGTCGAGGAGCGCCAGAGGGCCTTGGACAGGGTGCGGCGTTTGCTCGGCTAGCCTTTCTGTTCACGGACAGCCGCGAACACGTCGCTGCGTCAATTTAGATAGCTAATTGCCTAATCGCAAAATCACCTAATCACCTCTTCGTATGGGCCGCTACGGGTCACTTCGGCCGCTCGATCAGGTCGTAGACGCTCTTCATCTGCGTCAGCCGCTCAGTATACGCCGCCCTTAGGCAGGTGAGATCCGCCTTGCAGGCCTGGCGCTTGGAAAGCCATTCGACCTGCTCGTCCTGCACCACGCCGCGGCTGCCCATCGGCATGAGGCCGGTGATCAGTTCGAACGTCGTCACCATCTTCACATCCATATCGTTGAGGTCGCGATTGGCGCAGATCGCGGTCTCGTCGGCGGCAAGCTCCGGCTTGTCGCAGTCGAAGCTTGCGGCTTGCGCGGGCTGGGGAAATCCCGCACCGAGACCGGCCATGATCGCAAATGCGGCGATGGGCTGAAACAGACGAGCGAACGGGCTGATCGGCATGGTGGAACTCTCCTTGAGCATCTCGTCAGGCCCAACGTCTCCGCCTTGGAAAAGTTCAATTCACGACTACCTTTGGCAATGCGCCGACCGGTGCGGCGCCGACGCTTTTCTTTTGCCCGTCCGGCGCCTATTGATCCTTGGAAACAATGAGGAGTAACCCATGCAGGGCATCGTTCGTGGTTTGGCTGTCTCGACGCTTGCGCTTCTCGCCGCGCTGCCGGTGTCGACCTTCGCGCAGGAGCTTCGTGTTCCCCAGTCGGCTTCCGAGATGCAGATGTCGTTTGCGCCGCTGGTCAAGCAGACCCATGGCGCGGTGGTCAACGTCTATGCCGAGCGCATGGTGCAGCGCCGCGTCTCGCCCTTCGCCGGTGATCCCTTCTTCGAGCAGTTCTTCGGCCAGCGCATGCCGAACCGGACTGAGAAGCAGTCCTCGCTCGGCTCCGGTGTCATTGTCGGTGCGGACGGCATGGTGGTCACCAACAACCACGTGATCGACGGTGCCGACGACATCAAGGTGGCGCTCTCCGACGGCCGCGAATTCCCGGTCAAGGTCGTGCTGAAAGACGAGCGTCTCGATCTCGCCGTGCTGAAGATCGACGCCAAGGAAGAGCTTCCGGCCCTGGTGATCGGCGACAGCGACAAGGTCGAGGTCGGCGACCTGGTGCTGGCGATCGGCAATCCCTTCGGCGTCGGCCAGACGGTGACCAGCGGTATCGTCTCGGCGCTCGCCCGCAACCGGGTGACGGAGGGTGATTTCGGCTTCTTCATTCAGACCGACGCCTCGATCAATCCGGGCAATTCCGGCGGCGCGCTGATGAACATGAAGGGCGAATTGCTCGGCATCAACACGGCGATCTTTTCCAAGGGCGGCGGTTCGAACGGCATCGGCTTTGCCATCCCCGCCAATCTGGTCAAGGTGTTTCTCGCCGCCGCCGAGCGCGGCGATGCCAGCTTCGAGCGTCCCTATGTCGGCGCCACCTTCGAGCCGGTGACCTCGGATGTCGCCGAGGCGCTCGGCCTTGAAAGGGTGCGCGGCGCGCTTGTCGTGCGAGTCGTCGAGGGTGGACCGGCCGCCAAGGCCGGGCTGAAGGCAGGCCAGGTCGTCGAGGCGGTCGATGGCATTCCGGTCGAGCATCCCGATGCGCTCGGCTACCGGCTGACGACGGCCGGGCTCGGCAAGACGGTGAAGCTCTCCATTCGCGACAATGGTCGCGAGGCCGAGATCGCCATGGCGCTGACCGGTGCGCCGGAGACCATGCCCCGCGACGAGCGGCTGATCGAAGGGGGGAGCCCCTTTGCCGGCGCCCGTATCGCCAATCTGTCGCCGAAGCTCGCCTTTGAGCTGCGCATGCCCTCCGAAGTCACCGGTGTCGTCATCACCGAGATCGTCCGTGGCTCGCCGGCGGCCCGCCTCGGCTTTGCGCCGCATGACATCATCGTCTCGGTCAACGGCGTCAACATTGCCTCGACCTCTGTCATGGAGGCGGTGCTGGCCGAGACCCCCGGTTTCTGGCGCGTCGAGGTCGAGCGCGACGGCCAGCGCATCCAGCAGATTTTCCGATGAGCGATCTCTTCGCGCCGCATGTTCCCAAGGACGTGGAGGCCCGCAGGCCGCTCGCCGACCGGCTGCGCCCGAAGACGCTGGCCGAGGTCACCGGCCAGGAGCACCTGACCGGCGAGGACGGCGTGCTGGCGCGGATGATCGCCTCCGGCTCGCTCGGCTCGATGATCTTCTGGGGGCCGCCCGGCACCGGCAAGACGACGGTGGCACGGCTCCTCTCCGGCGAGGCGGGTCTCGCCTTCGAGCAGATCTCGGCGATCTTCTCCGGCGTCGCCGACCTCAAGAAGGTCTTCGAGGCCGCCCGCATGCGCCGCATGGATGGGCGCCAGACGCTGCTCTTCGTCGACGAGATCCATCGCTTCAACCGCGCCCAGCAGGACAGCTTCCTGCCCGTCATGGAAGACGGGACGGTGATCCTGGTCGGCGCGACGACGGAGAACCCGTCCTTCGAACTCAACGCCGCACTTCTGTCGCGTGCCCGGGTCCTGACCTTCAAGGCCCATGACGAGGAGAGCCTGGCGACGCTTTTGAAGCGCGCCGAGGAGGTGGAGGGCAAGCCGCTGCCGCTCGACGCCGACGCGCGGGCAAGCCTCATCCGCATGGCCGACGGCGACGGCCGTGCCGTGCTGACGCTGGCGGAGGAAGTCTGGCGGGCGGCGAGGGAAGGCGAGGTGTTCAACACCGAGGGCCTGACCCGGATCGTCCAGCGCCGGGCGCCCGTCTATGACAAGGGCCAGGACGGCCATTACAACCTGATCTCGGCCTTGCACAAGTCGGTGCGCGGCTCGGATCCCGATGCCGCGCTCTACTATCTCTGCCGCATGTTCGATGCCGGCGAGGACCCGCTCTATCTCGGGCGTCGGCTGGTGCGTATGGCGGTCGAGGACATCGGTCTCGCCGACCCGCAGGCGCTGGTCATCTGCAATGCGGCGAAGGACGCCTATGACTATCTCGGCTCGCCGGAAGGCGAACTGGCGCTGGCGCAGGCCTGCGTCTATCTCGCCACCGCGCCGAAGTCGAACGGCGTCTACATGGCCTACAAGGCGGCAATGCGCGCGGCCAAGGAGAACGGCTCGCTGCTGCCGCCGAAGCACATCCTCAATGCGCCGACCAAGCTGATGAAGGCGGAGGGCTACAACGAGGGCTATCGTTACGACCACGACGAGCCGGATGCCTTTTCCGGCCAGGACTATTTCCCCGAGAAGATGGGCCGCAAGACCTTCTACGATCCCCCGGAGCGCGGCTTCGAGCGGGAGATCCGCAAGCGGCTCGACTGGTGGGCGAAGCTCAGGCGCGAGCGGGGCGGCTGACGAGGGTCAAGAGGCCTTCGGCGCCCTTGCTGTTGCCGGTGCTGCGATCATCTTGACGGCCGAATCGGCAAGGCCATGATGGCCTTCCATGTCGACGATCAGATGCCAATGACCGCTTTCGGGAATGGCAAGCCGGATCGGCGACTTCTTGGCGACGCCGCCGACATATTTGAAATCGAGGGCTTCCTTGAAGCGCTGGAAATTGCCCGGCGTCATCAGCCGCACATTGTTGACCGCCGACAGCGTCACTTCGATGATCGCCCCGGCCCGCTGCTCCTTCAGGTCGTAATGGGTAAAACGAAAGGTCGGCTTGGCCATTCTGTTGCTCGTCTGTCGAAGGGAAATGAGGGCGGCCAGTCTAGCGGGCCGCGGTTAAGGAAGCGTTTTTCGCCATTTTCACCGGCGAGAACGACCTCTCGCTTTTTCGGGAACATTCTGGGCATGGCGGCGTTTGACTGACAGCGATCCACCGCCGGGAGTAATCCGATGAAGACCAACACCTATCTCAACATATTCGTTTCGATGATGGTGAATGCCGTCATCTTCGGCGCGGGCGCGATCACCGTTCTGTCCGTTCCGGCCCTCAACGAACAGGCGAAATATCTGCTGCCGCTGGTCGTCGTCATCTCCTTCGTGGCCGCCCCCTTCATCGCCCGTCTGATCGCGCCGCGCATGCGCCTTCGCTACTGGCGCCGTCGCGGCGAGGCTTGACGATCGTTACGCGATCGAACCAATCCCGATAAGAACCAAGGCGGTAAACGCCATTGCCATTCCCTCCACTCCACTGACCCCGAGCACCTCCGCCGGGGTCTCTTTTTGCCGGAAATTGCGGCCACGCTAGCCTGTCGCCGACGCCCGTCTCAGAAGCGCTTCTTCAGGAAGAACTGGCCGTGCGCGCCGTCTCCGCCTTCCAACTCGCCGAACACGTAATAGCCGAGCTTCTCGTAGAACGGCCGGGCCTGGAACTCGTAGGTGTCGAGCCAGATGCCGACATAGCCCCGGTCGCGGGCGATCTTTTCCGCCTCCGCCATCAGCCGGCTGCCGATGCCCTGGCCGCGATAGGCCTCGGGTACGACGAGATAGCGGATGAAGGCCCAGCCGAAACTCTCCTCGCCATAGAGCCCGCCCTCGACGGCGCGGGTTTCGGGATGGCGCACCAGCACGGCGAAATCCGGCCGGTCGCTCCTGCCCGTCTGCGCGGTGTTGTAGGCCTTGAGCGCGGTATAGACGGCGTAGCGGTCTTCCTCGGCGGGACGGTCCGGCACGGTTTCGATAATGGGACTTTGCATGGGTCTTTTCCTTTCTGCGGACCGACTCGCGCTGCGGTGCTGACGGTCTTGATGGCCGGGCCGGGCGCGCCTGTCCAGTGACCCGTACCGCCCAGCGAGCTGTCCACCCGCAGGACGCGGTTCCGCCTTCACGCGAGCGCGGACGCCCCGTGGTTTGAAGTTTTCTCTTCTGCCTGCCCGGTGGCAGACGGACGGGGCGCCTCTGGCTGCCGCGTAAGATAAAAAACAAATGACACCCAAAGGCGCCCCGTTCGGCGGTTTTTGCCCCGCGACTTCGATCTCTCTGCGGCGCCGGCCCTTGTCGGGGATTTTTCAGGCGGGCCCGGTTCTTCTGAACCGGCGGACGCCCGCACACCTTCGACAACCCGATCTTACCACCATGCCACGCCACACAGGCGCACCCGGCGCGCTGTCAGGGCAGGCAAGGGTTTGGCCGTCCAAAGCCCAAGAAACCTTGCCCCCACGTCGCCAGGGGAGACCATTTTCCGCGGACCCGGAACCTGGGATTTTGCGTCTCTCCCCCAAACCCCGCGCCGGCCCCGCCTCGCCACAACGCCTTGTGGTGTATCCGAGGGCGGAACGGGATGAGTTTAGGGCCGGTGTGCGGAGGTGGGGAAGAATGTGTCGCGTCGGGTCTGATTTTGTTGGGAGATTGGGGCTGGCCTTCCCCGTCTGGTGGCGTTCGGGGCCGGATGCTTCGAGGCCCCGCTTTGCTTGGGCACCTCAGCATGAGGAGTGCAGAGCGGCGCCTCTCATGCCGCGGTGCCCATGGGTATCCCTGACCAAGGCGCACAACGGAAGCGCTCACCCTGAGGTGGGAGCGAAAGCGACCCTCGAAGGGCGAGGGCGGATCGGGAGGGCTTGGGGCCCCGCGCGGTCGATTGCGACGAAACGTCTCTGCCTCAATCCGCGGACCGCAAGCCGCGGTTAAGGAAGTGTTTATTGATTCGTGAAAGTTAGAAGGGACCTGCTGCGGCGGCGGGAGTGCCGGGGGGCAATGGTCCGGCAAGAGGGATCGCGCCGTGGCAGGCAGTGTAGGAATGTGTTCGCCCGTCCCTTGAATGGCACGGGCTCTGTATGGAGTAGACCCATGACCAAGACCCTGAAGCCTCTGGCGCTGACGCTGATGGCGGCCTTTGCAACCGTCCCTGTCCACGCCGCCGACCTGACCTATTCCGAGCCTGCGCCTTCCTATGAGGAGCCGGCTGCCACATCCTCCGGCTTCACCGGCGCCTATGCCGGTATCCATGCCGGCATGTCGTCCGAGCGGATCAATCCGTTTGCCGGCGACAAGGAATTCATGGGCGGCATCCAGGGCGGCTACAATACCGAAGTCAACGGCGTGATCGTCGGCGGCGAGCTGGAATATTCGCACCTGGGTGACACCGAGGTCGACGTGCCGCGCGGCGCGCTGATCGAGCGTCATCGCGTGGCCGCCAAGGCCAAGGCGGGTGCAGCCATGGGCGAAACGCTGCTCTACGGCACCGCCGGCATGGCCATGACCAGTCTGCGCGACGGCAACAATGTCGAAGGTCCGGACGGCTGGAAGCCGGGCTACCTGCTCGGCGCCGGCGTCGAGCAGAACCTCAACGCCAATCTCTCCGCCAAGGTCGAATACAACTATGTCCGCACCAATGACGTGCGCAGCTTCGACGGCGTCACCACCTCGGAGACGGACGTCAGCGACCACGTGATCAAGGGCGGCGTGAACTACAAGTTCTAGTCTTTTCGGAGGCTTGGATATGCGAAGGGCGCTGGGTGACCGGCGCCTTTTGTGTTTGGTGGGATGGGGGCGTTCAGGCGGCGCCTTTGGCCAGCGCCTTTGCGGCCCCTTCGGGATCAACGGCGATCACCTTCAGATAGGCGCGGGCAGGGGCATCGGGTTCCGAACGACCCTGTTCCCAGTCGCGCAGCGTGCCAAGCGGGATCTGGTAGCGCGCGGAAAACGCTTCCTGGGTAAGACGCAAGGCCCGGCGGATGATCTTGATCTGGGGCATGCGGGATGCGGCGCGGAGCTGATCCGTCGTCAGGGGCGGGTTGTCGGGATCGGCGAGCGCGTTGGCTTCCGCTTCCGCGTCGGTCATGGCGTCGAGGCGGGACCAGTCCGACAGCGTGGTTTTACCATCTGGCATTGTCATACTCCCAGCGTTCCGCACGGGTCGCCCGTCTGGCTGAGATCAGCCGGATCGTCTCGCCGCGCTCGGTGTAGGCGACGGTCAGATGCCGTCCGTGTCCGATTCCGACAACACGGCGCCTGACTTCCCCGTAGTCCATCGATCGATCCTCGATGTCGAGGGCGAACGGGTCATCGAACACGGCCGAGGCATCCGCGAAGCTGACACCGTGCTTTGCAAGATTGGCCACCGCCTTGTCGTCGTCCCACTCGAAATCTAACATGGATAGGTGCGGGTTTCCAGTAGTGTCACTCCGAAGGTATGATGATGCGGTTGGGTCGAGAGAGGAAGCCCCGGCAATTGAGGGGAGCAGGATTGCCCGCGGTCCTACCCCCTCACCAACAAAATCTGCGACTTAGCTGGCGCTAAGACCGCGATTTTGTAACCTCTCCCACAGGGGGAGAGGCGGGGGCGCCGAGACTTGCGTTCCCGTATCCTTGCCATTGATGTTGAACTGCTTGGCTGTGGATCCTCGGGTCAAGCCCGAGGATGACGGAGTGTGGGGGTGGGGCGCGCTGGGAGCAACGCCGGCGTTGGGGCTCGTGAGGCATTGGCTTGGGGCACTATCGTCCTCACCGGAAGGTCGTCATCCTCGGGCTTGACCCGAGGATCCACGTAGCGAGCGCCTACGATTGCGGAGTCACGACTGAACGACCGGCCCCTCGTTTACGAATGATTATCACAAGCCGACCACCCTATTCCAATCACTGATGTACATGTAGAGCCTTTGAAATTCGCTTGGTAGTAGCATTCGATTGTGGGCTATGAAGTTGCGTACCTTCTCCATTTCATCCATTCGCTACTTAAGCCAGTGCTGAGAAGGCAAAATTAGAAAGTAATCCCATTTGGTAATAATGACTTGAGCTAGATGACCGAACTCAACAAAGCCAAGCAGGTCGGTTTTCTCTCCCTCTAGCCAAGAGTCGTGAATAGCAGTGTCACGCCGACTCTCGGCATGAGTTTTTATTTTTGGTGGTAGCTTCTCGATCCAATCGGCGCCGTCTTTTTCCGAGAGCGTGTCTCGAATGAAGTCTCTTACCGAGTTCTCAAAACAAAATAAGACTGCATACAGTCGAGCCATTTCCAGTGCCTGGTTGCGAAGGGAAACATTAAATGGCGAGAGAGCTTGTGCCAGAAGTTTTTCTTCCGCGTCCGTTTGATCTGCCCCAACTTGGATTCCAGCAGATTGAAAATGTGACGCTTCCGCCTCAAACATCAATCCGCGAAAAAGGAAGTCTCTAAGTTCCTTAGTTGTCATAAAGATGCTCTCTCAGGGACTTGAATATTGCATTGTAGACTTCCACATCTTTGGTCGCAGGTAGATGGATCTGGATGTTGTAGTGAAGGCCGGGGGTGGATTTGTGCTCCGCGCGATGACTGCCAGACGGCATGCCCTCAGGAATGTTCGCGATTTGCGCGGGACCGCTGTCCTTCTTGGCAACGCCCCCATCCTTAAAATCAGCCATGTCGCACAGCGCCAGAAATGTCTTCGCCATCAAGCCTGCTACGTTATCCGTCGTATTATGGTAGCTCTTGAATTTCCCAACAATCGCAGCTCTGTCGGAATTTGAGGGGGTTTCCTTAATAAGAAATATGTCTGCATAGGCATCTCGAAGGGCTTCTGCCATCACTTTGCTTGACCGAGAATGGTCTCGGTAAGCGTGATACCTCGACGTCGGTTTCCCGTCGGGAGATAAGAAACCCAACGCTTTCAGCAACGGTATATAGGCGCGATCGTTTGTAAGCATCCGGCGTAGGCCGCGGATGGGTCTTCAGCATCCGGTCAGTGGGGTTTGGTTCGGCTTTTTGCGAAGCCAGCTTTCCCGAGCGTTCGGCGACGCGCCAGTTTCGCTATCCGCTCATTGATCGTATCGACGCCAATATCATTCGGCTCGAAGCGACCGCCATACCAGTCCACGACTTTGCGATGTTGTACAT
>NZ_UEYQ01000010.1 GCF_900492205.1 Ciceribacter sp. T2.26MG-112.2
AACTTCCCGCCAAACCATCAAGCCCGGCAACCCATCAGCATCTCAGCCAATTTCCAGAAGATTTCTCACGAACGAAAGACTTCGTCGCCAGCAGCGCCGCCGCCCTCGTTCAGTGAGCGGGGTTATAGATTCGCTTCTCTCACCAGTCAACAGCGCTCTTCGCAGTTTTTCAAAAAATCATTCAATGCCATGAAATCAAACGGCAAATTCGGCCAGGGGTTATCACGGCCCGCGCCGCGATGCCGAAATCCTCTGGATCCTGCGCCCATGGTAGCCTTGCCGGCCGGCGTCGGCAGCGACGTCTCGGCATGGCGGCGATTGGCGCTTGAACGGCGGCGCGCTCTTGCTAGTGTCGGCACGCATTCGACAAGGAGACGAGCATGCTGGTGTTGCACGAAACCGAAACCGCCGAGGCCCTCAAATGGGCCGATCTCATTGACGCAATCGAGCGGATGTTCCGCAGCCATTGTGTGATGCCGGTTCGCCATCATCATGAGGTCGCCGTGCCCGGCGAGGCGGATGCCACGCTGCTGCTGATGCCGGCCTGGGTTCCGGGCGACTATATTGGCGTGAAGCTCGTCTCCGTTTTTCCCGACAATCATACGCGCGGCCTGCCGGCAATTCACGGCAGCTATATCCTGTCATCCGGCAAGACCGGCAAGATGCTCGCCGTGGTCGATGGCGGGGAGCTCACGGCGCGGCGGACCGCCGCCACCTCGGCGCTCGCCGCCCGCTATCTGGCGCGGGACGATGCCTCGCATCTCCTGGTGGTCGGGACCGGCCGTCTCTCACTCAATCTCATGCAGGCGCATGCGGCCGTCCGCCCGATCACCCGCGTCTCTGTCTGGGGCCGCAATCCGGCCAATGCGGAGAAGAGCGCGGAAGAGGCGCGCGCGCTCGGGTTCGACGCGGTCGCCTGCACCGATCTCGAGGCCACGGCGCGTACGGCGGACATCATCTCCTGCGCGACGCTGTCGAGCGTTCCGCTCATCCACGGCGCATGGCTGAAGCCCGGCGCCCATCTCGACCTGATCGGCGCCTTCAAGCCGAGCATGCGCGAGAGCGACGACGAGGCGGTGCGGCGCGCCACGATCGTCGTCGACACGCGAGACGGCGCACTCGGCGAGGCCGGCGACATCCTGCAGCCGCTGAAGGCAGGGGTGATCAGCGAGGCCGACATCAGGGCCGATCTCTTCGATCTCGTCGCGGGCCGCCACAAGGGGCGTTCGGACGGTGGGGAGATCACCCTGTTCAAGTCGGTCGGGGCCGCGCTCGAGGACCTGGCCGGAGCGATCCTCGCCTACGAGACCGTGATGGAGCCGTTCGCCCGCCAGGAAACGTGATGCCGCTCCTCCTTCCCCATCTGCCCGTCAGCGAAAGCCTGCCGGCGATCACAACGGCGCTCGGGGCGAAGAACCGGGCGATCCTGTCGGCCCCGCCCGGCGCCGGCAAGACGACGATCGTGCCGCTCAGGCTCCTTGATGAGCCCTGGCGCGGCGACGGTCGGATCATCCTGCTGGAGCCGCGGCGGCTCGCCGCGCGCGCGGCCGCCGGGCGCATGGCGAGCCTGCTTGGGGAAACCGTCGGCGAGACGGTGGGCTATCGCATGCGTCTCGACAACCGCGTGTCGTCGCGGACGCGCATCGAGGTGGTCACCGAGGGCGTCTTTGCCCGGATGATCCTCGAGGATCCGGAACTGCCCGGCATTGCCGCCGTGCTGTTCGACGAATTCCACGAGCGCTCGCTCGACGCCGACTTCGGCCTGGCGCTGGCGCTCGACGCGCAATCGGCCTTGCGGCCGGACCTGCGCATCCTGGTCATGTCGGCGACGCTCGACATCGACCGGATCGCGGCCTTGCTCGGCGATCCGCCGATCATTCGCAGCGAGGGGCGGAGTTTTCCGATCGACATCCGCTATCGCGACCGGCCGGCCGGCGAGCGCATCGAGGATACGGTGACATCGGCCATCCTGCAGGCGCATGCGACCGAGAGCGGATCGATCCTCGCCTTCCTGCCCGGGCAGGCGGAAATCCGCCGTGTCGCCGAGCGGCTCGAAGGTCGTCTCGACACTGGTACCTTGATCGCGCCGCTCTACGGCAATCTCAGCCAGAGTGAGCAGGATGCGGCCATCCGCCCGGCGCCGGCGGGACATCGCAAGGTCGTACTCGCCACCTCGATCGCCGAGACATCGATCACGATCGACGGCGTTCGTGTGGTGATCGACAGCGGGCTGCAGCGCCTGCCGGTCTTCGAGCCATCGACCGGGATCACCCGCCTGGAGACGGTTCGGGTGTCTCGCGCTTCGGCCGACCAGCGGGCCGGGCGTGCGGGGAGAACCGAGCCCGGCATCGCCATTCGCCTCTGGCACGCGGGCCAGACCGCGGCATTGCCGGCCTTTACCCCGCCGGAGATGCTGTCCGGCGACTTGTCCAACCTGGTCCTCGACATGGCGCATTGGGGCGTGCTCGATCCAAAAGGCCTGTCGTTCATCGATCCACCTCCGGCCGCCGCGTGGAACGAGGCGCGTGCGCTGCTTCGGCTGATCGGGGCGCTGGAACCATCCGGCGCGATGACCGCGAAGGGCCGCCGCATGCGTGACCTCGGCCTGCCTGTCCGGCTTTCCGCCATGGTGCTGGCCGGTGCCGACGAGGGGGCAGCCAGGCCGGCGGCCGAGATCGCCGTGCTCTTGACCGAACAGGGGCTTGGCGGCACCGGGATCGACATCGACGAGCGGCTGCGCCGTTTCCGCCAGGATCGCGGCGACCGCGCCGTTTCGGCCCGAAAGCTCGCCGAGCGGCTCGCCTCTGGCTTTGCTCAAGCGAAGGCGTCGACATCCTCTCTGACCGCCGGCTCCCGGACCGCCGGGCAATTGCTGCTGCATGCCTATCCCGACCGGATCGCGCTCAGGCGCGGCGGGCGAGGCCGCTTCGTGATGGCCAATGGCCGCGGTGCCGAAATCCCGGAGACTGAGCGGCTGGCGGGCGCCGACTTGCTGGTGATCGCCGACCTGACCGGCCGCGCGGCACAGGGCCGCGTGCTTGCGGCCGCCGAGATCGATCGCGGGCAGATCGAGGTCACGCTTCCCGATGCCCTCCAGCGCCGCGACGAGTGCTTCTTCGACCTTGCAAGCCGGCAGGTGCGCGCGCGGCGGATCACCCGTCTCGGTGCCATCGTGCTCGATGAAACGCCGCTGGCGCGACCGACAGGCCCGGCCGCGGCCGCGGCACTCGCCGAGGGTGTGCGGCAGGTCGGGATCGGCGCCCTGCCCTTTTCCAAGGCCGCCGAGCAGCTGCGCCAGCGGGTCGGTTTTCTTCACCGCACGATCGGCGAGCCCTGGCCGGACATGTCGGATGCTGCTCTGCTCGATTCTCTCGACAGCTGGTTCACACCCTTTCAGACGAATGCGCGCGGCTTCGACAACCTTTCGCCCGGCGCGCTGTCCGATGGCCTCGCTTCGCTCATTCCCCATGGTCTGCAGCGCGAACTCGACCGGCTGGCACCCACCCATTTCACCGCGCCCACGGGCCAGAACCATCCGATCCGCTATGACGGAACGGAACCCGTGCTGGCGATCCGCGTGCAGGAACTGTTCGGTCTCAAGACCCATCCGGCGATCGGCGGGGGCAAATTGCCGCTGGTGCTGGAGTTGACCTCGCCGGCGCACAGGCCCATCCAGACGACGCGGGACTTGCCCGGCTTCTGGGCGGGCTCGTGGAAGGACGTTCGGGCCGAGATGCGGGGACGCTATCCGAAACATCCGTGGCCGGAGGATCCGGCCCACGCCTTGCCGACGACCCGCGCCAAGCCGCGCGGCACCTGACGCGACAGTAACGAGGAGGCTGAAGGAATGACCATACCGGACACGGCAATCCCGTTCGGACCATCGAGCCGCAGGCTGCGCCTGCAGACATTGGTGCGGCTGCGCTGGCTTGCCGTGGCGGGTCAAGGCGCAACCGTGCTCATCGTGGCATTCGGGCTCAATTTTCCGCTGCCGCTCCTCACCTGCGCGGTATTGATCGGCGTCTTGGCGGCGGCCAACTTCCTGCTCTCCGTCCGCTTTCCGCCGACCTACCGGCTGGATCCGAGTGCCGCCTTCGCGGTGCTCGGCCTCGACCTCTTGCAACTGGGCGCCATGCTGTTCATCACCGGGGGACTTGCCAATCCGTTCGCTCCGCTGATCTGCGTGCCGGTCATCATCTCCTTTGCCTCGCAGCCCCTCCGGCATGCGCTGGCGCTTTTTGCGCTCGCCATGCTGCTGATTTCGGCGCTGCCGTTCTCGCCCTATCCGCTTCCCTGGTACGGGGGCGATGCGCCGACGCTGCAGCCGGTGATGCAGGTGGGCGTGTGGTTCGCCATCACCTCGATGATGGCCTTTGCCGCCTTCTACGCCTATCGCGTTTCGCAGGAGGCGACGCTGCTGGCCGATGCGCTGTCGGCAACCGAGCTGGTCCTGCAGCGGGAAAAGCACCTTTCACAGCTGGACGGGCTTGCCGCGGCGGCGGCGCACGAACTTGGAACGCCGCTTGCCACGATCAGCCTGGTGGCCAAGGAAATGGAGCGCGAACTCGGCCAGGACGAGCGTTTCGGCGAGGACGTGCAATTGCTGCGCAGCCAGAGCGAGCGCTGCCGGGACATCCTGAAGCGCATCGCCACCCTGCCCTCCGAGGGCGAGGAGCATATGCGCAGATTGCCGCTCTCCTCGCTCATCGAAGAGGTGCTGGCGCCGCATCGCGAATTCGGCATCAGGATCGAACTCGTCGAGAAATCGCAACGCGCCACCGAGCCGGTCGGCATTCGCAATGCAGGCATTCTGCATGGACTCGGAAATCTCGTCGAGAACGCCGTCGACTTCGCCCGCGAAAAGGTCACCGTCACGGTCGAGCATGACGTTTCGAAAGTGGCGATCACCATCGAGGACGATGGCGAAGGCTATGCGCCGGACGTGTTGCAGAGGATCGGCGAACCTTATGTCACCACCCGCCAGCGGGATGACCAGGCGGGGGGCCTCGGGCTCGGCCTGTTCATCGCCAAGACCCTGCTCGAGCGCTCCGGGGCACGGCTGCGCTTCGAAAACCGCGGCCCGGATCAACCGGGTGCCAGGGTCGAGATCGTCTGGCCTCGCCATCGAATGCAGGCCTGATCATGGCAAAATGACTTTACCGCCTGCCCAATACTGGCCATAACCACACATTGACGCTCAAGATTGCCCTGCAGGAATGCTCAGTCATGACAGAACACACTCCGTCCGACCTCCCGGCCGCAACCGGCGACAGCCCATTGGGTCCCAATCCGACGCTGCTGATCGTCGACGACGACGTACCTTTTCTCCGTCGACTGGCGCGGGCCATGGAATCGCGCGGCTTTGCCGTGGAGACGGCGGCTTCTGTCGCGGAAGGCATTGCCAAGGCGAAGGCGGCACCACCGAAATATGCGGTGATCGATCTCAGGCTGGGTGACGGCAACGGACTCGATGTCATCGAGGTGATCCGCCAGAATGGCAGCGATACACATATCGTCGTTTTGACCGGCTACGGCAATATCGCCACGGCGGTGACCGCCGTGAAGCTCGGGGCGCTCGACTATCTGGCGAAGCCCGCCGATGCCGACGAGATCTTCCTGGCGCTGACCCAGCGTCCGGGCGAGAAGGCCGAAGTGCCGGAAAATCCGATGTCGGCCGACCGAGTCCGCTGGGAGCATATCCAGCGGGTATTCGAAAGCTGCGACCGCAACGTGTCCGAGACGGCGCGCCGGCTCAACATGCACCGCAGGACCCTGCAGCGCATTCTCGCCAAGCGCGCGCCGAAATAACGATCAGTCCCGGGCCGTCGAACGGACGGCCCACTCGGCCATCATCAGCCGCTGGGCGGCGCTGCGGGAAAAATCGAGCGTCACGGACTTGCGGGTCGCCGGCGGCAGCTTGTGTTCCGGCGCCTCGCGCAGCAGATGAGCGCCGTATCCATCCGAAAGCAGCAGGCCGCAATCCTCCGGAAAGATGTCGAGCGGCACGTCCGGATGCGTGGCGAAGAACAGCCGGTCGCAATAGGCGCGGTAATCCGGCCATTTGCGGTCGACACGAAAATCCTCGATCGAGGATTTGATCTCGATGATCCAGATCTCGCCCTTTTCCGACAGACCGACCAGATCGGCACGCCGGCCGTTGGCAAGCGCCAGTTCCGGCAACACGGCGAGCCGCATGTCGTTGAGCAGGACCTGGACGCCGCGGCGCACCAGCATGGCCCGCTCGGACTGGCGACCATCGATTAACGGATTGTTTACCGCGATGGAAAGTATGGTCATGAATTGCGCCCAGGAAAGCCGATCCGCATGTTGCAAAAAAACCATGTGCGGTCATTTTGCAGCGCCGAAGTAACCGGGCGGCTGCCCGCCACTTGCCAAGGCGCTTTTAATCAAAAATAAACCATAATCAAAGATGGTCGAGATCACCATCTCCCAGCCCGAATAAACGAGTTTTTCCCATGCGCCTCCGCAATGCTTTGACTGTGTTCGGCCTCGTCGCGACGATCGGCCTCACCGGATGCACGACCACGACCGATACCGCATCCGGCACGCCCGGAAAGGCCGAAACCACAACCGCCAAGATCTTCACCGATTCCTACGGGGCTGTCACCGACGCCGGTTACACGCTTCCGGCGATCCCGATCAACAAGGTCAATTCGAAATTCCATCGCCAGATCGTCTCCTACTCGACCAAGGAACGGCCGGGCACGGTGGTCGTCAACACGCGGGAGCGCTTCCTTTACTACGTTCTGCCGAACGGCAAGGCCGTGCGCTACGGCATCGGCGTCGGCAAGCAGGGCTTTGCCTGGCAGGGCGAGGCCTATATCGCCTGGAAGCAGGAATGGCCGACCTGGCATCCGCCGAAGGAAATGGCGGCCCGCAAGCCGGACGTCGCCCAGTATGTTGAAAACGGCATGGGCCCCGGCCTGCGCAATCCGCTCGGCGCGCGCGCCCTCTATCTGTTCAACGAAAAGGGACAGGACACGCTGTTCCGCCTGCACGGCACGCCGGAATGGGCCTCGATCGGCACCGCCGCCTCGTCGGGCTGCATCCGCCTGATGAACCAGGACATCATCGACCTCTACAGCCGCGTCCGTCCGGGCAAGGGCGCCAAGGTCGTCGTCCAGCAGTAAGCACGCGGACATTTTCCATCAAGAAGGCCGCCGGAGCGATCCGGCGGCCTTCTTTGTTTCTCTCTTTTCGCTCGGCTCAGCCCGCGAGGCTAGCCTTCAGTTCGAGGCGGCGGCGATGCAGAACCGGCTCGGTATAGCCGTTCGGCTGTTCGCGCCCCTTCAGCACCAGGTCGAGCGCCGCCTGGAAGGCGATCGAGCCGTGGAAATTGCCGGCCATCGGGTGATAGGCCGGATCACCGGCGTTCTGGCCATCGACGACGACAGCCATGCGCTTCATCGTCTCGACAATCTGCGTCTCGGTGACGACGCCGTGATGCAGCCAGTTCGCCATGTGCTGGGCCGAGATGCGCAGCGTGGCGCGGTCTTCCATCAGCCCGACATTGTTGATGTCGGGCACCTTGGAGCAGCCGACGCCCTGGTCGACCCAGCGGACGACATAGCCGAGAATACCCTGGGCATTGTTGTCGAGTTCGCGCTGGATTTCTTCCGGCGTCCAGTTCGGGCGGATGGCCACCGGCACCGAAAGGATATCGCGCAGATTGGCGCGCGGGCGGCTCTTCAGGCCCGCCTGGACGTCCGCGACATTGACGCGGTGATAATGCGTGGCATGCAGGGTTGCGGCGGTCGGTGACGGAACCCAGGCGGTGTTTGCGCCAGCCTTCGGATGCGCGATCTTCTGCTCAAGCATGGCCGCCATCAGGTCCGGCATGGCCCACATGCCCTTGCCGATCTGGGCATGACCGGACAGGCCACATTCGAGACCGATGTCGACATTCCAGTTCTCATAGGCCGCGATCCAGGCTGCCTGTTTCATGTCGCCCTTGCGAATCATCGGGCCGGCTTCCATCGAGGTATGGATCTCGTCGCCGGTGCGGTCGAGGAAGCCGGTATTGATGAACACGACGCGTTCCTTGGCGGCACGGATGCATTCCTTGAGGTTGACCGTCGTGCGGCGCTCCTCGTCCATGATGCCCATCTTGATGGTGTTCGGCGCCATGCCGATCAGGGCCTCGACGCGCGAGAAGATCTCGCAGGCGAAGGCGACCTCTTCCGGACCATGCATCTTCGGCTTGACCACATACATCGAACCGCTGCGCGAATTGGCCCGGCGGCCGTTCGGGCCGATGTCGTGCAGGGCGATCAGCGCGGTGACCGCGGCATCCATGATGCCTTCCGGCACTTCCTTGCCATCCCGGTCGAGGATCGCCGGATTGGTCATCAGGTGGCCGACATTGCGCACCAGCATCAGCGAGCGGCCGTGCAGCGTGAGGGTCGTACCATCCGGCTTCGTGTAGGTCCGGTCAGCGTTCAGCGCGCGAGTGAAGCTTTTGCCGCCCTTCGACACCTCTTCGGTGAGGTCGCCCTTCATCAGGCCGAGCCAGTTGCCATAGACGACGACCTTGTCCTCGGCGTCGACGGCGGCGACCGAATCCTCGCAGTCCATGATCGTCGTGATCGCCGATTCGAGCCAGATGTCGTTGATGTGTGCCGGATCGGTCTTGCCGATCATACCATTCGCATCGATGACGATCTCGGTGTGCAGGTTGTTCTTGATCAGCAGGACCGCTTCGGGCTTGTCGGCAGCGCCGCGATAGCCGGCAAGCTGCGCCGGGTCGGAGAGACCGGTCACGCCGCCGTCGGACAGCGTGACGAACAGCGCCCCGTCCTGGATCGACAGGCCGGCGGCATGGCTCCAGCTACCGGCGGCAAGCGGTGCCGAATCATCGAGCAGCTGCCGACCCCAGGCGATGACCTTGGCGCCGCGCCCGGGATTGTAGCCCTTGCCCTTTTCGGCGCCGTCGGTTTCGGCGATCGCATCCGTGCCGTAGAGCGCATCGTAGAGCGAACCCCAACGGGCATTCGCCGCGTTCAGAGCATAGCGTGCGTTCATGACCGGAACGACGAGCTGCGGCCCGGCGATCCGGGTGATCTCGGCATCGACATTGGAGGTGGAAACCTTGACCTCGCCGCCTTCCGGCAGGAGATAGCCGATCTCGCGCAGAAATGCTTCATAGGCATCCATGTCGATCGGCGCGCCGTTCTGCTTGTGCCAGGCGTCGATCTTTGCCTGCATCTCGTCGCGCTTGGCCAAAAGCGTCCGGTTCTTCGGCGCGAGGTCGTGCACGATGGCCGACAAGCCCTTCAAGTATGTCTCCGGGTCGACCCCGGTTCCCGGCAATGCCTTGTCGATCAGGAACTGGTGAAGTTCGGTGTCGATGGAAAGTCCGTGGCTTTCGATCCGGCTCATGGCCCTGTCTCCTCGCAAATCTGGCTGTAGCTTTGGTGGTGAGACTTTGATCTGTTCTGATTGATTGTCAATCGAGCACAAATTACAAAGATTTGTGCTGGATTGGAAACTATTCCCCGTGCGCCAGGCGCGGCCTGCCGCTCGCCGTGGCGATGAAACGCGCTTCGACGAGCTTGCGCCTGCCATCGATCTCAGGCGCATCGATTTCCTCGGCGAGGGCCAGCACCGCATCGACGGCGCCATTCTGCCGGGCATGTTCGAGCGCCCCTTGGCTTGCCCTTTCGCGCGCAGCCTCGAAGGCCTTTTCCTCGTCGGTGAATCGCCGACCGTCTCCGGCGCCGGACAACATGAAGATGCCGTCCTCCGGTGCGGTGACGAAGACGGTGACGGTGGAGCGGACCCGCCCCACCACCGCGCCGACCGCATTGGCGACATCCGCGTCCGCCGGGACTTCGCAGGCCACCGACAGCATGTCGCCGATTGCCGGATAGTAGACCGGGGCCGGGGCACCGAGCCCGACCAGTGGACGGTCGAGCGAGAGGGCGAAGCGCACCATGCCGGCTTCGCGCCGCAGCGCATGGTCGATCAGCAGCGAGCGGGCCGGATCGACGTCGGCCAGGCCGGCCTCGGGAAGGACCGCAGAGAGAATGGCCTCCGCCGACTGGCGCGTCAGCCGGTCGACGATGCGTCGGGCTAGCTCTTCGGGCGCGGCGGCGATGGGCTGGCCGGCGCCGTTCTTGCGGCGCATGGCGAGCCTCAAACCAAGCTCGGCCGCCTCTGCATTCCACTGGCCCTGGGCGCCGAGCACATGCATGGCGTCCGACGGCGTGATGCCGCAGATATGCACGAGCCCGCGCGCCACCAGCCGATCGAGCGTCGCCAGCTGCGACGTTGCCGTCATCAATTGATCGAGCGCCATGGGCTCCGATCCGATGCGGGCAAACAGTGCCGCTTCCTGCGCCGCCAGACCGGCGGCAAGATGATCCGGCACGCCGGTGCGGACCGCAAGGCGCCCGTCATGGCGGCCCGTGTGGGCCGCGCGCAGCTGCCGTTCGAGAATGTCGATGACCGGCCGGCCATGCAGCGTGGCCGCAAGACTTAGCGGCACCAATCGGCGCGGTCCGAGATCGATCCGCGCATTCATGCTGCGATCATCGATCCTCACCTCCGAATCACCGCCGAGCCCATAGGTGCGCATGGCCACCGCCTCGACCATCGTGCGATATCCGCCGACCACGGCACCGTCCGCATCAAGCCGTGGGCGTCCGCCCTCGAGGATCGCCACATCCGTTGTCGTACCGCCGATGTCGGAGACGACGGCATCGGCAAGCCCGGTCAGATGACGGGCGCCGACCAGGCTTGCCGCGGGGCCCGACAGGATGGTCTCGATCGGCCGCAGCCGAGCCTCAGCCGCCGATATCAGGGCACCGTCTCCGCGCACGACCATCAGCGGCGCGTCGATGCCGCGCCTTGTGAGGAAGTCCTCGCAGGCGCCGACAAGCCGGTCGATCATCGACACCAGACGCGCATTGAGCAAAGTGGTCAGCGCCCGGCGCGGACCGCCGAGCTTGGACGACAGCTCGTGGCTGCAGGTCACCGGCAGGGAACAATGATCGCGGATGAAGTCGCGGACCCTGTTCTCATGGGCCGGATTGCGCACGGCGAAATAGCCGGCAATGGCGAAGGACGAGACGGTCTCACGCAGCTCCGGAAGGGCCGCCTCAAGCGGCGCGAGGTCGAGCGGCGTCTCAATGCCGTGCACATCATGACCGCCGGAGAGATAGATGACGGGATCGGCTCCGAGCGCATCGGCGAGGCCGTCGCGCTTCAGGTCTTCGGGCCCGAAGCCGATCATGATGAGGCCGGCGCGTCCGCCCTGCCCTTCGACGAGCGCGTTTGTCGCCAGCGTCGTCGACAGAGACACCAGACCGATCGCCTCGACGGAGACGCCGGAGGTATCGATGACCTTTTCGAGCGCTTCCGCGATACCGATCGCAAGATCATGGCGCGTGGTCAGCGCCTTGGCCTTGGCGAGGATGCCTTGTGTCTCGCTGTAGAGCACCGCGTCGGTATAGGTGCCGCCGGTATCGATGCCCAACAGATAATGGAGTGTCACGCCAGCTGCCTCGGTCTTTCAGGATTTCACCAACACGGATCACGCTGTTATCGCATGGAGAAACCGGGCGGCAATAGCTGACAAACGGCAAATCATGGCCGCGAAACCGCAGCCCGCACGGTGACCCGCATCGGCAGGCCGCCGGCCGGCTGCACCGTCAGCTTCTGCACCGGCCAGGGCCTGGTCTCGGCGGTCATGTCGAAGCGATAGCGCCGCATCAGGACGGCGAGCGCGATCACGGCCTCCTGCAGGGCGAAGGTTGCTCCGATGCAGACCCGTGCCCCGGCACCGAACGGCAGATATTGAAAGCGGCCGATCCTTTCGCGGTTTTCCGGCAGGAAGCGGCTCGGGTCGAAGGCGCGCGGGTTTTCCCAGTAGAGTTCATGCCGGTGCAGCGTCCAGGGCATGATGAGGATCGTCGCGCCCTTGCGGATATCGAGCGCGGTTCCATCGGGCGCCTCGAAGCGGTCGTCCGCAACGGCCTGGCGGTTGATCGACGGGGCCGGCGGATAGAGCCTCAGGGCCTCCTCGAAGGCGGCGCGCACGAGTGGCATGCGCTCCAGCCAGTCGACCGGATCCGCACCGCTGTCGAGCACGGCGTCGATTTCGACCTCCATGCGATCGCGGATGTCGGGGCAATTGGCGACGCAGAAGAGGGTCCAGGCGAGCGCCCGGGCGGTGGTCTCATGGCCGGCGCCGATGAAGGTCAGGATATTGTCCTCGACCTCCTCGGTCGTCAGGCCCTGCGGCCCCTCCACCTCGAGCAGCAGGGTGAGGAAATCGCGCGGTGCGGATTGCGAGTCCCGCGCTATCGCCGCCTTGCGTTTTTCCATGGTCGTCCGGACCAGCGCACGGAACTTGCGCAGCACGTGACGACCCCGCAATCGGGCGAGCCGGGGAATCCACCCCGGAGCCGCCAGCATGTCGAGCGGATCGATCCGCCCCATGTGGTGCAACAGCGCATCGACATCCCCGGCGACGTCATCGCCATCCGTGGCAATCTCGCCGGAAAACAGCGTCTCGGAGAGAATGAGATAGGTGAGCCCGGTCATGTCGGCGGCGATGTCGCGCACCATCCCTTGCGGATCGTCCGTAGCGTAGCGCGCTGAGAATTCCTCGCTCTTCTCCAGCATCTGGCGGGCAAAGCCGCGCGCGTGGCGCGGCGTGAAGACGGGCGCCATGGCCTTGCGGGAACGCTTCCACACCCCGCCCTCGGCGGTGAGCAGCCCATCACGCAGGATCGGACGAAGGACCAGTTGCCGGACTTCGTCCATCACGTAGTTTGAGGCATTGTCGACCAGCACGTGGCGGATCAGATCGGGATCGTTGACGATCACGGTGGTGCGGCCGAAGAACCGGGTCTCGATCCTCGGCAGTGTATAGGAAGGCACGCCCCACAGCTCGAGCGGGTTGCGCAGGACAGTGCGAATGATCTCCAGCCGTGACGGGGGATGAGGGCGCGGAACGGGCGCGGGCGGCTCGAAAAGGTTGGGGCTATCGACAACTGCCATGGTTCCGCTCCGCGGTGGCGCGCTCAGCCCGGAGTGGGCTAGAACAGCGCCTCGAGTTCACTCAGGCGGTCGTTGACCAACCACCCATAGTAGTTTTCCTGCGGCCAGACGGGCGAAGCGGCGCCAGCATTGCGGGCGGCAAGCGCTCTCGCTCGCTGCAGCGAGTTGCCGACGTTGAACAGCGTCGCGGTTACGCCGGGATTCTTGGAAATGTCCATGCCGGCGACCGTTCGGTAGTCGTCGATCGCCTTGCGCAGCACGCCCGCCATGAAGGCCAGCGAAATGTCGGGCTCCATGATCGCCTTGTAGACGCCGGCCGCGTCGTTCTCGTCCAGCTTGGCGACGCCCGATTTCTGCGACACCAGATCCGAGAGCATCAGCGCCGTCAGGGGGTTGATCTGCCCGAGGCCGAAGGTCTGGCCGGCATAGAAGGGCTGGAAGAACACCGCACTGAATCGGTTGTTGGGAAAAGCCTTGCCGCCGACGCTGCGGCCACGGAACTTGGCCTCCCAGACGTCTTCGCGGCAGGACCATAGCTTGTAGGAATCCTTCATCGCCGCGCATGGGGAAAATTCCGGTCGGGCGACGAAATCGGCGATGCCTTCGCCGTCATAGGCGAATCGGAAGCTGTTGCCGGCATAGGCCGCCGCCTTGACGTAATAACTCTGCAGGCTGTCATAGGCATCGACGTTGAAGGTATGCTCGCCGACGATGGCGCCGACCATGTGGATCGGATCGATGCCGTAGGCCGCCGCAGTCTTCCTGATCTTCGAGCGCAGCCGGTCGTCGCTCGCCAGAAGATCACGCACCTTCTCGTATTTCAGGTCGAAGGTCGTCTTGCCGGCCTGGGTGCGCCGCACCGAAGCCCCGGGGATCGGCGGCTGCTCGGCATTGCGGTTGCCTTCGGGCACAACACGGAGCGGGCCGGCGTTCAAACCTGCCGGCGCAAGAACGAGCAGCGCCAGAAAGATTGCCCGAGTAAGTCGACCCACGATAGCTTCACCCCAAGTTTTCAATGGACAGATTGTCTTCCGGCGCCACCCATATAGAAGCAAGGCCGTGTTTGTCGACCTTGCCCTGCGTCACATTTGCGGCATTCCTTCGGCGGAACCCGCATATTTTGCCTTGCGCTAAAGGATATAGCGCGACAGGTCGGCGTCGGCGGCGATCTCGCCGACATGCTCGGCGACATAGGCCTGGTCGATCATCACCTTCGAACCGCCCCGGTCGGGTGCGTTGAACGAGATATCGTCCAGCACGCGTTCCATCACGGTCTGCAGACGGCGCGCACCGATGTTCTCGACCGAGGTGTTGAGCTTGACCGCAACATCGGCCAGCGCATCGATCGCGTCTTCGGTGAAGTCGAGATCGAGTTCCTCGGTCGCCATCAGCGCCTTGTACTGGCGAATGAGGCTCGCCTCGGTCTCGGTCAGGATGCGGCGGAAGTCCTCCTTGGTAAGCGGCTTCAATTCGACGCGGATCGGCAGGCGGCCCTGCAGTTCTGGCAGCAGGTCCGAAGGCTTCGACACGTGGAAGGCGCCTGAGGCGATGAAGAGGATATGGTCCGTCTTCACCGGCCCGTACTTGGTCGACACGGTGGTGCCTTCGACCAGCGGCAGCAGGTCGCGCTGCACGCCTTCGCGCGAAACGCCCGCCCCCATGCCGCCTTCCCGCGCGGCGATCTTGTCGATTTCGTCGAGAAAGACGATGCCGTCGTTCTCGGCCGAGCGGACCGCCTCGCGCTGGATCACTTCATTATCGATCAACTTGTCGGACTCGTCACGGATCAGGTCGGCATAGGAGGCCTTGACCGTGGTGCGCACCTTCTTGGTGCGGTTGCCCATCGCCTTGCCGAACATTTCCGACAGGTTGAGGATGCCGACATTGGCGCCCGGCATGCCGGGAACCTCGAAGCCGGGCATGCCGCTGCCGCTGTCGGCGATCTCGATGTCGATTTCCTTATCGTCCATCTCGCCGGCCCTAAGCTTCTTGCGGAAGCTGTCACGGGTGGCCGGGGACGCCGTCGAGCCGACCAGCGCGTCGAGGACGCGTTCCTCCGCGCCGGCATGGGCCTTGGCCTGAACTTCGGCGCGCTTCTTTTCACGTACCAGGCCGATGCCGACCTCGACGAGATCGCGGATGATCTGTTCCACGTCGCGGCCGACATAGCCGACTTCGGTGAACTTCGTCGCCTCGACCTTGATGAAGGGCGCGCCTGCAAGCTTGGCGAGGCGCCGCGAGATTTCCGTCTTGCCGACGCCGGTCGGGCCGATCATCAGGATGTTCTTCGGCATCACCTCGTCGCGCAGGTCCTCGTCGAGCTGCTGGCGGCGCCAGCGGTTGCGCAGCGCGATCGCCACGGCACGTTTCGCCTCGTGCTGTCCGATGATGAAGCGGTCGAGTTCGGATACGATCTCGCGGGGAGAAAAAGTCGTCATATCACTTGTTCCAATGGTCGGAGGAAAGAGGATCAGTTGTCGCTGTCGAGCGACTCGACCACGATATTGTCGTTGGTATAGACGCAGATCTCGGCGGCGATCGCCATGGCCCGGCGAGCGATCTCTTCTGCCGACTTTTCGCTGTCCATCAGGGCGCGGGCAGCCGCAAGGGCATAATTCCCACCGGAGCCGATCGCCATAGTCCCATGTTCAGGTTCGAGCACATCGCCATTGCCGGTGATGGCAAGCGTGATGGTCTTGTCGGCGACCAGCATCATGGCCTCGAGGTTGCGCAGATACTTGTCGGTCCGCCAGTCCTTGGCAAGTTCGACGGCGGCGCGCATCAGCTGGCCGGGATATTGCTCGAGCTTCTTTTCCAGGCGCTCCAGCAGCGTAAAGGCATCGGCGGTCGCACCGGCGAAACCGGAGATCACATCGCCCTTGCCGATCCGGCGCACCTTGCGGGCATTGCCCTTCATCACGGTCTGGCCGAGGCTCACCTGGCCGTCGCCCGCCATGATCACCTTTCCGCCCTTCCGCACAGTAATAATCGTTGTCATCTACGCACCTGTTGGCCCGTCTGCCGGGCGTTCGATTGGGAACGCGAAATCGTTCGGTTGAACCCTATGTAAGTTGGCCTCGCGCGAATGCAATCTTGTGACGCATCGCGGAAAAGCACGGCCTGCTTTTGCTGGATATTTAACCGACCGCCTGATAAGGAACCCCAGACCAAGGCATGGAGCGGACCCTGATGGGCGAAACAATGATCCGTCGCACGGGAAGCATTTCCCGCAAAACCAACGAAACTTCCGTTTCGGTTTCCGTCGATCTCGACGGCACCGGCGCGGCGAAGATTTCCACGGGCGTCGGCTTCTTCGATCACATGCTCGACCAGCTTTCGCGACATTCGCTCATCGACATGGAGATCGACGTCAAGGGCGACCTGCATATCGACGACCACCACACCGTCGAGGACACGGGCATCGCCATCGGCCAGGCCATCTCCAAGGCGCTCGGCGACCGGCGCGGCATCACCCGCTACGCCTCTATCGACCTTGCCATGGACGAGACGATGACCAAGGCGGCGATCGACGTCTCGGGCCGGCCCTTCCTCGTCTGGAACGTTGCCTTCAGCGCGCCGAAGATCGGCACCTTCGACACCGAGCTGGTGCGCGAGTTCTTCCAGGCACTGGCCCAGAATACCGGGATCACCCTGCATATCCTCAACCACTATGGCGCCAACAACCACCATATCGCCGAGACCTGCTTCAAGGCCGTGGCTCGGGCCCTGCGGACAGCCGTCGAAATCGATCCGCGCCAGGCCAGCCGCGTTCCCTCGACCAAGGGCACCCTCGTCTGAGGCCTGCCCGACCGGAAACGGTGGAAGCAGCTTGATCATCGCTTTGCGGCGTGCCGGGGCCTCGGCCTCACGGCGTCGCACTCAGGAAAAGGACGTTCCACGATGCGTGTGGCGATCATCGATTATGGATCCGGAAATCTCCGCTCGGCAACAAAAGCCTTCGAACGCGCGGCGCGCGAAAGCGGCATCGACGCGGTCATCGAGCTGACCGACAAGGCGGATCGCGTGGCAAGCGCCGACCGCATCGTGCTGCCGGGTGTGGGCGCCTATGCCGACTGCCGCCGGGGGCTCGACGCTGTTCCTGGCATGCACGAGGCGATCGTCGACGTCGTCGAGAAGAAGGCACGTCCCTTCTTCGGCATCTGCGTCGGCATGCAGTTGATGTCGAGCCGCGGGCTGGAAAAGACGATCACCCCCGGCTTCGGCTGGATCAAGGGCGATGTGGTCGAAATGACGCCGAACGATCCGACCTTGAAGATCCCGCAGATCGGCTGGAACACGCTCGACCTGCACCAGCCACATCCACTGTTCGATGGAATAAAGACGGGGCCGGACGGCTTGCATGCCTATTTCGTCCACTCCTACCACCTTGCCGCGGAAAATCCGGATGACGTGATCGCCACCACCGACTATGGCGGGCCGATGACGGCCTTTGTCGGTCGCGACAACGTGGCCGGCGCGCAGTTCCATCCGGAAAAGAGCCAGACGCTCGGCCTCAGGCTGATCGCCAATTTCCTTTCCTGGCAACCGTAAGTCTCCTTCAGTATCGGACATTTCCGCATGATCCTTTTTCCCGCCATCGACCTCAAGGACGGCCAGTGCGTGCGGCTCAAGCTGGGCGACATGGAACAGGCCACCGTCTACAACACCGATCCCGGCGCCCAGGCGAAGGCATTCGAGGACCAGGGTTTCGAATGGCTGCATGTCGTGGACCTCAACGGCGCCTTTGCCGGCGAAAGCGTCAACAGTGCGGCCGTCGACGCGATCCTGAAGGCGACCAGGAACCCGGTTCAGCTCGGCGGCGGCATCCGCAGCCTCGAGCATATCGAGAGATGGCTCGAGCGTGGGCTTTCGCGCGTCATCCTCGGCACCGTCGCCGTGCGCGATCCGGCGCTGGTGATCGAGGCCTGCAAGCGTTTCCCCTGCAAGATCGCGGTCGGCATCGATGCCAAAGGCGGCAAGGTGGCGGTCGAAGGCTGGGCGGAGGCCTCGGAGCTTGGCGTGATCGAGCTTGCGAAAAAATTCGAAGGGGCGGGTGTATCGGCGATCATCTATACCGATATTGATCGTGACGGCATCCTGACCGGCATTAATTGGGAATCGACCCTGTCGCTGGCAGACGCCGTCTCCATTCCCGTGATCGCCTCGGGCGGACTTGCCTCGATGGACGACATTCGCCGGATGCTCCGGCCGGACGCGGCCAAGCTCGAGGGCGCGATTACCGGCCGCGCGCTCTATGACGGCCGCATCGACCCGGCCGAAGCCCTGGCGCTCATCCGCGCCGCCCGCGCCTGAACGAGGATAGACCATGACGCTGAAAGCCCGTGTCATTCCCTGCCTGGACGTCAAGGACGGCCGCGTCGTCAAGGGCGTCAACTTCGTCGACCTGATCGACGCGGGCGATCCGGTCGAGGCGGCCAAGGCCTATGATGCCGCCGGTGCCGACGAACTCTGCTTCCTCGACATCACCGCGTCGTCCGACAATCGCGACACGATCTTCGAGGTCGTCGCCCAGACGGCCGACCAGTGTTTCATGCCACTCACCGTCGGCGGCGGCGTGCGCACGATCGCCGACATCCGAAAACTGCTGCTCTGCGGCGCCGACAAGGTGGCGATCAATTCGGCGGCGGTGAACAATCCGGATTTCATCGCCGAGGCGGCCGACAAGTTCGGTGACCAGTGCATCGTCGTGTCGATCGACGCCAAGCAAAGGCGCAAGCAGGAAGCCGGCGGCGACAATCTGAGCGCCTGGGAGATCTATACGCATGGCGGTCGTACGCCGACCGGCATAGATGCGGTCGAGTTTGCGAAAAAAATGGTCGAGCGCGGCGCCGGCGAATTGCTGGTCACATCGATGGACCGGGACGGAACGAAGATCGGATACGATCTCGAGCTGACGCGGACCATTGCCGATGCCGTACGCGTACCGGTCATCGCCTCGGGCGGGGTCGGGACGCTCGACGATCTGGTTGCCGGCATCAAGGAAGGGCACGCGACGGCCGTGCTCGCTGCCTCAATCTTCCACTTCGGCACCTATTCGATCGCCGAGGCCAAGCAGTATATGGCCCGGCACGGCATCGCCATGCGGCTCGACTGATTGCCCGCGAAAGGGATCTGCAATGAGTGACTTCTCCCTCACCGACCTCGAACGGATCGTCGCCGACCGGGCCCAGGCCCGGCCCGACGAATCCTGGACGGCGAAGCTCGTCGCCGGCGGCCAGTCGAAAGCCGCCAAGAAGCTTGGCGAGGAAGCCGTCGAAACGGTGATTGCCGCAATCAAGGACGACCGTGAAAACCTCGTCTACGAGAGCGCCGACCTCCTCTATCACCTGATGGTCGTATTGAAAATCGCCGACATCCCACTTAAAGCCGTGCTCGACGAGCTTCAACGGCGCACGGCCCAGACGGGCTTGAGCGAGAAAGCCAGCCGGCAGGATCCATGACCATAGCGACGCGGGACGCCGAGACGCCAGAGATGCTCGACCACTTCCAGGAGAATGGCTATTCGCCCTATCTGTTCTTCACCTCGGAAGAGTGGTCCCATTTCCGCGCCGACACCCCGCTGACGCTGACCGCCGACGAACTGAAACGCCTGCGTTCGATCGATGACCCGATCGACCTCGACGAGGTTCGGCGCATCTATCTGTCCTTGTCGCGCCTGCTTTCCGCCCATGTGGAATCCTCGCAGCTGCTGTTCCAGCAGCGCAGCCGATTCCTCAGCACGGCGGGCGTTTCCAAGACACCCTTCGTCATCGGTATCGCGGGTTCGGTCGCGGTCGGCAAATCGACCACGGCGCGTATCCTGAAGGAACTCCTGGCCCGCTGGCCATCGAGCCCGAAGGTCGATCTGGTGACCACCGACGGCTTTCTCTATCCGAACGCCCATCTGGTCCGGCACAATATCCTGAACCGCAAGGGCTTTCCCGAGAGCTACGACATCGGCGCGTTGCTGCGCTTCCTTTCCGCGATCAAGGCGGGCCTGCCCAACGTCAAGGCGCCGGGCTATTCGCACCTGACCTATGACGTCCTGCCCAACGAGTACAAGGTCATCGACCGGCCCGACATCCTGATCTTCGAGGGCATCAACGTGCTGCAATCGCGCGATCTGCCGGCCGATGGCAAAATCGTTCCGATCGTCTCCGACTTCTTCGATTTCTCGATCTATATCGACGCCGAGGAGAAGCTGATCCACCGCTGGTATGTCGATCGCTTCATGAAGCTCCGACAGACGGCCTTCCGCGACCCGAATTCCTACTTCCATCGTTATGCCACGATCAGCGAGGAAGAGGCGCTGGAAATTGCCGAAGGTCTGTGGAAGAACACCAACCTGAAGAACCTCAGGGAAAACATCCTGCCGACCCGCCCGCGCGCCGACCTCATCCTGCGCAAAGGCGACAACCATCTGGTCGAACAGGTCGCGCTGAGAAAACTGTAGGCGATATATAGCCGGCAGTTTACTCAATAGCTCGCTATCTTTGCCGGATTCAGTGTCGAGATCAGGGATTGACCCGTCTCAAAGTCAGGTTGATTCGACCGCCGTTCTTGAGCAGCGTCGAGGTAGACGGATAGATCCGATCGACCCCATGGAAGCAGAGCCGCCCGGGTCCTCCGATCACGAAGACATCGCCGCTCCTGAGCTTCAGCGACATGGTCGGGTCCTTGCGATCGGTACCGCCGACACGAAAGAGGCAGGTGTTGCCGAGAGAGACGGACAAGACCGGCGCCTCGAGATCCTTCTCGTCGCGATCCTGATGAAGGCCCATTCGGGCGCTGTCGTCATAGAAATTGACCAGGCACGCCTCGGGCGGCTTGGCTGAGCCGGCAAGCCGGTTCCAGATGTCGAGCAGCATGGCGGGAATGGCCGGCCATGGCTTGCCCGTGACCGGATGAGAAGGCTGGTAGCGGTAGCCACGTTCCTTGTCCGTGACCCAGCCGAGTGGACCGCAATTGGTCATCCGCACGGACATTTCCTTGCCGGTGCGGGGCATGGCAGGCACAAAGAGCGGCGCCTCGGCGACGATCTCGCGGATGGACGCGACCAGTTGCTCCTGGGCGGCGCGATCAAGGAAATCGGGGTGGTAGCTCAGCCCTTCGGGCAGACTGCGCTTTTCTTTTTCAGGCATGGACGAACGGCGGCCCTTCGACCGCCGCCTTCAATGAATATCATGCGGCCAATTCGGGGATACGCAGGACCTGGCCCGGATAGATCTTGTCGGGATCCGTCAGCATGGGCTTGTTCGCCTCGAAGATGACCGTGTGCTTGGCGCCCTTGCCCTTGCCGTACTGGGCCTCTGCGATCTTCCACAGATTGTCGCCTTTTTTGACGGTATAGAAAACCGGCGCCTTGGCCGCGACCGGTGCCGAAGACGGGGAGTCGGCGATCTGCAGCTCATCGGCCTCGACCTTTGAAATGCCAAGGGTATTGCCAACCGCGATGACCGCCTTTTCAAAGGCGGACTGGTCCTTGACGGTTCCCTTCAGCACCACCTTGTCGTCGATGACGGCCACTTCCACCTTTTCGGTTCCCAGATTGTGGGAGGCGAGTTCCTTCTTCACAGCCTCGACATTCGGGGCTTCGTCCTCGTCACCGATGCCAAGCTTCTTGCCTGCATTCTTGATAAAATCGAAAAGACCCATGATTTTCTCCCTCCGGTCGACGTTGCTCGCCACGAGAAACGGTCATGGAGAGACTAGGTTCCCTTCGTCGAATGGCAAGCTAATTTAGTCTCCGGCCGGCCTGCCGCGCATTTTCTTGACCTCCGAGCGGCCCGACTTTTCCTTCAGCCGGCGCTCGACCGAACCCTTGGTCGGTTTGGTTTTCTTGCGCGGCGGCGGGGGCGGCGCGGCGGCGGCGAGGATCAATTCCTTCAGGCGCTCGCGGGCATCCTCGCGGTTGCGCTCCTGACTGCGGAAACGATTCGCCTCGATCATCAGCACGCCTTCCTTCGAGGCACGCCGTCCGGCAAGCTTGATCGCGTTCTCTTTCACTCTCTCCGACAGAGAGGGCGATCCGGATATGTTGAAGAACAACTGAACCGCGGTCGAGACCTTGTTGACATTCTGTCCGCCCGGCCCTCCGGCCAGCACGAATTGCTCGGTCAGTTCCCAGCCGGCGAGGGTAATGCGGTTGTTGATGAAAAGCGCTTCGCTGGCCATGGTCGGTCTCCGCCTGCTCTATTTCACATTCGAGCGCCGCAGAAAACAGGAAAACCCGGCGGGTGGTTCCGCCGGGTTCAATAAAGCCATGCTGCCGGTTTATTCGGCAGCGATGTTGACGCTCGGGGCAGCGGCGCGGACCGTGTGGTCGACGTGATCCTCGAACTTGGCGAAGTTGGTGATGAACATCGCCACCAGCTTCTTCGCCTGCGCGTCATAGGCCTCGCCGTCCGACCAGGTCGAACGCGGATCGAGGATCTTGGCATCGACGCCGTCGACGGCGACCGGGACGGCAAAGCCGAAGCTCGGGTCGATGCGCGTCTCGGCCTTCTTCAACTCGCCGCTCAGCGCACCGGTCAGCAAGGCGCGCGTCGCCTTGATCGGCATGCGATGGCCGACGCCATAGGCCCCACCGGTCCAGCCGGTATTGACCAGCCAGCAATCGACATTGTGCTCGGCGATCAGGGCGCGCAGCAGATTGCCGTACTCAGCCGGATGACGCGGCATGAAGGGGGCGCCGAAGCAGGTCGAGAAGGTGGCTTCCGGCTCGGTCACGCCCTTTTCGGTGCCGGCGACCTTGGCAGTGTAGCCGGACAGGAAGTGGTACATGGCCTGTTCCGGGGTCAGGCGGGCGATCGGCGGCAGAACACCGAAGGCATCGGCGGTCAGCATGATGATCGTCTTCGGATGGCCGGCACGGCCGGTGTCCGAGGCGTTCGGGATGAAGTGCAGCGGATAGGCGCAACGGGTGTTTTCGGTGCGCGAGGCGTCGTTGAAGTCGGGCACGCCGGCTTCATCGAGGATGACGTTCTCGAGCACGGTGCCGAAGCGCTTGGTGGTCGCGTAGATTTCCGGCTCGGCTTCGGCCGACAGACGGATGGTCTTGGCGTAGCAGCCGCCTTCGAAGTTGAAGATGCCGTGTTCGCCCCAACCATGCTCGTCGTCGCCGATCAGCGTGCGCTTCGGGTCGGCCGAAAGCGTGGTCTTGCCGGTACCGGAAAGGCCGAAGAAGACGGCCGCGTCACCCTTCGGGCCGACATTGGCCGAGCAGTGCATCGGCATGACACCCTTGGGCGGCAGCATGTAATTGAGTGCCGTGAAGACAGACTTCTTCATTTCGCCGGCGTAGGACGTGCCGCCGATCAGAACGATGCCGTTGGTGAAATCGCAGGCGATGACCGTTTCCGTGCGGCAGCCGTGGCGGGCCGGATCGGCGCGGAAGCTCGGCAGGTTGATGATGGTCAGCTTGGGCTGGAAGTCGTGAAGCGCCGAACGCTCCGGACGGATCAGCAGGTTACGGATGAACAGCGAATGCCAGGCAAGCTCGGTGACGACACGGGTCGGCAGCTCGTTCTCGGCATCGGCGCCACCGATCAGGTCCTGGACGAACAGGTCCCGGCCGGCCGCATGGGCCAGCATATCCTTGTGCAGGATGCCGAAATGCTCGGGCGACATGGGCTTGTTGTTGTCCCACCAGATTTCGCCGTCGGTATGAACGTCGCGGACGATGAACTTGTCCTTGGCCGAACGCCCGGTGTGCTGGCCGGTCACGGCGCAGAGCGCACCATCGGCGGTCAGCACGGCCTCGTTGCGGCGAATCGCCTCTTCATAAAGGTCACGCTCACGGAAATTGTAGTAGACGCGAGCCGCATCCCCCAAACCGATCGCCGCGACCCCAACGAGGGGATTATTTACACCAAGCTCCTCCATGAGCGCGCATCCTTTACAATGGGAAGTGAGGTTGAATTTCCGGGAAACTAGTGTCCGAGTTTTCAAAACGCAATAAGCAAATCTAAAAACATCCAATAATTTCAAATATTTAATCGATTTAAATAGAAATATGGATTTTTAAATCGGTTTGCACGGGTGCCTTTTGGTTGTCGGGGAGAGGCAAATGCAGCTCATTTCCGCGACGTCAGTGTCGCACCCCTTTATCTTTGCCACAATTTGTTCCACCTTTATCCCCATTAAGCGCATCCTAACGTCGCAAAACCCTGGGCTGGGACTTTACCAGGAGCCGCGCTTCATGATGACGGAGACCAATACCATGCAGACGATCGCGCTCGTTGACGACGACCGCAATATTCTCACTTCCGTATCGATCGCGCTCGAAGCCGAGGGATACAAGGTCGAGACCTATACCGACGGTGCCTCGGCGCTCGATGGTTTGCTTGCACGTCCGCCCCAACTCGCGATCTTCGACATCAAGATGCCGCGCATGGACGGAATGGAGCTGTTGCGCCGGCTTCGCCAGAAATCCGACATACCCGTGATCTTCCTGACCTCCAAGGACGAGGAAATCGACGAGTTGTTCGGTTTGAAGATGGGCGCCGACGACTTCATCACCAAGCCGTTTTCCCAACGCCTGCTGGTCGAGCGGGTGAAGGCGATCCTGCGGCGCGCAGCAAGCCGGGAAAACCTGGCCGCCGGCGGCAACGCCAAGACCAGCGCCGAGCAGCAGGCCCGCACACTGGAGCGCGGCCAGCTGGTCATGGACCAGGAACGCCACACCTGCACCTGGAAGGGTGATCCGGTGACGCTCACCGTCACCGAGTTTCTGATCCTGCAGTCTCTGGCGCAGCGGCCGGGCGTGGTGAAGAGCCGCGATGCCCTGATGGATGCCGCCTATGACGAGCAGGTCTATGTCGACGACCGCACCATCGATAGCCACATCAAGCGCCTGCGCAAGAAGTTCAAGATGGTCGACACCGACTTCGACATGATTGAAACGCTCTACGGAGTGGGCTACCGCTTCCGCGAAGCGGCGTAGGCGCCGGAGCCTCCGAAAACAGGCCGGGCGGGCAAAAGGGTAGAGATTGGTCAAGCACGATTCCGAAGGGGCGATCGATGAACTGGACAGCCTGACCGAACAGCGCCGTTTTCCGGTTCATCCCTTCACGCTCGTGCGCCGGATCTTCGGCCATGCGCTGTTCTCCAGCCTGACCCGGCGCATCGTCTTCTTCAACCTCGCAGCCCTGATCGTGCTGGTCGGCGGCATCATGTATCTCAACCAGTTCCGCGAGGGCCTGATCGATGCGCGCGTCGAGAGCCTGCTGACCCAGGGCGAGATCATTGCCGGCGCGATTTCGGCATCCGCCTCGGTCGACACCAATTCGATCACCATCGATCCGCAGAAGCTTCTGGAGCTGCAGGCCGGCCAGAGCATCACGCCGGTACCGAACGACGAGGATCTCGAATTCCCGATCAATCCGGAGCGGGTCGCGCCGGTCTTGCGTCGGCTGATCTCGCCGACCCGCACCCGTGCCCGCCTGTTCGACGCCGATGCCAACCTGCTGCTTGATTCGCGTCATCTCTATTCGCGCGGCCAGGTCCTGCGCTTCGACCTCCCACCTGTCGAGAACGAGACGTCGAGCCTCACCGACTGGATCGCCCGGATCTTCAACATGGCCCTGCAGCCATCGAACCTGCCGGTCTACAAGGAAGCCCCTGGCGGCGACGGGTCGATCTATCCGGAAGTGATGAATGCGCTGACCGGCGTGCGCGGCGCCGTGGTGCGGGTCACCGACCAGAGCGAACTAATCGTCTCCGTCGCGGTTCCGGTGCAGCGCTTCCGTGCCGTGCTCGGCGTCCTGCTTCTCTCCACCCAGGCCGGCGACATCGACAAGATCGTTCATGCCGAACGGCTGGCCATCCTGCGCGTCTTCGGCGTTGCGGCCCTGGTCAACATCGTCGTTTCCCTGCTTCTGTCGTCCACCATCGCCAATCCGCTGCGGCGGCTGGCGGCAGCCGCCATCCGGGTCCGTCGCGGCGCCAAGGAGCGGGAGGAGATTCCGGATTTCTCCGCGCGCCAGGACGAGATCGGCAATCTTTCGGTGGCCTTGCGCGAAATGACCAATGCGCTCTACGACCGTATCGACGCGATCGAAAGCTTCGCCGCCGACGTCAGCCACGAGTTGAAGAACCCCCTTACCTCGCTGCGCAGCGCCGTCGAAACCTTGCCGCTCGCCAAGAACGACCAGTCGCGGCAGCGGCTGATGGATGTGATCCAGCACGACGTGCGCCGCCTCGACCGGTTGATCAGCGACATTTCCGACGCCTCGCGCCTGGATGCGGAACTGGCACGCAGCGACGCCCATCCGGTGGACCTTGAAGTGCTGTTGTCGAGTCTGGTCGATGTGTCACGGCAGATCCGCAGCACCAAGAAGCCCGTCGAGCTCGACTACATCATCGACCAGAAACCGGGGGCGAAGGCGCGCTTCATCGTGCCCGGCCACGATCTGCGGCTCGGCCAGATCATCACCAATCTGATCGAGAACGCCCGCTCATTCGTGCCGGAGGTCGGCGGCAAGATCACGGTCAAGCTCTCGCGGACCCGCGGACGCTGCCTGATCGTGATCGAGGACAATGGACCCGGCATCCAGGCCGAAGACATCGACCGGATCTTCGAGCGTTTCTATACGGACCGCCCGGAAGGCGAGAGTTTCGGCCAGAATTCCGGGCTCGGCCTGTCCATCAGCCGGCAGATCGCCGAAGCGCATGGCGGCACCTTGAAGGCCGAGAACATCATCGAGCCGGCAAGCGGCCGCATTCTCGGCGCCCGCTTCATACTTTCGCTGCCGGTCGAGGCAGCGACGTGAGCCCGCAGGGCGCCAATATCCACGCTACGGCGATCGTCGTCGGCACGACCGGACTTGTCTTTCTCGGCCCTTCCGGATCGGGGAAATCTAAGCTCGCCTTTGATTGCCTTGCCGAGGCCCGTCTGCATGGTCACTTCGCGGCGCTGGTGGCGGATGACCAGGTCTTCATTTCCCGCTTCGGCACGCATGTCGTGGCGTCACGACCGGCCACGATCCGAGACATGATCGAACTGCGTCACGGCGGCATAGCGAGGGTCGTCAGCATTCCCAGAGCCGTGCTTCACTATGCCGTTCTTCCCGTCGAGCGGCAGAACGCGGAGCGATTGCCCCCCAGAAAGCCGGGGGTGACCCTTTGCGGCGATATATCCCTGCCGGCGCTTCATGTTCCGACCGACCTTCGCTTGCCCTTTTCCTTCATAGAAGCCTTGATCTCATCCTAAATTACGCTCCACCCGGCGCAGGTGGATATAGTTTGGGCTTGAACTTCGGATTTTCATCGCCAAGATGGCGGCCCACCGATGGACGAAGTACCTGCGTTGCGTTATCTCCGCCATCTGTCTGCGCAGGCAAGGGGTAATAGAAGAATGATCGGACTTGTGCTTGTCACCCATGGCAAGCTGGCTGAGGAATTTCAGCATGCGGTAGAGCATGTCGTTGGCCCGCAGAAATTCATCGAAACGGTTTGCATCGGCCCGGATGACGACATGGATCAGCGACGCCAGGACATTCTGGACGCGGTCATGCGTTCCGACGACGGCCATGGCGTGATTATTTTGACCGACATGTTTGGCGGCACGCCCTCCAACCTCGCCATCTCCGTGATGAACACCGGCCGGATCGAAGTCATCGCCGGCGTCAATCTGCCCATGCTGATCAAGCTCGCCGGGGTCCGCGGCGACAACAACATGGAGAAAGCTCTGGCGGACGCGTCCGATGCCGGACGCAAGTATATCAATGTCGCCAGCCGCGTTCTCAGCGGCAAGTGATCGATTCGAAGGCCTTTCATGCCGCATTCCCGGGAACTCCTCATCATCAACAAGCGCGGTCTGCATGCCCGCGCGTCGGCAAAATTCGTCCAGGCTGTCAGCAGTTTCGACGCGACCGTCCACGTGACCAAGGATGGCACGACGGTCGGCGGCACTTCCATCATGGGGCTGATGATGCTGGCCGCGAGCCCAGGCTGCTCCATCCTGGTGACCGCCACGGGCAACCAGGCTGCTGAGGTGCTTGATGCCCTGGAGGCGCTGGTGGCCGACAAGTTCGGCGAGGAAATATAGTCTTTACCCAACCATATAAAGACATAAAGACTTCTTTATGTCTCCTTGCCTTCCTCGGCGATCCCTGCTAAATCCGGATCAGAAACCCGTCTTTTGCAGAGGGGTCACGCATGGTGCTTGCCTTTCGTTCGATGCGGAACCGGGCCTGCGCCGTCGTCCTAGCCGGGAGCGCTTCATGACCGCACACAACGACTATATCGTCGCAGACATTGGCCTTGCCGAATTCGGCCGCAAGGAAATCGCCATTGCCGAGACGGAAATGCCAGGGCTCATGTCCTGCCGCTCGGAATTCGGCGCAAGCCAGCCTCTGAAGGGCGCCCGCATCACCGGTTCGCTGCACATGACGATCCAGACCGCCGTCCTGATCGAGACGCTGGTCGCGCTCGGTGCCGAGGTCCGCTGGGCATCGTGCAACATCTTCTCGACCCAGGACCATGCCGCTGCCGCCATTGCTGCCGCCGGCATCCCGGTCTACGCCGTCAAGGGCGAAACGCTCGAGGACTACTGGCAGTATACCGACCAGATCTTCCAGTGGCGCGACGGCGGCGTTTCCAACATGATCCTCGACGACGGCGGGGACGCCACCATGTATATCCTGCTCGGCGCCCGTGCCGAAGCGGGCGAGGACGTCCTTTCCAATCCGGGATCGGAAGAAGAAGAAATCCTCGTCGCCCAGATCAAGAAGCGTCTCCAAGCGTCGCCGGGCTGGTTCACCAGGCAGCGCGACGCCATCAAGGGTGTGACCGAAGAAACCACTACCGGCGTTCATCGCCTCTATGAATTGAGCAAGAAGGGCCTTCTCCCCTTCCCCGCCATCAACGTCAACGATTCCGTCACCAAGTCGAAGTTCGACAACAAATACGGCTGCAAGGAATCGCTGGTCGACGGCATTCGCCGCGGCACGGACGTGATGATGGCCGGCAAGGTCGCCGTCGTCTGCGGCTATGGCGACGTCGGCAAGGGCTCGGCCGCTTCGCTGCGCGGCGCCGGTGCCCGCGTCAAGGTGACGGAAGTCGATCCGATCTGCGCGCTTCAGGCCGCCATGGACGGCTTCGAGGTCGTGACGCTGGAAGACGTCGTCGCCTCGGCCGACATCTTCATCACCACGACCGGCAACAAGGACGTCATCCGCATCGAGCACATGCGCGAGATGAAGGACATGGCGATCGTCGGCAATATCGGCCACTTCGACAACGAGATCCAGGTCGCGGCGCTTCGCAATCTGAAGTGGACCAATGTCAAGCCGCAGGTGGACATGATCGAGTTCCCGAAGGGCAATCGCATGATCCTTTTGTCCGAGGGGCGGCTGCTCAACCTCGGCAATGCTACCGGTCATCCTTCCTTCGTGATGTCGGCCTCGTTCACCAACCAGGTCCTGGCACAGATCGAGCTCTACACGAAGCAGGGCCAGTACCAGGATCAGGTCTATGTCCTGCCCAAGCATCTCGACGAGAAGGTCGCGCGCCTGCATCTCGAAAAGCTCGGCGTGAAGCTCACCGAGCTGTCGGAAGAACAGGCCGCCTATATCGGCGTAACGCCGGCCGGTCCGTTCAAGGCTGACCACTACCGCTATTGATATTCTTCTGGATATCTACCAAATCTAGTAGTCGCGGCCTTGACAAAGGCTGCGACTTCTTTTTTGGGCCCGACCCTTCCCGCAGATTCCCTTAGGCAGTATTGTTTTAGGACTTGATTCGTGGCGCTCCCGGCAGGTGCGTCGACGAAATGGGATGTCTTGTCGACGATGCGGCACATAGGACGGAGACAGACCGAGGATGTCGGTAAAAAAGAGCGGCCCGATCCATCGGGACAAGGCAGGGGTTATCGATCCCCGAGCTTCTGATCCGGGCAAGGATACCCATGCGAAAAGCGCCTTCGTCGGTGAGGGGCCTCGGTCACGTTCCGAACGCGGTCTCATGCGGCGGTTGTGGACGGCCTGCATGGGCGGAACGATCCTGACCGCGCTTTTCGCACCCACGCTGGCACAGACCAAGTCCAGCGTTCCTCCGGCGGAGAAACTGTTCACCTCGGTCGAAATGGTCGGCTATGCGCTCGTGCTGGGTATTCTGTCGGCGGCGATGCTTTCTGCCGGCTGGCTGATAAGGCAGCGCGGTCGGCTCGAGGCCGAAGGCGCCGAGATGCGCTCGGCACTTTCCGACGCCAACCAGCGCATTTCCCGCTACCAGGCCCTGATCGCCGACAAGAACCGCCGGATCGTCATCTGGGACGGACAGAACGGCAAGCCCGAATTTCTCGGCCAGTTGCCGGCTGAAACCGGTGCGCCGCAGACCGACAGCGAATTCCTGGCCTTCGGGCGCTGGCTGAAGCCGGCCTCGGCGAGCGAACTGGAAAAGGCGATCGAGGCCCTGCGCCACAGCGCCGAGAGTTTTGACGTGATCGCCGAGACGCATCGAGGCGAAGTCATCGAGGTCCAGGGCCGCCTCTCGGGCGGCCGGGCCTTCGCCCGTTTCGTCGCTCTCAACAATCTGCGGGCCGAACTCGCGGAACTTAAGATCGAGCGCAATCGCCTGAGAAACTCCATTGCGACCTTCGAATCCTTGCTGGACGCGATCGAGCAGCCCGTCTGGCGGCGGGATGCCGAGGGCCACCTGACCTGGGTGAATCACGCCTACAGCGAAGCGGTCGAGGCGGGATCCCCCGATCAGGCCGTTCGCGAGGGCCGCGAGATTCTCAACACGCTCACGCGAGAAAAGATCAAGGCCGCGGCGACGCCCGAATCTCCATTCCATGACGTCGTATCGACCGCGGTCCGCGGCAAGCGGACCTTCTTTGATGTAGTCGACATCCGCGAGCCATCGGGTTCCTGCGGGATGGCCGTCGACGTCAGCGGCGAGGAAGCGCTGCGCGAGGAACTGGCGCGCACCTTGAAGAGCCATGCCGAGACGCTTGAGCACCTCGAAGCGCCCGTTGCCATCTTCGACCGCGATCGGCGCCTGCAATTCTTCAATCAGCCGTTCCAGAAGCTCTGGGACCTCGAGCCGCTATTCCTCGAATCGCGGCCCGATCACGGCGAACTGCTGGATCGGCTGCGTTCGGCACGCAAACTGCCGGAACAACTGAGCTGGAAGGCGTGGAAGGAGAATACGCTCTCTGTCTACCGCTCGCTCGAGACCCAGACCGACCTGTGGCATCTGCCCAACGGCCAGACGCTGCGCATCATCGCCTCGGCCCATCCGCAAGGTGGCGCAACCTGGGTATTCGAGAACGTCACGGCGCAGTTCGAACTTGAAAGCCGCTACAACACGCTGCTGCGGGTTCGTGGCGAAACGATCGACCACCTGTCGGAAGGTGTGGCGGTGTTCGGTCCCGATGGCCGAATCGAGCTGTCCAACCCCGCCTTCCGTGCGCTTTGGGGGATCACCGAGGCGGATTCGAAACAGGGCACGCATATCAAGGCGATCGCGGCCGCCTGCGCGCCTTCCTATGATGGCGCGGACGGCTGGAAGGCCTTCGCCAAGATGATTACCAGCTTCGAGGACGAAAGGCCGTCGAGCCAGGGCACGCTGGAACTCTATTCCCGCCTGGTTCTCGACTACGCGGTCACGCCGCTGCCGAACGCCCAGACGATGCTGACCTTCGTCAACAAGACCGACAGCGTTCTCGCCGAACGGGCGCTCAAGGAAAAGAACGAGGCGCTGCGCAAGGCCGACGAGCTGAAGAACGACTTCGTCCAGCACGTCTCCTACGAACTGCGCTCGCCGCTGACCAACATCATCGGCTTCACCGACCTGTTGAAGACGCCGGCGATCGGTCCTCTCAACGAGCGCCAGTCGGAATATATCGACCACATCTCCACCTCTTCGTCGGTGCTGCTGACGATCGTCAACGACATTCTCGACCTGGCGACCGTCGATGCCGGCATCATGCGGCTCGATTATGCCGATATCGATCTCACCGACCTGCTTGACGACGTCTCGATGCAGATGACCGATCGGCTGCAGGAGAGCAATGTCTCGCTCGAGATCGCCGCTGCCGCCCATCTCGGCCATATCGTGGCCGACCAGCAGCGGCTGAAGCAGATCCTCATCAAGATCCTGACCAATGCGGTGAATTTCGCACCGGAAGGCTCGGCCATCGAGCTGAAGTGCTGGCGCGAGGATGGGGATTTCGTCTTCACGGTTCACGACAACGGCTGCGGCATGTCGAAGGACATGCTGGCAACCGTGTTCAACCGCTTCTCGACCAACGGCAAGAGCGGAAAGCGCAGCGGCGCCGGTCTCGGCCTTTCCATCGTCGAGAGCTTTGTCAACCTGCACAACGGCACCGTTTCGATCGACAGCGAACCGGGTCGGGGCACGACCGTCTCCTGCCGCATTCCCTCCGCGATCGTCGAACCGCAAGCCATCGCCGCCGCCGAATGACCGACACGCCATCGAGCCTCTCCCTGACCCTTGCGACCGAGGCGGATACCATTCGTCTCGGCGAGGAGCTGGCTCTGGTGGTGAAGCCAGGCGACTGCGTGGCGCTTTGGGGTGATCTCGGCGCCGGCAAGTCGACGCTGTCACGAGCCCTGCTGCGGGCGATGGCCGACGACGACAATCTCGAAGTGCCGAGCCCGACCTTCACGCTGGTGCAGAACTACGACCTGCGTATCTCCGTGGCGCATTTCGATCTCTACCGTCTCGCCGATCCCGCCGAGCTCGAGGAAATCGGCTTTGCCGATGCGCTCGACACCGGCGTTTGCCTGGTCGAATGGCCCGACAAGGCCGGCACCAGCCTGCCGGCAAAGCGCATCGACATTGCCTTCGGCTTCGATACGGATGGTGGGCGCCAGGTGACGATCACCGCACCCGCGTCGAAGATCGCCCGGATCGAACGCGTGCTTTCGATCCGTCGCTTCCTTGACGCGCATGGCTATGCCGGTGCCCGGCGCCGGCATCTGACCGGCGATGCCTCGACCCGCGCCTATGAATACATCTATCCGGCGGACGGCGGCACCCGGCGCATCCTGATGGACGCGCCTCGCCAGCCCGACGGCCCGCCGATCCGCGACGGCAAGCCCTATTCCCAGATCGTCCATCTCGCCGAAGACGTCTATCCCTTCGTCGCAATCGACCAAGCATTACGTGAACGCGGATTTGCCGCGCCCGAGATCTTTGAGCGGGATTGCGAGGCCGGCCTGCTGTTGATCGAGGATTTCGGCCCGGCAACCGTTCTCGACGAGGACGGCAGGCCGATCCCCGAGCGCTATCGCGCCAGCGTCGCCTGCCTGGCCGCACTCCATGCCACTCGCTTCGAGCGGGACATTCAGATCGAAGCCGGTCGCGCACACCACGTTCCGGACTATGATCGCGCCGCCATGAAGATGGAGGCCGAACTGCTGATCGACTGGCACCTGCCGTGGAAGCGGGACGGTGCCCCGGCAACGCCGGCGGAACGAGCCGAGTATCTGGCGATCTGGGACGACCTGATCGACCAGCTCGCCACCGCCGAAAAGACACTGGTCTTACGCGATTTCCACTCGCCGAACATCATCTGGCGGGGCGAGCAGCAGGGTATCCAGCGGATCGGTCTGATCGACTTCCAGGACGCGATGATCGGTCCCTCGGCCTATGACCTGGTGTCGATCGTCCAGGACGCCCGTGTCACCGTCGAACGCGACCTTGTCGACCAGTTGATGGTCGATTATCTGGCGCTTCGCCGCAGCGAGGCCGGTTTCAACGAGGCGGACTTCCGCAAGGCCTGGGCCATCATGTCGGCGCAGCGCGCCTGCAAGCTCAACGGGCTCTGGGTTCGCCTGATGAAACGCGACCACAAGCCGGGCTACATGAAGCACATGGACCGGACGCTGTGGCATCTATCGGTCGCCTTCGAGCATGAGGCGCTTGCCCCCTTGCGCGACTGGTGCGCAAGGGTTGGAATCGGCGAAACCGAATCACTTCCCAAGGCACGATGAAGATCACCAACGCGATGGTACTCGCAGCCGGGCTCGGCACCCGGATGCGGCCGATTACCAATAGCATGCCGAAGCCGCTTGTTAGGATCGCCGGCAGGCCGATGATCGACTATGTGCTCGATACGCTGGTTGCCGCCGGTGTTGACCGGGTCGTGGTCAATGTGCACCATTTCGCCGAACAGATGGAAGCCCATCTCACCGGTTATCGTGGGCTGGAAATCCTCATTTCCGACGAGCGCGCAGAGCTCATGAATTCCGGCGGTGGACTGGTAAAGGGGTTGAAACTGCTCGACCGTTCGCCGGCCTTCGTGATGAATGCCGACCTGTTCTGGATCGGAGAGAAGCCCGGGGGCAAAACCAATCTCGAGCATCTTGCCGATATCTTCGATCCGGCGCGCATGGACATGGTCCTGCTCTGCGTGCCGCTTGAGCGGACCACAGGGCACAACGGCAAGAAGGATTTCTCGCTTGGTGCAGATGGGAGGCTCAAGCGCTATGCGGACGGCGATCCCAATCCGGTCGTCTATGCCGGCGCGATCGCACTTCTGCCGGAACTGTTCGACGACGCCCCCCAGGATGCCTTCAACCTCAACATCTATTTCGACCGGGCCATCGCCCGCGGACGGCTCTACGGCGTCGAGATGGCCGGCCAGTGGCTGACCGTCGGTACGCCGGAGGCGATCGGTGAAGCGGAAGAGACCATCCGGCGTTTCGGGAATGCCAGCGGCAAGGGAGCCTGATGATGGCGGGGACGCATCGACCGCGTGTCCTGACGATACCGGCGGGGCTTCCCTTCCTCAAGCTGCTGGCCGAGCGACTGCTCGACGGCACGCTCGCACCGGACTGGCGCTACGACCCCGCCGATCCGCTTTCGCTCGCCAAGGTGACGATCCTCGTTCCCACCCGCCGCGCGGCACGCGTGCTGCGCGCCGAGTTCGTCGAACTGCTGGGCGGGCGCTCGGCCATCCTCCCCGTCATCCGACCGCTCGGAGAAACGGATGAGGACAGCGGCTATTTCGAAGCCGACCAACCCGCGCTCATCGATCTTGCACCGCCGGTCAGCAGTACCGTCATGCTGCTGGAACTGGCGCGCCTGATCCTGGCCTGGCGAAACCAGTTGCCGGCCATCGTCCGCAGCATTCATGCCGATACCCCTCTTGTCGCGCCGGCAAGCCCCGCCGATGCCGTCTGGCTGGCACGCGCGCTCGCCGAACTGATCGACGCGGTCGAGACCGAAGGCTGCGACTGGGCCGATCTCGTCAAGCTCGACGTGCGCGACTTCGCCTCCTGGTGGCAGTTGACCGTCGAGTTCCTGAAGATCGCGACCGCTTTCTGGCCGGCACGCCTGGAAGAACTGGCGCGCTCGTCGCCCGCGCGCCATCGCGATGCCGGCTTGAGGGCGGAAGCCCAGCGTATCGCCCGGCTCGAACCGGGTCATCCGGTGATCGTCGCCGGCTCGACCGGATCGATACCCGCCGCTGCCGAACTGATCGCCGCCATTGCCGCACGTCCCGATGGCGTGATCGTCCTGCCCGGACTCGACACCAGCATGCCGCCCGAGGACTGGTTGAAGGTTGGGCTCGAGCCGGAAGCTGGAAGACCGGCCGATCCGGCCAGCCGCGGCCACCCGCAATACGGCCTCCACCGACTGCTCCGGCAGCTGCAACTGGACCGCCCGGAGGTCGAGCCGCTGGGAACGGCGGATCCCGTGCTGGCCGATCGCGCCGAAATCCTGTCACGCGCGCTGGCGCCGGCCGGCGCCACCGACGGCTGGCAGGCCTGGCGCAGCGCCTTCGGCGAGACCCGGATTCACCAGGCCTTCTCCGAGGTGGCGCTGATCGAGGCAGCCAACGAGCGCGAGGAAGCCATGGCGATCGCCGTAGCACTTCGCCTTGGCCTCGAGCATCCGGGGGCCGCCGGCGGCGAAAGCCGGGTGGCGCTGATCACGCCGGACCGCGCGCTAGCCCGCCGGGTCACGGCCGAGCTTGCCCGTTTCGGCATTCTCGCCGACGATTCCGCCGGCACGCCGTTCAGCGCAACGCAGCAGGGCATCCTCACCCAGCTGCTTCTGGAGGCAACGCTGCGGCCCGGCGATCCGGTGCCGCTCGTTTCGGTTCTCAAACATCCCCTCGCCCGCTTCGGCATGGACCCCACGCTCTACCGCGAGGCGGCCGATGCCCTGGAACTGGTCGCCCTTCGCGGCGGCATCGAGCCGGTTGATCTCGCCACGCTTGCCGCGCTGTTCGACAAGAGGCTGGCAGAGCATCGGGGCGACCGCCACGCGCCGCAGTGGCGTCTTTCCTTGGCCCCGGCGTCCATCGAGGCGGCCCGCGACCTCGCCGAGCGGATCGCCAGGGCCGTAGAGCCGCTGGTGGGCGTTCTTGTCCGCGTCGCCGATGGCCGAACTCTGACCGACAAGCTGCCGCTTGGCCAATGGGCGGAGCGGACCGGCCGGGTCCTCGAAGCCGTCTGCGGCGACGAACGCGGCGACCTCTCGGCCCTCTGGTCCGACGAGGCCGGCGAAACACTGGCGAGCCAGCTTGGCGAAATCATCGCAACCGACGGTGAGATCGTTGCCGACGGCCCCCAATGGATCGACATCTTCGGTGCCCTGACCGCAAGTTCGGCCGTGAAGCCGCGCGCCATGCGTCATCCGCGCGTCTTCGTCTTCGGCACGCTCGAGGCGCGTCTTCAAAGCGTCGACATGCTGGTGATCGGCGGACTCAACGAGGGCTCCTGGCCGGGACAGACCACCAACAACCCTTTCCTGTCGCGCATGATGAAGACCGAGATCGGGCTGGAACCGCCCGAACGGCGGATCGGCCAGCTGGCGCATGATTTCGAGATGGCAAGCGGCACGCGTCGCCTGGTCTATTCGCGCGCCCTTCGCCAGGGCTCGGCCCCGACGGTCGCCTCGCGTTGGCTGCAAAGGCTGCTGGCCCTCTCCGGCAGCGATCTGGAACGGCAATTGAAAACGCGGGGTGACCTCTACCGGCACTATGCCGCGCTTCTCGACCGGGCCGCACCACAGGCGCCGGCGCAACGCCCGGCCCCGAAGCCGCCGGCCGGACTGCAACCGACACAATTCTCCTTCAGCGAGGTCGGGCGGTTCCGCCGCGATCCCTACGCGCTGTATGCGCGGCGCATCCTCAAGCTCGACCCTGTCGATGGATTTAACCAGGATCCGGGCGCGGCGGAGCGCGGCACGCTTTATCACAAGATCATCGAGCGCTTCGTCAGCGAAGGCCACGATCCGGCAAGCGTGCAAGCGCCCGCCGCCATGCAGCGGATCGTCGACGAGTTGTTTGACGTCGAACGCTTGCCTATCCATATCGACATCGTCTGGCGACAGCGTTTCGCCAGCGTCGGGCGTGCCTTCATCGAATGGGAACGCGACCGTCGGCCCGAGATCCGCAAGACCTTCACCGAGGCGCGCGGCCGGATCGAGCTTGCCAACGGCATTACCTTGTCCGGCGTCGCGGACCGGATCGACGTCAAGGGCGCGCATCACGCCGATATCATCGACTACAAGACAGGCCTTAGCCCCACGCCCCCGCAGGCCCGCAGCCTGCTCGACCCGCAACTGGCACTGGAAGCCGCGGCACTCCAGGCCGGCGCCTTCCGCGACGCAGGCCGGTTGACGCCGGACAATCTTCTCTATGTCCGCCTCAAACCCGCAGACAGTCTGATCGTCGATTCCGTCAACAACGAGCTTTCGGGTCGCGGCGACAACAAGAAAACGGCGGTCGAGCTCGCCGAGCAATCCGTCGAGGAACTTGCGCGATTCGTTGAGGCGCTGCGAAGCGGCGAACGCGGCTATGTCTCGCGCCTGATCCCCGCGCAGCAGAACGACTTCGGCGGAGAATACGACCATCTGGCGCGCGTGGCGGAATGGTCGACGGCCGATACCGAGGAGCCGGGCAATGACGAATGACGAGGCAGCACTGCCATCCGGCGATGATCCGGCCGTCTGGCTCGACTGGACCAGCCTGCAGCAGGCCGTGGCCTCCGACCCGGCGAGATCGGCCTGGGTTTCGGCCAATGCCGGATCGGGAAAGACCCATGTTCTGACCCAGCGGGTCATCCGCCTGCTGCTTGCCGGCGCAAGGCCTTCCTCGATCCTCTGCCTGACCTATACCAAGGCCGCCGCCTCGGAAATGTCGAACCGCGTCTTCTCGCGGCTGGCGGAATGGGCGACGCTGTCGGACGAAGAACTGGCCAGGCGACTTTACGCAATCGAGCAGCGACAGCCGGATCGCCTCAAGCTGGCCGAGGCCCGGCGGCTCTTTGCCCGCGCGCTGGAAACCCCCGGCGGCTTGAAGATCCAGACCATCCACGCCTTTTGCGAGGCGCTGCTGCATCAGTTCCCGCTGGAGGCCAATGTCGCCGGCCATTTCACCGTTCTCGACGACCGGGCTGCCCATGCGGTTCTGGCAGAAGCCCGCCGCTCGCTTTTGACCGCCACTTCGTCGGAGGACGATGCAGTGCTGGCAGAGGCCTTTTCCCAGGTGCTCAGCATCGCTGATGAGAGTGGGCTTGAAACGTTGCTGGGCGATCTCGTCGCCAACCGCCACGCCGTTCGCGCCTTCGTCAAGGCAGCGGAGACGGCCGGCGGGGTGGACGTCCTGCTGCGCCGGGGGCTGGATATCGCCGATGGCACCACGGAAGACGGTCTGATCGGGCAGGTCTGGCCCCTACCCTCACTCAGTGGAGCCGCGCTGACCGCCTATATCCTGCTGGCGAGGTCAAAAGACGGGAACCAGACGGTTCGGGAGGTTGCGGACCTCCTGGAGAGCGCCGCGCACGAGCCCGATGCGCGCAAGCGGCTTGGTATCGTCGAGGCAGCGTTCTTCACCAAGGGAGGAAAGCCGAAGGCGGACAGGTCGCTGATCGCAACGGCCATGACCACGGCGAACCCGCAGCTTCACGAGGCGATCGTCGCAGCGCGCGAGCATGTGGCCGCCTTTCAGGATCGCCGGCGCATCTTTCGCATGTACCAGGCGACAATGGCCGCCTTGACGCTGGCCGGGCGTCTGGACGAAGACTACGAGGAATTGAAGAAAAAGCGCAGCCAGCTCGACTTCGAGGACCTGATCGTTCGCACGGCGGAGCTTCTGTTGCGCAGCGATGTCGGTCCCTGGGTCCACTACAAACTGGACCAGGGCATTGATCATATCCTCGTCGACGAAGCCCAAGATACCAGCCCCGTTCAATGGTCGGTCATCCGTTCGTTGCGGGAGGATTTCTTCTCCGGCGAAAGCGCCCGCGGCCTGACACGCACTTTCTTTGCCGTCGGCGACGAAAAGCAGTCGATCTATTCCTTCCAGGGCGCCCGGCCTGAACGCTTTTCCGAAGAAGCAAGATCAACCGCCCGCGCCGTGGCTGCCGGAAGCCAGGTATTCAGCCCTGTGCGCCTGCCGCTCTCTTTCCGTTCGACCTTGACCGTGCTGTCGGCCGTCGACCAGGTCTTTTCCGTTGCCGGCAACGCCCGAGGACTGAGCGCCGGTGGCGACAGCGTGGTGCATATGTCGAGCCGGATCGGCCATCCCGGTGCAGTCGACTTGTGGAGCATGATCGCGGCGGAGAAATCCGATACGTCCGAGGACTGGACGGCGCCCTTCGACGCCACGCCGGAAAGCGCGCCATCGGCGATCCTCGCGCGGCGCATCGCCTTTACGATCGAGCAGTTGCTCGGCAAGGAAACGATCATCGAGAAGGGCAAGCGGCGCCCGATCCGGGCCGGTGACATCCTCGTTCTGGTTCGGAAGCGCGACAATTTCGTCAATGCCCTCACCCGTGCGCTGAAGCGGCGCAACAATATCCCGGTTGCCGGTGCCGACCGGCTGAAGCTGACCTCGCATATCGCCGTGCAGGATCTGCTGGCACTCGGCCGTTTCGTTCTTTTGACGGCGGACGATCTTTCGCTCGCGGCCCTGCTGAAGAGCCCGCTGTTCAACCATGGCGAGGAGGATCTGTTCGACCTCGCCGCCCATCGGCCGGCGGATTGTGGTCTCTGGGCGCACATGCGCAATATTGCAGCCGATGCACCTGGACGCTGGGGCGAGACCGTCATGCGACTGGAAGCCTTCCTGGCCCTGTCGCGATCCCTGCCCGTTCATGATTTCTATGCGCGCGTACTGGGCGTTCATGGGGGAAGGCAGGACTATCTTGCCCGCCTGGGCTCCGAAGTGAGCGATATTCTCGACGAATTCCTGAGCTTTGCCCTGGCCTTCGAGACCGCCGGCCTGCCCGGCTTGCAGGCCTTCGTCTCAACGCTGGAAACGGAAGCGCCCGAGGTCAAGCGCGAGCAGGACAAGGACCGCGACGAGGTCCGGATCATGACCGTCCACGCCTCGAAGGGGCTCGAGGCGCCGATCGTCTTTCTCATCGATGGCGGCGGCAAGCCCTTCAATCAGAACCATCTCGCCAAGTTTCGCCTGATCGAGGGCGGACATGGCACCTCGCCGCTTCCGGTCTGGGTACCAAACAAGACGCTCTCCAATACCCTGATCGACGCCGATGTCGAACGACGCCGGCAGATGGCGGAAGAGGAATATCGCCGACTACTCTACGTCGCCATGACACGGGCCGCCGACCGGCTGATCGTCTGCGGTTATCGCGGCGTGAACGATCCGGGCGAGGTCTGGCACCAGATGATCGCCGATGCTCTGCGCGACAAGACGGATTTCTGTCGGCCGGTCGAATATTCCAGTCCGGACGGAGCCTGGGACGGACTGGCCTGGCGGCTGCCCGAGGCCGCGCGGGAATTCGAAAGCGAAACGGAGGTGCTTGCCGATCGGCCGGAGGAGGCCTTGCCCGACGAATTGCTCCGTCCGCTTGCGGCCAGCCCAAGCCTGCCACGCCCGCTCAGCCCTTCCGGCGCGGGCGCCCTGGTGATCGATGAAGCCGATGATGCGCTCGTGACATCGCCGTTGTTCAGTGGGCGGGAGCCGGCCGGCATTGCCCTGCAGAAAGGCCGTCTCGTACACCGCATGCTGCAAATGCTGCCACAACTTCCCCCGGCCGAGCGCGAGGCCGCCGCGCGGCGCTATGCGGCGCGGGCAGCCCGTTTCTGGCCGGCTTCAGAGCGCGACACGCTGGTGCGGACAATCATGGCGGTGCTGGACAATCCCGATCTTCGTTCGGTCTTCTCGGATGATGGGCAAGCCGAGGTCTCGGTCATGGGCAGCTTCGTGCTGAACGGCGAAGAGCGCGCCGTGTCCGGGCGGATCGACCGAATGGCTGTCGTGGCCGGCCGGGTGGTCCTGGTGGACTACAAGACCAACCGCTCCCCCCCTCGCAGTCCCGCCGAGGCTCCACTCTCCCATCGCGCGCAGCTCGCCATCTATCGCGAAATCCTGCGGCCGCTCTATCCCGAGCATGGCTTCGACTGCCTTCTGGTCTACACCGAGACCGGGACCGTGATCACCCTGGACGATGACACGCTGTCGCAGTCCCTTGCCGCGCTCAAGCCATCGTGAGATACCGCATATTGAAATTCTGCGGCGAGACATCACATATCTGGTTACAAATCGATACCGGCAAAGGAGCAGCCCATGGCTACGGTAAAAGTCGACAATTCCAATTTTCAGGCTGAAGTTCTCGATTCGGCGGAACCCGTGGTCGTGGATTTCTGGGCCGAATGGTGCGGCCCCTGCAAGATGATCGGTCCGAGCCTGGAGGAGATCTCCAACGAGCTTGCCGGCAAGGTGAAGATCGTAAAGGTCAACATCGACGAAAATCCGGAAATCGCCGCCAAGTTCGGCGTGCGCTCGATCCCGACCCTTGCCATGTTCAAGGGTGGCGAAGTGGCCGACATCAAGGTCGGCGCAGCGCCGAAGACCGCCCTGTCGAGCTGGATTTCCAGCGCCGCCTGATCTGCGGGCTCATCGTCATGCAAGAAAGCCGGGCTCGCCCCGGCTTTTTTCATTTGGGAGGCGTACCATTGTCGGCCAGCACATTGCCGACGAGATAGAGCGAGCCGCCGATCAGGATGCGCGGCGGCGGGGCGGCGGGATCGACCCGCTCGACGATCTCGCGAAGCGCATCGGCAACCGAAGCCATCGGCGCCGCCACAAGACCCGCATCAAAGGCCGCATGGGCCAGAGCGACGGGGTCGAGCGCCGCATCCGTCCCACGGATCGGCACGGTGAAGACGTCCTGGGCTATGTCGGCGAAGGCACGGAAATAGCCGACCGGATCCTTGGTGTTGATCATGCCGGTGATCAGGTAAAGCGGTCGCGACTGGCGCTCCTCGAAACCGGCCATCGCTTCGGCAATCACCTCGCCGGCACCGGGATTGTGGCCGCCGTCGACCCAGATTTCAGCGCCGAGAGGCGCTTCGGCCACCAATCGGCCCTCGGTCAGCCGCTGCAGTCGACCCGGCCATTCGACTGAGGTCATCGCCGTTTCCGCCATGGCCGGCGACACCTCGAAGCCGGCGGCCTTGACGGCACGGATGGCGGCGGCGGCATTGCCATACTGGTGTCGACCCGGAAGGCGCGGCAAGGGAAGGTCCATCAGGCCGAATTCGTCCTGGTAGACGAGCCGGCCAAACTCCTCGTGCGCGCCATAGTCCTGACCGAAGACCGCTAGCGGGCAGCCCAGCCGCTCGGCCGTGGTCACGAGAACATCGCGCGCCGACTCATATTCCTGCTGTCCGATCACGACGGGAAGCCCACGCTTCATGATCCCCGCCTTTTCGGCGGCGATCAGTTCGACCCGGTCACCGAGATAGGGCTGGTGGTCGAGCGAGATCGGCATGATGACCGAAACGGCCGGCGCCGCAATGACATTGGTGGCGTCGAAACGCCCACCAAGGCCGACCTCGATGATCGCCACATCGGCCGGCTGCTCGGAAAAGAGCAGGAAAGTGACCGCCGTCAGGATCTCGAACACGGTGATCTGCTGGCCGCCATTGGCAGCCGCGACCCGTTTCAGCGCATCGGCAAAAAGCTCATCATCGACGAACTGGCCTGGCCCGCCCTTGACGCCGATCCGATAGCGTTCATGCCAGCGCACCAGATGCGGCGAGGTGTGGACGTGGACGGAAAGGCCCTTGGCTTCGAGAAGCGCCCGGCAGAAGGCCGTGACCGAACCCTTGCCATTGGTGCCGGCCACATGGATGACCGGCGGCAACCTGTCCTGCGGATTGCCGAGCAGTTCCAGCAGCCGGCGAATACGCGTGAGGGAGAGATCGAAGCCCTTGGGGTGCAAGCCCAGAAGCTCGTCGATTACCTGTTCTGCCTTGCTGAAGGCGGGCTCGGCCATGTTTGAAAATTCCGCTGCTTCGCCTCGATCGGCAGAAAGATTCCGGCTCAGGCCGAAACCTTCTGCGGTTCGGCCTTTTCAGCCGGCACGAGTTCGCCGACCGCCGCCGGACGTTTCAGCATGATCTTCAGCACCCGCGCCAAGAGCGACGGGATCTCGTGACGCTTGGCCACCATGTCGATCATGCCGTGTTCCAGCAGGTATTCGGAGGTCTGGAAGCCTTCCGGCAGTTTTTCGCGGATCGTCTGCTCGATCACCCGCTTGCCGGCGAAGCAGATTTCCGCACCCGGCTCGGCGATGTGCAGGTCACCCAGCATGGCATAGGATGCCGTCACGCCACCGGTGGTCGGGTTGGTCAGAACGACGATGTACGGAAGGCCCGCTTCCTTCAGCATGTCGACCGCGACCGTGGTGCGCGGCAGCTGCATCAGCGACAGGATGCCTTCCTGCATGCGCGCGCCGCCCGAAGCGGGGAACATCACCAGCGGGCACTTCTCGGCGAGCGCGCGTTCAAACGCCTTGACGATCGCCTCGCCCGCGGCGATGCCGAGCGAGCCGCCCATGAAGTTGAATTCGTGCACGACGGCGACGAGCTTGACGCCCTCGACCGTGCCGACACCGGCCAGGATCGTGTCTTCCTGATCGGTCTTCACCCGGCTGTCCTTAAGGCGGTCGGCATATTTCTTCGAATCACGGAACTTCAGCGGATCCTGCGCCACCTTCGGCTGCGTCAGGGCCTCGAAATGACCGTCATCGAAAAGATCGACCAAACGGGCCTTGGCCGGCATCTTCATGTGATAGCCCGAGGCCGGGATCACCCACTTGTTCTCTTCGAGATCCTTGTGGAAGACCATCTCGCCGGTTTCGGGGCACTTGATCCAAAGATTGTCGGGAACCTCGCGGCGGCCCAGCATGGAATTGATCCGCGGCCGCACGTAATTGGTAATCCAGTTCACTTGACTAACTCCTGACTGTCCCAGGCCATATGGGAAGACTATTCGGCGGCGGCAAGGCGGGCGGCATGAACGCCGGCCGACAAACCGCGCACGAAGGTGGCAACCGACTGCACCGTATCGGCGGAGGCACGGCCATCCTTGTCTAGCGAGGTTGCCACCTGATTGACGATTGCGGTGCCGACGACGACGCCGTCGGCATTGGCGCCGATCAGGCGGGCATGTTCGGCGGTCTTGACGCCGAAGCCGACGCAGACAGGCAGATCGGTCTGGCTCTTGATGCGGCCGACGGCACCAGCGATCTTAGACGGATCGGGCAGCGCCGAACCGGTGATGCCGGTCATCGATACGTAGTAGACGAAACCCGACGTGTTGGTCAGCACCTTGGGAAGGCGCTTGTCATCGGTCGTGGGCGTAGTCAGACGGATGAAGTTGATATCCCGCTTGCGTGCCGGGATGCACAGCTCATTGTCCATTTCGGCGGGCAGGTCGACGATGATCAGGCCGTCGATGCCGGCTTCCAGCGCGTCATCGAGAAAACGTTCGACGCCGTAGACGTAGACCGGGTTGTAGTAGCCCATGATGACGATGGGGGTCGTGTCGTCGCCCTTGCGGAATTCGCGGGCCATCTGCAGCGTCTTCTTCATCGTCTGGCCGCCCTTGAGAGCGCGCTGGCCGGCCAGCTGAATGGCCGGGCCATCGGCCATCGGATCGGAAAACGGTGCGCCGAGTTCGATGACATCCGCGCCGGCGCCAGGAAGCGCCTTCATGATTTCCAACGAGGTCTCATAGTCCGGATCGCCGCCCATGAAATAGGTGACGAGCGCCGGCCGGCCCGCGGCTTTCAGTTCGGCGAATTTCTTGTCCATACGAGCGGTCATGTCAGAGCCCCATTCCGAGAATCTTGCCGACGGTGAAGATGTCCTTGTCGCCGCGGCCGCAGAGATTCATGACGATGATCTGGTCCTTGTCCATCTTCGGCGCGCGCTTGATGACTTCGGCGAGCGCATGGCTCGGTTCGAGCGCGGGAATGATGCCCTCGGTACGGGTCAACATCTGGAAGGCGGCCAGCGCCTCGGTATCCATGATCGGCACATATTCGACGCGGCCCTGGTCCTTCAACCAGGAATGCTCCGGACCGATACCCGGATAGTCGAGGCCGGCCGAGATCGAATGGCCTTCCTTGATCTGGCCGTCCTCGTCCTGCAGCAGATAGGTGCGGTTGCCGTGCAGGACGCCGGGCGAGCCGGCCGTGAGCGAGGCGCAATGCTCTTCGCCGTCAAGGCCCTTGCCGCCGGCTTCGACGCCGACGATCTTGACCGACGTATCGTCGAGGAAGGGATGGAACAGGCCGATGGCGTTGGACCCGCCGCCCACGGCAGCCACCAGCATGTCCGGCAACCGGCCCTCGGCCGCCATCATCTGTTCGCGGGTTTCGCGTCCGATGACCGACTGGAAGTCGCGGACCATTTCCGGATAGGGGTGCGGACCGGCGGCGGTGCCGATCATGTAGTAGGTGTCGTCGACATTGGTCACCCAGTCGCGCAGCGCCTCGTTCATCGCATCCTTCAGCGTGCCGTGACCGGCCGTGACCGGCTTGACCTCGGCGCCCAGCAGCTTCATGCGGAAGACGTTCGGCGCCTGGCGCTCGACATCGGTCGCGCCCATATAGACGACGCAGGGAATGCCGAAGCGGGCGGCAACCGTCGCCGAGGCGACGCCATGCTGGCCGGCGCCGGTTTCGGCGATGATGCGGGTCTTGCCCATGCGTTTGGCGAGCAGGATCTGGCCAAGGCAGTTGTTGATCTTGTGGCTGCCGGTGTGGTTCAGCTCGTCGCGCTTGAAGTAGATCTTCGCGCCGCCCAGTTCTTCCGTCAGACGCTCGGCGAAATAGAGCGGGCTCGGACGACCGGTATAATGCGTGTTGAGGTGCGCAAGCTCGGCCTGGAAGGCCTCATCCGTCTTTGCCTTTTCCCACTCGGCCTGCAGGTCGAGGATGAGCGGCATCAGGGTCTCGGCGACGAAGCGCCCACCGAAAATGCCGAACAGGCCGTCCTCGTCAGGTCCTTCACGGAAGGAATTGGGTCTCGGTGTCTCGTTCACTGTGCGCTCCCTGAAACCGGCTCGCGAACCGAAGCCCGTTCGACTGCCGCGAAAAACTCGTCCATCTTGTCCAGATCCTTGACGCCCGGTGCACTCTCCACGCCGGACGACACATCAATGCCGCGCGCCCCGGTCTCCCGAAGCGCATCGGCAATATTGTCCCTGTTGAGGCCTCCGGAAAGCATGTAGTCGACGTTCGGGTCAAGCGTCCGCAAGACCCGCCAGTCGAAGGAAACCCCGTTTCCGCCCGGCAGATCGGAACCCACCGGCGGCTTGGCGTCGAACAGGAAACGATCCGCAATGCCGATATAGGGCTCGATGCGCTTCAGGTCATCGGGTTCGCGGATGGAAAATGCCTTCATCACCGGCAATCCAGTGACGGCCTTGACCGTCAGCACCCGCTCGGGGCTCTCCGCGCCATGAAACTGCAGGATGTCCGGCCGCACGAGCGCGATGATCTCGTCGAGGTCGTCATTGTCGGCATCGACGGTGACGGCGACGATCTTGGCGCATCCCCTCACCCGGTCGGCCAGCACGCCGGCGAGGTCGGGCTCGATGTTGCGCGGGCTCTTGCCGAAGAAAATGAAGCCGACATGCGTCGCGCCCCGTTCGACGGCACGATCGACCGCTTCCGGCGTCTTCAATCCGCAGATCTTGATATCGGGTCTCATGGCAGCGGAAGTCGCACGAAAACGCAAAAGAGTCGAGCCAATTTGCGACGCGGTCGGTTCGCCCCGACGACTTCAATCGAAGTCGATGGCGTGCAGCCGGGTGCCGTGTCGCTTCAGCCAGGCTTTCGCGGTGTCCATATGCGGGCAGAGATCGCGGCAGAGCGCCCAGAATGCCGGCCCATGGTTCATTTCCCTCAGGTGGGCGACCTCATGCGCGGCAAGATAGTCGATCACCGGCGGCGGGGCCATGACAATGCGCCAGGAGAAACTCAGTTTGCCGTCCCAGGAACAGGAGCCCCAACGGCTGCGGGTGTCTTTCATGGTCAGGGACTTGAAGGGCTTGCCGACCGCCCTTGAATGGCCGCTGACCAGTTTCTCGAGATCGCACCGTGCTTCCTTCTTGAGAAAGTCGCCGATGCGCCGGCCGAGATGCTCCTCCATGCCGCTGACACTCAGCACCGGGCCGATCTCGGAATCGATCGCCTCGGTCAGGCCGCGCAACCGGCCGGAATGGATGATGCGGTGGGGCACGCCCCGCAGCAGGATTTCGCCGCCGTCCGCCAGGCGGGTATCGGATGAAAACTTCGCCAGCTTCACTTCCAGCCAGCCGCGATGGCGCTCGAGGAAGTCGGCGATCTCGCGTTCCCGCAGGCCCGGCGGAACGGTCATCTTCAGGCCCCGTCCGCCCGGCTCGATGCGCAGCGTGATGCGCGTGGCGCGGGGATTGCTGCGGATCACCAGCGGCATCTCGCGACCGCTCACGTCGAGCAGTCGGCTCGAGGTGGCCGGTGCCTTTGCACGGACAGGCTTCTGAAGGAAGGAAAACATGGGTCTCGTCTTAGCCGATTCGCCGGTATCGCGCATGAAAAAGCCGGCACACCATGGTGCCGGCCGATTGCTCTCTTGCGGTCAGGTCAGGCGCCGGAGGCCGCGTCATCGCCGTTGCGACGTTCGGCGGAGCGTTCCCGCATGAAGCGGTCGAATTCTTCCTGATCCTTGGCGCGACGCAATTCGCGCACATAGCGGTCGAAGTCGGCGCGCATCTCGTCGAGCTTGCGACGCTCTTCTTCGAGGCGGTCGAGTTCGACCTTGCGCCAATCGTCAAAGGCCGAATTGCCGGTCGAGAAATGCGTGCTACGGAAACCGCCGCTGCGGCACTTGCTGAACAGGCCGTCGGCCGTCTGGTTGGCGTTCTGCTTGAACGAGCGGAAACGGTCGCCAAAGACAATATAGGCCAGCATGGCCAGGCCGAGCGGCCAAAACACCATGAAGCCGAGCACCATCAAGGCAACGGTCGCCGGCGTCCAATCCGGTCGAAGCAATGCTGACTGGTTCATCATCGATTACCCTCGCTTTCGTCGGGGGCGATATGCCGCCGATGAAAACGATGTGGGAAACGCCCCCCTTGGGTTCAAGGAGAGCGTTTTCGCAATCGGCTAATATACTGAAAGCCTCACGAAAAACGTGGATATTCAGGCAGACTTGCCGCCCTTGATCACGCGTCGCACCGGGCTTTGCTTTGCGCTACGCGACTGCTGGGTGGCAAAGGCGATGATGCGGGGGGCGATCTCCTTGCGGAATCGCGAACCGTTGAAGACCCCGTAGTGACCGACATCCGGCTGCAAATAATGCATGCGCTTATCGTCGGGAATATTGGGGCAGATGGTCTGGGCCGCGCGGGTCTGGCCGACGCCGGAAATGTCGTCGTTCTCGCCCTCCACCGTCAGCAATGCAACATTGCGGATCGCCTTGGTATCGACCAGCTTGCCGCGATGCAGCATCTCGCCCTTCGGCAGCGCGTGCTTGATGAAAACGGTATCGACGGTCTGCAGGTAGAATTCTGCGGTCAGGTCCATTACCGCCAGATACTCGTCATAGAAGTCACGATGCTTCTCGGCCGAATCCCCGTCATTCTTGACGAGGTGCATGTAGAAGTCCTTGTGGGCGATCATGTGCCGGTCGAGGTTCATCGACATGAAGCCGGACAATTGCAGGAAGCCCGGATAGACCGCCCGCATGAAGCCCGGCTGCGGCCAGGGAACATTCATGATGACATTGTCCTTGAACCATTCCAGCGGCTTGTTCTGGGCCAGTTCGTTGACCGCAGTGGGATTGCTGCGGGTGTCGATCGGACCGCCCATCAGCGTCATCGACGACGGGTAAAGCGGGTCGCCATTGGCCTCCATGACGGCCACCGCGGCGAGAACCGGTACGGACGGCTGGCAGACCGCAACGACATGGGTGTCGGCACCGAGGTGGTGGATCATCTCGATCACGTAATCGATATAGTCGTCGAGATCGAAGCCGCCGTCGGTGACAGGCACCATGCGGGCGTCGATCCAGTCGGTGATGTAGACATCCGCCCCTTGCATGAGCGCTTCGACGGTGCCGCGCAGAAGCGTCGCATAGTGACCGGACATCGGCGCGACGATCAGGATGCGCGGACCGGGTTCAGCACCGGCCGGCAGGTCCCGGCTGAAATGGATCAAATTGCAGAACGGTTTCTGCCAGACGATCTCCTCGCTGACGGTCACCGTCTGGCCGTTCACCGTGGTCGTCGGCAGGCCGAATTCCGGCTTTCCATAGCGCCGCGTCACGCGCTCGAAGACTTCGAAGCCTGCGGCGAGGGTTCGCCCGACGACGGTATGAGACAGCGGATTGAACGGGTGGCGGTAGGCGAGCCGCATGGCGTCGGCCGTGGCCCGGAACGGTGCCATTGCCGCATGGTTCATTTCATAGAGCTGGTAGAACATGAAATCTCGCCGCCTTTTGGTTTCCGCTGTGACGCGGTGTGTCATCGATCTGTAAAACTAGCAGAGTTTGGTTAATTAGGAACTGCTTTGTTCGGTGTCCTTCTCCTGCTTTCTGGGGAAGGCAGCGGAGGTTATTGTGCCAATAATCGCACCCGGAGGTTAAAGTTCCACCGGCGAAACTGGTCAATGTTCGGATAAGGCTGGGCCGCATGGCCGGTCGCGGCCCTTGCAGGTGGAGGATCGGCCTATATTTATCAGGTCGATCACCTTTGCGATCGCCAGCCCCTGCCCTCTTCCCTCCGGAGTAGATCTGCCTCATGACCATCAGCAACAGCCGCACGTCCGAGTTCGATATCGAACCCTTGTTCCTCGACCGCTGGTCGCCGCGCGCCTTTACCGGCGAAGCGATGGATGAGAAACACCTGCTGACCATGCTCGAGGCGGCACGTTGGGCACCCTCCGCCAGCAACTACCAACCGTGGCGTTTCGTCTATGCGCTCAACACTTCTACGGATTGGGAGCCATTCGTCGGTTTGCTGAACGAATCAAACCAGGTCTGGGCAAGATCCGCCTCGGCGCTGGTCTTCCTGTTTTCCGACACCTTGAGCCGGAGGAATGACGGTCTAGAGCCGAGGCCCCTGCGCAGCCACAGCTTCGACACGGGCGCCGCCTGGGCCATGCTGTCGCTGCAGGCGCTGCACTTGGGCTACCTCGCCCATGCCATGGGCGGCGTCGACTTCGAGCGGGCGATCGAGGTGCTCGGCGCACCGGCCGGCTTCCGGGCGGAAGCCGCCGTCGCCATCGGCAGGCACGCCGATCCCGACACCTTGCCGGACCATCTCAAGGGCCGCGAAGTGCCGAACGGCCGAAAGAAACTGGCCGATATCGCCTTTGCCGGCCGCTTTCCGCGCGGATGATCACCGCGCGTTAACCAAGTGTTTCACGTGAATCACTCTTTAGCCGGATTCACGTGAACATTTGCTAGATGTCGAGGTTGGCGACGCTCAGGGCGTTTTCCTGGATGAACTCGCGGCGAGGCTCGACTTCGTCTCCCATCAGACGAGAGAACAATCCGTCGGCGTCGGTCGCGTCGTTGACCCTGACCTGCAACAGAGAGCGGACATTCGGATCGAGCGTCGTTTCCCACAACTGCTCGGCGTTCATTTCCCCGAGACCTTTGTAACGCTGCATCGTCAGTCCCTTGCGACCGACCGCGAAGATCGATGCGAGGAGCGCCCGCGGTCCCGAAATCTCGGTCTTGCCGTCCTTGCGCTGCAGAACGGGCGGGATGCCGTAGATCTCCTGGAGACGCGTCGCGAGCTGGTCGATATGGCGGGCGTCGGCTGAACCGATCAGGGCATTGTCGAGATTTGCGGTTTCCTTGACGCCTCGCACCATCCGTTCGAAGCGCAGTCCGCCCTCTTCCGTGACATGGCCCGTCCAGCCGCGCTCGGTCTCCTCGGCGATGAGATCCAACCGCTTGGCCACATCGGCAGCGGTCGCTTCGGCCCGTTCGCGGTTGTCGGTCAGTTCGGGATTGAGCGCGCCGGAAATGGCGGCCTGCTCGATGACGTTGCGATTATAGCGCGAATGCAGGTTCTCGATCAGCGAGCGAAGGCGTAGCGCGTCCTGGATGACTTCGCGCAGATCGTGGCCGGCACGGACTTCGCCATTGCCGAGGTTGAGCGTGGTATCCTCCAGGCCCATCGAGATCAGATAGTCCTCGAGCGCCTTCTCGTCCTTGAGATACTGCACCGACTTTCCACGCGCGACCTTATAAAGCGGCGGCTGGGCGATGTAGATATGGCCACGTTCGATCAGCTCCGGCATCTGCCGGAAGAAAAAGGTCAGCAGCAGGGTACGGATGTGGGCGCCGTCGACGTCTGCGTCCGTCATGATGATGATCTTGTGATAGCGCAGCTTGTCGGCGTTGAATTCGTCCTTGCCGATCGAGGTGCCGAGCGCGGTGATCAACGTGCCGATTTCCTGGCTCGACAGCATGCGGTCGAAGCGGGCGCGCTCGACATTGAGGATCTTGCCGCGCAGCGGCAGGATGGCCTGCGTTTCACGCGAACGTCCCTGCTTCGCCGAACCGCCTGCCGAGTCGCCCTCGACGAGGAAGAGTTCGGACTTGGACGGGTCGCGCTCGGAGCAGTCGGCGAGCTTGCCGGGCAGCGAGGCAATATCGAGAACGCCCTTGCGCCGCGTCAGTTCGCGGGCGCGTCGGGCCGCTTCGCGCGCGGCTGCAGCCTCGACCACCTTGCCGACGAGGATCTTGGCATCCGACGGATGCTCCTCCAGCCAGGTGCTGAGCGCCTCGTTCACCAGGCTTTCGACGACGGGGCGAACTTCGGACGAGACGAGCTTGTCCTTGGTCTGGGACGAAAACTTCGGATCCGGAACCTTGACCGAGAGAACGGCCGTCAGACCTTCGCGGCAATCGTCGCCGGTGAGGCTGACCTTTTCCTTCTTGGTAATGCCCGAACTGTCGGCATAAGAGGTGATCTGGCGGGTCAGGGCCGCGCGGAAGCCGGCCATGTGGGTGCCGCCGTCACGCTGCGGAATGTTGTTGGTGAAGCACAGCATGTTCTCGTGATAGCTGTCATTCCACCACATGGCGACTTCGACGGTGATGCCGTCCTTCTCGCCGCGGATCGATACCGGTTTTTCCACCAGCGGCTTCTTTGCCCGGTCGAGATAGACGACGAAGGCTTCCAGGCCACCGTCATAGACCATCTCTTCCTGGCGAATGTCGGAATGACGCTTGTCGGTCAGAAGGATGCGAACGCCGGAATTGAGGAAAGCGAGTTCGCGCAGCCGGTGTTCGAGGGTGCCATAGTCGAATTCGATATTGGTGAAGGTTTCCGGGCTCGGCAGGAAGGTGACTTCGGTGCCCGAGCGGCCCTCATACTCGCCGGTCACCGCGAGCGGCGCGTCGGGCACACCATGGGTAAAGCTCATCTCGCAGATCTTGCCGGCGCGGCGGATCTTCAGCTTGAGCTTGACGGAAAGCGCATTGACCACCGAAACGCCGACGCCGTGCAGACCGCCCGAGACCTTGTAGGAGTTCTGGTCGAACTTGCCGCCGGCATGGAGCTGGGTCATGATGACCTCGGCTGCGGAGACGCCCTCGCCGGTGTGGATATCCGTCGGAATGCCTCGGCCATTATCGGTCACCGTGACCGTTCCATCGGCATTCAGCGTAACCGTGACGATGTCGGCATGGCCGGCCAACGCCTCGTCGATTGCGTTGTCGACGACTTCGTAGACCATGTGATGGAGCCCGGAACCGTCGTCCGTGTCACCGATATACATGCCGGGGCGCTTGCGGACAGCATCCAGCCCCTTCAGCACCTTGATCGAATCAGCGCCATATTCGGCCGGCGCTTCATTCTCGGTGATCGGTGTGTCGGTCATTCGGTAATCTTTCCAGTCATAGGTCCAAAAGGGCCGATCCTCGAATCAGCAGCTTCAAGCGCATCGACTATAGGAGTTTTGGGGCAAGTTCCAAAGGCAGGACAGGGAAATCCCGTGGATAGCGGCGTTTGTCACACCGTCAGGCGGACTTTTCCGCTCCTTCGAGTAGAATTCTCAAATCTCTTACCACATCCGGCGAAAGGACGCGAATCTTCCGCGACAATTCGTTGGCCAATGCGGTGTATTCCGCGGGCATGCCGCAGGTGTCGATCACCACGCGCGGGTCCGACGCGTCGGCAATCATGAAGAGTTCCTCCGCTTCGTCCCATATGATATTGAAGTAACCGGCGACACGCTGCAGGAAATCGAAATTCGGGCGGCCCCGCCGGCCGTGTTCCAGGGCGGAAAGATAGGCCGGCGAAACGCCGATGGCGGCGGCCATCTGTTTCTGCGACACGCCTTTCCTTTCGCGAAGACGACGCATGGCCTCGCCGAACGGGGTCATCGCCGCTCTCCCGCGCCGCGCGACAGGCGAACGTAAAGCGCACCCTCACCGCCGTGCTGGCGGGCGGCCGGTTCATAGGATGAAATGAGGAAGCGGAATTCCGACTTGGAAAACCACAGCGGAACCGCGCGTTTGAGGGCGCCATCACTGCCAAGCGAACTACCCTTGCCGGTGATGACCAGGACATGGCGCAAGCCGCGCTCGTGCGCCCGGATCAGGAAATCGAGAAGGATGCTGTGGGCCTCGCTCTGGATCAGGCCGTGCAGGTCGATGCGGGCTTCGAGCGCGAGGTGCCCGCGCGACAGCTTGCGCTTGACCGGTTTCTCCAGCGGATGATGAATCCCGCCCGGCTTCTTTTGCGGCTCGACATAGGTCCCCGTGTCCACCACCGTTCCGACCGACCGTGTCGTGCCGGGCTGCGCGACAGGTTCGGCCAGTTCCTCCTCGAAGGCGAGAAGGTCCTCGAGGCGATCCGGCATTGGACGCGTCGAGCGTGCCACCTTTCCCCACAGGATGCGATCTTCCGCGCTCAGTTTGCCTCTGCTCGCCACTAGCCGAACCTCGATGCCGCCTGCTTCGGAACCAGTATATAGAAATCGGCGGCATCGCGCACCGCGCCCGCCAGTTCGCCGGCCTCGTCGCCGGAGCCGGTGAAAATGTCGCCGCGGGCCGGGCCGACAATCGCCGAACCGGTCTCGAGCGCCAGCATCAGCCGGGCGAAGGGGCGCCCCTGGTCGAGCCTGGTCAGGCCCGGCGCATGGATGAAGAAGGGATAACCGAAGCTGTGGATCAGCCGATCGACGGCGAGCGAGCGCCCGGGGATCAACGGCACCTTGGCCGCGGCGACCGGCCCGAGCCTTCTATCCCCGACCTCCACTTCGCGAAAGAAGATGTAGGATCGGTTCTGCCAGAGCGGCTCATCCACCTCGTCGGGATGCGCAGCCAGCCAGGCGCGGATCGTCTGCATGGATATCTCGGCCATCGGGATTTCGCCCCGATCGACCAGCAGCCGGCCGATCGCCGAGAAGGGATGGCCGGCCTTCGCAGCAAAGGTGATGCGCTTCAACGAGCCGTCGGCAAATCGCAGCCGCGCGGCGCCCTGGACATGGGCGAAGAAGACATCGACCTTCGACTTCGCCCAGGCGATCTCCAAACCCCTGCCCTCAAGGAAACCCTGGTCGATCGCGCGTCGATCGGGATAGGCGGTGATTCCGCTCCCCGTCTTGCGGCCAAAGGCATAGCTCTTGTCGAAATCCGCGGGACGGTTGGTATCGTCCAGATCGATCAGATCATCCGGCCGGCGATAGAAGGGATAGCGATAGGTTTCGCCGGGCTCGGCCGATACCTCGACATCCGGCTCGTAGAAAGCGGTGACGAACCCGCGCGCACCATCCTTGAGCTCGACGCGGAACGCACGGCACTCGGCTTCGAAGAAAGCACGGGCATCGGCTGCTGTGGCCGGATGAAGGTTTTCCGCGGCGTCCAGCAGAGGCATCAGGTCCTCGGACGACAAGCCGCTTTCGCCCGTACGATAAGGTTTGACATTGAGAATGTGTTCGCGGCAGGCATGAAGTGCCGCAAACAGGGCGGTCGGATCGTCCTCGGTCCAGCCGGGCAAAGCATCAAAGCCGACCGGCCGGAAAACGAAATCCATGCTGTCCGGCCTCACGCGTCCGCTTCGGTTGCAACCAGCTTCCAGTTCGGATCGCGCGAACGGATATCGCGGGCGAAGGTCCACAGGTCGTTGACTTCGGTCACCTGTTCCGCGTCACCGTCGATCAGCGTTCCGGCCTTGTCGTAGGTTGCGGTGATCAGCTGGCAAATGATGCGGACGGTGATCTGCTCCTCATTGTCGCGCACCGCGGCCTGGGTGATTTCCGCCTTCTCGATGCCGACGAAGGTCGACTTGACCACTTCGCCGCGGGATTCGCGATCAGCGATCACCGCCTCGAAACCCTCGAAGACGTCACGCGACAATAGGTTCTTCAGGGTCTTGCGATCACCGTCGGCAAAGGCCATCACGATCATCTCGTAGGCCATGCGGGCGCCGTTGAGAAATTCCTTCGGATTGAAGTTCGGATCGTGCTGGGTGAGCTCGCGCAGCGACGTGTTGAGTGCGGTACCGGGCTTGGCAAAGGCATCGATGGCGGCAAAGCGCTCATCGCCGCCGGCCTCGTCGCGCTTCGGCAAGGTCACCACCTTGCCATCATCGCTTCCCGGCCCCTTCGCCAGATCACGGGGGCTGTAGGGATCGAAAGGGGGCTTTTCATTGCCTGTCCGCCGACCCAGCACGCTGCGCAGCTGCAGGAAGATCAGAACAGCGGCAACCAGAAAGAAGAGAGTGACGAAATCGTTGGAGCCCATGGCAATCGGTCGGCCTTGTTTAAATTCTCGGTCGTGTCACCCATATAGTCTGCGAATGCGGATCATTCAAATAGCCAATCGGCTTTCTTTGAAATGCCGATACGTCCATTTCCTGGCTTTATCCGCCAGTTGCGAATTCGAACCGGAGCAACTTCATGCGCATGCCGTTGGCGATCCTACTTCTTCTGCCGCTCGCCGAGATCGCCGCCTTCGTCATTGTCGGCAAATATGTCGGTGTCCTGGCGACCGTCGGCTTGACGGTGCTTTCGGGCATCGTCGGGCTTGCCTTGCTACGGGTCCAGGGTGCCGGGATCTTGCGGCGCCTGCAGACGGAGAGCCAAGACGGACGGAACCCGGCGCGCGAGATCGTGCATGGCGCGATGATCGTCATCGCTGCCTTCCTGCTGATCATCCCCGGCTTCTTGACCGACATCGTCGGTATCCTGCTTTTCTTGCCTTTTATACGTGATTTCGCCTGGTCGCTGGTGAGGCCGCATGTGACGGTCATGCGTGAAAGCCGCTTCACCTATCGGTCCTCGACCAAAGGGGAGGCTTCACCGCGATCCACGGTGATTGACCTGGACGAGAGGGACTACCGCCACGATCCGAACCGGTCTTCACCCTGGTCCGTCGATGACGAGCGGAAGGACTGAGACACGCTCCCAGCCCGGCTGCTCGAGGGTTGTAAGGCCGGTGGTGAAATGTTAGATGGCGTCACCAAATCCAGCCGCGAGGAACGCCCTATGGCCAACGACGATCAGGGAACTGCAAGCCCTTCCCTCAATATTCTTGCCCAGTACATCAAGGATCTTTCCTTTGAAAATCCCGGCGCGCCGCGTTCGCTGCAAGCGCGCGACAAGGCCCCGGCGATCAACATCAACGTCAATGTCAACGCCAATCCTCTGTCGGATTCCGATTTCGACGTCGTGCTCGCGCTCAACGCTGAAGCCAAGGACGGCGACAAGGTTCTGTTCGCGGCCGAGCTCGTCTATGGCGGCGTATTCCGCGTCACCGGCTTTCCCCAGGAACACATGCTGCCGGTCCTTTTCATCGAGTGCCCGCGCCTGCTCTTCCCGTTCGCGCGCCAGATCATCGCCGACGCGACCCGCAATGGCGGCTTCCCGCCGCTGCTCATCGATCCGATCGATTTCGCCCAAATGTTCGCCCAGCGCGTCGCCGAAGAACAGACCCGGGCCAAGGTTCAGGCCGTACCGAACTGATCCTCAAGGATCAGGCAGGAAGTCCAGGAGGCCCGGCTTGTCCGGGCCTTTTTGCTGGCCGCTAGGTCAGTTATATTTGGCCCAGATCGCCTTTTCTCCGAGGCGGGCGACCAGGGCGACGTGGCCCTCCCGCTCACTGGCGGAAATACGGGGCGGCAGGGCGCGCGGTCGCTCATAGCTGACATCGATCACCTCGATCTCCTCTCCGCCTCGGGCGCGACCCTCTTCCACCGGCATCAGACCGAAGGCCGCCTGGCGCCCGCCGAGCATCTCGATATAGACTTCGGCCAGCAGTTCGGAGTCGAGCAGCGCGCCGTGCTTGGTGCGGTGCGAATTGTCGATGCCGTAGCGCCGGCAGAGCGCATCGAGCGAGTTCGGTCCCATCGGGTGCTTGCGGCGCGCAAGCGCCAGCGTATCGACGACCAGTTCGCCCGGCACCGGCGGCCTGCGCAGCCGCTCGAATTCGGCATTGATGAAGCTCATGTCGAAGGTGGCGTTGTGGGCCACCCACCGTGCGCCGTCGAAAAACTCAAGCATCTCGTCGACGATCTGATCGAAGGTCGGCTTGTCCTTGAGGAACTCGTCGGTGATGCCGTGCACGGCAAGCGCGTCGGGATGCACCCGTCGGTCGCCCGGGTTGATGTAGACATGGAAACTGCGGCCGGTCGGGAAATGGTTCAGCAGTTCGATCCCGCCAATTTCGATCACCCGGTCGTTCTTGAATTCGAGGCCCGTGGTTTCCGTGTCAAAGACGATCTCACGCATCCGATTTTCTTCCCTTTCCCGCCCGTATCTCCGCCACCACTTCCAAGACCTGTTGGCGTGCCGCCTCTATCCCGTGACCTGTATCGATGACGAAATCGGCGTGCCGTCGCTTCTCAGCATCAGGCAGCTGGCGCGACAAGATCATTTCGAATTTTTCCGGGGTCATTCCCGGCCTTTCGAGCACGCGCCGACGCTGAATGTCCGCATCACAGCTGACGACAACGATCACATCGACCCGATCCGCGCCGGCGGTTTCAAACAGCAGCGGTATATCCAGCACCACCATGTCCGCGCCGGCCCCCCGCTGCTCGGCGAGAAAGCGCTCTTCCCGCTTGCGCACCAGCGGATGGACGATCGCTTCGAGCTCCTTGAACTTAGCCGGATTCTTTGCCAGATTTTCGGCCAACACGCTTCGATCGACCACCCCTGTCGTGACGGCGTCGGGAAAGAGCCGGCCAATCGGCTCCACGGCTTCTTCGCGATAGAGCTCGTGGACCACGATGTCCGCATCGTTCACGGCTATGCCCTGCTCGGCAAACAGGCCCGCCGTCGTCGACTTGCCCATGCCGATCGATCCTGTGAGACCGACGACGATCATGGATGCTCCTTGAGATCGGCAATGATCAGATCGCGAAGCGACTGGTCGACGACCGGCCGCTGACCGAACCACTTTTCAAAACCCGGCACGGCCTGGTGCAACAGCATGCCCAGGCCGTCGACGGTCGCCAGACCGACCCGCTCGGCCTGGGCGAGGAAGTCGGTCTTCAGCGGCACATAGACGATATCCGTCACGACAGCGTTCGGCGCCAAGGTGCTAAAAGGAAGTGCCGGCGCCGGCGACCCCGCCATGCCCAGTGATGTCGTATTGACGAAGAAGTCGGCTCCTTGCATGACCTCGGCGCAAGCGTCCATCCGGTGCCCATGCACCCGCGGGCCGAAGCGGTCAGCAAGTTCCAAAGCCCGGTCTAGCGAGCGATTGACCACATGGATCTCCCGGAAGCCGCGTTCCCGCAGCGCCTGGATGACAGCCCGGCTCGCGCCGCCCGCACCCAGGACGATTGCTCGTTTGGCGGCGCGATCCCATCCCGGACGGCGGTCGTCGAGATTGGCCAGAAAACCAATGCCGTCCGTATTGGTCGCCTTTAGCCTGCCGTCCTCGAGCCAGAGGGTGTTGGCAGCTCCGAGTTCATCGGTCAGCGCATCTGTTGCATCGGCGAGCCGATAGGCCGATTCCTTGTGCGGTATGGTGACATTGCCGCCGCAGAGACCAAGCGCGCCACTCTTAAGATTGGCGACAAAGCCTGCAAAGTCCTCCGGTGCTACCTCGATCTTTTCGTAAGTGCCGGCGATGCCGAGTGTCTTCAGCCAATGACCGTGGATCAGGGGAGAGCGGGAATGCCTGATGGGGAAACCAACGACGAAGGCGTGATGGTTAACTGTTTCACGTGAATCAGCCATCAAGCTCTCCCAGGGCGCGCAGCTCCCCCAGCAGCGGAAGCAGCGGCAGGCCGAGAATGGTGAAGTAGTCACCGGTTATCGAATTGAATAGCTGGATTCCGATCCCCTCCAGCTGGTAGCAGCCGACACTCTCCATCACCTTCTCTCCGCAGCGATCCAGATATCTTTCGAGAAAGGCGTCGGAGAACGTGCGCATGCTAAGGTCTGCTGTCGACAGGTGACGCCACAGCTCCCTGCCCTCGCGCACAAGCACGATACCGCTGTTCAACCGGTGCTCCCTGCCGCGCAGGGCGGAAAGGGTCGATCTCGCTTCGGCGCGGTCCGCAGGCTTGTGGAAGACCCGCTCTCCAAGCGACATGGTCTGGTCGCAGCCGATGACCAGGGCGGCTGGAAAACGATGGCTGACCTCCAGTGCCTTTGCCGCCGCAAGCTCAATTGCCAAGTCGCCAGGCCCGAGGGCCCTGGGGAGAAGCTCCTGCTCTATCGCACGTTCGTCGACATTGGCCGCAACCGCTTTAAAAACCAGTCCGGCATTTTCCATCAGCTTTCGGCGTGACGGGCTCGCGGAGGCGAGAACCAGTGTATCGGTCATGGCACAGCATTCCTGAAAGACTATCCGCTGGAATCGGCTTAACGCAGCTTCAATCGAAGGGCAACGATGGCGGCTGCCGTCTCCTCGATCGAGCGCCGAGTGACGTCGATGATCGGCCAATTGTTGCGGGCGCAGAGCATGCGAGCATATTTCAGTTCCTCGGCGATGGTCGCGCGATCGATGTAATCGCTGCGGTCGTAGCCTGGCGTCGCACCCAGTTCCCGGTTTTCCCGCACCTGGGAAATGCGGTCGGAGGTTGCGATCAATCCCACGATCAGCGGCCTCGTGGCGCGCATCAGGCTGTCCGGTAGCGGCACTCCGACGACGATCGGGATATTCGCCGTCTTGATGCCCCGGTTCGCCAGATAGATGCTCGTCGGCGTCTTCGAAGTCCGGCTGATACCGATGATGACCACATCGGCCGCGTCGTAATCCTCGGCGGATTGGCCGTCATCGTGGTCCATGGTGAAATTCAGCGCTTCGATCCGCGCGAAATATTCGGCATTCAGCACATGTTGCGCGCCCACCCTTCCGCGCGAAGGTGCTCCGAGATAGGTCTGGAACTTCTCGATCACCGGCGCGAGCACGTTGACGCTCGGCACGCCCATTTCCCGGCATGTGGTCTCCAAGAGATTGCAAAGGTCCGGATCGACGATCGTATAAAGGACAATCCCCGGCTCCTCGTCGATGGCCTGAAGAACCGGCAGAAGCTGCCGCTTGGAGCGGATCAGGGGATAAACATGCTCGATGGCGTTGGACGCCTTGAATTGCGCCGCCGCGGCACGGCCAGCCGATATGAGAGTCTCTCCCGTGGAGTCAGAAATCAGATGGAGATGAAAGAAATTTTTCCGGTTCTCCACGTTCTTCTCGATCGCCTGTTGATAAGTCGGGACAAACAGAGGTAGCGGTGCCGGGCATGGCCGGGCAAGGGGAAAAGTGCCGACTTGTCCACACCCCTTGCCCGGCGGGAGGATTTCAGAGGCACCTGTGGATTGTGGTAAGACGCCGCATCTGTGCCGACTTGTTCAACCTTTATCCACAGGATGCCGTTTTGGCCGAGCCTAAAGAAGCCATTGTATTTTATGAATTTTATCGGTTTTTACCCAACTCCTCAGCCAAACGGCTGAGATTCGTCCTGATCCCTTGGGAGGTGAGGCAAAGCTCCGGTTTGTCTGTGGAACAGCTTTAATCCTTGATAGCCACAGACTCTTAGAAATAGAAGAAGATTCAATTATCTTTTCTTTTTTAAGAGGGCAGGCGCCTTGAGCGGTAGCGAACGCAAGATTCTCGAAGTTCTGAATGGCAGGACAGTGACCCCACCGCCGATCTGGTTGATGCGGCAGGCGGGACGTTATCTTCCGGAATATCGAAAGACCCGCGCAGAGGCCGGAAGCTTTCTCGATCTCTGCTACACGCCCGACTTTGCCGTGGAGGTGACGCTCCAGCCTATCCGGCGCTATGGCTTCGATGCGGCGATCCTGTTTTCGGACATTCTCGTCATTCCCGATGCCTTGAAGCGCAATGTGCGTTTCACGGAAGGACACGGGCCGCAGATGGACCCGATCGATGCGGACGGCATTCGCAATCTGGCGGCCGATGGTTTCATGGGACATCTGGAACCGGTGATCGAAACGGTGCGGCGGCTGCGTCGGGAACTGCCGGGCGAGACGACGCTGCTCGGCTTCTGTGGCGCGCCCTGGACTGTGGCCACTTACATGATTGCCGGACACGGCACACCCGACCAGGCCCCTGCCCGCCTGTTCGCCTATCGTGATCCGGAAGCGTTCGACTATCTCCTCGATTTGCTGGCCGACATGTCCGCGACCTATCTGGTCGCCCAGATCGATGCCGGCGCGGATGCCGTCCAGATCTTCGATTCCTGGGCCGGGGTGCTGGGGGAGGAAGAGTTCGACAGATATTGCACGCGGCCGATGGCGCGGATCATTGCTTCGGTCAAGGCGCAGCGACCCGGCGCTCGGGTCATCGCCTTCGCCAAGGGAGCCGGCCTGTTGTTGAAAGATTATCGGCAGAAGACCGGTGCCGATGCCATCGGGCTCGATTGGACGGTACCGTTGAGTTTTGCCCAGGAGCTGCAGAAGGACGGACCGGTGCAGGGCAATCTCGATCCGATGCGCGTCGTCGCGGGCGGTCGAGCGCTCGAGGAAGGGATTGATCGAATCCTGGACAAACTCGGGCATGGTCCGCTGATCTTCAATCTCGGCCACGGCATTACGCCCCAGGCGGATCCGGAGAACGTGACGGCCCTTGTCAGGCGCGTGCGCGGCATGAAGGAATAGGGCCGTGGAACGGCAGACGGATGCGGCACCCGGACGGAGGGCGGCCATAAAGGCCGCAACAGCGCTGGTGTTCTTCGGGGCGATCGCCCTTGCAATCGTGGTGTTCGGCGACGATGCGGCCTATCCCTGGATCAAGGCGCTGCATGTGATTGCCATCATCTCGTGGATGGCCGGCATGCTCTACATGCCGCGTCTGTTCATCTACCACGGCGATTGCAAGCCGGATTCGGATCAGGCTCGCACCTTCAGCATCATGGAGGAACGGCTGATGAAGGTGATCATGAATCCTGCCATGGTCGTTTCCTGGATACTGGGCCTCTACATCGCCTGGAGTGTTTACCAGTTCCAGGGCGGCTGGCTGCATGCCAAGCTGGCGGCTGTGTTTGTGCTTTCCGGCGTGCACGGGTACTTTGCCAAATCGGTGAAGGCGTTTGGCCGCGGCGACTATGTCGGCAATGCCCGCTTCTGGCGGCTGATGAATGAAGTTCCGACGCTGCTGATGATCGCGATCGTCATTCTCGTCGTCGTCAAGCCGTTCTGAGACGGTCCGTCTTCGGCTTCAGCCATTATTTTCGACTGATTTTGCTTTTCGCTTGCGGGCAAAAGGCTGAATCGCTATTTTCGCGCAATCTCATCTTCTCGGCTTGCGTAACATTCTGTCATTTGCGGCCCTCGCGATCGTACCGAATTCAACCGGCTCGCCATCCCCTTAAAAAATAATCAGAAGAACGTGGTCCATCTTCATGGCTGAAATGAAGCTACAAGAACTCAAGAGCAAGTCGCCTACCGATCTCCTGACCTTTGCCGAATCGCTGGAAGTCGAGAACGCCAGCACGATGCGCAAACAGGAACTGATGTTCGCGATTCTCAAGATGCTGGCTGCCCAGGATGTGGAGATCATCGGCGAAGGTGTCGTCGAGGTCCTTCAGGATGGCTTCGGTTTCCTTCGCTCGGCCAATGCCAACTACCTGCCGGGTCCGGACGACATCTACATCTCGCCCTCGCAGATCCGCCGCTTCTCCCTGAAGACGGGCGATACCGTCGAGGGGCCGATCCGTGGACCGAAGGAGGGTGAGCGCTATTTCGCCCTGTTGAAGGTCAACACGATCAATTTCGAGGACCCGGAAAAGATCCGCCACAAGGTTCATTTCGACAATCTGACGCCGCTCTACCCGAACGAGCGCTTCAAGATGGAACTCGACGTTCCGACGTCAAAGGATCTGTCTGCCCGAGTCATCGACCTGGTCGCGCCGCTCGGCAAGGGCCAGCGCGGACTGATCGTCGCGCCGCCCCGTACCGGTAAGACCGTTCTCCTGCAGAACATCGCCCATTCCATCACGGCCAACCATCCGGAATGTTATCTCATCGTCTTGCTGATCGACGAGCGGCCGGAAGAAGTGACCGACATGCAGCGCTCGGTGCGCGGTGAAGTCGTGTCCTCGACCTTCGACGAGCCTGCCGTGCGCCACGTGCAGGTGGCCGAGATGGTCATCGAGAAGGCCAAGCGCCTGGTCGAACACGGTCGCGACGTGGTCATTCTGCTCGACTCGATCACGCGCCTTGGCCGCGCCTACAACACCGTCGTGCCGTCGTCCGGCAAGGTCCTCACTGGCGGTGTCGACGCCAACGCCCTGCAGCGCCCCAAGCGCTTCTTCGGTGCAGCTCGTAACATCGAGGAAGGCGGCTCGCTGACGATCATCGCGACGGCGCTGATCGATACCGGCAGCCGCATGGACGAAGTCATCTTCGAAGAGTTCAAGGGTACCGGCAACTCGGAAATCGTGCTCGACCGCAAGGTCGCCGACAAGCGCATCTTCCCGGCGATGGATATTCTGAAATCCGGTACCCGCAAGGAAGACCTGCTCGTACCGCGTCAGGATCTGCAAAAGATCTTTGTACTGCGTCGCATCCTGGCTCCCATGGGCACGACCGATGCGATCGAGTTCCTCATCGACAAGCTCAAGCAGACCAAGAACAATGGCGACTTCTTCGACTCGATGAACACCTGAGTCGGCATTCCGTCGGGCCATTGATGAGTATTCGGCGAGCGGCGGTTCACACTGCCGCTCGATTCGCTTCCGTATCGAACTCCGCGATGGGATATGAGGTCGATCGTCATGCGCATGACTGTCCGCGAAACAATCTTTGCTCTGTCGTCCGGCGCCCTGCCCTCAGGCGTGGCGATCGTGCGCATCAGTGGGTCAATGGCCGGCGCGATATGCCAGGAACTGGCGGGCAAATTGCCTGAGCCTCGCCAGGCAGCCCTTCGTTCGATTCGTTCCCGCAACGGTCTCATGCTCGACCAGGCTCTGGTGCTGTGGTTTCCGGCCCCGCATTCGTTTACCGGCGAGGATTGCCTCGAGCTTCATCTACACGGTGGTCGTGCGCTGATCCGTATCGTGCTCGAGGAACTGGGTTCCTTTGACAATTGTCGGATGGCCGAGGCCGGAGAATTTTCCCGACGCGCCTTCGAACACGGCAAACTGGATCTCGTCGAGATCGAAGGCCTCTCGGACCTTCTGGCGGCCGATACGGAGATGCAACGGCGTCTTGCCGTCGAACAAAGCAGCGGCGGCCTGTCTGCGGTGTATGAGGCATGGCGGGCGAAGCTCGTCGAGGCCCGTGCGATGATCGAGGCGGAGCTGGATTTCTCCGACGAAGGGGATATCCCAGGGTCGGTATCGGAACGCGTCTGGGCCGATATGCACGACTTTGCCGCGGAACTCGAGCGGGCGCTTGCGAACCTGAAGACCGGAGAGATTATCCGCGACGGCTTCAAGGTGGTGATCGCGGGACGCCCGAACGCGGGAAAATCCAGCCTTCTCAATGCTTTGGCTGGACGCGATGTGGCTATCGTGACGGAGTATGAAGGGACAACGCGCGATATCCTGCATATCGAGCTCGATATAGGCGGGTTTGCGGTTCACTTCTATGACACGGCCGGTCTTCGCGAGACTGCCGAGCCGGTAGAGCGTGAAGGAATCCGTCGGGCCTTGGCCAAGATGGAGGAAGCGGATCTGGTGCTTTCGTTGAGCGATGGTTCGGAGCTTGTTGATTTCGTCGAAGTGCCCGCCGGATTGCCGGTGATCCGGGTTCTCACCAAATGTGATCTGCTGATTGATTCGGATATGAAACCAAATGGCGATATTCTGGTTTCCAGCGCATCGGGGTTGGGGATTGAGGACATTAAGCAGAAGGTCCTATCCCACGTCGAGGCGAGGGTGGGGGCGTTTTCCCTTGCGATTCCCAGTCGCCTGAGGCATGGACAGCAACTTAACGAGGCGCTTGATGAGGTTCGTCGGGCGATTGCCGATACCCATCTGGGCCTTGAGATGCGCGCCGAGCATCTTCGGCGGGCGTCAGACGCCCTGGCGCGGATAACCGGTCGCATCGATGTGGAAATGTTGCTCGGAAAGATCTTTTCCGAATTCTGCGTCGGCAAGTGATTCACGTGAAACAGGACCAATGTGCTGGACGCGTTGGAAGTCTTGATTAACGGTCGAGGACTGAGATGACAGACAAGAGCTTTGATGTGCTCGTCATTGGTGGTGGCCATGCCGGGACGGAGGCGGCCGCCGCCGCTGCCCGCATGGGCGCGAATGTTGCCTTGCTGACGCATCGCGCGGATACCATCGGTGCCATGTCGTGCAATCCGGCGATCGGTGGCCTGGGCAAGGGCCATCTGGTGCGGGAGATCGATGCGCTGGATGGCATCATGGGTCGGTGCGCGGATCTGGGCGGCATCCAGTTCCGCATGCTGAACCGGCGCAAGGGTCCCGCGGTCTGGGGTCCTCGCACGCAAGCCGACCGCAAGCTCTATCGTCTGGCCGTTCAGGCGGCCCTGGCGGAGTTGGACAACCTCCAGATCATCGAGGGCGATGTCGCATCCTTCTCTGTCGACAAGAGTGGCGCAGTGTGTGCGTTGAACCTTGCAGATGGACGGGAGTTTGGCTGCCGCGCTGCGGTTCTGACCAGCGGCACTTTCTTGCGTGGCCTTATTCACATCGGTGATCGGAAGATCCCGGCTGGTCGAATCGGGGAAGCTCCGTCGCTTGGTCTCAGTGCTGGACTTGAGGCGGCCAAACTGAAGATGGGACGACTGAAGACCGGTACGCCGGCTCGGCTGGATGGCAAGACGATCCACTGGGATAGCCTTGAGCGGCAAAAATCCGATTCGGATCCGATACCATTTTCCTTCATGACCGATCGGATTGATACCCCGCAGATCAGCTGTGGTATAACGCGGACGACGGAAGAAACGCACAAGATTATACGGGACAATATTCACCTTTCGGCCATGTATTCCGGTCAGATCGAAGGTATAGGACCGCGTTACTGTCCTTCCATCGAAGATAAGATCATGCGTTTCGGTGATAGGGATGGTCATCAGATTTTTCTCGAGCCCGAGGGGCTGGATGACGATACTGTCTATCCCAACGGAATTTCTACCTCTCTCCCCGAGGAGGTGCAGAAGGCATATATTCGTTCCATACCCGGACTGGAGGATGTGCAGATCCTGCAATTCGGCTACGCGATCGAGTATGACTATGTCGATCCTCGAGAGCTTCAGCCCACGCTCGAAGTGAAGAAGATCCCGGGGCTCTTCCTGGCTGGCCAGATCAATGGCACCACGGGCTATGAAGAGGCCGCAGCTCAGGGCCTGGTTGCGGGGATCAATGCTGCTCGGCTCGCTGGTGGTGACGACGGGGTCGTGTTCAGCAGAACACAGTCGTATATTGGCGTGATGATCGATGATCTGACGAGTGCGGGGGTGACCGAGCCCTATCGCATGTTTACGTCGAGGGCCGAATATAGGCTTTCCCTGCGTGCCGACAATGCGGATATGCGCCTGACTCCCCTCGGCATGGAACTTGGTTGCGTGGGAAGCGCACGAGCGTCGCGTTTCAGCACCTATGCTTCGCATCGGATATCGAAGTATGCGGAACTCGAGGAGCTGACCGTTACGCCGGTCGAGGCGTTGAGTGCCGGCATTTCCGTGAATCAGGATGGCAAGCGGCGCACAGCGCGTGAACTACTCTCCTATCCGGACCTTGGCTGGTCCGACCTATGCCGCATATGGCCGCATCTCAGCGATGTCCCGGACCAGATCGCAGCGGGCGTTTCGATCGATGCTCTCTATTCGAACTACATCATTCGACAAACCGCCGATATTAGTGACGTGATGAGCGAGGAAGACCGTCGTATTCCTGCGGATTTTGACTATTCGGAACTGCCCGGGCTGTCGAACGAGCTCAAGCAGAAATTGACTGCCACCCGCCCGTGGTCGGTCGCTCAGGCGAAGAAGATCAACGGAATGACGCCGGCCGCGGTTTCGTTGTTGATCGCTTGCCTGCGGAAAGCTGAGCCGATGCGCAGGGCGGGATGATGAAAGAGAAGAATTTCATGGAGGTCCTCGGTGTAAACGTTTCACGTGAAACGCTCGATCGCTTCGATCGTTTTACGAGTCTTTTCCAGAAGTGGGCGCGAACGATCAACCTCGTCGCACCGTCCACCAAGGATAATCTCTGGGAACGACACATTGCCGACAGCGCGCAGATCTTCAAGATTGCTCCGGGACCGAAACATTGGATCGACCTCGGAAGCGGCGGCGGTTTCCCAGGCGTCATCACCGCAATACTGCTGGCGGAAGGAGGTGCTGGTTGGGTCGACATGGTGGAGAGCAACCATAAGAAGGCCAGTTTCCTTCGGATGGCGATCACCGAGACGGGTGCGCGTGGCGCCGTTCACGCCATTCGGATCGAGGATGCGCAAACGAAACTGCCAGATTGCGATGCCATTTCCGCAAGGGCGCTGGCTGAACTCGACCATTTGATCGAGCTTGCGGAACCATGGGCGGTACGTAATCCTCTGCTCCGCTGCTACTTCCACAAAGGTCGGGATTACCAGCAGGAAATCGAGAAAGCCCGTGGTCGGTGGGGCTTCGATCTGATAGTACACCAGAGTGCCATCGAGCCTGACTCCGTCATTCTGGAGCTGGCGAAAATCCGGCGCCTTAGTCAACCAGCGGCAGGTGCGGAATGACTCTCGAGAAAAATCGGATCATCACCATTGCGAACCAGAAGGGTGGCGTCGGCAAGACGACGACCGCGATCAATCTGGCCACGGCGCTCGCGGCGATCGGCGAGCGCGTTCTGATCGTCGACCTTGACCCGCAGGGCAATGCCAGCACGGGTTTGGGTATCGATCGTCGGGATCGCAAGCTGTCCTCCTATGATGTCTTGGTCGGGACCCATTCGGTCAGTGAAGCGGCGCTGGATACGGCCGTGCCCAACCTGGCTATCGTCCCCTCGACGCTTGATTTGCTCGGTTTCGAAATGGAGATCGCCCAACAGCCGGATCGTGTCTTCCGGCTCAAGAAGGCGCTCAATACCGAAGAAGCGCGCCGCTACAGCTATGTACTGGTCGATTGCCCGCCCTCCTTCAATCTGCTGACGATGAATGCCATGGCGGCGGCCCATTCGGTTCTGGTGCCATTGCAATGCGAATTCTTTGCCTTGGAGGGGCTCAGCCAACTGCTCGAAACGATCAACCAGGTGCGTCAGACGGTCAATCCATCCATCGATATCCAGGGGATCGTGCTGACCATGTTCGATGCACGCAACAATCTGGCTCAACAGGTCGTCAGCGACGTGCGGATGCATCTGGGGGAAAAGGTCTATACGACGCTGATCCCCCGCAATGTCCGTGTTTCCGAGGCGCCGTCCTATGGCAAGCCGGCCATCCTCTACGATCTGAAATGTGCCGGCAGCCAAGCCTATTTGCAGCTGGCCTCGGAGGTTATTCAGCGCGAAAGACAACGCAAGGCAGCGTAGTGGCCGGCGTTGGTTGTTATGGAGTATAATATATGAGTGACGATCTTTCCAAGCGGCGCCTCGGCCGGGGACTGGCGGCCCTGATCGGCGAGATGGACCAGCCGCTGCCGGTCGGTGACAGCCGTCCGAGCGTCAATCCTGACCGTTCGGTGCCGATCGAATTCGTCGCTCGCAACCCGAAGAACCCCCGTCGTTATTTCGATGAGGCGGAGTTGCAGGACCTTGCCGGCTCCATTCGCCAACACGGCATCGTCCAGCCGGTCGTGGTGCGGACACGCGACAAGGATCGGTTTGAAATCATAGCCGGCGAACGACGCTGGCGTGCAGCGCAGCTCGCCGGGCTGGTCGAGATCCCCGTGATCGTTCGCGACGTGGACGATCGTACCGCGCTCGAATTGGCGATCGTGGAAAACGTCCAGCGCGCCGACCTCAACCCGCTCGAAGAGGCGCTCGGCTACGAACAGCTGATCGCCGAGCATGGTTACACCCAGAACGATCTCGGAGAGATCATCGGCAAGAGCCGAAGCCACGTCGCCAATAGCCTTCGCCTGCTGAAGCTGCCCGAACCGGTGCGCGACATGCTGGCGGAGGGCAGCCTGTCGGCAGGCCATGCCCGGGCGCTTGTTTCGACGCCGGATCCCGTGACCCTGGCCAAAACCATTGCCGCGAAGGGCCTTTCGGTCCGGGATGCTGAAAAGCTCGCCCAGACCCATATCAAGGCGCAGAATGCCCCTCCTGCGGAGCCCCGCGAGCCGAAGGATTCGGATACCGTGGCGCTCGAGCGCAGCTTGACGGATCGCTTGGGGCTGGCGGTCGCCATCAATCACAAGGGCAGCGGCGGTCAGATCAAGATCACCTATCAGAGCCTGGAGCAGCTGGAAGAGATCTGCCGCCTTCTCGAGGGCAGGGGCTGACGCAGTCAGGCGCGACGGTTGCGTCGCGCCGATTGCAGCGTGGAGGACAGCAGCGTCTGCATGGCCAGATTGTCCTCCAGGGCCGCTTTCTGGCGGCTCTGCAGGATGGTCGCCTGGATGCGGCTTGCCTCGCGGCCCAGATCCTTCGACGTCCAGTTGCGCAATGCGCGCTCGATGATCGGCTTGCGGCGGAAGTGAATGCCGCGTCCATGCGATTGCATGACCTGGCCGGCCTGCTGCTGGCGTTCTTCCATTTCGATGCGCATCAGTTCGAGTTGCTGGAACTGCCGCATGCAGGATTGCAGCACCAGGAAGACGGGCGTCTTGGACGTGACGATCTTCTGTATGGCGTGCAGGAAGGCATCCGGTTCGCCGGACAAAACGGCGTCGACCACTTCATCGGTGGAGATTGCGCTGGCATCGCCGATGATTTCCGTAACGTGAGATTCGTCGATCATCGGTTCATACAGGCAATAGAGCAGAAGCTTACGGATCTCGTTGCGCGACGCGATGCGGTCGCCGCCCAGTGATTCCGCCAGTAATTGCCGTGCCGCCGGGGTGATCCGCTGGCCAGCGGCGGAGAGTTCTGAATCGATCAGGGCATTCAGTGCCTTGGCGTCGTCCTGATAGCAGGGGACAATCGCCACGGTCCGCGCCGGCTCGGCCACCTTGCGCAGCGCGGAACCCTTTTTCAGGTCTCCTGCCTCGATGATCACCGTGCAGCTCTCAGGCGGCGTTTCGGCGATGATCTGCAATCCGTCGACCAGAGCCTTTTCATTGGCCGCGCCGCGAACCCACACTACCTTGTCTCCCCCGAAGAGGCCGAGGGCGTTGACTTCGTCCATCAGCCGCCCCGGATCGGAGGTGATGTCGCCGACATCGAGCCGTGTCAGCGCGAAACTGTCGGCCAGGTCGATCCCTGTCGCTGCGGCGATCTGGGCCGCCCGTTCCGCCACCAGGCCGCGGTCCGGCCCATAGATCACAAAGATCCGGTAGAACTTGACCGACTTCTGCAGAAAGCCTTCGAATTCGTGGGATTTGACCTCGACCATGGTCCGGGCGCCCTCAGCGCCCGAGAACCATGGCGAGATCGGCGCGGATCAGTTCGGCAAGTTCGCGCGCCGCGCGGTTCTCGGCATCGCGCACTGCCCTCAGCTTGGCAAATTCCTGGGCGGGGAAGTCGACCAGGGATACCACCTGGCGATGACCGGCCTTCAGCACGGTATTGTCCGAAACCCGTTCCAGCGTGTAGTCGGCCGAGACCGTGACTCGCCCGGCCCTGGCGGTATCGGACGACTGCTCAAGCATGACGCCGGTCAGATCGGACTCGACCTTGAGGTCTACCCTATACTGCGGCGCTGCGGGTTCACCCGCGCCTCCCCCGGTCATGAAGATCAACTGGTTGCGAACCTCCAGTTCGGCCCGATCATCGGCGTCCGAATAAGCGATCGCGCCGAGATTTTCACGCGTCGCTGCCGTGTCGTCATAGAGAGGGCGCACCTGGCACGAAGCCAGCAGCATCGAAAGGCCGAGGCAGATCAGCAGGCTGGTCCGGCGAGCCGGAACGCGGAAGGGGTCAGACGACAATGTTCACAATCCTCAACGGAACGACGATGATCTTCTTCGGAGCCTGCCCGTTCAGGGCCGATTTCACGGTGTCGAGTGCGAGAACCGCTTCCTTTACCGCATCTTGGTCCGCGTCGCGGCCGATTGTCAATTCAGCGCGCTTCTTGCCGTTGATCTGAACCGGCAGAACGACTTCGTCAAGCTGCAGCAGGTCCGGATCGAATGCGGGCCAGGTCGCCGTGGCCACCAGTCCTTCGCGGCCGAGGACGCGCCAGCATTCCTCCGCCAGATGCGGCGTCATCGGGCTGATCAGCTGCACCAGGATCTCCGTCGCGTTCTTCACGGCAGCAATCATGGGCGCATCGGCCTTGCCATTGGCGACTTCGGTCAGCGGGCCGGCGAGCGCATTGACGAGTTCGTAGATGCGGGCAACCGCCTTGTTGAAGGCGAGCTTGTCGTAATCGCCCTGCACGGCGGCCAGCGTGCGATGCGCAGCCTGGGAAACGGCGAGGGCTGCACCCTCTTTAGCCGGATTCGCAGCAACCGAGGACATTGCCTCGGACGCTTCGGAAATCAGCCGCCAGACGCGTTGGACGAAACGATGCGCGCCCTCGACGCCGGCTTCCGACCAGATCACGTCGCGATCGGGTGGCGAGTCGGACAGGACGAAGAACCGGGCGGTGTCGGCGCCGTAAGAGGCGATGATGTCATCCGGGTCGACGACGTTCTTCTTCGACTTCGACATCTTCTCGATCGAGCCGATCGTCACTTCCTCACCGGTCTCGAGCAGCACGGCGCGTCGCGCGCCATCGACTTCCTCGATGCGGATGTCGGCCGGCGCGACCCATTGTCCGTGGGCGCCGGAACCGAGCTTGTAGGTCTCGTGCACAACCATGCCCTGGGTGAACAGGCCCTTGAAGGGTTCGCTCAGGTTCACGTGGCCGGTCTCGCGCATGGCGCGGGTAAAGAAGCGCGAATAGAGCAGGTGCAGGATCGCATGCTCGATGCCGCCGATATACTGGTCGACCGGCAGCCAGTGGTCGGCGATCGCCGGAACCGTCGGGAGATCCTCGCGCGGCGCGGTGAAGCGGGCGAAATACCAGCTGGAATCGACGAAGGTGTCCATGGTGTCGGTTTCACGGCGCGCATCCTTGCCGCATTGCGGGCATGCGACATGGCGCCAGGTCGCATGGCGATCCAGCGGATTGCCGGGCACGTCGAAGGTCACGTCGTCCGGGAGCTTGACCGGAAGATCCTTCTTCGGCACCGGCACGACGCCACAAGCCTCGCAATGGATGACCGGGATCGGGCAGCCCCAATAGCGCTGGCGGGAAATGCCCCAGTCGCGCAGGCGGAACTGCACCTTGCGTTCGCCCTGCGGCGCATTGCCGAGCGTCTTCTCCGACAACTGGTCGGCGACCACCTTGAAGGCTTCTTCCGTGTCCAGACCGTCGAGGAAGCGCGAATTGATCATCACGCCGTCGCCGTCATAGGCGGTGTCGCCCACCGTGAAGGTCGCGGCATCACCGTCCTTCGGCATGACCACCGGCACGACCGGCAGGTCGTACTTGCGGGCGAAATCGAGGTCGCGCTGGTCGCCCGACGGGCAGCCGAAGATCGCGCCCGTGCCGTAGTCCATCAGGACGAAATTGGCGACATAGACCGGCAATTCCCAGGAGGGATCGAAGGGATGGCGAACCTTGACGCCGGTGTCCATGCCTCTCTTCTCGGCCGTTTCCAGCGCTGCCAGGGAGGTGCCCGCGCGACGACATTCGTCGCAGAAGGCGGCAATCTCGGCGTTGTCTTCCGCAACTGCCTTGGCCAGCGGATGATCGGCGGCGATTGCCAGGAAGGAGGCGCCGAACAGGGTGTCGGGACGGGTGGTGTAGACGGTGACCTCGGAATGACCGGCCGGTGCCGAACCTGCGATCTCCCAGCGCAACGTCAGGCCTTCCGAGCGGCCGATCCAGTTCTTCTGCATCAGCCGCACCTTTTCCGGCCACTGGTCGAGCGTATCCAGCGCGTCGAGCAGGTCCTGGCTGAAGTCGGTGATCCTGAAGAACCATTGGGTCAGTTCACGCTGTTCGACGAGCGCGCCGGAACGCCAGCCGCGCCCTTCGATGACCTGTTCGTTGGCAAGCACCGTATGGTCGACCGGGTCCCAGTTGACCTTGGACTGCTTGCGATAGACCAGGCCCTTCTCCATCATGTCGAGGAAGAGGTACTGCTGGCGATGGTAGTATTCGACGTCGCAGGTGGCGAACTCGCGCGACCAGTCGAGCGACAGGCCCATCGATTTCAGCTGGCCCCGCATGGTGGCGATGTTCTGGTAGGTCCACTCCTTCGGATGAACCTTGTTCTGCATGGCGGCGTTTTCCGCCGGCATGCCGAAGGCGTCCCAGCCCATCGGGTGCAGGACATTATAGCCGCGGGCGCGCTTGTAGCGCGCAACCACGTCGCCCATCGCATAATTGCGCACATGGCCCATGTGGATGCGCCCCGACGGATAGGGGAACATCTCGAGGACGTAATACTTTTCGCGCTTGTCGTTGTTATCGGTAACGAAGACGCCTGCTTCGGACCATTTCGCCTGCCAGCGGGGCTCGGCGTCGCGCGGATTGTAACGTTCGGTGGCCATATTTCGCATTTCCGGAATAGCTAGGAAGGATGCGCCGACCTTCACCACGAAACCGGCCAAGCGTCAAGTTTTGCAGCCCATTGCGGCGATTTGCCGGTCGCTGCTACAAGCCATGGAGAGAGCATCGCTTCGGCGCCCGTCTGGTGGCCGGGACCGGAGCGATGATGGGTTTCGATGCTAGAATCCGGACGAGTATGATGATGACGATTGAACAGAGACTGGCCGATATCCGCTCAAGGGTGAAAAAGGCGACCGTCGAAGCCGAACGTAAGCCGGATTCCGTTCAGCTGGTCGCCGTTTCCAAGACGTTCGACGCCGATCAGATTCGCCCGGTGATTTCTGCCGGACAACGCGTCTTCGGCGAGAACCGCGTCCAGGAAGCACTAGGAAAATGGCCGGGTCTCAGGCAGGAGACCGACGGCATCGAATTGCATCTGATCGGCCCGTTGCAGTCGAACAAGGCTGCCGACGCGGTCGCGCTGTTCGACGTGATCGAAACCGTTGATCGTGAGAAAATTGCCCGCTCGCTTGCTGAGGAGATGAAGCGACAGGGCCGCAGCTTACGTCTCTATGTGCAGGTGAACACCGGCATGGAACCGCAGAAGGCCGGGATAGCCCCCGACGATGTCCCCGCCTTCCTCTCGCTGTGCCGAGACGAGATCGGCCTTCCGATCGAGGGTCTCATGTGCATTCCCCCGGCCGATGAATATCCGGGGCCGCATTTCGCCTTGCTGGCCAAGCTCGCTGCGGAGAATGGTGTCGAGAAACTGTCGATGGGCATGTCCGGCGATTTCGAAACGGCGATCGGCTTCGGCGCGACGAGTGTCCGGGTCGGATCGGCGATCTTCGGGGCGCGCTGAGCGCGGACTGACGACCAATCGTCTCGCGAACACCCGCAACCGCTGCGGGCATACCGCTTTCGTCTACTTTCCAGATGTAGGCCTGCTCCTTACTATTGCGGCAAAATACGCAGATGGTCTTGCGTCGCATCGGGAGGAATTCATGCAGGGGAAGTATCTGGAAACCTATCACTCATGGATGGGCGACCCCGAGGGATTCTGGCAGGCCCAGGCGGAAAGGCTCGACTGGTTCAAGCCCGCCGACAAGGTATTTGATGCGGAGGCTGGGGTCTACGGTCGTTGGTTCCCGGGCGCCGAGACCAATACCTGCCACAACTGTCTCGATCGTCAGATTGCCGCCGGCCGTGGTACGCAGAAGGCGATCATCTACGACAGCCCGATGACCGGAGCAAAACAGAGCTTCACTTATGACGAAGTGCTCGCCGAGGTGCAGGCGGTCGCGGCGGTCTTGAAGAACCATGGCATCGGCAAGGGTGATCGCGTGATCATCTACATGCCGATGATTCCGGAAGCGGTGTTTTCCATGCTCGCCTGCGCCCGCATCGGCGCGATCCATTCCGTGGTGTTCGGCGGTTTCGCCGCGCATGAGCTTGCGACCCGCATCGACGACTGCAATGCCAAGGCGGTGATCAGCGCCAGCTGCGGCCTGGAACCCGGACGTGTCGTTCCCTACAAGCCGCTTCTCGACCACGCCATCGACATGGCCCAGGTCAAGCCGGAATATTCCTTCGTCCTGCAGCGCGATCAGCATCACGCTGCGCTTCGCTACGAGCATGGCGACGTCGATCTCGCCAAGGCTGTCGAGGTCGAGAAGGTCAATGGTACCCAGGTCGCCTGTGAGCCCGTCGCGGCAACGGATCCGCTCTATATCCTCTACACGTCGGGCACGACCGGCCAGCCGAAGGGCGTCGTTCGCGACAATGGCGGCCATATGGTCGCGCTCGCCTGGACAATGGAAAACATCTACGGCGTGAAGCCGGGCGAGGTCTTCTGGGCGGCGTCCGACATCGGCTGGGTCGTCGGCCATTCCTATATCGTCTATGGCCCGCTGCTGTCCGGCAACACCACGATCCTGTTCGAGGGCAAGCCGGTCGGAACACCGGATGCGGGTACGTTCTGGCGCGTCGTCGCCGACCATGACGTCAAGGTGCTGTTCACCGCGCCGACCGCCTTCCGCGCCATCCGCCGCGACGATCCGGACGGTGAGTTTGCCCGCAAGCACGACACCTCGGGCCTGCGTGCGCTCTTCCTCGCCGGCGAGCGCGCCGATACCGAAACCATCAAATGGGCCGAGAAGATCCTCGATGTCCCGGTCATCGACCATTGGTGGCAGACGGAAACGGGCTGGCCGGTGGCCGCGAACCCCGCCGGTCTCGGCCTGCTTACGGTCAAGTACGGCTCGCCGGCCGTCGCCATGCCCGGCTATGCGATCGATGTGCTGGACGACGCCGGTCATCCGGTGCCACGCGGCACGCTCGGCAACATCGTCGTCAAGCTGCCGCTTCCGCCCGGCTGCCTGGTCACGTTCTGGAATGCCGATGAGCGGTTTCGTTCGTCCTGCCTCGAAGAGTTCCCGGGCTACTACAAGACGGCCGATGCCGGCCTTGTCGACGAGGATGGCTATGTCTACGTCATGGCGCGCACCGACGACATCATCAACTGCGCCGGTCACCGTCTGTCGACAGGGGCGATGGAGGAAGTCTGCGCGATGCATCCGGATGTCGCCGAATGCGCCGTCATCGGCATCGCCGATGAGTTGAAGGGCCAGATCCCCTGCGGCTTCCTGGTGCTGAAGCACAACGTCAACCGCGACTTCAAGGTGATCGAGCGCGAGATCGTGCAGCTGGTCCGCGACGAGATCGGCCCGGTTGCCGCCTTCAAGAACGTGATGAAGGTCGAGCGACTGCCGAAGACCCGCTCCGGCAAGATCCTGCGCGGCACGATGCAGAAGATCGCCGACGGCATGCCGTGGAAAATGCCGGCGACGATCGATGATCCGGCGATCCTCGACGAGATCACGGTCGTCTTGAAGCAGCACGGCATGGCCAAGTAAACGCTGCGCAAGAAAAAGCCCCGGTCAACGATAGCTGACCGGGGCCTAATTTTTGGACGTGATCCGTGGATCAGAAGCGATCGTCGTCTTCGTCTTCGGTGCGATCCGACTTCAGAGACTTGAGCTTGGCGAAGACGGCATTGGCGTCGATTTCCTTTTCTTCCTCGCGCTCGTAGCTGAAGCCGAGGTTCTCGGTCTCGCTGGCGGCCTGGAGCGTGGCGCCGAGCTCGGCGGCGGTCGGCAACGGACGGCCCTTGGAGGCCTTTTCCACTTCCATGTCGAGATCGATCTGGCTGCACAGGCCAAGCGTCACCGGATCCATCGGCGTCAGGTTGGTCGAGTTCCAGTGGGTACGGTCGCGGATCTGCTCGATCGTCGACTTGGTCGTGCCGACGAGGCGCGAAATCTGCGCGTCCTTCAGTTCGGGATGGTTGCGCACCAGCCAGAGAATGGCGTTCGGGCGGTCTTGGCGCTTCGATACCGGGGTGTAACGCGGGCCGCGGCGCTTACTGTCGGGAACGCGTACCTTCGGCTCGGAAAGCTTCAGCTTGTAGTTGACGTCTTTCTCGGCCCTGGCGATTTCATCGCGCGAAAGCTGGCCGGTGGCGATCGGATCGAGACCCTTGATGCCCTGTGCTGCTTCGCCGTCTGCGATCGCCTTCACCTCGAGCGGATGAAGCTTGCAGAACTGCGCGATCTGGTCGAATGACAGCGCGGTGTTGTCGACCAGCCATACGGCCGTCGCCTTCGGCATGAGCAATGTCTGAGCCATGGAAACAATCCTTCTCTGCGTCCGCGCCGGGAGCCGCGGGCCGTGGGTCTCAACCACAATTTCCGGAAATCAACGGCTATATATCTCCAAAAGGCGACGAATGCAATTCACCTGCTTGCGAATGACCTTTGTCTAATTGCTGTAGCCTCTTTAGCTGCTATGAATGACGCACAGGGGTCTCGGGAGGAGTGCCTGCGGCCTGAAGAATAGTTGGCGCGTCAACATGAGGAGGTGTTCATGTCAGCCAAGATCTATCCGGTGCTCAAATCGGCGAAAAGCCGTGCCCTGATCGACAAGGACAAGTACCAGCGGTGGTACGAAGAGAGCATCGAAAACCCGGAAAAATTCTGGGACAAGCATGGCAAGCGGATCGACTGGTTCAAGCCCTATACCAAGGTGAAGAACACCAATTTCAAGGGCAAGGTGTCGATCAAGTGGTATGAGGACGGCCTTACCAACGTCTCCTACAATTGCATCGACCGGCACCTGAAGACCCATGGCGAACGCACCGCGATCATCTGGGAAGGTGACAACCCCTACATCGACAAGAAGATCACCTACAACCAGCTCTACGACAACGTCTGCCGCCTGGCGAACGTGCTCAAGGACCAGGGCGTCAAGAAGGGTGACCGCGTCACCATCTACATGCCGATGATCCCGGAAGCGGCCTATGCGATGCTGGCCTGCGCCCGCATCGGCGCAATCCATTCGGTGGTGTTCGGCGGCTTCTCTCCGGACGCGCTCGCCGGCCGCATCGTCGACTGCGAATCGACCTTCGTCATCACCTGCGACGAGGGCCTGCGCGGCGGCAAGCCGGTACCGCTCAAGGAAAACACCGATACCGCGATCGACATCGCCGCGAAGCAGTATGTGATCGTCAACAAGGTTCTCGTCGTGCGCCGCACCGGTGGCAAGATCGGCTGGGCGCCGGGCCGCGACCTCTGGTACCACGAGGAAACCGCCAAGGCGAAGCCGGACTGCCCGCCCGTCAAGATGAAGGCGGAAGATCCGCTGTTCATCCTCTACACCTCGGGCTCGACCGGCAAGCCGAAGGGCGTCGTGCACACCACCGGCGGCTATCTCGTCTATGCCTCGATGACGCACGAATATGTCTTCGACTACAAGGACGGCGAAATCTACTGGTGCACCGCGGACGTGGGCTGGGTCACCGGCCACTCCTACATCGTCTACGGGCCGCTCGCCAATTGCGCCACCACCCTGATGTTCGAGGGCGTTCCGAACTTCCCCGACCAGGGTCGCTTCTGGGAAGTCATCGACAAGCACAAGGTCAATGTCTTCTATACCGCACCAACCGCGATCCGCTCGCTGATGGGGGCCGGCGACCAGTTCGTCAAGCGCTCTTCGCGTTCCTCGCTGCGCCTGCTCGGCTCGGTCGGCGAGCCGATTAATCCGGAAGCCTGGGAATGGTACTACAACGTCGTCGGCGAGCAGAAGTCGCCGATCGTCGATACCTGGTGGCAGACCGAAACCGGCGGTATCCTGATTTCGCCGCTGCCGGGCGCGACCGATCTCAAGCCCGGTTCGGCCACCCTGCCCTTCTTCGGCGTCAAGCCGCAGCTGGTCGACAACGAGGGCAATGTGCTCGAGGGCGCCACCGACGGCAATCTCTGCATCACCGACAGCTGGCCGGGCCAGGCCCGCTCGATCTACGGCGATCACCACCGCTTTGCCGAGACCTATTTCTCCACCTATAAGGGGAAATATTTCACCGGTGACGGCTGCCGGCGCGACGAGGACGGCTATTACTGGATCACCGGCCGCGTCGACGACGTGCTCAACGTCTCGGGCCACCGCCTCGGCACGGCTGAGGTGGAATCGGCGCTCGTATCGCACCATTTCGTCTCGGAGGCTGCGGTCGTCGGCTATCCGCATGCCATCAAGGGCCAGGGTATTTACTGCTACGTTACCCTCATGGCGGAGCACGAAGGCGACGAAGCCCTTCGCCAGGAACTGATCAAGCACGTGCGTTCGGAGATCGGGCCGATCGCGACGCCGGACAAGATCCAGTTCGCACCCGGCCTGCCGAAAACCCGCTCCGGCAAGATCATGCGCCGTATCCTGCGCAAGATTGCCGAGGACGATTTCGGCGCGCTGGGCGACACTTCGACCCTGGCCGATCCGGGCGTTGTCGACGACCTGATCGCCAACCGGCAGAACAAGATCGCCTGACGCTCCTGCCACGGCAAACCAGAAGGCCTCTCCGTTCGTTCGGAGGGGCCTTTGCCGTTTCAAGCCTCAACAGTCGTGTCCCCGATCAGCGACAGCAAGTGCTTGTGCCGGGCCGCGTTCAGGAGCAGGTAGCAGTCTTCTTTCGCCCGCCCCGGTAGGGATTGACCAGGCCGGCGGAGAGCAGGGCGGCGGCCGGATCGCTTCCGTCGGCAAGGGTGAGCGCCGCGACGACGCGCCCGAAATACTTGTCGCCAGAAATCTCGGTGAGCGCGACAACGGGCGAGGCTTTCAACAACTCGGTGAGGATCGACTGGGCCTCCAGTGCCGCGCTACGGACGGCCGGGCAGCGCGATTTCAGCTCCGGCGCATCGATCCCCCGCAAACGAACATAGGTCTTCACATGATGGTCCGGCCAAGGCATGGCGCTCACCAGCACCGTGTCTCCGTCGATCACCCGGATCAGTTCGGCCGCGACCGGGCCGGCGATCTGTTCCGCAGCCACGCTCTGCCGAGCGGTGAAGACCGCGCCGAGCAGGGCCAGTATGCATATCGTGGCATGGAAAGGGTGATTGCGCATGACTGGAACATATTCCTATCACGCGCGCTTATCAATAGGCTTTTATTCAGATCAGAAGTCGATCGCCCGGCCCTTGATCTCCCAGTCGCCGAAGCGGGCCGGATCGGCGCCGCCGCGTCCGCCGATTTCCGGCGCGGGCTCCGCATTCTGCTCGGCCCTCCGGCGTTCCTCCGCCTCGGCCAGGGCACGCTTGGCTGCTTCGGTCAGCGGCTTGCGCGGCGGCTGTCCGGTGTCTGGCTGGTCCGGTGCGGTCCGTAGATTGTCGTTGTCGGCGTTTGCGCTCATGTCCGATTCATTCCGGCGATCATTGAAACTTGGCTGGGGCAATTTACATCTAGTGCAGTCCGGCGCGCCAACCAAGCCGTGAATTGTTCCTGCCGACGGAGAGAAGCGATGAATATGATGCGTACCGCCATGCTGCTCGCCTTCATGACGGCCCTGTTCATGGGGGTCGGCTACCTGATCGGCGGCCAGACGGGCATGCTGATCGCCTTCGTCGTCGCCGCCGGCATGAATTTCTTCTCCTACTGGAACTCCGACCGCATGGTGTTGTCCGCCTATCATGCGCAGGAGGTCGACGAGAGCAGCGCGCCAGAATTCTATCGCATGGTCCGCGATCTGTCGGCCAATGCCGGGCTGCCCATGCCGCGGGTCTATGTCTTCGACAACCCGCAACCGAATGCGTTTGCCACCGGTCGCAATCCGCAGAACGCGGCCGTCGCCGCCTCCACAGGCCTTCTCCAGCGTCTCACGCCGGAGGAAGTGGCCGGCGTCATGGCGCATGAACTGGCGCATGTCGAAAATCGTGATACGCTGACCATGACGGTGACGGCGACGCTTGCCGGCGCGATCTCCATGCTGTCGAACTTCGCCTTCCTCTTCGGCGGCAATCGCGATGACCGCAACAATCCGCTCGGCTTCGTCGGCGTGCTGATCGCCATGATCGTTGCGCCGCTGGCGGCCATGCTGGTGCAGATGGCGATCAGCCGGACCCGGGAATATGCCGCCGACCGGCGCGGTGCCGAGATCTGCGGCAATCCCCGCTGGCTGGCTTCTGCTCTGGCGAAGATCGCCGGTGATGCCTCGCATATCGAAAACGACGACGCCGAGCGCAATCCGGCCACGGCCCATATGTTCATCATCAATCCGCTCTCCGGTCACCGCATGGACAACTTGTTTTCCACGCATCCGAACACGGAAAACCGGATCGCCGCCCTGCTCGACATGCAGGAAAGCGCAACTGGGGGATCGACGCGGCCGGAACGCACTGCTAATGCGCCACGTAAGGCGCGTTCCGTCCCGAACACCGGGTGGGGTCGCGGCGGCTCCGAACCACCCAAAGGTCCATGGTCTTGAACGACGAGAAATCGCGCGGAAAATCAAAGAATTTCAAAGCCGGACGACCTGCAGGTTCGGCTCGGCGGACTGACCTCGCCGAAAAGGCCGGGCTCGATGCGCGCATTGCCGCGACCAAGATCCTCGGCGCGGTGCTCGACAAGAAGACATCGCTCGACGGCATGCTGGATGCCGAACATGGCAACCCTGCGGTTCGCGATCTCTCCGAAGCCGACCGTGCGCTGGTGCGGGCCATCCTGCACAGCGCGCTCAGGCACCTTCCCCGCATCGAGGCGATCCTCGACAGCCTGCTCGATACGCCGCTGCCGGAGGGCGCCCGTTCGCTCAAGCACCTGTTGATCATCGCGGCCGCGCAGATGCTCTATCTCGATGTTCCGGATCATTCGGCCGTCGATCTCGCCGTCGAACAGGCAAACCGGGATCCGCGCAATCGCCGTTTCGCCAAGCTGGTCAATGCACTGCTGCGCCGGATCGGCCGCGAGAAGGATGCGCTTCTTGCAAGCGTTGCCTCGCTTCCCTGCCTCCCGACCTGGTTCCTCGAGCGACTGACGACTATCTACGGGCGCGAAACAGCGCTCGCCATCGCCGAAGCCCAGCTGCAACCGGCGGCCATCGACCTGACGGTCAAGCATGATGCTGCGCTCTGGGCGGAGAAGCTGAACGGCAAGGTGCTGCCGACCGGCAGCGTGCGGCTGGAAAAGTTCCGCGGCGCCATCCCGGCGCTCGACGGATTCGACGAAGGCGCATGGTGGGTCCAGGACGCGGCAGCGGCCATCCCGGCCAGGCTGTTTGGCGACATTCGTGGCAAACGCGTCGCCGATCTGTGCGCGGCGCCCGGCGGCAAGACCGCCCAGCTTATTGCCCTGGGCGCCGAAGTGACCGCAGTCGAGCAATCACAGTCGCGCCTGAAAAGGCTCGAGGGTAATCTGGCTCGTCTCGGCTTGAAAGCCGATTGCGTGCTGGCCAGCCTGCTCGACTTTCGCCCCGAGCAAGCTTTCGACGCGGTTCTGCTCGATGCGCCCTGTTCCTCGACCGGTACCATGCGTCGCCATCCGGACGTGCCGTGGACCAAGGGGCCGGCCGATATCGCCAAGCTGGCGGAGCTCCAGGAACGCCTGTTGCGCCATGCCCTGACGCTGGTCGGGTCGGGCGGGGTGGTGGTCTTTTCCAACTGCTCGCTGGACCCGCTCGAAGGCGAGGACATGGTGGCCCGGGTGCTCGCCGATTGTCCGGATTTTCGGCGCATCGAGATGAAGGCTTCCAACTGGCCCGGTCTCGAACAGGCCATCACCCCGCGCGGCGAAATCCGCACGACCCCGGCCATGCTGGCCGCAGACGGTGGCCTTGACGGCTTTTATGCTTGCGTCATCGCTAAAATTTAACGGAAATTTCACCAGAATTGTTAGACTTTGAGGGAATGCGCGGTCGTCGGCTCGTCGGGCAGGTGCTGCGACGACAGGTTGACGGACAGGATCCGAACAAAGAGGCGGACGATGGGGCGGATCGGGACGGTACGGCCATGCGTGGTGTCCACCCCGGATCGGTTCCAGCGTCACGGCTTGGAAAGACGATGCGACTGACGCAACGCCAGAGGCTGGTCTATCTCTATCTCGCGGAAACGTCCCGCCGGGTGTTCCGCAGCCTGGCGCCGCCACGGGCGCTGGCGGTCGGTCTGCCGGGCGCGGTGTCGCACCGTCTGATCGTTGCCCCGACCGATCTGCGCGCCATCGATCCCTTCGTCGCGGAAGAAATCTACCAGGGTCGCTTCCCGCTGGCCGGGCGGGTTCTCGATGCGGGAAGCCAGTCACCGTTCCTGCTGGAACTGCCCTCCTATCACTTCGCCGTCCGGCTGCACGCCTTTTCCTGGCTGCGCCACATCCGTTCCGACAAGAGCAGTGCTGCCTGCGCCAATGCCCGGGCACTGGTCGACGACTGGATCGAGCTGCACGGTTCGCGGATAGACGGGGTGGCCTGGGAAGTCGATGTGATCGCCCAGCGGATCATCGCCTGGCTTTCCCATTCGACCGTCGTGCTTCAGGATGCCGAAAGCGGTTTCTACCGGCGCTTTCTCGGCAGTCTTTCCTTTCAGGTCCGTTATCTTCGTCGCTGTGCGCGATATGCGCCGGCAGGGCTTCCGCGCCTGCGGCTGCGCATTGCGCTTGCCATGGCCTCGATCTCGATGGAGGCGCGGGGCTCGGCAATCCGGCGGGCCGCGCGCGAACTCGATCGTGAGATCGATCGGCAGATCCTCCCCGATGGCGGGCATGTGTCGCGCAATCCGCAAGCCGCCGTCGACCTGCTCTTCGATCTGCTGCCCCTGCGGCAGACCTATATCAATCTCGGCCACGATGTTCCGGTGAAGCTGATCCCGGCGATCGACCGCATGTATCCGGCCATTCGCTTCTTCCGTCATCAGAGTGGCGATCTCGCCCTGTTCAACGGGGCGAGCTCGACGCTCGCCAACGACCTGATGTCCGTGCTGCGCTATGACGAGACGGCCGGCCAGCCGTTCAAGGCCCTGCCCCATTCGCAGTATCATCGCATGGCGGCGGGCGGTACGGTTCTGCTGGTCGATACCGGTCTGCCGATTTCCGCCGAACTGTCACGAACCGCCCATGCCGGTTGCCTGTCGTTCGAGCTTTCCTCCGGACGCCATCGTTTCATCATCAACAGCGGCTTGCCGCGCTTTGCCGGCGAAAAGCTCAGGCAATTGGCGCGCACCACGGCCGCCCATTCGACCGTGTGCATCGGTACGGCCTCCTCAGCGAGGTTCTCCACTTCCGATTATCTCGGACCGGTCATGGTCGCCGGCGTGTCGAAGGTCGATGTTTCGCGCCAGACCGGACCCGATGCGAGTGACCGCCTGTGCGCGAGCCATGACGGCTATCTGAGCAAGTTCGGCCTATTGCACGAGCGCGAGATCCGCGTGAATGAAGCGGGCAACAAGATCGCCGGGCGCGACCGGTTCCTCAAGCCGGATGGCACGCCGTGCACCGAAGCCCCGGCGGAACCGGCGATTGCTCGCTTCCACATTCATCCGGCAATCACGCTCGAGCGGATCGATGAGCGCCGGGTGCGGCTGCTGGCCCAGGACGGCGAGAGCTGGACGTTTTCCATTCCTGCGGGGGAGCTTGCGATCGGCGAGGACGTCTTCTTCGCCGATGCCTCCGGGGTGCGGCCTTCGCAACAGCTGGAACTGGCCTTCCAGGGCCCGGAAATACGCTGGTTTCTCGCCCATCACGCATAGAATGGTTCCATCCTCCGGTCAGCTGTGCTAGGCGGCGGCATCGCGCTCGCGATCTCCCATCTCAAGCGGCGCGGCAGATCAGATCGGAGCAGAACCATGGCCGTCGCATCCAAGAAAATCCCCGTTCCCGACCGCGTGAAAATCCGCACCGCCCTGCTGTCGGTCTCCGACAAGAGCGGCATCGTGGAACTGGCGCAGGCGCTCAGCGCCATGGGCGTTCGCCTGCTGTCCACCGGCGGTACGCACAAGGCGATCGCTGGGGCGGGTCTGCCGGTCACCGACGTCTCCGAAATCACGGGCTTCCCCGAAATCATGGACGGCCGCGTCAAGACGTTGCATCCGAACGTGCATGGCGGCCTGCTGGCGATCCGTGACGACGAAGACCATGTCGCCGCAATGCGCCAGCACGGCATCGAGAGCATCGATCTTGCGGTCATCAATCTCTATCCCTTCGAGGAAGTCCGCGCCGCCGGCGGCGACTATCCGACGACGGTGGAGAACATCGACATCGGCGGCCCGGCGATGATCCGTGCCTCAGCCAAGAACCATGCCTATGTCACCGTGCTGACCGATCCGTCCGACTACCCGGCCCTGCTCGACGCGCTGAAAGCCGACGATTGCCAGACCACCTACGCGCTGCGCCAGCAGTTCGCCGCCAAGGCCTTTGCCCGCACGGCAGCCTATGACGCCGTCATCTCCAACTGGTTCGCCGAGGCCCTGTCGATCGAAATGCCGCAGTATCGCGCCATCGGCGGCTCGCTGAAGGAAGCCATGCGCTATGGCGAAAACCCGCACCAGAGCGCCGGCTTCTATGTCACCGGCGACCAGCGGCCGGGAGTTGCCACCGCGACCCTTCTGCAGGGCAAGCAGCTTTCCTACAACAATATCAACGACACCGACGCGGCCTTCGAGCTGGTTGCCGAATTCCCGGCCGAAAACGGCCCGGCCTGCGCGATCATCAAGCACGCCAACCCTTGCGGCGTGGCCACCGGCCCGAGCCTGGTGGAGGCCTACAAGCGGGCACTGGCCTGTGATTCGACCTCGGCCTTCGGCGGCATCATCGCGCTCAACCAGATGCTCGATGCGGCAACGGCGGAAGAAATCGTCAAGCTGTTCACCGAGGTGATCATTGCTCCCTCCGTCAGCGACGAAGCCAAGGCGATCATTGCCGCCAAGCCGAACCTGCGTCTTCTGACCACCGGGGCTCTTCCCGATCCGCGCGCCCGCGGCATCGTCGCCAAGACGGTTTCCGGCGGCCTGCTCGTCCAGTCGCGCGACAATGTCATGGTCGAGGATCTCGAACTCAAGGTCGTCACCAAGCGCGCGCCGACCCCGACCGAGCTGGAAGACATGAAGTTCGCCTTCAAGATCGCCAAGCACGTCAAGTCGAACGCCGTGATTTACGCCAAGGACGGCCAGACGGCCGGCATCGGTGCCGGCCAGATGAGCCGCGTCGATTCCGCGCGCATCGCGGCGCTGAAGGCCGAGGATGCCGCCAAGGCGCTGGGTCTGGCCGAACCGCTGACCAAGGGCTCGGCGGTTGCCTCGGAAGCCTTCTATCCCTTCGCCGACGGCCTGCTCGCGGCAATCGCCGCCGGTGCCACCGCCGTCATCCAGCCCGGCGGGTCGATGCGCGACGCCGAAGTCATCGCCGCTGCCGACGAACATAATGTGGCGATGGTCTTCACCGGCATCCGCCACTTCCGCCACTGATCGCGGAGTTTATCGACTATCCAGCAAAGGCCCGGGAAACCGGGCCTTTTCTCATGGCTCGAGCGGTCTTGCCGGATGGGCGGCGGGATACGGCGTCCTCAGCAGGATCAGCAGGCCGCCCAGCAGGAAGATGATCAGGCTCGCCATGCCGATGCGCGCCGATCCCGTCCAGTAGGTGAGCAGCGAAAAGGACAGCGTCGCCATGAAGCTGGTGGCGCGGCCGGAGAGTGCGTAGATGCCGAAATAGCGCCCGGCTTCCGCCGGGCTGACGCTGCGCGCCAGATAGGAGCGCGAGGAGGCCTGCACGGGTCCGAAGGAAACGCCGATCAGCAGGCCATAGAGGATATAAGCCTTTTCGGCCGGGGTGGAGAACAGGCCGTCGGTGGATCCGATCGGCAGGTCGATCAGGCCAAACAGGGTAAAGTCCGGCCCTGTAGAGATCATGCCCAGCGTGGCGGCCAGCAGTAGCAGCAGCGCCAGCACCACGACGAATTTCGAACCGAGCCAGCGGTCGAGCGAACTTGCCGCCACGCAGCCGAAGATTGCGATGACGTTGAGGATGATGCCGTAAATGCCGATTTCCATCGTATGCCAACCGAACATCGCCGCGGCGAAGATGCCGCCCAGCGTCAAGAGGCCGTTGACGCCGTCCTGATAGATCATGCGCCCGACGAGGAAGCGGAAAACGCCAGGCTTGTGCTTCAGCTCCCGGAGCGTGCTGCCGAGCTCTGCGAGACCGGAGCGTACCGCCGTGGTCAGCGGCTTGCCGCGGGTCGCATCGGGCGTGAAGAAGAACATGGGCAGGATAAAGACCAGATACCATAGAGCCGAGATCGGCCCGGTGATGCGGGCATCCTCGCCCGTCGCCGGATCGAGCCCGAACAGCGGCGTGGTGCCGAGGATCGTCTTGCCGGTTTCCGGGCTCGCGGCGATGAACAGCACGACGCTGATCAGCACGATCATGCCGCCGAGATAGCCCATGCCCCAGGCGATGTTGGACACGCGCCCCACGTCCTTCTGGCCGATGAGCCGGGTCATCATCGAATCGTTGAAGACGATCGAGAATTCGGCCGCAGTGGTGGCCAGTACCATCAGGAGGACGATGAAGGCGACCGAGGAGCCGGGCGCGGCGGTCCACAGCAGGCAGAGGGCGGCGATCTTGATCGCCGCAAAAAAGGCGATCCACGGTTTCCGTGAGCCGGATTCGTCGGCGATCGAGCCCAGTATGGGCGACAGCACGGCGATGATGACCGAAGAGATCGTCGCCATGTTGCTCCAGGTCGCCTGGGCGGCGATAGGGTCGCTCGTCATCCGCGAGACGAAGTAGGGGCCAAAGATGAAGGTGGTGATCACCGTGAAGAAGGGCTGGGCTGCCCAATCGAACAGCATCCAGCCCACCACGCCACGACTGTAGATTCCACTTCGGCGACGGTCACCCGCCGCATCTGCCAAGTCCGTCACAGGTAGTCCCTTCCCCGCTATCTCGGGGCGGAGACTGTCATCTTGTCCCGTCGTTCGCAAGGTCACTCAGCAGGCCGGCCGCCACGGTGATCTTGGCCAGGCTGGTGTCGCTGGTTTCGCTCAGCGCGGCCAGCTCGCCGCCGAGGCGCTCGACCCTTTGCCGCGCCGCCGAGAGCCACGCCTCGACCGGCTGTTTATCCGCGCCATGGCGGGTGAACGCCGAGACGACGATATTGCGGCGTGCCGCGGCGATCTGGTCGAGGCTGCGGGCGAGAGCGAGGCTTTCATAGTGATCATTGCTGACGATGCGGCTGCCGGCGACCAGAATCCGGTCGATGCGGAAGACGTCGGAGACGGCGAAGTAACCCTCCACCACCCTTGCCAACGGTGCCTGCGTGCGCGCCGCGATCTGCATCACTTCGGGCACCAGCACCAGTGTCAACAGTCCGACCACCTCCTCGGCCAGATCGGCAGGCGCGCCCGCCTCGACCAGTTCGCCGACCTCATGCTGGAGCATGGTCTTCAGATGGGCCGGAAGGGTTGTGCCGAAGGCCTGCTTCGACGCCTTTACGGCAGTCTTGAGCCGTGCCAGGGCCTCGGAAAGGTCGCCTGAGGCCATGCCCGTCTCGACCAGGAGGCGCGTCGTTCCGGCATAGACGCGGGCGGCAATGGCATGCAGCCTGTTTTGCGCCTCGCCGGGTATCTTCGCATCCAGCGCGTCGATCTTGTCCCAGATGGCCGGAAGCCCCAGGCCGTCGCGGGTGATGAGCGCCGCCTTGACGATCTGCGGCGGCAGGGCGCCTGTCGCATCGCCGATTGCCGCGATGAAGCCGGGACCGCCGCGGTTGATCGCGTGGTTCGCCAGTACGGTCGCGATGATCTCGCGGTGGAGGCGATGCCCGGCAATGTCGGCCGCAAACGTCTTGCGCATCTTGGCGGGGAAATAGTGGGTGAGGGCGCTCTCGCAATAGGGATCGTCCGGAAGGTCGGAAGCGACCAGCTGATCGAACAGCACGATCTTGGCATAGGAGAGCAGAACGCCGATCTCGGGCCGCGTCAGCGGCTTGCCCGACGCATAGCGCTCCGAAAGCGTGGCGTCGTCCGGCAAAACCTCGACCTTGCGGTTCAGCCGGCCGAGCTCTTCCAGGTAGGTCATCAGGCGGCCGAGCTCTTCGCGATTGGCGGTGCCCTTTCGCTCGATCAGCGAGATCGCCAGCGTCTGGAGGTAATTGTTGCGCAGGACCAGCGAGGCCACCTCGTCGGTCATCTCGGCGAGCAGCTTGTCACGCTTGTCGCGGCTCAACCGCTTCTCGGTGAGAGCCGAGGAAAAGGCAATCTTGATGTTGACCTCGACGTCGGAGGAATTGACACCGGCCGAATTGTCGATCGCGTCCGAATTCAGGCGGCCTCCGGCAAGCGCATAGGCGATGCGCCCCTTTTGGGTGACGCCGAGATTGGCGCCCTCTCCGATCACCTTGGCACGCACCTCCCCACCGGTGACACGGATGGCGTCATTGGCGCGGTCACCGACTTCTGCGTCCGCCTCGTCCGGTGCCTTGATGTAGGTGCCGATGCCGCCGAACCAGAGAAGATCGACCGGCGCCTTCAGGATGGCGTTCATGATGTCGAACGGCGTTGCCACCATCTTGTCGAGACCGATCGCGGCGGCGGCCTCGGGCGTCAGCGTGACCGATTTCTCGGTGCGGGAAATGATCATTCCGCCTTTGGAGAGGAGCTTCCTGTCATAGTCCTGCCAGCTCGAGCGCGGCAGGGCGAACATGCGCTTGCGCTCGGCAAAGGAGGTGGATGTGTCCGGATCGGGATCGATGAAGATGTCACGATGGTCGAAAGCAGCGACGAGACGGATCTTCTCCGACAGCAGCATGCCGTTGCCGAATACGTCGCCCGACATGTCGCCGACGCCGGCGACGGTAAAAGGCGTCGTCTGGATGTCGATGTTCATCTCGCGGAAGTGGCGCTTGACCGCTTCCCAGGCACCCCTTGCGGTGATGCCCATCTTCTTGTGGTCGTAGCCCGCCGATCCACCGGAGGCAAAGGCGTCATCCAGCCAGAAGCCGGCGGCCTGCGCCAGGCCGTTGGCGGTGTCGGAGAAGGTGGCCGTGCCCTTGTCGGCGGCGACGACGAAATAGGGATCGTCCTCGTCGAGACGGACGGTGTCGGTTGGCGGCACGACATTGCCGCCGCCGATGTTGTCGGTGATCGACAGCATCGTTGTCACATAGGTCTTGTAGGCTTCGGTCCCGGCGGAAAGCCAGGCATCGCGGCTGCCGCCGACCGGCAGCTGCTTGGGGAAGAAGCCGCCCTTGGCGCCGACCGGCACGATCACCGCGTTCTTCACCTGCTGTGCCTTGACGAGGCCAAGCACCTCGGTGCGATAGTCCTGGGCGCGGTCCGACCAGCGCAGGCCGCCGCGGGCGACCTTGCCGAAGCGAAGGTGAACGCCTTCGACCTCGACCCCGTAGACGAAGATCTCGCGGAAGGGCTTGGGCTCCGGCAGGCCCTCGAGGCGCTGCGGGTCCAACTTGAAGGCCAGCATCGGACGATGGCCGGTGGCATAAGCCGGCTGGAAATAGTTGGTGCGCAGGGTTGCATCGACCGAATTGACGTATCGGCGCAGGATCCGGTCTTCGTCGAGACTCGGCACCGATGCGAGCGCGGCCTCGAGTTCGCCGCGCGCTTCCTGCTTCCTGCGCTGGCGCGCCTTGTCGGAAAGCTTCGGATCGAAGGTCAGCTCGAACAGGCCCAGAATGCCTGCGGCGATGGCGGGATGCTTGAAGAGCGTATCGGCGATATGGCGCGGCGAATAGACGAAACCGCACTGGCGCAGATGGGCTGCATAGGCGCGCAGCACGTTTGCCTGGCGGGCGGTCAGGCCGGCGGTCATGACCAGGCGGTTGAATGCGTCATTGTCGAGCATGCCGGTGAACGCCAGGACGAAGGCTTCCTCGATCAGTTCGCCCTGCGAGGCGATGTCGAAGCCGCGGCCGCTCTGAACCTGCAGTTCCATGTCGTGCAGCACGACGAGCCCTTCCTGATCCGTTCCCTCGTCAAGGCCGATGTCGAAAGTGCGTTCGCTGATGACGTTGAAGCCCAGGTTTTCGAGCAGCGGGACGCGGCGCGAGAGCGGTAGGTGAGCGCCGGCATGGAAAATCTTGAGATAGAGCAGCGGGTGATCCTCGCCCTCGACCTCATGGAAGGCGATGGAGATCGGCGCGCCGTCGCGGCAAGCCTTCACATGGCGCAGGTCCTCGACCGCTTCTTCGGCGGTGAAGGCCTCCTGGAAGGCCTGGGTGACGGAAAGCCTCGGCGCGTCGCTGCCGGCCAGTGCGGCAAAACGGTCGTCCCAGCGGGCCGTGATCTTGCGGACCGCCTCCTCCAGCTTGGCCTGCGCGATGCGCGGCGTCTTGCCCTCGGAACGTCCGATGATGATGTGGACGCGGGCCACTCCGCCCTCCGGGAAAGCCGGGTAATAGGCCGAGACATGTCCGTCATAGACGGTCTTGAAATAGTTGCCGATCTTTTCGCGGACGATCGAGTTGTAATCTTCGCGCGGCACATAGACGATCAGCGACACGAAGCGGTCGAACTGATCGATGCGCGGCAGGACGCGCACGCGCGGCCGTTCGGCGAGATCGTTGATCTGTTCGCAGAATTTGGCCAGAAGCTCGGTATCGATCTGGAACAGGTCGTCGCGTGGATAGGATTCCAGCGTGTTCTCGAGGATACGGCCGGAATGGCTCTGCGGGTCGAAGTCGAAATGGCTGATGACCTTGTCGACCTTGGCGCGCAGGAGGGGAATCTGGTTGACCGAGCGCGTATAGGCCGTTGCCGTGAACAGGCCGACGATGCGCAATTCGCCGATCACCTTGCCGTCGGGTCCGAAGCGCTTGATGCCGACATAATCCATGTAGGCGCGCCGGTGGACCACCGATTTGACGTTGGCTTTGGTGACGATGAGGAAGTCCGGGCCCTGCAGGAAAGCGAGAATTTCCGGCGTCGTGGTCACCGCATCCTTGCCTTGGCGCAATACCAGAACGTCCGGGTCGGAGAGGATGCCCAGTCCCTGGCCGAGGCTGCGCTCGACCTTAGCGTTCGCGCCTTCGCCGGAATAGATGTATTCGCGCATGCCGAGGAAGGTGAAGTTGTCCTTGCGCAGCCAGTCGAGAAAGGCGAGGGCCTCGTCGCGATCAGCCTTGCGGCGGCCGGCGACGGTCGTCGACAGTTCCTGCATCGCCGAATCGAGCAGGGCAAGCATCGGCTTCCAGCCGGTAAAGGCCAGCTTGACCGCGGCAAGCACGCCGGAAAGACGCTGCTCCAGCGCCCTCGCCTGTTCCGGGCTGAGTGGCGCCAGGTGGATCTGCATGTAGCTCACCCTTGTGGCGCCGGCTGCCTCGTCTTCCGGTGTGGAGAGGCTCACCTCTCCGCCTTCAGCCAGCGTCAGGATGGGATGGACCGCCATGGAAATGTCGCGGTAGACGCTTGTCACCTCGCCCATCACCGAATCATAGAGAAAGGCCTTGTTGCGGTCGACGATCGACAGGATGCTGACGGAAGCGCCGTCCAGGGTCACCTTGGTTGCCGTCTCGATCGCGATGCGGGGAGCCTCGCCGTCCCAGGCGGCAAGGTCCGCTGCCGCGCGAATGGCCGAGACGGCCAGCATGTCCGGGGTGTAGAGGTCGAGATCGTCATTGCTGGCACGGCCGAAGAGAATTCCCGGGTCGACAAAGGTTTCGCCGGCGGCCGCGGCGATGTGGCGTGCGCTTTCGAACTGCTGCTCCCGCCGGGACTTCTTGCTCGCGACCATTGTTCACTCCCTCCAATGTCATTCGCATGTTGCACGTTTGTACAACAAAAGACCTTACCAAGACATAGATGGCTTCTCGATTCCTATGGAAATTTCCGGCATTGGGATAGGCGATAACTTGCAGGCCGTGATTGACGGTCGCGGGCCTTTTGCCCGATCAACGGCGGCACCAGGAGGGATAGGTAGTCATGGCAGAGCAGGCACCCGGCGCGGTCATCGTCATTTCGAGTCACGTCGTGCGTGGTTCGGTCGGCAACAGGGCTGCCGTCTTTGCGCTCGAAAGCCTCGGCTTTCCCGTTTGGGCCCTGCCGACCGTCGTGCTTCCCTGGCATCCCGGCCACGGACCATCGACCCGGCTCACCTTTGGCGAGAGCGAATTCGATCACGCGATCGATGATCTCATTGGCGCGCCGTGGCTCGGCGAGGTCAAGGCGGTCTTGAGCGGCTATTTCGGCAATGCCGCGCAGCCGCGAGCGGTCGCACGGCTGGTCCGGGCCTTGCGGGCGCGCGATCCCGACCTGCTCTATGTCTGCGATCCGGTCATGGGTGATGTCGGCGGTCTCTATCTCGGCGAGGAGACCGCGGTGGCGATCCGCGACGAATTGATCCCGCTTGCCTCCGTCGCCACGCCCAATCGCTACGAGCTCGAATGGCTGGTCGGTGCCAGGCTGTCGACCAATGCGGAGATCATGGAGGCGGCCCTGTCGCTCGGCCCGTCGCGCATGCTGGTCACGTCGGCAGTGCCGATGATGGCAGGCGGCACCGGCAATCTGTATCTCAGTGGAAAACACGCCCTGCTCGCCGAGCATCGCTTGATCGACAATCCGCCCAACGGATTGGGCGACCTGACCTCGGCCCTGTTCCTGGCGCGCCTGCTGGCGGGCGTGCCGGAGGAGCGGGCCCTGCAACTGACCACGGCCAGCGTCTTCGAAATCCTCGCGCGCACCGCCAAGCGTGGCGGCGACGAGCTGACGCTCGAAAGCGACGCCTCCAGCCTCTCCAAGCCGATGGCCATGGTGCAGATGCGCCATCTTCTGCACCCCGCCCAGCGGCCGAAGCGCAGCTGAGCGTGGCGTGCATTGCCGGTTTGTGTCTGAAGCTTGCGCGAAGCTGTTGCCATCGACGCCGGCTCGCGCTAATCGGAAAGCCATGAAGCGCTTCCCAACGTCCCTGCTGAACGGTTATCGCAACTTCATGAGCGGTCGCTATGTCGACGAGCGAGAACGCTATCGCGTTCTGGCCGACCAGGGACAGAAGCCGCACACCCTCGTCGTCGCCTGCTGCGACAGCCGCGCCGCCCCCGAGACGATCTTCGATGCCGGTCCGGGCGAATTGTTCGTCGTGCGCAATGTCGCCAACATGGTGCCGCCCTACGAGCCGGACGGACAATACCACTCCACATCGGCGGCACTGGAATTCGCGGTCCAAGCGCTGCGGGTCAAAGACATCATCGTGATGGGTCACGGCCGCTGCGGCGGCATCCGCGCCGCGCTCGATCCCAATGCCGAGCCGCTTTCGCCGGGTGATTTCATCGGCAAGTGGATGGGGCTGGTCAGCACCGCCGCCGAACAGATCCAGGGCAATTCGGTGATGACCGCGACCGAGCGGCAGACCGCGCTGGAGCGCATCTCCATCCGCAATTCCATCGCCAATCTGCGCACTTTCCCTTGCGTGAAGATTCTCGAGGAGCGCGGCAAGCTCCAGATCCATGGCGCCTGGTTCGACATTGCCAATGGCGAGCTATGGGTGATGGATCCGGATAGCCGGGACTTCGTTCGCCTCGAAGGATAAGCTCTCGTCGGGTGAGATCGGTCACGATCCCCCTTGCTCGAGACGATAAGCCGGGCGATGGCGAAGTACATTTCTCGCTTCCCGGACTTTATCCGTGCGTTCTAGATTCCCCGTGGGATCTTGTCATGATGTTCGGCGGGCCCGATTGGAAGGCCCGAGCGGCCTTCCTTACTCGCCGTCGATACGTGCGCCGATATGGGCGATCGCCTGCTGGTACACGGTTGCGGCGTTCCACTGCTGGAGCGCACCGTAGTTCGCCTGGCCGGGCTGGTAGCCGCCACCGGCCTGCCAGCCGTGGCCACGCAGGAAGTTGGCGGTCGAGGCCAACGCATCGGCGCGCGAGCTCACCAGGTCGATCTTGCCGTCGCCATCGCCATCTGCTCCGTAGCGCACCACGTTGCGCGGGAGAAACTGCGTCTGGCCGATCTCGCCATGGGCTGCGCCCCGCGCCGACATCGACAGTGAACCATTGCCGACGAGCTGCAGGGCGGCGTAGAACTGGTCGGTGAAGAATGCCGAACGGCGGCAGTCATAGGCCAGCGTCGCTGCGGCCGAGAGGATGTGTTCCTTGCCCATGAAGGAGCCGAAACCGCTTTCCATGCCCCAGATCGCGATCAGCGGTCCCGCCGGCACGCCGTAGCGCTTCTCGATCCTGGCGAACAGCGCCGCATTGCCCTTCTTCATGCTCTTGCCGCGGGAGATGATCGTGGCGCCACCGCGCTTCTGCATGAACTGGTCGAAGGACAGCTTGAAGCTCTTCTGACCGCGATCGGCGCGGATCGTGGCATTGCTGTAGGATACGTTGGCCATCACCTTGTCGAGGAGCTTCGGGCTGACGCCGCCGCGGGCTGCCTCCGACTTGAATTCCTGCTTCCAGGCTTCGAAACCGGCAGACGAATTGCCGCATTGCGCCGCATGGGCGGCGCCGCCTACGGTCGAAAACATGGCCGCCGACAGAAACGCCGCCGACAGGAACTTGGACAGTCGCATGTATTGCCTCGTATTCTTGCGATTTGACTTGATCGTAACATGCCAGCGACAGCTGATTCTGTCACGCCGGGTCTACAGTTTCGGCGCTGCTTTCGCCGCATTGCCGATCACGAAATGATGATCCTTGAGCCGGCCCCCCGCGCCTTCGGGGCGAGGAGCCGGCATTGGTCCTGTCAGGCGGCCTTCTTGGCCTTGATGAGACCGCGATTGATCAGCAGTTCGCCGATCTGAACGGCGTTGAGAGCCGCGCCCTTGCGCAGGTTGTCGGAGACGATCCACATGTTGAGGCCGTTCTCGACGGTTGCATCCTCGCGGATGCGCGAGATGAAGGTCGCGTCTTCGCCGGCGCATTCGATCGGGGTGATGTAGCCGCCGTTCTCGTGCTTGTCGATGACGAGGCAGCCCGGCGCCTCGCGCAGGATGTCGCGTGCCTGGTCGGCGGTGATTTCGTTTTCGAACTCGATATTGACCGATTCCGAATGGCCGATGAAGACGGGAACGCGCACCGCGGTGCAGGTCACCTTGATCTTCGGGTCGAGCATCTTCTTGGTCTCGGCGAGAACCTTCCACTCTTCCTTCGTGTAGCCGTCTTCCATGAACACGTCGATGTGGGGGATGACGTTGAAGGCGATGCGCTTGGTGAACTTCTTCGCCTCGATCGGGTCGGCGACGAAAACGGCGCGCGTCTGGGTAAACAGCTCGTCCATGCCCTCCTTGCCGGCGCCGGACACCGACTGATAGGTCGACACGACGATTCGCTTGATTTTGGCGAAGTCATGCAGCGGCTTCAGCGCGACGACGAGCTGGGCGGTCGAGCAATTCGGATTGGCGATGATGTTGCGCTTCTTGAAGTCGACGATGGCGTCCGGGTTCACTTCCGGAACGATCAGCGGAACGTCGGCGTCGTAGCGCCAGGCGGACGAGTTGTCGATCACGACGCAGCCCTGGGCGCCGATCTTCGGCGACCACTTCTGCGAGATCGTGCCGCCGGCGGACATCAGGCAAATGTCGGTATCGGAGAAATCGTAGTTCTCGAGGTTCTGTACCTTCAGAACCTTGTCGCCGAAGGAGACTTCGGTGCCCTGCGAACGGGCCGAGGCGAGCGCCACCACTTCGTCGGCCGGAAACCCGCGTTCGGAGAGGATATTGAGCATTTCGCGCCCGACATTGCCGGTGGCGCCTACGATTGCGATCTTGAAACCCATTAAATTGCTCTCTTTCTGTCTCTCCTCGGGTGGTGAGGGGGGAGCCGCGCTGCAAAGCGCGCCTTCCTTGTCCCCGGCCGTGCCGGGGAGAGAGCGGGGGCCAGAGACGTCAGACGGTTTTCGTCGTCGTTTTGGCTGTGGTCGTGAATGGAACCGAGATACGTCCGTCCATCCCGGCGCCGTGCGCCAGGCTCAATCCGTCTGCGATGTGCGAGCAGAAAGAATACATGAGCGAATCCCTATTCCCGCCGAGCTATTAAGAGGTTTTTTGCCAGAGTCAAGCACAAGGCGGGGTTTCATCCTGACGGGCGGCCCGGATAGCCGGTTCCTGTTCCAGGGCGGTCGGCTTGCCCCGACCGCCTTGCGTCAGGGTGGATATGTCGCAAAAAGACACGCCGAATCCGTCACGCCGGCCTATTTGCGACCATGGGAAACCGTTGCCTTAGACTTAAGTCATAAGCCCAAAGCATCTCTCTTGATTTCCGCCGTTTTCTGCCAGTTTGTAAACAACCCGTAACCGCGACAAAGCGACCCGGAGGAGTGGTGGGTCGGCGGTCGGCGGGGAACGTAATCTTGTGGAGGAATAACAATGGCAAATGTCGCAGCCGTCAGCGGCTCGCCGCGGGGCATGACTGCCGAGGAGCGCAAGGTCATCTTTGCCTCGTCGCTCGGCACGGTTTTCGAGTGGTACGATTTTTATCTTTACGGTTCACTGGCGCTCTATATCGGCGCGACCTTCTTCTCGCAGTATCCGGAAGCAACCCGGAACATCTTCACGCTGCTGGCATTCGCTGCCGGCTTCCTCGTTCGCCCGTTCGGCGCGCTGGTGTTCGGCCGCCTCGGCGACATGGTCGGTCGTAAGTACACCTTCCTCATCACCATCTTGATCATGGGCGCCTCGACCTTCCTGGTCGGCCTGCTGCCCGGCTCTGCCACCATTGGTATCGCCGCTCCGGTCATCCTGATCGTGCTGCGCATGCTGCAGGGCCTGGCGCTCGGCGGTGAATACGGCGGTGCGGCAACGTATGTTGCTGAACATGCGCCGCATGGTCGTCGTGGTTTCTACACGTCGTGGATCCAGACCACTGCAACGCTTGGCCTGTTCCTCTCGCTGCTCATCATTCTCGGCATCCAGACCGCCATGGGCCGCGAAGCATTCGCTGCCTGGGGCTGGCGCATTCCGTTCCTTCTCTCCGCGCTGCTCCTGGCCGTCTCGGTCTGGATCCGCCTGAAGATGAACGAATCCCCGGCCTTCACGAAGATGAAGGAAGAAGGCACCCGTTCCAAGGCGCCGATTTCCGAAGCCTTCGGCCAGTGGAAGAACGCCAAGGTCGCCATCCTCGCCCTGCTCGGCGCCGTCGCCGGTCAGGCCGTGGTCTGGTACTCCGGCCAGTTCTACGCCCTGTTCTTCCTGCAGAACGTCCTGAAGGTCGATCCGCAGGACGCCAATATCATGGTCGCCATCGCGCTTGCGATCGGTACCCTGTTCTTCGTCGTCTTCGGCTGGCTGTCCGACAAGATCGGCCGCAAGCCGATCATCATGGCCGGCCTGCTTCTCGCCGTTCTGACCTATTTCCCGCTCTTCAAGGCCATGACCCAGTTCGGTAACCCGGCCCTGTTCGCAGCGCAGGAAAACATCCGCGCAACAGTCACCTCCGATCCGAAGGATTGCACCTTCCAGTTCAACCCGACGGGTACGGCCAAGTTCACGACCTCGTGCGACATTGCCACCTCGACGCTGACCAGGAACTCGGTTCCTTATGATGTCGTCGCTGGCCCGGCCGGCTCCGTTGCCACGATCAAGATCGGTGACGCGACGATCGAGAGCTATGACGCCGTCAAGTCGGCGGATCAGGCCAAGGCTCTGGATGCGACGATGCAGAAGGGCATCAACCTTGCCCTGCAGACCAATGGCTATCCGCTGGTTCGCGCCGCCGTCAAGGTTCCGGACAGCAAGCTTGATGCCTTCGTTGCCGCAAACCCGGAACTCGCCCTTGATGCCGCCGCCATCCGCGCCGGCGAAAAGGCAACGGTTCCGACCGCCGATCTGGTCAAGGACAAGCTGCTGACGGCCGAAGAAGCCGCAGCCGCTCCGGAAATGGCCGTGTACACGATCGCCAATGGCGGTGCGTTCAAGATGGTCGCCGATCCCGCCAAGGTCAGCTGGGTTGGTGTCATCGGTGTCCTGACCGTATTGATGATCTACGTCACCATGGTCTACGGCCCGATCGCCGCCATGCTCGTCGAGATGTTCCCGACCCGCATCCGCTACACCGGCATGTCGCTTCCCTATCATATCGGCAACGGCTGGTTCGGTGGTCTTCTTCCTGCAACGGCCTTCGCAATGAGCGCCGCCAAGGGTGATATCTACTATGGTCTGTGGTATCCGATCATCATCGCCGGCTTCTCCTTCGTCGTCGGCATGATCTTCCTGCGGGAAACCAAGGACAACGACATCAACGCCTAAGGTCGCCCTGACCTTATGGAAGAGCAATCGGAGAGCCCGGCGCCAACGCGCCGGGCTCTTTTTCAATGCCGGTCGTGTGCCGATTTCGATGGCTTGAAGTGCTGATGATGCTGTGGAAGATTGAGCCATGCAGTTCCGCCCGGTATTCCCATGACAGTCACGCTTCGCGACGCCGCTGCGGCCGATCTTGCCGCCATCACACGCATTTATGCCGAGGCGGTCCTCACGGGGACGGCCAGCTACGAACTCGTTGCGCCCGACGAGGTCGAGATGATGGCGCGGTTCGAAGCGACGACGCGCCAGGGCTATCCCTACATCGTTGCCGTCGATCCGACGGGCACGGTGCTTGGCTATGCCTATGTCTCCGCGTTCCGGACACGTCCGGCCTATCGCTGGCTGGTCGAGGATTCGATCTACATCGCTGCGGAGGCTCGCGGTCGTGGCATCGGCAAGCTGCTGCTAGAGGCCCTGGTTCAGCGCGCCACCGCTCTCGGCTTCCGGCAGATGGTCGCCGTGATCGGTGGGGCCAGCCTTGCCTCGATCGCCGTTCATCGGGCCTGCGGTTTTCATCCTGCCGGGACATTGACCGGGACCGGATTCAAGCTCGGCCAATGGCTGGATACCGTATTCATGCAGATCGCGCTCGGCGATGGCGACACGAGCGATCCAGATCCGACGCGCTATCCGGGCACGCTCTTTGCGGGTTGAGAACCGGAGTTTGCCTTGGACAAGTGGATGCCGGTTTTCTGAAAAGACGAATGAAAACAGGGACAACCGCTAGTCGACGAGCTTGAGCGTCCTGTCGAAGACCTTCAGCACCTGTTTCAGCTCATGCCCGCGCTTGAGAATTCTGCCATCGGCGCCGATCACCGAGAAGGCGCCCTGTTTGGCGGCGAGCTTCGGGTCCTTCTCGATCCTGTAGAGCGGGTATTCGCCTGCGCGCTTGAACACGGAGAAGACGGCCCTGTCCTTCAGATGGTCGATCGCATAGTCGCGCCACACGCCTTCGCCGACCATGCGGCCGTAGATCCACAATATCGCATCCAGTTCGCGGCGATGGAAGGTGACAGGCAGCGGGTCGCGGGACTGGCGATATTGATGAATGTCGACGACGGCGGCGGTACCTGCGTCGCGATTGCCGCTCTCTTCGGCTCCTCTCTCCGACTGATCGCTCATGGAAGTGTCAAGACCTCGCCTTCGTGACGGACAGATGACAGTCTGCCTCATGGAGTCGAAATTGCAAGTCTCGGGTTCTAGCTGCGGCCACGGTTGTCGAACTCGGCGATCACGAGATCGCGCATACGCTGCGCGACCGGCGTCATTCGCCGCGTCGTCAGGCTGATCAGGTGGTAGGGCGCGACGCGGATCGGCTCGCGAATGTCGAGCGGCAGAAGGCCCGAGCCCGTGGTGTGGCGACAGAGCAGGTCGGAGACCTCGCGCGACATGGGAGCGATCGCGTTCGATGCGGCGAGCATGGCGATCATCACCAGCAGCGAGGTAGTGTTGACGATGTTCGACGGGATCGGCGCGCCCTGCGCGATGAAGACGGATTCCAGCGCCTGCCGCACCGGCGCGCCCGGCGCCTGCATCACCCAAGGAAAGTGAACGAGATCGGCCATCGTCAGTCTCTCGGCATTGGCCAGCGGATGGCTCTGGTGGATCAGCAGGTCCACCTCCTCGGTCAGCACGCCGCTGATGGTGAATTGGCGTGCGTCGATCCTTGCCGGAATGCGCCCGAGGACGAAGTCGAGCTGGCCGGCGAGAAGCTCGGCGATCAGCGCATCGCTGGGGGCAACCTCGACATGGACATCGGCGGTCTCGGCCTCGGCCTTCAAGGCCTGGATGGCCGGCACGACAAATCCGACGGCGCCGCCGGTGACGGCGCCGACCCTGACCGTTCCCGTCAGGCCGCGGCGGATGGCATCGACCTCGCGCGCCGCCTCGCGGATCTCTTCCAGCAGGTTCTCCGCCCGCCGCGCCAGCGCGCAGCCGATCGCCGTCGCCTCCATGCCTTTGGGCGTGCGCACGAAGATCGGCGCCCCGACATGGCGCTCGATCTCGGCCAGCATGCGCGATGCGGCCGGCTGGGTGATCGACAGCGCATTCGCCGCCAGGCTCAGCTGACCATAGTCGGCAATGGCGCGAATCAGGCTGAAATGCTTGGGCAGGAGGCGGTTGGCGAGTTTCTCGGACATAGGGACATATCACTTACGGTATGCAGAAAGTCAAACTAATCATTTGAACGGTATATCCGAAGCGCTATGACTCCGCTCGGATCAGGCGGGCCTCGTGTCGTCGCCGGTTCTTGCACTGTACGGTTGCCAGACGGAGCTGGAGCCGGACGATCAGCCAGGGAGGAATTCCGTGAAGAAAATCACCACTCTTATTGCGTCTGTCGCGCTGGGCATTTCGGTGTTCGCGTCGCAGGCAATTGCGGAAACGAAGGGCGTTGTCGGTATTTCCATGCCGACCAAGACGTCGACGCGCTGGATCTCGGATGGCGAGACCATGGAAAAGCTGTTCAAGGACGCCGGCTACGAGCCCGACCTGCAGTTTGCCGATGACGATATCCCGAACCAGCTTGCGCAGATCGAGAACATGGTCACCAAGGGTGCCAAGGTCCTCGTGATCGGCGCCATCGACGGCACCACGCTGTCGGACATCCTGCAGAAGGCCGCCGATGCCGGCGTCAAGGTCATCGCCTATGACCGTCTGATCCGTGACTCGGGCAATGTCGACTACTATGCCACCTTCGACAATTTCCAGGTCGGCGTCCTCCAGGCCACCAGCCTCGTCGAAGGCCTCAAGGCAAAGTTCGGCGACACCAAGCCGTGGAATGTCGAGCTGTTCGGCGGCTCGCCGGACGACAACAACGCCTTCTTCTTCTATGATGGCGCCATGTCTATCCTGCAGCCGATGATCGACAGCGGCGACATCGTCGTGAAGTCCGGCCAGCAGGGCATGGAACAGGTCGGCACCCTGCGCTGGGACGGCACTGTCGCCCAGGCCCGCATGGAAAACCTGCTGTCCTCGACCTATACCGAAGACAAGGTCCATGGCGTTTTGTCGCCCTATGACGGCCTGTCGATCGGTATTCTCTCGGCCCTCAAGGGCGTCGGCTACGGCTCGGGCGACATGGCAATGCCGGTCGTAACCGGTCAGGATGCCGAGCTCCCCTCGGTCAAGTCGATCCTCGCCGACGAGCAGTATTCGACCGTGTTCAAGGATACCCGCGAGCTTGCCAAGGTTGCCGTATCGATGGTCGATGCCGTGATGGAAGGCAAGGAGCCGGAAGTGACCGACACCAAGACCTACAACAATGGTGTCAAGGTCGTTCCGTCCCACCTGCTCAAGCCGGTCGCCGTGGACAAGTCCAACATCAAGGACGTCATGGTTTCCTCCGGCTACTACACCGCCGAGCAGATCGACAACTGATCTCTGATTGACCCGGGTCCGCGATCCGTCGCGGACCCCTTTTCCCGTAGCATTTAGGGAGCTTGCGCCGCCGGCTTGACGATCGTGTCGCTGCGCCGCGCCGGAATTCTGCACATGGACAAGATCATTCTCGAGATGCGCGGCATCACCAAGACGTTTCCGGGCGTTAAGGCCCTGGACAATGTCAGTTTCAAGGTGCGCGAAGGCGAGATCCACGCGCTGGTCGGCGAAAACGGCGCCGGCAAGTCGACGCTGATGAAGGTGCTTTCCGGGGTCTATCCCGCCGGCACCTACGAGGGTGAGATCCACTTCGACAATGAAGTCCGCCGCTTCTCCACCATTTCCGACAGCGAAGAGCTCGGCATCATCATCATTCACCAGGAGCTGGCGCTGGTGCCGCTCCTGTCGATCGCCGAGAACATTTTTCTCGGCAACGAGATCGCCAGTAATGGCGTGATCAACTGGCCGGCGACCTTCGCCCGCACGCAGGAGCTTTTGGCGAAAGTCGGCCTGAAGGATTCGCCCTCCACGCTGATCACCGACATCGGCGTGGGCAAGCAGCAATTGGTCGAAATCGCCAAGGCGCTTTCCAAGAAGGTCCGCCTGCTGATCCTCGACGAGCCGACCGCCTCACTCAACGAGACCGATTCGGACGCCCTGCTCACCTTGTTGATGGAATTCCGCAAGCAGGGCATGACCTCGATCATCATTTCCCACAAGCTCAACGAAATCCGCAAGGTGGCCGACCAGATCACCATCCTGCGCGACGGCGGCGCCGTCGAGACGCTTGACTGTCATACCCAGGAGATCACCGAGGACCGCATCATCCGCGGCATGGTCGGCCGGGCGATGGAAGACCGCTATCCGCCGCGCGAACCCAAGATCGGCGAGACCCTGCTGGAGGTGAAGAACTGGAATGTCTTCCACCAGAACCACCGCGACCGCCAGTTCCTGCATGACGTGAACTTTACCGTGCGCGCAGGCGAAGTGGTCGGCATTGCCGGCCTGATGGGCGCCGGACGCACCGAAACCGCGATGAGCCTGTTCGGCAAGTCCTGGGGTCACAAGATTTCCGGCCAGGTGTTCATGCACGGCAAGCCGGTCGATGTCAGCACCATCCCCAAGGCGATCGCTGCCGGTCTTGCCTACGTCACCGAGGACCGCAAGCATCTCGGCCTCGTGCTGAACAACAACATCATGCACAATACCACGCTCGCCAATCTCGACGGCGTGTCGAACAACGGCTTCATCGACGAGCGCAAGGAAGCCCGTATCGCCTCGGACTATCGGTCCAAGCTCCGCATCCGCTCCCATTCGATCTACCAGGAAACCGTCAATCTCTCCGGCGGCAACCAGCAGAAGGTGGTGCTGTCGAAATGGCTGTTCACCGATCCGCAAGTGCTGATCCTCGACGAGCCGACGCGCGGCATCGACGTCGGGGCGAAATTCGAAATCTATACCATCATCAACCAGCTGGCCGCAGAGGGTAAGGGCATTCTGATGATCTCGTCGGAAATGCCCGAGCTGCTCGGGACCTGTGACCGGATCTACGTCATGAACGAAGGCCGGATCGTCGCTGAGCTTTCCAAGGGCGAAGCGAGCCAGGAATCCATCATGCGTGCCATCATGCGCTCGGGGGAGAAACACTAATGGCAATCGACACCCGCACCGAAACCCCGAAAGTTTCCGTCAGCGACTATCTGCGCAAGAATATTCGCGAATACGGCCTGCTGCTGGCGCTCGTCGTCATCATGCTGCTGTTCCAGTTCCTGACCGGCGGCGTCCTGTTCAAGCCGGTCAACATCACCAATCTGGTGCTCCAGAACTCGTTCATCATCATCATGGCGCTCGGCATGCTGCTGATCATCGTGGCCGGGCATATCGACCTGTCGGTCGGCTCGATCGTTGCCTTCATCGGCGGCATATCGGCGATCATGCTGGTCAAATGGGGCTGGCACTTCTCGCTCGTCGTGCCGCTTTGTCTCATCATCGGCGCCGCCATGGGGGCCGCCCAGGGCTACTGGGTCGCCTACCAGAAGATCCCGTCCTTCATCGTCACGCTCGCCGGCATGCTGGTCTTCCGCGGCCTCACCTATGTCGTGCTCGAGGGCCGGCCGATCGGCCCGTTCCCCAAGGAATTCCAGCTGCTGTCGACCGGCTTCATCCCGGACTTCCTGTCGTTCACCGATCCGGCCACGAGCGTCGTCAAGAACTACGTGGCGCTGCTCGCCGTTCTGGCGTTGGTCGGCTGGGCGATCTATTCGGGCCTGAAGAACCGCCGCCTAAACGAGCAGCACGGCACCCCGAACGAACCCTTCGTCTTCTTCGCCGGCCAGATGGCGGTCATCAGCGTCGTCGCCGTCTTCCTCGGCTTCCAGCTGTCGACCTATCGCGGCCTGCCGAACGTGCTCGTCGTCATGGGCGTGCTGATCGCCTTCTACACCTTCGTCACCACCCGTTCGACCATCGGCCGGCGCATCTATGCGATGGGCGGCAACGAAAAGGCGGCCAAGCTTTCCGGCATCAACACCGAGCGGCTGACCTTCTACACCTTCGTCAACATGGGCGTGCTTGCCGCCCTTGCCGGCATGATCATCGCCGCACGCCTCAATTCGGCGACGCCGAAGGCCGGCGTCGGCTTCGAACTCGACGTCATCGCCGCCTGCTTCATCGGCGGCGCCTCGGCCTCGGGTGGGGTCGGCCGCATTATCGGTGCGGTCATCGGCGCCTTCATCATGGGCGTGATGAACAACGGCATGTCGATCATGGGCATCGGCATCGACTATCAGCAACTGATCAAGGGTCTGGTGCTGCTCGCCGCCGTCTTCTTCGACGTCTACAACAAGAACAAAGCAGTCTGAGGTAAGAGACATGTACCTGTCGCAATTGAAGGATGGTGGCGTCATTTGCCGCCAGGGGGAATCTGCGCGCCTCGTGCCGGGTTTCGCCTCCACCTATGAACTGGCCAGGGCGGCGATTGCCGCCGGCACCACGCTGGCCGATTGCATCGCCAGCCGGGGCGAGGGCGAGCTCGTCGATCTGCCGGCCCTTGCTGCCGCCGGCAAGCTCGATTGCCCGGTCCGTCATCCCGATGCGGCCCACATGTTCCTGACCGGCACGGGGCTCACCCATACCGGCTCGGCCTCGACCCGCGACAGCATGCATGCCGATACCGTCGGCATGAGCGACTCGATGAAGATGTTCCGCATGGGCCTCGAGGGCGGCAAGCCGAAGGCCGGCGAGCGAGGCGTTCAGCCCGAGTGGTTCTACAAGGGCACCGGCGTCAATGCGATCGCGTCGGGCTCTCCGCTCGTATCGCCTTCCTTCGCGCTGGACGGCGGCGAAGAGCCGGAAATCGCCGGCTTCTACCTGATCGGCAAGGATGGCACGCCGTTCCGCCTCGGCTTTTCCATCGCCAACGAGTTTTCCGATCACGTCACCGAGAAGATCAACTATCTCTACCTCGCGCATTCCAAGCTGCGCCCGGCATCGTTCGGCCCGGAAATGCTCGTCGGCGCGCTGCCGGCGCATATCGAGGGCACCTCGCGCATCCTGCGCGGGGACAAGGTGATCTGGGAAAAGCCCTTCCTCTCGGGCGAGGACAATATGTCCCACACGATCGCCAATCTCGAATACCACCATTTCAAGTATGATCTCTTCCGCCAGCCGGGCGATCTGCATGTGCACATGTTCGGCACGGCGACGCTGTCGTTCGCAGATGGCATCAAGGCCGAGGACGGTGATGTGTTCGAGGTCCAGGCGGGTGCGTTCGGCCTGCCGCTCAAGAACCCGCTGGCGCGCGCCGCCGCCGGAAATCCTGACGTAACCATGCTCTGAATACGGACGCCGTGCGCGGCGCCACGCCACCAGCAAAGAGACAGAGAACAGCCATGAGCGCTTTCAAACCGGCAATTTGGCCCCGCAAGCTGCGATCCCAGGAATGGTTCGGCGGCAATACCCGCGACAATATCTACCATCGCGGCTGGCTGAAGAACCAGGGTCACCCGCACGACCTGTTCGACGGGCGCCCGGTCATCGGCATCATGAACACCTGGTCGGATCTGACCCCGTGCAATGGTCACCTGCGCGAACTCGCCGAAAAGGTGAAGGCGGGCGTGTGGGAAGCCGGCGGCTTCCCGGTCGAGGTGCCGGTTTTCTCCGCCTCGGAAAACACCTATCGCCCGACGGCGATGATGTATCGCAACCTTGCCGCGCTCGCGGTCGAGGAAGCCATCCGCGGACAGCCGATCGACGGCGTCGTGCTGCTGGTCGGCTGCGACAAGACCACGCCGTCGCTGCTGATGGGCGCCGCCTCCGTCGACCTGCCGACCATCATGGTCTCCGGCGGGCCGATGCTGAACGGCTATTTCCGCGGCGAACGCGTCGGTTCCGGCACGCATCTGTGGAAGTTCTCGGAAGCCGTCAAGGCCGGCGAGATGACCCAGGACGAATTCCTCGAGGCCGAGGCCTCGATGTCGCGATCGACCGGTACCTGCAACACCATGGGCACCGCCTCGACCATGGCCTCTATGATGGAATCGCTCGGCATGACGCTGTCCGGCAATGCCGCGATCCCGGCCGTCGACAGCCGTCGCCGCGCCATGTCGCAGTTGACCGGCCGTCGCATCGTACAGATGGTCAAGGATGACCTGAAGCCTTCCGACATCCTCACCAAGGCGGCCTTTGAGAATGCCATCCGCACCAATGGCGCGATCGGCGGCTCGACCAATGCGGTCGTCCACCTTCTGGCCATCGCCGGCCGCATCGGTGTCGACCTGACGCTCGCCGACTGGGACCGCTGTGGCCGCGACGTGCCGACCGTGGTCAATCTCATGCCGTCGGGCGAGTATCTGATGGAAGAGTTCTTCTATGCCGGCGGCCTGCCGGTGGTCCTGAGGATGCTCGGCGAGGCCGGCAAGCTCAACAAGGACGTGCTCACCGTTTCCGGCGGACCAATCTGGGACGAAGTCAAAGACGTTCGCAACTGGAACGACGACGTCATCCGTCCGGTCGAGCGCGCGCTCACCCAGCAGGGCGGCATTGCCGTCCTCAAGGGCAACCTGGCGCCGAAGGGCTGCGTGCTGAAACCTTCCGCCGCATCGCCGCACCTGATGCAGCATCGCGGCCGTGCCGTGGTGTTCGAGGATATCGACGACTACAAGGCGAAGATCAACGACGAGAGTCTCGACATCGACGAGACTTGCGTGATGGTCATGAAATATTGCGGTCCCAAGGGTTATCCGGGCATGGCCGAGGTCGGCAATATGGGCCTGCCGCCCAAGGTGCTGCGCAAGGGCATCACCGACATGGTCCGCATCTCCGACGCCCGCATGTCCGGTACGGCCTATGGCACGGTTCTGCTGCACACCTCGCCGGAAGCCGCCGTCGGCGGTCCGCTCGCCGTGGTGAAGAACGGTGACATGATCGAAGTCGACGTCGCCAATCGCCGCATCCATCTCGACATTCCCGACGAGGAACTGCAGCGCCGGCTTGCAGCCTGGCGCCCGCCGGTCGAGCCGCCGGCCAGCGGTTATGCCCGCATGTTCCACGAACACGTCGAGGGAGCCGATACCGGTGCCGATTTCGACTTCCTCAAGGGTTGTCGCGGTTCGGCCGTCGGCAAGGATTCGCACTAGGAAAACGGCCATGCAAGACCGCATTTCGATCGCTCTCGTCGGTATCGGCAAGATTGCCCGCGACCAGCATATCCCGTCGATCGCCGAGGGGAGCGATTTCGATCTGAAGGCGGCGGTGAGCCGTCACGGCAAGGTCGAAGGTATCGACAACCATACGGATTTCGATGCTTTCCTCGCCACGCGGTCGGGCATCCGCGCCGTTTCGCTCTGCACGCCGCCGGAAGTTCGCTTCGACATGGCCCGCAAGGCGATCGCCGCCGGTCATGACGTCCTGATGGAAAAGCCGCCGGCAACCACGCTCGGCGAGGCGGAAGCGCTCGCCGATCTCGCCCGCGAGGCCGGCGTCACGCTCTTTGCCACCTGGCATTCGCGCTTTGCCCTCGGCGTCGCGCCGGCCAAGGCCTGGCTTGCCGACAAGGCAATACGCTCCATATCCATCGTCTGGAAGGAAGACGTCCGCCGCTGGCATCCCGGTCAGGCCTGGATCTGGGAACCCGGCGGCTTCGGCGTCTTCGATCCCGGCATCAATGCGCTGTCGATCCTGACCGAGATCGTACCCGGCCGGGTTCTTGTCGAAAAGGCGAGCCTCTCCTTCCCGGCCAATCGCAAACAGCCGATCGCCGCCGACATCGCCATGCGCACCCTGTCCGATGCGCCGGTTTCCGCCGTGTTCGACTGGCGCCAGGAAGGCCCGCAGACCTGGGACATCACGGTCGAAACCGACCAGGGGGTGCTGCGGCTTTCCAAGGGCGGTGCCGAACTGTTTATCGACGGCATTGAAAACTCGGCTGGACCCGACCGGGAATATGCCGGTATCTACGAGCGGTTCGCCGCGCTCATCCGGGCGCGCCAAAGCGACGTCGATTTCCAGCCGCTGCGGCTGGTGGCGGACGCCTTCCTGTGCGCAGAGCGCCTCGAGGTCGAGGCCTTCGAAGACTGATCGATTAAAGGGATGATTGCCATGGCTTATGAATTTACCGGGAAGCACCTGATCGCTGGCCGCTGGGTGGCGGGCAGCGAGACCTTCTCCTCCTCGCCTGCGGAAGGTCCGGTGCGGAATTTCTCCTTCGGTTCGGCCGCCCTGGTGGACGAGGCCGTGCGCGCCGCGGAAGAGGCCTTCGAAACCTATGGCTATTCCAGCCGTGCCGAGCGCGCCGCCTTTCTCGAGGCCATTGCCGAGGAGATCGACGCACGCGGTGACGACATCACCGAAATCGGCTCCGGCGAGACCGGCCTTCCCAAGGCCCGCCTCGTCGGCGAGCGTGGCCGGACCGTTGGCCAGTTGCGGCTGTTCGCAACGCATATCCTCAAGGGCGATTATCTCGACCGCCGCCATGACGCAGCGCTGCCGGATCGCCAGCCGCTGCCGCGTCCCGACCTCAAGCTGATGCAGCGGCCGATCGGCCCGGTCGGCGTGTTCGGCGCCTCCAACTTCCCGCTCGCCTTCTCCACGGCCGGCGGCGACACGGCATCGGCGCTGGCCGCCGGTTGCCCCGTCGTGGTCAAGGGTCATGAGGCCCATCCCGGCACGGCCGAGATCGTCGCTGCCGCCATTGATGCCGCCATCAAGCGTTGCGGCGTCCATCCCGGCGTGTTCTCGCTCGTCCAGGGCGGAAACCGCGAGGTCGGCACCGCGCTGGTTCAGCATCCGCTGATCAAGGCGATCGGCTTTACCGGCTCGCTGGGTGGCGGCCGCGCCCTGTTCGACCTCTGCGCCAAGCGCCCCGAGCCCATTCCCTTCTTCGGCGAACTTGGTTCTGTCAATCCGATGTTCCTGCTGCCGCAGGCCATGGCTGCGCGCGGCGAAGCGATTGCCAAGGGCTGGGTCGGTTCTCTCACCATGGGCGCCGGCCAGTTCTGTACCAATCCGGGCATCGTCGTCGTGATCGAAGGCGAGACCGCCAATGCCTTCACCAAGGCTGCCGAACAGGCGCTTTCGGCGGTCGCCCCGCAGACGATGCTGACCGAGGGCATTGCCGAGGCCTATCGCAAGGGCGCCACGAAGATCGCTTCCGTCGAAGGCGTTCGCTCGGTTCTGACCTCGACCTGCGACCTGCGCAATGCGACGCCTTACCTCTTCGCCACGACAGGCAAGGAGTGGCTCGCCAATCATGCGCTCGGTGAGGAAGTGTTCGGCCCGCTCGGCATGATCGTCACCGTGACCGACACCGACGAGATGCTGGCCGTCGCCCGCAGCCTCGAAGGTCAGCTGACGGCTTCGCTCCATCTCGAGGCCGGTGACGAGGCGCTCGGCGCCAAGCTCCTGCCGATTCTCGAGCGCAAGGCCGGCCGCCTTCTCGCCAACGGTTTCCCGACCGGTGTGGAAGTGGCCGATGCGATGGTCCATGGCGGTCCTTACCCGGCTTCGACGAATTTTGGCGCGACCTCTGTCGGCACGATGGCGATCCGCCGCTTCCTGCGGCCGGTCTGCTACCAGGACATCCCGGTCGCCCTGCTTCCGGAAGACCTGCGCTAAGGGACGTTCCAGGATGAGCACGCAAGCCGCGGTGGCCCTGGTCGACTGGGGAACGAGCAATCTGCGCGTCTGGCTGGTCGATGCCGAGGCGGGCGTGCTCGGGGAAAGGCAATCGCCGGAAGGCATGGGGACGCTTTCGCCGGATCGTTTCGCCGGCGTTCTGGAAAGCCATCTGGCCGCGCTCGGCGCTACTCCCGATCTGCCGGCGGTCGTCGCCGGCATGGCGGGCGCGCGCGCCGGCTGGATCGAGGCGCCCTATGCCGAGACGCCGGCCGGCCTGATGGAGCTTCCTCGTCAGGCCGTCGCGGCGCCCGGAACCGGGCGCGACGTCAGGATCCTACCCGGTGTCTGCCAGCGCACCGCTGGTGCTGAAGACGTGATGCGCGGCGAGGAGACGCAGCTTCTCGGCGCCGTTTCGAATGGTCTCATTGATGCGCTTTTCTGCCTGCCGGGCACGCATTCCAAATGGGTGTCTCTGGAGGAAGGGCGAATCAGCCGTTTCAGCACGGTCATGACCGGCGAGCTCTTCCAGATTATCAGCCGGCAATCGATCCTGCGCCTGTCGGTTGGCGAGGGCCGGGCATCCGCCGGCCATCCGGCCTTCGGCGAGGCGGTCGAGGAAGCGCTCGATCCTGACTTCAGCCTCACCACACGCCTGTTTTCGATCCGCGCCCGGGGCCTGCTTGCCGGCGCCGACGAGGCCAGCGCGGCTTCGCGCCTGTCCGGCCTGCTGCTCGGCGCGGAGATCGCCGCCATGCGGCCCCGTCTGGGCCCGGGCCAAAGCGTTCAGCTGATCGGCAGCGGTGCGTTGACAGAGCTCTATGCCGCAGCCCTTTCGCTCGCCGGCGTCGAGACCGTATCGCTCGATGGTGGCGAACTGGTCCGCAAGGGCCTGTTTGCCGCGGCACGAGCTCTCTATCCCCAGCGCTTCCCGGAGATCGCAGCATGACCACCCCCGCCATCGCCTGGCCGAACCTCAAGCGCAATCTGGTTGCCATTCTGCGTGGCATCCGGCCCGAGGAGATCGAAGGCGTGGTCGATGTTCTCGTCGAAGCCGGATTCGAGGCGATCGAGGTTCCGCTCAACTCGCCGGAACCGTTCGCCTCGATCGAGAAGGCACGGCGTCTCGCGCCCGCCTCCTGCCTGATCGGCGCCGGGACGGTGCTGGAGGTCCCGCAGGTCGACCGGCTGAACAGTGTCGGCGGCAATCTGCTGGTGACGCCCAATGTCGAGCCGGCGGTCATTCGCCGCGCGGTCGAGCACGGCATGGTCACCATGCCCGGCGTCTTCACGGCGACCGAGGCACTGCTGGCCGCCAGGTCCGGAGCGGCGGCGCTCAAGTTTTTCCCCGCCAGCGCGCTCGGGCCGCAGGGTATCACCGCCATCCGCGCCATCCTGCCGCCGGGCCTGCCGATTGGTGCGGTCGGCGGCGTGTCGGATGTCGATTTCGCCGCCTATCTCAAGGTTGGCGTCAGCTGTTTCGGCCTCGGCTCCAGCCTTTACAAGCCGGGTGACAGCGCGGTAGCGGTGGCGGAAAAGGCAAAGCGCACTGTCGCCGCCTATGATGCCGCCGTATCGGCCTGACGACCGCCCCTGGGCGCCCATCCTCCGAGGGCCTCGACCGCCTCAGCTTGTTGATGGCAAACCATCAACTCCACATGCCACGCATGCGCGCCCCGACATCGAGCCGGATCTGCCGCGCGTCCCGCGTGCCCGGCGCGCTCGGCTGGGCCACCGGCCACGCGGATGATTCGAAGAATTGCAGCAGCGTCGCCGGGATGAAGCGGGTGCGCGCCGCATAGACATGCCGGTCCCCTTGCGCGTTCTGCCCGTGGGTGAAGAAGCGCTGCGGCACCGTGAGATGCAGGCTGTCCTTGGCTCGCGTCATCGCCACATAGAGCAATCGCCGTTCCTCCTCGATCTCCGCCGTGGTGCCGACCGCAAGATCCGAAGGAATGCAGCCGTCGACGCAGTTCAGCACGAAGACCGATTTCCATTCCTGGCCCTTGGCCGAATGGATGGTCGAGAGGATCAGATAATCCTCGTCGAGGAGCGGCACGCCGGCCTGGTCGCTGGTGGCGTCCGGCGGATCGAGCGTCAGTTCGGTCAGGAACCGTTCGCGCGAGCCGTAGCCCGAGGCGATCTGGCCGAGCTGCACGAGGTCGGCCTTGCGGGTGTCGGCATCCTCGTGAATGCGGTCGAGATGCGGCTCGTACCACAGTCTGGCGATCTCGATCTCGCCCGGCCAACCGGCCTGACCCTTGCCCATTGCGCTCAACATGTCGACGAATCGGCCCCAGTCCTCACCGGTGCGCGGCGGCGTCGGGACTTCGGCGAGCGCTGCCAGCGGATGCGGGTCGGTAGCGATCGCATCGAGGATCTTTGACGCCGTTTGTGGACCAATTCCCGGCAGGAGCTGCATCAGCCGGAAGCCGGCCACCTTGTCGCGCGGGTTCTGGGCAAAACGCAGCGCCGCCAACAGATCCTTCACATGCGCCGCGTCGAGGAATTTCAGCCCGCCGAACTTGACGAAGGGGATGTTGCGCCGCGTGAGTTCGATTTCCAGCGGGCCGGAATGGCTCGACGTGCGAAACAACACGGCCTGGTCCTTCAGCATCAGGCCGCGCTCGCGGTTCTCCAGGATCTGCTCGACGATGTAATTGGCCTGTTCGGCCTCGTCGCGCACGCTGACCAGCCGGGGCCGGTCCTCGGACTGGCGTTCGGTCCACAGATTCTTGGTGAAGCGCTCGCGGGCAAGGTCGATCACGCCATTGGCGGCGGCGAGGATCGGCTGGGTCGAGCGGTAGTTGCGGTCGAGCGTGACGATGTCGGCCGGCGGGTCGAAGCTTGCCGGAAAGTCGAGAATGTTGCGGATCGTTGCGGCGCGGAAGGAATAGATCGACTGCGCGTCGTCGCCGACCACGGTCAGCCCCCGCCCGCCCGGCTTCATCGCCGTCAGGATCGACGACTGCAGCCGGTTGGTGTCCTGGTATTCGTCGACCAGCACATGGTCGAACCTGCCGCCGATCTCGGCGGCAAGCTCCGGGTCGCTCACCGTCTGTGCCCAGTAGAGCAGCAGGTCGTCGTAATCGAGCACGTTCTGCGCCTGCTTGGCCGCGACATAGGCGGCAAACAGCGCCTTCAGTTCCTTCTCCCAGGTACCACACCAGGGATAGGCGGTTTTCAACACTTCGGTGAGGGACGTCTCGGAATTCACCGCGCGGGAATAGATGGCAAGGCAGGTGCCCTTGGTGGGAAACCGGCTTTCCATCTTCGACAGGCCGAGATCGTGCCGCATCAGGTTCATCAGGTCGGCGGAATCTTCCCGGTCGTGGATGGTGAAGGCGGGGTCGAGGCCGATCTCATAGGCATAGTCGCGCAGGATGCGGGCGCCGATGCCGTGAAAGGTGCCGGCCCAGGTCAGGGCATCGGTCAGGACCGCGGCATCATTGCCCAGGATCTTGCGGCAGATCCGCTCGACGCGCCGGCTCATCTCGGATGCGGCGCGGCGCGAAAAGGTCATCAGCAGGATGCGGCGCGGATCGGCGCCGTTGAGGATCAGATGCGCGACCCGGTGGGCAAGCGTATTGGTCTTGCCGGAACCGGCACCGGCGATGATCAGCAGCGGCCCGTCTCCGCCGGCAGCCTCCGGTCCGATACCGTGCACCACGGCCGTGCGTTGCCTGTCGTTCAGCGTATCGAGATGCGATGCGGTCATGCGCGGGCGATGTCCCTGCTCGTTCTGCCATCCGGTTTGCACGACAATGTCCGATTTGGCAAGAACAGAGAGTGAACTTGATACTCATCAAGCAATGGTGCCAGCAAGGAAAAACCGTGCGATGCAAACCAGTTAGGGTTGCAGTCGGCGATTCTCCTCACACGCCGCATTTTGGACAAAACAGCGCCCAATTTGAGGAAGAGATTGCCGGTGTTGGCGTCTAGCACGCCAAGAGGGTCCGGTCTGGTGCATTGACCCCTTACCCCCAGCCCCCCAATGCTTTAGGCCGGGCCCGCCAAGCTTTCTAGGATCTAGGCTCAGTCGTCAGCAACGCCGCTCCGCGGATTGCTGACGGCTCGCCGTGGGGTCCGCTGGATTGCAGCAAGACGGCGCATCCGTCTGCCCCTTCGGAACCGATCATCTTGGCCGGCAGGACGAGTTCGAGGGCTGCCCCGTCCCACATGGCCACGGTCTGAACGTCGATGACGCTGTTCCAATAGCTGATCGTCTTGCCCATGTTCTCGCCCTTGAGCACCTCGACGGTCTGCTGTTGGCGGAAGTAGACGACCACCACGTCGGCCTTGCCGTCACCGGCGCCGATGCTGATCTCTATCTCGTCCCCCTTGCGACCGGCATGGATCGGTACGGTCAGGCCATGTCCGCGCGCCCGTAACCCGTCCAGCCTGCCCTCGATCATCTCCGCATCCGTGCCCTTCAGGTGGTCGCGACCGTTGACCACCGCCTGTGGCGTGTAGACCCCGCTACGGCCGAGGCTGCGCGCATAGGCATATTGTCGGGCGGTGTTCTCGGGCGTCGCCAGCGTGTCGGCCCAGCCGAGGTAGTTCCAGTAGTCGACGTGATAGGAGAGGGCCACGACGTCGCCCTTGCGGGCCAGTTTCTGCAAGGCCGCGTCGGCCGGGGGGCATGAGCTGCAGCCCTGGGAGGTGAAGAGCTCCACCACGCCCTTCGGCACCGCCGCATCGTCGGCGCGCGCGGCGGACGCGACGGCGAGCGTGCAGCAGACAGCCAGGCAGGAGGCGATCCTGAAGATCATGGCACAAACCCGTTCAATGCTTCCCGGAGGCGCCATGGGGCACCCGCATCGGGTCGTTTTTCCAACTCGCCCACAGCAATAACCCGGTACCGTGGCCGGTCAAAGTCACGATGGGGTGAGGCGCGCGTCAACGGCAGTCGGCGCTGCCCCACAAAAAAACCGCCGGGCTGGTCGCCCGGCGGTCGTGTTGAAAGCGTCGCGGTCTCAGGCCGCGAGATCGCGCAGAACGGTCTGCAGGATGCCGCCGTTGTTGACGTAAGTCACCTCGTCCAGCGTATCGATGCGGCAGATCAGCGGGATCTCCTTCACCGAACCGTCGGCATAGGCGATCTTGGCGATCTTCTTCTCGCGCGGCTTGATCTCGCCGTCGAGGCCCTCGATCGTCACGGTCTCGTCGCCCTTGAGGTTGAGCGAGGCCCAGGTGGTGCCTTCCTCGAAGCAGAACGGGATGACGCCCATGCCGACCAGATTCGAGCGGTGGATACGCTCGAAGGACTGGGCGACGACGGCGCGCACGCCCAAGAGGTTGGTGCCCTTGGCGGCCCAGTCACGCGACGAACCATTGCCGTATTCGACGCCGGCGAAGATGACCAGCGGGGTGCCCTCGGCCTTGTACTTCATGGCGGCGTCGTAGATCGACATCTCTTCCTTGGACGGATAGTGGATGGTGTAGCCACCTTCCTTGCCGTTCGGGCCGAGCATATGGTTGCGGATGCGGATGTTGGCGAACGTGCCGCGCATCATCACTTCATGGTTGCCGCGACGCGTGCCGTACTGGTTGAAGTCGGCGACGCCGACGCCGTTTTCCAGCAGGTAGGCACCGGCCGGGGAAGCGGCCTTGATCGAACCGGCCGGGGAAATGTGGTCGGTGGTGATCTTGTCGCCGAACAGGCCGAGCACGCGGGCGTTGACGATGTTCGTCACGCCGGCGCCGGTCTTGCCCATGCCGACGAAGTAGGGCGGGTTCTGCACATAGGTCGACTTGTCGTCCCAGGCATAGGTCTGGCCTGCCGGGATCTGCACGGCCTGCCAGTTGGCGTCGCCCTTGAACACGTCGGCGTACTTCGATTCGTACAGTTCGCGGGTGACGTATTTCAGGATGAATTCCTGGATCTCGTGCGAGGTCGGCCAGATGTCCTTGAGGAAGACCGGGTTGCCGTTCTGGTCTTCGCCGAGCGGTTCGGTGGTCAGGTCCTTCTGGACGGTGCCGGCGAGCGCGTAAGCGACGACCAGCGGCGGGGAAGCCAGGTAGTTGGCCTGGACGTCCGGCGAGATGCGGCCTTCGAAGTTGCGGTTGCCCGACAGCACGCCCGCGGTGATCAGGCCCTTGTCGTTGATCGTCTTCGAGATCGGTGCCGGCAGCGGGCCGGAATTGCCGATGCAGGTCGTGCAGCCGAAGCCGACGAGGTTGAAGCCCAGGGCATCCAGCGAGGTCTGCAGGCCCGACTTGGCGAGATATTCGCCGACGACCTGGGATCCCGGTGCGAGCGAGGTCTTCACCCACGGCTTGGACTTCAGACCCTTGGCAACCGCGTTGCGGGCGAGAAGGCCGGCAGCGATCAGGACGCTCGGGTTCGAGGTGTTGGTGCACGAGGTGATCGCGGCGATCGCGACGTCGCCATGGCCGATGTCATAGTCGGTGCCTTCGACCGCATAGCGGTTCGTCAGCTGGCCCGGCTTCTTGTAGTCGTTTTCGAGGGCGACCGCGAAATTGGAAGCGATCGTTTCGAGCGGCAGGCGGCCTTCCGGACGCTTCGGGCCGGCCATCGACGGCACGACGTCGCCGAGGTCGAGTTCGAGCGTGTCGGTGAAGACGAGTTCGGCGCCGTCATTGTCACGCCACATGCCCTGAGCCTTCGAATAGGCTTCAACCAGCGCGATGCGGTCCTTGGTGCGGCCCGACATCGTCAGGTAGTTGATGGTTTCGCCATCGACCGGGAAGAAGCCGCAGGTCGCGCCATATTCCGGACCCATGTTGCCGATGGTGGCGCGGTCGGCGAGCGACATCGAATCAAGGCCGGGGCCGAAGAATTCGACGAACTTCGACACGACGCCCTTCTTGCGCAGCATCTGCACGACGGTGAGCACGAGGTCGGTCGCGGTGACACCTTCCTTGACCTTGCCGGTCAGCTTGAAGCCGATGACCTCAGGCAGCAGCATGGAGACCGGCTGGCCGAGCATGGCGGCTTCGGCTTCGATGCCGCCCACGCCCCAGCCGAGAACGCCGAGGCCGTTGATCATGGTCGTGTGGCTGTCGGTGCCGACGCAGGTGTCGGGATAGGCAACGGTTTCGCCGTCCTCTTCCTTGGTCCAGACGGTCTGGCCGAGATATTCGAGGTTGACCTGGTGACAGATGCCGGTGCCCGGGGGAACGACGCGGAAGTTCTTGAACGCCTGCTGGCCCCATTTCAGGAAGCGGTAGCGCTCGCCGTTGCGCTCGTATTCGAGCTCGACGTTGCGGGCAAAGGCGGTCGGCGTGCCGAATTCGTCGACGATGACCGAGTGGTCGATGACGAGGTCGACGGGAACCAGCGGGTTGATCTTCTCCGGATCGCCACCGAGCGCCTTGATGCCGTCACGCATGGCGGCGAGGTCGACGACGGCGGGAACGCCGGTGAAGTCCTGCATCAGCACGCGGGCCGGACGATAGGCGATTTCGGCCTCGGCCGTGCCCTTGTCGACGAGCCAGGCGGCAATCGCCTCGATGTCATTCCTGGTGACCGAACGGCCGTCTTCGTTGCGCAGCAGATTCTCGAGCAGAACCTTCATCGAATAGGGAAGCTTCGATACGCCCGTCAGGCCGTTGGCCTCGGCCTTGGGAAGGCTGTAATAGACATAGTCCTTACCGTTGACGGTAAGCGTCGAACGGCAATTGAAGCTGTCGATGGATTTGGACACGGATAAAGCCCCGCTTATTCTGATAGCCTACACTTGTCGTGCGGACGCCTATGCACTTCATGCACATCAGGATGCGGGTACGGTCATTTCCGCTGTCCGCACGTGGATGATGCTGTTGCAACCCCAGGTTCGGCACAAGGATGATGTTCACGCCGACCGCTGGCGTGGTTGCAGGTCTTATAGATAATTTCTAAGAAAGGTGCCAGACCAACGAATGGCGAATTCGGACAATTTTTTGGAAGGGCGATGAGGGCATCGCCGGAAGGTTCAAACCATGCGGCTCATCGCCGAAAACCTCGCCGCCAAGCGCGGCGAAGACCTGATTTTCGTTAATGTTTCCTTTCAGTTGGCGGCCGGAGAGGCATTGGTGCTGACGGGCCGGAACGGGTCGGGCAAGTCGACGCTGCTGCGCGTGGTCGCCGGCCTGCTTCGGCCGGAAAAAGGCCGTGTGGAAGCCGTATTCCGCGACGGCCGCGAGACCCGGCCGGCCCGCGAAGTCAGCCACTATCTCGGTCATCGCAACGCCATGAAGCAGGAACTGACGGTCATCGAGAACCTGGCCTTCTGGCGGGATTTTCTCGGCGACTTCGTAGGCGGCGAGGGTCGCTCGATCGGGGCGGCGGCCGATGCGGTTGGCCTGGGGGGGATAACGCATCTTCCCTTCGGCTATCTCTCGGCCGGCCAGCAGCGCCGATTTGCCATGGCCAAGCTGCTCGTCGCCCATCGCCCGGTGTGGATTCTCGACGAACCGACCGCAGCGCTCGACGCCAGCGCCGACCAGATGTTCGCCGGACTGGTGCACGAGCACCTGGCCAATGGTGGCATCGCGATCGCCGCCACCCACCAGCCGCTCGGTCTCAAGGATGCGAAGACCCTGGTGATGAAGGGGTTCGAGTATCGCGAGACGGGGGAAATGGCATGATGAGGCTGGCCGTTTCCCGCCACGTTCTTCTCCTTCCCACTTTCACACTTGGTGATTTCCCCTCCCCAACCCCTCCCCACAAGGGGGAGGGACTCGGTTTGCGTCGCTGCCTCCCTTCGAAACCAACGACCCATCAGCGATATCGGTTTATCGCATCGAAACGGCTGCCGCGGATTAGCCCCTCCCCCTTGTGGGGAGGGGTTGGGGAGGGGACTTTTACTCAAATGATGAGACATACAGCATGATCGCCCTCTTCCTCCGCGACCTGAAGCTCTCCGTGCGCGCCGGCGGCGGGGCGCTGATCGGGGTGCTGTTCTTCATGACGGTGGTCGCCGTCATTCCCTTCGGCGTCGGGCCGGATCTCAACCTTCTGTCGCGCATCGGGCCGGCGATCGTCTGGATCGGCGCGCTGCTGGCCGCCCTTCTCGGACTCGACCGGCTGTTCCAGGCCGAGCGCGACGATGGGTCGCTGGACCTCATCCTGATGCAGGAGACGCCGCTGGTGCTGACCGTCTTCGTCAAGTGCCTGGCCCATTGGGTGGCGACCAGCCTGCCGCTTGTCATCGCCTCGCCGCTGCTCGGCCTGTTCATGAACATGAACGAGGTGGCGATCGGCGCGGTGATGCTGACCCTTCTCGTCGGATCACCGGCGATCACTTTCATTGGAGCGGCCGGTGCCGCCGTTGCCGTCGCCTTGCCGCGCGGTGGGCTGCTGGTCTCGATCCTCGTCCTGCCGCTCGCCATCCCGGTGCTGATCTTCGGGGTCAGCGCTTCTTATGCGGCGGTCGAGGACCCGGCCCCATTTCTGCCGCCCTTCCTGTTTCTGATCGCCATCACGCTGTTTTTCGCCGTCATCGGCCCGCTTGCCGCCGCACTGGCGCTGCGCAGCGCCTCGGATTGACCGGGATCAATTGCAGTTCGCTGCCTCTCAGGTTAGAAGCATTCCATGAATACTATGAATCTTGCCCTTTCAAAGTTCAGCGAACTCGCCAATCCGACCCGGTTTCTGGCGCTGTCCGGGCGCATCCTGCCGTGGCTCGCGGGCCTGACGGCGCTGCTTTTCGCCGTCGGTCTCTATATGAGCTTTACCACCGAAGGCGACTACCAGCAGGGCGATACGGTACGGATCATGTATGTGCATGTGCCGGCGGCCTGGCTGGCGATGTTGTGCTATTCGGTCATGGCGATCTCGGCGATCGGCACGCTGGTGTGGCGCCATCCGCTGGCCGATGTCAGCCACAAGGCGGCGGCCCCGCTTGGCGCCGCCTTCACCCTGATCTCGCTGATAACCGGTTCGCTCTGGGGTAAGCCGATGTGGGGCACCTGGTGGGTCTGGGATGCGCGGCTCACCTCGGTCTTCGTGCTCTTCCTCATGTATCTCGGCCTGATCGCGCTCAACCGCGCCATGGACGATGCCTCGAAGGCCGCCCGTCTCAGCGCCGTTCTGATCCTTGTCGGCTTCGTCAACATCCCGATCATCAAGTTCTCGGTCGAGTGGTGGAACACGCTGCATCAGCCGGCGAGCGTTATCCGCATGGACGGCCCGACCATCGACCCGGAATTCCTCTGGCCGCTGCTGGTGATGGCCATCGCGTTTACCTTCCTGTTTTTCACCCTGCACCTGATGGCGATGCGCAACGAGATCTGGCGCCGCCGGATCGCAACGCAGCGCCGCATGGCGGCGCGCATGGCCGGCCGGGAGGTTTCGCCATGAGCCACGCCTTCTACATCTATCTCTCCTATGGCGTCAGCGCACTGATCATCCTTGCCCTGATCGCCTGGGTCTGGCTCGACGGTCGGGCGCGCCAGACGGAATTGAAGGCACTCGATGCGGCGGGCGTCCGCCGCCGTTCGGCCGGTGCCGCTGCCGGAACTGTATCCGAGGCGTCCGAATGAGCGAGATCGAATCAAAGCCCGGCGACCGACGCGGTATCGGCCGCTATCTCGTGGCCATCATCCCGCTCGCCTTGTTCGCCATCTTTGCCGGCGTCGCCGGCAAGATGCTCTATGACCAGGACGTCAACGGCCGCGACGTTTCGGCCATCCCCTCGGCACTGATCGGCACGAAGGCGCCGGCTCTTGCCATGGCCGGGCTCGACGGGTCGAACACGCCGGCCCTCACCTCCGAGGCGATCGCCGGCAAGCTGACGCTGGTGAATGTCTTCGCCTCCTGGTGCGTGCCGTGCCGGCAGGAGCACCCGATCCTCAAAGACCTGTCCAAGGATCCGCGGCTTAACGTCGTCGGCATCAACTACAAGGACAAAAACGACAACGCGCTGCGCTTCCTCGGCGAACTCGGCAATCCCTATGCCGCGATCGGCGTCGATCCGAACGGCAAAGCGGCCATCGACTGGGGCGTCTACGGCATTCCGGAAAGCTATCTCGTCGCGAGCGACGGCACGATCCTCTACAAGAAGGTCGGCCCCTTCGATCCGCAATCGCTCGAGACCGGTCTTTACCCCGCGATCGAAAAGGCACTCGCCGGGTCGTGATTGCGTAAGGCTTACAGCGCCGCCTGCCACGCCTTGACCGCTTCGACCGGCCAGACCAGCATCAGCACGTTGAGCGTCAGGTTGTCGCGGATGACGATGGCGGTTGCGACCTCGAAGCCGATGGCGAGTGCGACCGTCAGCCAGACCGGGGCGCGGGCGGCGAAGAGGAAGCCGAGGACCATGGCCACCGTGTCCATCGCCGAATTGAGGATGCTGTCGCCCTGATAGCCGATCGCCATGGTCGCGGTGCGGTAGCGGTCGATGATGATCGGCGAGTTTTCCAGGAGTTCCCAGGCCGCCTCGACGACGACGGCGAGTGTCAATCGGGCGCCGAACGAGGCGCGGGGCAGGGCGACGATCGCCAGCCAGTAGAACAGGAAGCCGTGGATGATGTGCGACGGCGTGTACCAGTCGGAAATGTGCTGCGAATTGCCGGCCGTGTTGACGCCGGGCTCGAACAGCCTGACATAGCCGCATTCGCAGATCGGAATGCGGCCCATCAGCGCCAGCGTGACGATCTGCACGATGAGGAAGGCGGCGGCTGCGGCGAGCCAGAAGCGCGTGGCGCGGTCGTCGGCGGCAAGGGTCACGGGACCATCGCTCATTCGGCCTTGCCCCCGTCTTTCGTCTCCGTCCCGGTGTCCAGCGAATGGCGCATGATCAGCGGCATCTGGGCGAGCGTGAACAGGATGGTGATCGGCATCGTGCCCCAGACCTTGAAATTGACCCAGACAGCGTCGGAGAAATTGCGCCAGACGACTTCGTTCAGCACGGCGAGGAACAGGAAGAAGATGCCCCAGCGGAGCGTCAGCTTCTTCCAGCCCTCGGCGTCGAGCTGGAAGGCGGCGTTGAAGACGTAGCCGAGCAAGGACTTGCCGAAGAACAGGCCGCCGAGCAGCACCACGCCGAACAGCGTATTGACGATGGTCGGCTTCATCTTGATGAAGGTCTCGTCCTGCAGCCAGATCGACAGCGAGCCGAACACCATGACGACGATGCCCGAGACGAAGGGCATGATCGGCAGGTGCTTGAAGACGATCTTCGAGACGATGAGCGAGACGACCGTCGCCACCATGAATAGGGCGGTGGCGATCAGGAGCGGCCCGCCGACGGCTGTCAGGGCCGGGAAGGTCTTGGCCAGCCACTCGCCGCGCAGATTGCCGAAGAAGAAGACCATGAGCGGCCCGATCTCCAGCGCCATCTTCAGCATGGGATGATGGCGCTCCTCGGCGGTCGGCTTGGTGTCACTTTCGAAATTGCTCATGGCTTACGTCTTTCAGATCCGTTGTGCGGCCCGGCGTCCGGTTCAGTGGGGAAGGCCGGCGATGGCGGCGGCAAAGTCCTCGGCCTCGAAGGGTTCGAGGTCGTCGATGCCTTCGCCCACGCCGATGAAATAGACCGGCAGCTTGTGCTTGGCGGCGATGGCGACGAGGATGCCGCCACGCGCCGTTCCGTCGAGCTTGGTCATGATCAGGCCGTTGACGCCGGCGACGTTGCGGAAGATCTCGACCTGGTTCATGGCGTTCTGCCCGGTGGTCGCGTCGAGCGTCTGCAGCACGGTATGCGGCGCATCCGGATCGAGCTTGCCGAGCACGCGGACGATCTTCTCCAGCTCCGCCATCAGCTCCGTCTTGTTCTGCAGCCTTCCCGCGGTGTCGATGATCAGCACGTCGGCCTTGTCGGCCCGTGCCTTTTCGAAGGCTTCGTAGGCGAGGCCGGCCGCGTCGGCGCCGAGCTTGGTGCCGATGAAGGTCGATCCGGTGCGGTCGGCCCAGATCTTCAGCTGCTCGATCGCCGCGGCGCGGAAGGTGTCGCCGGCGGCCAGCATGACCTTCAGGCCCGAGCCCGAGAGCTTGGCGGCGAGCTTGCCGATCGTGGTCGTCTTGCCGGTGCCGTTGACCCCGACGACGAGAATGACATGCGGCTTGTGGGAGAGGTCGAGCGCCAGCGGCCTGGCCACCGGCTTCAGCACCTTGGTGATCTCGGCCGCCATGATGCGCGAGACATCCTCGCCGGTCACGTCCTTGCCGTAGCGTTCCGACGACAGGGTGCCGGTGACGCGCATGGCGGTCTCGACGCCGAGATCGGCCTGGATCAGCAGGTCTTCGAGCTCCTCCAGCGTGTCCTCGTCGAGCTTGCGCTTGGTGAAGAGTGCTGCGATCTGGCCGGTGAGCTGCGAGGAGGTGCGGGCCAGGCCCTGGCGCAGGCGCTGGAACCAGGAGAGCTTGACGGCCGGGGTCTCGGGCTCCGGCTCGGGCAGGGATGCCGCGGCGGCGAAGCCCTTGGGCAGCGTCACTGCATTGTCCGCATCCTGCGCCAGCTCGCCATGGGTGACGTCGGCCGGCTGCTCGGGTTGCGGGTGGAATTCTTCGGCTTCTTCCCGTTCCCTGGCCTCGGGTTCGATCGGCAACGCCGCGATCGCGCCCGCTGGCTCGGTCGCCGCTTCATCCGCCGCCGGGCCGCCGGCCGTATCGATCACTTCAGCTGCGATCGGATCGGCCGCTTCGGGCAGGGCCTCGATCGTTTCGCCGGCATCGAGCTCTTCGGCCGCATCCACGAGGCTGGCGAAGTCCGCGTTCTCCGTCGGCTTGTCGGCCGACGGCTTGTCCTTGCCGAAGGTGAAGACTTTCTTGATGAAGCCGAGCGCCATGAAGCTGTTGTCCGTTCTGTCAGGCGGCCGAGGCGGCCTGCGGTTGCATGTCGAGGTGCCGGCCGTTGTGGCCGGTGATCGCCACCGTAACGAGGCTGCGGGGAATAAGGTCCGGCGCGGCGACGAGGGTGAAGTTTTCCGTATGGGCCATCCCGGTCATTTCGACAAGCACGGTCTGGCGCGTGCCGACCATGGAGGCCAGATGGCGCGCCTGCAGCCGCTCCGCGGTTTCGCGTAAGCGTGCCGCGCGCTCCTTGACGAGGCGGCGGTCGAGTTGCGGCATGCGGGCGGCGGGTGTTCCGGGGCGCGGGCTGTAGGGGAAGACATGCAGTTGGGCGATGCCGATCGCGTCGGCGAGGCTTGCGGAATTTTCCGCCATGTCCTCGGTCTCGGTCGGGAAGCCGGCGATCATGTCGGCGCCGAAACTGATCTGCGGGCGCAGGCGCCGGACCTGCTCGGCAAAGGCAATGGCGTCGGCGCGGGAATGGCGCCGCTTCATGCGCTTCAGGATCATGTCGTCGCCATGCTGCAGCGACAGGTGCAGGTGCGGCATGAAGCGGGGCTCGTCGGCGATCAGGTCGAACAGATGACGGTCCGCCTCGATGCCGTCGATCGAGGAGAGGCGCAGCCGGGCGATTTCCGGCACCTGTTTCAACAGCGTCTTGGCGAGCAGGCCGAGCGTCGGCCGGCCGGGCAGGTCGGCGCCGTAGCTGGTGGCGTCGACGCCGGTCAGCACCACTTCGCGGTAGCCGTTCTCGACCAGTCCGCGGGCCTGCTCGACGACCGCGCCCATCGGCACCGAGCGGGAATTGCCGCGGCCGAAGGGAATGATGCAGAAGGTGCAGCGGTGGTCACAGCCGTTCTGCACCTGCAGGAAGGCGCGCACATGGCCGTCGATATGGCCGACCAGCTGGGGCGCGGTTTCGGTCACGCTCATGATGTCGTTGACGCGCAGCTTCTCGTCCGCTTCGACACCGAAATCGGGAAGGGCCCGATAGTTCTCGGCCTTCAGCTTCTCCTCGTTGCCGAGCACGGCATCGACCTCGGGCATGGCGGCAAAGCCCGCCGCATCGGTCTGGGCGGCACAGCCGGTGACGATGATGCGGGTCTTGGGATTCTCGCGCCTTGCGCGGCGGATCGCCTGGCGGGCCTGGCGCACGGCCTCAGCTGTCACGGCGCAGGTGTTGACGAGAATGGCGTCGTCGAGGCCGGCCTTGGCCGCCTCGGCCTTCATCACTTCGGACTCGTAGGTGTTGAGCCGGCAGCCGAAGGTGATGACCTCGACGCCGCTCACGAAGCCTGGGCTCCAGTCTCGCCTACCGGATCGCGCCCGAAGGCGCCGGTGGCCGGGTCGAGGCGGCCGGACCATTCCCATTCGGCGGGGCCGGTCATGACCACGCGGTCATTGTGCTCGCGCCATTCGATGATCAGCGGCTGGCGGCTCGGGCTCGAGGCGACGTCGATCGTCACCTTGCGGCCGGTGCGGCCGGTGCGGGCCGCCGAGACACCGGCTGCGCAGGCGGCCGAGCCGCAGGCGAGCGTCAGGCCCGCGCCGCGCTCCCAGGTGCGGGTGCGAAGCGTGTCCTTGGCCGTCACCTGGGCGAGCGTGATATTGGCCTTTTCCGGAAACATCGGATGGTTTTCCAGCAGCGGGCCGAAGCGTTCGAGTTCGTAGTCCATCGGGTCGCGGTCGACCCAGAAGATGGCGTGCGGATTGCCCATCGAGGCGACCGAGGGCGAATGCAGGATCGGCGCGTCGATGGGCCCGATCTGCAGCTCGATGCGGCTGGTGTCGTGGAATTCTTCCGAAAGCGGAATGCGGTTCCATTCGAAGACCGGCTTGCCCATGTCGACCGAGATCAGGCCGTCCTCGTGTTCGATGGCATTGAGGATGCCGGCGACGGTCTGGAAGGTGAAGGTCTTGCGGCCGGTTTCGGCCGACAGCGCCTGCACGACGCAGCGCGTGCCGTTGCCGCAAGCCTGGGCGAGCGTGCCGTCACAGTTGATGATGTCGATCCAGGCGTCGGTGCCCTCGACCTTCGGATCGTGGATCGCCATGATCTGGTCGAAGGCGGTCATCGGATCGGCGGCGAGCGCGATCGCGGCCTCAGGCGTCACCTTGTCCTTGCGGCCGCGCATGTCGACGACCAGGATCTTGTTGCCAAGCCCGTTCATCTTCGCGAATTCGACCATGTCTGCCATTTGATCATTCCTCGACATCTTCGGGCTTATATGGCGGAAACCGGCGGAAATTACCAGTGTGAAGGGTGGGGCGATGCGGTGGGCCGGCGAGGGTGGCGTGCGATCCCCCCTCGTGGGGGAGATGTCGGCGGGAGCCGACAGAGGGGGGTGGCCGCGTGCGACGACGGGGGGGCTTTGGTCGAGGCAGACGATGCGCTACCATTCCGCGTCGTACCAAGCTCGCCCCCCCCTCTGTCCTGCCGGCGTTCGTCACTGCAATCGGTTCGCTGGATTGATTGCTCCGCTGCGCGGACCGTTCCTCACCGCCCACAAGGGGGGAGATCGACCCGGGGCCGCCCTCTTGCCCAGCCGAATAAGCCGGTCAGGCCTCATGCCCTCCGGTTCCGCTGTCATTTCCTTTTGCCCAGGCCAAACCTGAGCGGACGGGGCGCCTCCGGCTGCCGCGTAAGGTAAAAATTCAAATGACACCCGAAGGCGCCCCGTTCGGCGGTTTTTGCCCCGCGACTTCGGCCTCTCTGCGGCGCCGGCCCTTGTCGGGGATTTTTCATGCAGGCCCGGCTTTTGACCGGCGGACGCCCGCACACCCTCGACAACCCGGTCTTACCACCATGCCACGCCACACAGGCGCACCCGGCGCGCTGTCAGGGCCGGCAAGGTCTTGGGCCGTCCAAAGCCCTCATCCTTGCCCCCACGTCGCCAGGGGGAGACCATTTTTCCGCGGACCCGGAGTCTGGGTTCTTGCGTCTCTCCCCCAAACCCTGCGCCGGCCCCGCCTCGCCACAACGCCTTGTGGTGTATCCGCGACGGAACGGGGTCAGTTTAGGGCTGGTGTGCGAGGGTGGGGCTGTCTCTT
>NZ_UEYQ01000004.1 GCF_900492205.1 Ciceribacter sp. T2.26MG-112.2
CCTCCATACAGTCCAGACTTCAACCCCATCGAGAAGGCCTTCGCTAAGCTCAAGGCCGTCTTGCGCGCCAAAGCCGAGCGAACGGTCGAGGGCTTATGGAATACCATCGGCCAGATCGTCACGCTGTTCGAACCACAAGAATGCGCCAACTACTTCAAATCGTGCGGATATGATCCCGAGTAAAACGGACGTGCTCTAGTCACTCACTTAGGGTGTACTGGGCCTTTCACAATCCTAGCGAATGGAAATACTCGATAACATACTGAGGCGTCATGTCGGATTCTGGAACACCGGAAAGAATATAGTCAGTTAGACCTTCATCAAAGTCCGGTTTGGCGTGGTAAGTCCATCCGTCAACCAGTTTCGAGATACTGTCGCAGCGCTTCACCAAGGCGTGGCGATAGTCGACGAAACTCTTCACTTTTATGAATTCGTGGCATCCAGGCTGTAAGATTCGGGTATCGTCGTGCCAAATGCCAACTTTCACCGTCGAAATCGTCAGAAGCAAACACCGCCTCGCCTGACAAGGATGGGTGGATACAACATGCAGATGAAGGCGATCAGGATCTGCTTCAGAACCCGATGGAACCAGAAACGTACCATTTCTGCGAACTTCGTATGCCATCAGTCCCTAAGAGCGCTAACGAGCCTTCGATCTGTCATAATCCTATCTTGTAGTTCATTAACGTTCTGCTTACCAATGGCTTTCAGCAGGCGTTCATAGGGTATCGGTGAAGAAGACCCGTGCGGATCCTCCCATTCGGGGCAGTTTTTGTGCGTAAAATCAACCAGCTGCCATTGATCCATGTGGCCGAATTCGTTCCACGTGGTATCAAGAACCTTGAGTTCTGCTCTGCTTAATTCATCTAGCACGTCTATCTTAATAGACTTGTTCGCAATGCTGACGAGATGATTCTCTCTATCCGAGATAAACTCACTCCAGCCATTATCTTCGACGAATCCATTTATCTTGTTGAGCGTGATGGAGTTAACAGGTCCATTGTCCATAGAAACCAATTTGTCATTGAGCATGGATGAATCGAATTTTGCCAAGAACGCTCTTTCCGACAAATATATAAGCTTTACGAGTTTTAGGACGTTTATGGCTCCGCCTTCGCGGATGGCATAATACGCAGCGATCTGTGCAGCCTTTTTCGAGTTATACCAGTCAGCCATCAAGCTCGCCCCCGTGTTGAATTGCAGCCTAGCATGAAGGATTCGTGCGGGACAGAAAAAATCTCATTGTCAAGATACTAAATATAAAAATGGCAAAAATATCACATAAAACGCACTAGTTTCGCAAAACACGTCGCGATGTTATCTAAAGATATGAGTCAGCGCCCCTCCCGCCGGGCCATGAAGGCCAGGCGTTCGAACAGGTGCACGTCCTGCTCGTTCTTCAAAAGGGCGCCGTGCAGCTTGGGCAGGGCCTGTTTCGGGTCGGCGCGCAGGTCGGCCGGGTCGACGTCCTCGGCGACCAGAAGGCGGATCCAGTCGAGCGCTTCCGAGGTCGAGGGCTTTTTGCGCAGGCCCGGCGTCTCGCGGATCTCATAGAACTGGGTGAGTGCCGAGCGGATCAGCGCCTGCTTGATGCCGGGATAGTGGACCTCGACGATGCGGGTCAGCGTGTCGGCGTCGGGGAAGCGGATATAGTGGAAGAAGCAGCGGCGCAGGAACGCGTCGGGCAGTTCCTTCTCGTTGTTCGAGGTGATGATGACGATCGGGCGCACGGCGGCCTTCACCGTTTCGCCGGTCTCGTAGACATGGAATTCCATGCGGTCGAGTTCCTGCAACAGGTCGTTGGGAAACTCGATGTCGGCCTTGTCGATCTCGTCGATCAGCAGAACCGTCTTCTCGCCGGCGGCAAAGGCCTGCCAGAGCTTGCCCTTACGGATGTAGTTGCCGACGTCGTTGACCCGTGCGTCGCCGAGCTGGCTGTCGCGCAGGCGCGAGACCGCGTCATATTCGTAGAGGCCCTGCTGCGCCTTGGTGGTCGACTTGATGCTCCACTCGATCATGTCGAGGCCGAGCGCCGCCGCCACCTGGCGGGCGAGCTCGGTCTTGCCGGTGCCGGGCTCGCCCTTCACGAGCAGCGGCCGCTCGAGCGCGATGGCCGCGTTGACGGCGACCATCAGGTCCTTGTCGGCGATATAGTCGGCGGTACCGGTGAACTGCATGCTTGAAGTCTTCCTGGATGATCCTTGGCGGTGAACCTAGTGGCGCAATGGGTGCAGTGCAAGATGGCGGGGCGGCCGGCGGCGGTGGCGGCGCGGCAGATAAAGCTTGTAAAAATGCTGGGATCTGACAGGCTGAACGCAGCGACACATGCCGCCCGTTGGTGTTCCGACACTTGCCTGCGCGGGCAAGGAAGTCACATTCGGAACCGCGGCGGGCGCATTCCCGGCAGGTCCTGCCAAGCTCTCGGCATCCCCCGCCGCAATCGCTTCGAAGACGAAGTTTCTACGCCAGCCGACCGAAGATCACCCGTTCCCGATCGCGCGCCGCTACCAAGAGCGGTCCGCGATCCTTCACCGAAGGAAGACACCCATGGCCAAAGGTCAGGTACGTTCGAACCGCGAAGTCCGAAAACCCAAGAAGGACAAGACCAAGGCCGATGCGCCGAAGACGTCCGGCTTCACCAGCCAGCTGAAGAATGCCGAAACCGCCAAGGACGGCACCGCCAAGCGCTAAGGCGCCATCGGGCTCAGCGATACCACGGCTGAGCGTCGTGCCCGGCCTGATCGGCGTCCCGGCGCCCGGTCAGGCGGCGAGGGCCAAGCAATCGGCCTTTCCCTTCCCGGCCCATATGCGCTATGGGCACATCCATGACGGACACGACCTTCACCATCCTGCTTGGCGGGGCGCTCATCGCGACCGAACGGCTGAAAGCCGCGGTCGCGGGAAGCCGCGCGATTGCGGCCGACGGCGGCATGCGCCATGCGGCAGCACTCGGCCTTTCGCCGGAACTGTGGGTCGGCGATTTCGACAGCTCCGCCGATCTGCCGGTCGAAGATTTCCCCGGCGTGCCGCGCCTGCCCTATCCGGCGCAGAAGGCGGCGACCGACGGCGAGATCGCCGTCGAGGAGGCACTATCGCGCGGGGCCAGGCGGTTGGTGCTCGCCGGTGCGCTCGGCGGCGAGCGCTCGGACCATGCGCTGATGCATCTGCTGTCGGGCGTGGCGCTGGCCAAGGGCGGCATCGAGGTGATGATGTCCTCCGGTAGCGAAGAAGCCTTTCCGCTGCTTGGGCACGATTTTACTCTCGACCTGCCGAAGGGCTCGCTGTTTTCGGTCCTGGGCCTGTCGCCGCTGGCCGGGCTGACGATCGACAATGCCCGCTATCCGCTCACAGATTTCGCGCTGCCCTTCGGGTCGTCGCGCACCATTTCCAACGTCGCGGAAGGTCCCGTGCGGTTCTCGCTGAAAAGCGGCGATGCCGTCGTCCTTGCCCGCCCTTACGATTTTTCCGGAGCTTGACCTTGGCACCACCCATTCTCAAACTCGACGACATCGTGCTCTCCTTCGGCGGCGCACCGCTTTTGAACGGCGCCGGCCTGCAGGTCGAGCCGGGCGACCGCATCTGCCTGGTCGGCCGCAACGGCTCGGGCAAATCGACGCTGATGAAGATCGCCGCCGGCATGGTCGAGCCGCAGTCGGGCGAGGTGTTCCGCCATCCGGCAGCCACCATCCGCTATCTGGAGCAGGCGCCCGATTTCGGCGCCCACAAGACGGTGCAGGCCTATGCCGAGGCGGGGCTCGGACCGGGCGACGATCCGTATCGCGTCACCTATCTTCTCGAGCATCTGGGGCTTTCCGGCCAGGAAGACCCGGCAAGCCTTTCGGGTGGCGAGGCCAGGCGCGCGGCGCTGGCCCGCGTCATGGCGCCGGAACCCGACATCCTGATGCTCGACGAGCCGACCAACCATCTCGACCTGCCGACCATCGAATGGCTGGAAGGCGAACTCGCCAAGAGCCGCAGCGCGCTGGTGGTGATTTCGCACGACCGCCGCTTTCTCGAAAAGGTGTCGACCGCGACCGTCTGGCTCGACCGCGGCCTGTCGCGCCGGCTTAACCGCGGCTTCGGCCACTTCGAGGAATGGCGCGACAAGGTGCTGGAAGAGGAAGAGATCGAGCAGCACAAGCTCGGCAAGGAGATCCAGCGGGAGGAGCACTGGCTGCGCTACGGCGTGACCGCACGGCGCAAGCGCAACATGCGCCGCCTTGGCAACCTGCAGAGTCTCCGCGCCGAATATCGCGGCCACAAGGGACCGCAGGGCACGATCCAGGCCAATGTCACCGAAGGCCGCGAGAGCGGCAAGCTGGTCATCGAGGCGGAGAAGATCGCAAAAGCCTATGGCGAACGCACCATCGTCGCGCCCTTCTCGATCCGTGTGCATCGCGGCGACTGCATCGGCCTGATCGGCCCGAACGGGGCCGGCAAGACAACCTTGCTCAGAATGCTGACCGGCCAGCTTTCGCCCGACAGCGGCACGGTCAAGCTCGGCACCAATCTCGAGATCGCCGTGCTCGACCAGAAGCGCGAGGACCTCAATCTCGAGGACACGCTGGCGCACTACCTGACCGACGGGCGCGGCGACAACCTGCTCGTCAACGGCGAACAGAAGCATGTGACCGGCTACATGAAGGACTTCCTGTTCCAGCCGGAGCAGGCGCGCACCCCGATCAAGAACCTGTCGGGCGGCGAACGCGCCCGGCTGATGCTGGCCCGCATGATGGCCAAGCCGTCGAACCTCCTGATCCTCGACGAACCGACCAACGACCTCGACATCGAGACGCTCGACCTGTTGCAGGAGATCGTCGCCGGTTATTCCGGCACGGTCATCCTCGTCAGCCACGACCGCGACTTCCTCGACCGCACCGTAACCTCGACCATCGCGCCGGCCGATCCGGAGCATCCGGACGGCCGCTGGATCGAATATGCAGGCGGCTATTCCGACATGCTGGCGCAGAAGAAGGGCGCCGAGGACGAGCGCAGGCGTGCCGACAAGGCCGAGAAGGCGAAGTCGTCCGACGGCAGCACAAAGGCTGCCGATGGCGGGACCAAGCCCAAGGGCAAGCTTTCCTACAAGCAGAAGTTCGCGCTGGAGAACCTGCCGAAGGAGATGGAAAAGACGCAGAAGGACATCGCCGCACGCGAGGCGAAGATGGCCGATCCCAATTTCTTCGCCAAGGATCAGGCGACCTTCAACAAGCTCGCCGCCGAGACGGAAAAGCTGCGCGCCGACCTTATCCGCATGGAAGAGGAATGGCTGGAGCTGGAAATGCTGCGCGAGGAGCTGGAGGGGCAATAATCCCTCCGGGTGGGCCGCAGGGCTCAGTCCTTGGCCTTGTCGATCTCGTCCGGCGGCGCGCAATGCGTTCGTTCCAGATGCAGCAGGCTCGGGGTGAGGGCGTCGTAGAAGGCGCCGGAGCGGCCGATATAGATCAGGGTCGAGCCGGAGAGTTCGGCGAGCACGCCGGAGAGCTTGGTGACGGTATCCGGTTCGAGGCCTTCAAGAACATCGTTGAGCACGATCCAGCGCGGCTTGCGCAGGATGAGGCCGGCGAAGGCGAGCGCCATCTGTTCGTCCTTGTCGAGCAGACGGTCCCAGCGGGCGCGCTCATCGAGCTTGCCGGCAATGCGGGTGAGGCCGACGCGCTGAAGCGCCGCCACCATCGCCTCGTCGGTGAAGCCGGCGGAGGCGAGCGGATAGGCCAGAACGCTCCTGAGCTTGCCTTCGGGCAGGTATTCGAGCTGGGGCACGAACAGGATGTCCTCTTCCTGCGGTAGCAGGATGCGTCCGGAGCCATAGGGCCACAGGCCGGCGATGGCATTGAACAGCAGCTTTCGGTTGACGCCCTGGTCGCCGTTGATCATCACGTGATCGCCGGAGAGGATGGTGGGGTTCTCTTCCTTGATGCGGAAGCCGTCTAGCGTGCAATCGCCATCGACATGCGAGGCAATCGACACCGCTTCGAGCGTCAGGCGTCCGGGTTCGCCCCGCGAGACGACGATGCGGCCGTCGGCCGGGCCGTCGTCCATGTCGATCAGCGCGGCGCGCAGCGCCGAGACGCGCATCAAGGCCGCTTTCCAGTCGGCAATGGCGCCGAAATTGTCGACATACCAGCGCAGCGCCGAATGCACCTGGTTGAAGGCGGCCGCCGCCATCATCAGGCCGCCGAAGGTCATGGTGCCGGCGAAATAGGCCGGGGCGGCGATCAGGATCGGCACGAGGATGGCGAGCCAGCCGAAACCGGCGGTGACCCAGGTGAGATTGGTCAGCGCCTTGGCCAAGTGGCGGATGGAACCAAGCACCGCGTCGAGCTTGTCATGGATGTGGCGGCGCTCGGTCTCCTCGCCGCCGGCCAGCGCGATCGCCTCGAGGTTCTCGTTGGCGCGCATCAGCGAAAAGCGCAGTTCCGCCTCGTTCGAATAGCGCTCGGCATTCAGCCGGGTGAGTTTCCAGCCCACGACCTGGCTGAACAGCGAGGCGATGCCGGCATAGGCGACGGCGCCCCAGACCATGTAGCCGGGGATCGAGAAGCTGTAGTCCCTGAAGTGGAAGACGAAGCCGCTCGACAATTGCCAAAGCACGCCGATGAAGCTGACCAAGAGGATGGTGGCCTGGACCAGGCCGATCGACAACGACGTGGTCATCTCGGCCAGCTTGCGGGCATCCTCATGCAGGCGCTGGTCCGGATTGACGCCAAGCGGGCTGGTCATCATCAACCGGTAGGCCCGGCGGTCGGCCAGCCACTCGTCGACCACGTTGCGGGCCAGGCCCTCGCGCATGTAGAGCGCAGTCATCTGGTTGAGCCAGGTCTGGATGACGTTCAGGAGAAGCAGGACGCCGGCGATCTTGCCGAAATTGCCCAGCTCGACGATGAAGGCGTCAAGGTCGCGGCGCTCGAGCGAGTTGTAGAAAGGCGCGTTCCAGCGGTTGAGCAGGATCTGGCCGTAGGCGGTCAAAAGGATGACCCCCAGCAAGACGGCCGCGAGCAGCAGGATGCGGTTGCGCACCGGCGAGGCCCAGAAGGAGTCGCCGGCGATCGCCAGTTGTCGGCGGAAACTCAACTCCGCCGGCGCGCCGGCCTGCGCCTCGGGTGCCGGGGTATCGGATGCCGTATTGAACATGCAGTCTCTGTCTCGCCGTATCGGACATACCAGATATCATGACTGCCGCGCTTGTCCATGCGAGGCCGCTAAAATCCGGCGTTCTCCGGGCTCTCAGTCTGGCAGGAATGTATTGGCAAAGCGTTTGCGGCCCGATGACAGTCGCGCGGTCTCGATCGCCTGCCTCTCCATGTCCGCGGCTTGCAAGGCGAGCGCCTGCGCGTTATGTCTCTACCTGCTCTAACGGGGTGCCTTCGGTCCGCAAACGGACCTGAGGCTGAGAGGCTTTGATGCCAACCCGCGGAACCTGATCCGGCTAACACCGGCGGAGGGATTAGACGCGTGTCACTAGAAGACGCCCTATCCCGAATTTTCAACATGCCAAGGAGGGGCACTTCATGTCGACCCATCGACACCACCATCTTCACCGCGGTCTTGCCGCACTGTTTGCACTTTCGCTTTCCGCCAGTGTGGCCGATGCCGCAGACAAGACGCTGACCATCTACACCTATGAGAGTTTTGTTTCCGAATGGGGTCCCGGCCCCAAGGTCAAGGAAGCCTTTGAGAAGACCTGCGACTGCACGGTCGATTTCGTCGGCGTCGCCGACGGCGTGGCGCTTCTCACCCGGCTGAAGCTGGAGGGCGAGAGCACCAAGGCCGATCTCGTGCTCGGCCTCGACACCAATCTGGTGGCGGAAGCCAAGCAGACCGGACAGTTCCAGCCGCACGGCATCGACGTCTCGGCGGTCAAGGTTCCCGGCGGTTTTTCCGACGACGTCTTCGTGCCCTATGACTATGGCCATTTCGCCGTGGTCTATGACACCGAGGCGATGAAGACGCCGCCGAAAAGCCTGAAGGAGCTTGTCGAGGGTGATGCGAAGGACAAGATCGTCATCCAGGATCCGCGCACCTCGACGCCGGGGCTCGGCCTGCTGCTGTGGGTCAAGTCTGTCTATGGCGAGGAGGCGGACGAAGCCTGGGCGAAGCTCAAGGGCCGCGTGCTGACTGTTACGCCGGGCTGGTCCGAAGCCTATGGCCTGTTCACCAAGGGCGAGGCACCGATGGTGCTCTCCTACACCACCTCGCCGGCCTATCACATGGTCGCGGAAGAGACCGAGCGCTACCAGGCGGCCGCCTTCGAGGAAGGCCACTATATCCAGATCGAGGTCGCCGGCATCCTGAAGACGGCGCCGCAGAAGGAACTGGCGCGCCAGTTCATGGCCTTCATGGTCAGCCCCGGTTTCCAGGACACGATCCCCACCTACAACTGGATGATGCCGGCGGCGGCCACGTCCGAGCCGCTGCCGGACGCCTTCAGCAAGCTGGTCGCGCCGGAGAAGACCTTCCTGATGAGCCCGGACGAGGTGGCGAAGAACCGCAAGGCCTGGATCGACGAATGGCTCGCCGCCATGACCCTCAACTGAGCATGGCTTTGTCGCGGCGATCCCGGAGGAACGACAGGCTGCCGGCAATTGCCGGCGGCCTTTTCGTCTTCGGCCTGATCGCCTTCTTCATCGGCACCGCGATCGTCTCGCTGCTTTCGGTCGGCGGCGAGACGTCCGGCCTGTCGATTGCCGGCGATCCGGTGGTACGCCGGGTCTTGTGGTTCACGCTCGAGCAGGCCTTGCTGTCGACCCTGCTCTCGGTCGTGGCGGCCGTCCCGGTGGCCCGCGCGCTGGCTCGCCAGCCGCAATTTTTCGGCCGCAAGTGGCTGATCCGCCTGATGGCGGTGCCCATGGGCCTGCCAGTCTTGATCGGCGCGCTCGGGATCATCGGCATCTGGGGGCGTCAGGGTCTGGTGAATGACGCACTGGCCGGGCTCGGCGTCTCCGAGCGGTTCAGCATATACGGGCTTTCGGGCATCCTGCTCGCCCATGTGTTCTTCAACATGCCGCTTGCCGCGCGACTGATGCTGGCGGGTCTGGAGCGGATCCCCGCCGAATACTGGCGCACCAGCGCCAGCCTCGGCATGGGAGGCTTCTCGGTCTTCCGCTTCATCGAATGGCCGGTGCTCTGGCGCATCATTCCGGGGATGGCCGGGCTGATCTTCATGCTTTGCGCCACCAGTTTCACCCTGGTCCTTGTGCTTGGGGGCGGGCCGGCGGCGACGACGATCGAGGTGGCGATCTACCAGGCACTGCGGCTCGATTTCGAGCCGGCCCGCGCCGTGTCCCTTGCCTTCCTGCAAATCGTCGTGACGGCGGCAATCCTCGGGGCGATGGCGCTGTTTCCGGCGCCCGACGATCCCGGCGCGACGCTGGGCGGTGCGACACGGCGGTTCGACGCACGGGCGCTGTCCGCCCGGATCGGCGACGGGGTCTTGATTGTCGCCGCGGCGCTCTTTCTCGGCTTGCCGCTCGGGCAGGTGCTCGTCGCCGGCCTGGGGTCCGATCTCGGCCGGCTCCTGTCGGACGGGGCGGTGCTGGACGCCGCGGCAACCAGTCTTGCCATCGGTCTTTCCGCCGCGATCGTTTCGGTGGTGGTCGGCATCGCGGTGATCCGCGCCCAAGCGGCGCTCGGCGCCGGGCACCGCCCACTGCCGCTTGCCGGCCTGATCTCGGCCGGACTGGCTGCCGTGTCCTCGCTCGTACTCCTGGTGCCGACCGCCGTGCTCGGCACAGGCTGGTTCCTGGTGCTCAGAGCCCAGGGCGATGTCGCGCGCTTTGCCCCGGCGGTGGTCGTCTGCATCAATGCGCTGATGGCGCTGCCCTTTGCCATGCGGGTCCTTTCCCCCGCTTTCGAGGAGCATCGCCGGCGCACAGCCCGGCTGGCCGACAGCCTCGGCATTATCGGTCTGGCGCGGTTTCGCCTGATCGACTGGCCGGTGCTGCGCCGGCCGATCCTGACCGCGCTGTCCTTTGCCATGGCGCTGTCGCTCGGCGATCTCGGCGCGGTGGCGCTGTTCGGTTCGGAGAATCTTGTCACCCTGCCCTGGCTGATCTACAGCCGGATGGGCGCCTATCGCAGCCAGGACGCGGACGGGCTGGCGCTCATTCTCGGTCTGGTCTGCCTGCTGCTGGCGCTTGCGGGGACGCCCGGGCTTTCGAAAAAGGAGAGCCGCGATGCCGGCTGAAAGACAGGGCGCCGTCGTTCTCGACAATGTCTCGCTCCGGCTCGGCTCGGCCGATTTCCATTTCGATTGCGCCATCGCGCAAGGGGCGATCACGGCGATTGCCGGGCCATCGGGCTCGGGCAAATCGACGCTGCTCAACCTGATCGCCGGCTTCGAGCAGCCGGACAGTGGCCGCGTGCTGATCGCGGGCGAGGAGGTGAGCCGGCTTTCACCGGCCGACCGGCCCGTCTCGCTGGTGTTCCAGGACAATAATCTCTTTGCCCATCTCGACCTCTTCACCAATATCGGGCTCGGCATCGATCCGGCGCTGAGGCTGAAGCCGGCGGACCGACAGGCCGTGTCGCGAGCGCTTTCGCGCGTCGGGCTCGGCGGCTTCGAGAAACGGCTGCCGGCGACGCTTTCGGGTGGCGAACGGCAACGGGCGGCCTTTGCCCGCGCCCTGGTGCGGCGCAAGCCGGTCATGCTGCTCGACGAGCCCTTTGCCGCGCTCGATCCCGGTTTGCGCACCGCCATGGCCGATCTGCTTCTCGAACTGCACCGCGAGACGGGCCATACGATCGTCATTGTCAGCCATGATCCGCAGGAGGTGGAGCGGCTGGCGAGCGACGTGCTGTTCCTCGAGGGCGGGCGTATTGTCCTTGCTGCGCCAAAGGCGACGTTCTTCGCCACGAAGGGCCCTGCCTCGCTCGCCGAATTCCTCGGCCATCGTTAGGGCCAATTCGCCGCCGGCCCCGAGCCATGCCTTATTTTGGACGTGCAGCAATGGCATGTCGCATGCGCGGTTCCGGTCGGCCAGTTTATCCTTTCAGTGCTTCCAATTCAGCTTCCCCCTTTTTCCTCATGCAATTTTATCCATATCTAACGAATGATGTTAAAAGGGCCACACTGAAGCGAGGTCTCGTCGTCCGGAACGATTTCCGGTTGCGCGGAAGTGTCGAGCATTTCAAAAGGGGGTTCGGAAGCGGGTTGGTGTCGGTGCAGGATGTACGTCATGGGCGGTAAGGACCAATTGCCGGTCGATCGGATGCGACTGCGCCGCCGTTCCGGCGCCGCGCGCGGGGTCGTCGCGATGCTTGCCGCGTCGCTGGCGCTCAGTTCGTGCCAGACGCTGTTCGAGCAGGCCTATGTGCCGACCGTCGGCCCTTCCGACAATCCGCAGATCGTCGACGAGGTGCAGAAGGACGATCCGCGTGCGCAAATGGGTGCACGCGAACATCCGCGCATCGTGGCGAGCTATGGCGGCGAATATCACGACGACAGGACCGAGAAGCTGGTCGCGCGGATCACCGGCGCGCTGACGGCCGTGTCGGAGAACCCGAACCAGTCCTATCGCATCACCATTCTCAATTCCCCGGCGATCAATGCCTTCGCCCTGCCCGGCGGCTATCTCTACGTGACGCGCGGCCTTCTGGCGCTCGCCAACGACGCATCGGAAGTGGCGGCGGTGCTCAGCCACGAGATGGCCCACGTGACCGCAAATCACGGCATCGAGCGGCAGCGCCGCGAGGAGGCCGAAGTGATTGCCAGCCGGGTCGTCGCCGAAGTGCTGTCGAGCGATCTCGCGGGCAAGCAGGCGCTGGCGCGCGGCAAGCTCCGGCTCGCGGCCTTTTCCCGCCAGCAGGAGCTGCAGGCCGACGTGATCGGTGTGCGCACGCTCGGCGAAGCCCGCTACGACCCCTATGCAGCGGCCCGTTTCCTCGATTCGATGGCGCGCTACAGCCATTTCACCTCGGTCGATCCCGACGCCGACCAGAGCCTCGACTTCCTGTCGAGCCATCCGAACGCGCCACAGCGCGTCGAACTGGCGCGCCGCCACGCACGGGCCTTCGGACAGGAAGGCACGTACGGCGAATCGGGACGGGAATACTATCTCAGGGGCATTGACGGGCTGCTCTACGGCGACAGTCCGCAGGAGGGCTATGTCCGCGGCCAGACCTTCCTGCATGGCAGCCTCGGCATCCGCTTCGAGGTTCCCGATGGCTTCCAGATCGACAACAAGGTGGAGGCGGTACTTGCCACCGGACCCGGCGACGTGGCGATCCGTTTCGACGGCGTGGCCGATGCCGAGCGTCGCAGCCTGGCGAATTACATCTCCAGCGGCTGGGTGACGGGGCTTTTGCCGGAAACGATCCGCGAGATCACCGTCAACGGGCTGGAGGCGGCCACGGCGCGCGCCTCGGCCGAGCGCTGGGATTTCGACATCACCGTCATCCGCATCGGGCCGCAGATCTTCCGTTTCCTGACGGCGGTGCCCAAGGGCAGCGCGGTGCTGGAGCCGACCGCGGAAAAACTGCGGGCGAGCTTCAGGCGCATCACGCCGCAGGAGGCGGCCACGCTGAAACCGCTGCGCGTGCGTGTCGTCACCGTGGGGCCAGGCGATACGATCGCCACGCTTTCGGCCCGCATGATGGGGACGGATCGCAAGCTTGAGCTTTTCCGGCTGATCAATGCGCTCGGGCCGACATCGACAGTGTCTCCGGGCGCCAAGGTCAAGATCATTTCGGAATGAGAAAAGGGCCGGAATGAACCGGCCCTTCAGGCTGCTGAGCGGTTAAAGGCCTCAGAAGGCCATTTCGCGGACCTGCTCCGCCTTCGGGCCGTAATGGGTGAGCGCGGTCTTCAGTTTTTCCAGGGCCCGGGTCTCGATCTGGCGCACGCGTTCCTTCGAGATGCCGAGTTCGGCGCCCAGTTCTTCCAGCGTGGCGCCGTCCTCGCTCAGGCGGCGGGCCTTGATGATGCGGTTTTCCCGGTCGTTGAGTTCGGTCATGGCGTTGTTCAGCCAGCCGCGCCAGCGTTCTCCGTCGATGATGCCGCTCACCTGCTCATCCGGCGGCAGGTCATCGCTTTCCAGCATTTCCAGCTGTTCGCTGCCATCGCCGTCGCGGCCCTTGATCGGCGCCTGCAGCGAGGCGTCATTGCCCGAGAGACGGGCATCCATGGACTGGACGTCGGCAAGGCTGACGCCGAGCGCCGAGGCGATCTCCTGGTGGATGGCCTGGTCGCTCAGCCGATTGTCCCCCTGGGCGAGCTTGGCGCGCAGGCGGCGCAGGTTGAAGAACAGCGCCTTCTGCGACGAGCTCGTGCCGCCGCGCACGATCGACCAGTTGCGCAGGATGTAATCCTGCATGGAGGCGCGGATCCACCAGCCGGCATAGGTGGAGAAACGCACCTCGCGGGCCGGTTCGAAACGGGCGGCCGCTTCCAAGAGGCCGATATAGCCTTCCTGGATCAGGTCGTTGAGCGGCAGGCCGAAGCCGCGGAACTTCGAGGCCATGGCGATCACCAGGCGCATGTGTGCATGGGCGATGCGGTTGCGCGCATCCTGATCGTTGTCGTCCTTCCAGCGAATGGCGAGATCCAGTTCCTCCTGGCGCTCGAGATAGGGCTGAGCCATCGCAAATCGAATGATGTGTCTGTCGGCGGACATGGCTTTCATCGGTTTCTCCATCGGCGGTACGATCAGGATGGGTGTTGTCCCGGCACTCATGCATGAACGGGCAAGAGCCATTCGGGTTCCATCGCGCGTAGGACGAAGTTTCCCAAAGGCAAGGGTTCCGAATGCGGCACGTTCAAAAGGTATTACGGGGAAGATGGGCATCCGGTTCGACACGCGCATGGCAAATGCCGGCGTGCCGCCGTCTTCTCACGCAGTTGTGATGAAGCGTTGCGCTCTCTGGCCGACGGAAGCGGTGTGGTTCAGAGAGTGGGGGAGCGATGCAAGGGCGCCAGCCGTGGGACCGGCCAGCCCTTGGCGTCGGGCATGAAGACCAGACGATAGCGGGCAAAGAGATTGGCCAGCAGGAGCGTGAACCAGGCGCCGAAGGACAGCCCGGCAATGACGTCGCTCGGATAATGCGCACCGACCATGACGCGGCTGAAACCCATCCACAATGCCAAAAGCATGAAGGCAAGCCGGAAGCGTGGCAGAAGCAGGATCAGCACCATGAAGATGGCGCCCACCGTGGTCGCATGACCGGAGGGAAAGCTCTCGAATTTCGAACCGCTGAAGGCGGAGAAGCCGAACGCCCCCCAGTCCTCGAACTGGCCGGGGCGGGCACGACCGATGATCCGCTTCAGGATGTTGGCGGAGAGGCCGGAGAGCGCGACCGCCAGGAAGACATAGGCTCCGATCTGGGCTGAATAGAGCGCGCGGAAACGCTGTTTCAGGTTGGGCGACAGGCGAAAGGAGGCAAGGCCGGTGAGGAACAGCATGGCCGAGGCGATGAGAATCCAGCCCGAACTGCCGAATTCGGTGATCATCCTGCCGAGCGAGCGGGTGAAGATGTCCCGGTGCCGGAAGGCGCCGATGGCCTCGTCGAGGATGAGGAAGGACAGGATGACCAGGTTGGCGGATACGACGGCGAAGATCTGCCAGTAATGCGGCGCCGGCGGGTGCCGGTTGAGGTCACGACGCGTCTTCAGCCATGTCCTGATCTTGTCGATGCCGCTCACGTATCGCCTTCCGCTTCATGCCTGCCTGCCGGGCGGGGGGAAGACCTTCAAGACTTCCCTGAACGACCGGCAGCCGCGGCAAGATGATTGCCGCGGCTTTCAAATGCAAGAGCCTGTCAGGCCGACAGCGCCTTGAACTCGGCGAGGATGGCATCGCCCATTTCGGTGGTGCCGACCTTGGTTGCGCCTTCGCTCATGATGTCGGCGGTGCGGATGCCCTTGTCGAGCACGGCGGCGATCGCCTTTTCGAGGTTGTCGGCTTCCTTGACCATGTTGAAGGAGTAACGCAGGCACATGGCGAAGGAGGCGATCATGGCGATCGGGTTGGCGATGCCCTTGCCGGCAATGTCCGGGGCCGAGCCGTGGACAGGCTCGTAGAGCGCCTTGCGCTTGCCGGTCTTGGCATCCGGTGCGCCGAGCGAGGCAGACGGCAGCATGCCGAGCGAGCCGGTCAGCATGGCGGCGACGTCGGACAGCATGTCGCCGAAGAGGTTGTCGGTGACGATGACGTCGAACTGCTTCGGCGCGCGCACCAGCTGCATGCCGCCGGCATCGGCCAGCATGTGCTCGAGCTGGACGTCGGGATACTTGGCTTTGTGGGTCTCGGTGACAACCTGGTTCCACAAGACGCCCGACTTCATGACGTTGCGCTTTTCCATCGAACAGACGCGGTTCTTGCGGGTGCGCGCCAGCTCGAAGGCGACCGAGGCGATGCGCTCGATCTCGTAGGTGTCATAGACCTGGGTGTCGATCGCCCGCTTCTGGCCGTTGCCGAGATCGGTGATGGTCTTCGGCTCGCCGAAATAGACGCCGCCGGTCAGTTCGCGCACGATCAGGATGTCGAGGCCTTCGACCAGCTCGGGCTTCAACGACGAGGCATTGGCGAGCGCCGGATAGCAGATGGCCGGGCGCAGGTTGGCGAACAGTTCGAGGTCCTTGCGCAGGCGCAGCAGGCCGGCTTCGGGGCGAACTTCATAAGGTACCTCGTCCCACTTGGGGCCGCCGACGGCGCCGAACAGCACGGCATCGGCGTTCATCGCCTTTGCCATATCCTCTTCCGAGATTGCCGCGCCGTGGGCGTCGTAGGCGCAGCCGCCGACCAGGCCTTCGTCGGTTTCGAAGCCTGCACCCTGCTCGGCGTTCATGTAGGCGATGATCTTGCGGACCTCGCCCATGGCTTCGGGGCCGATGCCGTCGCCGGGCAGAAGGAAGAGATTGCGCTGTGTCATGAAAAGCCTCCCTGGCTTTGGAAAAGAGTTGCCGCCTTCTATCGGGCAAAAACCCGCATTTCAAGGACACTCAGCGGCAGAACGGTACGGTGGGAGGCGGCCGTCGCGGGTGATCGCGGCGCGAAGACGGGCAAGCCGTCGTCGCGCGCAGTCAAGGTTCGATCAGGCCCAGGGATGGGTCTGGGCGTTGGTCTTTTCGAAGGCGGCGATGCTTGCGGCCTTTTCCAGCGTCAGGCCGATGTCGTCGAGGCCGTTCAGCAGGCAGTGGCGCTTGAAGGCGTCGATGTCGAACTTGATGCGGCCGCCGTCCGGACCGGTGATTTCCTGCGATTCAAGGTCGACCGACAGAACGGCGTTGGAGCCGCGGTTGGCGTCGTCCATCAGCTTGTCCAGGTCTTCCGGGCTGACCACGATCGGCAGGATGCCGTTCTTGAAGCAGTTGTTGTAGAAGATGTCGGCGAAAGAGGTGGAAATCACGCAGCGGATGCCGAAGTCGAGAAGCGCCCAGGGGGCATGTTCGCGCGAGGAGCCGCAGCCGAAATTGTCGCCGGCAACGAGGATCTGGGCATTGCGATAGGCCGGCTTGTTGAGGACGAAATCCGGGTTTTCCGAACCGTCTTCCTTGTAGCGTGCCTCGGCGAACAGACCCTGGCCGAGACCTGTGCGCTTGATGGTCTTCAGATAGTCCTTCGGGATGATCATGTCGGTGTCGACGTTGACGACCGGAAGGGGTGCTGCGACGCCGGTGAGCTTTGTGAACTTTTCCATCAGACCCTGCCTTCGGAATGCAATTGGCGAATTCCAGCAGCCATTAGAGGAAAATCGCGCGGATTTGAAGGCCTATATTGGCCAAACGAGTACGCCCGGACGCCGAAGCGTCAGTTTTTCCGGGCCTCCCGTCGGTTCGATTCAAAGATCGATGATCGTGCCGCGGCCGTCGTTCCACACGCGAATCTCGCGGGCCTGGCCTTGAGTCTTCGCCCTTGCATAGACCGGAGCCTTCTTCGGCCGCAAGGTCAGCATGCGGGCGGCAAGGGTCAGCGTCAGCACGGCCCCGGCGATCAGCGTCAGCGAGACGGTGAAGACCGCGGCGATGGCGAGCACGACGATGCCGGCGGCGGCAATGGCGAGGGAACGGAAATTCTGCATGATGGATATCCTTTCTCGTCTGCCAAGGTGGTCCTTCTCCCCTCGAAATGCAAGGGATTTCCGGCAAATGTCGCCTTGCACGGCGGGCGAAAGATTGGCAGAACTGATGGCCATGAAGCCGATCAATTCCCATCATCCGGCGCGGCTGCGCCGCTCGGTCCTCAGCGTTCCGGCGATCAATGTGCGGGCGCTCGAAAAGACGCACGGCCTTGCCTGCGATGCCGTCATCTTCGATCTCGAGGATTCCGTAGCGCCGGAGAGAAAGGCCGAAGCGCGGGACAATCTCAGGCGTTTCTTTGCCGAGACGCCGCTTCAGGGCCGTGAGGCGATCATCCGGGTGAACGGGCTCGAGACGGAATTCTTCGCCGACGACATGGCGGCCGTCATCGCCTGCCGGCCGGATGCGGTGCTCTTGCCCAAGGTGGACGCGCCGGACGATATCCAGCATGTTGCCGATCTTCTGGCCGAGTCGGATGCGACGGAAAGTCTCAGGATCTGGGCGATGATCGAGACGCCACGCGGGGTGTTGAACGCCGCGGCAATCGCCGGCTCGGGGCGGACCGCCGGCGGCCTGCTCGATTGCTTCGTCGCCGGACTGAACGATCTGCGCAAGGAAACCGGCGTGGCGCCCGAGCCGGGGCGGACCTATGTCGTGCCGTTCCTGATGCAGGTGATCCTTGCGGCGCGCGCCTACGGGCTCGACGCGATCGACAGCGTGTCGAACGAATTCAAGGCGCTGGACGCCTACGAGGCGGAATGCGCACAAGGGCACGCCATGGGTTTCGACGGCAAGATGTTGATCCATCCGGCGCAGATCGACGGCGCCAACCGGCATTTCGGCTTCTCGGCGGAGGCGCTCGCCGAGGCAAAGGCGATCGTTTCAGCCTTTGCCGATCCAGCCGTCGCCAGCCTCAACGTCATCAATCTTGACGGCCGCATGGTCGAGCGGCTGCATCTGGAACAGGCCGAGCGGCTGCTCGCCAAGGCTCAGGTCATCGAGGAAAGAGAAAGAGGGATATCGTGAAGCTCTATCGTTTCATCACCGGCCCGGACGACGCGGCCTTTTGCCATCGCGTGACGGCGGCCCTCAATGACGGATGGGAGCTCGCCGGCTCGCCGGCCCTCACCTTCAACGCCCAGGCAGGCGTGGTGACCTGCGGCCAGGCCGTCACCAAGACCATCGAAGGCCGGGACTACGACCCCTCGAAGAAGCTCACCGAACAATAAGCGGCCAGGCCGCCGGCTCGGGGTTCACTCTCCGGCATAGATGTTTTTCCGCAAGGCGCCATTGTTCTTGAAGGATGATTGCGGCCATGGTCGGAGCCGGGCGGCCTGCCGAATATGGGTCGGCGCCCATGCCCCCCACGCATCGCAGGAGAATGCCCGTGCTTACCATCCGTCGTCTCGACATTTCCGATGCCCGCCTGCTGATTGCCGGCGCGGCCGACAAGGCCCGCGAGATCGGCGTGCCGATGTGCATCGCCATCACCGACGAGAGCGGCCAGCTCGTCGCCTTCGAGCGCATGGACGGCGGCAAGGTGACCAGCACGACGATCGCCATCGACAAGGCGTTCACCGCGGCTGCGGCGAAGAAGGCGACCCATGAATATGGCGCGGCCAGCCAGCCGGGCAGCCCGGCCTTCGGCATTCATTCGGCGATCGGTGGTCGGCTGATGGTGGTGGGCGGCGGTCTGCCGGTTGTCATCGACGGCGAGGTGGTCGGCGGAATCGGTATCAGTTCGGGCACGCCGGCCCAGGATCTCAGCTGCGCGGAAGCCGGCATCGCCCACTTCCTCGCGACGCGGGGCTAATCCTTCAACGAGGCCGACATGCCGTCGGATTCCGCGGCGGCATCTTCGGCGCTTTCCTCGATGCGTTCCATGTCGTCGTCGGACAGGCCGAAATGATGGCCGATCTCATGGATCAGCACATGGGTGATGATGTCGCCCAGGGTTTCCTCGTTCTCGGCCCAGTAGTCGAGGATCGGCCGGCGATAGAGGGTGATGCGGTTCGGCATCTCGCCGGTTTCCATGGTGAAGCGCTCGGAAATGCCGCGGCCCTCGAACAGGCCGAGCAGGTCGAACGGCGTTTCGAGCGCCATGTCCTCGAACACTTCGTCGGTGGGAAAATCGGAAATCTCGATGATCAGATTGCCGGTCAGCGCGCGGAATTCCTCCGGCAGATGACCATAGGCCTCAATGGCCAGCGACTCGAAGGTGCTGATCGTCGGGGCATGGCGTTCGCGCCAATCTTCGGTCTGGTCGATACGGGCCATCGGTACTCCTTGACTTCGCTTCCATATAGGACCTTTGCCCCGGCTTTTCGAGTGGGAATCCTGTCAAGGAATAAATTCACACTGAATCCGGTTGACTCTTCTGGCAAGCTCTGGAATCTCTAGGAACATATAGAGAACATTCCGACAGGAGAGACGTCATGGGCGCGACCGCTCTGGCGCAGGAGAGGCTTTTTGCCTTGCGCGAAGCCATAGCCAGAATCGAGGGCAAGCCGCTTTCCGGCGGGCTCGAACCTGTGTCGGAACCATGCGCCGGGCGATCTCATGGCGGCCCACCTGTTCGGGGGAGGGAGGCGACGGGCCTCGAAAACCTTCTGCCGGAGGGTTTTCCCAAAGGAGCGATGATCGAGGCCCGCGGGGCACAATTTCGCGATGCGGGTGCCGTCAGCGGCTTCGGGCTGGGGCTTTGCCTGTCGGCTCGGCCTGCCCGGCCAAATCAGCGGATATTGTGGATCGGCGACCGTTTCGTCGGGCGCGAAACCGGCTTGCCCTATGCGCCGGGGCTTGTCGATTACGGCCTGCGGCCAGGCGAACTTCTCCATGCCGTGCCGCGCCGCCTGGAGGACGCGCTGTGGCTTGCCGACGCGGCGCTCGCGTGCCGGGCTTTTTCGGCGGTGATGCTCGAGGTTGCCGGCAATCCGCGCGGCTTCGGGCTGACGGAGAACCGGCGCCTCAGCCTGAAGGCCAAGAGCACCGGCGGTTTTCTGCTGCTTGTCCGCCAAGGCGGGGAAGAGGAGGCGAGCAGCGCTTCCCTTCGCCTGCTTGTCGAACCCGCGCCGGCGGCAGCGCGGCTTCTCCCTGATGGATCGATGCTTGGCGGCAGCATCGGCCATTCCGTCTTTCGCCTCGTTCCGGAAAAGAGCCGGCTCGGGGCTCACCCTGAACTGATCCTGGAGTGGAACCGCCATGACCGCCAATTTTACCCCGCAACTTCCGTTCACGCCGGCGCAAGGCCCGTTTTCCGGCCGGCGCATCCTGGCGCTCTGGCTGCCGCGTCTGGCGACCGACCGGCTGGCGCGCCGGCGCTGGGGGCTGTCGTGGCGTTCGACCGGGCGTCCTGACCATCCGCCGGTCGTCTGCGCCGGCCGTGTCGCCAATGCCATGCGTCTGACCGCGCTTGACGAAGAGGCCGAGGCGATCGGCTTGCAGGCCGGCCAGGCGCTGGCGGAGGCGCGGGCCATTTGTCCCACGCTCGAGGTTGCCGAGGAGGATCCGCAGGCCGACCGGCGCTTTCTCGAGGCGATCGCCGACTGGTGCGACCGCTATACCCCCCTAGTGGCGCTCGATGGCGCAGACGGGCTGATGCTCGACATTACCGGTTGTGCGCATCTGTTCGGCGGCGAGGCGGCCCTGGTCGACGATCTGCTGGCGCGGCTTTGCCAATTGGGGCTCGAGGCCAGGGGTGCGATCTCTTCGACGCCGGGTCTTTCCTGGGCGGCCGCCCGCTTTTGCCGGGATCGCGTCGTGGCCGACGGCGAGATGATCGCAGTGCTGTCGCCCCTGCCGCTCGGCGCGCTGAGGATCGATGCCGGCGTGACGGCGGCGCTGGCCCGGGTCGGGCTGAAGCAGGTGGGCGATCTCCTGGCGGCGCCGCGCGGCCCCCTGACGCGGCGCTTCGGCCCGGATCTGCTGGTCCGGCTCGACCAGGCGCTGGGGCGGGAGGGGGAGGCGATCGTGCCGCGCCGGCCGGTTGCCCTGCTCTGCGTCGAACGGCGGCTTGCCGAGCCGATTCGCGACGAGGAGGTCATCCTCGATCTGACCGGCCGGCTAGCGGCCGGATTGAAATCCGGCCTGGAGGCGCGCGGCGAAGGGGGCCGCCTGTTCGAACTGCTGCTCTTTCGGGTGGACGGGCGGGTCTTTCGCATCGCGATTGGGGCGGCCTCTCCGCTTCGCGACGGCGATCGCATCAAGGCCCTTTTTGCCGAACGGCTTTCCGTGCTGCACGACGATCTCGATGCCGGTTTCGGATTCGAGATCGTTCGGCTCAACGTCTTGCGCAGCGAGGCGCTCGCCGAGAGCCAGGGCAGGTTCGGCACGGTGGCGGAAAAAGGCGACGCGGCGCTCGACTTCGTCGACCGGGTGACGGCGCGGTTCGGCGAGGGCTGCCTCGTGCTGCCCGTCGCCCAGCCGAGCCATTGGCCGGAGCGGGCCTCGAGCCTTGCCCCGCTTGCCGCGGCAAGCGCCTTGCACGCCGATAAGCAGCCAGGCCCACCGGTGCGCAGCGAACGGCCGATCCGGCTTTTCGCCCATCCCGAGCCGGTCGAGGTCACCGCCGAAGTGCCCGACGGCCCGCCCGCCAGTTTCCGCTGGCGTCGCGCCCAGCATCGGGTCGTGCGCGCCGAGGGGCCCGAGCGACTGGCACCGGAATGGTGGATCGACGGGGAAGAGGCATTGCCGCGCGACTATTTTCGCATCGAGGTCAGCGCCGGCCATCGTTTCTGGCTTTTCCGCCAGGGGCTCTACGAACGCGGCGCCGACCGGCCGAGCTGGTTCATGCAGGGCATTTTCGCATGAGCGCGCCGGCCTTCTTCGAAATCGGCTGCCGCAGCAATTTCTCCTTCCTGGAGGGGGCCTCGCATCCGGAGGAAATGGTGGCGACCGCCGCCCGGATCGGCTTGTCCGGCCTGGGGCTTGCCGATCGCAATACGGTGGCCGGGGTGGTGCGCCTGCATGCGGCGGCGAAGATCAAGGGTGTGGCCTTTCGTCCCGGCGCACGGCTGGTCTTTGCCGACGGGACGCCGGAACTCGCCGCCTACCCGATCAACCGGCGTGGCTGGGGCCATCTCTGCCGCATGCTGAGCGCCGGCAATCTGCGTTCGCAAAAGGGTGTCTGCACGCTCTATGAAAGCGATCTCGTCGAATGGGCGGCGGATCTGCTGGTCGTAGCGATGGTGCCCTGCTTTGCCACCGAGGCGGAGGTCGAAGACTATCGCACCCGGCTTGCGCGGCTGGTGGCCCCTTTCCGCGACAGGCTCTACCTTGCGCTGGTTCCGCGTTATGACGGCCTCGACCGCCTCGCTTTCCGCCGGATCGCGGAGATGGGGGGCGCGCTTTCGCTGCCGCTGATCGCCAGCAATGATCCATTCTATCATGAGCCGGAGCGCAAGCCGCTCGCCGACGTGGTCACAGCCATTCGCGAACATGTGACGGTGGCCGATGCCGGTTTCCGGCTGCATGCCCATGCCGAACGGCACCTGAAGGAGCCCCTGGAAATGGCCCGGCTTTTTCGTGCCTATCCGCAAGCGGTCGCGACGACGGCCGAGTTCTTCGGCCGACTTGATTTTTCCCTCGACGAACTCAGCCATCAATATCCCGAGGAAGCGGTGGGCGGCGAGCCGGCGGAGTCGGCGCTGCGCCGGCTGACCTATGCGGGAGCGGCCCGGCGGTTCCCCGACGGTATTCCGCAAAAGGTCGGCGACCTCCTCGAATACGAGCTGAACCTGATCGGCGAAAAACGCTACGCACCTTATTTCCTCACCGTCCATCGCATCATCGGCTTTGCCCGCTCCAAAGATATTCTCTGCCAGGGGCGAGGATCGGCCGCCAATTCCGCCGTCTGCTATTGCCTCGGGATTACCGAGGTCAATCCGGAAAAGACCACGTTGCTGTTCGATCGCTTCATCTCGACCGAACGCGACGAGCCGCCGGATATCGACGTCGACTTCGAGCATCAGCGGCGCGAAGAGGTGATCCGCTTCATCTACGAGACCTATGGACGCGAGCATGCGGGGCTGACGGCGGCGGTCATAAACTATCGGGCGCGCTCGGCGGGGCGCGAGACGGCCAAGGTCTTCGGCCTGTCGGAGGATGTGCAAACCGCGCTGTCCGGGTCGATCTGGGGCTGGTCGACGGCCGATCTGTCGGCGCGCGAAGCCAAGGCCGCGGGTCTCGATCTGGCCGATCCGACGACCCGGCGCGTGCTCGACTATGCCTCGAGCCTGATGGGCTTTCCGCGCCATCTGTCGCAGCATGTCGGCGGCTTCGTCATCACCCGCGACCGGCTGGACGAGGTCGTGCCGATCATGAACACGGCGGACGGTCGCTACATGGTCGAGTGGAACAAGGACGATCTCGATACGCTGAAGATCCTGAAGATCGATGTCCTGGCGCTCGGCATGCTCACCTGCCTTGCCAAGGCGATCAAGCTGCTCGCCAGCCATTACGACAAGCCGATGACGCTTGCCAGCTTCTTCGAGGACCCGCGCGAAGATGTCTATGACATGATTTGCCGGGCCGATACGCTCGGCGTCTTCCAGATCGAAAGCCGGGCGCAGATGAGCATGCTGCCGCGGCTGCAGCCCCGGGTCTTCTACGACCTGGTGATCGAGGTGGCGATCGTCCGGCCGGGGCCGATCCAGGGCAATATGGTGCATCCCTACCTGAAGAACCGCAAGCTGGTGCAGGAGGGGCGGGCAATTAGCTATCCGAAGCCCGAGCTCGAGGCCGTCCTGAAGCGGACGCTCGGGGTGCCGCTGTTCCAGGAGCAGGCGATGCAGATTGCCATTACCGCCGCCGGCTTCTCGCCGGCCGAGGCCGACCGGTTACGCCGGGCCATGGCGACGTTCCGCCGGACGGGACAGGTCGCCAATTTCCGCCAGCGCTTCATCGACGGCATGCTCAAGCGGGACTATGCGCTGGAATTCGCCGAGCATTGTTTCAGCCAGATCGAGGGGTTCGGCGAATATGGCTTTCCGGAAAGCCACGCGGCCTCCTTCGCGCTGCTGGTCTATGCCTCTGCCTGGGTCAAGACCTTCTATCCCGACGTCTTTTGCGCGGCGCTGCTCAATTCCCAGCCGATGGGTTTTTATGCGCCGGCCCAGCTGGTGCGCGATGCGCGAGAGCACGGTGTCGAGGTGCGGCCGGTCGACGTCAACGCCTCTTCCTGGGACAGCGAACTGGAGGCGGAGGGCTTCGACGTCCGGCGGGTCGCGCCGCGGCATGCGTCGATGCGCAGGGTGATCCTCAGCACCAGGGCGGTGCGGCTCGGTTTCCGCCAGGTCAAGGGCCTGTCCGAGGCCGAGATGAACCTGCTCGTGGCGCGGCGCGGCAGCGGCTATACCTCTGTCCGGGATCTCTGGATGCGGACAGGTTTGTCACGGGCGGCGATCGAGCGGCTGGCGGATGCCGATGCCTTCGCCTCGCTGGGTCTCAGCCGTCGCGAGGCGCTCTGGGCGGCGCAGGCGCTCGACCATCGGGCCGCCGTCGAGCATCTGCCGTTGTTTTCCGAGGCCGGCGGGCGGGAGATCCAGGCGGAGGCCGAGATTACGCTGCCGCCGATGCCGGCGGGCGAGGAGGTCATAAGCGATTATCGCATGCTGTCGCTCTCCTTGAAGGCCCATCCGCTTTCCTTCCTGCGCGGGGACCTCGCCCGGGCCGGCGTTCTTGCCTCCTCGGCGCTGGAGGAGACGGCCAATGGACGGCGCGTCGAGGTGGCGGGCCTCGTGCTGGTGCGCCAGCGGCCGGGCTCGGCCAAGGGGGTGATCTTCATGACCATCGAGGACGAGACCGGAGTCGCCAATATCATCGTCTGGCCGAAGACCTTCGAGCAATACCGCGCCATCGTCATGGGCGCCCGTCTGGTGAAGATCCGCGGGCGGCTGCAGAAGGCGGACGGGGTGATCCACGTGGTTGCCGAGCATCTCGTCGATGCCAGCGAACGGCTCGGCCTCTTGCGCGAGGAGCTCAAGGATTTCGGCGGTCTTGCCCATGCCGACGAGGTGCGGCGTCCCGTCAACGAGCAGCGGCATGAGACCAAGTCGACCGGGTCCCTGGCGCGGCTGATCCGTGACGTGCCCGAGCTTGCCGGCGATGTCCGCCAAGTCATGCCGAAGGGGCGGAATTTTCATTGAAACGAGGAGCCGTTCCGTCCCGGTTTTCGGCTCGCGCATCCATGGGAGGCATGTCCTGGAAATTTTCTTGACAAAGGCCATCCTGTTTAGCAGAAAGGAGGGCGTAAAAGTCATGTTTGGAAGAGCGTAGGGGCCATGCTGGTCTGCAGCTGCAATTACATCACCGACAAGGACATCAAGGACGTCATCAACGCGCTCCTCGATGAAGATTGTTGGCAGTTGATTGTCCCGTCCAAGGTCTACCATGCCATGGGCAAGCGTGGGCGCTGCTGCGGCTGCTTTCCCAACGTCGTCGAGATCATCATTCGCACCACCGAGGATTATCACGCGTCGCGTCAGACGGACGGCGCGGAAGTGGTCGACTTCATGGAACGCCTGAAGCGCTTCCATGAGGAACAGAAGGCTGCGAGCCTCGAGCGGCGCCAGCGCGCCGCCCAGGTCGCCTGACAGCGCCTGACCTTGCCCCATCCGGCGCAGCATGCCTGATAGGCGCAAGCCGTGCCTCGCACCATTCCAGCAAAATGCGAAGCGGTTTTGCGTCCGGAATGGCGTGGAAACAAAGAGACAGGGCCTTGAAGGCCTCTCCGTTTTCATCGGAAATGCTCTGGCCGAAAGGACCCAGGTGCCCCCGCCGTTTCGTGACCTTTCCACTGCCGATCGAGCAACGACACCCCCTTGACCATCCTTCAACGTCTGCGGGAGAAAACCACCCCGGACATTTTCGGCCGAAGACCGCCCTCTATTTTCGCTCGCAAACATCGTGCGATCATTAGCCATCAGTCCGGGCGATCGCCGATCGGCAAGAGCCATCACCCTTGGTGCGGGCCAATTCCATAAGGCAGTGATGGGTTCGCTCCGGTCAGGCTCCGTCCCGGTTCGCTCCTCCCCTGCAATGCCCTACCAAAAGGCGATCTTTCGCCGACGCCTAATCCCGGGTCCGCGACAGCAAGCCGAGCCGGGGGGAGGCGGCCGGGTGCGCCCTTTCCTGCTGGCCAGAGATGCAGGATCTCTCAGCGGCGACGTCCCCCCTTCTCCCGGTCACCGTCAAGGACGGGCGTTGCCCGACGCCACCACACAAGATTGAAACAAAAGCGGATTTTCACCCGAACTGGGCCGGTCCATCTCGACAGCGGGCGCGAACGGGCCTAGTTTCTGAGGCACAATCGCAGAAGAAGGGACCCATCATGAAGGGCGATCAAAAAGTAATCGAACGGCTGAACGAAGCGCTTTTCCTGGAGCTCGGTGCCGTCAACCAGTATTGGCTCCACTATCGCCTGCTGAGCGACTGGGGCTATGCCAAGCTCGCCAAGAAGGAACGCGCCGAATCGATCGAGGAAATGCAGCACGCCGACAAGCTGATCGATCGCATCATCTTCCTCGAAGGGCACCCGAACCTGCAGACGGTCGCACCGCTGCGCATCGGGCAGAATGTCAAGGAAGTGCTTGAGGCCGATCTGGCCGGCGAATACGACGCCCGTACCGCCTACAAGGCCTCGCGCGACATCTGTTACCAGGCCGGCGACTATGTCAGCATGAAGCTGTTCGAGGAGCTGCTGATGGACGAGGAAGGCCATATCGACTTCCTCGAAACGCAGCTCGATCTGTTGTCGAAGATCGGGGAACAGAGCTACGGCCAGCTGAATGCCGAATCGGCCGACGCCGCCGAATAAGACATCGGGGCCCGTCCGCAGAGGGCGGGCCGCGGATTCCCGACAAGTTTCGTTGGTGGCCGATCCCCTAGGATTGCAGGAGCTTGTGGCGCTGGTCCAGAGTTGGCCTTCTTGCCAAAGACCGCCAAAGGGCTAAAGCGAGTGGGGGCGCGGTGACGGCTGAGTTGCCGCTGGATGCTTCGAGGCCCGCGCCGCGGCTCGGGGCACAAGAGGTATAGCCGGCATGTTTCGCTGTCCTCCCGCCGTTGGGGTAACCGGCGCTAACCTGTCGGCGCCTCGGCCACCTTCGTTAGGGTCCTGCCCTCAAGCGTTGCCGGTGATGCAGGCCCTCACCTCCACTCGTAGACCTTGTCGCCGCGAAGCGGGCGGCGGTCCGCCAGGATCGAGGGGTCGGCGATCTTCGCGATATATTGCTCCGCATCGTGATCGTCGTTGAAGCCGACAAAGATCATGAACATCGCCTTTGCCTTGGGCTGGCCCTTCTTGCGGTAGGCGAAACTGACGGCGCAGGACGGATATTGCGATCCGATGGTGAGGCTCTGCGCGGCATCCTCGCCCTTCAGGTTTTCCAGCCTGCCGTTGAAGGCGAGAAACTGGCTGAGGGCCATGAAATGGTCGATGGCGGCGAAGGCCGTTGCCTGGGCGATCTGACGCGGGTTTTCCCCCGGACCGGAGCGGCCGTAATAGAGGCTGTCGGTCTGGCCTTTTCGCCTCTTCGTCTCGTAGACGACGAGTTTGCCGGAGGCTGCGAGCTCGATGTGGACGTCGTAGGTCTGGAACCGCTCGGGATGCTGGTCGAGTTCGGCAAAGAGGGTGCGCAACTGCCGCACATAATCTGCATAGAATTCTACCGGCATGGCTCTGGTCCCCTGTGTTCGGCCCCCCATAGCATTGCCGGGCGGGACGATGCTATAGGCGCGCGTCGTCGCGGGTGGAGGCGGACGATGCCTGCCGGGAAAGGGAGGGGCGTGCCCAGGCACGCGCGCGGCGCCGGAAGATCGGCGTGCAGCCGCCGACGAGGCCGGACAGTTTCGAGGGACGCGACCATTGCGGCCGGCGAAGGTCCTTCCTGGACCGGGTGCGGCGCGGAAACGCCGACGAATTCGATCCTGCGACCGGCCGCCTCGTCGCTCCATTCGCCCACGGCGGCAGTCGTCTCGTCGAAGGCAAACGCAATGCCGATCGCCTGGACGCAGGCGGTGACACCGTAGGGTTCCAGGTGACGCGCTTGGCTCTTTCCTCTAGCCGGCGAGGTGGCGGAATTCCGCGACCACCTGTTCGTAGACGCCGCGCTTGAACGGCACGATCAGGTCGGGCAGCTCGCGCATCGGCTTCCACGCCCAGGCGTCGAACTCTGCGGTGTGGCCGCCCGGCGGTGGGTCGATGGCGATCTCGCTTTCGTCGCCCTCGAAGCGGAAGGCGAACCAGCGCTGCGTCTGGCCGCGATACTTTCCGCGAAGGCCGATGCCGATCAGTTCCGCCGGCAGGTCGTAATTGATCCAGCGGCTCGCTTCGGCCAGCAGCGACACGCTCTTCATGCCGGTTTCTTCGTAAAGCTCGCGCAGCGCCGCCGGCAAGGGATCCTCGCCGTCATCGATCCCGCCCTGGGGCATCTGCCACAGCATGGGCGACCCGTCATATTCCGAATTTCCCTCGGGAATGCGCCGCCCGGCCCAGACGAGGCCCGCCGGATTGAGCACCATGATGCCGACGCAGGGGCGATAGGGAAGGTCCTCGGCGCGGATCTTCGGGCTTGCGGTGTTTTCCATCCTGTCCTCTTACTGTCCGGTTTCCGCCGCAAGGGCGGAGACGCCGACGATTTCAATTCCTCGCCCGGTGGCCTCCTCGCTCCACTGGCGGATGGCGGCGATCGTCTCGTCGAAGGCCGCCGCCGTTCCGATGGCATGGCCGTTGCGGCGGGCGATGCGTTCCAGCTCGTCGAGCTTGGCCAGCACGGCTGCCTTCTCCGGTTGTCCGTCGAGCAGAAGCGTGCCCTGGGCGTAAGGCATGCCGATCGCCTTGGCAAAGCTGTCGGCGAGCGATCGCGCCGTCGAGCCGTCGTCGAGGAACAGCAGCCCGCGGCCGCCGATGTCGCGCATGACCGGCTCGAAGGCCGTACCGTCCGACATGAATTTCGCGCCCATATAGTTCATGATGCCGGTGTAATTGGTGATGCGGCCCATGGCCTGATGCAATTTCTTCAGGGATTCGGCCGGCGTATCGCTCGTCAGCAGGGTCCCGCGACCGGGATTGTTGGCGGGATAGTCGAAGGGCTCGAAGGGCACCTGCAGCAGGATCTCATGGCCCTTGCGGCGCGCCTCCTGCATCCAGCGCGAAAGGCTGTTGCCTGTGGCGGCAAAGGCCAGCGTCACCTCTTCGGGCAGCTCGCGGATGGCACGCTGGCTGCCGGTCTGGCTCAATCCGATGCCGCCGACGACGATGGCGACACGGGTGGTGCGTGCCCCCGACCAGGGGCGTGCATATTGCTCCACCGGCCTCAGCCCATCGGGGCCTATGATCGGGAGGCGACCGTCCGGCGTGTCTTCCAGCAGTTCGTCATTGGGAAGGGCGGCGACGCGGCTGTCTTGGCCCAGCCTCTGGTTGTCGATCAGGACCGGCCCGTTTCCGTCGCGCGGCTTCGGGCTGAACTTGGTGACGACCGAACCGTCGTCGGTGGTCGTGCGCTCGACCACCGCACCGCCGAGCGGGCGGCTGGTGGTGAAATTCTCCTTGGAGCCAGCGGGCGCCGGTTCGGTCGAAACCTGACCGGTCTGCTCTTCCACGCCGCTTTCCGGCGGCGAGGTCTCGGCAAACTGGCGTAGCGGCAGCGGAACGACGGCGGAATAGGTGGAAAGGCCGAGAACGGAGACGAGCGCGAGGCTGCCGATCACAGTGGCAGCGGACGGCCGGCGACGCGGACTCTTCGCCGGCTTGCGGCCCTGGCCGAGCGGTGCGTGGAGATCGGCGCTCAAGGTTCTTTCGGCTCCCGTCGGCTCGCAAATGCAAGCGGGCGCCGGATTTCTCCGGCGCCCCATTTCTTACTTTGCCACGACGGCCTTCTGCGGGTCGGCCGGGAAGGACGGGTCGGTTTTGACCCCACGCAGCAGGTCGAGCGCATAGTTGAGCTGCAGGTCGTCCTTGGCTTCCGGCGGTACATAGGCGACCGAGCCGGAGCCCTCGTCGTTCTCGTTCTGGCCCTTGATATGGCCCTTGAGCGCCGATTCGCCCTCGGCGCGGACCTTGCCCTGGAGCTCTTCCGGCAGCGGCTGTTCGACCTTGATGTCCGGCTCGATGCCGGTGCCCTGGATCGACTTGCCGGACGGCGTGTAATAGAGCGCCGTGGTCAGACGCAGCGCACCCTTCTCGCCCATCGGGATGATGGTCTGGACCGAGCCCTTGCCGAAGGACCGGGTACCGACGACGGTGGCGCGCTTCAGGTCCTGCAGGGCGCCGGCGACGATTTCCGACGCGGACGCCGAGCCACCGTTGACCAGCACGACGAGCGGCTTGCCGTCGGTGAGGTCGCCCGCGCTGGCGTTGAAGCGGCGGGTGTCTTCCGGATCGCGCGAGCGGGTGGAGACCACTTCGCCGCGCTCGAGGAAGGCGTCGGAGACATAGATCGCCTGGTCGAGCAGGCCACCCGGGTTGAGGCGCAGGTCGAGGACGTAGCCCTTCAGCTTGTCGGCCGGCACGTCCGTCTTGATCTTCTCGATCGCGGCTTCCAGGTCGTCATAGGTCTTCTCGGTGAAGGAAATGACGCGGAGATAGCCGACATCGCCTTCGACGCGCGACTTGACGGCGCGGATGGGAATGATCTCGCGGACGATGGAAAGCTCGATCGGCTTGTCGGCGCCCTTGCGCAGGATGGTCAGCTTGATCGGCGTGTTGACCTCGCCGCGCATCTTGTCGACCGCTTCTTCGAGCTTGAGACCGCGCACCGATTCGCCGTTGATCTCGGCGATGAAGTCACCGGCGAGAATGCCGGCCTTGGCACCGGGCGTGTCGTCGATCGGGGTGATGACCTTGACCATGTCATCTTCCATCGTCACCTCGATGCCGATGCCGCCGAACTCGCCGCGCGTCTGGGTCTGCATGTCCGCCGCGTCCTTGGCGTTCATGTAGACCGAATGCGGATCGAGCGAGGTCAGCATGCCGTTGATGGCATTCTCGACCAGCTTTTCCTCGTCGGGCGGTGTCACGTATTGGGCGCGGATGCGCTCGAACACGTCGCCGAAAATCGACAGCTCCTTGTAGGTGGAGGTGCCTGCGGCCTGTGCGGGAACGCCCGCCGAATAGAGAACGCTCATCGCGGTCGCGCCCATGAGCGCACCGACGATAACAAGAGAAGCCCTACGAATCATTCTGTGCCTTTCCAGAGCCGCTTCCGGTCCACCACTCGCGGGAATCGACCGGCTTTCCATCTTTCCGAAATTCAATGTAGAGGGTCGGGCGATCCGTTTCCAGCGCCAATGCCGTCGCGCTCGCCACTCTTTTCTCCCCCATCACCGCCAAGGGCTCGCCGGAAAGAACGAACTTGCCCTGGCCAGTGCTGACACGGTCCATGCCGGACAATACCATATGATAGCCGTCGCCGGTATTCAGGATGATCATCTGCCCGTAGCTGCGGAACTCTCCGGCATAGACAACCCAGCCGTCGGCCGGGGCCGTGACCAGCGAGCCTGGTGCCAAGGCGATGACCATGCCCTTGGCTTCGTGTCCCGTGCCATCCGGATCGCCGAACTGGCGCAGGATCTCGCCAGCTGCCGGCAGTTCCAGTTTCTGCTTCAGATCTGAAAAGGCATATGCCGGGGCAATGCGGTTTTTATCGGGCGATGAAGATGCCGCCAGCTCCCGGGCCTTCTGCCGTTGCTCTTCGCTCAGGCGCTTGAGGCGCTCCTCTTCAGCGCGGGCCTTTTCCGCCGCCTCGCGGACCGAGCGGATCTCCGTCTCGAGGCTGGAAATCAGCCCTTCCATGCTGGAGGCCCGCGCTGCCAGCTCCTCGGCGCGGCGCTTCTCGGTGGCGAGCTCAAGGGTATTCTGCCGCGACAGCCGGTCGTTCTCGACCAGCAGCATGTCCATACGCCGCTCTTCCTCCTGGCGGCTGGACATGGTGGCGACCAGTGTCTCGGTTTCCTTCTGGCCTTCCATCCTGAGGCGCAGCAGTTCGCCGAGGTCGGCCGCGAGCTTCTCCGTCTCGTGGCGGATGCCGGGAACGACGGCGCCGAGCAGGATCGCGGTGCGGACCGAGGCGAGCGCATCCTCGGGGCTGACGAGCAAGGCCGGCGGGGGATTGCGACCCATCCGCTGCAGGGCGGCCAGCACCTCGGCGAGGATGGCGCGGCGATCCTTGAAGGAGGCGCGGATCTCGTCTTCCCTGATGCCGAGATCGGCGAGCTTTTTCTCTCCTGCGGCGATCTTGCGTTCGAGATCCTTGCGCCGCGCCGCTGATTCGATCAGGGCCTGCTTGAGGCTTTCGGAGGTCTTGGCAAGGGCGGCGATGCTCTCTTCGAGTTCGGCGGCCTTCTCGTCGGACACCCGCATCGAGCGGGAAAGCTCCTGCAATTCGCGGCCGACCTCGTCGCGCTTCTGGCGAAGCGCAAGGGCCGCGTCATCGGCGGCCGGATCGGAAGCCGCGGGCTCGACGGCATCAGGTGCTGCGGGATCGGTCACGGCGGGGGAAGGACCTTGAGCGATCACGAGCGCATCCAAACCGACAAGCGGACCGCCTAGCACCATCACCGAGGCGAGCAGTATCGCGCGGGTCGCGTGGCGACGCCCTGTTTCTCTGGCGCTGATGGATGGAGGGTGGTCGTATCGCAAGGCGCTATCCCGGTTCGCGGCGGAAAATACGCTGATTTGGCCGCCCACGCAAAGCGGGCGATGCGGAGGCGCGCTCGCGGGCGTCAGACGCGATGATAGGGATGGCCGGACAGGATGGTCACGGCGCGATAAAGCTGCTCGGCGACGAGGATGCGCACCAGCTGATGCGGCCAGGTCATGCGACCGAGATTGAGGACGAGTTTGGTCTTTTCGCGCAGGTCCGGATCGACGCCGTCGGCGCCGCCGATGACGATGGCGAGGTCCCGCTGGCCGCGGTCGCGGTGATCGCCGATCAGGTCGGCGAATTCCTGGCTGTCGAGTGCCTTGCCGCGTTCGTCGAGGATGATGACGAGGGCGCCTTCCGGCATGGCTTTCGTCAGTTCCGCCGCTTCCTCACGCTTGCGGGTCGCTGCATTGGAGGCACGGCTTTCGGCGATTTCGACCGAGCGGAGGAATTCGAGCCCGCAGGCGGGCCCGGCCTTGGCGAAACGGTCGAGATAACGGGACGCGAGTTCCTTCTCCGGTCCGGCCTTCAGCCGGCCCACGGCATAGATGCCCACGCGCATGTCTCGATCCTTCCTTCGTGGCCGCGCAACCCTCATGGCGGCAAAGCGCGCGACGCTTGCCGCTTGTCAGGGCTTCGCTGCTGCCGTGATCCGTGTCAGCGGCAGCGGGCCATCGGTGTCAGTGCAGGGTGCCTTCCTCGATGTCCGGAGCGGCCCACATCTTTTCGATGTTGTAGAACTCGCGGATTTCGGGGCGGAACACATGCACGATGATGTCACCGGTATCGATCAGCACCCAATCGCCGGCTTCCAGTCCCTCGACGCGGGGAGAACCGAAGCCCTCGTCCTTGAGGTCGGAAATCAGGTGCTCGCTGATCGCCGCCACATGTCGGTTCGAGCGCCCGGAGACGACGACCATGTAGTCGCCCAGCGCGGATTTTCCGACAATGTTGATGGTGACGATATCTTCTGCCTTGGAGTCCTCGAGGCTCGCGAGGACCAGCTCAAGCGCGCGGTCTGCAGCATCGGCGCCACGTTCCGGGCTTTTCGGGATGACGACGTGCGCCTTTCCCTTGGAGTGTACTGTTGTCAGAGTTTTCCCTTTCTTTGCAGAACAGCACGAAGGTGATTCCCACGATCGGAAATCACTCATGGAAGGTGGCATCGATCCGTTAATCTTTCAAGGGACGGCCAGAAAGAGCGGGCTTTTTCACCCCTTGCGCTGAGGTCGCGGCGGCCTCGCGCAGCGCGGTCGAGGAGAGCGTCGAGCGGGGGCCGTGGATGAAGGTCCAGGCCGGAGCCTTCTTCTTCCACAAGACGCCGGCGTCGTCCTCGTCAATGCGCGCATAATCGAATGTGCGGGCCATCTTCGAGGAAAGATAGGCGAGCGTCGAACCCGGCCGGTCGATCACGGCGATCGGGAAGGTCATGGCGATGCGTTGCCAGTGCTGCCAGCGATGGAAGCTTGCGAGATTGTCCGCGCCCATGATCCAGATGAAACGGGCGTCGCGGTTGCGTGCCTTCACGCGGTCGAGCGTCTTGGCCGTGTAGCTGGTGCCGAGCATCTGCTCGAAGGCCGTGACCTTGATGCGCGGATCTTCGACCAGCGCCTCGCACTTGGCGAGCCGCTCGGATAGCGGCGCCAGGTTGCCGCGGCTTTTCAGCGGATTGCCGGGGGTGACGATCCACCACAACTGGTCGAGGCCGAGGCGGCGAAGGGCGATTTCGGCAACCAGTGCATGGCCCTGATGCGGCGGATTGAACGAGCCGCCGAACAGGCCGACGACCATGCCCGGTTCGACATGCGGCATGAAACGATGGCGATGGGCGATCGCTTCCTCAGCCACCTTAGGGTCGCACCTGTCCGGTGCCGTGCACCCGATATTTGAACGAGGTCAGCTGTTCGACGCCGACAGGGCCGCGCGCGTGCATCTTGCCGGTGGCGATGCCGATCTCGGCGCCCATGCCGAACTCGCCGCCATCGGCGAACTGGGTCGAGGCATTGTGCAGCAGGATCGCCGAATCGATCTCGTTGAAGAAGCGCTCGACGACAGCCGGATCCTCGGCGATCACCGCCTCGGTGTGATGGGATGAATAGCGGGCTATGTGATCGATCGCGCCCGAGACGCCGTCGACGATGGCGACCGCGATGATGGCGTCGAGATATTCGGTGCGCCAGTCTTCTTCCGTTGCCGGCTTGAAGCCCGGATGGATCTTCAGCACGGTCGGCGAGGCATGGATCTCGCAGCCGGCTTCGGTCAGTGCCTCGAGGATCGGCATGAGATGCGTGCCCAGCGCCGCGCTGTCGACCAGGAGTGTCTCTGCCGCGCCGCAGATGCCGGTGCGGCGCATCTTCGAGTTGACGACGATGCGCTTGGCCATCTCAAGATCGGCGGAAGCGTCGACATAGACGTGGCAGAGGCCTTCGAGATGGGCAAAGACTGGAACGCGCGCTTCCGCCTGCACGCGGGCGACGAGGCTTTTTCCCCCGCGCGGCACGATCACGTCGATCGCGCCTTCAAGGCCGGTCAGCATGGCGCCGACGGCGGCGCGGTCCGGCACGGGAACCAGCTGAATGGCATCGGCCGGCAGGCCGACCTTTTCGAGACCCTTGACGAGGCAGGCATGGATCGCCCGCGAAGAGTTGAGCGAGTCCGAGCCGCCGCGCAGGATCACGGCATTGCCGGCTTTCAGGCAGAGCGCGCCGGCATCGGCGGTGACGTTGGGGCGGCTCTCGTAGATCACGCCGATAACACCGAGCGGGGTGCGCACGCGCTCGATCTCAAGGCCGTTCGGCCGGTCCCAGGCGGCGATCACCTCGCCCACCGGATCCTTCAGTTCGGCGATGGCGCGAATGCCCTCTGCGATAGCCTTGATGCGGGCCGGATCGAGCGTCAGGCGGTCAATGAAGGATGCGGCAAGGCCGCTATCCTCGGCATTCCTCAGGTCGATCGCATTGGCGGCGAGGATTGCCTGTTCGTCGGCGAGAATAGCGTCGGCCATGGCGGAAAGCGCGCCATTCTTCGCTTCCGTCGAAGTGATCGCCAGGGGCCGGGCGGCGGCGCGGGCGCGCCGGCCGATGTCCAGCATCAGCGCATCGACGTTGGTCAGGTCGGCTTTTGCCTTGTCAAGCATGGGCTTCGTCCTTCTTGTCGGCCTGGTTGTCGGCCTGCGTAGCGTCGTGCTTGTGCGCCGGGTCGGTCATCACCAGGTCGTCGCGATGGATCATCGCGGCGCGACCGGCATAGCCGAGAATGTCCTCGATCTCGGAGGATTTGCGCCCGGTGATGCGGCGTGCCTCCTCGGCGTCGTATCCGGCAAGTCCGCGGGCGATTTCGCGGCCTTCCACGCCGATCACCGAGACGGTGTCGCCGCGGCTGAACTGGCCGACGACCTGACGCACGCCGGCGGGTAGCAGGCTCTTGCCGGCCTTCAGTGCCGTCTGCGCGCCGGCATCGACATGCAGTTCGCCGGCGGCCTGGAGCTGGCCGGCGATCCAGGTCTTGCGGGCGGTCACCGGCGTCTTGGCGGCGGCGAACCAGGAGTGGCGGGCGCCGGTCTCGATGGCTTTCAGCGGATGGTCGGTCTTGCCCGAGGCAATGATCATGGCACAGCCGGCGCCGGTGGCCATCTTGCCGGCGTCGATCTTGGTGCGCATGCCGCCGCGCGACAGTTCGGAGGCAGCACCCCCGGCCATGGCTTCGATTTCCGGAGTGATCTCGGCGATCGTGTCGAGGAAGCGGGCGTTGGGGTCGAGATGCGGCGGGGCGGTATAGAGCCCGTCGATGTCGGAGAGCAGGACAAGCAGGTCGGCGCCGGCCATGGTGGCGACGCGGGCGGCGAGGCGATCATTGTCGCCATAGCGGATTTCGGTGGTGGCGACCGTGTCGTTCTCGTTGATGATCGGCACGGCGCCGATCTTCAGGAGCTGCTGCAGGGTGGCGCGCGCGTTCAAATAGCGACGGCGCTCCTCGGTATCGCCGAGCGTCAAGAGAATCTGGCCGGCGACGATCGACGACCGCGACAGGCTTTCCGACCAGTGCCGGGCCAGCGCGATCTGGCCGACGGCCGCGGCCGCCTGGCTTTCCTCGAGCTTCAACCCGCCGGAGGGCAGGTCGAGCACGGTGCGGCCAAGGGCGATCGCGCCCGAGGAGACGACCAGCACATCGACGCCGCGGGCCCTCAACGCGGCGATGTCGTCGCAGATCGCGTCGAGCCAGGCCTTCTTCAGGCCGCTTCCCCGATCGACCAGCAGGGCCGAGCCGATTTTGATGACGATGCGCTTGTAGCGCGTCAGCGACTTGGCTCCGGCCGACATTTATTCATCGCCTTCCGTTTCCTGGTCGCGCTTGCGATTGCGGTCGCGTTTCTCCGGCAGCGGGATATTGCCGCTTTCGGCGACGATGATGTCGCGCAATTGCCGGAGCGCCTCGGTCATGCCCTTGCCGGTGATGGCGGAGAGAAGGAGCGGCGTCTTGCCGCAAGCCTTCTTCAACTCCTGCGCCTTCTTCTTCAGGCCTTCCTCGTCGAGTACGTCGATCTGCGACAAGGCGACGATTTCAGGCTTGTCTTCCAGGCCGCCGCCATAGGCTTCGAGCTCGTGCTTGACCGTCTTGTAGGCCTTGCCGACATGCTCTTCCTGGGCGGAGACGAGATGCAGAAGCACGCGGGTGCGCTCGACATGGCCGAGGAAGCGGTCGCCGATGCCGACGCCTTCATGCGCGCCTTCGATCAGGCCCGGAATGTCGGCGAGGATGAATTCGCGCTCGTCGACGGTGGCGACGCCGAGGTTCGGATGCAGCGTGGTGAAGGGATAGTTGGCGATCTTCGGCCGGGCGCGGGTGACGGCGGCCAGGAAGGTCGACTTGCCGGCATTGGGAAGCCCGACCAGTCCGGCATCGGCGATCAGCTTCAAGCGCAGCCAGACCGTCTTTTCCTCGCCCTCCAGGCCCGGATTGGCCCAGTTCGGCGCCTGGTTGGTCGCCGACTTGAAATGCGCATTGCCGAAGCCGCCATTGCCGCCCTTGGCGATGCGGAAACGCTGGCCCTCGACCGTCATGTCGACGATCAGGGTCTCGTTGTCTTCCTCGAAGATCTGCGTGCCGACGGGCACCTTCAGCGTCACATCCTCGCCATTGGCGCCGGTGCGGTTGCGCCCCATGCCGTGGGTACCGGTCTTGGCCTTGAAATGCTGCTGGAAGCGGAAGTCGATGAGGGTGTTGAGGCCGTTGACCGCCTCGACCCAGACATCGCCGCCGCGGCCGCCATCGCCGCCGTCCGGACCGCCGAACTCGATGAATTTTTCGCGGCGGAAGGAGACGCTGCCGGCGCCACCGTCACCGGAGCGGATATAGACCTTTGCCTCGTCGAGAAATTTCATGCTTCTGCCAATTGATTGCGGGTCGGGATGAGCGGGATTGTTTGGGCCATCGATATAGCCGGTTGAGCCGGAGGTCAAAGAGTATCGTCATATTCTTCGGCCGGTATGGTGGCGGAACGCCGCTTACGGCCGGCTGGCCCGGCGTTGCTGCGCACCTTGCGCGAGGCCCGGGGCGACGATGCGCCGCCCCGGTCCGGGTCTGTCACGGTCGGCGGAAATCCGCCTCCGTCAGCCGCGTTTCGATATGCGGGGCCACCGCGTTGCGGGCGCATGAATAGAGATCGCCGCATCGCAGGATCGAAAAGCCGAGCTTGTCCTGGATACGCAGCGAGGCTGCATTGTCGGCGAAGGCGCCGGAATGAAGCTCCGTCTGCGGCATGCGGCGGAAGAAGCGCTCGATCGCCGCACCCGCCGCCTCGCTCATCAGCCCCTTGCCCCAGTAGTAGCGGTTCAGCCAGTAACCGAGATGCCAGAGGCCGTGGCGCAGCTCGATCGAGACCACGCCGAGATGAACGTCGTCGCCGGTGGTGATGGCGAGCGACCAGTCCGGCGTGATGCCGGAGGTTGCACGGCCCAGCCAGTCGGCGGCGTCCTGCCGGTCATAGGGAACCGGGACGCGCGCCAGCATGCGCACGATCTGGTAGTCGTTGAGCGATTCCGCGATCGCATCGGCATCGCTCATGCGATGCGGACGCAGCGTCAATCGCGCCGTCTCGATGACCGGGCAGGGCCCGGGCATCGAGGGCAAGGTCCTCATCAGGGGTGCGTTCATCACCGCATCTCCCCCCAGCTCTTCAGGGACATCCAGGTCTTGCGGTCGAGCCTGTACCATTCGACCGGCATCATGCCGCCCATGGCGAGGCTTGCGACCATGCCCGAGCCCTGGAACTGGAAGCCGCACTTCTGGATCACCCGGCGCGAGGCGATGTTGGTGACCCGGCAGCGCGCGTCGATATGGGCGATGTCGCGGGTGCGAAACGCCATGTCGATCAGCACGTGGGCCGCCTCCGTGGCATAGCCCCTGTTCCAGTGCGGCTCGCCGAGCCAATAGCCGATTTCCAGCGTGTCGGCGTCGTTGACATGCGGCTCCAGCGCGCAGCAGCCGAGGAATTCGCCGTTGTCGGCCTTGGTGATCGCATAGACGCATTTGCCAATCTCGCCAGCATTCGTGCGTCGCACGAAATCGGCCGCATCGCGTGCCGTGTAGGGGTGCGGCATGCGCGATACCATGGTGGCAACGGCGGCGTTGTTGGCGAGATGGGCAAGGGCGTCGATGTCTTCCTCGTGGGGCGCGCGCATGACGAGCCTCTGCGACAGCAAGACGGGGCAATCGCTCCGTAACCGATCCGGCCTCAACCGGTCCTGGGGTGACCGCGACGGGTCGACCCTCGATAGTTCGATCTGCATGGTTCAGTCTCCTTCTGGTTGAAAAAAGGCATAAGAAAAAGGGGAGATGGCGCCCCATCTCCCCTGTTTTCTAGACTGAACCTGGTACGGCCAGCCGGGTCGATGAGACGCCGGCTGTTTAGAGCGTACCGGCTTTATTCCGCTGCTTCGGCCGCTTTCGGCATCACCGACACGTATACCTTGCCATTGGCCTTGGTACGGTAAGCGACATTGCCTTCAATGAGCGAAAATACGGTATGATCCTTGCCCATGCCGACATTGGCGTCCGGATGCCACTGGGTGCCGCGCTGACGAACGATGATGTTGCCCGGAATGACGGCTTCGCCGCCGAACTTCTTCACGCCAAGGCGCTTGGAATTCGAATCGCGACCGTTGCGCGACGAACCGCCAGCTTTTTTGTGTGCCATTGGATTTCTCCTTTAAACCTGTTTTCTCTTTGACCGTTACGCAGCGACGATGTCGGTGATGCGAACGACGGTGTGGTGCTGGCGATGGCCGCGCGAACGCTTGGAATTCTGGCGACGGCGCTTCTTGAACGCGATCACCTTCTTGCCACGGTTCTGCTCGACGACTTCCGCCTTGACCGATGCGCCGGCCACGAAGGGCAGGCCGATCTTGGCATCGGCACCAACGCCGACCATGAGAACTTCAGTGAATTCGATAGTCGCACCTGCTTCGGCTTCCAGCTTTTCGATGGTCAGCACGTCGTTGGCGCTTACGCGGTACTGCTTACCGCCGGTCTTGATGACTGCGAACATTGGTTATCCTTTCATGTTCGTTTCCGGCTCTGCCTGGCAACCAGACGGCCGTCTTCTTGTCAGTCGATAGGGAAGCAGGCCCTGAAATCTAAACGATCGCGGCGCCTGCCGGTGGAATTTCCGCCGGGGCGGAGAAATCAGGACACAGTTGGCCCATGTCTAATTCACGGCTCGCATACGTGACGGGCCAAAAACTGTCAAGATGAAAGCTCGAGATAGTTGGATTTTCGCCCTTGCAAGCCCGACATTTGCCCGCTAAGAGACAGCCCGCGCACAACTTGCGCCGACCAGCAAAGCGGAGAGGTGGCTGAGTGGTCGAAAGCACCGCACTCGAAATGCGGCATACGGGCAACCGTATCGTGGGTTCGAATCCCACCCTCTCCGCCATTCAGGACCTTGGGCCGTAAGGTTTTTCCACGACTGGCTGGCTTCTCTTGATCGTCGAGACGGGTGCTGAGGTTGGCTAGGGCCACTATGGCGGCTCTATCGGAGAGCCAAGTCTGCTCCTTTAAAGAATTGGATCAACTGCTCTGAGCCCAAACCTTGGACCGCCGGAAGCTGGATTTCGACGAAATCGCCAAGAACAAACGGGTTGCCGGGGCGCGTAAGCGGGAATGATTTCCGGTCGAATTCGATCCGTTTTAGACGTGTTGAAGGGCAGCTATGTGACGCCATCCCGGCCGTTCGGATCACCCCCTCTGGTTCCTGAAGGCCGCCCGTCTGCTTCGTCGGTGACCACTTCCGGAGATGCCAATAGTGACGGAGGCCGAAGGCGGGGCCCTCGACCTCCACTGCTTCACATGACGCGCTTGATGTCGCTGTAGGCGCCATCGGTCTTCAGTGTCACGGTTACCGGATCTCCGGTGCGGTTGCGCCAGAACCAGCCGTGATTACCGTCGAAAGCCGCTTCGAGGACTCCGCTGTCCTCGGCTGCGCCGCGGCCCTTCTCGTAGCTGATGCTCTCGCCGCCGCCGTCGCCATGGGTGTCGAAATTGACTTTCGAGCCATTGGCGGTCCAGGTGTAGTTCGTCTTGGCTCCCTTGAGCATGACCAGTTTCACTTCAGCCCCTTCGCCCGGCTGGAGGGTGATGGACACTTCATCCTTTCGAATGGCGTCCCGCGCATAGGCGGCCGATATGCCGAACTCGCGGATGATGCGTTCAAGAAGGCTCGACCCTTCCTGTGGAACTGGTGCTGGCTGCGTGGGAATGAGGCTTTCTCCCGCGTTCTGGGCCGCCTTCCGATCCAGTTCCGCCTCTTCGGCGAGCTGCGTCTTGATCTCACCCATTTCGGTGAGGCCCATGACCGAACCGATACCGGTCGGGTCGATCCCGTATTCGGACGGCATGACGACGGTGACGAGAAGGGCTGCGGCCGCAACGACGGAGATGACCGTCGATTTGACGAGTTGCCTGGAGGACGGCAGGTCGTCTGGATTGGGAGCTTGCGAATTGAACATATGATTTCATCCTTAGTTGGGTCAGGAGACGAAGTAGCCGGTGATCTGATAGCCGACCAGCAGCCAGCCGGCGGTCATCATCAGCACGTTGGCGGTGTAGGCATGGCGCATGAAGCCGGAGGTCTTGCGCCAGTAGCTCATGGCGATCAGGATGATGGCGAGCGCGATGAACTGGCCGATCTCGACGCCGACATTGAAGGCGAGCAGGTTGGGGATGAGGCCATCGGCGGCTATCTCATATTCCATGATCTTGGTCGCGAGACCGAGGCCATGGAAAAAGCCGAAGATCAGCGTGGCGACCTTGGTGTTCGGCTGGAAACCCAGCCATCGCTGGAAGGCGCCTAGATTGTCCAGCGCCTTGTAGACGACCGAGAGCCCGATGATGGCGTCGATCAGATAGGCGCTGACATTCCAGCCGAAATAGACCCCGAGCAGCATCGTCGTCGAATGACCGACGGCAAAGAGGCTCACATAGATGGCGATGTGCTTCAGCCGGTAGAGGAAGAAGATCACGCCGAACAGGAACAGCAGATGGTCGTAGCCGGTGACCATGTGCTTGGCGCCCAGATAGACGAAGGGGAACAAATGAACCCCGGTGATCTCCTGGATGTAGCCCTTGTCGCCTTCGGCGACGGCATGGGCCGCGGCCGTGCTCACAAGCAACAGCAGCGACAGGACGACAAGTGTCAGATAGGCGAGCGTGCGGCGGGCTGACTGCCCGTGCGACACGCCTCCGCGAAGAAGTGTATTCATGAAAATGTCCGTGAACGAGTTGAACCGGCCGCAGAATGCGGCGTGGGTCAGACGAGGTTCATGGAGCGTGGAGGCCGGTGGATGCCGTAAGGAGGCCCGCCGTCAGGATGCAAATCGACGATGCGATAACTGGCTCGCAAGCCGGTGCGCAGCACGTCATCCAAGGCAGCCACCAGGCCCACCTTTTCGTGGGTGTGATCGGCGTGATGGTGATCGACCGCATCGGAAGCGCCCATGGAGAGGTCCAGATCATCGTCGTGCGAATGGCTGCCGTTGTCGTGGGCATGCGCGTCATTCGCGATTGCAAACCCTTGAGAATGCAGGCTGAGGGAGTGGCTCCCTGCGGGAACGAAGGCAAAGACGAGCGTGGCAACGATAGCCAGCACGGTCGTCATCACGGCCCCGAATCGTCTCCTGTCGCGAAGAAGCATGGACAAGCAGATAGACGTGATTGGCCAGGAAAACAAGAAAGCGCGTTGAAATATCCCCTCCAGGGGGATAGGAAGAAGAACCATGACAGAGCATCGACATGAATCCCATCCCGACATCGTCAAACGGCTGAAGCGGGCCGAGGGTCATCTGAAGAGCGTGATCGCGATGATCGATGCCGGCAAGCCGTGCCTCGACATCGCCCAGCAGCTTCATGCGGTGGAGAAGGCGGTCGAAAACGCCAAACGCTCGCTGATCCAGGATCATCTCGACCACTGCCTCGACGAAACGGTCGGCGCGCTCGACCGCGAGCAGCGCAAGTCGATCGATGAGTTCAAGGCGATCACCAAATATCTCTGAGGGAGCCGCCATGCTGGACGTTCTAGCCAATCGAACCTACCGGCATCTGTTCCTGGCGCAGGTGATCGCGCTCGTTGGAACGGGGCTCGCGACCGTGGCGCTCGGATTGCTGGCCTATGACCTTGCCGGAGACCGGGCCGGCGCGGTCTTGGGAACGGCGCTCGCCATCAAGATGATCGCCTATGTAGCGGTCGCACCGATTGCCGGGGCTTTCGCAGAAGTCCTGCCGCGCCGCGCCATGCTGGTCAGCCTCGATCTGGTGCGGGCAGCCGTGGCGCTGTGCCTGCCCTTCGTGACCGAGATCTGGCAGGTCTATGTGCTGATCTTCGTGCTTCAGTCGGCCTCCGCCGCCTTCACGCCGGCCTTCCAGGCAACCATTCCCGATGTCCTGCCCGACGAGAGGGATTACACCCGTGCCCTGTCGCTTTCGAGGCTCGCCTACGATCTCGAAAGCCTCGTCAGCCCGATGCTGGCGGCAGCGCTACTGACGGTCATATCCTTTCATTCGCTCTTTGCCGGCACTGTCGTGGGTTTTCTGGCGTCTGCGGCCCTGGTGGTGTCCGTGGTCTTGCCGCGCCATCCTGCGAAGGAGCGCCGGAGCATCTATGAGCGGACCACCCGCGGCCTTCGCCTCTATCTGGCGACCCCGCGACTGCGCGGCCTTCTGGCGCTCTGCCTCACCGTTTCCGCAGCGGGCGCCATGGTCATCGTCAACACCGTCGTCTTCGTCCAGGCGAATCTCGGGCTGTCGCAATCGGATACGGCGCTGGCGCTCGCCGCCTTTGGATGCGGCTCGATGGTCGCGGCACTATCGCTGCCAAGACTACTCGACAGCGTTGCAGACCGTCCGGTGATGCTCTCCGGAGCCGCTATCCTGATCGCCGGGCTGCTCACGACGGCATTCGTCAGCAATTACGCGACGCTACTAGGGGTATGGCTACTGATCGGGCTCGGTTATTCGATCGTGCAGACACCGTCCGGCCGGTTGTTGCGCCGGTCCGCCCATGCCGAGGATCGCCCGGCCTTGTTCGCCGCCCATTTCGCCTTGTCCCATGCGGCTTGGCTGATAACCTATCCACTCGCCGGATGGCTCGGCGCAACCATTGGCCTCTCGTGGACGGCGATGGTCCTTGGCATCTTGGCCGGCCTTGGTTTTATCGCCGCAGTCCGGGTCTGGCGGCCCTCTGACGAGGCGGACATCGAACACAGCCATGGCGATCTGGCAGAGAACGATCCCCATTTGATGGAGGGTCATCATCGAAATGGGCATCGACACAGCCACGCCTTCATGATCGACCGGCTGCATCCGGACTGGCCGCGTGAACACTGACCTTGCTGCCTATACCGGCCTGTTCGGCGCTGCGTTTCTCGCGGCCACGATTCTGCCGGCACAGTCGGAGGCGGTGCTTGCCATGATGATCGTCGCGGATCGGTACCCCCTTGTAACACTGCTTGGCGTTGCGAGCCTCGGCAATGTGCTGGGTTCGGTCGTCAACTGGATACTGGGGCGCGGAATCGAGCACTACCGCGAAAGTCGATGGTTCCCGGTCTCGCCGGAAAAACTCGACAAGGCTGAGGGTTGGTACCGGCGTTATGGAAAGTGGTCTTTGCTGGCAAGCTGGGTTCCGATCATCGGCGATCCGCTGACCGTTGTCGCGGGTGTGCTGCGGGTCCCGTTGCCGGCATTTGTCACGCTCGTTACCCTCGCCAAGGTCGGCCGCTATCTTGTTCTGGCCTGGGTAACGCTTGAGGTCACCTGACATGCTGGCCTGGATCATCGAGTTCCAGAAAGAGACTTATCTCACCTTCGGAGAGCATGTGCGCACATTGGCGGGTGGTGGCGGGGCTACTGCATTCCTTGCCTTCCTGCCCTGGGGCTGGTGCTGGGTGCTGTCCATGCCCTGATGCCGGGCCACAGCAAGCTTCTGCTTGCGACGTATGTGGCGGGTTCGTCGGGTGGGATGCGGAATGCGCTACTGACCGCGTTCGTGCTCGCCGCAACGCATATTTCCATCTCGGTGCTGATCGTTCTTCTGTCGCTCCCGGTCATCGATTACATGTTTGGCGGCTCTGGGCCTGGATCTTCGCCTCTGCTCGAGCACCTGAGCCGTGGCCTCATCGGTCTGATCGGCTTCTGGATGATCTGGCGGGGCATGAGTGCCGCGCGCCACGGGCATGCGCGCCGAAAGGGAGCCAGCTTCGGCTTTGTGGCGGGTCTCATTCCCTGTCCGCTGACCCTGTTCGTCATGACCTATGCGACTGCTCGCGGGGTGCCTGCACTGGGCCTTGTGTTTGCCGTGCTGATGCTCGCCGGTGTTGCCGCAACACTGTCTGCTGTGGCGATAGCCGCCACCGCCTTCAGGGCCGCTTTTGACAAGGCATTCAATGAGAAAGAAAATTGCCTGGGCCGCATTTCAAAAGTGCTGGAGATATCAGCCGGCCTGGTCATGGTCGGAGTTGCGCCAAATTCGATCGCCTGACCCGATCTCAGCCGCGTCATCCTTCCCGAGCAGGCACGCCTCGTAGCGTGACTGTCGCCCGCAGGCCGCCCTCGGCCCGGTTCGTTAACTCCACCGTTCCGCCATGCGCGTGCAGTATGGCTCTCGCAATGGGGAGACCCAACCCGACACCCCCGGTCTCACGAGAGCGGGATTGTTCAAGCCGTGTAAACGGCTCGAAGACGCGGGAGAGATCCGCATCGGGTATGCCCGGTCCTTTATCGTCGATGGAAATGACGACATCGCTGCCCACTCGACTGAGACCAATGACCGCTCCGCCCCCGTAACGCTGGGCATTGTCTATCAGGTTGCGCAAGGCGCGCCGCATGGGCGTCCGCCGGAGCGGCAAGGTGACGGGTTCCATCGTGCCGGTTACCACCTGCGGACCGGTTTCGCTCAGTTCGGAGGCCAGATCCAGGAGCAGTCGCGAAATGTCCGTCGGTTCCATCGGCTGGTCAGGCGAGACGCCACGGGCATAGGCCAGCGTCGCCTCGACCATGTCCTGCATTTCATCCAGCGTCGCTGCCATGCGCTCTCGCGTCTCGTCATCATCGACCATCTCCGCCCGCAGGCGCAGCGCCGTGATGGGCGACCTAAGATCGTGACCGAGCGCCGCCAGCATTCGCGTCCGGTCGGCAACCATGCCGGATATGCGTGCCTGCATCCGCTCCATCGCGTCGGACAGTGCGCGCACCTCGTCGGGCCCGCCGCGCGGCATGGAAAATGCCGGACCGTCGATCCCCATCTCTTCCGCCGCCTGAACAAGGTGTCGCAGCGGGCCGGTGATCCGGCGCAGTCCAAGCCAGAGCGCTGCCATGATCAGCGCCAACGAAAGCAGAATAGTGCCCAGGATAGCCGGAGGGAGCTGGAAATCCCGGCGGTCGTTGCGGGAGCGGACATTGAGCCAGGTCCCGTCCTTCAAGAGCACGGACAGGCGAAGTTCGGTTGGAGCCACGCCTGCGGCCAGCAGCCGGTCACGCAACCAGGCAAGCGCGGCAGGAGGCGTCATGGGACGGCCGTCGCGCGGGGAGATCCCGACTTCTTCGGCACGAATCTCGCGCGGGCTTCCCAGCACATCTGTCACCCTGGATCGGACCGCCGGTAGCTCAGTTTCCTTCAAACTGATCGCGCTCTCGCCCACCTCGAATTGCGCTTGATGCGAGCGGGCCGCGGCAAGGATGCCCGGACGATTGTCCGGTTCGGCGGCTTCCAGTGCGAGAACGACCGCCGCCGCCCGCTCGGCGGTTTCGACTCTGAGGCTGGCTTGCAAGGCGGTCCCGCGTTCACCCGTGAAAAGCCAGAGACTGATGAACTGGGCTGCCAGGAAGGCGACCAGGATCAACAGTGCCAACTGCCCGGTCAGGCTGCGAGGGGCAAGCCGCATCAGCTCACCTCTCGGACGTCGGTGGCAAGGCTGTAGCCACCCGCCCGGATCGTGGCGATGATCCTGGGGCTTGCCGCGTCATCTTCGATCTTGCGGCGCAGGCGGCTGACCTGGTTGTCGATGGTGCGGTCGAAAACTTCGGCTACCCGGCCGGAAGTCAGGTCCAATAGCTGATCGCGCGACAACACGAAGCGCGGGCGTTCCAGAAAGATGGTCAGCAACTTGAATTCGGCGCTTGTCAGACTGACTTCACGTCCGTCCCGATGCGTGAGGGCGCGGGTATCGGTGTCGAGCACCCAACCTGCGAAGGCCAGCTTGCGCCCACCAAGAGTACCGGCCAGGGGCTCGGGCCGGTCCGAACGTCGTAGGATGGCCTTGATCCGCGCCAGGAGTTCGCGCGGATTGAAAGGTTTGACCAGATAGTCGTCAGCGCCGATTTCCAGACCGACGATGCGGTCGGTCTCCTCGCCCAGGGCGCTGAGCATCAGGATCGGCGGGCCGCCATTGGCAGAAACGCGCCGCGCGGCGGAAAGCCCATCCTCGCCCGGCATCATCACATCGAGAACGATCAGATCGAACCGTCCGGCCTTCAGAGCCAGGTCCATTTCCGCCGCATCGCGGGCAGGCGTTGCGCGCATGCCGTTCTTTTCCAGATAGCGCGTCACGGCATCGCGAATTTCGCGGTGGTCGTCCACGACCAGGATATGGGGCGATAGATCGGTCATGTCCTTAGATAGCCTGCCGTTGCAGCAAGCGGGAGGAATTTTGCGTATCGGTCTGTCGCAATCCATGCCCTTGCGACAGACGGATACAATTCAGGCTCCGTCCCGGCATCCTTCTGCGACAAAACCCCTCCATCCTGGTCTCATTCGAAACACAGACCCGAAGAGGTGAGACCATGAAACGCAAGACGATCCTTACTCTTGGCGCGATCGCCGCCGTCGCAGTCATCGGCGGTGCGGCCATTCCGGCCATCGCGGGCGGCGGCCCCTGGGGCATGATGGGAGGCCATGCGCCAGGCATGATGATGCAGGGCGGCGACGGTACGGGATGGGGGCCGGGCCGGATGGGCCAGCGCGCCGGCCATGGGCCGATGGGCATGAGCGGCTTTGCCGAAAATCCGGTCTTCCAGGCTTTCGATGCCGACAAGGACGGCAAGGTCACGGCTGCGGAGGCAGAGGCCGGTGTATCCGCCCTGCTCGCCACCCATGATGCCGACAAGAGCGGCGCTCTGTCCGAGGCGGAATTTGCCGCGCTCTTTTCCGAGGTGACCAAAGGCATGGCCGCGCGACCCTTCGCCATGCTCGATGATGATGGCAACAAGGAAATCAGCGCCGAGGAAATCACCTTTCCCGTGAAGATGATGGCCCGCATGGGCCGCTTGACAGACATCAATGCCGGAACCTCGACCAAACCGTAACCAGACAGGGGATAGCGGGTGCCGAAAGGTGCCCGCCCAATCATTCAAAGGGATAGAGCCATGACACATCCCACAGGTTATTCCGGAGCGCAGATCGCGCTCCACTGGATCGTCGCCCTCCTGGTCGCCGGTCAATATATCTTCAAGGACTCCATCGCCTCCGCCTGGGATGCGATCCGGCAGGGCACGGACTATGCCTTCGACCCACTGATCCTGGCCCATGTCGCGGGCGGCGGGCTGATCCTCGTCTTCATCCTGTGGCGTCTGGCTCTGCGTCTGGGACATGGCGCGCCACCACCGCCCGAGAATAAACCCGCGCCGCTCAAGGTGCTGAGCCATGCCGCCCACTGGGCCCTCTATGCGGTGTTGGCGATCATGTCCGTCTCGGGCGCATTGGCGTGGCTCGCCGATTTCACCGTTGCCGCACAGGTCCACAACGTCTTCAAGGTTATCCTTCTGGCGCTGATCGCGCTGCATGTGCTGGCCATTCCGTTCCACCGGATCGTTCTGAAGAACAACGTCATGGTGCGGATGCTCCGCCCCGCAAAGTAGCGGCGACTACCGAGTGGGGCTCTACCGTTAAAGGTCGCCGGCGGGGGAGCCCGGCGAATGTGCTGGACAAGAACAGTCATGGGTCATCATGCTGGAAGCGTCTCGACGCAGCGGGTTCAATCGGGTTGAGCATCAATCCAAATTTCCAAGATCGACAGAAAGAGAAGACCGCCATGTCAGCGCCCGAAGAGCAAAGCCTTCCGATTGATCTGAAACTGTCTGAGCCGACAGCTGCTCGTCGGCGCCGCTGGTTTCGCAAGCGGTATCTGCTGGTCCTGCTGGTCCCGGTGTTCATGTTCTCGGGCGCGGTGCTCGGAATGTACTTTCAGCCGACGGGGTTGCAGAAGTTCTACGCACTGACGGGCCTTACACCCGGTGGCGGCTCGGATGCACCCATTGCTCTGCCGCCCGAGATCGAGCTGCCGCCGAAGATGGCGGAAACCCTGCTGCCCACCGATGTGGTGGGGTTGGCGCGCGTGATGCCGCGTGGCGATGTCTCGGTTGTAGCGGCGCCCTACGGCGCCGGGGATGCGCGTGTCGCCGAAATTCTCGTATCCGTGGGTGATCGTGTGGAGAAGGGCACCGTGCTGGCGCGGCTCGACAATCACTCCGCTCTGGCAGGCGCGGTTCTGACGGCCGAGGCAAACCTTGCCGTTCGCGAAGCAAACCTCATTCAGACCCGTGCCGCGATAGAGGCAAGCCGCAACGAAGCACAAGCCACGCTTGACCAAGCCGTGGCCACTGCGGCAGAAGCCGCGACGACGCTGGCGCGAACGGCAGAACTCGTTTCGCACGATGTGGGCACACAGGCTACGCTCGATGCCGCCCGCTCGGCGGCAGAGGGCGCGAAGCTTTCTGTTATACGCGCTGAGGCAACGTTGAAGCGGTATTCGGCGGTGACGCTGGACGAGCAGCCCGACGTGATCGTAGCCAGCCGCAATGTGGATGCCGCCCGATCCGACCTGGCCCGTGCGCAGCTTGATCTTGCACGGGCCGAGGTCGTGGCCCCGATTGCAGGCACAATCCTCGACATCCGCGTTACGCCCGGACAGCGACCTCCCACAGACGGGATCATGGACATGGGCGACACGGACCAGATGATGGCCGAGGTGGAGATCTGGCAGGACCGCATCAGCACTGTCCTGGTCGGCCAGCCGGTGGAATTGGCCACCCCGGCACTTGGTGTCACGCTGCAAGGCCGGGTGGGCAGCATTGGGCTGACCGTGGGACGGCAGGGACTGATTTCGGACGATGCAGCGGAAAACAAGGATGCGCGCGTGATCCAGGTCCTGGTGGTGCTGGATGCCGCTTCCTCGGAACTTGCCGCACGCTTCACCAATCTCGAGGTCATCGCCCGCATTGACACCACTGCACGGGCCAATCCATGAGCTACCTGCTGCAACGCCTGTTCGGGCGGCTGCCGATCGGCTGGCTGCAATTGACCCATAACCGCACCCGCTTCGCGGCGGCACTTGCCGGAGTGGCCTTTGCCAATGTGCTGGTTTTCGTTCAGCTTGGAATCATGAATTCGATGGGTGCCGCAACATTGCGACCCTATGCCTTCTTCCAGGCGGATATCATGATCTCGGCCAGCGACGCGAGTACCCTGACCGATGGCGGCAACGTGGCAAGGCAATGGCTGCTACAGGCAATGGGTGATCCGGATGTCTCCGCAGGCATGGGTCTCTTGATCGCCAATGTTCCCTGGGACCGGGGCGAGAAGGACATCAGTCTGACGACCTTTGGCGTGGACCCGGTCAAGAAAGAATTCCTCGCCACCGATATCGCAAGCGATCTGTACCTCTTGCAGGTGCAAGATGCGGCGATACTCGACCGGCTGGCCCGAGGACTGAGCAAGGATGAAGCTTCCGCGATCCGTCCGCAATCGCCGCTCTCCTTTGAAACGCAGGGCCGCACCGTCACCGCCTACGCCACTTTCGCCGGCGGAGGCGGGTTTGGTGGCGATGGCTATATGCTGGTCTCGGACCAGACCTTCCTGTCGCTGTTTCCGACGCGCAGTTCCACGGCGCCCGACCATATCCTTTTGACGCTGCGTCCCGGCGCGCAGACGGAGGCCGTGATCACGCGCCTGAAATCCCTGATCTCCGACCCATCCCTGCGCATCCGCAGCTATGAACAAGCAGCTCAAGAGGACCTGCGCTACCAGCAGACCAAGCGGCCCACGGGTATCATCTTCGGCTTCGGCGTGCTGATAGGCGTTCTCGTCGGAATCGTGATCGTCTATCAGGTGCTGTCCACCGACGTGGCCGACCACCTGCGCGAATACGCAACCTTCAAGGCCATGGGTTATGGCCCCCAGTTCTTTCTCGGCATCGTCTTCGAAGAGGCGCTGGTGCTGGGGATCATGGGATTTATCCCCGGTCTGGTTGTCGGGACGACCATTTTGACAGTCATGGGCAAGATAACCACCCTGCCACTGGGCATGACACCCTCGATGGCGGCGACGGTCTTCCTCGGCACCATCGTGTTTTCTGCCCTGTCCGGCGCCATCGCCACCCGTCGGCTTGCCGCTGCCGACCCTGCCGATCTCTTCTAGGAGGCTGCCATGGACAGCGACGCAATCGTTGAAGTACGGGCCTTGAACCATTGGTTCGGCAGCGGCGAAGTTCGGAAACAAGCCCTGTTCGACGTGAACCTGACGTTGAAACGCGGCAGCTTCACCGTGTTGATGGGCCCCTCCGGCTCCGGCAAGACCACGGTCCTCACGCTGGTCGGCTGCCTTCGAGCCGTCCAGGATGGGTCGATACGGCTTCTGGACCACGAATTGAACGGCGCACCCCAGACACAGCTTGTCGCGCTGCGCCGGCGTCTGGGTTTCATATTCCAGGCCCATAACCTGCATGAAAGCCTGACGGCGGCGCAGAATGTAATGATGGGAGTGCAGGTGCACGGTGGCGTGCCCGACGGCGTGGCGCAACGCGCGGCCGGCCATGCACTTGGCCTTGTCGGCCTGACGGACCGCATGACCTACCTGCCCGCCAACTTGTCAGGTGGGCAGAAACAGCGCGTCGCCGTGGCTCGGGCCCTTGTCTCCAGCCCGGCGCTGGTGCTGGCAGACGAGCCCACCGCCGCACTGGACAAGGACAGTGCGGCCGAGGTCGTCGATCTGTTGAAACGCATGGGCGAGGCGCGGGGTACCACGACTTTGCTCGTCACCCATGACAACCGCATCCTCGACCGCGCTGACCGTATCCTGACATTGGAAGACGGCCGCATTGTCAAGATCGAGGAGCGGGGCTGAGCGGTCAGCGCTCTAACCGAGAGATCACTTCGCTCTGACACAAAATGACAGCGTCTGCTTGGCGGGTAGAACAGCCGGAAGCTGTCCGTCTCCGGTCGGTCCCTTGTCGGAAATGATTTCCGCATGCGCGTTCATGTCGGTCGTTCCCGGTGGCCGGCCTCACCCCTCAATAAGCGGGCATGCGGTTCGGACGGCACGAAGCCTGCTCGGCAGTGGGACTATCAGTGGCCATGGTTCGATAGTTGCCCGTTAGGGGCATCCTTATCTTTTCTTTATTTCCCTCCCGCATCTTCTCAATCGAAGCCTGACCTGAGGCACCCTTAATCCTGTATTCGTATCAACAGGAGAAACGGACATGTCCGACCTCATCTTCCTCGCGCTCGGCGGAGGCACGCTTCTCGCTCTCGCACTCTACGCCCGCGCCCTCGACCGGCTATGACGGAGGCAAGCATGATTGAGCCTCTTTTCGGCCTTTTCGTCGCCGTCGCCCTTGGCGTCTATCTCGTGGTCACGCTTCTGCGACCCGAACGCTTCTGATTTTTCGAGGAGTATTCCCATGACCATTGTCGGGTGGCTGCAGATCAGCCTCCTCTTCCTCGCCGTCCTCGTCGCCATCAAGCCGCTCGGGCTTTACATGGCGCAGGTGTTTTCCGGCGAACGCACCTTCCTCTCGCCCGTCCTTGCCCCTTTGGAGGGCGGTCTCTATCGCCTCGCCGGCATCCAGCCGGACAAGGAGCAGGGCTGGCTTGCCTACACGGTCTCCATGCTGGCCTTTTCGCTAGCCGGCTTCCTCGCTCTTTACGCGATCCTCAGGCTGCAGGCCTACTTGCCGCTCAACCCTCAGGGTTTTGCCGGCATGGCGCCGGATCTCGCCTTCAACACGGCGGTGTCCTTCGTCACCAACACCAACTGGCAGAACTATGCCGGCGAAACAACGCTCGGCCATTTCGCCCAGATGGCCGGCCTTACCGTGCAGAACTTCCTGTCGGCTGCCACCGGCATGGCACTCGCCATCGCCTTCAGCCGGGCCTTCGTTCGGTCCAAGGTCTCGACGCTCGGTAATTTCTGGGTCGACATGACCCGCGCCACGCTCTACGTACTCCTGCCGATCGCCATCGTCGTCGCCCTGGCCTTCGTGGCCATGGGCCTGCCGCAGACGCTCGACGCCTCGGTAACCGCCACAACGCTGGAAGGCGGCCAGCAGGTCATCGCGCTCGGTCCCGTCGCCTCCCAGGAAGCGATCAAGCAGCTCGGCACCAATGGCGGCGGCTTCTTCAACGTCAATGCCGCCCATCCTTTCGAGAGCCCGACGGCCTGGTCGAACTATCTCAACATCTTCGCCATGCTGTCGATTTCGGCGGCGCTCGTCTACACCTTCGGCCAGATGGTCGGCAATCGCCGCCAGGGTTGGGCCCTGATCGCGGCCATGGCCGTGCTGCTGACCGCCGGCGTCGCTGTGACCTATTGGGCGGAAGCCCAGGGCAATCCGATTCTCACATCGCTTGGCGTCGATCCGGCGCTCGGCAACATGGAGGGCAAGGAAGTCCGCTTCGGCCAGGCCATGACCGCACTCTATGCTGCGGTGACAACAGGGCTTTCGGATGGCGGCGTCAACGGCATGCACGGTTCCTTCACCGGGCTTGGCGGCCTGGTACCGATGTTCCTCATCCAGCTCGGCGAAGTGCTGCCCGGCGGCGTCGGTTCGGGCCTCTACGGCATGCTGGTCTTCGCGCTGCTTTCCGTCTTCGTGGCAGGCCTGATGGTCGGCCGCACGCCGGAATTCCTCGGCAAGAAGATCGAGGGCCGCGAGATGAAATTCGCCATGCTCGCCGTCCTCGTCCTGCCGCTCGCCATTCTCGGTTTCACCGCCGTCTCGGCCATGCTGCCCTTCGCGGTGGCAAGCGTCGGCACGGCCGGCCCGCACGGACTGTCGGAAATCCTCTATGCCTATACATCTGCGGCGGGCAATAACGGCTCGGCCTTCGGTGGGCTCACCGGCAACACGCCCTGGTACAACACCACTCTCGGCATCGCCATGCTGCTCGGCCGCTTCGCCTATGTTGTCCCGGTCATGGCCATTGCCGGCTCGCTCGCCGCCAAGGTGAAATCACCTGCGTCGGCCGGCACCTTCCCGACCGACGGTCCGCTGTTCGTCGGCCTGCTGATCGGCATCATCCTCATCCTCGGCGGGCTGCAATTCTTCCCGGCCCTTGCCCTCGGCCCCATCGTCGAACATCTCGCGATGCTCGCCGGCCAGACCTTCTGAAGGAACAGTCCATGTCAAAAGACCGTAAGGCACCGGGTTTTCTCGATCCTGCCATCCTGCTGCCGGCAGCGCGCGACGCTGTCCTGAAGCTCGATCCCCGGCAATTGCTGCGCAATCCGGTGATCTTCGTCACCGAGGTCGTGGCCGCGGTTGTCACCGTGCTCTTCGTGCGCGACCTCGTCACCGGCGCGGCGGAAACCGGCTTTTCCGGCCAGATCTCCGCCTGGCTCTGGTTCACCGTTCTTTTCGCCACATTCGCGGAAGCCGTGGCGGAAGGACGCGGCCGCGCCCAAGCCGACAGCCTGAAGCGCACCAAATCCGAACTGACGGCCCGCCGGCTGTCGTCTGACGACAGTATCCAGACCGTTCCCGCGTCCAGCCTCAAGATCGGCGACATCGTCCTCATCGCGGCAGGCGAGTTGATCCCCGGCGACGGCGAGGTGATCGAGGGGGTTGCCTCCGTTAACGAAAGCGCGATCACCGGGGAATCGGCACCGGTGATCCGCGAATCCGGCGGCGACCGTTCGGCCGTGACCGGCGGCACGCAGGTGCTTTCCGACGAGATCAAGGTGAAGATCACCGTTCAGCCCGGCTCCTCCTTCGTCGACCGCATGATCGCGCTTATCGAAGGCGCCCAGCGCCAGAAGACGCCGAACGAGATCGCGCTGTCGATCCTGCTATCGGGCCTGACGTTGGTCTTTCTGTTCGTCTGCGTGGCGATCTGGGGACTGGCCGGCTATTCCGGCACCGTCATCTCCGTCACCGTGCTGGCCGCCCTGCTCGTCACCCTGATCCCGACGACGATCGGCGGTCTGCTGTCGGCGATCGGCATTGCCGGCATGGACCGCCTGGTCCGATTCAACGTGATTGCCACCTCTGGCCGCGCCGTGGAAGCGGCCGGCGACGTCGATACGCTGCTGCTCGACAAGACGGGCACGATCACCTTCGGCAACCGCATGGCCAGCGACTTCCTGGCCGCACCCGGCGTGACGCAGACGGAACTGGCCGAGGCCGCACTGATTGCCAGCCTTTCCGACGAAACGCCGGAAGGCCGGTCCATCCTTGCGCTGGCGACCGGAGAATTCGGCGTTGCGATGCCGGAGGCCCGCTTCGACGCGGTCATCGCCTTCACGGCCGAAACCCGCCTGTCGGGTGTCGATCAGGGCGGACGACAGTTCCGCAAGGGCGCCGTCGATGCCGTCCTGAAATTCGCCGGCCTGACCGAAGACGATGCGCCTGCCGATTTCCGCCGCGCCGTCGATCTGGTGGCCCGCAGCGGCGGCACGCCGCTGGCCGTTGCCGATGGCGACCGGCTGCTTGGCGTCATCCACCTCAAGGACGTGGTCAAGCCCGGCATCAAGGAGCGGTTCGCAGCTCTTCGCGCCATGGGCATCCGCACCGTGATGGTGACCGGCGACAACCCGGTGACCGCGGCCGCCATCGCCTCGGAAGCCGGCGTCGACGACTATCTCGCCCAGGCCACACCGGAAGACAAGCTGGCCTTCATCCGCCGCGAACAGCAAGGCGGCCGGTTGATCGCCATGTGCGGTGACGGCACCAATGATGCGCCGGCTCTTGCCCAGGCCGATGTCGGCGTTGCCATGCAGACAGGCACCCAGGCCGCCCGCGAGGCTGCCAACATGGTGGACCTCGATTCAAGCCCGACCAAGCTCATCGAGATCGTCGAGATCGGCAAGCAGTTGCTGATGACGCGCGGCTCGCTGACGACCTTCTCGATTGCCAACGATGTCGCCAAATACTTCGCCATCATCCCGGCGCTGTTCGTCGCCACCTATCCGGCGCTCGAAACCCTCAACGTCATGGGGCTGGCCTCGCCGCAATCGGCCATCCTGTCAGCGGTCATCTTCAATGCCCTGATCATCGTGGCTCTCATACCGCTCGCCCTCAAGGGCGTCGCCTACCGCCCGGCGGGTGCTGCCTCGCTGCTGCGGCGCAATCTGCTCATCTATGGCCTGGGCGGCCTGATCCTTCCCTTTGCCGGCATCAAGGTCATCGACCTTGCAGTCAGCGCTCTTCATCTGGTGTAACCATGATCCATCATCTTCGCCCCGCAATTACTTTCGTCGTCGCCATGACGGCTTTGACCGGACTCGCCTATCCGCTGGCGGTGACCGGCATTGCCCAAGCCGTTCTGCCGGCCCGCGCCAATGGCAGCCTGATCGAGAAGGACGGAAACGTGATCGGCTCCGCCCTGATCGGCCAGAACTTCACATCCGACCGCTATTTCTGGCCGCGACCGTCCGCGACCGGGCCGGACGCCTACAATGCCGGCGCTTCCTCCGGCTCCAATCTCGGCACAACCTCCGTCAAGCTCAAGGACCGCGTCGCGGCCGAGGTCGAACGGCTGAAGGCAAGCGGTCTATTGGTAGCGTCCCCGGCAGACGCGGTGACCACGTCGGGTTCGGGCCTCGATCCACATATCTCGCCGGATTTCGCGACCGCCCAAATCGGGCGCGTGGCAAAGGCCCGCGGGCTTGCCGAGGAAGCGATTGCGACCCTGGTCGACCGGATGACGCAAGCGCGTGAACTCGGCGTCATCGGCGAACCGCGCGTGAATGTGCTAGAGCTCAATCTGGAACTCGATGCTCTGAATATGTGAGACGACGAATGGCGGACGACGATCGCGACAAGACCCGCAGACCGGATCCGGATGCCCTGCTTGCCCTGGCGGAGAAAGACCGCCGGGGCAAGCTGACCGTTTTCCTGGGCGCAGCGCCCGGCGTCGGCAAGACCTACGCCATGCTGTCTCGCGCCGGGCGGTTGAAGGCCGACGGCATCGACGTCGTCGTCGGCGTGGTCGAGACCCACGGTCGCGGCGAGACGGCCGCCCTTCTTGAGGGCCTGGAGGTCATGCCGAGACAACGCATCGCCCATCGCGGCCGCATGCTGGAGGAACTCGACCTCGATGCGGCCCTCGCCCGCAAGCCCCGCATCGTCATCGTGGACGAACTGGCGCACTCCAACCCTGAAGGCAGCCGCCACCCCAAGCGGCACCAGGATATCGAGGAACTGATCGCGGCCGGCATCGATGTCTGGACGGCCCTCAACATCCAGCATCTGGAAAGCCTGGCCGATCTCGTCGCCCAGATCACCGGCGTCACGGTGCGGGAACGCGTACCGGATGTCGTATTGAAACGCGCCGACGAGGTCATCCTCGTCGACCTTCCGCCGACCGAGCTGATCGATCGCCTCAAGGAAGGCAAGGTCTATCTGCCGGAAAGCGCCGGTCGCGCCGTCGACAAGTTTTTCCGCCTCGGCAACCTCACAGCGCTTCGCGAGCTTGCCCTTCGCCGCACCGCAGACCGCGTCGACGACCAGATGGTCGACTACCTGAGGCAGAACGCCATTGACGGCCCGTGGGCGACGGGCGAACGACTGATCGTCTGCGTCGGATCCGACCCGCTCTCGGAAAAGGTGGTTCGGGTGGCAAGCCGCCTCGCTTCCGGGCTGAACGCGCCCTGGATCGTCGTTTCCATCGAACGCGCCGACCGGGAGGTGGAAACACCCGAACGTCTGCAGAAGATCGAGACGCTCTTCCGTCTCGCAGAACAGCTTGGCGCGGAAACCCGACGGATCATCGGCCATGATTTCGTCGATGAAATCCTGAAGCTGGCCCGACGCGAACATGCAACGCAGATCGTGATCGGAGCGCGCCGGCGGCGGGGAATGGAACGGCTTTTCTCAAGATCGCTGCCGGATGCCCTGTCCAGAAAAGCCTCCGGCTTGGGCGTCCACATGGTCACACCCGACAGAAGCGAAATGCAACCGACGACACTGCGGCGGCCCACACCCAACCTTGCCACGCTGCGGCAGTCCACAGCGATCGCTTTGGGCTTCGTCGCATCCATCACGGCGGTCGGCAAGGTGATCGACCAATTCGTCGATCTGCCGAACATTTCGCTTCTCTTCTTGCTCGCCGTGCTGGGCGCATCGGTGTCCGGGGGCTATCTTTCAGCCTTCCTCGCGGCGCTGATGTCCACGCTCGCCTACAACTTCTTCTTCATCGACCCGCTGCACACCTTCACGATCGCCGCGCCGCATGAGGTCTTCGCGTTGTTCGTGTTTCTTGCTGTCGCCATCATCGCCGGTGGCTTTGCCTCGCGCATTCGCGAACAGGCCGAGATCGCGCAAGTCCGGGCAACGGCGCTGCAGTCCCTCTACGACTTCTCGCGAAAGCTCTCGACGATCGCCAAGACGGATGACGCCATCTGGCTGACCGTGTCGCAATTGCAGACGAGCCTGAAGAGAAAAGTCGTCCTCCTTCTTGCCCGCAGCGGAGAATTGAGCGTGGCGGCGGCATGGCCACCGGACGCAGACCTAGACGTGACCGACCTGACGGCGGCCCGCTGGGCCCATGAGAAACGCGAGCCGGCCGGACATGGGACGGGCACTCTGCCGAACAGTCGCTTCGAGTTTCGGCCGCTGCTCGGGCCACACGGGATTGTCGGCGTGTGCGGGGTCGAACATACGGCCGAAAGGCTCGACCTCAACGCCGAGCGTTCCCTTACGGCCATCCTCGACCAGACGGCGATCGCCCTCGATCGTGCCCGGCTCGCCGAGGAAACGGTGATTCAGGCCGCACGCCTCGAGGGCGAACGCTACCGGGAAGCCCTGCTGTCCTCGATTTCCCATGACCTGCGGACGCCGCTGGCGACGATCACCGGCGCCGTGACCGGCCTGCGCCAGCTCGGCGAGCGCATGACGCCCGAAAACCGCGACGACCTTCTCCAATCCATCGAGGAAGAGAGCGGCCGGATGAGCCGCTTCGTCGCCAACCTGCTCGACATGACGCGCATCGAGGCCGGCACGCTGAAGCCCAAGCGGGACTGGGTGGACGTGACCGACGTCATCCAATCCGCCGTCGATCGGACGCGCAAATATGCGCCCGGCCGCGTCATCGAAACGGGCATCGCCCCGGATTTGCCGCTGATCAAGGGCGACAGCGTGCTGTTGGGCCAAGTGCTGTTCAATCTTCTCGACAATGCGGTCAAATACGGAGGCGAGGAGCCGATCAACGTCTATGCGCGGCGCGACGGCGCTGACGTGCTGATTTCGGTTACGGACCTTGGCAAGGGCATACCGCCGGAAGATCTGGACCGGGTCTTCGAAAAATTCTATCGCAGGGGCAAGCCGGACGGGCGAGCGCCCGGAACGGGCCTTGGCCTCTCCATCGCGCGCGGTTTCGTCGAAGCGATGGGTGGAAAGATCCATGCCGAAAGCCCGGCACTGAAGAAGAGGGGAACACGCGTCGTGATGCGATTTCCCGGAGCCGAGGGATCGAGGATAGAGCCCAGATGACGCTGTCGCGTATTCTCGTCGTCGACGACGAGCCGCAGATCCAGCGCTTCCTGAAGCCATCGCTTGCGGCGGGGGGCTACGAGGTCATTGAAGCAGCGACCGGCGCGGAGGCGCTGAAGGCGGTTGCGACGCAGGCGCCGGATTTGGTGATCCTCGATCTCGGCCTGCCCGACATGGACGGCAAGGAGGTCATCGCCAGCCTGCGCGGCTGGAGCGATATCCCGATTGTCATCCTTTCGGCCCGCGACCGCGAGAGCGAAAAGATCGCAGCGCTCGACCTGGGGGCCGATGACTATGTCGAAAAGCCCTTCGGCATCGGTGAGCTGACCGCCCGCATTCGCAGCGCGCTGCGGCACCGCGGCCGGAGCGAGGCGGTTCCAACGATCATGGAAGTCGACGGCCTCACCATCGATCCGATCCGCCGCCTGGTCTCGCGCGGCTCGGAAACTATCCGCCTCACGCCCAAGGAATACGACCTGCTTCTGCATCTGTCCCGGCATGCGGGCCGCGTCGTGACCCACCGCACCTTGCTGACGTCGGTGTGGGGGCCAGCCCACGCCGATGACCTCCACTACCTGCGCGTCTTCATCGGTCAGCTTCGCCACAAGATCGAGCGGGATCCAACGCAGCCGCGGATCGTGCGCACGGAACCGGGCGTCGGCTATCGGATGGCAGAGCAGGAGTGAAGCCGAACTTCACGGCTTGTGTCGGGTGCCATTGCGAAGGCGACGCAGATAAACCGGTTACCAACGGCTCTCCTCATCCGTGCTTACAAATCAAAGACCAGCTTTTGGTTTGCAGAAGCCGGTGAGCGTGGCGCCGCGAAAGCCTGGATCATGCGTTCCTCTGCTTCTTCCTCGACAGGGAGTTGCCGCATGCGCGACCGCGCGCTGTTCGATCTTGCGATCGAGAGCAAGCTGCGGGGCTTGAGTTTGTGTTTCGGCGTGCAACATTGGCTCTGACACACATTTGCTGAAGCGCGTCGTAGGGGGGCGCGCTTCAGCAAATCTGCGTCAAAGCCCAAGAAGCATTGCGGTATCCTTGAGCCATAGTGCACAGGGGCGTTTGTACTTATGCGCTGACGCGGAGAAAATCGAAGTCACAGCCCTTTGTGGCCGGCAGAACGTGCCGGCGATAAAGGAGCGCATAGCCGCGTGCGGGCTCCGTAGTGTTCGGACAATACTCCTGGCGACGGCGCGCGAGTTCTTCTTCGTGGACCAGCAGATCGATTCGCTTTTCGCTGGCCGAAAGGCGGATACGGTCGCCGTTCCTGACCAGAGCCAAGGGCCCGCCGAGGTCGGTTTCGGGCGTAACATGCAGGACGATCGTGCCGAAGGCCGTGCCCGACATGCGCGCATCGGAAATCCGCACCATGTCCTTGACGCCCTTTGCCGCCAGCTTCTTCGGGATCGGCAGGTAGCCGGCCTCCGGCATGCCGGATGCGCTGCGGGGCCCTGCATTCTGCAGGACCAGGATGTCTTCGGCCGCGACATCGAGAGCGGGATCGTCGATCCGCGCGGCGAGATCCTCCAGAGAGGAGAACACGACGGCGCGACCTTCGTGTTCGAGCAGGGCGGGAGTTGCTGCCGCCCGTTTCAGGATTGCCCCTTCGGGGGCGAGCGTGCCGGTGAGTGCGATCAGTCCGCCGAGCGGATCCACCGGATTGTCGGCGGTTCGGATCACGACGCGATCGATCGGGTCGCTCAGCGGCCTTGCCAGCCGCTCGCCGAGCGTCTGGCCGGTGACATCGCGGCAGTCGAGATTGAGCTTGTCATCAATGCCTCTGAGCACGCCCTCAAGCCCACCGGCGGCATGGAAATCCTCCATGTAGCCGTTGCCGACCGGCTTCAGGTCGACGAGCACCGGCGTCTCGTCCGAAAGCCGGTTGAAGTCCGCGAGATCGATGTCGATCCCGGCCCGGCCGGCAATGGCCGCCAGATGCACGATCGCATTGGTCGAGCCCGACACGGCGAGCAGCACCCGCAGCGCATTTTCGATCGATGCCCGGGTGATGAGCGTTTCCGGGCGCGGGCCGCCGGTCATGGCCATCTCCGCGGCGAGCGTGCCGGTCTCCTCCGACGCGCGCAGACGGTCGGCATGCACGGCCGGAATTGCGGCGGTGTGCGGCAACATCATGCCGAGGGTCTCGGCCAGCAGCGCCATGGTGCTCGCTGTCCCCATCACGGCGCAGGTGCCGGACGTGACGGCAAGACGGCCCTCAACCTGGTCGATCTCCTGCTTGTCGACATCGCCGGCGCGGTATTTGCTCCAGAAGCGGCGGCAATCGGTGCAGGCGCCCAGTCGTTCGCCCTTGTGGCGGCCAGTCATCATCGGGCCGGCGACGACCAGGGCCGCGGGCTTGCCTGCGGAATAGGCGCCCATCAGCAGTGCCGGCACGGTCTTGTCGCAACCGCCCATCAGCACGACGGAATCCATTGGCTGCGCCCGGATCATTTCCTCGACGCTCATCGCCATCAGGTTGCGATAGACGAGCGAGGTCGGCGAGAGGAAGACTTCGCCGAGTGAGATCACCGGGAAGGTGACGGGCAGCGCGCCGGCGGCCAGCACGCCGCGTTTCACCGCCTCGATCATCTCCGGAAAATGGCGATGACAATTGTTGAAGCCACTCTCTGTGGTGCAGATGCCAACGATCGGCTTGTCGAGCGAGGCCCCTGTATAGCCCATCGAGCTGGCGAAGGAACGCCGCAGGTAGCGGGCGAAATCCCGGTCGCCGTAGTTGGTCAATCCATTGTCGAGACCGGCGGGCTTCTTGTCAGTCATGGAGTGCTCCCTTCACCAGCCGGTGGCGTATGTATTTCGGGTTCAGATAGTCGAGTATGCCAAGGCTTCCTCCTTCGCGGCCAAAGCCGCTCTGACGCGTGCCGCCGAAGGGTGCCTCGGCGGTTGCGAGCAGTGTCTCGTTGATGCCGACCATGCCGGCCTCAAGCGCCTCCGCCGTCTGCGCGGCCAGGGCGGAATCTCGGGTGAAGACATAGGCCGCGAGGCCGAAATCGGTGGAATTCGCCCGCGCGATTACTTCGTCAAGGCTGTCGAAAGCCGCGATCGGCGCAATCGGCGCGAAGGGTTCTTCCCGCATGATACGGGCATCGTCGGGCACGTTGCCGAGGACTGTCGGTTCCAGGAAATGCCCGCGATTGAGATGCGCCGGACGCTTTCCGCCGGCGAGCAGCCTCGCGCCACGGTCGAGCGCGTCCGCAATCAGCGCCTCGGCACTGGCGAGCGAGCGGGCGCGGATCATCGGACCGGTCGTGACGCCGGGCTTCAGCCCGTCACCGATCGTCAGGCCGCGCGCGTATTTGGCGAAGGCTTCTTCGAAGGGGGCGAGGATCGAGCGGTGTACATAGAAGCGTGACGGGGAAATGCAGACCTGACCGCAATTGCGGAACTTGGTGGCGGCCAGCTTTTCCGCCGCCGCGACGGGATCGAAATCGGCGTGGACGATGACCGGCGCATGGCCGCCCAGCTCCATTGTCACCTTCTTGATGCCGTCGGCCGCTGCCTTGAGGATCTCCCGACCGACGGGCACGGAGCCGGTCAGCGACACCTTGCGGATGACGGGCGATGCGATCAACCGCGAGACCATCGGCACGGCGGGGCCGGTCAGAATCGACAGGCATCCCTTGGGCAGGCCGGCGTCGATCAGCGCCTCGCCGATCGCCGTGCAGCTGCCCGGCGCCTCGGAGGCCGGTCGGACAATCACGGTACAGCCGGCCGCAAGCGCTGCCGCAATCTTGCGGGCCGGCAGGAGCATGGGAAAATTCCAGGCGGTGAGCGCTAGGCAGGGACCGACCGGCTGGTAGATCACCGAAAGGCGCTCGTCCGGGTGGCGGCCGGGGATCGTCTGGCCGTAGATGCGTTTGGCTTCCTCACCCTGCCATTCGAACTGGTCGGCGCTGGCGCGAACCTCAGCTTCTGCTTCTGCGAGCGGCTTGCCGGTCTCGCTGCTCATGATGTGCGCGAACTTTCCTACGCGCTCGCGCATCAGGTCGGCCGCGCGCCTGAGGATCGCGGCGCGATCCCAGGCCGCAACGGCGGCCCAGGGGGCAAAGCTGCCTTCGGCGGCGGCAAGGGCTGCACGTTCGTCTTCCTCTGTCGCCGCCGGTACATGGCCGACGGTGTTTTCCGTCGCCGGGCTCTTCACCTCGATCAGGCCTCCGTCGGAGGCCGGCCGCCATTCGCCGCCGATCAGCAGTCCGTATTGTTCGTACATGGTTCAGCCTCAAATCAGGGTGCGGGCATATTGCCGTTGAACGTCGTCGCACCAGTTGCCGACGTTCCATTGTCCATAGGCGCCCAGTCCACCGCTGGGGTCTTCGCCGAAATAGACGGGGACATGAACGAGGCTCAGGCCGGGATGGCGGCGGGCCTCTTCCAGCGCCGTCAGCAGCGAAATTTCGTCCGTGCCGCCCCAGATCGCCCGGACGCCCCGAACGGCGCTCGCCATCTTCACGTAGTCCACCGCCACCCCGTCGCTCGTGCGGAAATCACGCCCATACTGGGAAAGCTGTAGATGACTGATGGCGGCCATGCGCCGGTTGTCGAGAAGCAGTATCGTCCCGTGCGCGCCATGCTCGACGCCGTCGATCAGAACCTGCGGGTTCATCATGAACGAGCCGTCGCCGGTGAAGGCAACGCCGTAACGGCCCTTGTTTGCAAGGGCGGACGAGAGCAGCGCCGAGACCGCAAAGCCCATGTAGGACGCGCCCGTTTCGGTAAAGGTCTCGCCGGTCGCGGTGTCGTCGACGATCTGGAAGCCGTTCGCCTGAACGTCGCCCGCATCGAAGAATTTCAACGCGTTGTGGCGCTGGCAGAAATCGCTGGCGATCTTGATCGCCTGAGGCTGGGTCAGTACTTCGCACTGCCAGACGGGATCGGTCAGACGCGGAGCGGAGAACCGTCCGGCGAGAAAGGCTTCCCATTCGGCCTTTTTCTTGCGGGCAGCCTGGAGCCAGGAGGCCTTGTGGCTGACTAGGGGATAGCTGCCCAGTGCGTCGGCCAGTCGTGTCGCAACGATTGCCGCGTCTCCCGTGAGCGCGATCGTCTGGTTGTAGTGTTGGACGTCGATAGGGTCGGCATTGATATTGATGACCTCGCGGACATTGGGCCAGCCAATTCCGGAGCAGTCCGCCTGGCAGACGGCGCGGCTGCCGATCACCACCAGGACCTCGGCCTCCTCCATCGCCCAGTTGCCGCTGATCGAACCCTTGGAGCCGCCGACATGCATGTTTTGCGGATGGTCTGCCGGCATCACGCCGTTGGCGCCGGGGCTGAGCACGACCGCGGCCCCGGATGCCTCCGCCAGGCGGCGGATCTCGGCGGATGCTCCGCGTGCGCCGCCGCCGAGCTTGAGAGCCACCTTGCTGGCCGAGGCAATGACGGCGGCGGCCTTCTCGATCCCCGTGTCGTCGGCGGGTGCGAGCTTTGGGAAGACCGGTCGCTGGGGCAGGGCGTCCAGGCGCAAGGTCACGGGTGCCGCTTGCGTGTTCAACGGCATGTTCATGAAAAATGGTCCGGGGCGCCACGGGTGGAATACGCAAGCCGCTCCCTTGCGCAGTCCATCCCGCAGCGCGCCCGGAGTATGCAGCGTGTAGGAACTCCCCATCAGGGAGGTGATTTGCGAGAAGATCCCCTGTGCCGGCTTCGGCACCTGCTGCATGTTGTAGCCCTCTCCATGGGTCGTCTCGTCGCCATAGAGATGGTAGAGGCCGACGCCGTTGGACGAGGCGGCGAGCGATGCCGCCATTGCCTGGAACGCGCCGGGGCCGATCGAGGTGACCACCGCGCAGGGCTCGCCATAGACCCAGGAGAGTGCGGTGCCGGCATGCGCCATTTCGACTTCGTTGCGGAATTGCCAGCAGCGCACCAGCCCTTCAGCCTCATAGGCCTCCAGCACATCCGCTACCGCCGTGCTGCCGTGCCCGAAGATCGCGAGGTATTTTGTGACACCCTGACGCATCAGGCCGAGCACCAGCGCTTCGACCAGCGGCAATGCGACGGTCTGTTCGAGGAGGCCTGCGTCGATGGCGGCGTCGAGCCCGCCGGCTTCGCGGATCCAGCGCGCTCGTTCAGGGGCGGTGGCCGTCTGCAGATCGGCGAAAGAAGAGGTCGCCACGGTCACCGGGAGCCTCCTTCCGCGCGCAGGTCTACGGTGCGGCCGAGCCGCGCCGATTCCTCCGCCGCAAGGGCAAAGCCCAGGATCTGGCGGGCCTGGCGGGCGGTGAGAACCGGCGGGCCGCCATCTTGCAGTGCCTCCAGATAGTGGCGGGTCGAAAGGACGAAGCTCTGTTCCCAGCCGGTCGGAATGTCCCGGTATTCGGTCATGGCCCCATCCCGATAAAGCGCCAGCGGCGGCGTGTCGGCCAACCTCCCATGGCCACCGTTGATCCAGATGATGCCCTTCGTGCCGGTGATCTCGACACGGTCGTCCTGGGCGTAGTGCCGGGTGGCGAGTTCCATATCCGGCGAATAGACGATTTCGAGATTGCCGATGCGGTTGCCCGGGAATCGGAAGGAAATCTGCGACTGGGCATCGAAACGGATGCCGCCCGGACCCTCGGTGTCGCCGATGAAGGCGTGCACTTCGTCGGGCTCGCCCATGAAATGCCAGGCGAGGGCAAACTTGTGGTGGCCATCATCGAAGACCAGCGGGCCGCCGCCGGCTTCCGTCGCCTTTTGGCGCCAGGCATTGGCCGCGGGCGGAACGTCCCAGGCGGTCGCGCTGCGCGCCGGATTGGACTTGATGCGGATGGACAGCGGCGTGCCGATCGCACCTTCGTCGATCAGCGCCTTGGCCTTCAGGACCGGCGGATAGAAAATGAAGTTCTCGAAGACCTTGAAGGGGCGGTCATAGGCCTCCGCCGCGGCGACCAGTCGGTCGGCTTCCTCCAGCGAGACGCACATCGGCTTCTGCAGGGAAACGATCTTGCCGGCATTGATGGCCTTGAGGGCTGCGGAGAGATGGAGATGATGCGGCAAAAGGATTTCGACGAGGTCGACATCGGCGCGTGACAGAAGAGCATCCAGATCGGTTTCGATCGCGACATCCGTAAGGCCCCAGTCCTTTGCCTTGCCGGCGGCAAGGTCCGAATCGCGATCGCAAAGGGCGACGATCCGGCTCGACGGGTTTTGGAGGTATTCGATCGCATGGAGGTCGGAAATGCGACCCGTGCCGATAATCGCTACTCTAATCGGTCCCTTTGTCATTCAATGGGGTCCTTCTCTGGCTGAACAATGGAAACGGAAGTGATGATGCGGCCAAGCTCTGCCAGCCGGGCATCGTCCACCCGGACGCTCGGCCCGGAAACGCCGATGGCGGCGATCATCCGGCCGTCGGCATCGTAGATCGGGCGTGCGACACAGCGGATGCCCTGGGCGAATTCCTCGTCGTCGACGGCATAGCCGCGCGCCCGCGTGAGGGTGATCTCGTCATCGAGCGACGGGCGGGTGGTCAGTGTCTTGAGCGTATAGGAGGTGAGGGGGCCTTCCAGCGCTGCGCCGCCGAAGGCCAGGAAAGCCTTGCCGAGTGCCGTGCAATGCAGGGGAGACAGGGCGCCGATCGGATGGTCGACCTTGAGCGGCAGGGGCGAGTCGACCTTGTCGATATACCAGACGCGATCGCGCACCAGAACCGCCATGTGCGCGCATTCACCGGTCCGTGCCACCAGCGTTTCGAGTGCGGGGCGCCAGGCTTCCTTGACCGCTATGATGTCGGCGAGTGAATGCTCGCTGCGGGCCGGCCGCGCCACCTTGTCGGTCGGCTGGTAACGGCGACCGGCATCCTGAAGGGCGTAGCCGCAAGCGACCAGCGTCTTCATCAGGTGCGAAGCGTTCGACTTGTCCACGCCAAGCGCCTCGGCGATATCGGTCAGCCGGGCGGGTTCGCTCCGGGAGGCGATATAGTCGAGGGCTTCGAGGCCACGTGACAGGGATTGCAGCAGGCGCATTGTTGAACTCCATTCAGGCTATTTGCGATAGTTGGAATATGCTAAACATAATGTACAGCATATGGCAACAAAATAGCGCTATAGACCTGATATACTCAAACTTCACCGCATTCGTTCCGAAATGCAATACTTTTTGTTGACATCAGCGATATTCTTGCGAGAAGTTGATAGTGCGATAATGCAAAGTTAAACATACGCAAACTTCATGGGAGGAACTGATGTTTTCGATTTCACGGCGCGCGCTTATTGCCGCAGCGCTCATGACATCTTCCGCGAGCCTCGTGCCGCAAGCCTTCGCCCAGTCCGGCGAGGTGACGATCAGCCACTATTTCACTGGCGAACTCGGTCTGAAGGCCTTCAACGATCAGGTCGCGGCCTTCGAGAAGGCGAGCGGGATCAAGATGAAGGAAAGCCCGGTCGGGCACGAGGATTTCAAGACCGATATCCTGGTGCGGGCCGCCGGCCGCAGCCTGCCGGACGTGTTCAGCTATTGGGCAGGCGCTCGCGTACAGTTCATTGTCGATTCGAAGAGCCTGCGTCCGATCGACGACATGTGGGCTGCCGAAAAGTTGGATTCGGTCGTTTCCAAGCCGATTGCCGAAAGCTCCACCCTTTATGACGGCAAGCGCTTCCTGGTTCCCTTCAACTATCACTACGCGGGCGTCTTCTTTAACAAGAAGGTTCTGGCCGATGCGGGCATCACGGCGATGCCGGCGACCTGGGACGATTTCATCGCCATGTGCAAGACGCTAAAGGCTAAGGGCGTGGCACCGATCGCGCTCGGCTCGAAGAACCGTTGGCCGGCCCAGTTCTGGTTCGACTATCTGCTGCTGCGCACTGCCGGCCCGGACTATCGCGCGCGCCTGATGTCGGGCGAGGCATCTTATGACGACCCGGAAGTCGCGACGGCCATGGGCCTCTGGAAGAGCCTCCTGGATGAGGGACTGTTCGTCGAGAACGCCAATGCGGACGACTGGACCGACGCTGCCGACAAGGTTGCGCGCGGCGATGCTGCGATGACGCTCATGGGAACCTGGATCACAGGCTACTGGAACGGTATCGGCCTCGTGCCGGGCACGGATTACGACTTCTTCCCGTTCCCGACCGTCAAGGAGGGCGTGGCCGATGCCGCCGTCGGCCCGGTCGACGGCCTGGTGATCTCGGCAAATGCCGCAAATCCGGAAGGAGCGGAAAAGTTCCTGGCCTTCATGATGTCGAACCCGGACGTCCAGGCAAAGTGGGCCGAGGCTCAAGGCGCGCTTTCGGCCAACGTGAATCTCGATCCGAAGATCTATAACAGCGTCATGCAGCACGCGGCCCAGACCGTGTCCGAAGCGCCCGTCTTCGCCTTCAACTATGACCTCGCCACGCCGCCGCCGGTCGCCGAGGTCGGCCTGTCGATGTTCACGCGCTTCATTGACGACCCGTCCAAGATGGATGAAATCCTGAAAAACATGGCCGCCGACGCGAAGGTCGCGTTCAAGCAGTAACCGAAGGCAGGCCGCGGCCTGTAAGGGTCGCGGCCGCATCGGAAAGGATCTAAGGCATGGAGCGGCATAACCGTTTCTGGCGTGTCGCGCTTCTGGCGCTGCCGCTCGGCGTGTTCGCCATTTTTGTGATCTGGCCGCTGCTCAGTTCGTTCTACTACAGTTTCACCAACTGGAACGGCTTCAACAGCGACTATGATTTCGTCGGTTTCTCGAATTTTTCCAAGATATTCACCGACTCGCTTTTTCTCAATGCGGCGATCAACACGACCATCTGGATGGTGGCGGCGATCCTCGTGCCGACGGTGCTTGGCCTCCTGCTCGCCCTGCTGCTGGACAGCAGGGTGCCGGGGACCCGCATCTTCAAGACGATCTTCTACCTGCCGATCTGTCTCTCCGCCGTCATCGTCGGCCAGATCTGGATCTGGATCTACCAGCCCGACTGGGGTCTGCTCAACACGCTCATTTCGTCGGCCTCCGGGGAGAAGATGCGCTATGCGTGGCTTGCCAAGCCCGATACCGCGCTCCTGTCCGTCATCGTCGCCTGGTCGTGGCAGCAGACCGGCCTGTCGATGGTCATCTATCTGGCCGGGCTCACGGCCATATCGGAGGACCTGCTCGAGGTCTGCGAGATCGAGGGTGCCAGCCCATGGCAGCGCACGCTCTTCGTCGTGCTGCCGCTTCTCACACCCTCGACCGTTGTCGTCGTCGCGTTGTCGGTGATCAACTCGCTGAAAGGCTTCGATATTCTCTACATCATGACCGGCGGCGGGCCGTTCAACAGCTCCGACACGCTCGCCATGCACATGTACAACGAGTCTTTCCGGAAATACCTGATGGGATATGGCAGCGCGATTTCCGTCGTGCTGTTCCTGATCGCGGTCACGATCATCGGCCTCTATTTCCGGCAGCTCAAGAAGGTGGACAAGATCTATGGCTAGTCCGGTCGCCGAAAAGCGGTTCAATCCCTGGCCCGTGGCGATCTTCGTCATCCTGGTCGTTCTCGCGGTGATGTTCCTGCTGCCGACGGTCGGCGTGCTGCTGTCCTCGGTGAAGACCACGCGCGAAATCGCCCTCGGTCAGCTCTGGTCGATGCCGCAGGCGCTGTTCATGGGCAACTTCGTCGAGGTGCTCGGCAATCCGGCGGTCCACCGCTATTTCCTGAACACCCTGATCGTCACGGTTCCGGGCACGATTGCCTCGACCGCGCTGGGTGTACTGGCCGGCTATGTCTTCGCCAAGCTGCCGTTCCGGGGATCGAACGCCCTGTTCCTGGCGGTGATCGCGGGCATGTTCTTCCCGCCGCAGGTGATCCTGGTGCCGCTGTTTCGACTGTTCAACGGCCTCGGTCTGATCGACACACTCTGGCCGGTGTTCATCGTCCACACGGCGCTCGGTATTCCGATCTGCACGCTGCTGATGCGCAATTTCTTCGCGACGGTGCCGACCGCCCTCAGGGAAGCGGCAATCCTTGAAGGCGCCAATGAATGGCAGGTTCTGACAAAGGTCGTCCTGCCGCTCAGCCTGCCGGCGCTCGCGGTGCTTGCGACGCTCCAGTTCACCTGGATCTGGAACGATTTCCTCTGGCCGCTGATCTTCACCCAGTCGGACGAAATGCGCACCGTGATGCTCGGCATCGTCAATCTCAAGGGGCAGTATTCTGTGGCCTGGGGCGTGCAGGGCGCGCTTTCTCTGGTGGCCAGCCTGCCGACCTTGATCGTCTTTCTGTTCTTCCAGCGCTTCTTCATCAAGGGCATGACCATGGGCGCGGTTAAAGGGTAAAACATGACACAGCTTTCGCTTCGCGACGTGCGCAAGGCCTTCGGCGGACTTGAGGTCATCAAGGGCATCAACCTCGATGTCGAGGACGGCGAATTTGTCGTTTTCGTCGGCCCTTCCGGTTGCGGCAAGTCGACCATGCTGAGGATGATCGCCGGGCTCGAGGACCTCACGAGCGGCCAGATCAACATCGCCGGCCACGACGTCACCCGCACCCCCCCGTCCAGGCGGGAGATCGCCATGGTGTTCCAGTCCTACGCGCTGTTCCCGCACATGACGGTGGCCGAGAACATCGGCTTCGGGCTGAAACTGAACAAGCGTCCCAAGGAGGAGATCGCAAGGCGCGTCGGTAATGTGGCGGGTGTTCTGCAGATAGAGGCCTTGCTCGAGCGCACGCCGCGTGAACTTTCCGGCGGTCAGCGCCAGCGGGTGGCGATCGGGCGGGCGATCATCCGCGAACCGAAGGTGTTCCTTTTCGACGAGCCCTTGTCCAATCTCGATGCGGCGCTGAGGGTGCAGATGCGCCTTGAGATTGCGCGTCTGCACAAGCGGCTTGGCGCGACCATGATCTATGTCACCCACGACCAGACGGAGGCGATGACCTTGGCCGACCGGATCGTGGTTTTCAATCATGGTCGGATCGAGCAGGTCGGTGCTCCCATGGAGCTATATGAGCGGCCGGCCAACATGTTTGTCGCCGGCTTCATCGGCGCGCCCGCGATGAATTTTCTGCCCGCCAGGCTCGATCATGCGGGCGCGCGCAGCGTCATCCGGTTGGGCGACGCATCAATCCCGCTTGGAGCGCTGCCACAAGGTGCGGGGGGCGATGTCACCCTGGGCATTAGGCCCGAGCATCTTTCGCTTGTCGCTGACGGGGAGGGGCTCATGCCGGCCCGCGTCGAGATCGTCGAACATCTGGGTGCCGAGACCTATGCCTATGTCGAGATCGCTGACCCGATGGCAACGCTGACGGTCTCGTTGCCGGCATCTGCTGGCGTGAAGCCCGGCGACCGCGTTTCGCTGCACTTCGATCTTTCGAACCTGCATGTGTTCGACCGCGACGGCGTGGCGATCCAAAAGGCCACTACCAGTTCCTCTGCGCCGGCAAGATAACGGCTGCCCCGTGCCGGTGAATTGGCGGGATTACATTACCGCGCCGATCTGCCAGGGGACGAATTCGTTGCGGCCGTAGCCGAGTTCTTCCGACTTGGTGGGTTTGCCGGAGGCGACGGCGAGTATGGTTTCGAAGATCTCGCGACCCTTTTCCTCAAGCGATACGCCCTCGATGATGTCGCCGCAATTGATGTCCATGTCGTCCGGCATGCGGGCGAAGAGCTGGCTGTTGGTGGCGAGCTTGATCGACGGGACGGGCTTGCAGCCATAGGCCGAACCGCGGCCGGTGGTGAAACAGAGCATGTTGGCGCCGCCGGCGACCTGGCCGGTGGCGGCCACCGGATCATAGCCGGGCGTATCCATGTAGACGAAACCCTTGCGGTCGATGCGCTCGGCATAGCGGTAGACGCCGCGCAGCGTCGAGTTGCCGCCCTTGGCGACGGCACCCAGCGACTTTTCGAGGATCGTCGTCAGGCCGCCCGCCTTGTTGCCGGGGGACGGGTTGTTGTTCATCTCGCCGCCGTTGCGCTTGGTGTAGTCCTCCCACCAGTGGATGAGGTCGACGATCTTCTGCCCCACTTCGACGCTTTCGGCGCGGCGGGTCAGCAGGTGTTCGGCGCCATAGATCTCCGGGGTCTCGGAGAGGATCGTGGTGCCGCCTTGGCGGACCAGCATGTCGGCGGCGACGCCGAGCGCGGGATTGGCGGTCAGTCCCGAATAGCCGTCGGAGCCGCCGCATTGCAGGGCGAGCACAAGCTCGGCGGCCGAAATCGGTTCGCGTACCGAGCGGGCGGCAAACGGCAGCATGTCGCGGATGCGGGCGACGCCGGCCTCGACCGCCTTGCGGGTGCCGCCGATCTCCTGGATCGTCAGCGACTGGAAGTGGTCGCCCTCGACAATGCCGTAGGTGTCCTTCATCCGCGGGATCTGGAAGACCTCGCAGCCAAGGCCGATCAGCAGCACGGCGGCAAAATTCGGATGGCTGGCATAACCCCATTGCGTGCGCGCCAGGATATCGAAGGCCTCGCCCTTTCCGGCCATGCCGCATCCCTGGCCATGCGGCAGGGGAACGACACCGTCGATGCCGGGATAGTCGGCGAGAATGCCCGAGCGGTTGATCTCGTCGGCGACATAGTCGACGACGGTGGCGGAACAGTTCACCGAAGACAGGATGCCGATATAATTGCGCGTGCCGGCGCGGCCGTCGCCACGGCGGAAGCCTTGGAAAAAGGCGGGCACTTCGCCTGGCTGCAGGCCTTCGGCCGGTTTTGCGTCGGCGGCGAAGGCGTAGTCGCGTTCGAAGTCGTCGCCGATCGTGACATTCTTCTCATGCACCCACTCGCCCGGCTGGATATCGCCGGAAGCAAAGCCGATCACCTGGCCGAACTTGCGGATCGGCTCTCCGCGGGAGATCGGGCGGCTTGCGACCTTGTGGCCTCGGGGGATGCGGGCAAGGGCCGCGATTTCGCCCTCGACCGGGCTGCCTGCCGGCAGGTCGGCTATGGCGACCACAACATTGTCCTGCGCATTGAGCCGTAAAGTCTTCTTCGCCGTCATGTCACACCTCCAGAATAGCCTTGATCACGCCGGCTTGCGGGCGCGACCATTGAGCAAAGAGTTCCACCCCGTCCTCCAGTCTGCCCCGATGGGTATTGAGGGCCCGGGTCGGCACCCGGCCGGCCTCGATCTGGCGCACGACCTCGGCGAAGTCGTCGGGCTGGGCATTGCGGCTGGCCAGAAGTGTCACTTCCCGCTTGTGAAATTCGGGATCGGCGAAGGTGATGTCCTGGCGGACGACGGAAAGCAGCACATAGCGTGCGCCGTGATTGAGGAAATGGAAGCCGCGCTGCATTGGCACGGCGTTGCCGGTGGCGTCGATCACCACATCGTAGAATTCCCCGGCGGTGCGCCGGTCCGCTTCGCTCTCCGCCCCCTCGTCGGCCATCAGGATTTCGTCCGCTCCAAGACGCTCGAGGGCGAAGGCCAGGCGGTCCTCGCGGGTGTCCATCACGGTCACATGCGCGCCGCGGGCCTTGGCGAAGATGATCGCCGACATGCCGATAGGGCCGGAGCCGGTGACGAGCACGCGGTCCTGTGCGCCAAGATTGCTCCGTTTCACCCCATGGGCGCCGATTGCCAGGAATTCGATCATGGCGGCGTCTTCCAGCGGGATGCCGCCGGTCGGCACGACATTCTGTTCAGGCACAGAGACATAGTCCGCCATCCCGCCATCGCAGTGGACGCCGAGCACGCGGATGTTGCAGCAGGCATTGGTCAGCCCCTTGCGGCAGGCCTGGCAGGCGCCACAGGAAAGATAGGGAACGATGTAGACCGGTTCGCCCGCCTTCAGGCGGCTGCCGGCGGGCGCCTCCTCGACCGTGCCGGAGAGTTCGTGACCCATCACCCGCGGATATTCGAGGAAGGGATGCTTGCCGGCGAAGATATGGAAATCCGTTCCGCAAATGCCGACATGGCGGATGCGCACCAGAACCTCGCCCTCCTTGCGGACGGGTTCGGGACGCGAGACGAGCGAGAGACGGCCGGGTTCGTCGCAGACGAGCGCTTTCATGGGTTGTTCCTGGTTGACTTGGATGCGAGAGCTTCGAGTTCGGCATTGATCCGGTCGCGCCAGCCTCGGGCGGCGACGAGTTCGGGCGGAAAGAGCCCGGGTATGGCGAGGAAGGCGGCGGAAGGATCGGCCGGGTCGAGCGAGCTTGCGGCTGCCAGGATTTCTTCGCGGCGCGGATCGTCGCAATCCATGCGTTTGCGCACCACGGCGATCCAGAGCGCCACGACATGGGCGAATTCGGCCGCCTCGCCGCCGGAGGTCAGAGCTTCCACTGCCGCGGCAAAGATGCGCTGCGGCAGTTTCTGGCTGCAATCCATGGCGATCTGGATGTTACGATGGGCAATTGCCGGATTGGCGAAGCGTTCGATCAGCTGCCGCTGGTATTCATCGAGATCGATGCCGGCGACCGGATCGAGCGTCGGTACCACCGCTTTCATGTGTCGCCGCACCTGGTCGACGAGTTCGGGCACGGCCATGACGTCACGAACATATTCCAGGCCGTTCAGCAGGCCGAGATGGGCGATCAGCGTGTGGGAGCCGTTGAGCAGCCTGAGCTTCATCTTTTCATAGGGCTCGACCTCGCTGGCGAAGATCGCGCCGCCGGCCTCCCAGGCGGGGCGGCCGCAGACGAAGTCGTCCTCGATCACCCATTGCAGGAAAGGCTCGGTCTCGAGCGCCAGGCTGTCCTTGGCGCCGATGAGCGTTTCGGCAAGGGAGCGGGTGGCCTCGGTCGCGGCGGGAACGATACGGTCCACCATGCTGCAGGGAAAGGAGCCATTGTCGGAAATCCAGCGGGCAAGGTCCGGGTCGCGGCGTTCGGCCATATCCAGCACCAGGCGGCGGACAATCTTGCCGTTTGACGGAAGATTGTCACAGCAAAGCACGGTGAAGGGCGACACGCCCGTGGCGCGGCGCAGCGCCAGTCCCTCGACCAGGAAACCGAGCACGCCGGTCGGGGCGTGCGGATGGGCAAGGTCGGCGGCAATGGCGGGATGCGCGAGGTCCAGCCCGCCGGTCGCCGGATGCAGGCCATAGGCCTTTTCCGAGACGGTGAGCGTCACCACGCGGATCTCGGGATTGGCGAGATAGGCGAGCACTTTCTCGCTGTCGCGGGCCGCACAGACCCAGTCGACCGTTGCGCCGATCACTTCGGCGGCGTCGCCGGCGGCTCCCCGCACCACGATCGAGTAAAGGCCATCTTGAGCCTGAAGGGCCTCGACCGGCTCGGGAGAGCGCAGGTTGACGGCGACAATGCCCCAAGGTCCGAAAGAGGCGGCAAGCGCGCGCTGGGTGTAGACCGCCTGATGGGCGCGATGAAAGGCGCCGAGACCGATGTGAACAATGCCGGGGCGAAGGGCCGCCCGGTCGTAGGTGGGCCGGGCGACGGAAGCGGGCAGGGTGGTCGAGCGAGAGAGACGTTCCATGGTCAGGCCAATCCAGTGTGAGAGTGAAGCGGGGTGCATTCGATGCGGCGCAGTGTCCTGCCCTCCTGGTTCATTCAACGCCAGCGAAAGTGAGCTGCACCTTGCAGGCTAGGGAGCGGTCCCCGGCCTGTTCGAAGGCCTCGACCGCTTGTTCGAGCGGAAATGCATGGGAAATGATCGGCCTGACGTCGATCGTCCGGGTGGAGATCAGCGCCACGGCCCCGGCGAATTCGCGATCGAAGCGTTGCGAACCGCGCCAGACGATTTCCTTGCCGACCAGCGCATTGAGGGGAATGGTGATGTCGCCGGTGACGCCGACCTGGACGATGGTGCCGCGCGGCTTCACCGCGGCGAAGGCCGAGCGCAGCGCCGGGCCGGCCGCCGAACAGTCGAACACCACGTCGAACCGGCCCTTGTCGACTTGCCAGGGCGAGAGGCCATCGGGATCTGTCGCCACGTTGATCGTCGTGGTCGCGCCCATGGCCGGGGCGCGAGACAGGGCGGCGTCGCTGAGGTCGGTGGCGACAATTTCATCGGCGCCGGCATGGCGCACGGCGGCGATCGTCAAAAGTCCGATCGGGCCGGCGCCGCAGACGAGCACGCTGGCGCCGCTCAGATCGCCGGCCTGGGCGGCCGCATGCAGGCACACCGCCAGCGGCTCGGCGCAGGCCGCTTCTCCGGGCGTGATGCCCTCGGCGACGGGATGGCACTGGATCGCCGGAACGATGAGGCGGTCGCGAAGCAGGCCCTGTTCGTGCGGCAGGCGCATGGCGCTGCCCATGAAGCGCATCGACAGGCAATGGATCGGCTGGCCGATGCCGCAATAGTGGCACTGGCCGCACGGCTGCGACGGGTTGACGGCGACCAGCATTCCGGGCGCGATGCCGACAACATCCTCGCTGATGGTTTCAACATGGCCCGAGGCCTCATGGCCGGCGATGATCGGCTCGCGCACGCGCACCGGCCCGAACCCGCCATCCTGGTAGTAGTGGAGATCCGATCCGCAGATGCCGCCGGCGGCCATGCGCAGCAGGACCTCTCCGGCCCTGAGTTCAGGAAGGTCCTCGGTCTCGATCCGCAAATCGCGTTGTCCGTGAAGTCGCGCCACCCGCGTCAGCATGTCCGAAACTTTCTTTCTGTCCTTGAAATGAGCGGTCTTGCCCGCGCGCCGGGGCACGCGGGCTTATTTGTCAGCGGATCAGGCCAAGCTGCGTCGGCAGCCAGAGCGTGAGGGCCGGAATGAAGGTGATCAACAGCAGGGCGACGAACAGCGGGATCATCCAGGGCAGGATGGCCATGGTCGTGCGTTCCACCGACAATTTCGAGATCCGCGACAGCACGAACAGCACCATGCCGACCGGCGGGGTCAAGAGACCGATCATCAGGTTCAAGGTGATGATCAGACCGAGATGCACCGGGTCGATACCGTAGCGGGCCGCGACCGGCATGAGGATCGGCACCAGGATGGAGATGGCGGCGATCGTGTCGAGGAAGGCGCCGATGATCAGCAGCAGGATGTTGACCAGGATGAGGAAGGTCCACCAGTTGTCTGTCAGCGAGAACATGAAGTCGGAGAACAACTGGGCCGCCTGACTGACCGTCAAAAGCCAGGCGAAGATCGAGGCTGCCGTGACGATGAACAGCACCGAAGCCGTCGTCTCGATCGTGTCGAACGAGGCCTTGGCCAGCGCCCTGAAGGTCATGGTGCGGTAGCGTACCAGGCCGAGGAACAGCGACCAGATCACCGCAGCGACAGCCGCTTCCGTGGGCGTGAACCAGCCCATGGTCATGCCGCCGATCAGAAGAACCGGGGTCATCAGCGCCATGACCGCGTGGAAATCGAAAAACCAGTCGAGCGCGACGAGCAGGACCAGCCCGATCAACACCGCGACATTGACGGACAGTCCCGCCATGATCAGCAGATAGATCGCCGCGGGGAAGCACAGAACGATGACGATCTCGAGCGAGGCGCCCATCAGCCGGCGCAGTTCGAACGGCGTGTCCGAACCCCAGCCCTTGCGACGGGCAAAGATGTAGACGGTCAGCATCAGCAGCGCAGTCATGACGATGCCGGGCAGAATGCCGGCCATGAACAGCGCGCCGATCGAGGCATTGGCCATCATGCCGTAGATGACGAAGGGCAGCGAGGGCGGGAAGATGGGGCCGAGCGTGGCCGAGGCGGCGGTGACGCCGACGGCTGCCTCGACCGGATAGCCGTGATCCTTCATTGCCTTGATTTCGATCGTGCCGATGCCGGCGGCATCGGCAAGTGCGGTGCCGGACATGCCGGAGAAGACCACCGAGCCGATGATGTTGACCTGGGCCAGGCCGCCCTTCATCCAGCCGACCAGCGACAGGGCGAAATGGTAGATGCGTCCGGTGACGCCGGCGATGTTCATCAGATTGCCGGCCAGGATGAAGAAGGGCACGGCGATCAGCGGAAAGCTCTCGACGCCGGCGATCATGCGCTGCGCGGCGATGATATCGGGGGCGACGCCGTAGACCAGGAGATAGGATAGCGAGGCAACGGCCATGGCGACGGCGACCGGCGTGCCGATGATCATGAGCAAAAGGAAGGCACCGATGAGAAGCAGCACTGTTTTATACTCCTGCCGGAATGTCGGCTTCTTCAGCCTGCTCGCGAACCGTCTTTGCGCTGGTCATGTCCTTGACGAGGTTCTGCACCGAACGGACGAACATCAGGGCGAAGGAGGCCAGCACCGTGTAGAAGACGAAGCCGCGCGGAAGGTCGACCGTGACCATGCGTTCGCTGCCCACCACTGCCACATAGCGCCACATCAGCCAGGTGGCGTAGGCGAAGAAGCCGATGACGACGAGATCCACGGCGCCTTGGAGAAGGCGTGCGGCGCGCTTCGACATCAGGCGATAAAGCAGGTCGACCTGGATATGGCGGCACATGCGCACGCACATGACCGAACCGAGAAAGACGATGACGACGAGACAGTTGGCGGCGATCTCCTCCGTCCAGGCCAGGCTGTTGTTCAAGGCATAGCGGGTGAAGAACTGCAGGAAGACGCAAGCCGCCATGCCCCAGAAGATGGCCAGCGTCAGCCAGTCCTCGATCGCGTAGCGCGAGAGATCGGCCGGGCCGGTGTCCTCCTCGAAGGCGTGCGCCATCTCGTCCACGCTGATCGGCGCGTGTTTTTGGTCGGTCATGGGAAAGCTCCAGCGAGCGGAATTTGCGAAGGTGAAACCCGGCGCCGATGAGGCGCCGGGAGTGGCGCGATCACTGGACCGCGCGGATGGCTTCCCAGTCGGCCTTGTCGTAGCCGAATTCCTCGAAGGTGACCTTTTCGAGAACGGTCTTCTCGAAGTCGGCCTTGTCGACCGTGACGACGTTGATGCCTTTTTCCTTGAAGGTGTCGACCAGCTTGTTCTCGCGCTCTTCGATGATCTTGGTGGCGCGCGCGGCGGCTTCCTGCATCACCTCGGTGAAGATCGCCTTGTCTGCATCGGAGAGATTGCCCCACAGCGTCTTGGAAACGACGGTGTTCAGGTGGTCGACGATGTGGCCGGTGAGGACGATGTTCTTCTGCACCTCGTAGAACTTCTTGGCCTCGATGGTCGTCAGCGGATTTTCCTGGGCCTCGACGGTGCCGTTCTGCAGCGCCAGGTAGACTTCGGCAAAGGCGATCGGCGTGGTGTTGGCGCCGCAGGCGCGCGGCATGGCGAGATAGGCCGGGACGTCCGGAACGCGGATCTTCAGGCCGGCCATGTCGGCGCATTTCTCGATCGGCTTGTTGGAGGTCGTGTGGCGGGTGCCGTAATAGGTGACGGCGGTGATGTGGTTGCCGGTGGCATCCTCATAGCCCTTGGACAGGCGCTTGAATATGTCGCTTTTCGTGTAGGCCAGAAGATGGCTCGGGTCCCGGAAGATATAGGGGAAATAGGTGACGCCGATCGGCTTGAAGTCGCGTGCGGCGAAACTCGAGCCGGAAATGATGATGTCGACGGTACCGAGCTTCAGGCCCTGGTTGATGTCGGCTTCCTTGCCGAGCTGCGAGGCCGGATAGACTTCGACCTTGTAGCGACCCTCGGTGCGCTTGGCGATCTCCTCGGCAGCCCATACCGATTCGGTATGGAATGGCTCCGAGGTCTCATAGACATGGGCCCATTTCAGCACCGTTTCGGCCTGAGCCGCCAGAGCCGACACCAGGATAAGCGCGGTTGCGCCAAGGATGGTCTTCAATCTGAATGTCATTCTTTCCTCCCGAAATTGATTTCAGACTTCTCTCTCCTGCTCCTCCGCTGAATGCGGCAGGATCAGTCTTCCCTCGCCGGCTCCTCCCCGAAGCTTTCTGAGAATCTCTTTTGCGCCAAGGTCAGGTGCCGGCGCATGGCCTCGCGTGCCGCGGACGGATCGCCCGCCGCGATGGCGTCGCGGATCGCCTTGTGCTCCTCGACCGCCCTCTGCCAGGTGTGGGGGCCTTCGAAATAGCTCGCCAGCTTCTGGAAATAGGGCGAGGTGCGTTTGTCGATCAAAAGGCTGATGAAGTGGCGAAGCGCGGAATTGCCGATCATGTCGGCGATGGCGGAATGGAAGGCGAGGTCGGCGGCGATGGCGCGCTCGGGTTGCTCCACCGCCTGTTCCATGCGCGCGAGCATTTCGTCGAGCCGGGCGATGCCTTGCGGCGTGGCGTGGCGGGCCGCCTCCTCGGCGATGGCGCTTTCGACGATGCAGCGGGCCTGGAGGATTTCGAACGGGCCGTCGACCTCATCGGCCGGCAGGATTGCCGGCCTGCTTGCCGGCTTCTGGGCGATGTAGACGCCGGAGCCCATGCGGATCTGGATATAGCCTTCGACCTCCAAAACGATCAGGGCCTCGCGCACGGTCGGGCGGGACACGCCGAACCGCTCGGCCAGGTCGCGCTCGGCAGGAAGCCGCTCGCCGACGACCAGTTCGCCGGCTTCGATCAGCGCGCGTATCCGATCCGCGACCTGCCGATAAAGGCGGCGCGGCTCCAAGGCCACAAACATTTAAAACCTCCTCGGCGCACGTCCTCCCGTGCGCGCTTTGGTAAAGTGGTCTTACCAATTTTTCCATTAGAGCGCATAAATTTCCGGAGTCAACCGCATTTGTTGACGAAGGACAATTATGCCCGACGCTGCGCATTTCCGCGATCGGCCAGCCGATCCGGACCTTAGCGACCTGATTTACCGTGGAGTTCAAGCGGCGGAACGGATGCCCTCAGGCGGAAGCCGAGCGTGTCGTGCCCGGCTTGCGCTCCAGCCATTGCTCAAGTTCCGCCTCGGCGCGTTCCAGCGCATTGTGGTTGAGCAGCTTGCGCAGCAGCGCCACGGTGACCGCCCGGGCGCGCAGATTGAACCGGCCTTCCTCCGCATCGTCGCCGACCGGCTGATAGACGCCGAGTTTCTCATAGAGCTGCTGCAGGCGGTTCTGGACGCTGCGCAGCGACAGATTGCGGCGGCGCGCAATGGCCCTGTCGGTCAGCCCGAGGGCGATGTCGATCAAGATTTCATATTCCGAATCGGAAAAGCCCTTGGCATGGCCGAGGCTCTTCTGCTGCAGGCCGCGAACCTCCCGGTCGATCACGCATTGGCCCTCGATGAAGATAGACCGCAGGGCGAGGCGCAGGCGCTCGTCGGATGCGGATTTCAGCACGTAGCCATAGGCCGCACCTTCCGGCACGATGCGGGCAATGCCGCGGACATTGGCCTCGTCGGCATAGTTCGACCAGAACAGAATGTGGGTGTCCGGCCGCTCCTTCCAGATCGTCCGGGCGGCCTCGATGCCGTTTCGCGGGCTCATCTGCAGGTCCATGACGATGAATTCCGACCGCTGCTCGCGCGCCAGCTTCTCGCCGGTGAGGCCGTTCTCGGCTTCGAAAACGGTGTCGCATTCCGGCAGGGCAGAGCGTACGGCCTCGTTGAGATAGGCTCGGTGAAGCGCATCGTCTTCGATAATCAGAACCTTCATGCGTGGTCCTCCTGTGCCTGATCCGGCAGCGGCATGCAGACGCGGACAAAGGTCTCGTCGTTCTCCCGGCCATAGTTGAACCCGGCTGAAATCAGTCGGGCCCGGGTCGCCATGTTCTCCAGTCCGCTGCCGGGCCTTCGCGCCACCTTGCCGATGCCGATGCCGCTGTCGCGGATCTCCAGCAGCAATTTTCCGTTCGAGCAGGCAAGGCGAACGGTGATACGGTCACCCTGGGAATGGCGAATGGCATTGTTGATCGCCTCCTGGGCGATGCGGAACAGTGCGACACGCACGGAATGCCCCAGCCGGTCGGTCGCACCATCAGTCTCGTCGAGAAGCTGATGATCGATGCTCATCCCGCTGTCCTTGACCGAGCGTTCGAGATGATTCTCGATGGCATCGGCAAGGCCGAACAGTTGCAGGACGGAGGGCCGGGCCTCCTCGATGATCTGCCTGAGGTCCTGCATCGAGTGCTGCAGGCTGCGAAACAGGGGCTCGAGCGTCTCGCCGCTGATCGACGGCATGAGGCTCAGCCGTTCCAGCCGCTTGGCGAAACGGGTGAGGTCGGCCAGCGTCTGGTCGTGCAGGTCCATGCCGATCCTCTGGCGTTCGGCCTCCAGGGCCTCCGTCAGCCGCAAGGCGCCGAGGCGCAAGCCTTCCTCGCGCGCCCGCGCCTCGGCCTCGATGATGGCCGAGCGCTTCGCCTGCTCGGCGGCGCGCAGCGCGAAGAAATAGGGAGCGAGCAGGTCGGCGATCGAGCGGGCCCGCGCCAGGTCCGCCGCGGTATAGAAATCGGCTTGAAGGCTGGAGCAGGACAGGGCGCCGATGACCTCGCCGTGCACTTTGAGCGCCACGTGCAGGCGGCTCCGCAGACCATAGTCGAAAATCGGCTTGGAAAAGGCGCCGGGGAAGTTGAAGGCAGGGTCGGTGCTCGCATCGGCCGTCAGCATCTGATCGACCTTGCCGGTGAGGAGATCGCGGATCGGACTGTTGGCGATCAAAGCCGCGGACATCTTGCCCCAGTCGGTCTCGAAACCGCTTTCATAGGCGGTGTGGTAGGTGCTGCCCGGCGTGATGATGCAGACATCCATGTGGTCGTTGGGAATGATCAGGTTGATTTCCTTGGCCACCGCGCGTATGGCGGAATGGAAATCGAGCTGGCCGGCGAGCAGGCGCGAGATCGTCAGGTACTGGCCAAACAACGCGGCCGAGGCGTCTTCCAGCATCGTCTTCCTCCCCTGGCGTCGAGGCTCCCTCCCGAGCCGCGAAACCAATTCGCATTGCGCTACATTAGCGCAAGTTCCGCCAGCGGCGTCTTGCGAGGATCCGCAAATATCCTGCGGGATCCCGCAGGCTCCGTGCTTCAATTCGTCTATACAGTTTTTTTGATTTCCTCCATCCTGCTTTTCACTGAGGCGACAGACCTCAGGAAGCAACATTTCCGGATCAGCCGTTGAGGAGTGGCCCCGGAAATCCGCCGGATACCGACCGGCATCTTGGGAGAGAGACATGACCATCAGGAAAATACTCCTGGCGTCGGTGGCGCTGGTGTGCGCCGCGATGCCGATTTCCGCCCTTGCCGACACGTCCGGCAAGAAGATCGCCCTATCCAACAACTACGCCGGCAATTCCTGGCGCCAGGCCATGCTGACCAGCTGGGACAAGGTGACCAAGGAAGCCGTGAAGGCCGGTGTCGTCGCCGCGGCCGATCCCTTCACCACGGCCGAGAACCAGGCGACCGAGCAGGCCGCGCAGATCCAGAACATGATCCTGGAGGGCTATGACGCCATCGTCGTCAATGCGGCTTCCCCGACCGCGCTCAACGGCGCCGTCAAGGAAGCCTGCGATGCCGGCATCGTCGTCGTCTCGTTCGACGGCATCGTCACCGAACCCTGTGCCTGGCGCATTGCAGTCGACTTCAAGGAAATGGGCCGCAGCCAGGTCGAATACCTGTCCAAGAAGATCCCGAACGGCGGCAATCTGCTCGAGATCCGCGGCCTTGCCGGCGTGTTCGTCGATGACGAGATTTCCGCGGGCATTCATGAGGGCGTCAAGCAGTTCCCGCAGTTCAAGATCGCCGGCTCGGTCCATGGCGACTGGGCCCAGGACGTCGCCCAGCGCGCCGTCGCCGGCATCCTTCCGAGCCTGCCGGAGATCGCCGCCGTCGTGACCCAGGGTGGTGACGGCTATGGCGCCGCCCAGGCGTTCGACGCCGCCAAGCGTCCGATGCCCACGATCGTCATGGGCAATCGCGAGGACGAACTGCAGTGGTGGAAGAAGCAGAAGGACGCGAACGGCTACGAGACCATGTCGGTCTCGATCGCGCCGGGCGTCTCGACGCTTGCCTTCTGGGTCGCGCAACAGATCCTCGACGGCAAGGACGTGAAGAAGGATCTCGTGGTGCCCTTCCTGCGCATCGACCAGGACAATCTCGAGAAAAACCTCGAGACCACGGAGAAGGGCGGGGTCGCCAACGTCGAATACTCGCTCGAGGACGCGCAGGCGGTCATCAACAGCAAGTAACGGTCTCAACACGGCGGAGCTTCACGCCGCCGTGACTCCCGCCACCCGGCGCCCCCAACCTGGCGCCGGGTGGTCATCCCATGAATTTTCGGACGAACATTGGCCAAAGGCATGAGTATTGAAGCCGAACAGCAGGCGGTCGTCTCCGCGCGCGGGATCAGGGTCGAGTTCGGCGCGGTCAAGGCGCTCGACGGCGTCGACCTGACCATCCTTCCCGGCGAGGCGGTCGGACTGGTCGGCCATAATGGTGCCGGCAAGTCGACCATCGTCAATGTGATCAATGGTGGACTGCTGCCGCATCAGGGCACGATCGCCTATGGCGGCGTGGAGGGTGTCGGCGGCATCGCCACGGCCCGCGCCAACGGCGTACGCTGCGTGTTCCAGGAACTGTCGCTCTGCCCGAACCTTACCATCGTCGAGAACACCCGCGTCATGCATGCCGGGCTGAAGGGTTTCGGCTGGCGCAAGCGGGCACTGTCACTCATCCGCAGCAAACTCGACGAGATCTTTCCCGGCAATCACATCGACTGCTCCGCGACGGTGGGCGAACTGTCGATCGCCGAGCGGCAGATGGTGGAGATCGCCATCACCTTTGCCGCAGTCACCGAGGCGCCGCGTCTGGTCATCCTGGACGAGCCGACCTCGTCGCTGGACGCAGGCCTTGCCGAGCAATTGCTCGCCCATGTCCGTCGTTTCGTCGCGTCGGGCGGGTCGGTGCTGTTGATTTCCCATATCCTCGGCGAGATCCTCTCGACCTCCAGCCGGATCGTCGTGATGAAGGATGGCCGGGTGGTGACGTCGCGGCCGGCGGGCGGATTCAGCGTGCATAGCCTCGTCGAAGCCATGGGCAGCGTGGTCAAGGAACGCATGCGCGGGGTTGGCAAGGAGCGTCAAGATGCGCCCTTCACGATCGACCGACCGCCCGAGGAGGGGTCGCAGATCGGCTTTCGTGCCCGCAGCGGCGAGATCATCGGGCTTGCCGGACTTGGCGGACATGGTCAGACCGACATGCTGCTTGCCCTGTTCCGCGACCGTAGCGGCAACTGGCTTCCCGGTCACGGTGACGCGATTGCCTTCGTTGCGGGCGACCGCGCGCTCAACGGCACCTTTCCCCTCTGGAGCATATTGAAGAATCTTTCGATCGGCAGCCTGCCTCATCTTTCGCGGCTCGCCGCGATCGGCGCACCGCGAGAAGAGGCACTCGGCGCAGACTGGAAGCAACGCATGGAGATCCGCACGCCGGACATGAACAATCCGATTCTCTCGTTATCCGGCGGCAACCAGCAGAAGGTGCTGTTTGCCCGGGCGCTCGCCACCAAAGCCGATATCGTGCTGATGGACGACCCGATGCGCGGCGTCGACATCGGCACCAAGCAGGAGGTCTATGCCATTCTGAGATCGGAGGCCGACCGCGGCCGGACATTCATCTGGTACTCCACCGAAATGGACGAAATCTGCCTGTGCGACCGGGTCTATGTGTTCAGGGACGGGGCGATTGTCGCGGAACTCGTGGGCGACGCGATTGAGGAGAAGAGCGTGCTTTCCGCATCCTTCTCGGGAGATGCGGTATGACGACACCTTCCGCATCCACCCTGCGCCTGATGCTGCCGGCCGTGTCGCTTGCGATCCTTTTGGTCGCCATCTTCTACATGCAGCCGCGGGCCATGAGCTATACCGGGCTCAACCTGCTGTTCAACCTGGCCGTACCGATCGCGCTTGCGACGATCGCCCAGATGCTGATCATCGCGGTCAACGATCTGGACCTGTCGATCGGTACTTTCGTCAGTTTCGCCGCCTGCGTCACGGCGGTCTACATGCCGACCGCCCCGTTGACGGCGATCGCCATCCTGTCTGCCGCGATCGCCGTCTATGCCGCGCTCGGTATGATCATCCACGTGCGCGACCTGCCGTCGATTGTCGTCACGCTCGGCATGAGCTTCGTCTGGGGCGGGCTGGCCGTCATCATTCTGCCGGCGCCGGGCGGCGAAGCGCCGGCCTGGTTGCGCGCGATGATGATTTCCAAGCCGCCGCTCCTGCCGATGGCCATCGTCGCAAGCCTGCTGATCGCCCTGGTTGCCCACCTGCTGGTCATGCGCACCACCTTCGGCGTGCTGATGCGCGGCGTCGGCGGCAATGCCCGATCGGTTGCGCGCGCCGGCTGGTCGGTGCTGTGGATCAAGGGTGCGACCTATGCGGCGGCGGGCTTCTTCGCCATCCTGTCGGGCATTGCGCTGGTTGGTCTCACGACCTCGGCGGATGCCAATATCGCACTGCGTTACACGCTCCTGTCGATCGCCGGCGTCATTCTCGGTGGCGGTGAATTCGTCGGTGGACGCGTCTCGCCGGTCGGTGCCGTGATCGGCGCGCTGACGCTGACACTGGCCGGCTCGTTCCTGTCCTTCCTGCGCATCTCGCCCGACTGGCAGATCGGCGCGCAGGGGGCGATCCTCATCATCGTGCTCGGGCTTCGGCTGGTGCTCAACCGCCGCGGCCAGGAGGAGAAGCAGCCATGAACCGTCTGACCGCTCTCTCCCGCAAACCCTGGATCTGGTCGTTCGTTGCCGCCATCGCGACCTGGATCATAACGGTGCTGTTTACCGGAGGCGCCAGTTCAGCGGGCCTGTCCCAGGCCGCGCTTACCTTTGGCGCCTTTTCCATCATTGTCGGTCTCGGCCAGATGCTGGTGATCACCCTTGGGCCGGGCAATGTCGATCTCTCTGTGCCGGCGACGATGACGCTGTCGGGCACGATCGCGCTCAAGGTGATGGACGGGCAGGATTCGCTGATTGTGGTCGGCCTGCTCCTGGCAATCCTGATCGGCGTGGTCGTCGGTGTGCTGAACTATGCGCTGATCAAGCTGCTGCGCATTCCGCCGATCATCGCCACGCTGTCGATGAGCTTCATCGTCCAGTCCTCGGCCATATGGTACAATCGCGGCCTCAGGATCAAGCCGCCCGAAACCCTGGCGCAGTTCACCACCTCGACGACGCTCGGCATTCCCAACATCGCGCTGGTGGCGCTTGTATTGTCCGTCGCGGTGTGGTGGCTGCTGGATCGGGCCATCTTCGGACGCTGGATCTCGGCGATCGGCCAGAGCCGTTTCGCCGCCCGCATGGCCGGTATCCCCGTCGACGGCTCGCGCCTGCTGACCTATGTGCTGTGCGCTGTGCTCGCGGCCACCTGCGGCTATCTGCTGGCGAGTTTCTCAGGCGGCGCCGCGCTCAACATGGGATCGGAATATCTGCTGATGTCGATCGCCGTGGTCGTCATCGGCGGCTCGGCGGTCGCCGGCGGAAATTCCAACGTGCCGGGCATCTGGGGTGCATCGCTCTTCATGTTCCTGGTCGTCTCGATGCTCAACACCTATGGCTTCGGCGCAGGCGTGCGCCTGATCCTCACCGGCCTGATCATCTTCACCGTCATCCTGCTCGCAAGCCGTCCTCAGCGGGGCGTCCGGTGACGCATCGTCCATTTCATTCTTCAGTCTTTCGGGAATACGGCCATGGTGACTGTCCCTTCATCGATTTACGAAATCAGAGATCCGCGGTTTCGGCAGTTGATCGTGCCGAGTGCCGGGCTGGATGAGCTCTATTCCGATTGCCGCTGGGCCGAAGGCCCGGTCTGGTTCGCCGATCTCAACTGCCTTTTGTTCAGCGACATCCCCAACCAGCGCATGCTCCGCTGTTCGCCCGGCGGGGATGTGTCGGTCTTCCGCGAGCCGTCCAATTTCACCAACGGCAACACCCGTGACCGCCAGGGCCGGCTGATTTCCTGCGAGCATGGAACGCGCCGCGTGACCCGCACTGAAGTCGATGGAAGCATCACGGTACTTGCCGACAGCTTTGAGGGAAAGCGGCTTAACTCGCCGAACGACGTGGTGGTCCGATCGGATGGCAGCGTGTGGTTCACCGACCCCACCTACGGCATCCTGTCAGACTATGAGGGCTACCGCGCCGAGCCGGAGCAGCCGACACGCAATGTCTATCGCCTCGATCCGGCAAGCGGCGCTCTTTCGCTCGTCGCCGACGATTTCCGCCAACCGAACGGTCTGGCCTTCTCGCCCGACGAGACGATGCTCTATGTGGCGGATAGCGCCAGAAGCCACGACGAGACGGCGCCGAGCCATATTCGTGTCTTCGACGTCGAGGACGGCACCCGCCTGGTGAACGGTCGGGTGTTCTGCGATCTCGACAACGGCATTCCCGACGGATTGCGCACCGACACGGCCGGCAATGTCTGGACCAGTGCGGGAGACGGCGTGCATTGCTTCGCGCCTGACGGGACCCTGCTCGGCAAGATCCTGGTGCCGCAGACCGTCGCCAACCTGACCTTCGGCGGGCTGCGTCGCAACCGGCTCTTCATCACCGCAACGCGCTCGCTCTATGCCGTCTACACCACGGCCACCGGCGCCCAGTATCCATGAGGCAGCTTGCCGAACCGGGCATCGGACCTCACCTCTTTGCATCATTTCTGCCAGGGAGCCCCGGCCATGAACGCTGCCATTTCGCCGATCATCATCCTCAACCCCGCCGATGACGTCGGCGTTGCCCGCAAGGCGATTGCCGCCGGCGCGCCGGCCGGGCCGGAAGGGCTGGTGGCCAAGGTCCAGATCGGGCGTGGCCACAAGATCGCGCTGCACGCCATTGCCAAGGGCAAGGAGGTGCTGAAGTTTGGCCAGGTCATCGGGGTTGCGTCGGAACCGATCGAGGCAGGGGCGCATGTGCACCTGCACAATCTGTCCATGATCGAATCGCATCACGCTTACGAATTCGGCGGTGTCCCCGGCCCGGAACTGTTGCCAAAGGCCGAACGGCGCTCCTTCATGGGCTTCGACCGGGGGGCGGGTGGGGTCGGCACCCGCAACTACATCGGTATCATTTCATCGGTGAACTGTTCGGCGACCGTCTCGCGCTATGTGGCGGAGCATTTCAACCGGCATCACGGGCTCGAGGGTTTTCCCAATGTCGACGGCGTGGTGGCTCTGACCCATGGCAGCGGCTGCGCCATCAACACCAAGTCCGAGGGTTATGAGATCCTGACCCGAACCATCCAGGGCTATGCCCGCCATCCGAATTTCGGTGGCATTCTGATGATCGGCCTCGGTTGCGAGACCAACCAGATCGCCCCCATCCTGGAGCATTACAAGCTTGCCGAAGGCGCGCTTCTCAAGACCATGACGATCCAGCATACGGGTGGCACGCGCAAGACCATCGAGGCGGCCTGCGAGGCGATTCAGGAAATGCTGCCGCTCGTCAATGCGGTCGGCCGCACGCCCCAGCCGCTGTCCGGCATCAAGCTTGCGCTCGAATGTGGCGGATCGGATGGCTATTCAGGCATTTCGGCCAATCCCGCACTTGGTTTTGCTTCCGATCTGCTGGTCCGGAACGGAGGTACGTCGGTGTTGGCCGAGACGCCGGAAATCTACGGCGCCGAGCATTTGCTGACGCGTCGCGCGGTCAGTCCGGCGGTTGCCCAGAAGCTTCTCGATCGGATCGAATGGTGGCGCAACTACACGGCGCGAAACGGTGACGAACTCAACAACAATCCCTCCTTCGGCAACAAGCTCGGCGGGCTCACCACCATCCTCGAGAAATCGCTGGGGGCGGTCGCCAAGGGCGGCTCCATGCCGCTGTCGGCCGTCTACGAATATGCCGAGATGATCACCGAGTCCGGCTTCGTCTTCATGGATACGCCCGGCTATGACCCGGTCGCGGTAACGGGCCAGGTCGCGGGTGGCTGCAACGTCATCTGTTTCACCACCGGCCGCGGTTCGGTTTCCGGTTTCAAGCCGGCGCCCTGCATCAAGATCGCTACCAATTCTGAAATGTACCGCCACATGCAGGAGGACATGGACCTCAACTGTGGCGACATCGTCACGGGCGACGATACCATCGAGGCGGCCGGCCGGCGGATCTTCGAGGAGGTGATTGCCGTCGCCTCGGGCAAGAAGACCCGCAGCGAGGAATTCGAATACGGAGATAACGAGTTCGTTCCGTGGCAGGTGGGAGCGGTCACCTGAGGGAGTCGGACCCTCCCTTGCCAGGTTGAAAGCGGCACGTAACCTGCGAGGCTCGAACGAAAGACGGGCCAATCGTCGATCGGCCCGTCCCGAAGTTGGTTGTCAGGCTGCCAGTCTGGCACCGTCCAGCGGGATCTCGACTTCGATCTCCAGGATCGAAACGTGCTGGTCGCGCTCCATGGTGACGTGAACCTTGTCGCCGTCGACCTGCACGTGCCGGGCGATCACCGCGAGGATCTCCTCGCGAAGCACGGCGACGAGATCGGAACCGGCCGAGGCGCGTTCGTGGGCGAGAAGGACCTGCAGGCGCTCGCGCGCGGTCGGTGCCGACTTCTGTTTGCGGAACAGGCTGAAAATGCTCATGCTGCCCTCCGTGCGAAAATCTTGCCGAAGAGCCCCCGCTTTTCGCCGGGAATCTCGATGGGCACTTCCTCGCCGCAAAGCCTGCGCGCCGCGTCGAAATAGGCGAGCGCCGGTGCGCTGCGGGCATCGGCAAGCGTGACCGGTGCGCCGATATTGGAGGCACGAAGAACATCCATGCTTTCCGGAATGATCCCGAGAAGGGGGATCGACAGGATCTCCAGGACGTCGTCGACCTTGAGCATGTCGCCGCGCTGGGCCCTGTTGGCGTCGTAGCGGGTCAAAAGCAGGTGCTTCTCCATGCGCTCGCCCTGTTCGGCCTTGACGGTCTTGGCGTCGAGCAGGCCGATGATGCGGTCGGAGTCCCGGACGGAGGAAACCTCCGGATTGGTCACCACCACGGCCACGTCGGCATGGCGCATGGCCAGCGTCGCGCCACGCTCGATGCCGGCGGGGCTGTCGCAGATGACCCAGTCGAAATAGCGCCTGAGCTCGTTGATCACCTGTTCCACGCCTTCGGGCGTCAGATTGTCCTTGTCCCGGGTCTGGGAGGCTGGCAGCAGGAAGAGCGTGTCCACGCGCTTGTCGCGGATCAGCGCCTGCTGAAGCTTGGCGTCGCCCTGGATGACATTGACCAGATCATAGACGACCCGGCGTTCCGCACCCATGACCAGATCGAGATTGCGCAGGCCGACGTCGAAGTCGACCACGACGACCTTCTCGCCACGCTGCGCGAGCGCTGCACCCAGTGCGGCGCTCGAGGTTGTCTTGCCAACCCCTCCCTTGCCGGACGTGACGACGACTACCTTCCCCATCTTCATCTCCTGTTCTTGGCCTTTCCGGCTCAATTGAGTTTGTCTGCCTTGAGCGTCTCGTCGTCGAGCCACCACTGTACGGGTTGTCCGCGGAGCTCCGGTGCCATGTCCTCGGCCATCTTGTAGATGCCGTCGATGGCCACCAGTTCGGCTTCGAGCTTGCGGCAGAAAATACGGGCCGATGCGTTGCCCAGCGATCCGGCCATGGCACGCCCACGCAGGGCGCCATAAATGTGAATGGAGCCGCCGGCGATGACTTCGGCGCCAGAGGCGACCGAGCCGATCACGGTCACGTCTCCGTCGGCAAAGGTGACCGACTGGCCCGAACGGACCGGTTCGCGGATGATCAGCGACTGGAGCGCCTGGCGCGTGACAGGCGGCTCCTCGGCCTTCGTCTGCGTAGCCGGCGAAACTTCAGCCGCCTCGCTCGTCGCCACTTCGAAATCGGCGGCCGGGCGGCCACCCTTCAGGGCGGGCGGCATTCCGGGTTCGATCAGCGAAGGCCTTCCGCCCTCGATGCCCATGACGCTGACATTGCGTTTGCGAAGCTCTGCCAGCAGATCCTTCAGCTGGGGACGATCGATGGCCAGATCCGTGACGTCGAGGACGACGGGGCGGCCAAGAAAGAAACCCGCCGAACGCGCGGCGAGGTCGTCCAGCCTTGCCAGCCACTCATCGAGCGGCAGATCGGGCGAGAGTACGACCGCCATAAAGGAGCGGCCCTTGATTCGGATCGAGCGGGCGTCTGTTAGCACTTTGGTCATCTGGGTTAATGATTGGTTAGTTCTTGCTAGCCTCCCCATGGTTAACAAAGCGTTAACGCGCTTGCGCGGCGAGCGCCGGCTGGAAAGATTTTGCCTGCTTCACAACCAGTGGCAGGTCGATCGGCCGGGTGAGGATGACGGTCATTTACAGGTCACCGATCTGCCTGCACGACAGCGCGGCAGCCTGATGAAGCCGGCGGCTCGCATAAGGCTAGCAAGGGGATGATTCGCCACCCCGGTCCGGATCAAAGATGATCGTCGTTTCGGTCGGCCAGGATCGCCGGTCGCCTGAGGTGCTGGTCGGGCTGGCCGGTCACCTCAGGGAATCACTGTCACGCCCACGCCACCAGTACCAGGCGAGGTATTTTGCCTTCCGGTCCGGTTGGCTAGCCTTCAGAAAGCTTCGGATGCTGCGCAATTCCTTCTTTTCACACGCGGCCCAGATGAAGGTCTCAGGTTCGAGTGATCCGATCACCGCCATCGCTTCGTCGGCCAGCACCGTCGTCGCACCGGCCGGATACCGGACGCGATGAAGCCAGCGCACCTCCAGCGATCCCTGGGTGGGAAGCGGTTGCTCCTCCGCCTGGTTCTCGACCTCGATGATCGCCCGCAGGCGCGTGCCGGGTTTAGCCTCGGCGGCGATACGGGCAATCGCCGGAAGCGCCGTTTCGTCGCCGGCGAGGAAGATCGATTGGGCCCGAGGATGGCCTCCACCACCGGGACCCAGAAGCGCCACCTTGTCGCCGGGCAGGGCGTCGCGGGCGAAATCCGCGCCGGGGGTGCGCACGCCCGGCGCCGGATGCTGGAGAATGTCGATCCACAATTCGCGGCGTTCGACATCGACGGCGCGGATTGTGTAGACGCGGGCGAGAAGCGCGTCTTCTCCTTCCGGCCAGGCAAGGCGCCCGTCGGCGCGAATGCCGGGCCAGACCGGCGGCCTGCCCCTTGGCGGGACGAGAAGACGGACGTGCATGTCACCGTCGATATAGGGGGAGACATCGGCGCAGGCGACTTTGACCCGACGCATGCGTGGCGTTACATCCTCGGCCGATACGACGATCGCCTCCTGGAGATTGGCCAATCTGGTCTGCGGCGGCGGATCGGACCAGCTCAGTTCGAACGGGTCGTCCCCGGCGAAATAGAACAGGTGTTCGGCCAGCATGGTGCGGGTCAGTTGCAGCGCCTCCGCCGTGGGGCAGGCAAGCTCGATCAGCAGCCTGTCACCCTCGGCGCGGATGCCGGCGGAGCCGATCTCGCTTTTCAGCAGGACCTGGTTCTCGTTCCTCTGGACGTCGGAATGCTCGACGAAATGCTCGCAGATCTCGTCGAGCATGCCGGCGACATCCTTCGGCAGCGCGGTGCCGGAAAGCGTGAATTGCTGGGTGCCAGTCATGGCTGGTGCTCCTTGTGAATGCGCTTGGGGCGGGGTCGTCGATCGGGTCTTCAACATGGCGGATCGCTCGTCATGCGGTGTCGGCCTATCGGCAGCATGATCGGCCTGCCGGAGGTCGGATCGGTGATGATGCGGCTTTCGAGGCCGAAGACCTCGCGCACGGTCTGTTCGCTCAACACATCCTCGGGCCGTCCGGCGACATGCAGGCGTCCACCTTCGATCGCCACGAGGTGATCGGCGTAGCGGGCGGCGAGATTGAGGTCGTGCAGCACCATGACGATCGTCGTGCCGCGCGTGTGGTTGAGGTCGGTCAGGAGGTCGAGGACCTCGACCTGATGGCTGATGTCGAGGAAGGTGGTGGGTTCGTCGAGCAGAAGGATTTCCGTCTGCTGCGCCAGCGCCATGGCGATCCACACCCGCTGGCGCTGTCCGCCGGAGAGCTCGTCCACCGGTCGATCCGCGAGATCGGCGGTCTTGGTCGCGTTGAGGGCGCCCGCCACGGCCTCGTCGTCCTGGCGCGTCCAGCGCGAAAACATGCCCTGGTGGGGATGGCGGCCGCGGCTGACGAGGTCGGCAACGGTGATCCCCTCCGGCGCAATGGGAGACTGCGGCAGGAGCCCCAGCGTTCGCGCCAGCTCGCGGGTCGGGGTCCGGTGGACCGACTTGCCGTCGAGCAGGACGTGACCCTGGCGCGGTGCGATCAGTCGCGACATGGTGCGCAGCAGGGTGGACTTGCCGCAGGCATTGGCGCCGACGATCGTGGTGATCTTGCCAGGCGGGACCGCAAGGCTCAGCTCGTTCAGAACGAGCGCTTCGCCATAGCCCGCCGAAAGCGCGCTTGCGGTGAGGGAATGCATGGTCATGGCGACCCTCCCGTCCTGTTGACCCGAATGATGAGATAGATGAGGTAGGGTGCGCCCAGGGCCCCGGTCACCACGCCCACGGGATAGCGGGCCGGCAGAAGGAACTGCCCGCAATAGTCGCCGACGAGAACCAGCGTCGCGCCAACCAGTGCCGACGGAACCAGCAGCGAACCGCTGCTGCCGACCATGCGGGCGGCAATCGGGCCGGATAGGAAGGCGACGAAGGCGATCGGGCCGGCGACCGCCGTCGCGACCGAGATCATGCCGACCGCCGAGACGATGACGAGGACGCGGGTCGCGGAAACACTGACGCCGAGGGCCGCTGCCGTGTCGTCTCCCAGCCTCAGGGCCTCGAGGTCGCGCGTGCGGGCGAGCAGCAGGCCGCCGAAGAGTATCAACCCCATCAGGAGGGGCAGCGTCTGGTCGAGCTGCGCCCCGTTGACGCTTCCGGTCAGCCAGCGCATCGCCTCCTGCAGGTTCCACGTCGGTGCGCGCGACAGGATATAGGCCGTGATGCTCTCCAGCATGGCGGAAACGCCGATGCCGACGAGAATGAGACGCGTTCCGGCGACGCCGTTTTGAAACGACAGCCCGTAGACCAGCACGGCGACGCCGAGGCCCGCAGCCACGGCAAAGATGGGCACCAGCGGCCCGTCGAGCGAGAGCACGACGATGGCGAAGACGGCAGCCGTGCTGGCGCCCGAGCTGATGCCGATGATGTCCGGGCTCGCCAGCGGATTGCGCAGCATCGTCTGGAAGGCGACGCCGCCCAGGCCGAAGCTCGCGCCGGCGAGGATCGACAGGACCGCGCGGGGCAGGCGCAGCTGGCCGACGGCAAAGGTCACGCCCGGCAGGTCTTCGCCCCAGAGGAGGCGAATGACGTCTCCCGGCGGCGTGAAGGACTGGCCGCGCAGGAGGGTCAGGCCGAACATGGCGACCAGAACGACAAGAAGACCAAGGACGACGACCATGAGCCCGCGCGCGCGACGGCGGCGGCCTGCTGCGATCCCGTCGGTGGATGCCAAGAGCAAAGTCACAAGTCCCGAACCCTCTGCCGCCTGACGATCCAAATGAAGAAGGGTGCTCCGACCAGAGCGGTGACGATGCCGACATCGAGTTCGGCGGGTCGCGCCACGATGCGCCCAAGCACATCTCCCGCCAGCAGCAGGCAGGCGCCGCCGAGGGCCGAGAACGGCAGGAGCCAGCGATGATCGACGCCGATGAACAGGCGGCAGACATGCGGCACGACCAGGCCGACGAAGCCGATCGGGCCGCAGATCGCCGTCGTCGCGCCGCAAAGAAGGACGGCGCCCAGGGCGGCGACGGCGCGAGCCACGGCAACGCGCTCGCCAAGCCCGGCCGCCAGATCGTCGCCCAGCGCCAGCGAGTTCAGTCTCCTGGCCGACAAGAGGCTGATGGCAAAACCGACGAGCAGGAAGGGAAGGACGTGGGAAATACGCTCGAAGGTCGCCCCTCCGACACCGCCGACCTGCCAGGCACGTATGCCGCCGGCTATGTCGTTGCGCGGCAGGACCACGGCGATCACCAGCGAGGCGAAGGCGATCGAGGTCGCTGCGCCGGCAAGCGCGAGCTTGAGAGGGGTTGCGCCGCCTCGCCCGAGCGAGCCGATGGTGTAGACGAAGACGGCGGAGCAGGCCGCACCGAGAACGGCCACCCAGATATAGGCGTAGGCCGAGGTAATGTTGATCCAGGCGACGGCAATGACGACGGCCAGCGAAGCGCCCATGTTGACGCCGAGAATGCCCGGATCGGCCAGCGGGTTGCGCGTCACGCCCTGCATGACGGCGCCGGCGAGACCCAGCGCCGCTCCGGCGACGAGTGCAAGCGCCGTGCGCGGGATGCGCATGGCGACCGCAGCCTGGCCAATGCTGTCGACCTGGCCGTGCAAGGCGGCAAGAATGTCGGACCAGGCGACGTCCCGCGTGCCGATCGCCAGGGACATGGCGCACAGCGCAGCAACGGCCACGATCATTGCCGCCAGCCCGAGAGATCGCATGCGGTTCGATCGTGCCGAAACGGCGGCAGGCGCGATGGACGTCAATTCTCCGGCGGTCATTTCGTCTTTCGGGCCGCTTCGGCAAGCAAGGCGACATAATCCTTGAGCACCCAGGCGATCGACAGCGGCGTGGGATTGGCCGCCGTGCCGACGGGATCCCTGCCGAGCGTGACCACGGCGTCGTGGGCGACGGCCGGCATGCGCGCCAGGAGCGGGTTGGCGCTCATCGCCTCGACAAGCTGGTGGTCTCCATAGGTCACGACGATGTCGACGTCGTCAAAGGCGTCGATCCGTTCGGCGCTGATCGATCCGGAAAAGCTGTTGCCCGCCGAGGCGTCGGCAACGCTTTTCGGAGTTGCGAGGCCGAGATCCTTGAAGAACCTGACGCGCGTGTCGTGGGTTGTGTAGAAATTGACCATGCTGAGGTCGGTTGCATCGAGATGCGTGACGAACATGGCCGACTTGCCCCGCAGGTCGGGATGGGCGGCGACTTCCGCGACAATCCTCGCCTCGATCTCGGCGATCAGCACCTCGCCCTCGCTCGCCATGCCGAGACCGGCGCTGTTGAGGCGGATCATGTCGCGCCAATCGGTGGACCAAGGCGCTTGGGGGTAGGCGATGACGGGCGCGATCTGGCTGAGGGTATCGTAGTCGGCCTGGCTCAGGCCCGAATAGGAGGCCAGGATCACATCGGGCCTGGTGGCGGCGACAGCCTCGAAATCGATGCCGTCGCCTTCATCGAACAGGACCGGCCTGTCAGCCTTCAGCTCGGCCAGTCTTTCCGCCACCCAGGGCAGGAGGCCATCACCGTCGTCATCGCCGAAATTGGCGGCGGCAAAGCCGACAGGAACGATGCCGAGCGCCAGGGGGACCTCGTGGTTCGCCCAGGCGACGGTTGCCACCCGCTCGGGTTTCTTGGCGATGACGGTCGTTCCAAGTGCGTGCCTGATCGTCACCGGGAAGACGGATTCCTGGGCGCCGGCGCCACCCGCCGCGAGAAGCGGCAGGGATGCGGCGACCAGAAACAGGCACAAGCGGAGGAAGCAGGACATGCGTCAACTCTCGACGTTTTTAAGTTGACTTTCCCTGTCAGCTTCATCAGGCAAGGTCAAGCATGTTGCCGGGCGTGCCTCGGATGCAGAACGAACTTTCCGGGGAATCCTACAAAATACGGAAAAACTACAATACCGGACAAAATTTCTCAAGTTAAAAGCCCCGTGAAGGGGATATCGGACAGTCTCTGCCGTCTGCCGCGACCGAGAGGGGATCTCGTTTGCCGGGACGGGCGGAGGTTCTCCCACGCGATGTTCTCCCGACCCGCCCATTCGGCCAGGCCGGCGCCCCTGCCGGCTGACGGCATTCGACACGTCAAGAAATTGTGGAACCAGACATGGCAAGAGTAAGAACAGCCGGAAACCCGGGACAGGTTTCCATCCGCTACCGCACCGCCGTCCTGTTGGGCTGCACGGCACTGGTCGCCTTCGCTCCGGCCGCGCTGCAGGCCCAGGAGGCGGAAAGCGCGAACGGTTCCACCGTCCTCGAGACGATTACCGTTCAGGGCGGTGTGAGCGGCAGCGACGACGATTCGAAGACGATCGTCGCGACGAAGACCACGGGCGTCGGCAAGATGCCGACGGATATCCTGGTGGCGCCCGCATCGGTCTCCGTCATCACCGCCAAGGAGGTGCAGGAGCGCGGCGCAAACAGCGTCGAGCAGGTCGTGCAATACACATCGGGCGTGGTTACCGACTATTATGGCTCGGATGACCGCTACGATTATTTCAAGATCCGCGGTTTCACGCCGTTCACCTATCGCGATGGAATGGTGATCGGCCGCACCTGGAGCGGGTTGCGTGAGGAGCCCTATGCCTTCGAGCGCATCGAAGTGCTGAAGGGCGCCAATTCCACCGGATTCGGGGTTTCCGATCCGGGCGGGTCGGTGAACTATGTGACGAAGGTGCCGAAGAGCGAACGCTTCGGCGAGGTCTACGGCACGGGCGGCTCGTTCTCGCACAAGGAGGGCGGCTTCGATTTCGGCGACAACCTCACCGAGGACGATACCCTCTCCTACCGGTTGACCGGCAAGTTCCAGCGCTCCGACGCCGAATACGATTATTCGCAGGACGACGAGAACTTCATCATGGGCGGCCTGACCTGGCGTCCGACCGACATGACCAGCCTGACCTTCGTCTTCGATCATCTGGACCGGGACGGTACGCCGAGCGGTGGGGGCCATCCGCGGGGCACGGATTTCGACAGGGACAGCTTCTTCGGCGAGCCGGACTACAATTACGATACGACGAACAGGAACACCTATAGTGTCATGTTCGACCACGATTTCGGCAATGGCCTGACCTTCAATTCCAGTGCGCGCTACAGCAAGTCCGACACCGGATTCGGCTATGCCTACATCTGGGATGCGCTGGGCGCCGACGACCCGGCCGATACCATGGTGAACCGCTCCTACTTCGGCAGCGAGAAGTCGACCGAGCAGTTCATCATCGACGCGCATCTGCTTTACGAGACGAATTTCAACAACGTCGAAAGCCGCACCCTCGTCGGCGCCGAATACAACAAGTTCGACTCGGTCGGCAGCAACTACTATGTCGCCGCCCCTGCCATCGACTTCGAGAACCCGGTCTACTGGGGCGGGCCCGGCGCGCTTTCGCCTTATAGCAGCACGAAAAACAACCAGAAGACCAAGGCGCTCTATCTGCAGCAGGATCTGACCTTCTACGACAAGCTGACCGCAAGCGTCGGCCTGCGCAATGACTGGCTCGATCTTAGTGAAACGGATCGGCTGGCAAATACCACGGACAGCGGTGACTACAGCGAAATGACGCGGCGCTTCGGTCTGTCCTACAAGATCACCGAGGAGCTGGCGGTCTATACGAGCTATGCCGAATCGGTCGCCCCGCCGAGCACCGGAACCGAGCCGACCGCCGGCAAGCAGTATGAGGTCGGCATCAAGTATCGACCGGATGCCTTTCCGGGCCTCATCACCGCTTCCGTCTACGACCTGACGATGGAGAACATCACGACCTACGAAGCGCCGGTGTACCTGCCGGCAACGGTCGAAAAGATCCGCCATCGCGGCCTCGATCTCGAGGCCAAGGTGGAGGTGACGAACAATGTCAACGTGGTCGCCGCCTATTCCTACATCGATTCACAGATCGTCGAGAAGGGTGGCGCCTATGACGGCAACCGTTTCGCCCAGGTGCCGGAGCACCTGGCTTCAATCTGGGGAACCTACACGCTCGAGGGGGATGGCAAGCGCGGCGACATGACCTTCGGGCTCGGCGCTCGCTATATCGGCTCGTACTACTTCGACAACGCGAATACCCGCGAGTCGGACGGCGCGGTGGTCTTCGATGCCGCCTATACCTACAAGATCCAGGAGAACACCACCTTCCAGATGAACGTCAGCAATCTGTTCGACGAGAAGCATATCGCCAATGATGACGGTGGCGCCTATTACTATAATCCGGGCCGCACGATCTACGCGACGCTGCGCCAGACCTGGTAAGCGATCGGCCCCACCCGAATGGTTTCGGGTGGGGCCTGTTGTTTCAGGATGATACCTGCGCGCGACGCCAGGTGGCGGGGGTCTGGCCGACAACCTGGCGGAACACCTTGGTCAGGTGGGCCTGATCGCAAAAGCCGAGCTGGGCCGCAATGTCGACGAGGCTGAGTTCGCCCTTGACCAGCAGCGCCTGCGCCGCCTCGATGCGCCTGCCGAGTTGCCACTGAAGCGGCGTCTTTCCCGTCGTCTGCCGGAAGACGGTGGAGAACCAGCTTTCCGAGAGGCCGACGACCTCGGCCATCTCGGCGACCGTCATGCGCCGGTCCAGGCTCGCGTTGACGCAGGAGACCAGCTTGTTGATCTGCGCCTGGGTCAGCCTGCCATTGGCCGTTTCATCTTCGTCCGTGGGGATGTCGAGCAGACCGGTGACGATGCTGCCGACCAGGCTCTCGGCATAGACCGCATGCCGCCTGGGTTTCGAGACTTCGTCGACGACCAGACCGGCGAGTGTCGCGATAGGCCCGACATCCTGGATTTCCACCGGGCGGCGGAGGATCGAGCGGGCCACCGAGCCGCCCACCGATGGGGTGAGGAAGCGTAAAAGGCGGTCCCTGTGCAGATGCAGGTCGAGATGCGAGAAGCGATGCGGGCTGGTAAATCTCGTCCACAGCGGGACGCCGGCCGGCACGTATAGCGCGCGCGTCATCGGTCGGTCATGCTGCCCGAAACCGCTCTCCCGGTTCGACATCCGGATGTGCGGGGAAACCTCGTTGAAGAAGATCACGATGCGCGGGTCGGGAGAGAGGTAATAGGCGTTGGCGCCTGCCTGCCCCTCCGCGTCCCAGAACACGCCGACGAGCCCCTCCAGCCCGCGCCATTTGGCCGGAGCCACGGGCTGGATTCCGTCGGTCCGGCACGTCATGGAGTGTCGATAAGTCACTTCGGACAGGGTCTCCGCGTTTCGAGATACGTGGCACGCTCCGGGAACAAGGCACGGGAGCGGATCGTGTCCCGCGGACCGGTTCGGGTTCCGGACAAGCGCGTCCGGTTATCATGAACGGAATTATCATGTTTGTGGAGGATGACAAGTGGTCCCGTGCGACGGGCGGCGCGCGCAGGACCTTGTGAAACTTCGATGACGATATTGGAAGAACACTGAAACGCCTCTCAAGCGGCTGACACGCTGAGCCCCTAAACACATCGCCGAGAGTGCCGGCTTCACTTTAGATCCGGCTGCAATCCCGCGTCGACAAGGTGCCAGCCCATGAAAATCGTCCAGATCAGCGATACGCATTTCAGCCCGTCCAAGCCGCACTTCAACGGCAACTGGGAGCCCATTCGCCGCTGGATCGAGGCGGTCAAGCCCGACCTCGTCTTGCACACCGGCGACCTCACCATCGACGGCGCCGACCAGGCGGACGACATCGTCTTCTCCATGGCGCTGCTCGGCGAACTCGACGTGCCGGTGCTGGTCGTTCCCGGCAATCACGACGTCGGCCACATGCCCGGCTCGAACCAGCCGATCGACGATGCCCGGCTCGAACGCTGGCGCCGTCTTGCCGGTCCCGATCGCTTCGCCAAGGATGTCGGCGGCTGGCGTCTGATCGGGTTGAACAGCCTGCTCGTTGGTTCGGGTCATGCAGAAGAACAGGCCCAGTTCGACTGGCTCGTCGAGACGCTGGAAGGCCGCGAAGGCCGTCGCGTCGCCATCTTCGCCCACAAGCCGCTGTTCGTCGACGATCCGGCCGAAGGCGACACCGGCTACTGGGGCGCACGTCCGGCCGAACGCCAACGCCTGTTCAACCTCATCGCCGCCCATGATGTGGCACTATACGCCAGTGGCCACCTTCACTGGACCTGGCAGGGCGAAATGGGGACCACCAAGCTGCTCTGGGCCCCGCCGACCTCCTTCATCATCGACAAGCTGGAGCGCGAAATGCCGGGCGAGCGCGTCGTCGGCGGCGTGATCCATCATCTTGGCGACGACGTGACGAGCGAGATCGTCGCGGTCTCCGGCATGGTCGCCCATGTGCTCGACGAGGTGATCGACGAGGTCTATCCGCGCGCCACGACGGCGGCGGCTCCGGTGGAGGCTGCCGAATGAGCGCGTTCAGCCTCCGCGACATCAACAAGTCCTATGGTGGCAACAGCATCCTGAAGGGCGTCAGCCTGGAAGCCGAGGCGGGCGAGTTCATCGCGCTGGTCGGACCGTCCGGCTGCGGCAAGAGCACGTTGCTGCGTATCGTCGCCGGTCTCGATCATGCCGACCATGGCGAGATCGTCATCGGCGGCGAGGAAGTCTCCGGCAGGGCTGCCGGCGACCGCAACATCGCCATGGTGTTCCAGTCCTACGCGCTTTACCCGCACCTGACGGCCGGCCAGAACATCGCCGTTCCGCTCGCCATGCGACGCTTGTCGACGGCCGGGCGCCTGCCGCTGGTGGGCGGCATGCTGTCAGAGCAGCGGCAGATCCGCGCCGACATCCAGCGCCAGGTCCAGGACATGGCGGCATCGCTGAAGATCGACCATCTGCTCGACCGCAAGCCGGGGCAGATGTCGGGCGGCCAGCGCCAGCGCGTGGCGCTCGCCCGCGCCATGGTGCGCCATCCGAGTGTCTTCCTGATGGACGAGCCGCTGTCGAACCTCGACGCCAACCTGCGCGTCCATGCGCGCGGCGAGATCGTCGAGCTGCACCGCAAGGCCGGCGTGCCGACGCTATATGTCACCCATGACCAGTCGGAGGCGCTGTCCATGGCCGACCGTGTCGCCGTGATGATCGGCGGACGCCTGCTGCAGCTCGACAGCCCGCGCAGGATCTATGACGATCCGGCCCATCTGGAAGTCGCCAAGTTTCTCGGCCAGCCGCGCATCAACGTCCTGCCCACCGTGGTGGACGACAAGGGTCTGGTGCAGGCTGGAGACGTTCGTCTTGCGACGCGTCTTCACCTGAAGGCGGGCGCGCCGGTGACGGTCGCCTTCCGTCCGGAATTCGTGGCCCTCGCGCCGACCGGTGAAGGAAGCCTGCCGGCCCGTATCGAACGGCTGGAATTCCTTGGTTCGGAAGTGGTGGTGTTCACCCGGCTTGCCGGCATGGACGGCATCGTCGTGGCCAAGATCGCCCCCGCCGAGGCGATCGGGCTGGCCGCCGGACAGCGCATCGATGTGAAACTCGACCCCGCCACCATTCTGCTGTTCGACGAAAACGGCGAGCGGCTTTCCGCCAGCATCGCCATGGTCTCGGCCGAACGGTCGGAGGTCCTGCATGGCTAGTCTGGCCCTCGATGCCGGCCGGCCGCCGGTTGCGCGCTCCGCCGCCGAAGCGGCGAAACGTCGCGAGGCGCGCATCGCCCTGCTGCTTGCGGCGCCGGCCGTCCTGCTGCTCCTGCTGTTCGTCATCCTGCCGACGATCGCCGTGATCTTTCTCGGTTTCACCGATTTCGAGCTGGGCTATGCCAGCTTCAACTTCGTCGGTTTCGAGAACTATGCCGATCTCCTGAAGGACCGCACCTTCAAGAAATCGCTGTGGAACACGACGGTCTATGCGGCGATCGTCGCGCCCACGTCGATGGCGCTCGGGCTCGGCATTGCGCTGCTGATCGAATCCGAAGGCTGGGGCAAGAGCCTGTTCCGCACCGCTTTCTTCCTGCCCGTCGCCTCGCTGCTGGTCGCCATGGCGACGGTGTGGCAATACCTTTTCCATCCGACCATCGGCCCGATCAACGCCACTCTCGGCCTGATCGGCATCGACGGGCCCAACTGGCTCGGCGCGTCGAGCACGGTGATGACCAGCCTGTCGATCATCGGCATCTGGCAGGCGACCGGCTTCAACATGGTGTTGTTCCTCGCCGGCCTTTCGGCGATCCCGCGTGAGCTCTACCAGGCGGCGGAAGTCGACGGCGCGCGCTCGGCGCTCTCCCGCTTCCGCCTTGTCACCTGGCCGATGCTCGGGCCGACCACGCTGTTCGTCACCACGATCAGCATCATCAATTCGGTCAAGGTCTTCGAGACCGTCAAGACGCTGACCGAGGGCGGTCCGAACAAGGCCTCGGAAGTCCTGCTCTTCACCATCTACCAGGAGGGTTTCGTCTTCCTCAAGGTCGGCTACGCCTCGGCGATGACCGTCATCTTCCTCGCAATCCTGGTGTCGCTGATGTTCCTTCAATACCGCGTCATGGACCGGAAGGTGCACTACGCATGACCATGACCGATCGTTTCACGCCCGGCCGCGTGCTCCGCCTTGCCCTTCTTACGCTCGGCGCCATCGTCTTCCTCGCGCCCTACATCTTCATGATTTCGACCGCCGGCAAGGCGCAGAGCGAGATATTCTCCTCTTCGCTCAACCTCATCCCGCAGACCTGGTCCTATGCGGAGAATTTTGCCAAGGCCTTCGGCCGCGTATCGATGGGCGGACTGCTCCTGAACGGGGTGATCGTCTGCGGGCTGATCCTCGTCGTCCAGGTGCTGGTGGCGATCCCTTGCGCCTATGCCATGGCCAAGCTGACGTTCCGCGCGGCGAAGATGATGATGGCGCTGGTCATGCTCGGCCTGCTCGTGCCGATCCATGCGACTGCCCTGCCGCTTTACGTCGCCTTCGACCGGCTGTCGGTGCTCAACAGCTATTTCGCCCTGGTCGCACCCTTCTCGATCTCGGTCTTCGCGATCTTCCTCTTCCTGCAGTTCTTCCGCGGTATTCCCGACGACCTGATCCATGCGGCCCGCCTAGACGGCATGTCCGAGGCCGGCATCGTCGCGCGGGTCGTGGTCCCGAATGCCTGGCCCGCGATCACCGCCTTTGCGATCTTCTCGGTCGTCGCCCACTGGAACGACCTGTTCTGGCCGCTGATCGTCGTCACCAACCAGGCCTATGCCACGCCGCCGCTCGGCCTTCTCTACTTCCGCGCAGCCGAAGCCGGCGACGACTACGGCGCGCTGATGGCGGCCACCCTCATCATCACCCTTCCCCTCGTGCTCGCCTTCCTGCTCGCGCAGAAGCGCTTCGTCGAGGGTATCACCATGACCGGTCTGAAAGGCTGATCGGTCGCAACCAAGGAGACCTGCGATGACCTATCTCAAGAAGGCGCTTGCCGCGGCAGCGGTGACGCTTGCCGTCAGCTTCCCTGCCCATGCCGAGACCACGCTCAACGTGCATTATCCGATGCCGGGCTTCTTCAAGGACGTGATGGACACGATCTCGAAGAAGTTCATGGAAGAAAACCCGGACATCAAGATCACCTTCGCCAACCCCTCGGCGACCTATGAGGAAGGCATCCAGACCATCATGCGCCAGGCCGGCACGGCCGAGATGCCGGATGTCACCTTCATCGGCCTCAACCGCCTGCGCATGGTCAACGAGCGCGACATCCCCGTCGACCTCGGCCCCTTCATGGCCAAGGACGGCAACATGGCGGAGCAGGGCTTTTCCGACAACATCCTGAAGCTCGCCCAGGTCCAGGGCAAGCAGGTCGGTCTGGCCTTCGCCACCTCCAACCCGATCATGTACTACAACGCCGATCTCGTTCGCAAAGTCGGCGGCAATCCGGACCAGCCGCCGAAGACCTGGGACGAAGTGATCGCGCTGTCGTCCAAGATCAAGGCGCTCGGCGACGGCAATGAAGGCATCGACTTCCGCTGGCAGGGCGACGACTGGATGTTCTCCGCGCTGCTCTTCGGCGCCGGCGGCAAGATGCTGAACGACGACGAGACCAGCGTTGCCTTCAACGGTCCGGAAGGCGTCAAGGCCTTCGAACTGGTCGACCGCATGGTCAAGGAAGGCGGCCTTCCGGTGTTCACCAAGCAGGCCGGCGAGCAGGCCTTCGTTGCCGGCAAGGTCGGCTTTGCCTTCCAGACCACCGGGGCGCTGCGCAACACCATCAAGAACGTCGGCGACAAGTTCGACCTGCGCACCGGCCATATCCCGCTGATCGATCCGGTCAACGGCAAGCTGCCGACCGGCGGCAATGCCGCCGTCATGCTGACCCGCGATGCCGAAAAGCAGGACGCCGCCTGGAAGTTCATCAAGTTCGCCGCCGGCCCATTCGGCGCCTCGGTCGTCGTTCCCGGCACCGGCTACGTGCCGAACAACGAGCTTGCAGCCAAGTCGCCGGACTATCTCGGCGATTTCTACAAGGAGAACCCGCTGTTCCGCGCCGGCCTTGAGCAGATGCCACTGATGCAGCCCTGGTATGCCTTCCCCGGCTCGAACGGCGTGAAGGTCACCCAGACCATCGTCGAGAACCTGTCGCGCGTGGTCGAGCAATCGGCCGAGCCGAAGGAAGCCCTCGACGACGCCGCCGCCGAAGTCGAAGGCCTGCTGCCGCGCAGCTAAGCCCGGCGCTTCGTCACTGACGACCTGATTGGGGACGCGTCGCTCGGCCGAGCGGCGCGTCCCGCTGCTGGACAAGCACATGCCGGCGTTTCTCCATGCCACGGCTGCATTGACGGTGGGGTCCCCGGGATTCCCTCTTCTCCCAGCGGGGAAAAGATGCCCGAAGGGCAGTTGAGGGGGTCCCCTACGCCACTGTCGCCGGTGTCGGTGTTGGGCGCGCTTTGGTCAGCGGTCTGCGGTAACACATGTTATGCTCCCGGGTGTTGGCCAGGGGCTTCGCCCCCCTCATCCGGCGCTACGCACCACCTTCTCCCCGTTGGTGAGAAGAGAAACGGACGCCGATCGCCTTGCCAGTCACGATTCTGGAGAGCAGGTGGATAGGGCCTCTTTCAACCGTTTCCCATCGTCGGAAGTCCCGGATCAAAAACCCTGGTCGATCCGTCGCACGGTGCCGCCGAGATTGAGCTTGTAGCCGATCCTCAGATGGCGGGGCGTTGCCGAGTTTTCGGCGATGTCTAGCAGCAGGGAGGCGGCGGTCGCGCCCATGCTGGCATCGGCCATCTCGATCGTCGTCAGGGGCGGATGCACCAGCCGGCCGATGGCAATGCCGTCGAAGCCCGCGACCGAGACGTCGCCGGGAACCGAAAGTCCCTCGCGGCGCAGCGCGCTGATGACGCCCAGCGCCAGGAGATCGTTCGAGGCGATGATCGCGGTCGGGCGGTGAAGCGACATCGCCTGGGCCAGGTCGAGGTCGTCGTAGCCGGTGGTAAAGGAGATCTGCAGGGCTTCGTTGACCGGCAGCCCGCCCACCTCCATGGCGTTTCGGTAGCCTTCATAGCGCAGGCGCGCGCGGTCGGAACTTTCGAAGCGGCCCGAAACGAACAGGATCCGCTGATGGCCGTGTTCGATCAGATGCGTGGTGATCTCGCGCCCGGCAAGCCTGTTGTCGGTGGTCACTGCGGCGGGAAAGCGTGACGTCGGCAGGTTGTTGAGCAGGACAGTCGGCGGCAGGAAGGCGGGCAGGGTCGACTGGCTCTTCAAGGGGTCACACACCGTCAGGATCAGGCCGGTCGGCTTTTCCGCCAGAAGATAGTCGACGGCATCGGCCTCGCGCGACGGGTCGTAGTCGGATTGGGCGATCAGCACGCCGTGCCCCGACACCCGCATGCGGTTCTGGATGCCGGACAACGAGGCGGCGAAGACGGGATTGGTGATGCTGGGAATGAGCACGCCGATCACCGGCCGGCGGCGTCCCGGCGGAAGGCTGCGCTCGATCCGGTGATAGCCGAGATCGGATGCCGCCTTGCGCACGCGCCGGACCATGCCCTCGCTGACCGGTCCGCTGCGATTGAGCACGCGGCTGACCGTGGCCATCGAGCAACCCGCTCGCGATGCGATTTCCTCGAGTGTCGACATTTTGCGCCCGCTTATGTCGTTGCGAAAGTCGGCAGGAAGGCGGTTCTGTCATTACGGCAGGCGACAATGGCTTTGCCGAATGTCCCGAAATGCCATTGGCCGCCGCGATCTTCACGACGGCCATGCTTGTCTGTCGGGCCGGGCGATCACTCGGCGGCGATGGACTTCTGGCGATCATTGATCGCCATCAGCTTGCGGGCGCGTTCCAGGCTTTCCGGCTGTTCGGCGCGGTAGCGGGCGCCGATTTCCATCATCGCGACCGTGCCGGGCAGGAAGTCGAGTTCGCTGAAGATGTCGTCCCAGTCGATGTCACCCCAGCCGAGCGGCATGTGCAAGTCGCCGATGCCCATCGCGGTGTTTTCCTGCAGGTGGTAGCCCTTGTAGAAGCCCTGGGGGCGGCCGAAGCTGTCATGCAGGTGCAGATGGCCGGCAACCGGCGCCATGGCGGCGATCTGTTCGCGGAAGTTCAAGCCCCGATAGGTCGATTCGATATAGGCGTGGCTGAAATCGATGAGGGCGACGACATTGGCGTGATTGACGGCCTTGACCGTCTCGGCGACCTCGGCCGGCGTCTGGCGATACTGGCCGGGCTCGACGGTGAAGATGTTTTCCAGCGCGATGCGCACGCCGTAGGGCCTGGCGAATTCGGCCAGTTCCAAGAGGGCTTCGCGCTCGCGCAGGTCGGCGGCGGCCCGGTCGAAGATCTGGTCGGGGCGCAGGCAGCCGCCGTGCTGGACGAGGATGCGGGCGTCGATCCGGTCGCAGATCTCGACCAATGCCTTGGCGGCGTCGATCTGGTAGCGGCAGGTGGCCGGGTCCATGAAGTTGGACGAGACGAGGCCGTGAACCGTGTAGCGGAAGTCGAACTGCTTGGTGAGGGCGACGAGGCGCTCGGCGCGATCCTTGATGATGCGGCCGCCGGCGATCAGGTCGAGGGTGGTGACACCCAGCTCGACGGTATCGACGCCCATGTCGGCGAGCGCCCGAAGGTCTTCCCCGAGGCTTTGCATTTCGCCGTTGTTCGAGGCGGCGTTGAAGCCGGTTGCGATGATATTGCTCATGTTTTCACTCCAGTTGCGTGTGGTTGGGGCCAAGGGTTCAGGCGGCGGCGATCTTGCCGCGCAGGTCAAGGGCGAGGTCGGGGCTGTCGGTGGTCAGGTGGCCGATGCCGCGCGCCAGCCATTTGCCGATCAGCGCCTCGTCGTTGAGCGTCCAGACGCAGAGGCGATGAAGCGGCAGCAGGCTGGTGATCAGATCCCATTCGGCGTCCATCAGTTCGTGATGGATGGCGACGATCTCGACGAGACCTTCGACCTGTTCGATGAAGGTTTTCAGGCCACCCTGCCTTTCGGCCCAGGCGGCATTGACCGAGACAAGGCGGTCAATGTCCGGGGCGACGCGGCGACATTGTTCGAGCACGGAGACGTCGAACGAGGTCAGGTAGCTGCGATCGGAAAGGCCCTGGGCGGCAAGTTCCGCGGCGACCTTCTCGACGATGCCCGGATAGGGCGTGCCGGTTTCGTCGCTCTTGATCTCGACGTGCAGCGGCAGGCCGTCGGCGACAGCCAGAACCGACAGCACTTCGGACAGCGTCGGAATGGTCTCGTCACTGTCCTTGAGCCTGACGTCCAGGCGCGCCTCGGGCGTCAGCGCCCTCACAGGGCCTTGGCCTTCCGTCGTGCGATCGAGCGTTGCGTCATGGATGACCAGAAGCTCGCCGGCATCGGTGAGGTGGACGTCGAATTCGACGGCGTCGACGCCGAGCTCGAGCACGTTGCGGAAGCCTTGCAGCGAGTTTTCGGGCCAGAGATTGCGGGCGCCGCGATGGCCGGTGATCAGTGTCATGAGTTTGGTCCTGAAGGATCTGGGGGTTAAAAGGGTCAGCGCACGGTTGGATCGAGCTTGTCGCGCAGCCAGTCGCCGACGAGCGAAATCGACAGCGTCGTCAGCATGATGACGGCAGCGGGAGCGAGCATGACCCACGGTGCGCGCGTGAGATACTCGCGGCCGAAGCCGACCATGTTGCCGAGGCTGGTTTCGGGCGGCTGCACGCCGAGCCCAAGGAAGGAAAGGCCGCTTTCCATCAGGATGATCTCGGGGAAGGTCAGCGTCATCGAGACGATCAGCGTCGAGGCGACATTCGGCAGGATGTGGCGGAAATAGACCCGAAGCGGCGTCGCGCCGAGTTGCACGACGGCCGAGGCATAGCCCTGGGCGCTGGCGGAAATCGCCAGGCCCCGGGCAATGCGCGCATAGCGTTCCCAGCCATAGAAGCCCATCAGGCAGACGATGAGAAGCATGGACGAGCCGAAGAAGGCGAGAACGGCCAGCGACATGATCAGAAAGGGCAGGGCCGCCTGGAAGTCGGCGAGCACCAGCACAAGATGTTCGACCCAGCCACGGAATTTTGCCGCGGCAAAGCCCAGCACCGTGCCGAACACCGCCGAGAGGATGGTGGCACTGAAGGCGATGACCAGCGACACGCGGATCGACTGGATCAGGCGGGTGAGCACGTCGCGGCCGAGTTCGTCCGTGCCGAGCCAGTGCTTTACGTTTCCGGGCGCGGCCAGGCGGTTGGAGAGGTCCATCGCCGTGATGCCGTAGGGGCGCAGCAGGTCGGCGAAGACGGCGACGAGTACCATGGCGACAAGCCACAGGATGCCGAGCCCGATCGACAGCGGGACGTTGCGGCGAAGGATCGAGATCAGACCGGGCTTGCGGGTTTTCCCGGCATGCGCGTGGACGATATCTGCCGTGGACATGAGTTGAGCCTCCTAGTGCGCGGGCTGGCCGCGCAGGCGCGGATCGAGCCAGCCGTAGAGCAGGTCGACGATGAGATTGGAGATCACCATGGTCGCGGCGATCATCAGAAGGATGCACTGGACGACAGCGAGATCGCGGTTTGCGACGGAGACGACCAGCAGGCGGCCGATGCCGGGCCAGGAGAAGATCGATTCCACCACGACCGCGCCGGCGATCAGCGAGCCGACCATGAAGCCGACGATGGTGACGATCGGCACGGCGGCATTCGGCAGCGCGTGTTGCCAGACCACATCCGGCCATTTCAGCCCCTTGGCGGAGGCGGTGCGGATATAGGGCTGGCCCATCACCTCGATCATGGCGCTGCGCGAGAAGCGGGCGAGGATGCCGATCCCGCCAATGCTCATGGTGATCGTCGGAAGCAGGCCGTGCATCCAGGTGTCCTGTCCGCCGGAGGGAAGGAGACCAAGGCTCACGGAAAAGATCAGCACCAACAGCAGGCCCATGACGAAGGACGGGATGGTGAAGCCGAGGATGGAGAGCATGATCACGCCGCGGTCGATGATGCTCTGGCGGTGAAGCGCGGCATAGACCCCGGCCGGGATGCCGATCAGCAGTTTCAGCACGAGCGCCGGAAGGGTCAGCTGCAGCGTGGCAGGAATGCGTTCCAGCACCAGTTGCAGGGCGGATGCCTTGTCGCGCATCGAAACGCCGAAATCGCCGGTGAAGATCGACTGGAGGTAGGCGAGGTACTGGATCCACAAGGGCTGGTCGAGCCCCCATGCCTTGCGGAAGGCGTCGACCGCGTCCTGCGGCACGTCGGGGCCGAGCATGACCTGGGCGGGGTCCCCGGACATGCGCAGCACGACGAAGGCGAAGGTGACGACGGCCAGGATGGTGATGAAGGCGCGCAGCAGGCGGATGAAGACGAAGCGGATCATGGTCGTCTCCTCAAGCGGCGATTGGCGCGTCTGCGCCATCGACCAGGTGGCAGGCGGCGGTTCGTTGGGCGCCGATGGTGCGCAGCGCCGGCACGGTGGTGCGGCAGATGTCCGCCGCCAGCGGACAGCGCGGATGGAAGGCGCAGCCGGACGGCCGGTTGGCCGGGTTCGGCGGTTCGCCCTGCAGGATCGTCCGCCCGGTGAGCGGCTTGCCCGGAACCGGCACGCTGGAAACCAGCGCCCGGGTATAGGGATGCTTCGGCGAGGCGAAGATCACGTCGGAAGAGGCCTCCTCGACGATCCGGCCGAGATACATGACGGCAACGCGATCGGCGATGTTGCGCACCACCTTCAGGTCGTGGCTGATGAAGACCATGGCGATGCCGTTCGCCTCCTGCAGATCGCGCAGCATGTTGACCACCTGCGCCTGGATCGAAACGTCGAGCGCCGAAACGGGCTCGTCGCAGACGATCAGTTTAGGCCGCGAGGCGAGCGCCCGGGCGATGACGGCACGCTGGCGCTGGCCGCCGGACAGTTCGTGCGGGTAGCGGTCGGCCTGGTCGTGCCGAAGCCCGACATCCATCATCAGCGCCTCGACGCGGGCGGTGCGTGCCTCCTTCGGCAGGAGGTCGTGGATGTCGAGCGGCTCGCCGATCTGGGCGGCGATGGTGAGGCGCCGATCGAGGGCCGCCAGCGGATCCTGGTATACGAGCTGCACCCTGGCCCTGAGCGCCCGCCATTCCGCCGTGCCGAATTCCGGCATGGGCTTACCTTCGAAGGTAACCGTTCCAGCCTGTGCCGGATCGATGCCCAGCAGCATGCGACCGAGGGTCGACTTGCCGGAACCGGATTCGCCGACGATGCCGAGCGTCTCGCCCGGCATGACCTCAAGCGACACGCCCTCGACGGCACGCACGGGCGTTGTCTTGCCGAACAGGCCGCGCCGCAACTGGTAGACGCGGGTGAGGCCATCGGCCTTGATGAGGGGCGCGACCACTTAAACGTCCTCCAGCATCATCTGCCGCGCAGGTGTGGAGCGGGCCGTGGCGACCGGGTTGAAACATGCCAGCCGACGGCCGTCGTCCTGGTGCTCCAGCGCCGGGCGCTGCCAGCCGCAGGCGTCCTCGGCATGGGCGCAGCGGGGCGCAAACGCACAGCCGGCGGACAGGTGTTTCGGGTTGGGCACGGTTCCGGGAATGGGGATCAGCCGGTTGCGCGGGCCGTCGATGCGCGGGATCGCGTCGAACAGGCCGCGGGTATAGGGATGGCGCGGTTCGGAGAACAATTGTTCGATCGAGCCCTGCTCGACGATCCGCCCGGCATACATGACGCAGACACGGTCGCAGACCTGGGAGACGGCGCCGAGGTCATGGCTGATGAAGACGGTCGCCATGCCGGTCTCGGCGCGAAGCTGGATGAGAAGGTCGAGGATCTGCGCCTGGATCGTCGCGTCGAGCGCGGTGGTCGGCTCGTCGGCGATCAGAAGGTCGGGCTGTCCGGCAAGCGCCATGGCGATCATCAGCCGCTGGCACTGGCCGCCGGAGAATTCGTGCGAGTAGAGATCGAAGCGCCGGCGGGCATCGGGAATGCCGACCATGTCCATCAGCCTCAGGGCCTCGGCCTTGGCGGCCTCGCCCGACAGCCCGCGATGGAGCGTCAGAGCCTCGGTGATCTGCCGGCCAATGCGAAGCACGGGGTTGAGCGAACTCGACGGGTCCTGGAAGATCATGGCGATGCGGCCGCCCCGTACGCCTTCGAGCACGCTGCGCGACCCGCCGCAGATTTCCCGACCGTCGACCTTGACCGAACCGGTGACGCTGGCCTTGCCCGGCAGCAGGCCGAGGGCGGCGAGCCAGGTGACCGACTTGCCACAACCCGATTCGCCGACCAGTCCCAGCGCCTCGCCGGGGCCGACGGTCAGATCGATGCCGTGCAGGACCGGAACGCCGTCGAAGGCGACTTTCAGGTCTCGAAGTTCCACGAGATGGGGGTTCATTGCGGTCACCTTCTTCAAGGCCAGTGGCGGCCGGGCCTGGGCCTGCCGCTGCGGTTGCTGGAAGGGGAAATCCGGCGGCCTTGCGCCGCCGGATCGAACTGGAACGATCACATCGTCCAGTTGTTGGAGCGGAAGTCCATGGCGAAGGCGGGGGCCGCCTTCCACTTGAGCGAGGACTTCATGCCGGTGAACACGGCGTTCTGGTGTAGGACCTGGTAGGCGGGGTCTTCGCGCTCGCAGATCTCCAGCATGCGGGCATAGGCCTTCTTGCGCAGCGCGCGGTCGGTCGAGGTTTCCATCACGACGGAAAGCTCGTTCAGCTCGGCGTTAGTCCAGTCCTTCTTCTGCTGCATCTCGCCGTTGGGGCCGAACTGGGTGACCATCGGGGTGACCGGGTCGTTGATGTTGGCCGAGGCCGACCAGTCGCGCACGCCCTTGACGCCTTCCGGATCGTGGATCTGCGCCCAGTTTTCCTTCATCTGGATCTCGACATTGAGGCCGACCTGCTTCCACATCTCGACCATGATCTGCCCGTTGGCAGTCTGGTTGGTGTAGTAGTTGTTGAGCAGACGATAGGGGATCGCATCGCCCTTGTAATTGGCCTGCTTCAGCAGATCGCGCGCCAGTTCGGGATTGTAGTCCGGTGCGGCCCAGCCGTCGATGAACATGTCGGTCGTCTTGAAGATATCGAACTGAAGGCCGGCCGGAATGACCGTCTGGCCGCCCCACAGGGCGTCAACGATCGCCTGGCGATCGATTGCATGGGTCATGGCGCGACGCACCAGCGGGTTGGCGAGGATTTCGTTCTGGGTGTTGAACACCGAAACGCGGTGGTTGAGGATGGTCGAGCCCTGAACCTCGAAGCCCGAGGCGGCCTGAACCGTGGCGATCTGGTCCGGCGGCAGGTCGCAGGCGAAGTCGTATTCGCCAGACAGCAGGCCGTTGACGCGCGAGGCGACTTCCGGAACCTCGACGAAGCGGATCTCTTCCAGCGGCGGACGGCCGCCCCAGTATTCGTCGAAGGCGACGAGCGTCAGCGACACGTCCGGCTTGTATTCGCCGACCTGGTAAGGGCCGGTGGTGACCGGCTTGCGGGCCCAGTCGGCATAGGAGCCGGCTTCGTCCCAGGCGCGGCGGTTGGCGATCTGGCTACCATAGGCATAGAGGCGGCCTTCAAGGGTCACGTCCGGTGTCGCGTTATGGAAGCGTACGGTGTACTTGTCGACGGCTTCGACGCCGGCGAGCGCCGGCCAGAGGCGGCGACCGATGCCCGGAACGGCGGCCGGCAATTCCTTGACGGTCGTGGGCTTGTGGTCGGCTTCGAAGATCGTCTTGCCGCCCTTCGGTTCGGTGTTGCCGAAAACGCGTTCCTTGGAGAAGGAGAAGACCACGTCATCGGCCGTCAGTTCGTCACCATTGTGGAACTTGACGCCCTGGCGCAGCTTCAGCTCAAGCGTCTTGTCGTCGATGCGCTTCCACTCGGTGGCAAGGCCTGCGACCGGACCCTGATTGCCCATCCAGTCGCGGTTGATCAGGCCCTCCCAGAGATTGGGGAAGAAGACGCGCTCGCCGACGTTGGACTGTTCATTCCAGACGCAGAGCGTGTTGTTGTTGGTGATCTTCTGCACGGCGATCGTCACCGAGGGGCGCTTGCCCTGGGCGAAGGTCATGCGCGGCAGGATGAGGCTGCCGGCGGTCGCGCCGAACAGTCCAAGCGTGTGACGGCGGGTGATGGGAAGCATCGGAATACTCCTTTTCGCAAGAGAGAGACAGCAGGGAAAGCGGAAGCGGTTTCTTGCGCCAGCCCGGTGTCGGTTTGTTAATGGCCCCATGAATTTTTAGTGATATTTCCGCCGCGGAGACCGCGACGGACAACGGTCAGGCAGGCACCTCGAGCGCCGCGGGTTCGCGAGCGGGCACGCGACGAGGTGATGCGGAAAGAAGCGTGTCGAACGCGCCTGCAAGTTCATCGGCACCGATCGCCACCAAGCAGGCACCGGCGCCGACCAACACGGATTGCCGGTCCTCGCGCGGATCCGCCGGGTCGACGAAGCCGATCGCCCGCATTCCGGCGGCCACCGCGCCGGCAATGCCGTGGGGACTGTCATCGACCACGATGCAATGGGCCGGATCGACGCCGAGACTGTTTGCACAGAGCAGAAAGAGATCCGGTGCGGGCTTCGGTCGCGCGACCATCTCGGCGCTGAAGATATGGCCGCCGAACGCATTCCAGAGATCGAAGAGGCCAAGACTGTTCTTCAGGCGCTCCAGCGTGCTGTTCGACGCGACACACTTGCGATGCGGCAGGGAGCGGACGAGTTGCGGCATGCCGGGCATGGCCGAAAGCGAGCGGGCGAACTCGTCATAGAGATTGGACCGCGTTTCGGCAAAGACCGTTGCCACGTCGTCCAGGCCGAACTCTTCCCGGCAGATGCGCATCGCATCGGTCTCGGAATAGCCAGTGAAGCGGCGGTGCACCTCGTCCAGGGTGATCTCCACCCCGGCATTTCGCAGGGCGCGGCAGAACACGCGGCTCGATGCCGGCTCACTGTCGATCAGCACGCCATCGCAATCGAAGATAAGCAGTTCCGTCGTGGTCAAGGCGCAGTCCGTTCCTGTTGCGGCGGAGGGGACAAAAGGAGTTTCCAGTTCTCGCCTTCGCATGGCTTGCTGGTCGCGCGGCATTCGGAAACAATTGCCTTCGGGCCCGCGATCATCTATGCGGCGTCTTATGTTACATATGTTACGTCGATGTGACATTTGTTCTGGAGGTAGATTTTGGAAAGCCAGGAACTGATGGTGCGGGCTTCGTGGCTCTATCACGTCGAGGGATTGACCCAGGCGCAGATCGGCGAGCGGATGAACCTCACCCGCAGGCGGATCAACGAGTTGCTGGCAGCCGCCCTCGAGCAGGGCGTCGTGCGGATCAGTTTCAGCTCGCCGCTTGCCGAGAACGTCGATCTGGAAGCGCGGCTCTGCAGCCGGTTCGGTCTTCAGGATGCGGTGGTCGCGCCGGCTCCGGCCGATCCGGCCCATATGCATGCGGTGATCGGCCGCGCGTCGGCGTCGTTTCTCGACCGGCTCATCCAGGTGCGCAAGCCGCGTTCGATCGGTGTCGGCTGGGGCGCCACGCTGCACGAGACGGTCAGGCAGATGACCGGTGCAAACGAGCCGGCGATGCGGGTGCGCTCGTTGATGGGCGGGCTGACCCGCGGTTCCGAGATCAACACATTCGAGATCGTCAGAAGCTTCGCCAAGGTGCTGAACGCCAAATGCCATTATTTCGCGGCGCCGATCTATGCCGGAAGCGAGGAGGCGCATGCCGTGATCACGGCCCAGCCGGTTTTCCGGGAATTCCTGCGTGACGGCTCGAATGTCGAGGTGTCCTTCCTCAGCGTCGGCGATGTGACGGGCCATTCGCTGCAGGTGCGCTACGGTCTGCCGCCGCAAACCGATATCGGCGAGCTTGTGGCCATGGGAGCCGTCGGGGATCTTCTCGGACGCTATCTCGATGCCGAAGGCAATCCCGTCGATCACCCGCTCAACCGCCAGGTCATATCGCCCGAGCTTGACGCCTATCGCGGCATCCCGAGCCGCATCCTGGCCTCCGGCGGCCCGCACAAGCAAGCGATCCTGCTGGCAACGCTGAGGGCGGGACTGGCAACCGCGATCGTGACCGACTCCGAGAGCGCGAGGATGCTGCTGGGGGCTTCCGACGCGCGCAGGTGAGGAGGGTTACTTCCCGGCACTCGCGACCGGGCGGCAGCTATGGCATAGTGCGGCGCATTTCATGAGAGCGATTCCATGCCGCAGGCCAAAAGCAGTTTCGATCCCCTGTTCGACAGGCAAGGCGCGGGGAATCCGCTCGACGTGCTGAAGCAGGTCTACGGCTATCCGGCCTTTCGCGGCAGGCAGGCAGAAGTGGTCGAGCGGGTCGTGTCCGGCGGCGACGCCGTCGTCCTTTTCCCGACCGGGGCCGGCAAGTCCCTGTGCTTCCAGATCCCGGCGCTCTGCCGCGAGGGAGTCGGCATCGTCGTATCTCCGCTGATCGCGTTGATGCGCGACCAGGTGGAGGCTTTGAAGCAACTCGGCGTGCGGGCGGCCGCGCTTAATTCCTCGCTGTCGCGCGAAGAGTATGTCGAGGTGCGCCGGGCGATCGCCGAAGGTTCCCTCGACCTGCTCTATGTCACGCCGGAGCGCATCGTCACGCCCGGTTTCAGGGAGATGGTCGCAGAGGCGAGAATCGCGCTCTTTGCGATCGACGAGGCCCACTGCGTATCGCAATGGGGACATGACTTCCGCCCGGAATATCGCGAACTCGGTCGGTTGGCCGAGGACTATCCCGGCGTGCCGCGGATCGCGCTCACCGCAACGGCCGATCCGCATACGCGCGAAGACATCATCGACAGGCTGGCGCTGCGCTCGGCCGAGGTCTTCACCACGTCGTTCGACCGGCCGAACATCGCCTATGAGATCGTCGAGCGCGACCAGCCGCGCCAGCAATTGCTGCGGTTCCTGTCGCGCCACAAGGGATCGAGCGGCATCGTCTATTGCCTGTCGCGGGCCAAGGTCGAGGACACGGCGGAATGGCTGAACAGCCAAGGGGTTCGGGCGCTTGCCTATCATGCCGGCATGGACCGCACTGTGCGGGACGCCAACCAGGACGCCTTTCTGAAGGAGGAGGACCTCTGCCTGGTCGCCACCGTCGCCTTCGGTATGGGCATCGACAAGCCGAACGTCCGCTATGTCGCCCATCTCGACCTGCCGGGCTCGGTCGAGGCCTATTACCAGGAGACGGGCCGGGCCGGCCGAGACGGGCTACCGTCCGAGGTGTGGATGGCCTATGGCATGGCCGACGTCATCCAGCGCGGCCGGATGATCGACGAAGGCGGCTCGGAGGACGGGGTCAAGCGGGTCGAGCGTGCCAAGCTCAATGCGCTGCTGGCGATCTGCGAGACGCCGGGTTGCCGGCGGCAGGCGATTCTGGCGCATTTCGGCGAGGCGCATGCAGGCGGATGCGGCAATTGCGATACCTGCCTTAAACCGGTCGAAACCTGGGACGGCACGGAGGCGGCGATCAAGGCGCTGGCGGCGATCTACCGGACCGGCGAGCGCTTCGGCACCGGCCATCTGGTCGACGTCCTGACCGGCACGGAGAACGAGAAGACGATCCGCTTCGGTCATGTCGATATGCCGGTGTTCGGGGCGGGCAAGGATCTGCCGTCCAAAACCTGGCAATCGGTCTATCGCCAACTGCTGGCGGCCGGACTTGTCAGCGTTGACCATACGGCCTTCGGTGCGCTGAAGCTCGAGCCGGAGGCGCGCGCCGTGTTCAAGCGCGAGCGTGAGGTGCGTTTCCGCAAGGATCGGCCGACCAAGGGCAAGGTCTCAAAGGGGGCTTCGTCCGCATCGACGGAGGCGCGCTCCTCGCTGCACAGCGACGATGTGGCCCTGTTCGAGGCATTGCGCGCCCGCCGCATGGCACTCGCCAAGGAGCTATCGGTGCCGCCCTATGTGGTGTTCCCCGATACGACGCTCGTCGCCTTCGCCCGCGAGCGGCCGATGGATCGCGAGGCACTGCTGGATATTTCCGGTGTCGGGCAGTCCAAGCTGGAGCGCTACGGGGAGGCGTTCCTCGAGGTCATCCGCGCCCATAGCGATTGACGTCTTCAACGTCGCCTGGAAAATCGCTCCGGCCACCCCTTAGGACGGCCGGAACCGGAGTTTGGTGGGCCTCAAACCAGCTTGGCGCAGGCGTCGGCGATGCGGGTGAGCGCTTCCTTCAGTTCGGATTCGGCGCTCGCATAAGAGATGCGGAAGAAGGGCGACAAGCCGAAGGCCGAGCCCGGCACAACGGCGACATTGGCGTCTTCCAGCAGATAGGCGCAGAAGTCCGTATCGGTTTCGAGGCGCTTGCCGGACGGCGTGGTCTTGCCGAGCACGCCGGCGCAGCCTGAGAAGGTGTAGAAGGCGCCTTCCGGCACGCGGCAATCGAGGCCGTCGATCGCATTGAGGCCGGCGACCACCAGATCGCGGCGGCGCTGGAAGCTCGCCTTGCGCTCAACGAGGAGATCCTGCGGGCCGTTGAGTGCGGCAACGGACGCCGCCTGGCTGATCGAGGAGGGGCAGGAGGTCGCCTGGCTCTGCACTACGGCCATGGCCTTGATCAGTTCGCGCGGGCCGCCCGCATAGCCGATGCGCCAGCCGGTCATGGCATAGGCCTTGGAAACGCCGTTGACGGTGAGGATGCGGTTCTTCAGGCGCGGCTCAAGGGCGGCCGGCGTGACGAATTCGAAGCCGTCATAGACGATATGCTCGTACATGTCGTCGACCAGCAGCCAGACCTTCGGGTGCTTCATGAGCACGTCGAGCAGCGGGCGGTAGTCCTCGGCGCGATAGCCGGCGCCCGAGGGGTTGGACGGCGAGTTGAGGATGACCCAGCGCGTCTTCGGCGTGATCGCGGCTTCGAGCTGGGCGGCCTGCAGGCGGAAACCCGCCTCGGCATTGCAGGCGATCAGCACCGGCTTGGCCTCGGCGATCTGGACGATGTCGGAATAAGAGGTCCAGTAGGGCGTCGGGATGATCACCTCGTCGCCGGGGTTGAGGGTCGCCATCATCGCGTTGAACAGGATCTGCTTGGCGCCGGTCGCGACCGTGATCTCGTCGAGCGCGTAATCGACGCCATTTTCGCGGCTGAACTTGTCGCGGATCGCAGCTTTGAGCTCCGGCGTGCCGTCAAGCGCCGTGTATTTGGTCTGGCCGGCCTGCATCGCTTTCCAGGCGGCTTCCTTGATGTGGTCGGGCGTGTCGAAATCCGGCTCGCCGGCGCCCAGAATGATCACTGGGCGGCCTTCGCGCTTCAGCGCCTGAGCCTTGGCGCCGATCTTCAGGATTTCCGAGACGCCGATCGACGAGATGCGCTTGGCCGGGTGGAAAACCACATCCTCGGGCTTGCTGTTGATGTTCATGACCGTCCTCTCCGTTTGTCTCCAGGCTCTCCGCTGCGAGAGCCGTATCTGACTTCTCGCTTCAGCCGAACCGGACCGTTCCCAGCGGCCCCGGCGACGTGATCGCCTTCAAACCCGCCGCCAGCTGTTTGATCGTCTCGCCGGTGTAGAGGTCATAATAGCTTTGGTTCTTGCGGCCGATTGCGTGCTCGGCGCTGAAGCTGCCGTCAAAATCGCGCACGGCGATGTCGAACACCCAGTCGCGCAGGCGTTTCTCGAAGGCGGCGTCCGAGGCAGCGGTGCTGCCCTTCGGGACCACCAGATTGAAATGCACGCCGCCGTCGCCGATATGGCCGAAGTCGCAGATCGTCACCTCCGGGAAGGCAGCCGGCATTTCGCACTTCATGCGATCGCAGAAGGCCATGATGTCGCCGCGGCGGAAGGAGAGATCGAAGGCGATGAGCTTGCCGGAATGCTTGACGCCTTCCGAGAGCGCGTGGCGCAGCGACCACATCTCGTGCGCCGGGCCGACGAAGGCGTCGGCAAGCGGCGCTGCCTCGCTCTCCCAGATCTCGGCGAGCACGGTTTCCAGCACCGCATCGAGCCCCTGTTCGCCGTCGCGCGGCTCCCAGCTGCGCGAGATTTCGCAGAGGATGACGTAGTCGGGAACCTGTCCGCCCTGGAACGGATTGCGCAGCGACGGCACGTGATCGAGCGCGGCGGCGACCGCGTTCTTTGACATGCCCTCGAAGGCCGAGAGATAGGCGCCGAGCTTCTGCTCCATGGCGCGCAGCAACGGCATGACATGGGCGCCGCTCGCCGGCACGAGATAGGCGGTCGCCACCTGCTTCGGCAGGGCTTCGATGTTCAGGACGCATTCGGTGATGATGCCGAAGGCGCCGGATGTGCCGATGAAGACCTGCTTCCAGTCGACGCCGGTATTGTTCTTGCGCAGGTCAAAGGCGAGGTCGAGGACCGTGCCCTCTTCGTCGGCCAGCACGACCTTGATGCCGAGCGTGTTGCGGCGCACGTCGCCGTATTTGAGGAAGCGCGAACCGCCGGTATTGGTCGACAGCATGCCGCCGAGACGCGGATCGGCGCCGAGATCGATCGGGAAGAACAGGCCGTGGCTTTCAAGCCGCTGGTTGACCTCCGACAGCCGGAAGCCGGCGTCGACATGCAGAGAGCGGTTGTCGAGATCGAGATCGAACCGGCGGGTCATGCGGTCGAGGCTGAGAACCACCTGAGCGCCCGAGGCGTCCGGCGTCGAACCGGAGACAAGACCGGTATTGCCGGACTGCGGGATGAGCGAAAGGCCGTGGCGGACGCAATAGGCGACGGCGGCGGAGACTTCCTCCGTCGTCGCCGGCCGCAGGACGAGACCCGCCAGGCCTTCGTCATAGCGGGCGCCCGTCTGATAGGCGACCATGGCGCCGGGGTCCTGAACGATGCCCTTGTCGCCGAGGATGTCCTTGAGTGCCCGAATGTGCGTCTGGTCGATCATCGTCGCGTCTTACTCAGCTGCCTCGATGGCCGTCAGCATCTGGCGGCAATCGGCGATCGATGCCTGCTCGATGCCGGCATAGTGGTCGAATTCGTTCAGCACCTTGGCGCCGAGGTCAAGTTCGAAACGCTGCTGGTTGGGGCTTGCGACGAATTCCTGGGTTGCCTCGTCCCCGAGGTTGGACTGGAAGATGCCGGCGGCGCTGACCGGCAGGAAGTCCTCGTAGACGATCGGATCGAACTGGACGAGGCCGTCGGCGATCAGCGCGTCGAGGCTGGCATCCGTTTCGGCTTTTGCCTTGCGGCCCTTCTCCGTCAGCGAGTAGGCGAAATAGCCGAGCCCTTCGGCGCGGATCGCTTCCCAGGTGTCGGGGAAGGGGGTGAAGGCCTCGGCCAAAGCCTTTTCATATTCCGCCGCATTCGAACCGTCGGCGGCCGGGCGAACCAACTGGCGCGACGCATTGAGCAGTTTGTCATAGAGGGCGCGGCCCTTCGGCGTGAGCGCAATGCCGCGCTGTTCGATCTCGCCGAAGCGGGCGGTGTGCGAGCCTTCCTTCCAGGTGCCGTCCTTGTCCTCGAACAGGACGGGTTCGTTCAGCGCCTTGAACGAGGTCTGGCGCAGCAGGATCGGGCATTTGCGGGTTGGCGGGCCCTCGACGACGGCCTTCGGCGCGATGCCGTAGTCGGGCATCCGGGCCTGGACGAGATCGATGTCGAGCGTGCGCGGCGTCAGGTGGTTGATGTGCGGACCCTTGAAGGAGACCACGTCGGCGATAAGGCGGTGGGCGGCATGCAGGCGCGCATACATATCGGGGCTGACCAGCGCCTTGTCATGCCAGCGGAAGGTTTCGAGCGCTTCGGTGACGAAGCGCGAGGCGTCGGCGCGGTCGAGGCCGCCATCCCGTTCGGCCTTTTCGATGAGCGCCACTGCGCCGGGGGCGAATATCTGGCGCCTGGCAAGGGTTGCCTCGGCCTCGGCGCGGAGGGTCTCGTCAGCGATCAGGTCGAGACGTAGCAAGGAGGTGAAGACGCGGAACGGGTTCTTCTTCAGGCTGGCTTCACCAACCGGGCGGAACGCGGTGGAATGGACCGGCACGCCGGCCGTTGATAGATCGTAATAGCCGACCGGATACATGCCCATGACGGCAAACAGGCGGCGCATCATGGCAAGCTCGGCCGGCGTGCCGAGACGGATCGCGCCGTGGCGCTCCTCTGTGATGCGGTCGAGGGAATCGGTGTCTTCCAGGCGCTCGCGCAGCTTCGGGTCGGCGCTGAGCGTTTCCGCGTTCACCTTGGCCACCAGCTCCATCAGCGTGCCGTAGGCCGGAACCTCGGTGCGGTACATGGCGGACATGGCGGCGGAAAACATCGAGCGGATCTCGTCGCTCGGGATAAAACGGGTCTTGGTCATCGGAGGCATCCCAGATTACGGACATGAGGATCAATCTGGGAGGCAGCTTATAATATGCTGCAGCGCCGAAGGATGCTGACGTTTGTCAATGAGTTCATGCGCTCAGCGAATGACCTGCCGCGAGATGATCGAGGAAAGGCAGGCTGCCGCTCAAGTCAGAAGCATCCAGATCCCCAGGCCAATGAGCAACACGCCGCCGACGGCCCGGCTCGCGGCCGCATAGCGCGTGTCGATCACCTTTTGAATGGCGAAGGCGGCGAGGCCGAAGATGATGAGATCATCCAGCATGAAGAAGGCCACATAGAGCCCGATATAGCCGTAGTACTGGAGGGCCGGCAGATCGACCAGGCTAAGGATGTGGGTATAGATCGCCGGCAGGGCGGCGGAGCAGACGAATTCGATGGCGTTGACCGTCAGCGCCAGTCCGACGATCATGACCAGGCTCGCGACGCCTACCGGCGCGGCAACCAGCGCGCGGGCGCGCTCCAGGGTGCGCTGGTGCCGAGTGGCGTCGCCGACTTCACAGACGATGACGCCGCGGCTGACGGCAAGCTGATAGAGATGATCCGCGCCGAAGCCGATGGCGACGAGGGCGATAAGATGGGTCAGCACTCTCGTATAGCCTATGAACAGGAAGGTGTTCAGCCAGGCCGTCATGAAGAGGAAATAGAGCAATCCCGAAGAAAGGACGAAGGTGCCGACGAGCCACCAGATCTTGCGGCGATCCTGCAGCCCGGCGATCAGCGAGATCAGGTAGAGCAGGACCCACATGGCGCATGGATTGAAGCCGTCGGAAAGGCCCATCAGCGCGGTGAGCGCCAGAAGCGAATAGCGGGAAGGATCGATCTCTCCGATCAGGGGGATCTGAACCCGTGACGGATCGGCCGCCAGTCCTTGCCCCGAAGGATTGCCGGCTCGGCAGGACAAAAGCGCCTGTCCGGTCGTCTCCGCGCTTTCATAGCCCATGAGGTAGTTCGAGCCGCAAACGAACAGGGGAACACCCAACCGATCCTCGGCAATGCCATGTTGTTTGGCAAAGTCCAGCAGCAGTCTTTCGCCACTCGCTGTCGAGACGTCATGCAACTGGTATCGAACGGTTTGCTGGGACTTGAGGAATTCTATGGCGTCATGGCAGTGCGGGCACTCCGGATGGAAGAAGACCTGGAGCGGCGCTGCTTCCGGGCCTCCCTGCGCCGTGGAAGGCGTGTCCGGAGGGAGGAATTGCAGCAGCAGGAAGGCGGTCGCGAGCATGACGGCGAGGACGACGCGGAACCGGACTGGATTGAGGAAGGTCATCAGTTCCACTCTTGAAGTTCAATCCGATCGCCGACCGGCGGGTCATGCAATCTGCAGGCGTCGCAGCGTTGAGGCGCATCTTGTCACTATCACAACAAGCGCCCTGCCGAGCAAATCTTACCGCCTCTGCTCGTGAAGCGAAACATCTTGCTGGGCGAGGTTATGCCGCAGATCCGCAGGCGCGCCGCCCTGACAACCAATATTGACCCAAATCAAGGACGAAGCCGACCGGCTGATACATATGGAAGATAGAATGTGGCGTATGGCTTCGGAATCGGCCTCGCATGAGGGATTCCGTCGTCGCTGCCATGTGCTCGGGAAGCAGGAAACGAGAGCCTGCGTGACCACAGACGTGTCCGTCGATGATACGGAACAGGGAGGGGATCCGTTGAGAACCAATCGCAGACAATTCCTTGGCCTCGCGGCCGCCGGGGCGACGCTTGCCGCCGCCCCGCTTTCCAGCGCTTCGGCCGCCCGGACCAAGACCTCCGCGCGGATCGTGATACTGGGAGCCGGTGCGGCCGGAACGGCTCTGGCCAATCGCCTGTCGCAACGGTTTGACGGCGCCAAGATCACCATCATCGACGGCCGCAAGCAGCATTTGTACCAGCCGGGATTCACGCTCATTGCAGCAGGTCTGAAGTCGGCTAACTATTCGGTGTCGACCACCGGCGAGTGGCTGCCGCGCAATATCGAATGGATCGAGGAGGCCGCCGCCGAGATCGATCCGGAGGCAAAGCAGGTCGTGACCGCAAGCGGCAAGGCCGTTCCTTACGACTTCCTGTTCGTGGCCACCGGACTTCGCCTCGACTATGGCGCGATCGAGGGCATGTCGCTCGACCTGATCGGCAAGGACGGCATCGGTTCGGTCTATGCCGGCCCCGACTATGCCGCCAAGACCTGGGAGGAGATGAGCCGCTTTACGGACAAGGGCGGGGTGGCGCTGTTCTCCCGTCCGGCAACCGAGATGAAATGCGCCGGCGCGCCGCTGAAGTACGCCTTCCTGACCGACGACTATGCGGTTCAGAAGGGTACGCGTAGCAAGTCGAAGATGATCTATGCGGCGCAGAACAAGACCTTCTTCTCCGTGCCGATCGTCAGCGAGAAGGTGCGCATGCTGTTCGAGGAACGCGGCATCGAGCCGGTCTACGACCACGTCATGACCAGGATCGATCCGGGTCGCAAGATCGCCACCTTCAAGACACCGGAAGGTGACAAGGAGATCGGCTATGATTTCACCAACGTGATCCCGCCGATGCGTGCGCCCGAAGTGGTGATGAACAGTCCTTTGCCGTGGAAGGAAGGCATCTGGGTCGATCAGGGCTGGGTCGAAGTCGACAAGCACACGCTGCGCCACGCGCGCTATCCGGATGTCTTTGCCGTCGGCGACATTGCCGGCGTGCCGAAGGGCAAGACCGCTGCCAGCGTCAAGTGGCAGGTGCCGGTCGCGGTCGAGCAATTGGCGGCGCAGATCGAGGGCAAGGAAAGCACGGCGCGCTACGACGGCTACACGTCCTGCCCGCTGATCACCCGCGTCGGCAAGGCCATGCTGGTCGAGTTCGACTACAACAACAATCTCACCCCGTCCTTCCCCGGCATCATCGCGCCGCTCGAGGAATTGTGGATCTCGTGGCTGATGAAGGAGATCGCCTTGAAGCCGACCTACAATGCTATGCTGCGCGGCCGCGCCTGAGGAGGATGCCATGAAGGACATGACTTTTGGCACGATGATTGCGGTGTTCGAGGAGATTTTCGGCCGCACGCTGTTCTGGGTGATGGTCGCCGTCGCAGCGCTTGTCACGCTGGCCTATCTCTATGTGCTGATCCGCGACCGCCGGGTGTCGTGGAAAAAGTTCCTCTGGGCGCAGCTATCGATGCCGTTCGGTGCCGTTGCGGCTGTCATCTTCGTCCAGACGATCACCCGGTCCGGCCTGCGCGATATCGGTGGGCCTGTCGACGTGATCGTGCTGTTCGGCGTTGCGGCGATGGGGGCCGTCGGGATCGCCATCCTCGTCTATACGGCGCAATCCCTTTTACGGCCGCCGGCCGGACGCTGAAGAGGGGGGCGTTCCGCGCCCCTCGGCCGCGGACAGGTGCAAGGATATTCGGGCAGATCCGTCCGGTGAACAGGGTTTGGGGGCCACGGCGGCAATGATCGCCGCGGCCCCCAGTCTTTGAGGTCGGCGATCAACGATCCGCGATTGCGGCCATCAGCGGTATGGCCAGGATCGCCAAAGCCGCGGCGCAGGCAAAGAAGACGCCATAGCCGAGGAAATGCGCCACCTGCCCGGCGACCACACCGCCGGCCATGCTGACCAGTGCGTCCATGCACTGGAACAGGGTGAAATCGACCCCGGCCTGACGCGGATCGGACCAACGCATGAACTGTGCATAGAGCGCGACGAAGCCTAGGGCCAGAACGGCGGAAGAACTGCCGATCGCAAGGATCATCAGAAGGGGTGCCGGAAACGGGCCCACCGTCGCTGCCGCTGCAAAACATATCAGGCAGACCGACTGGAGCGCGAGTGCCAGCAACAAGACCGCGCGAATGCCCCAGATGCGCACGAACAGACCGCCGGCGAGCGCCAGACCGAAGCCGACGAACAGGCTGCCGATTCCATTGACGAGGCCGATCATCGACAGATCGAGACCGGCATCCACGAGGAAGGGCCCGATCATGCCGAGGGCCATTTTCTGTGCGGTGACGTAGACAGCTGCCACGAGCAGGCCCCGTCTCAGGCTCGACCGTCTGAGCGCGGCGGCGAGCGAGGGGATGTGGGGACGCGTCTCTTCCGGCAGGCGATGGGCAATGCTAAGCAGGAAGGGCAGGCCGAGCAGGCAGAGAAGGCCGGCCATGGCAAAGCTTGCCGCCTGCCAGCCTGAAATGCCGGCTACGTATAGAAAGAGGCCGCCACCCAAGGCCGAGCCGAGATAGGCGCCGCCGACCTGTGCGGCGTTTCCCCAGCCATGATGTTTCTCGGCGAGGCTCTGTACGGCGAAGCCATCGCAGGCGATGTCAACGGTCGATGCCGCCAGGGCCACCAGGGTCAACCCTAGGAAGATCGGCAAGGGAGCGGATGGATCGAGGAACCCCACAGCGATGAGACCGAGGATACAGACCAGTCCGCCGGCGAGCACGATCACGCCTGACCGGTTCTTGCCAAACGGAGGCAGGCGAAAGCGCTCGACGGCCGGGGCCCAGAGAAACTTGAGAACCCAGGGCAAGGCGATCAGCGAGACGAGGCCGATGCGGTCGAGCGGCACGCCGGCATCGCGCATGATCGCCGGCAGCCCGGTCCAGGTGAGCCCGCCGATCACACTCTGGGCCACATAAAGACTGCCGATCCCCGCAAGGAGGACCGGTGTCGATGGCTGTTGGCCTGCGCTCATCAGAAGCGGTAGCGCAGGCTGCCGTAGACCGTGCGACCTTCATCCCAGTAGCACGAACCGGCCGAGCAAATGGCCTTCTCCGTGTTGAACAGGTTCTTGGCGTTGACCTGAAGCTGCAGACCCTTGAGATCCGGATTGCGGTAGCCGAAATCGTAGGACACGGCGGCATCGACCAGCACGCGGCTTTCGTTCTCGAAGCTGTTGGCGTCGTCGCCATAGCTTTCGCCGATATAGCGTATGCCGGCGCCGAGGCCGAGACCCTCAAAAGCGCCGCCTTCGAAGAGGTAGTGGCCCCAGAGCGATGCGACGTGGTTCGGCGTCGCGGACAGCTCGTTGCCCTCGGTTCCCACCGCGCCCTTCTCAATCTTCATCCGCTGGTAGGTATAGGCGGCGATCAGGCTGAAACCGTTGTCGAAGGAGGCATTGGCTTCAAGTTCGATGCCGCGCGAATTGAGGTCGCGTTGCACCTGCTTGTTGATGCCGCTTGATGTGTCGAAGACGACGCCGTCTTCCTGGTCGATGTCGAACAGGGCGGCGCTCAGCACGGCGTTCGCACCGGGGACCTCGTACTTGACGCCGATTTCCTTCTGCTTGCCGATGGTCGGATCGGCGACGCGATTGTCGGGAAGGCTCGGATCGTCATAGACGAAACCGACATTCGGCGAGAAGGACGTGGAGTAGCTGGCATAGGGGATGAGCCCCATTTCGGTGCGGTAGGAAAGGCCGATCCGGCCCGAGAAGCCTTCGTCCTCCTGCTCCGTCTCCGTGTACGAGGCGTCGACCGCATCGGTCTTCGTCCAGTCATAGCGGGCACTGCCAAACAAGGTGACGTCTTCCCATTCCACCTGGTCGTGCAGGTAGATGCCGAACATGTTGCTTTCCTGCTGGCCGGCAAAGGGCATCGGCGCCGCGTTCAGATCGGCGAGCGTGGTGTAGGATACGGCGCTGTAGGCCTCGTAATCCGACCAGTTGTAGTCGATGCCGAGCACAGCGGTGTGGCTGACCGCTCCGGTGTCGAACTCGAACTGCGCCATGTTGTCGACGGCGAAGTTCTTCATCTTCTCTTCGTAATAGCCCCAGTAGCGGGTCGGAACGGCGCCGTAGAGGCCACTGTATTCCAGCTCGGCGTCGACCGCGCTGTAGCGCAGGTTCTGGCGCAGGGTCACCGTCTCGTTGAGCCGGTGCTCGAACTCATAGCCGATGCGACCCTGTTTCTGGCGGAACTCGTTCCAGTCCGGGTCGCCGCCATAGGTGTGGGTCAGCTCGCCATAGACCGGCTGGTAGAAGAAGGCCGTGCCGCCGGTCAGCGCCGTCGAATATTCGCCCAGAATGGTCAGGCGGGTGTCCTCGTCGGGCTTCCAGGTGAAGGCCGGGGCGAGATAGAGCTTGTCGTCGGGGTAACCTTCAAGGTGGGTGTCGCTTTTGCGGCCCATGGCGGTGAAGCGGTAGAGCATGGCGTCATTGTCGCCGGCCGGGCCGGAGAGATCGATGCCGGTCTGGTAGCGGTTGTCCTGGCCGATCGACACTTCGACTTCGCGGAATGGCTCGTCGGTCGGGCGCTTGGTCACCATGTTGACGATGCCGCCGGGGCCGCTCACGCCATAGAGCGAAGAGGCCGGGCCCTTCAGCACGGTTACGCCCTCAAGGCCATAGGGTTCCGAGCGCAGCCAGGCCGAGGGGCCGTTGAACTGGCGCAGGCCGTCGCGGAACATGCCGCTGTAATAGGCGGGGAAACCGCGCAGGTAGAAGGCGTCGTAGCGGCTGTCATAGCCGAAGGTGTTCGGGTTCGCCCCGGCCGTATAGGCCAGTGCTTCATTCAGCGTTCTCGGCTTCTGGTCCTCGATCTGGTCCTGGGTAACGACCGAGACGGCCTGCGGAATCTTGGCGAGCGGCGTGTCGACCTTGGTGCCGATCCGGTCGGCCTTGGCCACATAGCCGTCCTGGACCAGGATGTCGTCGCTTTCGGCTTCGACCTCGATACTGTCGAGCACGGTTTCGCCGGCGTCCTGCGCCAGAAGCAGGGATGGCTGAAGGGCCAGGGCGACGCTGGCGAGGAAGACGAGTTTGTGGCGATGGAGGGTTGATCTGACCCGCATGATATTGTCCCCGAATGATAATCCCAATCTGCACTCACAAATATGAGCGGACGAGTCAAGTATGAACATGAGTATTTCAGTCTTGAATTCAGTCGTGGGGCAAGCCCGCCTCGGCGGGGCGAGCGGTGGAAACAGGCGGCGGCAGCAGGGGGAGCTGTCAGGGTGCGTCAGTCGGGGCGTGCGCAACAAGCCAGATTTCAAGGGCGGCAACGACTGAGAGGCGCAGGCTGGCGTTTCCAGCGAGGGCTCGAGCGAGCGACGGGTCGTCCGCTTCGAAGCCTATTTCGACCATCACGTCGGCGGGGGAAAGGCTGCGCTTTGCCATGATGGCCCGGATGCGGGCAATGGCGGACGGCAGTAGGTAGCGTCCGCTGGCGATCGGCGGCGTACCGAGCGACGGATATTGGGGGTCACCCAAGCCATTCGCCTGCCGCAGCCAGGCGAGAAAGCCGACCCGTTCCTCGGCCGTCGCCTTCGTCCAGGAGTTCTGCAGTTTCTCCAGGCGTGTGCGCTTCTGCTTGCTGGGCATGTCGGATTCCGGCTCTGCGTGTTCGCCTTCCATCTATCCTATCATCATAGCCGGCGCCACCGGGCGAAGGCCAAAGGCACCGGCAAGCCGACAGGCCGGCAAACCTGTGCGGCAGGCGCGAATCCTTCGGTTCCGTACGGGTCGGAGCAGATGGCGGGTCATGGGTTGGCGACGGAAGTGGAGCGGTCACGTTGTTTCGTGGCAGCGGGTGAGACGTCAATCAGCCTGCCCGGCCCTGTCCTATAGATGACAGCAGCCGCGCTCCAGCGCGGCTTGTGACAGAGATCGGACACAATTGAAACAGTCGAGATTGCCGCGCGCGCAGAAAACCGGCGCTGCAGAGCCCGCGGGCCGGCTTGCGGTTGCAGCCAGCCTCCGTCGCGACGGGACTTGGAGGCGCCGTTAGAGCGAAGCAAGAATCGAGTGTCGAAAGTCACCCGACCCGACGGTCTCCGTGACGCGCGGTGACGGGTGGATAGCTTGTCCGAATAACGGAATGATCCACAACCGCATGCGCCGCGTAGTGCTTGGTTGATGTGAAAATGAGTAGCAAGCGAGGACTGCAATGCGTGATGCAGAGAAGGGCAAACGGAACGATAGCGATGCTGGCGATGTCAACAAGCTGCAGTCCGAACTCCTCGTCGAGCTCAGCAAGGCCTCCGTTCCCGGCAGGATCGACCAGTTGGCAAGGAAGCTGCAGGAACAGCTCGACAGAGGTGGTAAGAAGAGGGACTGAGGTCCAGCGGCGGCGGTCAGCCGCCTTGCCTATTGCTCCAGATGGAAGAACACTCCTGGCGGGCCATCGGTCGATGGCCGAGACCGGGAACATTTTCTTGTGTTTCCGCCAATCTGTGGCTCAATGAGAAGCCCGAAGACATCACGTCTTCGGGCTTCTCGGGAGATTTCGACATGGATGCGATTCTACCCATTATCCTACAAGTCATAGCGGGCATCATCGGCGGTCAGGCCGTGGGAGCGGCCTTCAAGCAGGCGGCGATGAGCCAATTGCCGAAGATCATCAGTGGTGCGCTCGGCGGAGTCGCCGGCGGCACATTGCTGGGTAGCCTGCTGGGCGGCGCCACGGGGGCCGATCCGGCCGCCGGCGGGGCTGCCGGAGGCATGCTCGGTGGATTGCTGGGCGACGCTATCGGCGGGGCGGCCGGCGGTGCCGTACTGACCGGACTCGTCGGTGCCGTGATGAAAGCGATGGCCAAGTAATCTCAGGTCGTCAGCGTAAGCAATGCGACGATAAAGGCCGATGCGTCGGGAGGGCAGGGTTTTGCATCCCTGCCCGAGCGGGCCTTGGTGTACCCTGCGTCATTGCGGCAATCGCAAAGGACCGCCGACGCCTATCAGCCCTGTCGCGCTTTTCGGTTGGCATAGCGCTGATCGCGCTTGGCCTTGCGGGCGGCTTCGTCCTCGATGACCCGGCTGATGCGGGAGGTTTCCGCTTCCAGCCGTGCCTCTGCTTCGGCGCGGCTTGCCGCGTCTGCCGCTTCGGCTTCAGCCTTTGCTGCGGCCAGCTGCCTGTCCCGTTCCTCAGCCTTGGCGCGTTCTCGCTCGGCGCGGCGTTCTTCGCGGGCGGTTGCCACCGCCAGGCGTTCCGCCTGCTTGGCCTCGATATGCGGCGCGGCCGCTTCTTTCGCCTTGCGATAATTGTCGAGAAGGATTTTCTTCGCGTCGGCTGTTGCCTTGCGGCGGTCGGACAGGCCGTTGTCTCTCGTGTTCTTCAAAGTTCCGCTTTCGGATTGGATCGTTTTCGGGTTTGTGTCGATCGCGCTCGGTCGTACCTTTCGGCATCATATGCTGTCCGCGCGCGGTTTTTCTCGGGGCGGAGCGGCTTGCCGCTCGTGCCGTCAGTCCTTGGCCGGATAGGCCGCGGTCATGCCGTCGGGCGTTGCCGTGCCGCCGGCTTCCTTCGCCATCCGCAGGGCGCGCAGGCGCATCGTCTTTTCATCGCGCTCCTGAACGACGGCGTCGTTCTCGGAGATGATCCGGTTTCTTGCCAGAAACTGCGATTGCGTCTTGCCGAATGCAGCTTCGGCTTGAATGCGGGCCTTGCTCTGTGTCTCTGTCATGGCAGTGATCCTCGATGGTTTGGTGGCGGTACCGGTTTCCGGCCAAAAAAAAGCCAGGCAAAATGCCTGACCTTTCATTGTTCCCGCGCCCTCCTTGGTGCCAGTACATCCGTGGTCACCCGAGAGCACAAAGATCGATCAGGCAGCCTGAAGCTGACCGGCGGACATCTTGCCCGACTTGTTGTCGCGTTCCATCTCGTAGCCGATCTTCTGGCCTTCGACGATTTCGCGCATGCCGGCGCGTTCGACGGCGGAGATGTGGACGAACACGTCCGGACCGCCGTTGTCAGGCTGAATGAAGCCGAAGCCCTTGGTGGAATTGAACCATTTAACTGTGCCAGTGGTCATGACGAACCCTTTCATAGCAATATTGAGTGCCCGCCGTGCGACTGCACGGGCGGCTGGGTAGCTCGATCTTTATTGAAGGGAAGTTCGTCGAGGCACTGCGTCAGGGTGCGAAAACAAAAGTCAAACAAGCAAATATCGACAAGCGCAAAATAGGTGATCCCACTGCCGATGTCAACTTTTAGTTTCGATTTGTGCCGAATCCATCATTTTCAGTTGAACCCGCGGGCTGAAATAATGGGCGGCCTGGCTTCATTGCTTCCAATGGCGATGGCCGCTCGCCTTAGCCGTTCCGGGTGCGGTACCGCTTGATGTCGGCGGCGAGCGGGAAGGATGCGAAGAGGCCGAGCGGCAGGGCAAAAAGGGCTGCGACCGGAAGGCCGAAACGGCTGAACAAAAGCGCGCCGGCAATGCCCCCGGAGAAGAACAGGCCGATCAGCGAAAGAAGCAGGGCGAGTTTGCCACGGTCGGCGATGACCGGTGCAAGGTCGGGTCGCTTGGGATCGTTGCGGTAGAACAGTTTGCCGATTTCGATGCCCGCGTCGGTGACGAGGCCAGTGACATGCGTGGTGCGGATACGGGCGCCCGACAGCTTGGTGATGATGGCGTTCTGCAGGCCCATGATGAAGCACAGGAGGCTGATCGTCAGCAGGATGGTGGAGAAAGAGCCCGACGTGAGGAAAAACCCCGACAAGCCGAATATCAGCAACAGCAGCGCCTCCACGCCGAGCGGCAGGGCATATTCGGATTCGAGCGCGCGGCGGCGTGCCCAGTTGATCAGGATCGCCGAACTGGCCGCGCCGAAGATGAAGGACGCCAGAGAGGAAACGCCGACGATCACCAGGGAGCGATTGCCGAGCACCATGTTGTCGGCGATGGCCGATACGATGCCGGACATGTGCGAGGTGTATTGCGCCACGGCCATGAAGCCCCCGGCATTCACCGCGCCGGCGACGAAGGTCAGATAGAAGGCGAGGTGACGGTCGCTGTCTTCGTTGCGCTCGCGGGCGGCAAGTCCACCCAAATAATATCTCATGCTGTTTCCCAAAGGCTCCCGGCGGCTGGCCGGAGAGAAAAAGCAATCCTCGTTCCGAATCGTAAACAGCCCTCAAACATGGCGACAGGATAGCATGAAAGAGTCATGGTCTTCGACTCTTAGGCCGCAGATTGTCGCTCATCGGCGTTCGGCAAGCGCCATGCCCAGACCTTCGATTTCGACGAAGATAGCGCCGCCCTTTTCCAAGGCGTGGAGCAATTGGGCAGCGGTTGCGCGATGCAGTTCATGCCGCGCGCCTTCATAGTCTCGGATCGTGCTGCGCGACACTTGCGAATGCTCGGCAAGGTCCGCCTGCGTCCAATCGAGCATGCCGCGGGCAGCGCGGCAGAGCGCCGGTGTAAGAATCGGTGACGGCGTGCCTTGACCCATGAGTCTATAGTGACCATATTGGTTGATATAGACATTATATAGCACTTTTCTTCTGACATTTCCAGCGAGGCCCGATGCTCCACGAGACGCCCTTGATTTCCACCATTGTCGGCGGTCTCGTCCTGGCTTTCGCTTTCGGTTATGTCGCCCATCGGTTTCGTCTGCCGCCCCTGGTCGGCTATCTGTTTGCCGGGATCCTGGTCGGCCCCCACACGCCGGGTTTCGTTGCCGACCAACACCTCGCCCCAGAACTCGCAGAAATCGGCGTAATCCTGCTGATGTTCGGGGTCGGTCTGCACTTTTCACTCAAGGATCTGCTGTCGGTGCGCGGCGTCGCCGTGCCGGGGGCGATCGCGCAGATCGGGTTCGCCACTCTGCTCGGTTGGGGCATGGGCTGGCTGATGGGCTGGCCGATCGGCGGCGGCCTGGTCTTCGGCCTGGCGCTTTCGGTCGCATCGACCGTGGTCCTGTTGAAGGCCTTGCAGGAGCGGCGGCTGGTCGAGACCGAGCGTGGCAAGATCGCCGTCGGCTGGCTGATCGTCGAGGATCTGGCCATGGTCCTGGCCCTTGTGCTGATACCGGCCTTTGCCAATAGCGGCGAAGCGGGCGGTCACGCCGACCCGCTGTCGACGGCGGTTGCCGGGCTGCTCGACATCGAACTCAATCTCGGCTGGGTGCTGGGGCTCACCCTCCTCAAGGTCGGCGCCTTTCTGGGCCTGATGCTGGTCATCGGGCGGCGTGTCATCCCGTGGATGCTCCATGCCATCGCCCATAGCGGCTCGCGCGAGCTCTTCCGTCTCGGCGTGCTGGCGTTGGCGCTGGGCGTCGCCTTCGGCTCGGCCCAGCTGTTCGGCGTGTCGCTGGCGCTCGGCGCTTTCTTTGCCGGCATGGTGCTGGCGGAGAGCGAGCTTTCGCACCGGGCCGCGCAGGAGAGCCTGCCGCTGCGCGATGCCTTCGCGGTGTTGTTCTTCGTCTCGGTCGGCATGCTGTTTGATCCGAATATCCTGGTCGACAGCCCGCTCAAGGTCCTCGCCGTCGTCTTCATCATCCTGATCGGCAAGTCGCTCGCGGCCTTTCTCATCGTGCGCGCCTTCGGCATGCCGACCGGCACTGCACTCACTATTTCGGCCAGCCTGGCGCAGATCGGCGAATTCTCGTTCATCCTCGCCGAACTCGGCGTCGGCCTTAGACTTCTACCGGAAGAAGGTCGCGATCTGATCCTCGCCGGCGCGATCATTTCGATCATCCTCAATCCGGTCATGTTCTATCTTGCGGAGCGGGTCATTCCAAAAATGGAAGCCCGCCTTGTGCCGAAGGGCGGGGGCGCGGCGGCGGCGACCGAGGACGCCACCGTGAATGCCGTCGAGGCTGGCAATGCCGTTGGCCCCGAAGAGCGCATGGCCAACGGCGAGAGCGAAGCACAGACCACAGCGACAAGCACGCTGACGGACCATGCGATCGTTGTCGGTTGCGGTCGCGTCGGCAAGATCGTCATCGACAACTTGCGCGCCAATGGTGTCCCCTTCCTCGTCGTCGAAGATTCCGATCGGCCGCTGGAGGAACTGTTGCGGCAGCAGACGGAGGTGCTCATGGGTAACGCCACCTCGCCCAGGGTGTTGGAGCTTGCCAATATTGCCGCGGCCAAGAGCATCGTGGTAGCCATCCCGAACGCCTTCGAGGCCGGCAACGTGATCCAGCGAGCCCGCGAGATCAATCCCGCCATCCTCATTCTCGCCCGTGCGCATACCGATGCCGAGGTCGAGCATCTGCTGAAGCTGGGTGCCGACCGGGTGATCATGGGCGAACGGGAGATCGCCAACGGCATGCTGGCGAGCCTTGACCAGGTTCATTGGCCGGCCATTTCGCAGGAAGAAGGCTGACCTGACCCCCGCAGTTCGAGGGAACTAATACACGCCTGTCGTGTTCTCGTGGGAGTCCATCCTCGTTCCCGGAGAATCGCTATGGCCAAGAAGACCACCAAGGCAGTCCCCTCTGATTCCGCAGGCATTCATGACCAGTCACTCGTGCGAGGCGCCGGCGGTGAGTTGCACCAGACCGCGGAGGCGCATGATGCACCGGTGATGACCACGGCGCAGGGCGGACCGGTCGCCGACGACCAGAATACGCTGCGTGTCGGCGCGCGCGGGCCGCTCGCCATGGATGATTTCCATTTCCGCGAAAAGCTGTTCCATTTCGACCATGAGCGCATCCCGGAACGCGTCGTTCATGCGCGCGGCTATGGCGCCCATGGTTATTTCGAGACCTATGATTCGCTTGCCGCCTACACCAAGGCCGATCTCTTCCAGCGCAAAGGTGAAAAGACCCCCGCCTTCGTCCGCTTCTCCACGGTTGCCGGCAACAAGGGCTCGTTCGACCTTGCCCGGGATGTTCGCGGCTTTGCGGTCAAGATCTATACCAAGGAGGGCAATTGGGATCTCGTCGGCAACAATATCCCGGTCTTCTTCATCCAGGATGCCATCAAGTTTCCCGACCTTGTCCATGCCGCCAAACAGGAGCCGGACCGCGATTTCCCCCAGGCGCAGACGGCACACGACAACTTCTGGGACTTCATTTCGCTGACGCCGGAAAGCATGCACATGATCATGTGGACCATGTCGGATCGCGCCATTCCGCGATCGTTCCGTTTCATGGAAGGTTTCGGTGTCCATACGTTCCGCTTCGTCAACGCCAAGGATGAGTCGACCTTCGTGAAGTTCCATTGGAAGCCGAAGCTCGGCCTGCAATCGGTGGCGTGGAACGAGGCGGTGAAGATCAACGGCGCCGATCCGGATTTCCATCGTCGCGATCTCTGGCAGTCGATCCAGTCGGGCAACTTCCCGGAATGGGAGTTGCAGGTGCAGCTGTTCGACCAGGCCTTCGCCGACAGCTTCGATTTCGACGTGCTCGATCCGACGAAGATCATCCCGGAGGAAATCCTGCCGCCGCAGCCGATCGGCCGACTGGTGCTCGATCGCATGCCGGATAATTTCTTCGCCGAGACCGAGCAGGTGGCGTTCATGACGCAGAACGTGCCCCCGGGCATCGACTTCTCCAACGATCCGCTGCTGCAGGGTCGCAACTTTTCCTATCTCGACACCCAGCTGAAACGTCTCGGCGGGCCGAATTTCACCCATATTCCGATCAATGCGCCGAAATGTCCGTTCGCCCATTTCCAGCAGGACGGGCACATGGCCATGCAAAATCCGGTCGGGCGGGTGAACTACCAGCCCAATTCCTGGGGCGAGGGTCCGCGCGAATCGCCGGTCAAGGGCTTCCGGCATTTCCCCGCCGAGGAGCAAGGCCAGAAGGTGCGGCTGAGGCCCGAGAGCTTCGCCGACCATTACAGCCAGGCGCGGCAGTTCTACATCAGCCAGACCCCGGCGGAGCAGCGCCATATCGCCAATGCGTTGACCTTCGAGCTCAGCAAGGTCGAGACGCCGGTGATCCGCGAGCGCGTGGTGTCTCATCTGCTCAATATTGACGAGACGCTGGCGAGCACGGTCGCGGCCAAGCTGGGACTGAAGACGATGCCCAAACCGGCGGATGCGGCGGTCGAGACCCGCCAGGATCTCGAGCCCTCGCCGGCGCTCAGCATCTTGCTCAATGGCCCGGAGCGGTTCGAGGGCCGCAAGCTCGGTATCCTTGTGACCGATGGCGTCGATGCCGCCCTGCTGAAGGCGCTGACATCAGCCGTCACCAAGGAAAAGGCGATGGTCGAGATCATCGCGCCGAAGGTTGGTGGCGTGACCGCCTCGGACGGAAGCTGGGTCGTCGCACAGCAGATGATCGACGGCGGGCCGTCGGTTCTCTATGACGCCGTGGCGGTATTGCCGTCTCCCGAGGCGGTCGATGAACTCGCGACCGAGGCGACGGCACGGGATTTCGTCGCCGATGCCTTCCAGCATTGCAAGTTCATCGGTCACGTCGAGGCGGCGATGCCGCTGCTCAAGAAAGCCGGTATTGCCGACAGTCTCGACGAAGGGGTGATCGCGCTTGGATCGGCAAAGGACGTCACGGCCTTCGTGAAGGAACTCGGCAAGTTGCGGCTGTGGTCGCGCGAACCCGGCGTGAAACACGGCAAGGCTTCGATTCCGGTCAAGTGATCGCGGCACCGGTTTGGAGAGAATGGCGTCGGTCGCGCGTTGGGCGCGGCCGACGCCAATTCGGAGCGATGGCGGGGTCGCTTTCAGTCAGTCAGTCTTCCGATTGCTTGCCCTGCTGCCCGACGATCGAAAATCGCATGCGGTATTCGCCGGGAGACACGCCGACGATCTTGCGGAAGACCTTGCGAAAGGCGTTGGTGTCTTCGTACCCGCTTGCCCAGGCAATCTGTTCGATCGACAGGTCGGACTGTTCGAGCAAGTCGCGCGCCTTGGCGATCCGCAGGCGCTGATAATACTCGGTCGGATTGAGGCCCGTCGCCTTCTGGAAACGACGCAGGAAGGTCCGCTCGCCGAGCCCCGCCCGCTCCGCCATCACCACAATGTTGACGCCCCGGAAATCGGTTCCGTGCAGCCAGTGCTGGATGCCAAGGATGACCGTGTCGCCGTGGTCGAGCCGCGGAATGAACTTCGAATAGAAACTCTGCTCGCGGGCCCCCGGATCGATCAGCATGAAGCGGGCGGTCGCCAGCATCACGCTTGTGCCGAGCAGGCGATCGATCAGCCGCAGCCCCAGATCCGTCCAGGCCATCATGCCGCCGGCGGTAATGATATCACCCTCGTCTAGCAGCATCTTGTCGGTGTCGATGCGAATGTCCGGATGGCGTTTGGCGATCGTCTCGCCATGCAGCCAATGGGTCGTCGCCGAGCGACCGGACAGGAGCCCCGTCTGGGCGAGCAGCGAAGCGCCGCCGCAGGCCGAGCAGATGATGGCGCCCGCTCGGTGATGCCCGCGGATCCACTCGGGGAATCCGCCCATGCGTTCACCGAAGGGCAGTTCCTCGCCGATGGCGGGCGGTAGAACGACCGCGACCGGACGCCCCTCCCTCTCGGATGGATGCGTGTCGAAAACCTTCGACACCAGGCTCGCCGCGTCGGTCTCGTAGTGGCTGACCCTCAGCCGGCGGCTTTGCGGCGCCGAGTGCTGGGTATCATACCTCTCCGCCACCGCGAACATGTCCGTCAGTCCATGCACGGACGCTCGCCAGACATCGGGATAGTTGGCGATGGCGATCTCAACCGTATCGTTCATCAAGTGCTTTGTCACTTGTGACCCTGTACTTGTCAATTTTGCCATTCGTGTGGCGGTGCGCCTGCCCTTATCACAACAACCAGCGCTCCGGAACGCCAAAGCACTCGAGAGACAGGAAAGCAGACCAGCATGGAAGATCAAACCGCAACGGCCAGAGAATTCCCGGTGTCCCGCCGCGATCTGCTCGCTGCCGGTGCTATCGGGGCGGTTACCGCCGTCACCGGGCTCGGCAATTCGATACGGACCGCGGAGGCGGCCACGGCAATGCAACCCAACCAGAACCCAACAGGAGTGAAGACAATGGCAAGCACGATCACCACCCGCGACGGCGTCGAAATCTACTACAAGGACTGGGGTCCGAAGACCGGCCAGCCGGTTATCCTCAGCCACGGCTGGCCGCTCAATTCGGACAGCTGGGAGGCCCAGGCCTTTCATCTGGCGCAGAACGGCTTTCGCGTCATCACCCATGACCGCCGGGGCCACGGCCGCTCCAGCCAGCCCTGGGACGGCAATGACATGGACCATTATGCCGACGATCTTTCCGACCTGATCGAGGCGCTGGACCTCAGGAACATCATCCTCGCCGGCTTTTCGACCGGCGGCGGCGAGATCGCCCGCTATATCGGTCGCCATGGAACCGGACGGATCGCCAAGGCAGGGTTGATCTCGGCCGTGCCGCCGCTGATGGTCAGGACCGACAAGAACCCCGGTGGCCTGCCGAAGGAAGTCTTCGACGGCATCCAGGCGGCGAGCCTCGCCGACCGCTCGCAGCTCTACAAGGATATCGCCAGCGGCCCGTTCTTCGGTTTCAACCGGCAGGGGGCCAAGGTCTCGCAAGGCATGATCGACAGCTTCTGGCTGCAGGGCATGATGGCCGGCCACAAGAACACCTATGACTCGATCGTCGCGTTCTCGCAGACCGACTTCACCGAGGACCTGAAGAAGTTCGACGTCCCCACCCTCATCGTTCATGGCGACGACGACCAGGTGGTGCCGATCGACGCGGCCGGCCGGGCGTCCAAGAAGCTGATCCCGCATGCGGAGCTCAAGGTCTATGCAGGTGCGCCGCATGGTCTTGCGGACACACACAAGGACCAGCTGAATGCCGATCTGCTGGCTTTCGCCAGCGCCTGAGGCGTAGCGCTCGACAAGAGATGCCGGCGCCGTCTTCCTCGGCGCCGGCGCCTTGCATCCCAGCCGGTTCGGCCAAGAGACTAGATCGCAGTACCGACCACCGCACCGATGCCGGCCGTCAGCGCCATGGCAAAGGCACCCCAGAAGGTGACGCGCAGCGTGGCGCGCCAGACATTTGCCCCGCCTGCCTTGGCGCCGACCGCACCGAGCAGGGCAAGGAAGAGAAGAGAGGCGATGGATACCGTCCAGACGAGAAGGTTTGCCGGCGAAATGAGGACCATCAGCAGCGGAAGCGCTGCACCGACGGCAAAAGTCGCAGCCGAGGTCAGCGCGGCCTGGATCGGCCGGGCCGTGGTCATCTCGGAAATGCCGAGTTCGTCAAGGGCGTGGGCGGCAAGCGCGTCCTTTGCCATCAACTGGTCGGCGACCTGGCGGGCGAGATCCGGCTGGATGCCACGCGCCTCATAGATCTGTGCCAACTCTTCCCGTTCGAATTCCGGCTGTGTTGCGAGCTCCTTGCGCTCGCGGTCCAGGTCGGCCTGTTCGGTGTCCGATTGCGAACTGACGGAGACATATTCGCCGGCCGCCATCGACATGGCGCCGGCAACGAGGCCGGCAATGCCGGCTACCAGGACTTCGGAACTTCCTGCAGAGGCCGAGGCGACACCCACCACCAGGCTTGCCGTGGAGACGATGCCGTCATTGGCGCCAAGCACCGCGGCGCGCAACCAGCCGATGCGCGAGACAAGATGGTTTTCACGATGCAGCCGGCTCATGTGAGATCTCCGCTCATAAAATGGAATGTGTCCAAATGAACTAGCAGGAACACGAGATGAGGCGAAAGCTATTCTCCGGCGAGTGAGGCAGAACCCGTGCTATGCCGCAGCGAGGTGATCTCAGCATCGTTCAGGAAACGAGTCTTGCCCTTTTCGAGGTCGCCGAGCGTCAGCTCGCCAAAGGCGATCCGGACGAGCCGCAGGCATTCGCACCCGATCGCTTCCAGCATGCGGCGGATCTCCCGGTTCTTGCCTTCACGCAGTTCGAATTCGAGCCAGCAGGTCTTGTCGGCCTCGCGCAGAAGCTGCACGCGCCTGGCCTTGAGCAGCTCGCCGTCATCGAGAATGCCCGCCGTCATGCGGGCGAGGTCGGCTTCGGACGGGCGGCCGCGGACCTGGACGTGGTAGGTCTTGGCGATGTCGCTGTCAGGGTCGAGTAGGCGCTGGGCAAGCACCGTGTCGTTGGTGAAGAGCAGCAGGCCTTCGCTCGCCTTGTCGAGGCGGCCGACGGGCGAGACATGCGGAATGTCGAGATGCTCAAGACAGGAAAAGACGGTGTCGCGGCCTTCCGGGTCGTCGCGGGTCGTCACCAGCCCGCGTGGCTTGTTGAGCATCAGGTAGACCCTGGCTTCAACATCGACCGGCTTGCCGTCGACTGCGATCCGGTCGGTGCGAATGTCGACCCAGGCGGAAAGATCGGTCACGCGCCGTCCGCCGACCGTGACATGGCCGCCCGCCACCAGCTTCTCGGCCTGGGTGCGGGAGCAATAGCCGAGCTTGGAGAGTGCCCTTGGCAGGGTCACGCGCGTGCCAGGCGCGGCTTGCGAGATCTTTGCCACCCGATCGCCATCCGGAATTTTCAGCGCAGCCTGGGCGCTGCAGGTTTCATCGAGCCAACGACTGCCCGCGCAGAGCCGATGCCGTCAAGAGAAAAATCGCCTGCATGCGACAGCCGTCAGCCGGCCAGTTCGTGAATCCTCACCTCCGGCACGATCCGACGGGCGAGATCGCAGAGATGGCGATGATGGGTGAGGTAGACCACCTGGCCGATCTTCGCCATCTCACCGAACAGCCGTAGCACTTCTTCCGAGCGCGGCTCGTCGAAGGTTTCCATGATGTCGTCGGCGATGAAGGGCACGGCAGGGCGGCTTGCGGCGAATTCCTCGTAGCCGGCAAGGCGCAGCGCCAGATAGAGCTGAAACCGCGTGCCCTTCGACATTTCACTTGCCAGCTTGGAGCCGCCCTGACGCGTCAGGCCGATCAGCGTTTCGCGGTCCTTGTCGGGCTGGGCGGCAAGGCCGATATAGTCGCCCCGGGTGATCAGGCGGAAAGCCTCGGAAGCGCGCTTCATCATGGACGACCGGTGCTTGTCGCGATAGGCCCGCAGGGCCTCGGCGGCGACCAGCGCGCCACTCTTGAGCCGGAGATAGGTGTCGGCCAGTTCCTCGATCTCGAGAAAGATGGTGCGCTTTTCGGCTTCGATCCGCGCCACCTCGCTGCCGCCGCCGATCGCTTCCAGCCTGTCGGCCGCGCGAGTCTTGTCGGCGAAGAGTTGCCGCGTGCGCTCGTCGAGATCGCCGAGCCGGGCGGCGAGCTCCGCCTCTTCGCGCTCGAGTGCATCGAAATCGGTAGCGTCTACTTCCACAAGGGCCGGCTCGATCGCAGGCATGGGCAGAGCGGAGAGTATCTGGTCGGCAAGGGCGCGAAGGCGGGTCTCCTGCCGGTCGCGCTCGGCAGCCTGTTCAAGCGAACCGGCCACATCGGCGAGGGTTTCCACCTTGAAGAACTCGGTTAGCTGTGCTCTGCGGGCGGAAAATTCGGCCAGATCCTGCCGCAGCGCTCGCTCGCTATCGGCAAGGCGTTCGAGCGCCGCGATCTTGTCGGCCTTGAGGTCCTGGTCGCGGCGGGCCTTGTCCAGCCGAGCGGCAAGCGTGGCGGCGATACTGGAGACCGCCTCTGTCTCGCCGCTTTCGCCAAGATCCGAAAGAAGCGACTTAACCTCTGCGGCAAAATCGTCCCTGTCGCGCTCCATCAGGGCGATGCGCCTGGCAAGTTCGTCGCGATCATGCAGCGCAGGACCCAGCCTGTCGAGCGTCTCGAGGATTTCACGCACGGCGCCGGCCGACGTGGCATCCGGAAACCAGGTTTCGCCGAGGGCTGCCGCAAAGCGGGATTGCCAGTCGGCGGCAGCGATGTTTGCCGCCTCGAACTCGCTGCGGCGATCGGACAGGGCGCGCTCGAGATTCGCCATGGCCTTGTCGGCGGCCTCACGGGCAGCGGTCCGGGCGGCATGGCCGGCGATAGCGGCCTCCGCGGTCGCGACCATTGCGGCCAGAGAACCGCTTTCCTCGCCGAGACCGGCGGAGCGCAGCGCGTCGGCCAGGGTCTCGCGATCGATTTCCGCGTCGGCTTTCGCTTCCTCGATCTCGCGCCTGGTTGCTTCCAGTCGCTCCCAGGCGGCGAGTGCGTCGGCGCGGTTTCTGACCATGGTGTCGATCTGGGAGAAGAGCCGCGTGAAGCCGTCATCGGCAGTTCGAAAGAGCGCATCCGGCAGGGCGGCTCGAAGCTCGGTGCAGAGCGTCTCGCGTTCGGCTTCGGCCTCGTCCAGCAATTCCTCTTGGCGGCTGATCGACGCCGTTGTGAGGATGAGTTCCTGCGTCAGCCCGCGCAGGTCGGCCAGGTCGCGCATGGCGGCGAGGCGGGCAGTGGCCGTCAGATCATCGGCCTTCATGGCCGCCTCGAATGTCTCGGCGCTGGCCTTGTCGAGCTGGGCCAGATGCGCGGCCCAGGCGGCGTCGCGCTCCTCACGGAGACGCAGGGCCTCGGCGTCATCGATCAATCCGCCGGCGGCGCGCAGGGCAAGAATTTTCGCCTCGGCTTGCTTTTGCCGCGTGACGAGTTCGCGCCGGCGCTCAGCATGGTCGGCGATCCGCCTGTCGATGGCGGACAGGGCGGTGCGCCAGGCCTCGACCTGGCGCGGATCGGGGAGGGCAAGGCCCCGCAATGCCTCACCGTCCAGCTCGGACACGTCCAGAAGTGCGGCGAGCGGCCGGGAATATTCCGAAAAACGGCGCTCAAGCTCGGCAAGGCCGCGTTCGGCCAAGCGCTGCCGGGTGGCGTGGTCGCTGCGTCGGACGACCGTCAGCGCAGTCGTGAGCCGGCTAAGCTGAGATGCGTCCAGCGGGTCACCGTCATCGGCGACAGCCTGTCGATCGGCGATGGCGCGCTCGTGCGCAGATTTTGCCGCGCTCAGTTCGCGGCTCGCAGTCTCCAGCCTCGCCTCGACGCCGGAGCGCATTTCGATCAGGTCGCGCAGGGTGCCGACGGTTGTTGTCGCAAGAAGCAGGTCCTCAGGGGCGCCGCATGCGGCCTGGCCCAGGCGGGCAAGGATTGCTTCGATCACGGCCTGGCGTTCGGCAAGCGCGATCCGCCGTTTCGGCAGATCCTCCTCTGCACCGCCAAAGCGCACCAGACCCTTGCCCAACTGCCCGATGCGGTCCGCCAGTGCGAGGACGCGTTCATCGAGTTGGATGGCGTCGATTTCGACGCGCAGCCGATCGGCATCGGCCTCGACACCGGCGAGACGGGTGGCAAGGCGGGTCTCCTCCTCCATCAGCCGGGGCAACTCGCGTGCCCAGTCGGATGGCGGCCGCGGCAGGTCAGCACGCAGCGCCAGTTCTGCCTCGACGCGGCGATATTCGGCGGCCAGCGGGCGGGCACGCAGGAGGCGGGCGATCGCTTCGCGTCGACCTTGCGCCGCGCCGCGCGCATGCATCGCCTCGTCATAGGCATGCTCGGCCTGGGCGAGTGTGGCGACGAGCCCGGCATGGGCGGTTGCCAGTGTGTCGATCTCGTCGCGCCTTGCCTTCAACTCGGCAAGCTTCTGCTTCAACTCGGCAATCCGCGTCGAACGGGCGCGCTTCTTGTAGAGGCTGTCGGCCTCGTCCGTGATGGCGCTAAGCGTCGAGCTGACGCCGGCGAGGCCCGCGCTTGCGGAGAACAGCAGTTCGCCGAGATCGCCCTTGCTCTGCAGAATGGCATTGCCGCCTTCTTCCAGCGTGACGTCGTCCAGCGAGAACATGGTGCGATAGGCGTCGCGGCTGATGCCGGCCAGCGGCACGGAGAGGAGCGCTTCGGCAACCGGCTCGCCGCGACCGTCGAGCAGCGAATTGGTCCGCTGTTTCACACGCTTCAGATCATGGCCAGCGCCATCGAACTCGATGCGGCCGCCCACCTGCATGGCATTGTAGGCGTGCAGAAAATTGTAACGGCTGCGCTCCTCTATGCCGTAGAGGAGGTCGAGATAGGCCGAGAGCGAGGTCGATTTGCCGGCCTCGTTGAGGCCATAGACGATGTGCAGGTCGGGCGAGCCGGGATTTGCATCGCCGAAGTCGAGCGAATAATCGGTGAACTTGCCATAACGTGTGAGGTCGAGCCGGCGGAGCCTCATTCGCCTGCTCCCGTCCCGTCGCTCTTCAGCCGGGCAAGGACGTCGTTGCTGCCTTCGACGAGCAGCCGATCCACATAGGCCTCGAATTCGGCCTCGTCACCGCCGGTGAGGCCGCGGCTTTCCGGCGGCAGTTCGCCGCGCAGATCCTTGACCATCTGGCGTATTTCGTCCCGCAGGGCGTGGCGCCTGGAGACGTCGTCGCGCATGAGGACGCCAAGCTCGATCAGCGGGTCGGCGCTCGGCTGGCCCGTTGCTTCACCCGGCGCCTCGGTGGCGATGTCGATCTTTTCGATCCAGGCGCGGCCCAGCCCCTCGGCGCGCTGTTCCGCTTCGGCGAGCAACAGGTCGCGGTCGCGCCGAAGGCGCCAGGAGAGCGGCGTCGTGCCGCTCAGCGAAAGGCGCGCGACGAGATGATCCGAGGCGGCGCTGCCGCGGGCTTCGACCACCGCGTGTTCGATGGCCTCGACGGCATCGAACCAGGTCGTCGTTGCGCTCAGATCCACGGCGATGCGGGCAAATTCGGCGAGACTGGTGAAGCGTTCCTCGATGGTGATGCGGCGGTCGTCGTGAACCGTCACCAGTGACACGCTCTTCGGCCCCGCCTCGTTGATGTCGCGGCCCTGCGGCATGCCCGGCATGACCACGGCCGATCGGCCGGTAAACTGGCTGCGCTGGTGGATATGGCCGAGCGCCCAATAGTCGAAGCCAGAGGCCTGGAGATCGGCGAGGCTGCAGGGGGCGTAGACGTCGTGGCCGGCGGCGCCGGCAAGGCTCGTGTGCATGATGCCGATATTGATCCGGTCCGGCAGCGGTGCCCGGTATTTCGGCAGCAGGCTTTCGGGCGCCTGGGGGCGGGCGAAGCTCAGGCCATGGATCGCGATGCCCAGTCCGCCCTTCTCGACTTCGACTGCCTCGGCCCGGTCGGAATAGACCTTCACCGCAGGCGGCAGGATCAGTTCCTGGGTGATACGCGACAGCGCATCGTGGTTGCCGCGGATGGTGTAGACGGCGATGCCGGCTTCCGCCAGTCGCTGCATCTGCGAGGCGAGAAAGCGGGCCGTCTTCATCGACGTCTGGTCGCCGTCGTAGAGGTCGCCGGCGATGATCAGGGCATCGACCTGCTCGGCCATGCACAGATCTACGATGGCCACCAGCGCCTGGCGTGTCGAGTCGCCGATCAGTTCGGCCAGCGACGGGTTGCGCAGGGAGAGTGAGCGCAGCGGAGAATCGAGATGGATGTCGGCGGTGTGGACGAAGCGGAAGGCCATCAGCGGTTCAATCTGGTCCTGTCAGTACGGATGTGGTCGCAGCTTCGGCTGAGGCATGCCGGGTGTTTCGACGATATAGGCACATTCGCTGCGGCAACAAGTGATTTTGCGCGAGCGACCAGGATCGGATGAGGGTTGATCCGCGGCGCAGCTGCAGGTTGACAAAAGCCAGATGTCGAATTATGACTGACGAAATTCGAAATTCGTCAGTCATCAGGACTTCGCATGAACATCGTGGATATCGAGAGTGAAGGCTATTCGCCGGACAGCGAGGTTCGGCAGGAAAACGTGAGGCGCATCCTCGATTCCGCCGAGCGGTTGTTTCGTCACTACGGTTATAGCAAGACCACCGTTGCCGACATCGCACGGGATCTGGGCATGTCGCCGGCCAACATCTACCGCTTCTTCGAATCGAAGAACGAAATCCTCCAGGCGCTGTGCAGCCGCATGCTCGGGACGGGCCACGCGCTCGCATTGCAGATCGCCGCCCTTCCGCTCAGCGCCGAGGAGCGCCTGCGCCGCTATGTCGAGACGGAGCATCGGCTGACTGTCGAAACCATGTTGGATGCCCAGAAGGTTCACGAGATGGTCGTCGTGGCAATCGAGCAGAACTGGGATGTGATCGACCGGCACATCGACCGTCTGACCGACGTGGTGCAGAAGATCATCGAGGACGGAATCGCCGCCGGAGAGTTTCCCCCACAGGACGCGCGGGTCGCTGCCCGCTGTTTCGGCGCGAGCATTGCCCTGCTCAGCCATCCGCAGCTGGTGGCGCAATGTCTTTGCAAGGAAAACCGCGCCTCGCCCCAGGAACTGACCGATTTCGCGATTCGCGCACTCAAGGCCTGAGCCGCGGGTCGAAATCGCATGCCAGATTTAGAAAATACACGACCAGCCGCGAAGCCCTTTCGCCGAGGATAGACGTGCCATGTCCCAGAGAGCCTTCCTCACCCTGTTGCTCATTGCAGCGCTCGCCGGCTGCTCGGCCGAAACTGCCGAAGCGCCCAAGGAAACCGTGCGCCCGGTCAAGGTCGTCGAGGTCGCGGAAGCCGCAACGACGCGCGAACTCTCTTATTCAGGCGCAGTGCGGGCCCGTAGCGAAGCGCCGGCCGGGTTCCGCGTCGGCGGCAAGGTTGTCGAACGGGCGGTCAATATCGGCGATCGCGTGCGTGCCGGCGACGTGCTCGCCCGGCTTGACGCGACCGACTATGCGTTGTCCGTCACAAGCGCCCGAGCCAATCTGATCGCCGCCGAGCGGCAGGTCGAGACCGCCGACTTCGCCCGGAAGCGGGCCGAACAGCTGTTCAAGCAGCAGGTGGCGGCCAAGGCCCAGCTCGAACAAGCGCAGCTTTCCTATAACCAGGCGGTGGCGGCGCGGGATTCGGCGCGGTCCGTCCTGGCCCAGGCCGAAAACCAGGTCGGTTATGCCGTTCTTGCGGCCGACAAGGACGGGATCGTTACGGCGACCCACGCCGATGCCGGCCAGGTGGTGGCCGCCGGCAGCCCGGTGGTGACGGTGGCCGTCGACGGCGAAAAGGAAGTGTCGATTGCGGTTCCGGAGGGCGATGTCCTTGCCTTTACCCCGGGCAAGGTCGTCGAAGTCGGGTTGTGGTCCGACCGGACCGTCGCGCTCAAGGGCACCGTCCGCGAGGTGGCGGGGAGTGCCGACCCCGCCTCACGCACCTTCGCGATCCGCATTTCGCTTCCGGCCGATGACCGGGTGTTGCTCGGCATGACGGCCACGGTCAAGGCGGTTGCCCATGGCGACCAGCCGCTGTTCAGCCTGCCGCTCACGGCGCTGGCGCGCGATCCGTCCGATCGCCCGATGGTCTGGACGGTCGACCCGGTGGCCAAGACAGTGCACGAACGTCCGGTCAGCGTTGTCGATTTCTCCGAAGCCGGGGTGCGTGTCTCCGACGGCTTGAAGCCTGGAGATCTCGTCGTCGTGGCCGGAACACAGTTCATGACCGAGAATCTCAAGGTCAAGCTTGCCGAGGAGCATGCGGCACACGCGCTCCCGGCGCACGGCAACCTTGCCGCAGCCAGCCAGACACGCTGATCACGGCCCCTTGAAGAGCGGATAAACGCCATGACCACGTCCACGAATGACAAGGGCTCCTTCAATCTGTCGCGTTGGGCGATCGCCCATCCGAGCATGGCGCGCTTCCTGTTCGGCCTCATCCTGATCGCCGGGGTGCTAGGCCTGATGCGGATGGGCCAGAAGGAAGACCCCGATTTCACCTTCCGCGTCATGGTCGTCCAGGCCGTCTGGCCCGGCGCTTCGATCACCGACATGCAGGACCAGGTGGTCAACAAGATCGAGCGCAAGCTGCAGGAAGTGCCGCATCTCGACTGGGTGAAATCCTACACCCGCGCCGGCAGCGCCATCATCACGCTACAGGTCAAGGGCGATACGGATGCCGACGATGTCGCCGATGCCTTCTACCAGGCGCGCAAGAAGGTCGGCGACATTTCCAGCGAGCTGCCGGAAGGCCTGCTCGGTCCCTATTTCAACGATGAGTTCGGTGACACCTTCATCACGCTCCATTCGCTGTCGGGCGAGGGCTACAGCTTTCCCGAGCTGAAGGCCTATGCCATCCAGGCACGCGACATGCTGCTGACGACGCCGGGTGTCGAGAAGGCCGTGATCCTCGGCGACCAGCCGCAGAAGATCTACATCGACGTATCGTCGAAGGTGCTGGCCGAACGCGGCCTGACCTTCAACGACCTCAAGAACGCGCTGGCGGGGCAGAACGCCATCGATCCGGCCGGCACGATCGACACCGGCGAACGCTCCGTGCGCATATCGGTCGATGGCGGCCTCGGCCGGGCGGACGACATTCGCGAACTCAGGCTGCGGGCCGGCCAGCAGGTCACTCGCCTCGGCGATATCGCTACCGTCACCGAGGGCACCGAAGAACCGTTCCAGCGCAAGTTCCGCTTCAACGGGAAGGACAGCGTGCAGGTCGGCGTCGTCATGGCCAAGGGCTTCAACGTCACCGATGTCGGCAAGGCCGTCGAGGAGACGCTGCAGAGGTTCGAGGCTTCGCTGCCCCATGGCGTCGAGGTCGCCCAGATCTCCAACCAGCCGGAGGTGGTGCGCGAGGCCATCGGCGAATTCATGAAGGCACTGCTCGAGGCGCTTGCCATCGTGCTCGTCGTGTCCTTCCTGTCGATCGGCTGGCGTTCCGGCCTCGTCATCGCCATCGCCATCCCGCTGGTGCTCGCCGCCACCTTTGCCATCATGTACGAGCTCGGCATCGACCTGCAGCGCATCTCGCTCGGAGCCCTGATCATCGCGCTCGGTCTTTTGGTCGATGACGCGATGATCGTCGTCGAGATGATGGAGCGAAAGCTGGAGGAGGGGTTGCACAAGATCGATGCGGCGAGTTTTGCCTATACCTCCACTGCATTCCCCATGCTGACCGGTACGCTGATCACCACCGCGGGCTTCATCCCGGTCGGTTTCGCCGCCTCGACTGCCGGCGAATATGTGCGCACGCTGTTCTATGTGGTCGGGATCTCGCTCGTCGTCTCCTGGTTCGTTGCGGTCTATTTCACCCCCTGGCTCGGTTATATGATCCTCAAGCAGCGGCATCATGCCGGCAGCCATCAGGACGTGTTCGACACCGGGTTCTATCGCCGCCTGCGCTCGACCGTCGGTTGGGCGGTGCGCCACCGGCTGATCGTGCTCGCCCTGACGATCGCGACCTTCTTTGCCAGCCTGTGGTCTTTCCAGTTCATTCCGCAGAGCTTCTTTCCGGCATCCTCACGCCCGGAAATCCTCGTCGATCTGTGGCTGCCGGAAGGGACCAGCATTCACGAGGTGGAAACCCAGGCAAAGGCGCTCGAAGATCGCATCATGGACGATGCCGACAAGCGCTTCATTGCCACCTATATCGGCGAGGGCGCGCCGCGCTTCTTCCTGCCGCTCGACCAGCAATTGCGCAATCCGAACTTCGCCCAGTTGCTTGTCATGGCCAATGACGAGCCGGCGCGCGAACGGCTGATCGTCAAGCTGCGCAGCATTCTGGCCGAGGATTTTCCGGCGATCCGCGCCAAGGTCGACCGTCTTTTCCTCGGGCCGCCGACGGGCTGGCCGGTGCAGATCCGCGTCGTCGGTCCCGACCGCGCCGAAGTGCGGCGCATCGCCGACGAGGTCAGAGAAGTCTACTCTGCCCATCCGCTGCTTTCAGCCGTTCACGACGACTGGCTGGAACCGGTTCCGGCGATGAGGCTCGTGGTCGACCAGGACCGTGCGCGTGCGCTCGGCGTGACCTCGCAGCGTCTGCGGCAGATGCTGCAGGCAACGATGAGCGGCGCGCCGCTGGCCGATGTCCGCGCCGGAGAGGAGACGATTTCCATCGTCGCCCGCGAACCGGAGGAGAGCCGCAGCCTGTTGACGGCCGTCAACTCGGTCTACATTCTGACCGACAACGGCGCCTTCGTGCCGCTGTCGCAGGTCGCTCGCGTTGTCCCGGTCTTGGAACAGGGCATCGAATGGCGGCGTGATCGCCTACCGTCGATCACCGTGCGGGCGACCCTGCCCGACGGCGTCCAGTCGAACGAGGTTGTCTCTGAGATCTTTGGTCAGTTGCAACCCCTGCGAGACGGGCTCGCTCCCGGCTACAAGGTCGAGGTGCAGGGTGGGGCGGAGGACAGCGCCGAAAGCCAGGCCTCGATCGCCGCCAAGGCGCCGATCATGCTGCTGGTCATCGTCGTCCTGCTGATGATCCAGTTGCAGCATTTCGGCAAGGCGATGCTGGTGCTCGCCACCGGTCCGCTCGGCATCATCGGCGCGGCCGCGGCCCTGCTGGTCTCCGGCGCTCCGTTCGGCTTCGTCGCCATCCTCGGCGTCATTGCGCTGCTCGGCATCATAATTCGCAATTCGATCATCCTGATCGACCAGATCGACCAGGATATCGCGGCGGGCATGGAGCGGTCCGAGGCGATCATCGGTTCGGCCATTCGCCGTTTCCGGCCGATCGTCCTGACCGCCCTCACCGCGGTGCTGGCGCTGATCCCGATCTCGCGCGGGGTGTTCTGGGGACCGCTCGCCTATGCGATGATGGGCGGCATCCTGGTGGCGACGGTGCTCACCATTCTCGTCCTGCCGGCGGCCTATGCCTTGTTCTTCGGCCGTGAGCCGAAGGCCGGGAAGAATCATGACGGGGAGGTCGATGTCGCCGGAAATCAGAACCGCACGTCGCCCGCCGCCGCTGCGGAATAGGCAAGGCTCAGCGGCTGACGTCGATGACGACGCGGCCGCGGATCTGCCCGGCGACGATCGCGTCCGCCAGTTCCGGCACCTTCGACATCGGTTCGACCGTAGTCAGGGCCGCAAGGTGGGCGCGGTCGAGGTGGTCGGCCAGCGTCTGCCAGGCGCGTTGGCGCTTGGCCATCGGCGCGAACACCGAGTCGACGCCGAGCAGGGCGACACCCCGAAGGATATGCGGCAGGACGGTTGCCGGAAGATCGGCCCCGCCGGCCAGGCCGCAGGCGGCAACGGCGCCGCCATAGACCGTCTGCGAAAGCACATTGGCAAGCGTCATCGAGCCGACGCTATCGACCGCGCCCGACCAGCGCTCCTTCTGCAAGGGCGCCCCCTTTTCCGTCAGGCTGGCGCGATCGACGAAGCCACCGGCACCGAGCAAGGCCAGATAGTCATGCGTCTCGGGTCGCCCCGTCGAGGCGGTGACGCGGTAGCCCTTGGCGGCCAGCAGGCTGACCGCGACCGAGCCGACGCCGCCGGCGGCCCCCGTGACCAGAACCTCGCCTTCGCCCGGCTTGATCACGCCCCAGTCTTCCAGCGCGTTGACGCAGAGCGCCGCCGTATAGCCGGCGGTGCCGATCGCCATCGACTGTTCGAGCGTGAAGGCATCGGGAAGCGCCATCAGCCATTCCGCCTTGACCTTCTGGAAGCGGGAATAGCCGCCCCATTCTGTCTCAGACATGCCGAAGCCGTTGAGCACGACCTTGTCGCCGGCCTTCCACAGCGGCGATCGGGAGGAGACGACGGTGCCGGCAAGATCGGCTCCTGCCACCATCGGCGTGCGGCGCGCGATACGGCCCTTTCCGGAAACCGCCAGGCCGTCCTTGTAGTTCAGCGTCGAATAGGCGATTTCCACCAGCACGTCATTGTCGGGCAGGTCGTCCAGCGTCAACTGGCGAAAGCCTGCCTTCGGCTTGCCATCGACGGTGTCGACGACGATCGCGGTGAAATTCTCGCTCATGGGTGCTCCTCGCCGATATGCCGGAAATGTGGAAGATGGCGGCCCGGCTCGCCGACGGACGGCTCCCCGCCACCCGCGCCAGAGCATGCCACAGAGAAAGCGACCGCGCCAAACGCAAAATCCCGCCGGCGGACGGCGGGTTCTGCAAGGACGAAGCGCTTCTGTTCAGTTGAACTTGTATTTGAGCGTCGCGCTGATGGTGTGCGAGGACGGGTCGATCTCGAGAATGCCGGCCGAGGCGAGGTCCTCCGTCTCATAGACCGAGTAGCGATATTCGGCACCGACGAAGACGGACTCCGTCATGGCCGTCTCGATGCCGGAGCCGACGGTTATGCCGTTGGCCGACCAGTCATAGAGCGATCCCGTCAGATCGGAGCCGATCTCGAAGTCCTGATGGGTCCAGCCGCCAAGGGCGTAGACCAGCGTCGAAGGGGCCGGCTTGTAACCGATGCGGCCGATGATGTCATAACCACGATCGGCGTCGATGCTGCCATCGACCAATCCGGCGAGATCGAGCGTGGTCGCGGTCGAGGCGAAGCGGACATCCGCCTGGATGCCGGCAACGAAGGCGTTCGAGAATTCGTGGTCATAACCGACGCCGATCGATCCGGACACACCCTCGCCGCCGATGCCGTTGAACGCGGTATCGAGCAGCGGAATGGCGAGCTCATGCACCAGGCCGCTGCCGCCGGCCGAGCCGGTGACGTAAAGGCCGGTCCAGTTGACGGCCGAGGGGCCGAAGCTTTCCCTTGCAGCCGCCTGGGCGTCGGCGCCGAAGCGATAGTTCAGGCCGACATGGAAGGTGTGCGAGGAGGGCTCGGACTCGATGTCGACGCCACCGAACGAAGCCAGGTCGAAGGCGGCGTACTGGCTGTAGCGATATTCGCCCTTCAGCGACAGACGGTCGGACAGCGCGGTTTCGAGGCCGAAGCCGGCGGTGAAGCCGTTGCTTTCCCAGTCATCAGAAAAGCCGACATTCGAGGACAGGTCGAAATGCTGGTAGCTGTAGCCGCCGAGCACGTAGACGAGGGTTTCGGGCGTCGCGAGATAGCCGGCGCGAGCGATCAGGTCGAAGCCGTAATCGGCGGTGATATCGCCGGTCAGCACGCCGCCCAGCGCGGAGAGCTCGCTCTTGATCCCGCCGAGACGGGCGGTGCCGTAGACGCCGAGCAGCATGCGCTCGCCGAGCATGTGGTCATAGCCGACGGTGAATTCACCGAAAACACCCTCGGCGCCGATGCCGTTGAAGGATGTGTCGATCAGGGGAATGCCGATTTCGTGGACGAGACCGCCGGCGCCCGTCCCGATGCCGATATATATGCCCGACCAATCATGACCGGCCTGCGGCGCATGCTCGAGCGCATCGGCAGCCAGAAGCGGTGCGGTCGTGGCTAGAAGTGCCGCAGCAATGGCGGCAGTGTGTTTGAACATGACGGATCCCCCCTGTATTCCCCTGCGACCAAATGTGTCGGCATCGCCGTTGGATAAGTCAATCCCGCGGGAACCAAAACAGTTCATTGACAAAGGGTTAAAAAAGGTCGCCGGGCGCGGGAGATGCGCACGCTTTGGGAATGCAGGCCGCGGACGGCCTTTCGCTCACGCGGTCGATCCGACGATGGCGCCGGATCGTCAGGTTCAGGCCGGTTTGTCTTCGGCAAGCAGGCCGCTCGTCTTCAGCAGCGAGGCGAAGCGACCACCGCTGGCGCTCAGCTGATCGTAGCTGCCCATTTCGACGATCCGGCCGTGATCGAGGAAAAGTACGATGTCCGCCTCGCGGACCGTGGACAGCCGGTGGGCGATGATGAAGGTGGTGCGGTTCTGGCGCAGCCGGTCGATCGCGCTCTTGACCCGCTCTTCGGTCTCCACGTCGAGCGCGCTGGTCGCCTCGTCGAGCACGAGGATCGGCGCGTTCTTGAGGATGGCGCGGGCAATCGCGATGCGCTGGCGCTCGCCGCCCGACAGCCGGTTGCCGCGCTCGCCGACCAGGGTGGTGAGGCCGCTCAGGCGGCTTTCGATGAAATCGGTGGCGGCGGCGGCTTCCGCCGCTTTCAGGATTTCCTCTTCGGTCGCATCCTCCCGACCGAGCTGGATATTCTCCTGGATCGAACGGTTGAGCAGGCCGGCGTCCTGGAACACCGTGGCGATCGAATGGCGCAGCGACTTGCGGGTAACCGTCCGGATATCGGTCCCATCGATCAGGATCGAACCCTTCTGTGGCTCGTGCACCCTTTGCAGCAGGTTGATCAGTGTGGTCTTGCCGGCTCCGGTCGGTCCGACGATGGCGATCGTCTGGCCGGCCTTGACCGAGAACGACACGTCATGAACCCCTTGGGTCGTATTGGCGAAGTCGAAGGAGACGTTGCGGAACTCGACGTCTCCGCGCACATCCTTCAGTTCGGCGGCGCCGGCGGGCTCTTCGCGCTCCTGGACGGCATCTTCCAGCCTGTAGAAATCCTCGAGCTTGGAACGGGCTTCGAAGATCTGCGTGGCAAACTGGCGCATCTGGTCGAGGCGGCCGATCAGCAGACCGGCAAAACCGGTAAAGGCGATGATGTCGCCGACCTTCAGCTCGCCGTTCTGCACCAGGATCGTGCCGATCACCAGGATGATCAGCATGGAGACGGTCGAGGCGATCCGGTTGAGGGCGCTGGCGATCGCCCACCAGTCGAGGACGGGATACTGGGCGGCAAGCAGCTGCTGCGCATACTGCTTCAAAGCCCGGGTCTCGGCTTCGATCCGGTTGTAGCTGTGCAGCACGGAGACATTGCTGATCGAGTCGCTGACATGCGAAAAGACCGTGTGATAATGGCTCTCGACCGAGGCTTGGCCTTCCTTGGTCCGGTTCATCACCGTCTTGCCGATCAGAATGTAGAGAACGCTGAGGACGACCAGCACGGAGGACAGCCGCCAGTCCATCGAAAAGGCCGTCGGGATGAGGAGGGCCAGCGCCACGGCGGTTGCCAGGTGGGTTCGCATGAATTCGAGCCACAGGCCGAACAGGGTTTCGCTGGCACGCAAAAGGGTGTGTAGCGCATTGGATGTGCCGCGCTGGTGGTGCCAGCTGAGCGGCATCGAGATGATGCGGCCGAAAGCCTCGGTCAGAAGGTCGGCGCGCCGGCCATGCGCCAGCCGGTCCGCCTCGCGGGCGACCAGGACATAGGCGATCGTGTTGAAGACACCGAAGCCGCCCCAGGCGATCAGCATGGTTTTCGCGTCGCCCTTTTCCGAAATGGCGTCGATGATGCGCCCGAACAGGATCGGCTCGATAATGGTGATCATCGCTAGCACGATGTTGGCGATCACGACCAGTGACACCCGAAAGCGGTAGGCCGACAGGTATTTCAGAGCCTTGATGTAGACTTGGAACAAGGACAATTGCGTTTCCTCATCGATCGACCGGGTTGGCCATCGCAGCTTGAAGCGTTTTTCTTATAAGCTGGCAAGGGGATATGCCATAGTGCACGCGGCGTCGGAGCCTGCCTGCCATCTGCCTCTATCGATCGCCAGAAGCGGCTCGGCGCATCCGAGGCGGGATGGCGGAGCCGGAACCTCAGATTTTGCAGGAAGGGCTAGATTTCGGATGTCGAATTTAAATGCCTCCTAACTGTATATGTTAGCTTATGCACGCCTTCCAAAAGACTCGGTCGGATAAAGATCGGCGTCCTATGGCTTTTTCGTGATCTCGCATGCGAGACGAGGTTGGGGGTAGGTTTGAGCATTAACCAATTGATACAGTTCCTGGTCGTAGCGGATGAGTGCCGCACGGCCGAGGAAGTCGTCACCGAGTTGGAAACGCTGCTGCGGCACTATCGTTTCGACTATTACGGGATCATCCGTCAGCCGAAACCCAACGAGAACCCGATGGGGCTTGTTTTGACGGGGCGCTGGCCGGAGGGCTGGCCCGAAACCTACATCGCCAAGAAGTTCGTGTTGATCGATCCGACCATCCGCTATCTCGGACAGGCGCAGAAGGGTTTTCGCTGGAACGAGACGATTACCGCCTTCAAGAGCGATCCGCATCGCAAACGCATGGAGCGGATGATGATGGAATCGCTCCGCTTCGGTCTTCAGGACGGCTATATCTTCCCCGTGCACGGGCGTAACGGGCTGCTTGGCAACATGACGCTCGGCGGCAAGCCGGTCGATCTGTCGCCGGTGGAAATGACCCTCTTCGACGCGGTCGCCAAGAAGGCCTTCTGGCGCCTGCTCGAACTGCGTCGAGAGACCGGCACGCTCGAGGAGGCGACGCAGGTCGACACGCGGATGACGCGGCGCGAGATGGAAGTGCTCAACTACCTGGCCGACGGCATGACTTCCAACGACATCGCCAAGATCCTGAAGATCTCCAACCACACCGTCGACTGGTACATGAACGGCATCCAGGACAAGCTGAAGGCGAAGAACCGCCAGCATGTCGTGGCGCTGGCCTTCCGCATGGGCCTCATCACCTAGGAGCAGGCATAAATCGGTCATCCGTCGTTCGGGGAAATTGAACTCTTTGTGACAAAGCGATAAAGGGTTCTTCGCAGTGCAGCATTCTGTGGCCATCGACTGAGGAGACCGATTTGTCCATTTCAAAGATTCTCGTTGCCAACCGATCCGAAATTGCCATTCGCGTCTTCCGCGCCGCCAACGAACTCGGGCTGAAGACGGTCGCGATCTGGGCCGAGGAGGACAAGCTTTCGCTGCACCGCTTCAAGGCGGACGAAAGCTACCAGGTCGGTCGCGGTCCGCACCTTTCCCGCGAGCTCGGGCCGATCGAAAGCTATCTTTCGATCGACGAAGTGATCCGCGTCGCCCGGCTTTCGGGCGCGGATGCGATCCATCCCGGCTACGGCCTGTTGTCGGAAAGCCCGGAATTCGTCGATGCCTGCGACAAGGCCGGCATTACCTTCATCGGCCCGCGCGCCGAGACCATGCGCCAGCTCGGCAACAAGGTGGCTGCCCGCAACCTGGCGATTTCCGTCGGGGTTCCGGTCGTTCCGGCGACCGAGCCGCTGCCGGACGACATGGCGGAAGTCGCCCGCATGGCGGAAGCGATCGGCTATCCGGTGATGCTGAAGGCATCATGGGGCGGCGGCGGTCGCGGCATGCGCGCCATCCGCGACCCGAAGGATCTCGCCCGCGAGGTGATCGAGGCCAAGCGCGAGGCCATGGCCGCCTTCGGCAAGGACGAGGTCTATCTGGAAAAGCTGGTCGAGCGCGCCCGCCACGTGGAAAGCCAGATCCTCGGCGACACGCACGGCAATGTCGTGCACCTGTTCGAGCGCGACTGCTCGATCCAGCGCCGCAACCAGAAGGTCGTCGAGCGCGCGCCGGCGCCCTATCTCAACGACGCGCAGCGCCAGGAACTCGCCACCTATTCGCTCAAGATCGCCCAGGCGACGAACTATGTGGGCGCCGGCACGGTCGAGTATCTGATGGATGCCGACACCGGCAAGTTCTACTTCATCGAGGTCAATCCGCGCATTCAGGTCGAGCATACCGTCACCGAAGTCGTGACCGGCATCGACATCGTCAAGGCGCAGATCCACATTCTGGACGGCCATGCCATCGGCACCCCGGAATCGGGCGTTCCGAAGCAGGAGGACATTCGCCTTAATGGCCATGCCCTCCAGTGCCGCATCACCACCGAAGACCCGGAGCAGAACTTCATCCCGGATTACGGCCGCATCACCGCCTATCGCGGCGCGACCGGCTTCGGCATCCGGCTTGACGGCGGCACGGCCTATTCCGGCGCGGTGATCACCCGCTACTATGATCCGTTGCTCGAAAAGGTCACCGCCTGGGCCCCGACGCCGCAGGAGGCGATCCAGCGCATGGACCGGGCGCTGCGTGAATTCCGCATCCGCGGGGTCGCCACCAACCTCACCTTCCTCGAGGCGATCATCGGCCACCCGCAGTTCCGCGACAACAGCTACACCACGCGCTTCATCGATTCGACGCCGGCACTGTTTGCCCAGGTCAAGCGCCAGGACCGCGCGACCAAGCTTCTGACCTATCTCGCCGACGTCACCGTCAATGGCCATCCGGAAGCCAAGGGTCGTCCGCGTCCGCCAGAAGATGCGGCCGAGCCCATCGTCCCCTATATCGACGCGCCGATCCCGGACGGCACCAAGCAGATGCTCGACAGGCTCGGGCCGGTCAAGTTCGCCGAATGGATGCGCGGCGAGACCCGCGTGCTGGTCACCGACACGACGATGCGCGACGGTCACCAGTCGCTTCTGGCCACCCGCATGCGCACGCATGACATTGCACGCGCCGCCGGCGCCTATGCCCGCGCCTTGCCCAACCTGCTATCGCTCGAGTGCTGGGGCGGCGCGACCTTCGACGTGTCCATGCGTTTCCTCACCGAAGACCCGTGGGAGCGTCTGGCGCTGATCCGCGAGGGTGCGCCGAACCTGCTTTTGCAGATGCTGCTGCGCGGCGCCAACGGCGTCGGTTACAAGAACTATTCCGACAATGTCGTGAAGTATTTCGTCCGCCAGGCCGCGGCTGGCGGCATCGACCTGTTCCGCGTGTTCGACTGCCTCAACTGGGTGGAGAACATGCGCGTCTCGATGGACGCGGTCGCCGAGGAGAACAAGCTCTGCGAGGCGGCGATCTGCTATACCGGCGATATCCTCAATGCCGCCCGGCCGAAATACGACCTGAAATATTACACGGCGCTCGCCGCCGAGCTGGAAAAAGCCGGCGCGCACATCATCGCGGTCAAGGACATGGCGGGCCTTTTGAAACCTGCCGCGGCCAAGATTCTGTTCAAGGCGCTGCGCGAGGCGACCAGCCTGCCGATCCATTTCCACACCCACGACACGTCGGGCATCTCGGCGGCAACGGTGCTGGCCGCCGTCGAGGCCGGCGTCGATGCTGTCGATGCGGCAATGGACAGCCTTTCGGGCAATACTTCGCAGCCCTGCCTCGGGTCTATCGTCGAGGCGCTGCGCGGCTCCGAGCGCGATCCCGGGCTCGATCCGCACTGGATCCGGCGGCTCTCCTTCTACTGGGAAGCCGTACGCAACCAGTACGCGGCCTTCGAGAGCGATCTCAAGGGCCCGGCCTCGGAAGTCTACCTGCATGAAATGCCGGGCGGCCAGTTCACTAATCTCAAGGAACAGGCCCGCTCGCTCGGGCTGGAGACCCGCTGGCACGAAGTGGCGCAGGCCTATGCCGACGCCAACCAGATGTTCGGGGACATCGTCAAGGTGACGCCCTCGTCCAAGGTGGTGGGCGACATGGCGCTGATGATGGTGAGCCAGGACCTGACCGTCGAGGATGTGGTCGATCCGAAGAAGGACGTGTCCTTCCCGGAATCGGTCGTTTCCATGCTGCGCGGCGATCTCGGCCAGCCGCCGATCGGCTGGCCCGAAGGCCTGCAGAAGAAGGCGTTGAAGGGCGAACCGGCCTATACCGTCCGGCCCGGTTCCCTGCTCGAGGACACCGACCTCGATGCCGAGCGCAAGGCGATCGAAGAAAAGCTCGGCCGCGAGGTCAGCGATTTCGAGCTCGCCTCCTATCTCATGTATCCGAAGGTCTTCACCGACTATGCGCTGGCAGCCGAGACCTACGGTCCGGTGTCGGTGCTGCCGACGCCCTACTATTTCTACGGCTTGCCGGCTGGTGAGGAACTGTTCGTCGACCTGGAAAAGGGCAAGACGCTGGTCATCGTCAACCAGGCGATGGGCGCGACCGACGACAAGGGCATGGTAACCGTGTTCTTCGAGCTGAACGGCCAGCCACGCCGCATCAAGGTGCCGGATCGGGCGCATGGGGCGGCGGGCAGTGCCGCGCGCCGCAAGGCCGATCCGTCGAATGCGGGTCATCTCGGCGCGCCGATGCCTGGCGTCATCTCCACGGTCGCGGTCGCGAACGGCCAGTCGGTGCGGGCAGGCGACGTGCTGCTGTCGATCGAGGCGATGAAGATGGAGACGGCTCTGCATGCCGACCGCGACGGAACGATCGCGGAAGTGCTGGTCAAGACCGGCGACCAGATCGACGCCAAGGATCTCCTGGTGGTGTTCGAGGCCTGAGATGCCGATGCCGGGGGCGGGACAAGAGCGCCCCGATAACAATCGAGGCCGGAACATCCTGGTGGATGTTCCGGCCTCTCGTTGTTTCAGGGCAGCTTGCCGCCGCGGCGTCTTGACGCTTTTTCGTCAGCCGCCGATCAGCCGGCCTTGAGCGGCGAGATCTGGATCTCGACGCGCCGATTCTGCGCGCGTCCGTCGGCCGTGGCGTTCGATGCGATCGGCTGGCTGGGGCCGAAACCGAGTGCCGAGACGCGGCGGGGATCGACGCCCTGCGAATTGAGATAGCTTGCGACCGACATGGCGCGCCGTTCGGAAAGCGCCTCGTTATGGGCGACGCTGCCGGTCGAATCGGTATGGCCGTTGACGTCGATCAGGGTCTTTTCAAACTTGCGCAGCACGATCGCCACGGAGTTCAGCGTCGGGTAGAACTGCGGTATGACCTGGTCCTGATCGGTCGCAAAGGTGATGTTGGACGGCATGTTGAGGATGATCCGGTCGCCCATGCGGGTGACGGAAATGCCGGTGCCCTGCAACTGGGCCCTCAGTTCGGCTTCCTGATTGTCCATGTAATTGCCGATCGCACCGCCGGCGAGTGCGCCGATGCCCGCGCCGATCAGCGCGCCATTGCGGCTGTCGCGTCCGCCGCCGCCGATCACGGCGCCCCCGACGGCGCCGAGTGCGGCGCCCAAGACGGCACCGCCGGCCAGGTTGGACGTCTTCTGCTCGCCGGTATAGGGATCGGTCGTGGTGCAGGCGGTCAGATAGGTCGCGGCAAGCGCGAGGATCGACAGTTTCTTGATCATCGTCGGGCAAACTCCAGAAAACTCTGATTTCCGTCAACAAGCCAAATGCGGCAATATGAAGTTGGCGGCCGTTCGAACTTATTCGGCTGCGCTTTTTTGACCGAAGCGTTTCTCGATATAATCGATCACCAGGGCTTCGAAATCCGCCGCGATGTTCGGCCCGCGCAAGGTCATGGCCTTCTTTCCGTCGATGAACACCGGAGCGGCCGGCATCTCGCCGGTACCTGGCAGCGATATGCCGATGTCGGCATGCTTGCTTTCGCCCGGTCCGTTGACGATGCAGCCCATGACCGCGACGTTGAGCGCCTCGACGCCGGGATATTTCTCGCGCCAGACCGGCATGTTCTTGCGCAGGTCCTGCTCGATCTTCTGGGCCAGTTCCTGGAACACGGTGGAGGTCGTACGGCCGCAGCCGGGGCAGGCCGCAACGACCGGCACGAACTGGCGGAAACCCATGACCTGCAGGATCTCCTGGGCTACCTGCACTTCGCGGGTGCGGTCGCCGTTCGGCTCGGGGGTGAGCGAAACGCGGATGGTATCGCCGATGCCGTGCTGCAGGACATAGCCCATGGCCGCGGACGAGGCGACGATGCCTTTCGAGCCCATGCCGGCTTCGGTCAGACCGAGATGCAGCGCATGGTCGGAACGGCTGGCCAGCATGGAATAGACGGCAATCAGGTCCTGAACCTGGGACACCTTGGCCGACAGGATGATCTTCGATCGCGGCAGGCCGATTTCCTCGGCGAGTTCGGCCGACAGCAGCGCCGACTGGACGATCGCCTCACGCGTCACCTGGCGGGCGGAAAGCGGAAAGCCCTCCGTCTGGTTCTCGTCCATCAGCCGGGTCAGCAATTCCTGGTCGAGCGAGCCCCAGTTGACGCCGATGCGCACCGGCTTGTCGTAGCGGATGGCCATTTCCACGATGTCGGCGAACTGCTTGTCCTTCTTGTCCTTGAAGCCGACATTGCCCGGATTGATGCGGTACTTGGCGAGCGCTTCGGCGCAGGCGGGATGGTCGGCGAGCAGCTTGTGGCCGATATAGTGGAAGTCGCCGACCAGCGGGACATCGAGGCCGAGGCGAAGCAGTCGCTCGCGGATTCTCGGAACGGCCGCAGCGCTTTCGTCGCGATCGACGGTGATGCGGACGATTTCGGAACCGGCCTTGAACAGTTCGGCCACCTGTCTGACGGTGGCGTCAACATCGGCCGTGTCGGTATTTGTCATCGACTGCACGACGACGGGGGCGTTGCCGCCGACGATCACGCCGCCGACATCGACGGCAACGGTTCTGTGGCGCGGTTTGGGATCGAATTCGTCTGCGGAGATCATGGAGTGCCCTTGAGCGGCGCTAAATTTCTCGGATTCAGGTGGATCAAACATGCGCGCTTGTCAACCTTGCGCTAAATCATGGGACACGGTCGCGCGCGCAGACGGGCCTTGCTGCGGCCATTCCTTGCGCGACCGTGTCCATGCCTAAGGACGCGCCTCGCCGATCCGGTCGGCATGGCGGGCCAGTCCCGAAAGCGCGAGCACGACGAGATTGAGCAGTGAAACCGCCGTGAAGACGCTGGATAGCGACGTGTATTCGGCAATGAAGCCGATGATCGACGGGGCGAACAGGATGCCGGAATAGCCGAGCGAGGTCACGACCGAGAGGCCGATCCCCGGTGCAAGGCCCGGGATGTTGCCGCCAGCGGAAAAGGCGATGGGCACCATGTTGGAAATGCCGATCCCGGCAATGCCGAAGCCGATCAGCGCGATCGTGACATTGGGGGCCTGACCGGCGATGATCAGGCCGACAAACGAAGCGATGGTGCAAAGGCGGAGTGTCGTCACCGCGCCGAACCTGTCGCGCACCAGGTCGCCGGCAAAGCGCATGGCCGCCATGGCAAGCGAGAAGGCGGCAAAGGCAAAGCCCGAATGCGCCGTCGAGGCATTGAGCTCCTTGCCGAGATAGAGCGCGCCCCAATCGAGGATTGCCCCTTCCGGGATCATCGAGAAAAGGGCGATGAGGCCGATCAGCCAGGGCAACGGCGAAAGCGGCAGTCTCGCCCGCTCGCGCCGTTCGGTGGGGTGCGGCCGGTCGACAAGGATCATCGTCTGGGCAATCGCCAGCAATGCGAACGCGACGCCGGCCACCAGCAAGGCATGACCGAGCGCGCCGATGGCTGCGATCAGCACACCGCCGGTTGCGGCACCCACCAGACCTCCAAGGCTCCAGAAGGCATGACAGGACGACATGATCGATCGGCGCATGGAACGCTCGACCTCCACTGCATTGGCATTCATCGCCACGTCCATCGCGCCCGCCAGGCCGCCGAACAGGAAGATGGCCACGGCGCCCACCCAGAGCGCGTCGACAAGCGTGATGAAAACAATGGTCGGGATGAACAGGAGCGCTGCGACGAGGACGACTCGGTTCGAGCCGAATCTTGAGATCTGAAACCCAGCGATTGGCATGAGCAACAGCGAGCCGACGCCGAAGACGAACAGCATGATGCCGAGATGGGCCTCGCTCAAGGACAGCGAGGCGGCGAAGATCGGGATCTTTGGCGCCCAGGCGCCCATCATCAGGCCATTGATGAAGAACAGCAGGGACACCGCCGCCCTTGTCCGGGTGAAATAGCCGCCGCGCAGGCCATCGGCGCTGCCCTTGGTCGTCTCTGTCATCGTCCGCTCCTCGATTTGGCGGCACTTTATTTCAATCGATTGAAACCTCAACCGCGAAATCCTTGCGGGAATTTCACATTTTGTTTCCCGGCGAAATAGCGGATGCACCCCCGAGATCGGTAAAGGCGGGCCATTGACAGCCGACCGCGAAAGGAAAAATGTGGCTCCATTCTTCCCGCCCGTTCTTGGGGGCCGCGCTATCGCTCCCCTCAATAATCCTGCCTTCAGGTGCATGCGTGAAAACAACCGTCGGCCTCGGCATCCTGTTGACCAGCCTGTCCTATTTCCTCTTCACCCTGCATGACGGCCTGATCAAGCTTTTGGTCGAGACGACGGCGGTGTGGCAGATCCTGTTCTTCCGCAGCGCGGTCATCCTGGTTGGATGCCTGGCCTTCGGCGGCCCCTCATTGATCCGCGAAGCGGTCACTTCGCCGGTCGTCAAACCGATGATGATCCGCAGCCTGCTGCTGCTCGGCGCGTGGCTGAGCTATTACAATGCCGCCCGCGAGATGCAGCTCGCCGAACTGACGACGCTCTATTATGCCGCGCCCGTGGTTGCCACGCTGCTCGCCGTGCCGATCCTCAAGGAGCGCGTGACCGTGCCCCGCTGGACGGCGGTCGTGGTCGGTTTTCTCGGCGTGCTGATTGCAACAGATCCGGTGGGCCTGACGCTCCGTCCTCCCGTCTACCTCGCCCTGCTGGCGGCCTTCCTCTGGGCCTTCTCGACCGTTCTTCTGCGACGCACCGCCATGGGTGCCCGAACGCTGGTTCAGATGAGCGTGACCAACAGCTTCTTCCTTGTTCTCACTGGCACGATGCTGGTGCAGGTGTGGCGCACGCCGACCATGACGGAGCTCGGTTTGTCGCTTGCAACCGGCATTATCGGCGGCGTGGCCCAGCTCGCCTTCTTCGAGGGCATGCGCAGGGCGCCGATCTCGGTCCTCGCGCCGTTCGAATATACGGCCCTCGTCTGGGCCTTCGCACTCGGCTATGCGATCTGGGGCGATATCCCGGCGCTCAACGTCTTCTTCGGCGCAGCGCTGATCTGCAGCGCGGGCCTGATCATCATCTTCAGCGAACGTTTGCTTTCCCGCCGCTAGGAGGGAACCAAAAAATTGGTTCCTGCTGCTGCGATCTTGTCCGGCCAGGTGCCGGCAAATAGTCCTTGCTACCGCTTCAACCATCGTATATACGAATATATGTAGATATATATCCATGGAGGTTCCAATGTCTCTCGATCGTGCCGTGCTGGCCTTTGCCGGCGTAATGGTTCTGGTTTCCGTCCTGCTGACGGCTTTCGTCCACCCGTATTTCGTCTGGTTCACCGTCTTCATCGGCGTTAACATGCTGCAGTCGGCCTTTACCGGTTTCTGCCCCGCTGCCATGATCTTCAAGAAGCTCGGCTTTCGTCCCGGCTGCGCATTCTGAGCATCCCTGTTCAAAGGAAACTCCCATGAAAGCCAAGGCGCTCGCGTGTTCCGCCATTCTCGGCCTGTCACTCTTGGCGACAGCCTCTTTCGCGGCGGAGACGATCCGTCTCGACGCGGTGAAAATCCCTGAATGGAAGGCTGTCTATGGCCGTGTCGAAGCGCGCGACAGCGTTTCGGCGCGGGCGCGGATCGGCGGCACGGTCGTCGACCTCAAGGTCACGGAAGGCGATGACGTCAAGGCCGGCGATGTCATCGCCGTCGTCAAGGACGACAAGATCGACTTCCAGATCGCCGCGATCGAAGCCCAATTGCTCGGCCTGCGGGCGTCATTGGAAAACGCCCAGTCGGAACTGACGCGCGGCGAGGAGTTGATCAAGCGCGGGGTGACCACGGCCCAGCGGCTGGACGCCCTGCGCACGCAGGTCGATGTCGTGCGCAACCAGATCGCGGCCGCCGAAGCCCAGCGCTCGGTCGTCGTCGAGCAGGGCAAGGAAGGCGCGGTGCTGGCGCCCGCCGATGGCAAGGTTCTCACCGTTCCGGTCACCAAGGACGCCGTCATCATGGCAGGCGAGCCGGTTGCGACGATCGGCGGCGGCGGCTTCTTCCTCCGCCTGGCAATTCCCGAGCGCCATGCCGACCTGCTGCGGCAGGATGCCTCCATCGAAATCGATAGCGGTAACGGGAACGGCCACCAGAGTACCGGCCGCCTCGCCAAGATCTATCCGGAAATAGACAATGGCCGCGTGATCGCCGATGTAGAGGTCGAAGACCTGCCGACCGCATTCGTCAACAAGCGCCTGCTGGTGCGGGTGCCGGTCGGCGAGCGCGATGCGCTGCTGCTGCCGGTCAACGCGCTGACGAACCGCTTCGGCGTGGATTATGTCACCGTCCGATCGGGTGAAGGCACGGCCGAACGCGCTGTCGTCACGGCCAAGCCGATCCTGCACGATGGCCGGGAAATGACAGAAATCCTGACTGGTCTTGCCGCCGGCGAAGAGGTCCTGCTGCCATGAAGCTTCCCAGTCTCGGCATTGCAGGTGGCCTGACCAAGGGCTTCATCACCTCGCCGCTCACGCCGCTCTTCCTTATCACCGCCTTCGCGCTCGGCCTCGTCGCGCTGTTGACGCTGCCGCGTGAGGAAGAGCCGCAGATTTCCGTGCCGATGGTCGACATCATCGTGCGTGCCGACGGCCTGAAGGCGGAAGACGCCGTCAAGCTCGTCACCGAGCCGCTGGAAACGATCATCAAGGGCATCAACGACGTCGAGCACGTCTATTCGCAGACCTCCGACGACCAGGTGATGGTCACGGCCCGCTTCATCGTCGGTACATCCGGCGATTCGGCGGTGCTGCGCGTCCATGACAAGATCCGCGCCAATATGAGCTCGATCCCGGTCGGTATTCCCGAACCGCTGGTGGTCGGCCGCACGATCGACGATGTGGCGATCGTTTCACTCACGCTGACCCCGTCCGCCGACAAGGGGGCTGGCGTCGATGCGACCGCGCTCACCCGCATCGCCCGTGAATTGCGGGTCGAGATGGCGAAGATCGACGATGTCGGCCTTAGCTACCTCGTCGGGGAGACCGGCGACGCGATCCGCATCGCCCCCGATCCGGAGAAGCTCGCGCTCTACGGCATGACCCTGCAGCAACTGTCTTCCAAGGTGACCGCCGCCAACCGTTCGTTCTCGACCGGCCTGGTCCGCGACGAGGGGCGGCAGATCGAGCTCGTCGCCGGTGAAACGCTGTCGACCCCGACCGAGATCGGCAACCTGCTGCTGACCACCCGCGATAACCGCCCGGTCTACGTGCGCGACGTCGCCGATGTTTCCTTCGTCACCGACACGGTGGACGCGCGCGCCTCGACGGTTACTCGCGGCGAAAATGGCGAGCTGAAGCGCGTCCCCGCCGTCACGCTTGCGCTTGCCAAGCGCGCCGGCGCCAATGCCGTTCTGGTCTCGGAAGAGATCCTGCACCGTGTCGAGGAATTGAAGGGCAACCTCATTCCCGACAGCATGGATGCCGAGATCACCCGCGACTACGGCGAAACCGCCAATGAAAAGGCCAACGAACTTCTGTTCCATCTGGGGCTGGCGACGCTGTCGATCATCGCGCTCGTCTGGGTCTCGATCGGCCGCCGCGAAGCGCTCGTCGTCGCCATCGTCATTCCCGTCACGATCCTGCTGACGCTGTTTGCCGCCAACCTGATGGGCTACACGCTGAACCGCGTTTCGCTGTTCGCGCTGATCTTTTCGATCGGTATTCTCGTCGATGACGCGATCGTCGTGATCGAAAACATCGCCCGTCACTGGGGCTTCAACGACGGCAAGGACCGCCGTGAGGCGGCGATCGATGCCGTCGCCGAAGTCGGTAATCCGACCATTGTTGCGACGCTGACGGTCGTCGCGGCCCTGCTGCCGATGATGTTCGTATCCGGCATGATGGGCCCCTATATGAGCCCGATCCCGGCCAATGCCTCGGCCGCGATGATCTTCTCCTTCTTCGTCGCCGTGGTGGTCACGCCCTGGCTGATGCTGAAGATCGCCGGCAAGGCCAAGCTGCACCATGACGATGCGCACGCGACCGGCGGCATTCTCGGCGCGGGCTATGCAAGGGTCGCCAGCCCCATCCTGGCGAGCAAGAAGAACAGCTGGATCTTCCTGCTTCTCGTCGGCGTCGCCACGCTCGGTTCGCTGGCGCTGTTCTACACCAAGGACGTCACGGTCAAGCTCCTGCCCTTCGACAACAAGTCGGAACTGCAGGTGACGATCGACCTGCCCGAAGGCTCGTCCGTCGAAACCACGGATGCGATCGCCCAGGCTGTCGCCAAGGTGACGCTCGATACACCGGAAGTGCTGAGCGTCCAGACCCATGCGGCAACGGCTGCCCCGTTCAACTTCAACGGCTTGGTTCGTCATGCCTACATCCGCTCGAAACCCGAGATGGGCGACGTGCAGATCAACCTGACGCCGAAGTCGGAGCGTGATCGCTCGAGCCATGAGATCGCGCTCGATCTGCGCCAGAGGCTGCTTGCCGAGGTCAAGGTGCCGGAAGGCACCTCGCTGAAGGTCGTCGAACCGCCGCCGGGTCCGCCGGTCATGGCAACACTTCTGGCCGAAATCTATGGCCCGGATGCCGAGACGCGCCGTGCCACGGCGGAGAAGGTCAAGGCCGCGTTCAAGGCGGTCCCCTTCATCGTCGACGTCGATGACAGCTATGGCCAGCCGGCCAGCCGTCTGCGCGCCACGATCTCCGGCGATGACCTGGACTTCTTCGGCGTTTCGGAAAGCGACGTGTTCGACACCCTGTCGATCCTCAACGGCTCGACCACGCTCGGCTATTCGCACCGGGGCGACGGCCGTGCGCCGATCCCGATCGTCATCAGCAGGCCCAAAGGCGCGATGGTGTTCGACGAGAAATTCCTGTCGACGCCGATCCCCGCCAACCTTCTGCCGGGCTCGCGCTCGGTGGTCGAACTGGGCGACGTGATCCGTGTCAGGGAGGAACAGGCCTCGTTCCCGATCTTCCGCCATAATGGCCGCTATGCCGAAATGGTCACGGCCGAACTGGCGGGTGACTACGAGGCGCCGCTCTATGGCATGCTCGCCGTGCAGGACGCCCTCGACAGCCAGGACTGGACCGGACTGACCAAGCCGGAGATCGCCCTGCATGGCCAGCCTATGGACCAGAACAAGTCGGTGCTGCTGTGGGACGGCGAATGGGAAGTGACCTGGGTGACTTTCCGCGACATGGGCGCCGCCTTCATGGTCGCCCTTCTCGGGATCTATATCCTTGTCGTCGCCCAGTTCGGCTCGTTCAAGGTGCCGCTCGTCATCCTGACGCCGATCCCGCTGACCTTCATCGGCATTCTCGGTGGCCACTGGCTGTTTGCGGCGCCTTTCACCGCGACCTCGATGATCGGCTTCATTGCGCTGGCCGGCATCATCGTGCGCAACTCGATCCTGCTGGTGGACTTCATTCGCCACGCCAAGACCCCGGATCGGGATCTGACGGACGTGCTGATCGAGGCCGGCTCGATCCGTTTCAAGCCGATCCTGCTCACAGCCCTTGCGGCGATGATCGGCGCGGCGGTGATCCTGACGGACCCGATCTTCCAGGGCCTGGCGATCTCGCTGCTGTTCGGCCTGGCCTCGTCGACGCTTTTGACCGTGCTGGTCATTCCGGCGATCTATCGCGTGCTGAGAACCTGAGCCAACGGACTGGCAAAATGATGAAGGCCCGGGAACCTGCGTTCCCGGGCCTACTCTATTGTGGTCTGCACGCTTCTTACTTCGTGGCAAGCCAGCTTTCCGTAAGCTCCACCCAGAAGCTGGTGCCGATCGGCAGGATGTCGTCGTTGAAGTCGTAGCGGGGATGATGAAGCGGCGGATCGTTCGGTGTCCGTTGCGTTCCGACGAAGAAATAGCAGCCCGGACGCTCTTCAAGCATATAGGCGAAATCCTCGCTGCCCATGGTCGGACGCGGCATGTCGACAACCTTGTCGGCACCGGCAAACCGGGTCGCCAGCGTCCGGATGAAGTCGGTCTCCGCCTTGTGGTTGATGGTCGCGTTATAGCCCCGCTGATAGTCGACGGTCACGCTCATGCCGTAGCTTGCAGCCTGTCCCTCGGCGATGGTGCGGATGCGGTTCTCCAACTGATCGCGCACCTTGGGATCGAAGGAGCGGACCGACAGCAGCATTTCGGCGCGCTCGGGAATGACATTGCTCGCGCCGCCGGCATGGAAGGCGCCGACCGTGATCACAGTCGGGTCGATCGGATGGATGTTGCGCGAGACGATGGTCTGCAACGCCATGATGATCGATGCGCCGCAGACGATCGGATCGGCGGTGTCCTGGGGCTCGGCGCCATGGCCGCCGCGGCCGTTGACGGTGATCTTGCACTCGTCGACCGCGGCCATGATCGGACCTTCGCGCAGCGCGAACTGGCCGAACGGAATGGTCGGGTCGTTGTGGAGCGCAAAGACCGCGTCGCAGGGGAATTTTTCAAACAGCCCGTCATCCATCATGATCTTGGCGCCGCCGAAATTTTCCTCGGCGGGCTGGAAGATCAGGTGCACGGTGCCGTCGAAATTCTTCCGCTCGGCGATGATCGCAGCAGCCCCGAGCAGCATGGCAGTGTGCCCGTCATGACCACAGGCATGCATCATGCCGGGGTTCTTGCTCTGGTATTCGAGCCCGGTTTCCTCAAGGATCGGAAGTGCATCGAAATCGGCACGGATGCCGATGCTTCGAGGGCTGTCGCCGTTGCGCAGCGTGGCGACGATGCCTGTCTTGGCAAGGCCACGGGTCACCTCATAGCCCAGCGCCTCGAGCTTCTCGGCGACATAGTCCGATGTGTTGAATTCCGACAGGCCGATCTCCGGGTATTGGTGGAGATGATGGCGGGTTGCCACGACGTCGGCCATATGGTTGGAAAATTGAATTGTCATGAAGCACCAGGGGTTTGGCTGAGGGTTTGAAAGCGCGGGACATGGCAGCCGTGCCACCGCCTCGTGATCCCGCTCCGAGGCTTTAGCGGATCTCGGTGGGCGAACGAGGCCGGAGTTTTGCACTTGTGCCTCAATTATTCAACCGTATAAACAGGAGGTGACAGTGCCGACGGGACGACCGGCCTGCCTCAAGAATCGGAGCGGAGCATGAAGGGATTCAGGCGGAAAGAATTCGGAACACTGTCCGGCCTGGGCATCGCTTTGTTGCTCGGACCCACGTCATGAGCCGCCGACCCTTCCATCGGGCAGGCGAGGCGGAGCGCCGGCAGGACCTGATCACCGCCACGCTCGACTGTATTTCCGAATACGGCCTTCAGGGGGCGACCGTGCGCCAGATCGCCGCGCGCGCCGGCGTCACCGGAGGCCTCATCCGCCACTATTTCACCGGCAAGGAACAGATGCTGCAGGCGGCCTATCGCGAGGTGATGGTGACCATCGGCACCACGGCGATCAATGCCGCTGAAGCGGCAGGCAGCGATCCGCGCCGCCGGCTGCATGATTTCATCATCGCCAATGTCAGTCCGCCGATCACCGATCCGCGCACGCTGTCGCTTTGGGCGGCGTTCATCAGCCATGTCCGCGTCGATCCCGAATTTGCCCGCATCCACCGGGAAAACTACCTGAATTTCCTCGGCTCGCTGGAGGATCTGCTTTCGGCCTTCCTCTCCGCCAACAGCAGGCCGATTGCGCCGGAGGAATGCCGCAAGCTGGCGATCGCCATCAACGGCCTGATCGACGGCCTATGGCTGGAAGGATCGCTGGCCGGGGATCTGTTCGACGATCAGGCCCTGCCGCGCATTGCGCTCGCATCGGTCGAATCCCTGTTGGGCGGCCTCAGCCTCTCCCATCCCGACGCTCCTCGCGACAAGACATGACTGGACGACCCATGCGCTATGCTTCCATCACCGAACGTCTCGCTGATCTCGGATCAGGCAAATGGGCGATCCACGTCGAAGCCCGGCGCAAGGCGGCCGAAGGCGTGCCGGTGATCGAGCTGACGATCGGTGAGCCGGATCTCAGCCCGGATCGCGCATTGCTCGACGAGTGCGCCCGGGCCTTGTATGCCGGCCGCACGCGCTATTCCAACGGCCGGGGCGAGCCCTCGGTGGTCGATGCGCTGGTCGAGAAATATCGCAAGCGTCGGTCCGACGTCACGGCGCGCAACGTCCTCTGCTTTCCCGGAACCCAGACGGCGCTCTTCGCCGTCATGCTCGGCCTTCTGGACCGCGATGACGAAGTGTTGGTCGGCGACCCCCATTACGCGACCTATGAAGGCGTGATCGCCGCCAGCGGCGCCCGCATGGTGCCGGTTCCGCTTCACCCGGGAAAGCACTTTCACCTGCAGGCCGACGACCTTGCTCGCGCGGTTTCGCCGCGCTCGCGGGTAGTGCTGCTCAACACGCCGCACAATCCCACCGGAGCCGTCCTGACTTCCGACGAGATCGCCGCGATCGGCGAGGTCTGCCGCGCGCATGACCTCTGGATCGTCTGTGACGAGGTCTATGAAGAACTGATTTTCGGTGGTGCCTTTGCCTCGCCCTTCGACGATCCGGCGCTTGCCGAGCGGACGATCGTGGTATCCTCGATCTCGAAATCCCACGCTTCGCCCGGCTTCCGCAGCGGCTGGGCAATCGGACCGACGGAGTTCTGCGACCGGCTGCTACCCGTCTCTGAAACCATGCTGTTCGGCGTGCAGCCGTTCATCGCCGACATGACCGCCATGGCGCTGTCGAAACCGTTCGATACGGCCGCGGTGATGCGGGCGAGCTACGAGCGGCGGGCGAAGCTGGTGGCGGACGGCCTTGCGGCTTCGCGAACGCTGAAGCCGATGATGCCGGAGGGCGGCATGTTCATTGTCGTCGACGTTTCCGCGACCGGTCTTACGGGGCAGGCATTCGCGGAGCGCCTGCTTCGCGAGAAGAATGTCGCGGTCATGCCCGGCGGCTCCTTCGGCGAGCAGGCGATCAATTTCATCCGTGTCTCGCTGACCGTCGACGATGAACGTCTCGCTGTCGCCACGCAGCGCATGGCGGAACTCGCCGCCGAGATCGCCGAGCCCGGCGAAGGACTGCGAAGGGTGGCGATCTGATATCCGCGGCGACCACGTTCGGCCGAGCTTGATCCAAAGATCGCGTGCCGCGTCTCGACCTGGGATGCAGCTTTTTCCAGGTCGGCCTCGACGCTTCAATCGCCGCGGCAGGACAAAAGCGACCATCGCCGTCTAAGACCTGCGTAGGCCTTGGCTACGGCCTTGAAATAAGGCATAAAAAAGCCAATTTTCCTAGCGATGCCACGGTACCATCTCCGCCGGGCCAGTTTTCTTGCAGTCATCGTCTCGCATTGCGGGCTTTTTGAGTTCAGATGATTGAACGGGAGGCCAAAACTGTGCAAAGCGATGCGCCGGGAGATGGCAGCGGGTCAAGACGAACCCTGACGAGCTCCCTCTAACGATAAACTCGAGATTATGTCTTTGACCATGACGCCGAATGTTCCGTCGCGCGACCTAGAAACCAGGCAGATCGATCACAACGATGCGATCCGCGCTGCATATTTCACCATTGATGAGTTGCGCGAGGCCGCCGAGGCGCTGGCCCGGGATGGCGCGACGGATCTGCCGGGACTGATGGATTTCGACTTCTTCGCGCGTCATCGCGAGAACGAACGGGAAATCCTGAGGGTCTACCGGGCGACCGCGACCGACGTCGAGGCCGGCGCCACGATCACGCCGGCGGCCGAGTGGCTGCTCGACAATCACTACATCATCGAGGAGGCGATCCAGGAAGTGCGCCGGGACTTCCCCAAGAAGTTCTATCGCCAGCTTCCGACGATGAAGGTCGGCAACCGCGAAATTCCCCGGACGATGGCGCTCGCCTGGCTCTACGTCGCGCACACCCATTCGACCGTGTCGATGGAGGCGATGACGGCGCTGGTCGAAGGCTTCCAGAAGCACAAGACGCTGGAGATCGGCGAGCTGTGGGCGCTTCCGTCGATCGTCCGCTTCGTGCTGATCGAGAATCTTCGCCGTATCTCGACGCGTGTCGACCGGTCGCGCCGGATGCGCCGCAAGGCAAACGAGGTCGCCGACGAGATCATTCGCCTCAACGATGCGGCAAGCTCGACCGAACTCCTGAAACAGATCGAGCCGCTCGCCGAAGACAATACCTTCGCCACCCAGTTCCTCTACCGGCTGCGCAACGGCTCGCAGAACACCAGCTTCGCCGTCTCCTGGATCGAGGGACGCCTGGAAAAGGCGGGCCGTACCGCTGAAGAGGGGATGACCCAGGAGCACAACCGGCTGTCGTCCGGCAATGTGACCACCGGCAACATCGTCAAGAGCCTGCGCGAGATCGACGACAAGGAATGGTCGGTCTGGGTCGAGGACGTCTGCCTGGTCGACAAGGTGCTTGCCCATCACACCGACTATCGCGCTCTCGATTTCGGCTCGCGCAACGCCTATCGCAGCACGATCGAAAGGCTGGCGCGCCGCTCCGACATGTCGGAAATCGAGATTGCCCAGAAAGCGATCGATCTCGCCGAAGAGGCGGCCCAAGCCGATGGGTGCGTCGGCTCACCCAATGTCGGCGGCTATCTCGTCGGGACGCAGCGTCCGCTGCTCGAGCGGGCGATCGGCTATCGCATGCCGCTCTGGCGCCGCCTGGCGCTTGGCGTCCAGCGTCTCAACTGGATCTCGATCGCGGTCCCCGTCATCGGCCTGACGCTCGCCGCCATGGCGGTGGTCGGCTATTTCCTGTCGCTGGCGGGTGTGTCCACGCCGCTGACCGTCATTCTGCTGCTGCTGTTTGCGCTGCCCGCCTCCGAAGGCGCAACCGGCCTGTTCAACACGCTTGTGACCTTGATCGCCAAGCCGGTGCGGCTGACCGGCTACGAATTCAAGGAAGGCTTGCCGGACGATGCGCGCACGCTGGTCGTGGTGCCATGCCTGATCGCCAAGCGTGACGATGTGGACGAGTTGGTGCGCAATCTCGAGGTTCACCATCTCACCAATCCACGCGGCGAAATCTATTTCGCGCTTCTGAGTGACTGGCGCGACAGCCCGGTCGAGGAGACGCCGGCGGACCTCGAAATCCTTGAATATGCCAAGGGCCAGGTCGCCGAGCTCGCGGCGCGCTACGCCCATGACGGCAAGACCCGGTTTTTCCTTCTGCACCGCCGCCGCCTCTACAATCCCGCCGAAGGCGCCTGGATGGGCTGGGAGCGCAAGCGCGGCAAGCTGCACGAACTGAACCTGCTCCTGCGTGGCGATCACGACACCTCCTACCTGCCGGGCGCCAACATCGTGCCCGAGGGCGTGCAATATGTGATGACGCTCGATGCCGACACGCGGCTGATGCGCGACGCGGTCACCAAGATGGTCGGCAAGCTCTACCACCCGATCAACCGGCCGGTGCACGATCCTGTAACCGGGCGCGTCGTCAGCGGCTACGGGGTACTCCAGCCGCGCGTGACACCTTCCCTGACGACGGGCAAGGATGCCTCGGTCTTCCAGCGCGTCTTCTCGATGAACCGGGGGCTCGACCCTTACGTGTTCACCGTATCCGACGTCTACCAGGACATTGCCGGCGAAGGCACGTTTACCGGCAAGGGCCTCTACCACGTCGATGCGTTTGAAACGGCGCTGAAGGGTCGCATCGACGAAAACACCGTGTTGAGCCACGATTTGCTTGAAGGATCGATGGCGCGCTGCGCCCTCGTCACGGATGTGGAACTGGTCGAAGACTTCCCGACCCGCTACGAGGTCGAGATTTCCCGCCAGCATCGCTGGGCCCGTGGCGACTGGCAGCTCTTGCCCTACATCTTCGATCCGGCGCGCGGCATTACTGCGCTCGGCCGGTGGAAGATGGTCGACAACCTGCGTCGTTCGCTGACCCCGATGGCCTGGTTCCTCGCTTCGGTGCTCGGCTGGCTGTCGATGGATCCGGTCGGCGCCTTTCTCTGGCAACTCCTGCTGATTTTCTGCCTGTTCGTCGCGCCGACGCTCTCGCTGCTGTCCGGCCTCGTGCCGCGCCAGACGGATATCGTTCCGGCGGCGCATTTCCAGTCGCTATGGTCGGAACTGCGCTCGTCGAACGCCCAGGTGGCGCTGCGCATCGTCTTCATCGCCGACATGGCCTACATGATGGGTGACGCGATCATCCGCTCGCTCTATCGCATGCTGGTCAGCCGCAAGCTGCTGCTCGAATGGCGTACCGCCGCCAGCATCCAGTCCTCCGCGCAGGGCAGCATTTCCACCTATTATCGCAGCATGCTGCACGCCCCGGTGCTGGCCGTGCTGGCGCTCGCGGTGGCGGCGGCCTTCGGCGGCTACGGCTACCTGATCGGCCTGCCCTTCACGCTGATGTGGGTCTTGTCGCCGCTCGTCGCCTGGTATGTCAGCCAGTCGGCCGAAACGGAGGACAGCCTCTTCGTCCCGGAGGAGGCAACCATCGAGTTGCGCAAGATCGCGCGGCGGACCTGGCGTTTCTACGAGACCTTCGTCACCGCCGGCGACAATTACCTGCCGCCGGACAATTTCCAGGAAAATCCGGAACCGGTCGTCGCCCATCGCACTTCGCCGACCAATATCGGCGTCTACCTGCTGTCGGTCGTCTCGGCCCGCCATTTCGGCTGGATCAGTTTCGAGCAGACGATCGAACGGCTCGAGCAGACGATCTCCACGGTCGAGCGCATGGAGAAGTACCGTGGGCACCTCTATAACTGGTATTACACGGACACGTTGAACACGCTTGGGCCGCGATATATTTCCGCGGTCGACAGCGGCAATCTCGCCGGCCATCTGATCGCCATCTCCTCGGCCTGCCGCGAATGGGCGGAGGCGCCCTCGGCGCATATGCAGGGCAATCTCGACGGCATCGGCGATGTGGGCGGAATCCTGCTCGAAGTGCTCAAGGAACTGCCGGACGATCGCAAGACGGTGCGGCCCCTGCGCCGCCGGCTCGAGGAGCGCATCAACGGCTTCAACAATGCGTTGGCCGCCGTCAAGCGCGAGCATGAATTCGCCTCGATCCGCATCATCAACCTCAGCGTTCTGGCGCGCGACATCCAGAAGCTCGCGGCGAACCTCCACCACGAGGTCCGCTCCGAACAGAGCGGCGAAGTCACCCGCTGGACGGAATCGCTGGTCGCCGCCTGCGAGGCGCATATCGCCGATACGGCCTTCGACCTGTCGAACATCGATCCGCTGCGCCAGCGTCTCGCCGTCCTGCGGGACCGGGCCCGCGGCATTGCCTTCTCGATGGACTTCAGCTTCCTGTTCCGCCCCGAGCGACGGCTCTTGTCGATCGGCTATCGTGTCGACGGCCGCGAGCTTGATGAAGCCTGCTACGACCTTCTGGCATCGGAATGCCGTCTCACCAGCCTGTTCGCCATCGCCAAGGGCGATCTGCCGACCGAACACTGGTACCGCCTCGGCCGCCAGGTCGTGCCGATCGGTGCGCGGGCCGCGTTGATCTCGTGGTCGGGCTCGATGTTCGAATATCTGATGCCGCCGCTCGTCATGCAGGAGCGGCAGGGCGGGATTCTCAACCAGACCAACAATCTGGTGGTGCAGGAACAGATCAATCACGGCAAGCGGCTGGGTATCCCGTGGGGGATTTCGGAGGCCGCCTTCAATGCCCGGGACCATGAACTGACCTACCAGTACACCAATTTCGGCGTGCCGACGCTCGGCCTCAAGCGCGGCCTTGGTCAGAACGCGGTCATCGCGCCCTATGCCTCGATCCTGGCCAGCCAGTATTTCCCGGAAGCGGCGCTGGAAAACCTGACGCGTCTGCGCAAGCTCGGCGCGCTTGGCGCCTACGGCTTCCACGACGCCGTGGACTTCACCCCGACCCGCCTTCCCGAAGGCAAGTCCTGTGCCGTCGTCTACAATTACTATGCCCACCACCACGGCATGTCGATCGCGGCCATCGCCAACGTCGCCTTCAACGGCCGGCTGCGCGAACTCTTCCATGCCGACCCGGTGATCGAAGCGGCCGAACTCCTGCTGCAGGAAAAGGCCCCGCGCGAGATCCCGGTGATGAGCGCCAAATACGAGCCGCAGACGCCGGGCAAGGGGCAGGCCGACCTGCTGCGTCCGGAAGTGCGTATCGTGACCGATCCGGCGGTCAAGGACCGGGCGCTCGCCTTCCTGTCGAACGGCCATTATTCGGTCATGCTGACGGCGACGGGTTCGGGCTATTCGCGGTGGAATGGCCAGGCCGTCTCGCGCTGGGTCGCCGACCCGACCGAAGACCGCGCCGGCACATTCATCTTCCTGCGCGATACCGCGAGCGGCCAGTGGTGGTCGGCGACCGCTTCGCCGCGCCGCGCCGAGGACGAGGAAAGCAAGGCCATCTTCGGCGACGACAAGGCTGAGTTCTTCAAGACGGTCGGGGACATTTCGACCCAGGTCGAGTGCATCGTCGCAACCGAGCATGATGCCGAAGGCCGGCGCCTGACCATCCTCAATACCGGCAGCGAGGATCGCTTCATCGAGGTGACGTCCTATCTCGAGCCGGTGATTGCCCAGGATGATGCCGACAATGCCCATCCGCTGTTCTCGCGCATGTTCATCAAGACCGAATTCGGCCGCCGGCGCGACGTCATCCGCGCCGAGCGCAACAAGCGCAGCCCGGGCGACGCCGACATGTGTGTCGCGCATCTGGTGGTCGACAGCACCGGCCCCGGCCGGCCGACCGAGTTCGAGACCGACCGTCGGCGCTTCATCGGCCGTGGCCGCTGCCTCGCCGAGGCCGCGGCTTTCGAGCCGGGCGCCACGCTTTCGGGAACGGAGGGCTTCACGCTCGATCCGATTCTCAGCTTGCGCCGCGTCGTGCGCGTGCCGTCGGGCAAGAAAGTCAGCGTGATTTTCTGGACGATCGCCGCACCCAGTCGCGAAAAGATCGACGAGGCGATCGAGCGCTATCGCCATCCGGATTCCTTCAGCCATGAACTCATTCATGCCTGGACCCGGGCGCAAGTCGAGCTGCGCCACATCGGCATCACGTCGCAGCAGGCCGCCGCCTTCCAGCATCTCGGCCGCTATCTGGTCTATCCCGACAATCATCTGCGGGCCGATCCGGAGACGGTTCGCAACGGCCTTGCCACCCAGTCGGCGCTGTGGCCGCTGGCGATTTCCGGCGACTATCCGATCTTTGCGCTGCGCATCAACGACGACATGGACATCGAGATCGCCCGGGAAGCCATGAGCGCGCTTGAATACCTGCGCCGTCGCGGCATCGTCGCCGATCTCGCCATCGTCAACGAACGCGCCACCTCCTATGCCCAGGACATGCAGCATGCGCTCGACCAGATGGCCGAGAACCTTAGACATCGCCTGCCTGACGGCAGCAGCGGCAAGCCGCATGTCTTTGTCGTACGCAACGACCTGATGGAGGAGGGCGCCTCGCAGGCTCTGATCGCCGCCGCGCGCGTCGTTCTGCACGCCCGAAACGGCAAGGTGGTGGATCAGATCAACCGGGCGGTTTCGCTGTTTGCCACGCCGCGCAGCCCGGAGGGATCGGAGACCGAATGGCCGGGCCTGTTGCCGGCGATGCCTGTCGCCTCGATCAAGACCGTTCCGGCGCGCGCTGGCAAGGGTCTCGAATTCTGGAACGGCTTCGGCGGTTTCGCCGACAGCGGCAAGGAATATGTCGTGCGCCTGGCGGGTCGGCAGTCGACGCCGCAGCCTTGGATCAACGTGATCGCCAACGAGAATTTCGGCTTCCATGTTTCGGCCGAAGGGGCCGGTTTCACCTGGAGCGGCAATTCGCGTGACCACCAGCTGACGCCGTGGACCAACGACCCGGTTGCAGATCGCCCGGGTGAGGCTTTCTACGTCGCCGATCTCGAGACCGGCCGGACATTCGTGCCTTTCAGCGCGCTCAACCTCAATGACAAGGCCGAGTTCGAAACCCGCCATGGTTTCGGCTACACGGTGTTCACCAGCCGCCACGACGATCTCGACCTCGAACTGACCCAGACCGTCGATCGGAGCCGTCCGGCCAAGCTGTCCCGCCTTGTCCTGCGTAACAGGGGCGAGGATGCCCGCAGCTTCCGCGTCTACGGCTATGCGGAATGGGTGCTCGGAAATAACGGGCAGAAGAGTGCGCCCTTCGTGTTGTCTTCCTTCGATGAGGATACTGGGGCTCTCTTTGCCACCAATCCTTACGACATCAACTATCCGGGCCGCACGGCCTTCCTGGCGGGGCTGGGCGCGCCCAGCGGCTATACCGCCAGCCGGCGCGAGTTCATCGGTCGCCATGGTTCGATCCGGATGCCGCAGGCGCTGGCCCGCCAGTCGCATCTCTCAGGCTCCGCCGAGACGGAGAGCGATCCCTGTGCGGCACTTGCCTTCGACATCGAGGTCCCGGCCGGCGCTGAACGCGACATCACCTTCCTGCTCGGCGAGACGGGCACGCAGGAGGACGCCCGCGAACTGATCGAAGCGCTGCGCAAGGAGAGCTTCCCGTCGATCCTCGCGGCAAGCAAGGACTATTGGTCCGGTATCACCGGACGGCTGCAGGTCAAGACCGCCGACCCGGGCTTCGACATGCTGGTCAACCGCTGGCTGCCATATCAGGCTCTGGCCTGCCGGATCTTCGCCCGTGCCGGCTTCTACCAGGCAAGTGGGGCTTATGGCTTCCGCGACCAGTTGCAGGATACGCTCGCCTTCCTGATGGTCGAGCCGCAACTGGCGCGCCGCCAGATCCTCAACGCCGCTTCGCGCCAGTTCGTCGAAGGCGACGTGCAGCACTGGTGGTTGCCGAGCACCGGTGCCGGCGTGCGCACGCATATATCCGACGACGTCGTCTGGCTCGCCCATGCGGTCGACCAGTATGTCGTGGCGACCGGCGACCAGGCTTTCCTCGATGAGCGCCTCGCTTTCCTCGAGGGGCCGCCTCTGGCGGAAGGCCAGCACGACAGCTTCTACCAGCCGGCGGTCTCCAGCGAAGAGGCGAGCCTCTACGAACATGCGGCTCGCGCGCTCGACCTTGCGGTGGCCCGGACCGGTTCCCGTGGACTGCCGCTCATCCTCGGCGGCGACTGGAATGACGGGATGAACCGCGTCGGCGAAAAGGGCGAAGGCGAAAGCGTCTGGCTCGGCTGGTTCCTGGCCGCCACGCTCCGATCCTTCCTCGTCCATGCCGAGGCGAAGGGCGACGAGGATCGCATCACCCGATGGACGGCACATCTTGCCGCCCTCGGACAGGCGCTGGAAACGGCCGGATGGGACGGCGAATACTATCGTCGTGGCTATTTCGACGACGGTACGCCGCTCGGCTCCGCCCAGTCTGAAGAGTGCCGCATCGACTCGATCGCCCAGTCCTGGAGCGTCCTGTCGGGCGAGGGCAAGCCCGAGCATACGGCCAAGGCGCTCGATGCGGCGCTTTCGGAACTTGTGGACGGGGAGGCCGGGATCATCCGGCTGTTCAAGCCGCCCTTTGCCAAGACCAAGCTCGAACCGGGCTATATCAAGGCCTATCCGCCGGGCGTGCGCGAGAACGGCGGCCAGTATACCCATGCGGCCATATGGCTCGGCCTGGCGCTCGCCAGGGCCGGCCGTCCGGCCGATGCCTGGCGCTGCTTCGGGCTGCTGAATCCGATCAACCACGCCCTCGATGCCGAGGCGGCGGAACGCTATCGCGTCGAACCCTATGTGGTCGCCGCCGACGTCTATGGCGGGGAAGCCTATCCCGGCCGCGGCGGCTGGACCTGGTATACCGGTTCGGCCGGCTGGCTCTATCGCTTCGCCGTCGAAGGCCTGCTCGGCATATCCCGCAAAGGTGATCGATTGCGCATCCAGCCCGTCCTACCGCCGGAATGGAATGCGTTCGAGGCGGAGCTGACGATCGACGGCACGCGCTACGCCATCGCGGTCGAACGCCTTGCCGGCTCGGTTGGCTATGACGTGACGGTCAATGGTGAGGCGGTCGCCGATCTGGAGGCCGGCTACCGGCTTGTGCCAGCGCCTTGAGGCCTTTCTACACGAGGCAAGGGGGATCTGCGGCTTCGAGGCCGTCGATCCTGTGCGGCGGTGCCGCCCCACTTCGCACTTTGTCCTGACGAAAATGCAGGGCCTTCATGACATCGAAGGGCGGGCCATCATCACTCATGGCCCGCCCTTTCACCAGACAAACGCGGTCGGCAGCGGCAGCTGATCTAGAATCGGGTGGTGAGCAGCTTGATGCCGGCGGCGGCAAACATCACGCCCATCGTGGCATCGATACCGCGCCGGGCGGCGCGATAGGCGCGGAATGCCGGCCCGGTGGAGAACAAGACGGCATAGCTGGTGAAGACGGTCAGGCCCGTCAGCAGGCAGCCGCCGACAACCAGGGCCACCGCCTGTGCCGAAGCACCGTCCGGAAGGCCCAGCGAAATGATCGCCACCCAGGCGAATATCGCCTTCGGGTTGGTCAGGTGGATGGCGTAGCCGAGGAGGAAGGTCCGCCTCAGGCTTCTGGCCGGGGCGGCCTCGGCCGCTGCCAAATGTCGTGCGGAGTCGGGGCGGCTGGCGGAACGCAGCGCCTTGTAGGCGAGATAGAGCAGATAGAGCCCGCCGGCGATCTTCACGGCATGCAGCACGCCCGCATAGTGCGTGAGAACGGTCGCAAGGCCGATCGAGGCGGCCATTGCCCAGGTAAACGATCCGGCGAAGACACCGGCCGCCATGGCAAGCCCGGAGCGGCGGCCCTCGGCGATCGAGGTCGAAACGATCGCCATGACGGCAGGGCCCGGACTCATGACCGCGAAGAGGTAGACGAGGTAAGCGGCAACGACCTGTGGCAGATGCTGGGCAATTTCACTCATGGCGCGCAGTTCTCCCCGATGCGAAAGGCGCAGCATAGCGCGCCGGACGCTTGGGTGCATGTCAGATGATTTGATGGGAAGGGTTCAGAGATTGATGGGTGGGGCGATTGCCGCCCGCGATCAGCTCTTCCGATTGGCAACGAAGCGGGCCGTGTCGATCAGCGTGGCGGCACGATCGCCATAGACGGCGATGAGGCCGGTTGCTTCCTCGACCAGCCTGTCGAGCTCAGCCTCCGCCCAGGCCTGGCCTTTCAATGCCACCAGTGTCCCCTTGCCGCGGGCGGCGTCCTTGCCGGCCGCCTTGCCGAGGGTCGCGGCATCCGAGGTGAGGTCCAGCAGGTCGTCGGCCAGCTGGAAGGCGCGCCCGACGATCTCTCCGAAGCGGCGCAGGCGCATGCGGTCCTCCTTAGGCGCGCCGGCGATGATGGCGCCCGCCTCGCATGCGAAGCGGATCAAGGCGCCGGTCTTCATCGCCTGCAGGGTGATGATGCCCTGTTCGTCGGGTGAGCGCTTCTCGGCGGCAAGATCCAGCGCCTGGCCGCCCGCCATGCCCCCGACACCGGCGGCGCGGGCGAGCGCCAGCACGAGCTCGATCCTGGCGCGATCGCCAAGGGCCGTTTCGGGAGCTGCAATGATATCGAAGGCGTAGGTCAGCAGCGCATCGCCGGCGAGGATGGCGGTGGCCTCGTCGAAGGCGATATGCACGGTCGGCTTGCCGCGGCGAAGCTTGTCGTCATCCATGGCGGGCAGGTCGTCGTGAACCAGCGAATAGCTGTGCAGGCATTCGAGCGCTGCGCCGATACGAAACGCCGCCTCCCGGTCGCCGTCGAACATAGCCGCGCTTTCCACCACCAGAAACGGACGAAGCCGCTTTCCGCCGTTGAGCGCCCCATAATGCATGGCTTCGATGAGGTGGGTCGGACGAGCCGTTTCCTGTGGCAGCGTATCGGCCGAGAGGAGTTCGTCCAGCAGTTCCTCGGTCCGCTTGGCCGTGGCAGTGAGCTTTGCTTCGAATGGGGTCATCGGGGCCTCCGTCGCGGCTATGTGGCATGGGGCCGGGAGACTGGCAACGGGAATCTGGTCGGGAAAAGCCGCACTTCGTCGCAAGCGGTCTGGCTATCGGTGAGGAGGCTCGCTAAGAGAAACGATCACTCGTAGACACCAGGCAGATCCTTCTTGGCGGAAAACAGCGATATCGGGGATGAAGACGAGGGCACGGAGCGGGCGCCGCGCAGGTTTGCCGGCCTGGCGCGAAGGATCGTTCTCGTCGTTCTCGCCCTTCTGGTTCTGCCCTATGCGTTGATCCTGCTTTACCGAGGCGAGTTCATTCATCCCGTTTCGACGCTGATGCTGGCAGATCTTGCGACCTTCAAGGGCTATGACCGGCAATGGGTGGAATTCGAGGAAATCTCGCCCCATCTCGTGCGGGCGGTGATGATGTCGGAAGACGGCCAGTTCTGCGCCCATGCAGGTGTCGATTGGGAGCAGATGAAGGGCGTCGTGGATGATGCGCTGGCGGGTGAGGCGACCCGCGGTGCGAGCACGATCCCAATGCAGACGGTCAAGAACCTGTACCTGTGGAACAGCCGATCGATGATCCGCAAGGGTCTGGAACTGCCGCTCGCCATCTTCGCCGATATCGTCTGGCCGAAGAGGCGGACCATGGAAATCTATCTCAACATTGCCGAATGGGGGCCGGGGATCTACGGCATCGAGGCGGCGGCACGCTATCACTTCAAGACGTCCGCGGCCAAGCTGACGCCGAACCAGGCGGCGCTGCTCGCCGTTTCCCTTCCCAATCCGATCGAGCGGGTGGCGGGCAAGCCGGGCAAGGGCATGAAACGGCTGGCCGCGGTGGTCGATCGTCGGGCCAAGCGCTCCGGCGCTTACATCACATGCCTTTATGATTGAGTTGCAAAACTTTGGTTGGTGCTGCGGCACGCCCCAGCTTACTCTCGCATGACATGGTGCCAATCGGGAGGACGCAGATGGACCCTTTCATTCTCTATATCGGCAACAAGAACTATTCCTCCTGGTCGTTCCGTCCGTGGATGGCGCTGACGGGCTGCGGCATTCCCTTCGAGGAACGGCTGATCCCGTTCGATTTCGATGCCGGAAATCCAAAGTTCAAGGAAATCTCCCCGACCGGCCGCGTGCCGGTCCTGCACCACGGGAGCCTGCGGGTCTGGGAATCGCTTTCGATCATCGAATATGCGGCCGAGACCTTTCCCGATGCCGGCCTCTGGCCGACCGATAGCGGGGACCGGGCCATGGCCCGGTCGATCTCCATGGAGATGCTTTCGGGTTTCCGGGCACTGCGCGGTGCCTGCCCGATGAACCTGCGCCGCGAGGTCCGGGCGATCGACCTGCCCGAAGGTGTCGCGGAAGACGTGGCGCGCATCGAAACGATCTGGCGGGACATGCGCCGCCGCTCCGGCGGTCCGTTCCTTTTCGGTGCCTTCTCCGCCGCCGACGCAATGTATGCCCCTGTGGTCAACCGCTTCCGGGTTTATGATCTGGTCCGCCAGGCCGACACGCTCGATTACATGCAGGCGATGGAGAACCATCCCGCCTGGATCGGCTGGCGTGACGCGGCGCTTGCCGAGACCTGGATCGTCCCGGAGGACGAGGCCTGAGCGCGTCGTCGCCCAGGCGTCCTGAAAAAATTGAGCCGGGGACTGGTCAAAGCCCTGCGGGACATGTATAAGCGCGCCAAATTCCGAGATCGAGACAGGTGCTGTTCGGCTCATCCGGCCGCGGGATCCTGTTTTGCCCGTCATGTGGAGTAACTAAAATGGCTGTACCGAAAAGAAAAACAAGCCCGTCCAAGCGCGGTATGCGCCGCTCTGCAGACGCGCTGAAGGCTTCGTCCTACGTCGAAGACAAGAACTCCGGCGAACTTCGCCGTCCGCACCATATCGATCTGAAGACCGGTATGTACCGTGGCCGTCAGGTCCTGACGCCCAAGGAAGGCGCATAATTTCCGAATATTCGGATGACTTTTTTAAGGTCGGCCTTGTGCCGGCCTTTACTTTTTAGGGGTTCTGGCGGTTAAATCCGCGGGTCAGACGCCTGTTTCGCTGGCGCTTCACCTGCTGCTGACCGAGGGCCGCCATGTTTTCCGCCATTCCGTTGATGATCCTGCCGCTGGCGCTCTACAATCTGGCAATGCTCGGTCTATTCGGTTCCGGCGGGGTCGAAGTGCTCGACCAGCAATTGCTGTCGTTTGCCATGTTGTCCGGCGCGGTCTGGGCTCTTTCCGTCAGCGACGTGCTCATCCTGCTGTCGCTCGCCATTCTGTTCTTCGAGATCCTGAAGGCGACGATCAACGGCTCCGGCTCGCTGATCAACCACATGCTGTCCATGCTGGTCTTCATTGCCTTCCTGGTCGAATTCCTGCTGGTGCGCGGGGCAGCGACCCAGACATTCTTCATCCTGATGACCATCGCCTTCATTGATGTCGTCGGCGGCTTCGCGGTGTCGATCCGCTCGGCAGGCCGGGATGTTTCGATCGGCCTGTAGCCGGATTTACCTTTCAGGATGCAAGAAGGGCAGGAGTTTCCTCCTGCCCGCGACGGTTGATTGGCATCTTTCTTTGATGGCGTTCAGAGATTGTCGAGCTTGTTCTGCAGCGTGCGCAGCTGTTCCTTGAGCTCGTCGATGTCCTTTGCCTCGGCCTTCTTGGTCTCCTTCGGTTGCTGGGCGCCGAGGAAGGGCGAGAACATCTGCATCGCCTGGTGGAACATTTCGGTGTTGCGCTTGACCTGTTCTTCCATCAGCTGAATCGGCGCCTGCAGATTCTTGGTCAGCGGCGTCTCGCCGAAGGCCTTTGTCATCTGCTCGCGCATCTGAACCTGCTGCTCGGTGAAGGCCTTCATCGAATGCTCGAGGAAGCTCGGCACGACCATCTGCATCTGGTCGCCGTAATAGCTGATGAGCTGGCGCAGGAAGGAGATCGGCAGAAGCGTGTTGCCGGTCTTCGACTCCTGCTCGAAAATGATCTGGGTCAGGACTGAATGGGTGATGTCCTCGCCGGACTTTGCGTCCTGGACGGTGAACTCCTCGCCCTTCTTGACCATCTTGGCCAGGTCTTCCAGCGTCACATAGGTGCTGGTGCCCGTGTTGTAGAGGCGTCGATTGGCATATTTCTTTATGACGATCTCGCCGTCGGCTTTGGCCATATTCGTCTCCTAACCCCGTTGTTTTTGTGGATTTTTGCTCTTCCCGTGACAAGTGTAAGCGCAAATCGAGGGCGGTGACAATCTCTTTGTGCGATGCGGTACTCGCAATTGATGAAAGCCAAGAGGGTGCAACTAATGAACGAAACGACCGGCGTTCTTCCTGTTTGACTCCGGCCCAAAGCTTTGCCAGTTTCAAGTTCAAAGAAGCAGTCACCCGAGGAGGCGTCCATGAGCAGTTCATCCATCGTTATTGCGAGCGCAGCGCGCACACCGGTCGGCTCGTTCAATGGCGCCTTTGCCAATGTCGCAGCGCACGACCTGGGCGCCACGGCCATCAAGGCGGTGCTGGAGCGCGCCGGCGTCGACGCCAAGGAAGTGGACGAAGTCATTCTCGGCCAGGTTCTGTCCGCCGGCCAGGGCCAAAACCCTGCCCGTCAGGCCGCGATGAAGGCCGGCATTCCGCAGGAAGCAACCGCCTGGGGCATGAACCAGCTCTGCGGATCGGGACTTCGCGCCGTAGCGCTTGGGATGCAGCAGATTTCTGCCGGCGATGCGACGATCATCATCGCCGGCGGCCAGGAATCCATGTCGATGGCACCGCATTGCGCCCATCTGCGCGCCGGTACCAAGATGGGCGACATGAAGATGGTCGACACGATGATCAAGGATGGTCTGACCGACGCCTTCTACGGCTACCATATGGGCACGACCGCCGAAAACGTCGCCCGCCAGTTCCAGCTGACGCGCGACGAGCAGGATGCGTTTGCTCTCGCCTCGCAGAACAAGGCAGAGGCTGCGCAGGTCGCCGGCCGCTTCAAGGACGAGATTGTTCCGGTCGTGGTTCCGGGCCGCAAGGGCGATGTGACCGTCGATGCCGATGAATATATCCGCATCGGCGCGACGCTAGACAGCATGACCAAGCTCCGCCCGGCTTTCGACAAGGAAGGCACGGTCACCGCCGGCAACGCCTCGGGCATCAATGATGGTGCAGCGGCCGCGCTCCTGATGAGCGAGGCCGAGGCGCAGCGCCGCGGCATCACCCCGCTGGTGCGCATCGCCTCCTGGGCGACGGCCGGCGTCGATCCGCAGATCATGGGGACCGGCCCGATCCCGGCGTCGCGCAAGGCCTTGCAGAAGGCCGGCTGGAAGATTTCCGATCTCGATCTCGTCGAGGCCAACGAAGCTTTCGCCGCCCAGGCCTGCGCGGTCAACAAGGACCTCGGCTGGGATACCTCGATCGTCAACGTCAATGGTGGCGCGATCGCCATCGGTCATCCGATCGGCGCATCCGGCGCCCGCGTTCTCAATACGCTGGTGTTCGAAATGAAGCGCCGTGGCGCCAAGAAGGGCCTTGCCACGCTGTGCATCGGCGGTGGCATGGGGATTGCCATGTGCCTCGAGGCACTCTGAACCAAGGTCGCACCGACGCGGCCGTCGCCGCGCGGGCTTCCATCTGCTTGACATGAAACTGTCCTAACAACGGCTTCACAAGAAGAGTCGGTGGACGCTGGATTTTATTCTGTGAGGGGAGATCAGGACATGAGCAGAACAGCATTGGTGACGGGCGGAACCCGGGGCATCGGCGCGGCGATTTCGATCGCGCTCAAGGCCGCCGGCTATAAGGTGGCGGCGAATTATGCCGGCAATGACGAGAAGGCCAAGGCCTTCGAAGCCGAAACGGGGATCCGCGCCTTCAAGTGGGACGTTTCGAACTATCAGGCTTGCGCCGAGGGGATCGCCAAGGTCGAGGCCGAACTGGGACCGGTCGAGATCCTCGTCAACAATGCCGGCATCACGCGCGATGCCATGTTCCACAAGATGACGCCCGACCAATGGAACGAGGTGATCAACACCAACCTCACCGGCGTGTTCAACATGACCCATCCGGTCTGGTCCGGCATGCGTGACCGCAATTTCGGCCGCGTCATCACCATCTCGTCGATCAACGGTCAGAAGGGGCAGATGGGGCAGGCTAACTACTCGGCGGCCAAGGCCGGCGATCTCGGCATCACCAAGGCGCTCGCTCAGGAAGGTGCGGCCAAGGGGATCACGGTGAATGCGATCTGCCCCGGTTATATCGGCACGGAAATGGTGCGCGCCATTCCGGAAAAGGTGCTGAACGAGCGGATCATTCCGCAGATTCCGGTCGGACGTCTCGGCGAGCCGGAAGAAATCGCCCGGATCGTGGTGTTCCTTGCCTCCGACGATGCCGGTTTCATCACTGGGTCGACGATCTCGGCCAATGGCGGCCAGTTCTTCGTCTGAGGCCGCCTTCCGCATTCTGCAGCGGCCCCGCCAACAGGGGCCGCATTGCCATGGAGGTCCTGGTGCTGCCGTTCTGCCCAAATCTGCAGGACCTCGCTGTGGCGTTAAAGGATGCCTGGTCGTCCGGCACGTCGAGTAAGTGGACGCCGGAGAACCCCGCGAAGGGCCAGTGCAGCGTGACGTCTCTGGTCGTGCAGGATTTGTTCGGCGGGGAGATTCTCAAGACGCAGGTGCCGGGCGGCACGCATTTCTACAATCGCATCGGCAGCGCGCGTCTCGACCTGACGATCAGTCAGTTCGATCACTCCGTCACGTTTGACGACGCTCTCTCCAGCCGCGCCGAAGCCTTGGCGGATACAAGTCTCGAACAGTATTGCCTTTTGCGCCTAAGACTGGGGTCGATCGTTAACGCTGGATCCTTCCGCGAGGCGGAAGAGACTTAATATCCACCGTTTTCTATGGTTAACACTCTGTTATTCCACAATATCTTGTCGTGAACAAACCGGGAAGGCCGGCGCGTCACCGATTCGTCGCTGATTCGTTCCGTCTTTGATCGAAGTGTTAAAGAGGGCGCGCGGGTAAGCAGCAAAAAGCCGCCGGTGGGGGAGCCGGCGGCTTTCTGTCGAAGCGTCGCCGCTTAGCGGCAGCGTGCTTCGTAGGTGCGGCCGTAGCGATCGCGATAGACGCAATAGCCGGAGCGTTCCTGGGACTGGCCGATCAGGGCACCGGCGGCGCCGCCAACGACCGCGCCGACGGCTGCGCCGCCAACCGAGTTGGTGGCCACGCCACCGATCACGGCACCGGTTGCGGCGCCGACGCCGGCGCCTCGTTCAGTCGCGGTGCAGGAGGCGAGAGGTGCGATCAGCGCCAGGGCAATAAGGGTCTTTTTCATCATCATTTCCTTTTCGGTTGGGGTGTCGCTCAGATCCGGCCCATGAGCAGCAGGATGACAAGGATAAGCACAACGAGGCCAAGTCCACCGGACGGTCCATAGCCCCAGTTGCGGCTATAGCCCCAATTGGGGAGTGCGCCGATCAACAGCAGGATGACGATGACGATTAGAATTGTGCTCAACATGGATGCCCTCTCCAACTGGGAATGCGAAACTCGGTAGTCGTGTGCCCTCAACGTCGCCCGAAAGAAATTGTTCCAGGCCGGGTAATCGAATTGATGAAGCGCCCGTTGGTGTGTCATCGAACAGCGGGGCGAAGCGCTCCGCCCATCGGCCGCGAAGTGCCCTGGCAACGGACGAGTGAGGGTCGACGAAGCCGGCGATCACCTTGTCCATCTGCCGTTTCTGCTCGACCATGACCAGGTGGCCACAATCGCCGAACAGGACCGTTTGCGCCCGCGGCAGCAGTTTCGACAACCGCAATTGGTGCGCTGGAGGGACGATGCCGTCGTGGACGCCGACAAGGTTGAGCACCGGCAGTGTCATTTTCGGCAGATCCCCGAGGATCGACGTGCTCGACATGAAATGCACGCACGCCGCGACGTCCTCAGGGCGGGTTCGCAGCAGATGGCTGCGGACCATTTCCATCGCGTCTGCCGCCCGATCGTCCTCCCAGGGGCAGGATTTGTCATAGACGCACTCGATCGAGCCCCAGCGGAACTGTTCGCGGGTCGAGATCCAGCGCTTGAAGAAATGGCGAAAGACATAAGGGCCGACGCGCGGCACACGCAGCATGCGCGCGGCGAACCGCTCCTTGCCTTCGAAGCGTCCGCAGGCAAAGCCACCGAGCAGGATCACGGATCGCACCAGATCCGGGCGTCGCGCGGCGAGCAAGAGCGACAGGAAGCCGCCGGTCGAGTGACCGATCAGTGTGACCGGCTCACTGGCAAAATCCCGGCCGATCGCCTGGGCCATGGCTTCGACCACCTCGTCGGCGGTGATCGGCGTTCCCGGTTCGGGCAGCGACCAGGGATGATGTCCGGGGAGCGGATAGGCCACGGTGCGTCCGCGGCGGGTTACCTCGGGTGCAAAGACGGTCCAGAACGCAGGGGCCATCGCCATTCCATGCAGCAGCACGAAATTCTGGCCGGGCTTTTTGCTGATCCATTCGGCAGGCGGTGGAAGGAGTGTCATGTTTGTTCAACCTCGGACCCGGTAACGCCCAACCCGGCCAAAGAGTTCCGGCACGGTTGCGATCGGACCGATGCTGACCTGCGCGGCAAGCAATTGATCCGATTCAGCATTTGGTGCCGCCTGGCGAATGGCCGTCGAGATCTAGGCGTGAACAAATGCTGAATCGGCACGAGTCAGCGATTCGTCGCCGATTCGTTCCCACCCTGTTCCCTGGGCAGATATTCACCCCGATTGCAGGTATCGTATCCCGCATTTCCGTTCGGTGAGGTGCGGGAATCGGGGTCTCCCGTCAGGTGCGTCTTGCCTTTGCCGTCAATCGTCGCCATGTGTGGCAAGCTCGCCGAACGCCGCAATGCGGTGTCGATGATCCCTTGCAGCGCGGAGCCGTCCTTGAATTCGCAACCCATGATCCTGAGCGGCCGCGGCGTCACTGCCGTGCTGGGGCCGACCAATACGGGGAAGACCCATTTCGCCATCGATCGGATGGTGGCGCATGGCTCGGGCATCATCGGCCTTCCGCTGCGCCTGTTGGCGCGCGAGGTCTATGGCCGGCTGGTCGACCGGGTCGGCGCATCGCAGGTCGCACTGGTCACCGGCGAAGAGAAGATCGCGCCACCCGGCGCGCGCTTTTCCGTCTGCACGGTGGAGGCCATGCCGCGCGAGACGAAGGCGTCGTTCGTGGCAATCGACGAGATCCAACTGGCGGGCGATCTCGAGCGCGGCCACATCTTCACCGACCGATTGCTTCATCTGCGCGGACGAGACGAGACGCTGCTGCTCGGCTCGGCGACGATGAAGCCCATTCTCCTGCAACTGCTGCCCGGCATCACCGTTGTCGAGCGGCCCCGGCTTTCGCAGCTTTTCTATGCCGGCCAGAAGAAGATCACCCGACTGCCGCAGCGCACAGCGATTGTCGCCTTCTCGGCCGACGAGGTCTATGCGATCGCCGAGCTGATCCGCCGCCAGCGCGGCGGCGCGGCCGTGGTTTTAGGTGCACTCAGCCCGCGTACGCGCAATGCGCAGGTCGCTCTCTACCAGGAGGGTGATGTCGAATACCTGGTGGCGACCGATGCGATCGGCATGGGTCTCAACCTGGATGTCGACCACGTCGCCTTCGCCCAGGATCGCAAGTTCGACGGCTATCAGTTCCGCAATCTCAATCCCGGAGAACTCGGCCAGATTGCCGGCCGTGCCGGCCGTCATCTGAAGGACGGCACCTTCGGCGTGACGGGCCGCGTGGATCCGTTCGAAGAAGAGATGGTCGAGAGACTGCAAGGCCATGAATTCGATAGCGTGAAAGTGCTGCAATGGCGCACCGCCCGGTTCGATTTCTCCTCGATCCCGGCTTTGCTGCGTAGCCTCGAGGCGGGTCCGAGGGTGGACGGATTGACCAAGGCCTTGCCTGCCATCGACCAGCAGGCCCTGGAATTTCTGGCGCGCTATCCGGAGGTGAGAGACCTCGCCGATACACCGGCGCGTGTCGAGAGGTTGTGGGAAGCCTGTGCATTGCCCGATTATCGGCGCATCACGCCTGCCCAGCATGCCGACCTGATCCAAAGCCTGTTCTTCGACCTCGTGCGCCATGGGGCGGTCAACGAGGACTTCATGGCCGAACAGGTGCGCCGGGCGGACCGGACCGACGGCGAAATCGATACTTTGTCCGCACGGATTGCCCAAATCCGCACATGGACTTATGTATCGAACCGGCCGGGTTGGCTTGCCGATCCGACACACTGGCAAGAAAAGACGCGGGAAATCGAAGACCGATTGTCTGATGCGCTACATGAACGGTTGACGAAACGGTTTGTTGATCGCAGGACATCTGTGCTCATGAAGCGCTTGAGAGAGAATGCGATGTTGGAAGCTGAAATCAGTGTAAACGGCGATGTCTTCGTGGAAGGACATCATATGGGACAACTCGCCGGTTTCCGGTTCACGCCGATATCGGGCATGGAAGGGTCTGACGCGAAGGCTGTCGAGGCCGCCGCGCATCGTGCGCTTGGGCTCGAATTCGAAGCCCGGGCCGCACGTCTGCATGCTGCCGGCAACAGCGATCTGGCGATCAGCGCGGATGGTCTGGTGCGTTGGCTCGGCGATCCGGTGGCCAAGCTTGTCGGCGCGGACCATATGCTGCATCCCCGCGTGATCCTGCTGGCCGACGAACAACTGACCGGTGCCGCCCGCGACCACGTGGTGGCTCGCATCGAGCGCTTCGTCAATCATCACATCTCGACGATCCTCAAGCCGCTCGATGATCTCTCCCGCGCCGAGGACCTGCAAGGTCTTGCCAAGGGTCTTGCCTATCAGCTGGTCGAGAATCTTGGCGTGCTGTTTCGCCGTGACGTCTCGGACGACGTCAAGTCGCTCGACCAGGATGCGCGCGCTTCGATGCGCCGCTATGGCGTGCGCTTCGGTGCCTATCACATCTTCATGCCGGCGCTCTTGAAGCCGGCTCCGGCCGAGCTGATCACCCTTCTTTGGGCACTGAAGAACGACGGCCTCGACAAGCCGGGCTATGGCGATCTCATTCCGGTGCTCGCTGCCGGCCGTACCTCGGTGGTCACCGATCCGGGCTTCGAGCGCATGTTCTACAAGCTGGCCGGCTTCCGCTTCCTCGGAAAGCGCGCCGTGCGCATCGACATTCTCGAGCGTCTCGCCGACCTTATCCGCCCGCTCCTACAGTGGAAGCCGGGCTCGCCGCAACGCCCGGATGGTGCCTATGACGGACGCCGTTTCACCACGACGACGGCGATGCTGTCCATTCTCGGCGCCACGCCGGACGACATGGAAGAGATCCTCAAGGGTCTCGGCTATCGCGCCGACAGCGTAACCGCCGAGGAAGCCGAGGCGTTTCTTGCCGCCCAGGCGGGTTCTTCGGCGCCTGCAGAGGAAAAGACCGCAGAAGCCGGCGAAGTCTCCGGCGAGAACGGTGTGGCTGAAGCCGCTGACGAAGACGCCGCCTCGGCGGAAAGTGACACTGGCGAAGTACCCGGCGTCGCGCAGCCGGTTGGCGAGGAGGGAACAGCTCCGGCCGAAGCCGCCGTTGCTCCCGTGGACGAAGCTGCAGTCTCCGGCGAGCCCGCGACGGAAGAGACCGTCGCTGCCGAACCGAAGCCTGTGCTGTTGTGGCGTCCGGGCGGCCGTGCCGACAACCAGCGCGGCGCGCGCCCGGCGGGCGATCGTCAACGCCAGGGCAATCGGGGCCCCAACCGTGCGCCCGCCGAGGGGCAGGGCGAAGGCAAGCGGGACGAGCGGCGCCGTGACGGCGAGGGCGGCAGGGGCCGCGACAGGGACGGCGGCCGTGGCGGCTCCGGCCCCAAGGGGGATCGTTCGGAGCGCCAGGATCGCGGCGAGCGCAAGGATCGGCCCAACAGCCGGCCGGACCGCGACGCAAAGGCGCAGTCCGCCCGTTTCGAGGCAAAGCCGCCGCGCAAGGAAAAGCCGATCGATCCGGATTCACCCTTTGCCAAGCTTGCCGCGCTCAAGGAGCAGATGAAGAAGTAACATGGTCGACAAACAGCCACCGAGCGGTTCGCGCCAGCGCATCGACAAGTGGCTGTTCTTCGCCCGCGTTACGAAATCGCGCTCGCTCGCGCAGGAGCGTGTGTCGGGTGGCCATGTCAGGATCAATGGACAAATCGTCCGTCAATCCAGCCACTTGATCGGACCGGGCGATCGCATCGAGGTTGCGCTGCAAAAGCGTGACATCGTGCTTCTGGTGGCAAAGCCGGGGGAACGCCGTGGGCCATTCGAGCAGGCCCGTCTGCTCTATGAGGACATCACGCCACCGCCGAGCGAAGAAGACAAGCTGGGGCCGCTCGAGCAGGCCGCGCGCCTGCCTGGGTCAGGGCGCCCGACCAAGAAGGAGAGGCGGGCGATCGATCGGCTGCAACCTGGCGAACCTTGGTCAGACGATTAGAAAACTGTGCGCGGCCGGGACTATTTTCAGAACTGTTTATCCTTGCTATAGCCCGGATAACACAGTAGCTCACATCCCTGTTCAGCAGAATCCAACGCGGTCCGTCAGTCGTTTGGCCCGTGCCGCGATGGATGGGAAATGAGCTGGAGCCGAATTTCGTCCGCGCAGAAACGAGACCCTGGAGTGCCGCATGACTTATATAGTCACTGACAATTGTATCCGCTGCAAGTATACCGATTGCGTCGAGGTCTGCCCGGTCGACTGTTTCTACGAAGGTGAGAATTTCCTCGTCATCCATCCCGACGAGTGTATCGATTGTGGTGTGTGCGAGCCGGAATGTCCGGCCGAGGCGATCAAGCCGGATACGGAACCGGGTCTCGACAAGTGGCTACAGATCAATACGGACTATGCCAAGATCTGGCCGAATATCACCGTCAGGCGGGATCCTTTGCCCGAGGCCAAGGAGATGGACGGCGTGCCCGGAAAGTTCGAGAAGTTCTTTTCGACGAAGCCCGGTAGCGGGGATTGATCCCCGATCGACCGTGTCGCGTGGCAGGGACGAGCTGGGCCGGATAGGGTGACGCGAAGCGCCCGTTACCGGTCGGGATCGGTCGCGTTGTGGCAGTGCGGCAGTAAAATATTGATTTCCTCATATTTTTGTGGTAGCAAGATAGAACTGTTCCACTTCGCGGCATTGGTGTGCCCTGAACCATCACGAAAGCAAACCCATCGTCCAACGCGGTTACCGTGGCATTAGCGATCTGTGCGATCGCATTGCTGTTGCGACGATTGGGGTGTTTTGCGTGGCGGGCTGGACCAGGATGAAGTGACCCGACGGTTTCCCCCGTCTCATCCGGGCCTGACCGACCCGGCACCGGCCTGATCGCCGGGAGCATAACAGGGAGTTTTTGAAACGAATGACGACCCAGCAGAAAAAATCTTCGACGCGCCAAGGCTTCAAGACCGGCGAATCGATCGTCTATCCGGCACATGGTGTCGGTATCATCACCGCCATCGAAGAGCAAGAAGTGGCCGGCATGAAGCTCGAGCTTTTCGTGATCGACTTCGAGAAGGACAAGATGCGCCTCAAGGTTCCGGTCGGCAAGGCCGTGAGCATCGGCATGCGCAAGCTTTCCGAAAGTGATTTCGTCGAGCGTGCCCTGAAGGTCGTTCAGGGCAAGGCGCGCGTCAAGCGTACCATGTGGTCGCGCCGTGCCCAGGAATATGACGCGAAGATCAATTCCGGCGACCTGATCTCGATCGCCGAAGTGGTTCGTGATCTCTTCCGCGCCGAGAACCAGCCCGAGCAGTCCTATTCCGAGCGCCAGCTCTATGAAGCGGCCCTCGACCGAATGGCGCGTGAGATCGCCGCCGTCAACAAGATGTCCGAGACCGAGGCCGTTCGCCTGGTTGAGGTCAATCTCGCCAAGGGCCCAAAGCGCGGCAAGGGCGTTGAAGAGGATGATGCGCAGGAGGAGGCCGCTTAAGGCTTCTCTCGGCGAAATAACAACCTTCTTTACGTTAAAAGCCTCCGGTCGATGACCGGAGGCTTTTTCGTTTGGACAGCGAGAAAGGGATCGACCGGCTCAGGCGCGGTCGCGGATATTGTAGTAGACGAGCGTCGCCATGCCCCAGGCGAACATCCCGGCCAGAAAGACCATAAGCGCATAGAGGAGGCGCTGCGGGTACTGGGCCATCTGCGACAGTGTCGGCTCGATGAAGACTGCCAGATAACGCTGCTTGCCAGTCGCATCCATGCGGGCCTTTTCCAGTGAGGCAAGAGCCGCGGCATAGGTGCGTTCGCCGAATTCGCGTTCGAGTTCGAGCTTCTCGTAGAGCTGCAGGCGCCCGGACACGTCAGACCCGACCAGATCCTGCGTGGTCCGTGCAGTCTTGGCATCCGTCGTGCCGCTGCCGAGGCGCTGTTTCTCCGCTTCAATGCGCGACGCCAGCGCGGAAATCTGGCTCTTGATCACGCGAATGCGCGGTGTATCCTCCGCCATCTGCGAGCGGGCGACCTCCAGGTCCGCATTGAGCTTCGCGAGTTCCTGCTCCATGCCGGCTACGAGTTTAACCGCGAGCTTCGCGCCCTCGACGGGGTCGACGTCCTGCGAAACGTCGCGGAACTCCCGTAATGCCATGCGGGCATCCGTTAGACGCTGTTCGGCGATGCTGATTTCCTGCCGGGCGAGCTTCAGGGATTCTTCGTGCGCCTTGTCCGACAGTTCGTTGATCAGCTGCTCGGATTTGGCCAGGATGTACCCTGCAATCTCCTGGGCCTGCTGCGGTGTGAAAGCCTTGACCTGAAGCTGGAGGATGCCGGACGAATGGTCGAAATTCACGGTGACCATCTTGCGCCAATAGTTAAGCTTGTCTTCGACCGGTAGACCGGCCGCCAGACCGAAGAAATAGTCGGCGCCGCGAGGCGCATAAACGGTATCCAGGTCGAACCGGGAATCGACGTCTTCAAGCATCCGCTCGCTGAGCAGATAGTCGATCAGGATGTAGGAATCGGCCACCGTGCTGGTCGCCGTGGTTTGCGTGAACATTCCCATGATGTCCGACGCGCCGATGGCCGAGCTTATGCTTCGGACGGCGAAGGAGGAGGAACTATGGTACTGGTCCTGGGCGACGAAGGCGAGATAGAGCGACGCCAGTGTGGTGGGAATGGCGACCAGGGCTGTGAAGCCAGCGATGATGACGAGGTGTCGGATCTTCAGGACCGACATGTTTCGCTTCGATCGGACTGCGCGCGCCTTTTTCTTGCTCTCGTCCAGCAGGCCTTCAAGTATCCGCACATTCGGATGCTGTTTCGGCTTGGCTGCCGCGGCATCCAGTTTCGGCGGCGTGATCTTGGCGCCGGCCGCGTTCTCGGGATTTGCCATGGTGTCAGCTATCCTTCATGTTCTTGTCGTGGGCGCGGATCGCATCCTCAACGTCATCGAAATAAGTCAGTTTGCCTTTTTCAAGCACGATACCGCAGTCGCAATATTCCCGGATCGTTGCCGTGCTGTGCGATACCATGACAACATCGGAATCGACGAGGCGGGTTTGGAATACCTCACTGCATTTCTTTTTGAAATTGGCATCGCCCACCGCAGTAATTTCATCGACCAGATAATAGTCGAAACTCACACCCATACTCAAGCCGAACGCCAGACGTGCCTTCATGCCGGATGAATAGGTCGCCACTGGCGATCGGAAGAACGCGCCAAGCTCGGCGAATTCGGCGACATAGTCTATCAGTTTGTCGGAATCGACACCGTAAATCCGTGCCACGAAACGCACATTCTGCTCGCCAGTCAGGTTGCCCTGGAAGCTCCCCTGGAAGCCGAGAGGCCAAGATATGTTCCCCTCGCGGACAATTCGGCCGGCATCGAGTCGGATCGTGCCGGCGAAGAGGCGCAGAAGGGTCGACTTCCCGGCGCCGTTTCGGCCAAGCAGTCCGACGCTGCGACCGCGCTTGAGGACCAGGGAAACGCCGTCAAGAATCGGTTTTCTGGTGCCGCGTGCATACACAAATTTGGAAGCCTGCTCTAACCTGATCATTCGTTACGTAGCGTCCTGGTGGAAAACGTGAACAGAATCATACCGGCAAACAATGCACAAAACACCCAGCTATAGAGATATTCCGGACTGAAACTCGTGGCGCGATATTCCGGATAAAAGCCTCGCCGGAAGAGTGTCACCACATGGATGACCGGATTCAGCAGAATGATCTCCCTAAAGGGGTTCGGCAAAGCCTCGGGGAGAAACACAACCCCCGACAACAGGAAGAGCGGGCGGCTGACGATATGAAACACGCTCTCGTAAAGCGGGTATTTCAAGAACAGCACCGTATTGACCAAGCTGGCTCCCAGCGCGAGGAGACTTCCCAGCAGCGCAGCTTCGATGATGAATCCCCATGCGGGCCGGAGGGGGGTGTGAAGCGTGCCGCCGATGACGGAAAATACGATCACGCCGACCAGGATCGTGGTGCCCATCTGAAGAATATAGCGGGCGACCACCGTATCGATCGGCGCCACATTCGGGTAGCTCAGCAACGATTTGTTGGCCTTCAACGCGCCACTCACTTGACTAAGAGTCGCCAGATAGAATTGAAAGCCGATATAGCCGGTGGCGAAGAACAGTGGGAAACTGGACCCCAGCGGCGGTGCGTGCGCGATCGCGCTGAAAATTACGGTCATCAGCATGACGTGAGCAGCGGGGTCGAGGAGTGCCCATATATAGCCACCGGGCTTGTTTCCGAATCGTGCAGACATCTCGCGCATCAACAGTGCAGCAACGATCCTGAGATGTGTCTTTATATACACGATTGCTCCTGCAGATCCCGAAACGCTCGACCTAGGTCGCTTGCGAGACCACGTGTCTCATACGGGTGGACTATCCATCATGCCTTTGTGGCAAAATAGGGCTCGCCGAGCGTATTGCTGCACTTCGAGGCTTCTCGCAAGTCTTCTTTGTGCCGCCGAGTTCGCGATCTATAACCAGGCCTGCTTCGGCAGGACCAAAGATCGAACCTAGACAAGCGCCGGTTCTCTTGCGGCGGCGAGAGCCTCCAGCAGCATGCGGCCGCGGGCAAGCGGGTCGACATCGGATTTCAAGAATCCCACAATGTCAGCCACATCGCCCGCGATTTGGGTCGTCTTCGCCAAGCCGAAACCGCGCTCGAGCAAATAGCCTTGCTTCTCGCCGAACTCAAACGGAATTGAGCCCTCGCTGCGAACAGGCTTGCGGAAATGCGTTAAGGCGAAGAGCCGTTTCCATTCCTTGCGGAGTGCCTTCGAAACTTTTGTGTCGCTGCCTTTGAAGCAGACGGGGCCAGAAGCTTCGTCGATCCAGTGCACAATAGCCAAGAGAAAGGGCGAACTATTTATAATTCCGCCGCCACCCTCTCTCAAGGTCGTAACTTCGTGTTTTGCGAACGATGTGCCAATTGTCCGCACCTCGCCGTTGAAATACTCGATATCACTTCTTGGTACTGCAGTAATGATGGGCGCCTCGACCAAAATCTCACGGCGAGGCTTCTTTCGGATGGCATTGCACAAGAACTCAAGAACTTTCTCGGCCATGACGATCTGGTATTCGGGTGTCAGGTGACCCCAATCCGCGAAAATCTCGTCCACGCCAATGCCGGTCTGGACGAGCCTCTGTACCATTGCGAACGCATCAATATACTCGATGTCGTAGTGTTCGCAGATCCCCGTGCATATGGAGTAAGCGTCAGTGGCTTTCCCTTCCAGCGCGAAAGCCTTTTGAGGTAGGAACAGGCAAATCGGTGTGCACCGGGCGTCTTCTGTCGCGAAATGCCGAAGTAAACCCGCATAAGACGCGGCCAAATAATCGCGAGACAGATTGCTTATGTCGAGAAACTGTTGATCGTTTACCGTAAAGTCCAGAAGGGCGAAATCAAAATTCTCCGCAACATTTTCTCTTGGAATTATAAAACTTCCGTAGAGCGAAGGACTTGCTCCAAGCGAAAAATTCTCAATTTCCCAATGTTCAGGGACGATTTTCCTGAGCGCGTTCGCCCATCCGTGGGTCATGACTGAATTTGATGTTCCGATAATGGCTATTCGCATTTTTACGACGGGTCTCTGATCTGTTTAGCTCTTCATAACTCAACCATTGTCGGGCGTCTACGACCGCATTTGCGCATTTGCCCGCGTTCCAATAGTGATACCGTGCTCGTTGGCTATGCGATATCGGGGGCTATGCGATATCCGGGGGATTTCTACGGTACAGACCGTCGAGCGTGCCTTCGCCATGCGATAAAGCTGTGATGCAATTGACGCTGTACCGCCGCTTGGCTAAGGGGGATGCGGGATGCTTGTTGAAGCGCCGAGGTTGTCGTGCCCTAAACCAATGAAACTCTGCGATTGAAGTATATGACAGTAGAAGTAATCGGGCGCGCATGCGCCGCACCTGGGGCCGGATCGCCTGAAGCGCTGTTCGAGATGATGCGGGCGGGTGTTTGTGCGGTCACGAGTATTCCAGGCGATCGCTGGGACCGTGCGCGGTTCTGGCATCCGCAGATGGGCGTTGCGGGCAAATACTATACCGATGCTGCCGGCGTACTCGAGGATATCCATGCCTTCGACCCGGCCCTGTTCGGCATTTCGCGTCGCGAAGCAACCTTCATGGATCCGCAGCAGCGGCTCCTGCTGGAGTTGACCTGGCGGGCACTCGAGGATGCCAATCTGCCGGTTGCCAGTCTGCAGGACGAACGCGTGGCGGTGTATGTCGGCGCATCCAGCCTCGACCATGCCAATCTGTCGGTCGAGGATCCGGCAGCCCCCGGTCCCTACTTCATGACCGGCAATACGCTGTCGATCGTCTCCAACCGCATTTCCCACGTTTTCGGACTCAAGGGTCCGAGCCTGACGGTCGATACCGCCTGTTCGTCCTCGCTCGTCGCTCTCGACCATGCCGTGCGCGCCATCAATTCCGGCCAGGTCGACACCGCCATCGTCGGCGGCGTCAACATGCTCGTCCATCCGCTGCCCTTCGTCGGCTTCGCTCAGGCCCGCATGCTGTCGCCCGACGGGCTCTGCAAGGCCTACGACAATGACGGGATCGGCTATGTGCGCGCCGAAGGCGGCGCCGTGCTCGTTCTCCGCTCCTCCGAACGCGTCGTCCGCGAAGGTGACCGCAGTCGCGCTACGATCGTCGCATCGGGCATCAACGCCGCCGGCCGGACCAACGGCATTTCGCTGCCGTCGCGCGAGGCGCAGGCGGAACTGCTGATGTCGATCTATTCTGACGACATCGATCCCCGCGACGTCGCCTTCGTCGAAGGGCATGGCACCGGGACCAAGGTCGGTGACCCGGCCGAGGTCTGGTCGCTCGGCCAGGTGATCGGCATGCGCCGGGAAGAGCCGGTCTGGATCGGTTCGATCAAGACGAATATCGGGCACACGGAACCAGCTTCCGGCTTGCTGGGCGTGATCAAGGCGATGCTCGCGCTGGAGCACGACTATCTGCCGGCGTCGCTGCATTTCGACACGCCGAACGAAGACATCGATTTCCAGGGCCTCAACGTGCGTGTCGCGGACAAGCCGGTGGCGCTGGCCAAAAGCGAACGGCCGCGCCTCGCCGGCATCAACTCCTTCGGCTTCGGCGGTGCCAACGCGCATGTCGTGATCGCCGACCCTCGGAAGGCCGCAACGACCTCCGCATCGAAGCAGGCGACCGAAGCCTCGCCACGCCTTCTGATGCTGAGCGCCCACACGGCCGAGAGCCTCAAGACGCTGCTTGGCGCCTATCGCGATCGTCTCGATCAGGCTGAAAGCGAAGAGGAGGCCGCCGCCATCGTCGCGGCCGCGAGCGCCAACCGTTCGGCGCTGCGTCACCGCTTCGTCGTGACGGCGGACCCCGCCGAGGCGATCGAAGCGATCGACGCGCATCTCTCCGGCGCCGAATCGCTCGCCGAGACCGGCGAAGCGCTGTCACGCGACCCGAAGGTCGCACTTGTGTTCTCCGGCAACGGCGCGCAGTGGGCCGGCATGGGCCTTGAAGCGCTGAGGCACAATGCGTCCTTCCGGAAGGCCTTCGAGCGGATTTCAGAGCTTTTCTCGCGCCAATCTCCTATCGACCTCAAGGCATCGCTGAGCGATCCCGAGCTCGAGAGCAAGCTCAGCGACACCAAGCTCGCACAACCGCTGCTCTTCGCCATCCAGGCTGCCCTGACGGACGCCATGGTCGAGATGGGTCTTCGCCCGACGGCGAGCTTCGGTCATTCGGTCGGCGAAGTCGCGGCCGCCTATGCGGCCGGGGCGCTGTCGCTCGAGGATGCCGTGACCGTCATCGCCAAGCGCTCGCTGCACCAGGACGTGCTGGCCGGCGAGGGCACCATGGCCGCCGTGAAACTCGGCGAGCAGGCAGCCGTGGAACTGATCCGCTCGCTTGAACTCGAGGGCCTCGAAGTCGCGGCAATCAACGCGCCCAATTCGGTTACAATCTCCGGCTCCTACGAGAACATCAAACTGCTGCGCGAGCGTGCCCGCAAGCGCAGGGTGGCGGTCCAGCCGCTCGACATCAACTATCCCTTCCATCACCCGCTGATCGACCGGTCGCGGGATGCCTTCCTGGCCGACATGCCACCGATCGCGCCGCGTCGCGGCGACACGGCGTTCATCTCGACCGTCACGGGCACTGCCATCACCGGCGAGGCCCTGACGCCGGAATACTGGTGGCGCAATGTGCGCCAGCCGGTGAAGTTCCAGCAGGCTGCCGAAGAGGCGATGGCACTCGGCTGCAACGTCTTCATCGAGGTGACGCCGCGCGCCATCCTCGGCGGCTATCTCTCCGATATCGCCAAGCAGCGTTCGGCCTCGATCAATTACGTCGGCACGCTGTCGCGCGATGACGGGCATCTGGACAGCGATCCGATCCTTCAGGCCATGGCGCGCGCCGTCGCCTGCGGTGCGGCAGTCGACGGGGCCAAGGTATTCGGCAAGCGCAATGCTTTCGTTTCCCTGCCCGAACTTCCCTTTGAGAGGATCGACCTCCAGCCCGACCGCACCAGCGATCGCGCCGACATCTACGGCCGCGACAGCGAAGTCGGCTACACGCTCGTCGGCTGGCGCATCGATCCGAACGGCGCGACCTGGAAAAACCATATCGATGCCCATCTCTTCCCGGACTTGGCCGAGCACGTCGTCGACGGTCGCTCTATTCTGCCGGGCAGCGGTTTCATCGAGATTGCCGTCTCGGCGGCCAGCCAGCTGTTGGGCCAGTCGCGCGTCGAGATCACCAATCTCGAAATCGTTCGCCCGCTCGAACTCAGCGAAAGCCGCCTGATCGAGCTTTCGACGCTGATTTCGCCCGAGACAGGCGATCTGGAGATCCGATCGCGCGAGCGGTTGAGCGAAGACGACTGGACGATCCACGCGGTCGCCCGGGTGCGCAAGCTCTCCGCGTCCGAGGTACGTCCGGCCCCCGCCTTGCCGCAGATCGACGTGACCGCCGAGATCGATGCGAAGAAAGCCTATGGCATTGCCGCCAATTTCGGTCTCGACTACGGGCCGCACTTCCAACTCATGCAGCAGACCATCTGCCGCGGCGATCGCCTGATCGAGGTGTCGCTTGCCGAACCCGCGACGCCGGCGCATCCGATGCTGCGTTACAATCTCAACCCGGTTTCCGTCGACGCCGTGTTCCATGGCCTGGTCGCCCTGTTCGACCGCTTCAGCGGCGATCATCGCGGCGCACCCTATATTCCGGTGCGCTTCGGCCAGATCCGCATCGACCGAACCGGTGCGACGATCCGCCGGGCGGTGATCGAGATCGACCGGCTGAGCCCGACCTCGATCAAGGCCAAGTTCCATCTGTTCGATGCGGATGGCGAGCGCGTTGCGTCCTTCGAGGACTGCCGCTTCCGTCGTACCTACCTGAAACAGCGCAAGACGCTGGGCGCACTTTCCTTCCACTACGAGGCGCTGTCTTCGTCGGTGGCGGGGCGGACCTTGCCGTCGGGCGCGGCCGCCGCCTCGGCGGATTCCTGCTTCGCGCATCTGCCGGAAACCGGCCTCGACAACGAGACGCTGCTGTTCAACGCGGCAATCATGCGGGCCCTGCACGACATGGCGAGCACGCTTGCGAGTGGCAAGGCGAGCCTCACCTCGGCCGATCTTCCCGACGATCCGGCGCTGCGGCCGTTCCTGTTCAACGGCCTGCACCTGCTGGCCGATGCCGGGTTCATCGAACTGCAGGACGGGGAATGGATGATCGATCCGGAATGTCCCCTGCCGCCCGTCGCCGAGATTCTCGGCGAACTCTACAAGGAATGCCCGGATCGGGCCGTCGAGGCGGTCCTGATCAACGACGTCCATCGCGAAGTCCTCGATCGCCTCGCAGACCGGAGTGCGGGCGCGGGGGCTGCCGATGAAGCCTTGCCGAAGCGCGATCACTTCCTCAGCGAAGCAACCGTCGAGCACCAGGAAATCCATTCGGTCGCGGCCCGGTCGAGAATCGCCATCCTCCTGGACGGCCTGCGCGCCTGGTTTGCCACGCGGCCATCACAGGCAAGCCCGCAGATCCTCGAACTCGGCAGCACCTCGGTGGGCCTCAGCCGGGGGATTGCAGATATCGCCGCGGACCATGGGGCGCGGCTGGTGATCTACGAGCCGGATGGCGCGCTTCGCCATCGTCTCGAACTCGCTTTCGAAGATCAGGCCCATGTGAAGGTCCTTTCGCGCGAGCAACTGCCGAGCCTTGCATCGGCCGATGTCGTGCTCAGCGCAAGCAGCAAGCTTCGTGATCTGGTCGAAACGGATTTTGCCTCGGAGAAGAGCGTGGCCGTGCTGGCGGAGGCTCAAACTTTGCTGGCCGCCGTCGAGGCGCCTTCCTTGTTCCACGACTTCGTCTCGGGCCTCTCGGACGGCTGGTTTGCCCGCAGCCAGACGGCGGAATTCCCGATCGGTGCATTGGCGACCGCCAGCGATTGGCGCGCGATCCTTTCGAGCATCGGCTTTGACGAGGCGGATGTCGTCCTGCGCGAGATGACCGGCGGTCCGGTCTTCACCATCGAAACGAAGGCCGCAGCCTCCGCTGCGTCCGAGGTCTCGGAAGTCATCGGCACGGCGCAGAATCCGGTTCTTCTGGTTCATGACGGACGCGTTGCGACGGATGCCCTGTCCGCCGCGGCCGTGGCCCAGGGTTTCCCGTCGTTCGAGGTCCTTGCCGCAAGCGGCGATCTTGCCGCCGACAAGAAGGCCTTCATCGAACGCTTCGAACGCCATGCGGATGGCCCGCTGGACGTGATCCATCTCTCGCCCGCCGTCGATCCGGCGGTGGACGGCTCTGCCGTGCTGCAGGACAATGTGCTGATCCTGAGCGCCTTTGCCCTGGCGCTTGCCGACTATCGTGGAGCGCTCGCCAAGGAACCGGCGCCTATCCGGCTTCTGGTGTCGGCACCCGGCGGCGCGCCGGTGGCCGATCGACCGGCCGCCGACCCGGTCAATTCCGGACTGTGGACTTTCCTGCGCGTTCTGCGCAACGAGTTCGACTTCCTCGACGTGCAGAGCATCGACAGCGGCGCGGCCCGTCGTGATCTCGCCCACTTGCTCGCCGACGTGGCAACCATCTGCGTGCCGGGCGTCGTCAACCGCGAATGGTGCGTCGACCTCGATGGCAGGAGCGTGCTCGAGATGCGCGCCGTTCCGGGCGCCATGCCGGAAACGAACGCCTTCACGGCCAATTTCGATGCCGCCGTCATCCGTCAGCAGACGCCGTCGCAGGTTTCGAGTATCCGCTGGGAAAGCTGTGATGTGCCGGCGATCGGGCCGGACGAGGTTCTGGTCCAGGTCGCGGCAACAGGCCTCAACTTCCGTGACGTCATGTGGGCCATGGGCCTCCTGCCGGAAGAGGCGCTGGAAGACGGTTTCGCGGGCGCCTCGATCGGCATGGAATTTTCCGGCCGCATCGTTGCCGTCGGCAAGAATGTCAGCGACCTCTCCGTCGGCGATCCGGTAATGGCGATCGCTGCCGCGGCCTTCGCCACCCATGTGGCGGTCGATCGTGCCGGTGTCGCCAAGCTGCCAGCCGGCGTCGATCCGGTCGCTGCGGCCTCGATCCCGGTCGTTTTCCTGACGGCCTATTATGCGATCATCGAGCTTGCTAGGGCACGCCCGGGCGAAACGATCCTGATCCACGGTGCTGCCGGCGGTGTCGGCCTCGCCGCGTTGCAGGTTGCCAAGCATGCCGGTCTCAAGGTCATCGCCACCGCCGGCACGCAGGAGAAGCGGCGCTTCGTCGAGATGCTCGGCGCCGACCACATCTTCGATTCCCGTTCGCTGAGCTTCGTCAACGACGTGCTGTCGGTCACCGGAGGCGAAGGGGTCGACCTCGTGCTGAACTCGCTGTTCGGCGAGGCGATGGAGCAGAGCCTGTCGCTGGTCAAGCCGTTCGGCCGCTTCCTCGAACTCGGCAAGCGGGACTACTACGCCGACAGCAAGATCGGGCTTCGCCCGTTCCGCCGCAATGTCAGCTATTTCGGCATCGACGCCGACCAGCTGCTCGTGCTTCATCCCGAGCTCTCGAAGCGGATGCTGGGCGAGATCGGGGCGCTCTTCGAGGAGGGCGTGTTCTCGCCGCTGCCCTATCGTGCATTCGATCACGACGAGATCGGCGATGCCTTCCGTCTCATGCAGAATGCCGGCCATATCGGCAAGATCGTCGTCCTGCCGCCCAAGTCCGGGGTGGATCGGGTCGCGTCGCAAGCCAGGCGCAAGATGGTGGTCGACCCGAAGGGCGTTCATCTGGTGGTCGGCGGGATCGGCGGCTTCGGTCTGGTTGCCGCCGAATGGCTGGTCGAGAAGGGGGCGCGTCATGTCGCGCTCTGCTCGCGCCGGGGCGTTGCCGATGCCGAAACGGCAGCGGCGATCGAACGCTGGCGCGCAGCCGGCGTCGAGGCGCATCTCTATGCTTGCGATGTAACGAAGGAAGCCGACGTCAAGAAGATGCTGGCAGCGATCCGCAAGGTCGCTCCGCTAAAGAGCGTCGTCCATGCGGCCATGGTCCTGGACGATGCGCTGATCGGCAATCTCAATCGCGAGCGCAACCGGCCGGTCATCGACGTCAAGGCCAAGGGTGCCGCGATCCTCGACCGCCTGACCCGTGCCGACAGCCTGGACAATTTCATCTTGTTCTCGTCGGTGACGACGCTGGTCGGCAATCCGGGCCAGGCCAATTACGTGGCGGCGAACGGCTTTCTCGAAGGCCTGGCGCGTGCACGGCGCTGCGCGGGACTGCCGGCTCTCGCCGTCGGTTTCGGCGCGATTGCGGACGCGGGCTATCTCGCCCGCAACACCGAGGTTGGCCAGCGGTTGGATCGCCGCCTTGGCAAGACGGCGATCGGCTCGCGTGAAGCGCTGCAGTGCGTCGAGGACTATATCGCGTCCGCGCCCGACAGCATCGAGGCTGCCGTGGTCATGGTCTCGGAATTCGACTGGGGTGCCGCCCATCATCTTCGGGTGGTCGGCGAAAACCTGTTCGAGGTCGTCATGCGTCGCGCTTCGCATCATGCAAGCGGGGCGGAAGGGGGCGAGATCGACCTTGCGGCAATGATCGACGGCAAGACGCAGGTCGAGGCGCAGGATATCCTCTTTGATGTGGTCGCGCAGGAAATCGCCAATATCCTGAGAGTGTCACGCGAAAGCATCTCCAAGGACAGCGTCCTCAAGGAAATCGGGCTCGACAGCCTCATGGCCGTTGAACTCGGGCTGAATTTCGAACAGAATACCGGCTTCGACATGCCGCTGAGCAGCCTGGCAGACAATGCCACGGTTGGGGACATCACGCGGCGTCTCTTCGAGAAGGTGAGATCGCGTAGCGATACGGACGAAACGGCGGCCGAAAAGCCGGACGAGCTGCGGATTCTCGACGAACTGAGCCGACGTCACGGCGGAGCCGATCAGGAAGGCAACTCCGAGTCCTCGGAGTAAGGGCCTTGGAGCGCTGAAATGGATGAGAGCAAGCGGCAGTTCATATTGAACCGCATGAAGGGGTTGCAGAAGGACGTCGAAGCCGGGCGTCGTGTCCGGACGGAGCACGCCGCGGCGCAGACGCCGGTGCGCAAGCAGCCGGGCTTCTCCGATCTTCCCGAATATAAGCAGGTGGTGATGCAGCAGCTCGCCGGCCAGCAGATGGGCATGGAAAACCCGTTCTATCGGGCGCATGAGGGCGCAAGCGGCGCCACCGCACTGATCGGTGGGCGCAGCTTCGACAATTTTGCCTCCTACGACTATCTCGGCCTCAACCATCACCCCAAGGTTCTGGCGCGCGCCAGCGAGGCGCTGCAGACCTTCGGCGTTTCGGCTTCGGCAAGCCGTGTGGTGGCGGGCGAACGCACGATCCATACCGTGCTCGAAGAGAAGATCGCCGACGTCTACGATGCGCAGGCCGCGGTCTGTTTCGTCAGTGGTTACCTGACCAATGTCGCGGGTATCAGTTCGCTGGTCGGCCCGAAGGATCTGGTGATCCACGATGAATTCATCCACAACAGCGCGCTGGCCGGCATAAAGCTCTCCGGCGCGACCCGCCGCTTCTTCAAGCACAACGACACTGCCGATCTCGACCGGGTGCTGAAGACGCTGGCCGGCGACTACGAGCGAATCCTGGTGATCGTCGAAGGCGTCTATTCGATGGACGGCGACATTGCCGATCTGCCGGCGCTGCTGCGTCTCAAGGAGCAATACGGCTTTTGGCTGATGGTCGATGAAGCGCATTCGCTAGGCGTGCTCGGAGAGACGGGCCGCGGCGTGTTCGAACATTTCGGCATTGCCGCGGGCGAAGTCGATATCTGGATGGGGACCCTTTCCAAGACCAGCTGCAGCTGTGGCGGCTATATCGCCGGCAGCGAGGCGCTGGTCACCTTGCTGAAGGCCCAGGCCGGCGGCTTCGTCTACAGTGTCGGCCTTGCCCCGGCGCTGGCGGCGGCGGCAATCGCCAGCCTGGAAATCCTGAAGGCAGAGCCGGAGCGGACCCACCAGCTGCGTCACAATAGTCGCCTTTTCCTCGATCTTGCGCGCGAGCGCGGTCTCGATACGGGGTTGAGCCAGGGCTATTCGGTTGTGCCGGTGCTGGTTGCCGATTCCCTGCGTGCGGTACAGTTGTCTAACGAATTGCATGCCGACGGTATCAACGTGCTGCCGATCATCCATCCGGCGGTGCCGGAAGGTCTCGCCCGCCTGCGCTTCTTCATCACCAGCGCCCATACCGACGAGCAGATAGCCCGTGCGGTCGATCGTACGGCCGCCATTCTTGGACGTCTCGAGCAGGAGAAATTCGGGCTCGGCTCGTTCGACGCCCGCCAGTTGATGGCACTGTTCGCCAAGTCCTGAGCCTTCTGCTGCTTGTCGGCTCCGTTTCCACAATTGTGATCCGGTGAACACGGTCCGAGGTGCCCATGGTCCACGTCGTCATTACCGGAGGCTCGAGCGGGATCGGCCTGGCGGTCGCGCGGCAGTATCTCGCGCGGGCGGCGCGCGTCACCCTGATCGGGCGCAGCCGGGAGCGCCTCGAGGCGGCAAGGGCGCTTTTGGTGTCCGAGACCGGGCGGAGCGCGGATGATATTTTCATCGCCAGCCTCGACGTTGCCGACGACGCTGCAGTGCAGGCCGCGCTTTCTGCCGCCGAAGCCGATGTCGGCCCCTGCGATATTCTTGTGACCTCCGCGGGCATGGTCGCGCCGGCGCCGTTCGATGCCCTCTCGGGCGCTGATTTCAGGCGCCATGTCGACACGAACCTCCACGGCACGGTTCATGTGATTTCTGCCGTCTATGCCGGCATGAAGGCCCGCAGGCGGGGCCGGATCATGATCGTCTCCTCCGGGGCGGGGCTGATCGGCCTTCATGGCTACACCGCCTACTGCGCCTCGAAATCGGCTCTCATCGGCTTCGCCGAGGCATTGCGCGTCGAATCACGCGGGCATGGAATCGATGTGTCGATCTGCTTTCCCCCCGATACGGATACGCCGCAATTGGCCGCCGAACTGAGACTGCGTCCTCCCGAAGCTGTGGCGATGATGGGAAGTGCCGGGCTGTGGAGTGCGGAGGCCGTTGCCCGGCGCATCGTCAAGGGTCTGGACCGGGGGCAGGCGGAGATCTTCTTCACGCCGAGCCTCTATCTGCTCTCGCGTTTCGGCGGCATTGCAAAGCCGTGGATCTATCGCTGGTTCCACCGCAAGCAAAGGCGGTGACGTCCTGCATCGTCACCGGATGCTCAGTTCGGCTTCATAGCGAAATGCAATGGGTCCGGCGTCCCTTTCCGAGAGAAGAGGGGACGGTGAGAGAATACGCTCGACCATTTCTTGCGCGCCACTTTCTATCGCCGCCTTCCCGATGAAGCCACCGCGCACCTGTATGGTGGCAATCAGGGCGCGGGCCAGCGCGTCGGGCATATCCGCTTCCGGGGCTTCGGGATTGGTCCAGAAGGAGGACAGGCTTCCCTGGTGGGTCACGCCGGGTATGTCGTATACCGAGGCACCGAGGCTGATCACCGGTTTTGCGGCAAGCAGCGCCGTCAGGCCGACGGTCGAATTGACCGTGACCACGCCCTCGGCGCGGGCAATCAGCCGGTCCAGGTCGCCGCCATCGATCAGATCGACCCGTTCGCCGACGCCTTCTGCGTGCGCCATATCGGCGATTTTTCGTCGCCAGTCGCTCAGGCCGTTGTCGATCGGGTGGGTCTTGAACAGGAGGCGTCTGTCGGGTGCTGCGTGACGGGCGAAGGAACGGATCACTCCCTCCACCAGCCGGTCGAGATCACCAAGCGGCGCGTGGATGCGGATCTGGTAGTCGCCGGCCAGTTGCAGCGGGAAGAGGAAGAAGCGAGGGCTCTGTTGTGGCAAGCCCGGCAGGTAGCGGCGCTCGATCGCTTGTGCCTCGCGGCGCCGCCGGCCCGCACTGAAAGCCTTGCCGATCCAGCCGGCATATTCGACGACGGGATGAACGGGGCCATGGGTGCGATAGTTCGGATGGACCATCCAACCCAGCAGCACATTGGGGACGTGATAGGTGAGGTCCAGCAGCGCATAGGTGAGGAAACTGGAGCGGAAATGTGCGCTGAGATCGGCCGGTGGTCTGTCAGCGGCGATAGCGCGAATCACCTCGGAATCGCGTGGAAAGCGCGATCGCCCGGACATACCGTCCGGCTCGATGGTCAGCCAATCTGGTCTCAGATAACCATGCTCAAAAACATGTACGCGAATGCCAAGCCTGTGGGCCACCGCGATCGCGGCGGCATGCTTCGGCCGCCCGTCTCCCAGCATCAGCATGTCGGTGATCTGCCTGTCACGGCAATAGCGCTCGAGATAGTGCGGCCATTGGGCATCCGTGCCCTTGAACCATTCGGCCTTGCGCGGCCACCAGAAGACGGTATCACCAAGGCAGAAATTGATCTTGTGGACCGCCAGTCCGCGCTTCTCCGCCGCGGCGGCGAGACCCTTCAGGAAAGGAGAGGCCGGACCCTGGAGGATCAGCAGGGAGAAACGGTGCATCATGGTCACTTGCCGTCTTGTTCGTGGATTGGTCACCACCTATAGTCGCCGCCGTTGCCCAGGTAAAATGTTGGTATCAGTGAAAATGGTTCGGAATGCCCCTCTCTGTCCTTAGTGGCTGGTGCGTCTGCTGATGCAACAATCCGGGAAACGATCCTCAGTCTTGTTTCTTCAAGGGCCGCCATCGACGTTCTGGCGGGCGCTCGCTGACGCATTCGAAGCGGCCGGCACGTCCACCCATCGCGTCAACCTGTCTTTGGGTGATCAGCTTTATTGGCGCAAGCCTGGCGCACTCAACTATCGCGGCTCGTTCAAGCGCTGGCCGGCCTTCCTGGAGGCGCTGATCGAGCGCGAGGGTATCACCGACATTTTATACTATGCCGACCAACTGCCGTATCACTGTGTGGCGCGGGAGGTCGGCCAGCGGCTGGGTGTTCGTTGTCATGCGATGGAATTTGGCTACCTGCGTCCCGACTGGATCACCCTCGAACGCGACGGAATGGGCCGCCTGTCGCATTTTCCCAATGATCCCGAGATCATCAAGGCCGTCGGCGGACAGGTTCCGGAGCCGGATATGCACGTGCTCTATCCCCATACCTTCGGACAGGAAGCTTTCAATGAGGTGGTCTACAATCTGACCGCCTATTTCGGGCGCCCGTTCTTTCCGCTCTATCGCGCCGACAAATATTATAATGCGCTGGTCGACTATCTGCCTTGGGTCGTCCGGGCCCTGCAGCGGAAAGCCGGGACTCCGACCGATCTTCTGGAGAACGGTCATGTGCCATTTTATGTGGTAGCGCTGCAACTCCAGAGCGACTACCAGATTCGCGCCAACTCGCCCTATGCGCATCTCTCCGAGATGCTGGAAGAGGTCATCCGCTCCTTCGCCGCCCATGCGCCGGCTGATCATTTTCTGGTCGTCAAGCAGCATCCACTGGATAACGGGCTGGAGCGTTGGGGCAAAAGGGTCGCCCATATCGCGAGGCAATACCAGGTCGAAAAGCGGGTGATCTTCATCGAAGAGGGCAATCTCGTTGCCTTGCTCAAGCGGGCCTCGGGCGCCGTCGTGGTCAATTCCACGGTCGGACTTCACAGCCTGAGGGCGCATGTGCCGACGATCGCGCTCGGCTGTGCGGTCTTCGACGTACCCGGGCTCACCCATCAGGGTGCCCTTGACAGTTTCTGGGCAGAACCCGAGCCCGTGGACGATGCCCTGCTCCAGAAATTCCTTGCCGCTATTGCCGCCACCATCCAGGTCAAAGGAAACTTCTACCATCAGGAAGGCCGGGTGATCGCCATTCAGGAGATCGTGCGACGCATTCTTGCCCATGAGGTCAACGAACCCGGTGCCTTCATCGATCCGCCTCCGCGCTGGTCTTCGCCCAAGGCGTCTCCGCGGCATATCGGCAACAGTGGCGGCGGAAATTGATGGCAGGTATTGGTCAAATTTTAGCTTCCGTAACCTATTGTGGTTCTACGTCTGGAAGTCCGGCTTTTTCCCATGCTAAGGGACATCAGCCGAACGAGAATCTGTCGCGGTCAGGAGTGCCCATTTGAAACGCGTTGTTGTTGTTGCCATCGTATGTGCCGGTCTGGCGAGTTGCGAAGCGGTTCCCGGTGCCGGTCCGCTGGCATCCGATATCAATTCGCAGGCTGGCAAGTCGATCTCCGACGTCCACCGTTCGAACGCGGCCGTCTTTGAAATCGTCGACGTGAATGCGGAAAGCGCGCGCACGGTTGCCGATTTCTCCGTCGGCATGCTGAAGCGCCGCTTTGGTATCGGCGGCGCGGCACGCAATGTCGTGATCGGTGTGGGCGACCAGCTGCGGGTCACCATTTTCGAGGCCGGCGCCGACGGCCTGTTCTCGACCCAGGATTCCAAGAAGACCGATATCGACGTCATCGTCCAGCCGGACGGCAAGGCCGCCATTCCTTATGTCGGCCTGGTGCAGTTCAGCGGCCGGACGCTCGAGCAGGCGCGCCAGGCAGTCTTGAGCGCATTGGCCAACAAGGCCGTCGAACCTGATGTCATCATCAGCAGCGGCTCCACCTCGTCCCGCAATGTCACCGTGTCCGGTGCCGTCGGCAAGCCCTCCATGGTGCCGCTCGGACTGTCCGGCGAGACGATCATGGAAGTCATCGCCAAGGCTGGCGGCCCGGCCTCGCAGCCTTACGAATCCTATGTCACGCTGGCTCGTGGAAAGAAGACCGGTACGGTCCTTTTGCAGTCGATCGTCGAGAACCCGTCGGAGAACATCTACGTCGAGCCCAAGGACCAGATCTTCGTCACCCACGATCCGCGCACCTTCACCGCGCTGGGCGAAGTCTGGAAGAACGGCCGCATCCCCTTTGGCTCCAACGACGTGAACCTGCTCGAAAGCATCGCGCTGGCTGGCGGCGGCTCGGACGAGCGGATCGATGCCAAGGGTTACTTCGTCTTCCGTTACGAGGAGCCGGAAATCGTCTCCGACCTGCTGTCGCCGGAGCGTTTCCATGAACTCGTCGCCAAGGGCATGAGGCCGAACAAGGAAGGCCGCTATCCGATCGTCTACCGCTTCGACATGTCTGTGGCCGACAGCCTGATCGTCGGCCAGACTTTCCCGATCAAGAACCGCGACGTCATCTATGCCTCGCGTCACCCGGCGGTCGATATCGCCAAGTTCGTCCGTATGGTTTCGGCGCCGCTGTCGGCTGCCCGCACCGGGCAGATCATCGCCAACCAGTAAGGCTCCCGGCGAGAGCCGCGGTTCGCGTTCCAACAATAAAAAAACCGCCGTCTCCGGCGGTTTTTTGCTGCCGGGACGTTCGAAAACGTCCCGGCATTGATGGGTCTTTCCTGTTACTCGCGGTTGCCAAGGAAGCGCAGCATGAACAGGAACAGGTTGATGAAGTCGAGGTAGAGCTGCAGGGCTCCCATGATCGCCTTGCGGCCGGCCACGTCGCTGCCGTCGGCTTCGTAATAGGATTCCTTGATGTTCTGCGTGTCGTAGGCGGTCAGGCCGGCGAACAGCAGGACGCCGATCACCGAAATGGCGAATTCAAGCGCCGAAGACGCTAGGAAGATGTTGACCAGCGAAGCGATGATCACGCCGAACAGGCCCATGATCAGGAACGAACCCATGCCCGACAGGTCACGCTTGGTGGTGTAGCCGTAGAGCGAGAGCGCTCCGAACGACGCCGCCGTCACGAAGAAGGTCTGGACGATGCTGGCGCCCGTGTAGACCATGAAGATCGACGACAGCGACAGACCCATCAGACCGGCATAGACCCAGAACGTGGTCTGCGCGGCCGAGACGCTCATCGAGTGGATCTTGAAGCTCATGAAGAACACCAGGCCTACCGGGGCGAGCATCACCAGCCACTTCAGGGGGCTGAGATAGATCGCCTGGCCAAAGGCGGTCAACTGGCCGTCGCTGCCGATCGCCATCTGTGCAGTGACGAAGGCAGCAATACCGGTGATGGTCAATCCGAGCGCCATCAGGTTATAAACCTTGAGCATATAGGCGCGCAGGCCCTCGTCGATCATCGTCGCCGACTGGGCACCACTCTGGCCGGGTCGGCTCTGGTAGTTGCGAAGTTCAGACATTGTTTCCTCTTTTCAAGCTCCGAAAAGGTTACGGTGTCGGGTTTCATACCCAGGCGCCGCTGCGGAGCTTCAGCATGCCTAGCGCCAATATGAGGTTTCCGGGCGCGCGCGACAAGAGCCGCGCTTCTCAAAATGGTGTTATCGGCGCCGATCCGGCCGGCAGTTATGGCTCAATCGGCGGCGGATGAAGATCGTGGTGGCGCTAGAGTTCCCGGAGAACCGGAGCCGCCTTCTGTCCGAGAATTCGCCAGGTGCCGGCGAGTCCGATGCCGATCGTCGTCACGAGCGACAGCAGTATCGTGGCGAGCGCCACATCGGGCAGGAAATTGGATGGCAGCCGCATGATCTGGCTCAGCACGTACCAGGCAACCCCGCCGCCGGCCAGGAGTGCGAAACAGGCGGTCGCCGCTCCCAGCAGGAAGTATTCGTAGGTGAAGGCCCGGATCAGCATGGCCCGCGTGGCGCCCAGGGTCTTCAGCACCACGGCATCGTGTGTGCGGGCCCTATTTCCGGCCGCAAGCGCTCCGGAAAGCACGAGGATCGAGGCCACGAGGGCAATGGCCGCGGCGGCACGAATGGCGGTCGCCAGCTGGCCGACCAGCCGGTCGACCACGTCGAGCGCGTCCTTGACCCGCACACTGGTGATCGTCGGGAAGGTTCGGGTCACGGCTTTCAGGATGGCGGCCTCCTCGGCCGGCCCGGCGCTCGCGTCGGTCAGCGTCGCGAGCCAGGCATGGGGAGCGCCGGCAAACGTGTTGGGCGAGAACACCATGACGAAATTGATCGACAGGCTCTCCCACTCGACCTTGCGGAAATTGGCGATCTTGGCGGTGATGTTGCGGCCGAGCACGTTGACGGTCACGGTATCGCCGAGTTTCAATCCGAGTTCGCCGGCTTCCTCGGCGGAAAACGAAACGAGCGGATCGCCTATATAGTCTGCCGGCCACCAGTCTCCCTCGATGACGGATGCATTCTCCGGCACCGATTCTGCATAGGTGATGCCGCGATCGCCCCTAAGCACCCAACGGCCTTCCGGCGGCACGTCCATCTTGGCGACATCCGTATCGTTGAACGCGAGGATGCGTCCGCGCAGCATGGGAACTTCCACCAGCTTGCCGTTTTGCGACTGTCCTTCGACGACCGAACGGAAGCCTTCGATCTCGCTCTTCTGGATGTCGATGAAGAAGAAATTCGGCGCGCGTTCCGGCAGGTTGGCGCTGAGCTCCCGTCGCAGATTGCCGTCGATCAACGCCAGCGCGACGAGCAGGCTCAAGCCCAGACCGAGCGACAGGGTGACGGCGGGCGTCAGGGCGCCGGGACGATGGATGTTGCCGATCGCCAGCCGCAGCGCGGCGGAGGGCACGTGGGGGCTCCGCCGCGCCAGGTAGGCGATGCCAAGGGCGACCAGGCGCAGGAGAACGAAGCCGGCGGCCATGGCGACGAGGAAGATCGTCGCGATGCGCCTTTCCTCGGAGGTCAGGATTGCCAGCGCCGCCAGAGCGCCAAGGGCCAGCGTGGTGGCAGCGAGATAGGGCCACGACGGCCAGCCGCGCGGCTCGAAACCCTGTTCGCGGAAGAGGGCGGTCGCCGGGACCTTCCGAGCATGACCGAGCGGGAGGATGGCAAAGGCCAGGGTCACCAGCATGCCGAACAGGGCCGCGAGCAGAAGGGCACCGGGATAAAGCGTCGGTTCGGTCGATATGGGAAGGAAGCCGGCGAGATAATAGGAGGCGATCAGGGGAGCGATGGCGCCGAGCACGAGGCCGGCCAGGATGCCGATGGCCGCAACGATGGTGATCTGGAAGAAATAGACCATGACGACGACCGAGGCCGGTGCGCCGAGGCACTTCAACGTGGCGATGACGGTGCGCTTGGAATCGAGGAAGGCGCGCACCGCATTGGCCACGCCGACGCCGCCGACCACCAGCGCCGTCAGGCCGACCAGCGTCAGAAACTGGGAAAAGCGTTCGATATTCTCGGTGAGCGACGGAGCGGCCCGGTCGCTCGTGCGGATCGACCAGCCGGCATTCGGCAATGTGCTTTCGGCCTTGCGCCGAATCTCTTCCGGCGTGGGGGCGGGGGCTGTGAGCCGGACCTTGTAGGCATGCTCGACCAGACTGCCGGTTTCCACCAGTCCGCTGGCCTTCAGGGCTTCGCGGCTGGTGATCAGCCGCGGTGCAAAGCCGAAGCCGTCGGAGATCGCATCCGGTTCGGTTGCGATCGAGCCGGCGATGACGAAGCGGGCCTTGCCGATCAGTATCTCGTCGCCGACTTCAAGGCCAAGTCGCTCCAGCAACAGGGGGGCGGCGACCGCGCCGAAACGGCCGTCGCTTGCGGCGACAAGTTCGCTCAAGGGACGGGCGGGGTCGGCCACGAAGGTGCCGTAGAGCGGGTAGGCGCCGTCGATAGCCTTGACTTCGACCAATGATTGGTCCGATCCGTCGGGCAGGCGCGCCATGGAGCGCAGCACGGTCGACACGGAAATGTCTCCCAAGCCCTGGAGAAAGCCGATCTCTTCGGTATTGGCCTCACGGTTGTTCAATTCGAAGCGCACGTCGCCGGCGAGCAGGGTACGCCCCTCCGAGGCAATGGAGCCGGTAATCGCCGTTGCGACCGAATTGACGGCGGCGATGGCGCCGGTGCCGAGCGCGATGCAGGCCAGGAAAATATAAAAACCCTTCAGCCCGCCGCGCAGTTCACGCAGGGCTATGCGAAAAGCTGTCGAGGCTCTCGTCCTGAAACGCATCATGCCGTCACGACTTCCGAGCGGCGTTCCGTCACCGCGGCGTCAGCCACGATCCGGCCCGAGGCGACGCGCACCTGGCGCGAGCAGCGGGAGGCAAGCGCAAGGTCATGGGTGACCAGCACCAGAGTCATGCCGCGTTCGGCCTGCTGGGCAAAAAGCAGGTCGGCGATCTGGCGACCCGTCTCCGTGTCGAGATTGCCGGTCGGTTCGTCGGCGATAAGCACGGCCGGCGAGGGAGCGAGCGCACGGGCGATCGCGACGCGCTGCTGCTCGCCGCCGGAGAGCTGGCCCGGATAGTGGCCGAGCCGCTCACCCAGGCCGACGGCCTCAAGTTCGCGCCGGGCGATGTCGAAGGGACTGCGAACATTGGCCAGCTCGAGCGGAATGGCGACATTCTCGAGGGCGGTCATGTTGGCGATCAGATGGAAGGACTGGAAGACGATGCCGATGTTCTTGCCGCGAAAATCGGCCAGCGCGTCTTCGCCAAGATTGTGCAAGGGTGCACCATTGACGTGGATCTCGCCTGTGTCGAGCCGTTCGAGGCCCGCAAGCACCATCAGCAGCGTGGACTTTCCCGACCCGGACGGGCCGACGATGCCGACGGCTTCACCTTTGCCGATCGTCAGATCGATGTTCTTCAGGACATGAACGGATGCGGCCGCATTGCCGAGCGTGAGGTCGGCCTTCTTCAGTTCGATAATGGTTTTTATCACTCGTGCTCGCCCTATATATGTGAGGCGAAGCAAGCTTCGCGCGCCGTTTAAGCTTATGTCAATTTAGGAAAGCCCCGATGAGATTTAAAGCGATGCTCCTTCATTTCGCCGTGATTGCCGGCGGCATTTTCGCATCCAGCTTTACCGTGGCGGCCGAACCGGTTCCGTTGGTGGGCTTCGGCGACAGCCTGATGGCCGGCTACCAACTGCCGCAGGAGGATGCTCTGCCCGTTCGCCTCGAAAAGGCGCTGGTCGCGGAGGGCGTCGAAGTGACGATCGCCAATGCCGGCGTCTCCGGCGATACCAGCGCGGCCGGGTTGGCAAGGGTCGACTGGTCTGTGCCTGACGGGACGAAGGGCGTCATCCTGGAACTCGGCGCCAATGACGCGTTGCGCGGGATTGCGCCGGAGGAGACCGAAAGGAACCTGGATGCGCTCATCGGCAGGCTGAAGGATCGTGGGATCGCGGTCCTGCTGGTTGGCATGCTGGCGCCGCCCAATATGGGGGCCGACTATGCCGCGCGTTTCAACCCGATCTATCCGAAGCTTGCCGAAAGACACGGGCTCGCCTTCTACCCGTTCATCCTCGACGGGGTGGTCACGCGCTCCGAGATGCAGCTCGAGGATGGGATGCACCCCAATGCCGACGGGATCGCGATCATGGTGGAGCGCATGCTGCCCGTCGTCCGGGACTTTGTGAAAACCATACGGGACACGCCGAAATAGGGACTTGCGTGTCCCGGCATTGCGTGATTCGCTGTGTGCATCTGCAAAAAGATTCGGGGAGCTCGCTATGCCGAGATTATTCACTGCCCTCGAAATTCCGCGAAGCGCGGCCTTGAGTCTCTCCCTTTTGCGCGGCGGTCTCCCTGGTGCACGATGGATCGATGTGGAGAATTACCACATTACCCTGCGCTTCATCGGCGACGTCGACGGTCGAACCGCCGACGAGATCGTCGATCGGCTCGACCGGATCGACCGTCCCGAATTCACGCTCAGCCTGAACGGCATTGGTTCCTTCGGTTCGAAGAAGCCGCATTCCGTGTGGGCCGGTGTTTCGCCGGCGCCGGAAATGTTCGCCCTGCAAGCCGAAATCGAGCGCATTTGCCAGCGCATTGGCCTGCCGCCCGATCCACGCAAGTTCATGCCCCACGTGACGCTGGCCCGCCTGAAGACATGCCGTGTCGATGACGTCGTCAACTATCTCGCCGGGCGCGGTGACTTCCATACCGCCCCGTTCCTGGCCAGCCGCTTCGTTCTTCTGTCCTCGAAGGAATCAGTCGGTGGCGGTCCCTACCTCACCGAGGAAGTGTTTCCGCTCCATGAGGCCCGCTCTGCCTCGAATTTTGTGACGAGGGATCTGCAGCCGCTGAAGAGCATGCTGTAGACGTCGCGGAAACCCTCGATCCCGCCGTAATAGGGATCGGGAATATCGATGTCCTGGCCGAGGGCATAGGCGCTGAAAAGCGCAAGGGTCGCCGCCGTCTGGCGCGGCGCCATGTCCTCGAGGTGGCGCAGGTTGCTGCGGTCCATGGCGAGGATCAATTCGAAGCGGTCGAAATCCGAGGGCTCGATACGCCGGGCGCGCAAATCCGATATATCTATGCCGTGCTCGCGGGCGACTTGCACGGAGCGTGCGTCCGGCGGATAGCCGATATGCCATCCGCCAGTGCCTGCCGAATCGGTCGGATAGTCGTGTTCTCTGCCGTTCTGTATCGTCATGTCACGAAAGATACCCTCGGCCAGCGGGGAGCGACATATGTTGCCAAGGCAGACGAAAAGCACAGGATACGGAGTCATCGGTCTTCCGTGGGAAAATGAGAGAGGGTGCTGATGAAATACGAGAAACTTGACGAAGCGGCAATCGCGCAACGACTTTTGGCCCTGCCGCAGTGGTCGCTGGCGCCGGACGGCAAGGCCATCAGCCATCGTTTCGTCTTCGCCGATTTCGCCGAAGCCTTTGCCTTCATGACCCGCTCGGCGCTCGTCGCCGAACGGCTCGATCATCATCCGGAATGGTCGAATGTCTATCGTCGCGTCGACGTGACCTTGACCACGCATTCGGCCGAGGGGCTGACAGATCTCGACTTCAACCTGGCAAGCGCGATGGACAGGGCCGCCGCCGGGCGCAATTGATTTTGGCGGTGGGCTTCCCATATCTTGGGCGGGTCCAAACGAGAGGATCGGACGCAATGGACGATATCAAGATCGGCGAAATCCTGCTGCCGGGCGACGAGGAAACGCAGGAGCGGCAGGAAAGCAATGTCCGGGCGAAGTTCTGGCCGACGATGAAGAAGGCTATCCGGCAGGTTCCCTTCTCGCGCGATGTGATCGCTGCCTTCTACTGCGCGACCGACCGACAGACACCGCTACGCGTGCGGGGCATCCTGCTGGCCGCACTCGGCTATTTCGTCCTGCCGCTCGATACCATTCCCGACATGTTCGCGCTGGTCGGCTTCACCGACGATATCGCCGTCCTGACCTCGGCGATCGCGCTGATCAACGGCCATATCAAGGACAGGCACTACCACGCCGCCGACGCGATGCTCTCCGACGAGGGCCAGCCTGCTGACGCGCGTGCGCAAGGCTGACGGGCCGCTGACAATCGCGGAGCCAGAACGGTCGTGAATTTTTTCCGGATTCGGGCCTTTCATTCGCGCGGAATTCTGTCGGAGCCCAACTCTCGCCAGATTTCTTTCCTCTAGATCGCCGGGGTCGAGCGAACCTGATTTTGAGCCTTGCGAATGTCTCGAAATAGGGCGATTCTCGATCGGAGCCCACGGTTTGCGGCCGGAATCGTTTCGCGTTGACGGTTTGGTAACGTAAATTAAGTCATACTGAATCAAGTTTTGACGATGGAGTGTTCGGCTCGTAGCGGCCGAACGATGGATGGACAAGCAACCGGCAGGAAGACATGTTCGTAAGAAGTAGCGTAACCGCATTGGCAATCATTCTGGCAAGCAGCACTCTCGCTGTGGCGCAGTCGCCGACGCGAATCGAGCAGTTCAAGGCATGGGGTGCTTATTCCTATAAGTCCAATGGCGGGAACGTGTGCTACGTTCTTTCCGTTCCCACTGCGAAGGAACCTGCATCGGTCAATCACGGCGACATCTTCTTCGTCGTGTCGCAGAGGCCCGGCCAGAACATTTCCTATGAGCCCCAGGCAATGATGGGCTATGCGCTCAAGGAAGGCTCCAAGGTCAATGTGACGATCGACGCGAAGAACTTCGTCATGTTCGTCAAGGACAGTTCGGCCTGGGTCGAGAATGCCGCCGAGGAGCCGGCACTGGTCGCCGCCATGAAGGGCGGCACCAACATGACGGTCAAGGCGACCTCGGCCCGTGGTACGGGGACGAATTATACCTATTCGCTCTCCGGGATTTCGGCCGCTCTCAAGCAGATCGAGAACTGCAAGTAAGACCTGCGACTCGAGTAAAATGATAAAGGGTCGGTTGCACACCGGCCCTTTTGCCGTTCGGGTCTGCGACCGGGCACCTCACATTCGGCGTGACGCAGGGCGAAAAAACTGCTAGAGGCCCCGCAAATGCCGGGCTGTCGGGATATCGGATCCCGCCCGGCTCAATTTCTTACGTTCATGCAGGATCGGGTGCGGTCGCCACGTCGATGGCGAAGGCGGCATCTTTGATCGAAAGGGTTCTGACGACATGGCTGTCATGGAGAGTGTGATGGGGCAGAGCAATGCGCGCCCCGTGCCTGTCACCAAGGCTGGAGCGGAAATGCCGACCCTGATCGGTGCGAGCCGCGAGGAACTGGGCGCGATGCTGCGCGACAAGGGTGTGCCGGAGCGGCAGATCAAGATGCGCGTCGCGCAGCTGTGGAACTGGCTATACGTCCGCGGCGTCTCGGATTTCGAAGCCATGGCCAATGTCTCCAAGGACATGCGCGAGATGCTGAAGGCCAACTTCACCATCGCCCGGCCGGAAATCGTCGAAGAGCAGGTATCCAACGACGGCACCCGCAAATGGCTGCTGCGCTATCCGCCGCGCGGTGCCGGTCGCCCCGTCGAGGTCGAGACGGTCTACATCCCTGAAGAGGGCCGCGGCACGCTTTGCATTTCCAGCCAGGTCGGCTGCACGCTGACCTGTTCCTTCTGCCATACGGGCACGCAGCGCCTGGTGCGCAACCTGACGGCCGAGGAAATCCTCTCGCAACTGCTTCTGGCGCGCGACCGGCTCGGCGACTTCCCCGACCGTGACGTGCCGCAAGGCGCCATGATCCCATCGAGCGATCGCAAGATCACCAATGTCGTGATGATGGGCATGGGCGAGCCGCTCTACAATTTCGAGGAAGTGAAGAAGGCACTGCTGATCGCGACCGACGGCGACGGCCTTTCGCTTTCCAAGCGACGCGTGACGCTGTCGACCTCCGGTGTCGTTCCGGAGATATATCGCACCGGCGAGGAGATCGGCGTGATGCTGGCGATCTCGCTGCATGCGGTGCGCGACGAACTGCGCGACATGCTGGTGCCGATCAACAAGAAATATCCGCTGAAGGAGCTGATCGAGGCCTGCCGCGCCTATCCGGGCCTTTCGAATGCGCGCCGCATCACCTTCGAATATGTCATGCTGAAGGACGTCAACGACAGCCTCGAGGATGCCAAGGGGCTGATCCAGCTGCTCAAAGGCGTGCCGGCCAAGATCAACCTCATTCCGTTCAATCCCTGGCCCGGCACCAACTACCAGTGCTCGGACTGGGAGCAGATCGAAAAATTCGCCGATTTCATCAATCAGGCCGGCTATGCCTCGCCGATCCGCACGCCGCGGGGCCGTGACATCCTGGCCGCCTGCGGGCAGTTGAAGTCGGAATCCGAGCGCATGCGCAAGACCGATCGCCTGGCCTTCGAGGCGATGATGATCGTCGGCCACGGCGAGGACGACTGAGTAGCGGTGACAGGTCTCGATGCAATGCATCACGAGAAATCATCGCCCTCATCGGGGCATGCGAATTGATTTCAAGTAATCGCTTACCTTAAGACGATCTTCGGTACATCAACATATTGGAGGCATAGGATGCGCGCCACCCTACTCGCACTTTTCGCTGCTACCGCCCTGATCCTGCCGGCCAAGGCCGAAGAGGTCACGGTCGCCGTCACCGCCATCGTCGAACACCCTGCACTTGATGCCGCCCGCGACGGCATCAAGGAGGCCCTGGCGGAGGCCGGCTACAAGGACGGCGAAAACCTGAAGTTCGTCTACGAATCGGCCCAGGGCAATCCGGGCACTGCGGCGCAGATCGCCCGCCAATTCGTCGGCGATGCCCCGACCGTGATCGTACCGATTTCCACGCCGTCCGCCCAGGCCGTCGTGTCCGCCACCCGCGATATTCCGGTTGTTTTCACCGCCGTGTCGGATCCGCTCGGCGCCGAACTGATCAAGGACATGCAGAAGCCGGGCGGCAACGTCACCGGCCTGTCCGACATGTCGCCGGTTGCCGACCATGTGGCGCTGATCAAGGAAATCACGCCGAACGCCAAGTCGATCGGCTTTATCTACAATACCGCCGAGGCCAATTCGGTCTCGACGCTTGCCGCCTTGAAGGCGGAAGCCGAGAAGGCTGGCCTGACCATCGTCGAATCCGTCGCCACCAAGTCGGCTGAAGTGCAGGGTGCGGCCCGTGCGCTGGTCGGTCGTGCGGACGTGATCTACGTGCCGACCGACAACACGATCGTCTCGGCCTTCGAAGCCGCTGTCGGCGTCGCGGAGGAAGCCAAGATCCCGCTTTATGCCGGTGATACCGACTCGGTGAACCGGGGTGCGTTGGCCGCGCTCGGCTTCAACTATTTCGACGTTGGCAAGCAGACCGGCGAGATCGTCGTGCGCGTCCTCAAGGGTGAGAAGCCGGGCGACATTCCGGTCCGCGTCGCCGCCGGGACCGACCTGGTGATCAACAAGAAGGCCGCGGCCAAGATGGGCGTGACCTTCCCGGAGAGCATCACCAGCCGCGCCACCAAGACGATCGAATAATTTCCGCCAACCGGGGCCGTGTTCGCGCGGCCCCGCCAATTTCCTGCGCACCATGCCGTGCTGAATCGGCGGTGCGCGGCCTACAAGGACTTCTCCACCGTGAGCCAAATCGCCTTCTGGGGTGCCGTCGAGCTGGGTCTGGTCTTCGCCTTCGTGGCGATCGGCGTCTATCTCGCCTTCCGCGTCCTCGACTTTCCCGACCTGACCGTCGACGGTTCCTTTCCACTCGGGGCCGCTGTCGCCGCCGTGCTGATCATCGCCGGGCTCAATGCCTGGGTTGCGAGCGCCATTGCCATGGTCGCCGGATCGGCCGCGGGTCTGGTGACCGCCATGCTCAACGTCCGCTTCAAGATCCTCAATCTGCTCGCCTCGATCCTGACGATGATCGCGCTGTTCTCGGTGAACCTGCGCGTCATGGGAAAACCGAACGTCGCGCTGCTCAACCAGGAAACGATGCTCACCCCGTTTTACGGCCAGGGCATTCCCGAATATCTGGTCCGCCCGCTCTTCGTCTTCCTGCTGGTGGCCGTCGTTGTCTTCCTCGTCTGGCGCTTCCTTGAAAGCGACGCGGGATTGGCGATGCGTGCGACCGGGGCCAATGCGCGCATGGCGCGGGCGCAAGGCGTCCAGACCGATAGCCAGATCTATCTCGGCATTGCCCTTTCCAACGCGCTGGTGGCGCTGGGCGGCGCGCTGTTTGCCCAGACCAACGGCTTTGCCGACGTCACCTCGGGCGTCGGCACCATCGTCGTCGGGCTTGCCGCCGTGATCATCGGCGAAACGCTGTTCGGCAAGCGTGGCCTGTTGATGGCGCTGATCGGCTGCGTCCTCGGCTCGATCGCCTATCGACTGGCGATCCAGCTTGCCCTGTCGAGCGATGTGCTCGGCCTCAAGGCTTCCGACCTGAACTTCGTCACCGCCGTCCTTGTCGCGGTCGCGCTCGTCCTTCCCCGCCTTCGTCGTGGAGGAGCATCCGCATGATCGCGCTGGAAAACATCGAAGTCGTGTTCGGTCGCGGCACGCCGCTGCAGAAACAGGCGCTGAAGAGCGTCAACCTGACGATCGACACGGGCTCCTTCGTCACCGTGATCGGCTCCAACGGCGCCGGCAAGTCGACGCTGCTCGGCGTTCTCGCCGGCGACGTGCTGCCGACGGCCGGCCGGGTGACGATCGGCACTGCCGACGTGTCGCGCAAGACGACGGCGACGCGCGCGGGACTTGTCGCCCGCGTCTTCCAGGATCCGCTGGCCGGCAGTTGCGGTGCGCTGTCGATCGAGGAGAACCTCGCGCTCGCCTCGCAGCGGGGCAAGCGGCGAGGTCTCGTGTCCGCGCTCGGCGGCTCGCGGCGCGGCGAATTCCGCGACCGCATCGCCTCGCTCAATCTCGGCCTGGAAAACCGCATCGCCGACCGCATGGACCTGTTGTCCGGCGGACAGCGTCAGGCGGTGTCGCTGGTGATGGCGACGCTTGCTGGGTCCGAGGTGCTGCTGCTCGACGAACACACGGCGGCGCTCGACCCGGGCATGGCCGAGTTTATCATGGGGCTTACCCAGTCGATCGTCTCGGAACGCAAGCTGACGACGCTGATGGTGACGCATTCGATGCGCCAGGCGCTGGATTTCGGCACGCGCACGATCATGCTGCATGCCGGCGAGATCGTCCTCGACGTGGCCGGTGACAATCGCAAGGACCTGCAGGTCGAGGACCTGATCGACATGTTCCGCCGTATCCGTGGCCAGACGCTCGACGACGACGAATTGCTGATCGGCTGATCAGCAGCGACAAGACGCTAGAAAGGCGCCGGCCCTAAGGGCTCGGCGCCTTTTTGTCTGGTTGGAGGATCAGCGGGCCTGGGTGAACAGGATCTTGACTGCGAAGATCGAGAAGACGCCGGCAAAGGTGTAGTCGACGGCACGCAGCACCTTGCGGTTCGCCTGTAGCCAGGACGACAGAATGTCCGCCATGAAGATGATGGCAAGGCCGATCGGCAGGGACAGGAAAATCGACCAGATGCCGAGGAAAAGGAGCTTTCCCGTCACGTTGGGATCGCTGGCGCTGACGAATTGCGGCAGGAAGGTCATGAAGAAGATGATGACCTTGGGGTTCAACAGGTTGACCCAGAGGCCGTTGAGAAAGGCCTTGGTGGGGGAGACCTGTCGTTCGCCGTCGGCGCGCACGACGAAATTGGAACCGTGGCGTATCGCCTGGATCGCCAGCCAGAGGAGATAACCGGCGCCTCCCGTCTTGAGCAGGGTGAAGGCGGTCGGCGAGGCGACGATCAGCGCCGAGATGCCGAAGGCGACCAGGATGGTGTGGATGGAGATGCCAAAGCTGGTGCCGGCCAGCGTCATCAGGCCGGTGGCGCGGCCGTCGCGCAGAGATCGGCTGATCCACAGCGTCATGTCGGGTCCGGGCGTGATGGCGAGCAGGAAGATCGCAACGCTGAAGGCGAGGATGGTCGGCAGGCTTGGAATGAAATCCATGGGAGATATCCGGAACGAAAGAAGCCCGGAATGGGCAACGCACTGGCGCCATCCATACCGGGCTCATTGCAGCTTGCCAATCCGGCTTATTGGCCGGTGAGCGTGGCCTTGAACTTCTCCGCATAGTCCGGATGCCAGCGCGACAGTGGCGGCCGGTTCTCGACGATGTCGCCGGCGGCCCAGAGAATACGCTTTTCGTCGGTCGCGCGGTCGACGTCATTGTCCGGGCACAGAATGTAGAAATCCCCGCGCTCGATGCTTTGCAGCATGAAATCGACCGTCTGTTCCGGCGTCCAGGCCCCCTCGGGCTTCACGGTGCGGCCATTGGCGGTCAGCGAGGTGAAGACGAATCCGGGGATCAGAAGATGCGCCGTGACCTGGCAGTTTGGTGTGTTTCGCAGTTCGTGTTGAAGCGCCTCGGTAAAAGCCTTCACGCCGGCTTTCGACACGTTGTAGGCGGGATCGCCGGGAGGGGTGGTGATGCCCTGCTTGGAGCCGGTGTTGATGATCAGTGCCGGCTCTCCGTGGCCGATCATGTGTGGCCCGAAGGTGCGCGTGCCGTTGATCACGCCCATCAGGTTGACCGACAGTACGTTTTCCCAGTTGGCCTGCGGGCCGAAAAGGCTGCTGCCCGGCTGGATGCCGGCATTGTTCATCAATACGTGAATGCGGCCGAAGCGCTGGATGACCGCCCGCTCGAGTGCCTCCAATTCGTCGATCTTGCCGACATCGGTCTCGATGGCCACGACATCAGTGTCTGGGTGCGCGGAGAGCGCCGCGACCTGCTGGCAGGCCTCGGAGAGCCGGTCTCCGCCAAGATCGGCAAGCACGACGCACATGCCCTTGCGGGCGAAGGCCTTGGCCGTGGCGAGGCCGATGCCGGACGCAGCGCCCGTGACGACGGCGACCTTGCCGCTGGCGATAGCTGGATGTTGCATGTCGATATCCCTTCTCGTTTGCCTTTATGGACGGAGATATGGACGCCGTTTGCGCGCGGGTCAAATCCACAAGGCCATGTTCCGCTATTCGGCAGCCTGATCGCTGCCGTGACCTCTTCCCCTTGCGCGACGCGATAATCTCGCTAAAAGTGCCGCAAACCAAGGGCCCTGGTGCATGCGGCTCAATGCTCACGAACGGACTTTCATCATGGCATCGCATAAAGACGTGAAGAAGGTCGTCCTCGCCTATTCCGGCGGGCTCGACACTTCGATCATCCTGAAATGGCTTCAGACGGAACTCAACGCCGAAGTCGTGACCTTCACCGCCGATCTCGGCCAGGGCGAAGAGCTCGAGCCTGCGCGCAAGAAGGCCGAGATGCTGGGCATCAAGGAGATCTTCATCGAGGACGTGCGCGAAGAATTCGTCCGCGACTTCGTCTTCCCGATGTTCCGCGCCAATGCCGTCTACGAAGGCGTCTACCTGCTCGGCACCTCGATCGCCCGTCCGCTGATCTCAAAGCACCTGATCGATATCGCCAGGAAGACCGGCGCCGACGCCATCGCCCATGGCGCCACCGGCAAGGGCAATGACCAGGTTCGTTTCGAGCTTTCGGCCTATGCACTGAACCCCGACATCAAGATCATCGCTCCCTGGCGCGACTGGTCGTTCAAGAGCCGGACCGATCTTCTCGAATTCGCCGAACAGCACCAGATCCCGGTCGCCAAGGACAAGAAGGGCGAGGCGCCGTTCTCGGTCGACGCCAATCTTCTGCACTCCTCGTCCGAGGGCAAGGTTCTTGAGGACCCGAGCCAGGAAGCGCCGGAATACGTGCACATGCGCACGATCTCGCCGGAAGCCGCTCCCGACAAGGCCACGATCATCAAGGTCGGCTTTGAACGCGGCGACGCTGTTTCGATCAACGGTGTCCGCATGAGCCCGGCAACGCTGCTCGCCAAGCTCAACGACTATGGCCGCGACAACGGCATCGGCCGCCTGGACCTCGTCGAGAATCGTTTCGTGGGCATGAAGTCCCGCGGCGTCTACGAGACCCCCGGCGGCACGATCCTTCTGGCCGCGCATCGCGCGATCGAGAGCATCACGCTCGACCGCGGTGCTGCGCACCTCAAGGACGAGTTGATGCCGAAATATGCGGAGCTCATCTATTACGGCTTCTGGTTCTCGCCGGAACGCGAAATGCTGCAGGCCCTGATCGACAAGAGCCAGGAACATGTCGAAGGCGAAGTGACGCTTAAGCTCTACAAGGGCAATGTCATGGTCATCGGCCGCGAGAGCGACAAGTCGCTCTATTCCGACCAGCTGGTGACCTTCGAGGACGACCAGGGCGCCTATGACCAGAAGGACGCGGCCGGCTTCATCAAGCTCAACGCCCTTCGTCTGCGGACGCTCGCCAAGCGCAACCTCAAGGGCTGAGCATCGCGCCCATCACGTTCGAGAGCCCGCCGTTGCAAGCCGCAGCGGCGGGTTTTTTCATTGCATGCGCCGCCGGGCCCGGATGAAGGCGAGATAGGCGGCGATCGACATGAATTCCATCAAGGGAATGACGGTGCCGAAGGCGGTGAGCGGATCGCCGATCATGGCGGCCGCGACGCCGCCGAGGAAGCCGGATGCCATCTGGATGAAGCCGATCAGGGCCGCCGCCGAGCCGGCGATCTGAGGATGCGGCGCAAGGCCGGCCGTGGTGATATAGGGGCTGACGAAGGCGATGCCGAAGGAGCAGACGGCCACCGGTCCCATGATCGACAGGAAGGTCGGCGGGATGAGATGGACGGACAGGGCGATCATGGCGCCGCCGATGCCGATCAAGCCAAGGCCCGTCCGCAATGCGCCGCGCTCGCCGAGCCGCCGGGCCAGCACACGCAGCGCCACCGAACCGGAGAAGAAGAAGCCCGACTGCATCAGCATGCCGAGGCCGAACTGGCTCGGTGTCAGCCCGACATGGTTGATGAGCACGAAGGGCAGCATGGTCGACTGCGCGTAGAGCGCGCCGATGCAGCCACCGAGCACCAGCGCGGAAAACAGAACACGGGGATCGCCGATCAGCGTGCCATAGGCGCGGATGAGGCGGGTCGGTCGAAGAAGGGCCCGGTCGGGCGTGGTGGTCTCCGCCATCAGAAGCCCGATCGCCAGGCTGGTGCCGATACCGAACAGGACCATCAGCACGAAGATCGCCTGCCAGCCGGAAAATGCCAGCGCCAGACCACCGAGCGTCGGGCCGGCGGCCGGTCCGATCGCCAGCATGATGCCGACCATGTTGAGGATGCGGGCGGCCTCCGGTCCACTGAACTGATCGCGGACGATGGCGCGCGACACGGTAATGCCGACCGAGGCGCCGATGCCCTGGATGAGGCGCCCGGCCAGAAGCCAGTCGACCGTGGGCGCGAAGGCGGCAATCAGGCTGCCCAGGATATAGATCGTCAGGAAGGCAAGGGTGGCCTTCCTGCGCCCGAAGGCATCGGAGACCGGACCGGCAACGAGCTGGGCGACGGCGAAGCCGCCGAAATAGACCGAAAGGCTGAGCTTGATCGCACTCTCAGTCGTGCCGAAAGCATCGACCAGTTCGGGCATGGCCGGTGTGTAGACGGCCATGGAGACGGGGCCGATGGTGGTCAGGAGTGCGCCGATCAGCGAGGTGCGGCGCTCGCTCATGCGAGCCTTTGTCATGCTGTTCCAGTCAGTCGGATTGGGTTGTCGACGTCGCTGATTTACCGGCGGGCCGTGCGGTCGATGGATCGCTGGACCATAAGGCCGAGGGAGAGATTTGGCGATAGGTCGAATGCGACCTTGATCACTCCGTGACCGACGGGAGGGCGATAAAATTCCACGCCAAGCCCTCCATGCGCTTGCCAACGCCAACCCATGAATACCATATCGCAGGACGAGCCCGGTTTGCGGGCGTCATGCAGGTCCAAAGGGAAATCGCCATGAGCACATCGTCATCCGTCAATCCCGCCGTCTTCGATTGGTCCGGCCCGAACGGCCTGCCGCGCTTCGAGGCGGTCCGCGACGAAGACTATGCGCCGGCCTTCGACGCCGCCCTTGCCGCCCATGATGCCGAGATCGACGCAATCGCCAAGAATCCGGAGGCGCCGACGTTTGCCAACACGATCATCGCCTCGGAGACCGCCGGGGATGAACTGTCGCGGGTCTCGGCACTGTTCTGGAACAAGGCCGGCGCGCACAGCAATGATGCCATCCAGGCTTTGGAGCGTGAGATCGCACCGAAGATGTCGCGGCATTATTCGAAGATCGGCATGAATGCCGACTTCTTTCGCCGCATCGACACGCTGTGGGAGAAGCGCGCCGAACTCGGGCTGACGACCGAGGAACTGCGTGTGCTGGAGCGCCATTGGAAGGGTTTCGTGAAGTCGGGCGCCAAGCTGGAGAAAGCGAAGCAGGAGCGGCTCGCCGCGATCAACGAGCGGCTGGCGAGCCTTGGGGCGCAGTTCGGCCAGAACGTGCTGGCCGACGAGAAGTCATGGTTCCTGCCGCTCGACGGCGAAGACGAACTCGCCGGCATTCCGGATTTCCTGAAGGAAGCGATGGCGACGGTGGCTGCGGCGCGCGGCGAGGGCCATGCCCATGTCGTTACCCTTTCCCGTTCTATCATCGAGCCGTTCCTGACCTTTTCCACCCGCCGCGACCTGCGCGAGAAGGCGTTCACTGCCTGGGTGGCACGCGGCATGAATGGCGGCGAGAGCGACAACCGGGCGATCGTCAAGGAGACGCTGGCGCTTCGGGCCGAAAAGGCGGGCCTGCTCGGCTATGCCAATTATGCGGCGCTTAAGCTCGACGACACCATGGCCAAGACGCCTGAAGCGGTGAACGGCCTTCTGATGAAGGTCTGGGACAAGGCGCTCGACCAGGCCAAGGCCGAAGAAGGCGCGCTTGCCGAACTGATCGCCGAAGAGGGTGGAAACCACGAGGTCATGCCCTGGGACTGGCGCCATTATGCCGAGAAGCTGCGGGCGAAGAAGTTCGATTTCTCCGAGGCGGAACTGAAGCCCTATCTGCAGCTGGAAAAGATCATCGAGGCCTGCTTCGATGTCGCCGGCCGGCTGTTCGGCATCAGGGCGGTGCCGCTCGAGGACGTGGCCGGCTATCACCTGGATGTGCGGGTCTTCGAGATCCGCGATCGCAACGACAAGCTGGTCGCCATGTTCCTCGGTGACTATTTCGCCCGACCGTCGAAGCGTTCGGGTGCCTGGATGAGTTCGTTCCAGTCGCAGCACAAGCTGCCGCTGAAGAATGGCGCAGTCGGCGAGATCCCGATCATCTACAATGTCTGCAATTTCGCCAAGCCCGAGGAGGGACGCCCGGCGCTGCTGTCGCTCGACGATGCGCGCACGCTGTTCCACGAATTCGGCCATGCCGCGCATGGCATGCTGTCCAACGTCACCTATCCATCGGTGTCGGGTACGAGCGTGTCACGCGACTTCGTAGAGCTTCCCTCGCAGCTCTACGAGCATTGGCTGACCGTGCCTGAGATCCTGAAAACCTATGCCGTGCATTATGAGACCGGGCAGCCGATTCCCCAGTCCCTGCTCGACAAGGTTCTGGCCGCTCGCACCTTCAATGCCGGTTTTGCCACGGTCGAGTTCACCTCGTCGGCACTGGTCGACATGGCGTTCCATACGCGCGGGGCGGTGGAGGATCCAATGGCGCTGCAGGCGGAGGTGCTGAAGACGATCGGGCTGCCGAAATCGCTGGTGATGCGCCATGCCACGCCGCACTTCCAGCACGTCTTCGCCGGTGACGGCTATTCTGCCGGCTATTATTCCTACATGTGGTCCGAAGTGCTTGACGCGGATGCCTTCTCCGCCTTCGAGGAAACGGGCAATGCCTTCGATCCGGCCATGGCGGAAAGGCTTAAGGCCAATATCTATTCGGTCGGCGGTTCGGTCGATCCGGAAGTGGCCTATACGTCGTTCCGCGGCCGGCTGCCGAGCCCGGAAGCCATGCTGAAGAAGAAGGGGTTGGCGGCCTGATGCCGACGATCGTGGCAAAGGGGATTCCCGGTCGCCGGTAACCAAGCCCGGCGGCCTCGGCTTTTTTCCTTTCGCAAACGCAAAAAACAAGGTATGAGCGCGGCAAAGTAACAGGCCGCCACGTCTTGTCGCGCGCCCAGCCATCAGAGATTTTTGTATGAAGATTCGCAATATCGCCATCATTGCGCACGTCGACCATGGGAAAACGACGCTCGTTGACGAACTCCTCAAGCAGTCGGGTTCGTTCCGCGAGAACCAGCGCGTCGCCGAACGCGTCATGGACTCCAACGACCTCGAAAAGGAGCGTGGCATCACCATTCTCGCCAAGGCGACCTCGGTCGAGTGGAAGGGTGTCCGCATCAACATCGTCGACACCCCCGGCCACGCGGACTTCGGCGGCGAAGTCGAGCGTATCCTGTCGATGGTGGACGGTGCGATCGTTCTCGTGGACTCGTCCGAAGGTCCCATGCCGCAGACCAAGTTCGTCGTCGGCAAGGCGCTGAAGGTCGGTCTGCGCCCGATCGTCGCGATCAACAAGATCGACCGTCCGGACGGCCGCCACGAGGAAGTCATCAACGAGGTGTTCGACCTGTTCGCCAATCTCGATGCGACCGACGAACAGCTCGACTTCCCGATCCTCTACGGTTCGGGCCGCGACGGCTGGATGAACGTCAATCCGGAAGGCCCGAAGGAGCAGGGCCTTGCTCCTCTGCTCGACCTCGTGCTGGAACATGTTCCGGAACCGAGCGTCGGTGATGAGGACGGCGCGTTCCGCATGATCGGCACGATCCTCGAAGCCAACCCCTTCCTCGGCCGCATCATCACCGGCCGCATCCATTCCGGCTCGATCAAGCCGAACCAGGCCGTCAAGGTTCTCGGCCAGGATGGCAAGCTGATCGAAAACGGCCGTATCTCGAAGATCCTCGCCTTCCGCGGCATCGAGCGCACCGCGATCGACGAAGCCCATGCAGGCGACATCGTCGCCATCGCCGGTCTGTCCAAGGGCACGGTTGCCGACACGTTCTGCGATCCGTCGGTTACCGAAGCGCTGACCGCCCAGCCGATCGATCCGCCGACGGTTACCATGTCCTTCATCGTCAACGATTCGCCGCTGGCCGGCACCGAGGGCGACAAGGTAACGAGCCGCGTCATCCGTGACCGTCTGCTCAAGGAAGCCGAAGGCAATGTCGCGCTGAAGATCGAGGAGGCCGAGGGCAAGGACTCGTTCTTCGTCTCCGGTCGTGGCGAATTGCAGCTCGCCGTTCTGATCGAAACCATGCGCCGCGAAGGCTTCGAGCTTGCCGTTTCGCGTCCGCGCGTCGTCATGCACAAAGACGAGGCGACCGGTCAGCTGATGGAGCCGATCGAAGAAGTCGTCATCGACGTTGACGAAGAGCATTCCGGCATCGTCGTGCAGAAAATGTCCGAGCGGAAGGCCGAGATGGCCGAGCTTCGGCCCTCCGGCGGCAATCGCGTCCGTCTGGTCTTCTTCGCCCCGACCCGCGGCTTGATCGGCTACCAGTCGGAACTTTTGACCGATACCCGTGGCACGGCGATCATGAACCGTCTGTTCCATGACTATCAGCCCTACAAGGGCCCGATTTCCGGTCGTGTGAACGGCGTCCTGCTGTCGAACGGATCGGGTGAAGCTGTCGCCTATGCCATGTTCAACCTGGAAGACCGCGGCCCGATGATCATCGAGCCGGGCGAAAAGGTCTATCAGGGCATGATCATCGGTATTCATACCCGTGACAACGACCTGGAAGTCAATGTCCTGAAGGGCAAGCAGCTCACCAACATCCGCGCCGCCGGCAAGGACGAAGCGGTCAAGTTGACCCCGCCGATCCGCATGACGCTCGACCGCGCGCTGTCGTGGATCCAGGACGACGAGCTGATGGAAGTGACGCCGAAGTCGATCCGTCTGCGCAAGATGTATCTCGACCCGAACGATCGCAAGCGCTTCGCCAAGGCGCAGGCGGCTCAGGCCTGATCCGTCCAGCCATTGGAAACTGCAAACCCCGGCACGCGTGCCGGGGTTTTTGTTTGTGTATTCCAGACGGCCGGGCTTGCGACGCCCCTTAAGAATGCGTTAATTTCGCTCTAGGTCCAAATGAAGCTCGCAGGTCGATGGAACGGTGCAATCGCCTCGATCCCTTGACCCAGCCGGACGGAAGTAGCGTTATGAAGACGTTGTCGATCGATGTGCGCCCTGCCGAGCCGCAGGATGCAGCCTCCATTGCCGAGGCGCACCGCTCCGCATGGCAATATGCCTATGCAGGGCTTATTCCGCATCGACCCCTCACCAAGATGATCGAACGCCGTGGCGAAACCTGGTGGCGCAAGGCGACGCGCGGGCCGGCGACGCTTCTGGTCGTCGACGTCGCCGGCACCATCGCCGGCTATACGACGCTCGGCCTCAATCGCGCACGCGCCCTTCCGCAGGAAGGTGAGATCTACGAAATCTATATGCGCCCCGAATATCAGGGCATCGGCCTGGGCCATGTGCTGTTCGGCGAGGCGCGGCGCCTGCTGAAGTCGCTCGGTTGCAACGGCATGGCCGTCTGGTGCCTGGAAGAAAGCCAGCACGCCGTTGATTTCTTCCGCTCCAACGGCGGCATCGACGCGGTCGAGGGCATGGAAGATTTCGACGACGTCCAGTTGAAGAAGCTCGGCTTCATCTGGAGTTGACGGCTGGCCCGGCGGCTTATTCGACGGATAACCCTTCGGGCCAGACATGGGTCTCTTCGCTCGCCTTCTCTCCTCGTTTTCCAATCCACATGGCTTCCTGGAATCCGCAGGCAAAATCGCTCGCCTCGCCGTCGGCGACCTGGCGCGCGAGTTCGTTGGCCTTGGGGTTGGACAGCGCATCGACATAGCCGACGACGCAGCTTAGGCCGTCCTCCGGTTGGGCCACCCGGGAGATCACCAGAACCTGTCCCTCCGCCTCCTTCGTCGGCATGCCGGTGTCGCCGACATTTTCAATGAACCAGCGAAGGATCGCGGCAAAGGGCTTTCCCGAGGCGTCGAGACGCCATTCGACCTTGGTGTTGATGTGGTTGAAGGCTGCGAAGGACGCGAAGGCGCCCTCGATCAGCTCGGCGCGCACCGGACCGTAGAGCACACTCTGGCGCAGGTCGCCCTCGGAGAAATAGATGGGGTAGTCGTCATAGCCCCGGCATTTCATCGAGGCGCCCATCTCGTCGGCGGCGATCGTCTGGCAGCGGTCGAGGTTGAGATCGGTATAGACGCTCTCGTTGGCCATTGCCGGTGCGGCGAGACCAAGGGTGGTGACGGCGAATGCCGTGGTCACGGAACGGAAAGCGAGCATCGATGGTCCCCTCTAGCAGAACTGATTGCGAGTATAGCAGAGAGCATGCCGCGTGGCGTGGGGGGACGCTGGAAAAGCCTGCAAAGCCAAGCGGTGCGGATCACCCGCATTTGCGGCCTTCGCCCAAAGCCGTGTTGCATTGCATCCCAATTCCCATTAGGAAGCGCGGGATTTCAACACTCCCATGGGGCTGAAAATGCGTATTGATGCAATCAAGATCGGCAAGAATCCGCCGGATGACGTGAACGTCATTGTTGAAGTGCCGGTCGGTGGCCATCCGATCAAGTACGAGATGGACAAGGAAGCCGGCGCCCTGATCGTCGACCGCTTCCTCTATACGCCGATGACCTATCCGGGCAATTACGGTTTCGTGCCGCATACGCTCTCGGAAGACGGCGACCCTATCGACGTGCTGATCTGCAATACGCGCCCGCTCGTTCCGGGCTGCGTCATCAATGTTCGCCCGATCGGCGTCATGGTCATGGAAGACGACGGCGGCAAGGATGAGAAGATCATCGCCGTTCCGTCGCACAAGCTGACCCAGCGTTACGACAAGATCGAGAACTACACCGACATGCCGGAGATCACGCTCAAGCAGATCGAGCACTTCTTCGAGCACTACAAGGATCTGGAGCCCGGCAAGTGGGTGAAGATTGCCGGCTGGCAGGATGTCAGCGTCGCCAAGAAGCTGATCGTCGAGGCCATCGACCGGTTCAAGGCCCAGAAGTAAGGGTCAGTCGGTGACAAGGCCGTCGATCCGTTTTGCCAAATCCTCCGGGTCGCCCTCGATCCGGAGGATTTTTTGTCTGGCGGTGTCGCCGGAGACGACGGACACGGAAGATTTCGGGACGCCGAGCGCCTTGGCCAGCAGAACCACAAGCGCCTTGTTGGCCTTGCCCTTCTCCGGAACGCAGGAGACGCGCGCCTTCAGATGCGCCTCGCCTTCGGCATTCAGTTCGACGCCATCGATCGCGTCACGGCCGCCGTTCGGGGTCAGCCGAACGGCCAGCCGCAGGTGATCGGCAAAGGCCTTGTAAGGCGCAATCACAAGAACAGGGGGACGATGCTGTTCCACATCAGGGAGCGGATGAAGAAGATGATCAGCAGCACGACGATCGGCGAGATGTCGATGCCGCCAAGGTCGGGCAGGATGCGGCGGATGGGGCGCAGCACGGGTTCGGTCACGTTGTAGAAGAACGTGCCGAGCGAGTTGACGAAGCGGTTGCTGGAATTGATGACGTTGAACGCATAGAGCCAGGAGAAGATGGCGCTGCCGATGAGCACCCAGGTATAAATGTTCAAGGCCAGATCGATCGTCTGAAACAGCGCAAGCATGCAAGTCTCCATTTCTCGGTTGACAGACATGTAGACATTGGCGACTAAACGGACAAGTCCTGCGAGCCGGCCTATGGGGATTCATGTTTAACGGGCGTGTCGGTTCCGGTCATTGTCCGAGCGCCCGAATCGAAAGTTCCTCAGATGGCAGCAATCTCGTCCGGTGATCGTTTCGCCGCTTTCCGGCATGCAGCCTATCTGCGCTTCTTCTTCGCCCGCTTCCTTGGCGCCTTTGCCACGCAGATCCTGTCGGTTTCGGTCGGCTGGCAGATGTATGACGAGACGGGCAGCACGCTCTATCTCGGATTGATCGGTCTTGTTCAGTTCCTGCCGTCGCTGCTGCTGATCCTTATCACCGGCTCGGTCGCCGATCGCTACAATCGCCGGGCGATCGTGGCGATCTGCATGATCATCAGCGCCCTGTGCGGCGGCGCGATGCTGCTTCTGACGATGTTCGACGCCTTCGATCCGCTGATCGTCTTCGCCATTCTGGTGGTGTTCGGCGTTGAGCGCGCCTTCAACGCGCCGGCCGTGCAGTCGCTGGCGCCCAATCTCGTGCCGCCCGCGGATCTGGGCAATGCCGTCGCGTGGAACTCCTCGTCCTGGCAGACCGCGTCGATCGTCGGTCCGGTGGCGGGCGGCCTTCTTTACGGGGTCAGCCCAACGCTTGCCTATTCGGTCTCCTTCGCCTTCTTCGTCGCCGCGGCCATTCTCGTCTTCATGGTGGCAAAGCCTGAGCAGCGCAGCGCGTCCAAGGCGGTCTCCTGGAACACGATCCTCGCCGGCTTCCGTTTCATCTTCGGCGAAAAGGTGGTGCTCGGTGCGATCTCTCTGGATCTCTTCGCCGTCCTGCTCGGCGGCGCAGTGGCGCTGATGCCGGTCTTTGCTCGGGACATCCTGACGCTTGGCCCGCTCGGGCTCGGCCTTCTGCGGGCGGCACCCGGTATCGGGGCGATCATTGTCGCGGTGGCGCTCGCAAGCTTTCCCATCCGCCACAATGCCGGTCTGTTCATGTTCATCGGCGTTGCGCTCTTCGGCGCGGGCACGATCATCTTCGGACTGTCGGAAACCGCCTGGATCTCGATCGCCGCGCTGATGCTGATGGGCGCGGCCGACATGGCCTCGGTCTATGTCCGCGAAACCTTGATCGCGCTGTGGACGCCGGACGAGGTGCGCGGCCGGGTCAATGCCGTCAACATGGTCTTCGTCGGCGCATCGAACGAGCTCGGCGAATTTCGCGCCGGCACGATGGCGCATGTGGTGGGGCCCGTTCCGGCGGTGGTGATCGGCGGGGCAGGGACGCTTGCCGTCGCCGTGCTCTGGGCGCTCGGCTTCCCGCAATTGAGAAAGATCGACAGCCTGGACGCCCCCAACACTCAGGCGAAGTGATTTGCCTTGACGAAGACCAGGTCGAGGAATTCCGAAAGCCACGCCTTGAGCGGCGCATCGAAAATCATCCGGCCTTCGAGATGGTCACGACCCTGCTGGGCGTTCGGCATGATGAAGCGGTGGGCGCCGTGGACGACCCAGCGCTGCATCATGGCGCGGGTGAGTTCGGCATGGAACTGCAGGCCCCAGGCATTGTCGCCGTAGCGGATCGCCTGGTTGCGGTAGACATCGCCCTCGGCCAGAAGCTGGCAACCCTGGGGCAGGTCGAATCCTTCGCGATGAAAATGATAAACCATCTTCGGCCAGCAGCGCATCAGGAGCCGGCCGTGCTCTGTCGGGCGCAGCGGATACCAGCCGATCTCGACGCGGCCTTCCGGCTCAGGCTCGACCTTGCCGCCGAGATGGCGCACCAGCATCTGAGCGCCAAGGCAGATGCCGAGATAGGGCTTGTTCTCCTTGAGCGGCACGGCGAGCCAGTCCGTTTCGGTCCGGACGAAGGGGTCCGGGTCGTTGGCGCTCATCGGCCCGCCGAACACCACTGCGCCGGAATGGGCTTCCAGCGTCGCCGGCAGCCGGTCTCCGAGCACGGGCCGGCGGATATCGAGCGGGAAACCCTTCTCGATCAGCATCTGGCCAACCCGCCCGGGGCTCGACCTTTCCTGGTGGAGAACGATCAGGACAGGCTGCCGATCCCGCCTTCGGTGCGGATCATCCAGCATCGTCATCACCCTCGAGACCTGCTCGCGCCTCCGCCTCCTGTCGTTCGTGCACCCTGTCGCGGCCCGACACGCCGAGCAGGTCGGCGATCCGCCAGATGGCGTGATCCTCCATCTCGCTACGGGCGCCGTCGGCATAGACGATGTCCCAGAGGATGCCGACGAGTTGCGTGCGTTGGTTTTCGTCCAGCGTGCGTTTCAGGTCGGAGGTGAAGCGGTAGTAGTCCACCGCCTCGCTCTCGGCCTTCCTGCTTTCGACCAGCAGCGCGTCGACCGCCTCCTCGTCCAGCGCATATTGCTCATGCAACAGCGAACGCAGCTTGACCCTTTCCGCCTGGTGCACGACGCCGTCGGCCTCCATGACCTGCAGGCAGAGAGCGGCCACCGCAATGCGCGGATCGTCCGGGGCGAACGCCGGCTGCTGCGGTGCGGACTGGGTCAGGCTCTGGAAAAAAGACTGTAGTCGATCGAGCATTCGGCTTCCTCAGAAGAGCTTCAGTCGGTTTTTTTGATCGGATGACGCCTGTGCACCATCGCGAACGCCCGGATCGTCGGGTGGGCGGCCGAAGAAAGGCTCAAGGCTCGGTTCCGGCTTGGCCTTCCTCTCGATCTTGTTCGCCACGACAGGCGCAGCCGGGGCGGGCGCCTGTTCGGCAAGCGGCGAGGGAGGAACGGAGGCGGCGCCCGGAGCGACGGGAGCGGGTTGTGGCTCCGTCGTGCTGACGGGCGGCAAGGTCTCGAGCGCGATGGCAGCGTGCCCGGGCGTGCCCTCCTCGACCGGTCGTTCCAGCTGGTCGAAAGGGACCTTCCATTCGAAGGCATCAAGCCTGCCGGTGATCGGCGATAGCGGCATCCACTTGTCAGAGACATAGCCGTCGGCGACCCAGGCGGGATCGCGGCCTGCCTTCAGGGCCTGCGCCATCCAGTGGCGAATGCGGCCCTGATCGCCCGTTTCGGCTTCCTCGATATCGGCGAGCAACAGGTAGACGCGCTCGGACGAACTCATCCGGGCAGCCGCTTCCGCCTTGGCGCGTGCCTTGGTGAACTCCTGGGCATCAAGCGCGGCTTCCGCAACGACCAGCAGCGACTCGACATTGTTGGTGCGCAGTGATTCCAGCCGCTCGGCACGCTTTAATCGGTCGACGGCGCTGTCGCCGCTTCGGGCGCGCAAATAGGCCTTGGCGATTTCCGGATGCGGATTGAGTTTCCACACCTGCTCCAGCACGCTGGATGCCTTGCGCAGGTTGTCCTCGCGCAGATAGGCCTTGGCGGCGACGATCGCGGCGGGAACGAGATCCTTGGCGAGCTTGAGGGCATGGAGCGCGTCGTCGCGGGCAGCCACCGGTTCGCTTTCGAGCCGATCCTCGGCCTTGGCCGTCAGAAGCACGGCCTTCAAGCGGTCGGCCTCGGCACGGTTGAGTACATGGGCGACACGCTGCTGGTCGAGCAGGCGGATCGAATCGTCCCAATTGCCGACGCGACAGCGGTGTTCCAACGTCGCCTTGGCGGCCCAGGGCAGATAGGGGGCGCTCTCCGCCGCCGTTTCGGCATATTGCCGGGCGGCCTCGTAGGCGCCGAGCCGGTCGGCCTCGACGTAAAGACCGCGCAATCCGAGTTCTCGGGTTTCCGGATCATCGGCCATCTGCTGGTAGAGCCTGCGGGCCTCGTCGTGGCGACCTTCGATCACGGCAGTCTGGGCTTCGAGGACCAGAATGAGCGGTTCCTGGTCCGCCCGCAGCAGGCTGCGGGCGCGGGCGCTCATCTTGTGGGCGAGGGCGGCATTGCCGGCGCCGGCTGCGATCAAACCGGTCGACAGCGCCTGGTAGCCACGGTCGCGGGTTCGGGCACGGAAATAGCGGCGAACAGAATGGGGTGATGTCCATAGCGTGCGGACGAACCACCAGAGGATCATGATGGTGGCGACGATCGCCAGCATGGCCGAGGCTGCGACCATCAGGCTCATCTCGATCAACTGGCCCTGCCAGACGATCGACAGCGAGCCGGGCCGATCGGCGAGCCAGGCAAAGCCAAAACCGAGCGCGAGGATGGTCAAGATGAAGAACAGGATTCTCAGCATGGATTGCGACCTCAGCCCTTCTTGCCGGCGACGACGGTGGCGAGCGCGTCGCCGACCACGGTCTCGATTTCAATGCGGGTCTTGAGCGTCGACACATAGTCGGTCGAGACGGCCTTGCCCTGCTCCGGCAGGCTTTCCCATTCGAGCGAGGCTCCCTTGAGATCGCCGTTCTGCAGCTTGTCTTCCATGCGCGCGAGGATCGCCTCCGGCGTCGTCCCCTCGACATTGCCGACGGGGCGAACCTTGACGACGGAGAGCGCGCTCGACAGCAGGCGCTGACCGATACCCTCGTTGGGGTCAGGCTGGTGGACCGCCGAAAGGATGGTGTCGGCGACATCGCCGAACTTGCGCACGAGTTCGGCTCGAGAGGCAATGCCGGTCGCGGCGTGCGGACGAAGCCGCTCGACCGCCGGATCGTCGGGGGTGATGCTGGCCAGCGCATCGAGCTCGGCCATGAAGGGGCCGCCGCGCTCGGTCGCGGATTTCAACGCAGTGAGCGCGATGGCCTTGGCCATCTCGACGTCGGTGCGGGGTTCTTCGAGCTTCTTCTCTGCTTCCGCCAGGCGTTCGGTCAGGCGGGCCTCGGTCTCGGTGAGCGCACTGGCGTTGCCGGCGGCCTCGCCCTTCAGCGCGGCGAGCGCCTCGTCGGTCTGGGCGAGCCTCTGGCGCAATTCGTCCAGTGCCGCGGTGTCTGCCGCGGTGCTGGCCTGGTTGGTGACGGCGGTCTCAAGCGCCGCCAGCCTCTCCTCGAGGCGCGGATCGGCGGTGGCCGCCGGGGCATCGGCCAAGCCGGCAAGCTGCGTCTTCAACGCTTCGACATCGGCGGACAGGCCGGACATGTCCACCGGTGGCGTGGTTTCTCGCCCGACGGCTGGCAGATAGCCGGCATATTGCATGCTGCCGGCGCCCGCGAGGGCGACAAGGCCGCCGAAGATGCCAGCGGCGATGAGTGCGGGCAGCGCCGGACCTGATCTAGCCGGGGGCGTCGGTTCGCTTGGCGGCGTCTCGGCGGCAGCCGTGGTTGCCGGTTCGATCGGGGTTTCGGCATCGGAAGCGGACCGCTCGGTCGCCGTTTCATCCGGAGCCGGATCTGACGGTCCGTTCGAGCTTACCTGATCCGTTTCGGACGGAGCGCTGGTCGCGGCGATGCCATCGCTTTCGATCGTCTCGGAACGGTCCGTCGGCTCGGTCTGTGCCGTGCTGTCAGCGGCCACCGGATCGGCCGTCAGGTCGATGGTGACCGGGTCGTTCGGCGACTTCGAGCGGCGGGGCGGCTTTCCGGAAACCATGTCAACCTCTTCATTTCCCTGCGGTCCTCTAAAACTAGTCAGTCGGGGCGGGGAAAGAAAGGGCGAAGATCAAATTTGCCCCTCGACCTTAGAGTAGGGACAGCAGCGATGCCTCGGTCGGGACCGGCGCGACCTGGCATCTCGAACGGAACGGCTCCGGTACTGCAGCGACGATTTTCTCGCTAAGGCATAGAAACCGGGTGCTCGACAGCGTGGCCGCATCCGATTTCAACAAGGGCAGGTCGAAGAGGCGTCTGCCACTTTCGCTCGAATAAAGCAGGACCGCATCGACAGACTCTTCGCCGATGATCCGTTCGGTTTCGGACGGCGAAGGGGCAAGGGCGCGCATGCGGTAGCATTCGCAGATCTCGACCGGGATATGCCGGGCGGCGAGCTCGGTTTCGAAGCCCGAGGCACGCGGCTTTCCGGCGAAATAGAGCAGGGGGCGGTCGGGTCTCAAGGCCGCGGCCATCCGATCGGCGATCATCCGGGCAAGGGTCGTGCCGTCGTTGTCACCGGCGATCACTATGCGGAAGCCGACGTTCCAGGCCGCGTTGGCCGTGCTCTCGCCGACGGCAAAACAGGGAATGTCGAGCAAAGCGGGCGGCAGATGGGGCAAGGTGAGCAAGGCGCGAAGCGCCTCGGCGCTGGTAAAGGCGACGGCCGGATGATCATGCAACAGTGACGCCGCGATGGCGGCCCTGTCATGTTCTGCGACCGCGAGCGGAAGCAACAGCGGCTCGTGTCCACGCCGCCTGAGTTCGGCAGCCGTGCGGCTCGCCGCCGGTTCCGGGCGCGTCACCAGAACGCGCATGGCTCAACTCCAGCTGGCGAAGAAGTCGGGGCCGGCCTTGGCGCGGATCGCCTCGCCGGCGGCGCGGCCGATCTCGGCTGCATCGCCGCAGGCCCCTTCCAGGCCGATCTCATGGAAGCGAGAGCCGTCGGGCGTCAGGATCATGCCTGAGAAGGAAAGGCGATCGCCGTGACATACGGCAAAGCCGGCGATCGGGGTCCGACAGGAGCCGTCGAGCGCTGCGAGGAAAGCGCGTTCGCAGGTGACCGCATCATAGGTCGGGCGATCGTTGATGGCCGCCAGCAAGGAATTCATTCGATCGTCGTCGGTCCGGCTCTCGATGCAGATGGCGCCCTGGGCGGGTGCCGGGGGGAAGTCCTTCGGGTCGAGGAGTTCGGTCGGCACGTCGAACTTGCCCAGTCGCCTGAGCCCGGCATAGGCGAGCAGCGTGCCGTCGGCCTGGCCCTCGGCGAGCTTCCTTAGCCGGGTATCGACCTGGCCGCGAAACGTGATGACGTTGAGGTCCGGGCGCAAGCGCCGAATGAGTGCCTGGCGGCGCAGCGACGAGGAGCCGACGGTTGCGCCATGTGGCAGTTCGGTCAGCTTCGGCGCTGTCTTGCCAATGAAAGCGTCGCGGACATCTTCGCGCGGCAGGAAGGCGGAGAGAAACAAGCCTTCAGGCAGCCTGGTCGGCATGTCCTTTGAAGAGTGAACGGCCAGATCCAGATCGCCGGAGCGCAATTGTGCTTCGATCTCCTCGGTGAACAGCCCCTTGCCGCCCAGTTCCGCCAGCGGCCGGTCGGTGATCCGGTCGCCCTGGGTCGAAAGCACGACGATCTCGAACATCGATTCTGCCAGGCCATGGGCAGCCATGAGGCGGTCGCGGGTCTCGTGGGCCTGGGCGAGCGCCAGCGGGCTGCCGCGCGTGCCGATGCGGAAAGGTTTTGTTTGCATCCGGTCTGATCCGTTGTTACCGACAGACCTCCTAGACCGGTTTGACGGTCATCGCAATCAATGAACAGGGCAAATGGGCGCCAAACTACGCATTCTCGGCATCGAGACCAGCTGTGACGAGACGGCCGCGGCCGTCGTTTCCCGCCACGATGACGGTACCGGCCGGATCGAGGCCGACGTGGTCTTGAGCCAACTCGACGAGCACAGCGCCTATGGCGGCGTCGTGCCGGAAATCGCGGCGCGCGCCCATGTCGATGCGCTCGACAGCCTGATCGAGGAGGCACTGACGCGGGCCGGCACGCGGCTTTCCGAGATTGATGCGATTGCCGCAACCGCCGGTCCCGGACTGATCGGCGGCCTTCTGGTTGGGCTGATGACCGGCAAGGCAATCGCGCGGGCGACTGGTAAGCCGCTCTATGCGATCAACCATCTCGAAGGCCACGCGCTGACCGCGCGGCTGACCGACAATCTGCGCTTCCCCTACCTGATGCTGCTCGTCTCCGGTGGCCACACCCAGCTTGTGCTGGTGCGCGGCGTGGGTTCCTACGAGCGCTGGGGCACGACCATCGACGATGCGCTTGGCGAAGCCTTCGACAAGACGGCCAAACTGCTCGGCCTGCCTTATCCCGGCGGCCCGGAAGTCGAGAGGGCGGCAGCGACGGGAGACGAAGAGCGTTTCGCCTTTCCGCGACCGCTGGTGGGCGAAGCCCGGCTCGACTTCTCCTTCTCCGGCCTGAAGACGGCCGTTCGCCAGGCGGCGGAGAGCATCGCGCCGGTGAGCGATCAGGACATCGCCGACATTTGCGCTTCCTTCCAGCGCGCGATTTCGCGCACCCTCGACGACCGGATCGGGCGGGGGCTGCTGCGGTTCCTGACCGAGTTCCCCCAGACTGACGGTCTTCCTGCCCTGGTGGTCGCCGGCGGGGTTGCGGCAAACAAGGCGTTGCGCCGCACCCTTCAAGCGTTGTGCGACCGGCACGGCTTTCGCTTCGTCGCTCCGCCGCACCACCTTTGCACCGACAATGCCGTGATGATCGCCTGGGCGGGGCTGGAGCGCATGGCGCTTGGTATGCCGGCCGATCCGCTCGACGTACAGCCGCGTTCGCGCTGGCCGCTCGACGCGGATGCGCAGGCCTTGCTTTCCTATGGCAAGCGGGGAGCAAAGGCATGAGCGGGGCTGACCGCATCGTCGTCATCGGTTCAGGCGCCTTCGGTACGGCGCTTGCCGCCGTCATGGCGGCCGAGGGCAGGGTCGAGACCACGCTCTTCGGCCGGGATGCCGCGCTGATCGCGGATTTGCAGGCGTCTCGGGTACACGAGGCGGCCCTGCCCGGCATTCGCCTGCCGGACGCCTTGCGGTTCTCTGTCGATCCCGGCGTGATCGCCGCAGCCGAGATCGTGCTCTTCGCCATGCCCTCGCAGGCCCAGGCGGAAGCGGCCGCACAATACGGACCCCATCTCCGCGAGGGGGCGGCTGTGGTCACCTGTGCCAAGGGCATTGACCGCAACACCACGCGGCTGTTGACGGATGTCCTTGAAGAAGCGCTGCCGCATCATGCCGTGGCCGCGCTTTCCGGACCCGGTTTTGCCGCCGACATCGCCCGCGGCCTGCCGACGGCAATGGCGATCGCGGCCTCCGACCTGGCCATTGCCGAGCGGCTGGCGCATGCCATTTTCGGCCGGACTTTCCGTCTCTACGCTTCCGATGACCGGATCGGCGTGCAGCTCGGCGGGGCGCTGAAGAATGTGCTGGCGATCGCCTGCGGCATCGTGGAGGGCATGGGGCTTGGCGATTCCGCCCGCGCCGCGCTCATTTCGCGCGGGCTTGCCGAAATGTCACGACTGGTCGCGGCCATGGGCGGCAAAACGGACACCGTTCGTGGTCTGTCCGGGCTCGGCGACCTGGTGCTGACCGCCACCAGCCACCAGTCGCGCAACCTGCGTTTCGGCATTGCGCTGGGCCGCGGCGAACCGATCGATTTCTCGCGTGGGCAACTGGTCGAAGGCGCCTTTGCCGCCGCCGTCGCCTCGCGGCTGGCCGAGGGGCTTTCGGTCAGCATGCCGATCACCGATGCCGTGGCGGCGATCATCGAGGGTAGCCTCGATATTCCGACGGCCATCGAGCAGTTGATGTCGCGTCCGATCACCACCGAGTGACGGGCTCTAGAAGAACCAAGGAGAGACGAAACATGCTGTTTGCCGTAATCTGCGCCGACAAGCCGGGACACCTGAATGTCCGGATGGAAACCCGCCCGACCCATCTCGAATGGCTGAACGGTCTCAATGCCGCCGGCACGCTGAAGATCGGGGGGCCCTTCCTCGATGCCGACGGCAAGCCCTGCGGCTCCATGCTTTTGATCGCTGCCGACGACATCGAAGGTGCCAAGGCGATCGCGGCGCAGGATCCCTATGCCAAGGTCGGCCTTTTCGCCAATGTCGAGATCAAGCCCTACAACTGGGTCTTCAACAATCCGGAGGCTTGAGGGCAGATGGCTTTCTGGCTCTACAAGTCCGAACCTTTCAAGTGGTCCTGGCAGATGCAGAAGGATGCAGGCGAAAAGGGCACCGAGTGGACCGGCGTTCGCAACTATCTGGCCCGCAACAACATGCGGGCCATGAAGATCGGCGACAAGGGCTTCTTCTATCACTCGAACGAGGGGCTGGAGGTCGTCGGCATCGCGGAAGTCTGCGCGCTGTCCCATCCGGATTCCACCGCCGAAGGGGATGCCCGCTGGGACTGCGTCGATATCCGCGCCGTCTGTGACATGCCGAAGCCCGTCTCGCTGAAGGACGTCAAGGCCAATCCGAAGCTTGCCAACATGGCCTTGGTCACCTCGATGCGGCTCTCCGTCCAGCCGGTGACGGAAGAGGAATATCTCGAAGTCTGCCGCATGGGCGGGCTCGACAATCCGCCGCGCTGAGGGAGATGGCTTGAACACCGATCCCGAGACGTTCATTTGCGCAAACACCAGCCTGATGGCGCCGCCGCATGTGCCGGAAATCCGATTGCGGCTGGCAAGCGAGGTTCATGACCTCTGGCTGAAGACGGAAGAAGACCTCGAGGAAATCGGTCTGCCGCCGCCGTTCTGGGCCTTTGCCTGGGCCGGCGGGCAGGGGCTCGCCCGTTACATCCTCGATCATCCGCAAGAGGTGCGCGGCAAGCGCGTGCTCGATTTTGCCAGCGGTTCCGGGCTGGTGGCGATCGCGGCGAAGCTCGCCGGAGCCGCCGAGGTGGTCGCCGCCGACATCGACCCGTGGGCCGGAACGGCGGTAAGGCTCAATGCTCGCGAGAATGGCGTGGAGATCGGCTTCACCGCCGATAACCTGATCGGAAAATCCATCGATTCCGACATCGTGCTGGCCGGCGACGTTTTCTATGACCGGGATTTTGCCAGCGCGCTATCCGACTGGTTCGCACATCTTGCCGCTGGCGGGAGGCGGGTGCTGGTTGGCGATCCCGGACGCAGCTATCGCCCGACCGAGCGGCTCGAGGCGCTCGCCACCTACGAAGTGCCGGTCACGCGGGTTCTCGAGGACTGCGAAATCAAGCGGACGACGGTCTGGCGTTTCCGCTGACCGGCCTCATCAGCGAGGGCGGATGACGCATACGCCGGCCTCGTAGGCGCAGGCGCTGTCGTCCATTTCCGCATCGACCTCGATGATCCTTGCCGCCGGCGGCCGATAGGTGACGACGGCGCTGCGGGAACCCTCGATCGCGAAGTAGATCCCGGCGCCGCGAACCCGTACGGCGGAGATCGATCCGGCAAAGGTGCCGATACCGGGAACGACGGACGGCAATCCCGCGCCACCGACCACAGTTTGCTGATAATGACGATCGTAGCCACTCCGGTCCGGATGTCGAGAATGACGGTATTCACTGGCGCTCAATTGGGTTGCACCAAGAAAAAGCGATAGGGCGCCGGCAATGACCAGTCCGGTGCGGGCAAGACGCGTGACCATGGATGCCTCTCCGTCGGGCTCGGGGTGGTTAACAAAAGGTTAAGGCCACCATGCCCGATTTCCTCGGTAAAGTCATTGCCGCGCGTGATTTTTTAGCAGGACATGATCAATCGCCGCGCGTTGGCATAAAGTTCTATTCATCCCAATCGATTAAAATCGAATCGGCGAGCGAATGGGCTTGTCGTCGGTCATTTCGGCGATTAAACGTCGCGATTGATGCAATGCACCCACGTGTGGGATCAAGGCATTGCCCGGAGGATGTCCGAGTTCTCGGAACGCATTGAAACGCCGCGAGGTTCTGATGGCGAATCTGACAAATAACCGGCCCTTGTCGCCGCATCTGCAAATCTACAAGCCGATCCCCACCATGGTGATGTCGATCCTGCATCGCATCACCGGTGCCGCGCTCTACTTCGGCACCATTCTGGTCGCCTGGTGGCTGATCGCCGCCTCGACGGGTGCCGCCTATTTCGACTGGGTCAGCTGGTTCATGGGGACGATCGTCGGCCGGCTCGTGTTGTTCGGCTACACCTGGGCCCTGCTTCACCACATGCTCGGCGGCCTGCGCCACCTGATGTGGGATGTCGGCTACGGCTTCGACAAGCACTTCTCCACCAAGCTCGCCAAGGCCAACATCATCGGTTCGGTGGTGCTGACCGTTCTCGTGTGGGCGATCGCCTACGCCGTACGCTGAGGAACACGAACATGGATATGCGCACTCCGCTCGGTAAGGTCCGCGGTCTCGGTTCGGCCAAGGAAGGCACGGATCATTTCTGGCGTCAGCGGGTCACGGCCGTCGCCAATATTCCGCTCATCACCTTCTTCATCGGTTTCCTGGTCTGCTACGGCGGCGCGCCCTATGCGGAAGTCGTCGGCGCGCTGGCCAATCCGGTCGTCGCCGTGGTCATGGGCCTGGTCGTCCTCTCCGGCGTCATTCACATGAAGCTCGGCATGCAGGTGATCATCGAGGACTATGTCCATCAGGAGTTCACCAAGATCGCCCTCTTGATGCTCAACATGTTCTTCGCGATCCTGATCGGCGGGCTCTGTCTTTTCGCCCTTCTGAAGATCGCATTCGTAGGATAATCCCCATGGCACCGATCAACTCCCCCGCCCAGAACGGCAAGGCCTACAAGTATGTCGACCACTCCTATGACGTGGTCGTCGTCGGCGCCGGCGGCGCCGGCCTGCGCGCCACGCTCGGCATGGCCGAACAGGGCTTCAAGACTGCCTGCATCACCAAGGTCTTCCCGACCCGCTCGCACACGGTTGCGGCCCAGGGTGGCATTGCTGCTTCGCTCACCAACATGACGCCGGACTGTTGGCAGTGGCACCTCTATGACACCGTCAAGGGTTCCGACTGGCTCGGCGACGTCGACGCCATGCAGTATCTCGCCATGGAAGCGCCGAAGGCGGTCTATGAGCTCGAGCACTACGGCGTTCCCTTTTCCCGCAACGAGGAAGGCAAGATCTACCAGCGCCCGTTCGGCGGCCACATGCAGAACTACGGCGAAGGCCCGCCGGTGCAGCGCACCTGCGCCGCCGCCGACCGTACCGGCCACGCCATCCTGCACACGCTTTATGGCCAGTCGCTGCGCAATAATGCCGAATTCTTCATCGAATACTTCGCCCTCGACCTGATCATGGCGCCCGATGGCCGCTGCACCGGTGTCGTCGCCTGGAACCTTGACGACGGCACGATCCATCGCTTCGCCGCCAAGATGGTGGTGCTGGCGACCGGCGGTTACGGCCGCGCCTATTTCTCGGCAACGTCGGCCCATACCTGCACCGGCGACGGCGGCGGCATGATCGCCCGTGCCGGCCTGCCGCTGCAGGACATGGAATTCGTCCAGTTCCATCCGACCGGCATCTATGGTGCCGGCTGTCTGATCACCGAAGGGGCGCGCGGCGAAGGCGGCTATCTCGTCAACTCCGAAGGCGAGCGCTTCATGGAACGCTATGCGCCCTCGGCCAAGGACCTTGCCTCGCGCGACGTCGTCTCGCGCTGCATGACGCTGGAAATCCGCGAAGGCCGCGGCGTCGGCAAGAACAAGGACCACATCTTCCTGCATCTCGACCACCTCGATCCGGCCGTCCTGCACGAGCGCCTTCCGGGCATTTCGGAATCGGCCAAGATCTTCGCCGGCGTCGACGTGACCCGCGAGCCGATCCCGGTCCTGCCGACAGTCCACTACAACATGGGCGGCATTCCGACCAACTACTGGGGCGAGGTGCTGAACGCCGATGCCGCCAATCCGGAACGCATCGCGCCCGGCCTGATGGCCGTCGGCGAGGCCGGTTGCGCCTCGGTTCATGGTGCAAACCGCCTCGGCTCCAACTCGCTGATCGACCTCGTGGTCTTCGGCCGCGCCGCCGCCATCCGCGCCGGTCAGGTGATCGACAAGTCCGAGCCGGTTCCGGCGCTCGACATTGCCGCCTGCGACAAGATCATGGAGCGCTTCGACACCTTGCGGAACGCCTCCGGCTCGACGCCTACCGCCGTGCTGCGCGACAAGATGCAGCGCGCCATGCAGGAAGACGCGGCCGTGTTCCGTACCCAGGAAGCGCTCGAAAGCGGCTGCCGCCGCATCTCGGCGATCTGGAAGGAACTGCCGGACGTCAAGGTCACCGACCGGTCGCTGGTGTGGAACTCCGACCTTGTCGAAACGCTCGAACTGCACAATCTGATGGCCAATGCCATCACCACGGTCTATGGCGCGGAAGCGCGCAAGGAAAGCCGCGGCAGCCATGCGCGCGAAGACTATACCAGCGGCCCGTTCGCCGGTCGCGACGACGAGAACTGGCGCAAGCATACGCTCGCCTGGGTCTCCGAAGCCGGCGACGTGAAACTCGACTATCGTCCGGTCCACACCGACCTGATCGCCGAAGGCATCGATCCCTACAAGATCGCGCCCAAGGCACGCGTCTACTGATCTCGAGAGGAACTGGATATGGTTGAACTCGCCCTTCCGAAAAATTCGCAGATCAGTGAAGGCAAGGTCTGGCCGAAGCCGGCCGGTGCCAAGAACGTCCGCGAATACCGGATCTATCGCTGGAACCCGGACGACGGGCAGAACCCGCGCATCGATACCTATTACATCGATGTCGACGACTGCGGCCCGATGGTTCTCGATGGCCTTCTCTACATCAAGAACAATATCGACCCGACGCTGACGCTGCGCCGCTCCTGCCGCGAAGGCATCTGCGGTTCCTGCGCGATGAACATCGACGGCACCAACACGCTCGCCTGCACCAAGGGCATGGAAGAGATCGGCGGCACCGTGAAGGTCTATCCGCTGCCGCATCTGCCGGTGGTCAAGGACCTGGTGCCTGACCTCACCAACTTCTACGCCCAGCACCGTTCGATCGAGCCCTGGCTGAAGACGGTTTCGCCGCCGCCGGCCAAGGAATGGAAGCAGAGCCATGAGGATCGCCTCAAGCTCGACGGTCTCTACGAGTGCATTCTGTGCGCCTGCTGCTCGACCTCCTGTCCGAGCTACTGGTGGAACGGCGACCGTTATCTCGGTCCGGCCGTCCTCTTGCAGGCCTATCGCTGGCTGATCGACTCCAGGGACGAAGCGACCGGCGAACGTCTCGACAATCTGGAAGACCCCTTCCGGCTCTATCGCTGCCACACCATCATGAACTGCGCGCAGACTTGCCCCAAGGGCCTCAATCCGGCCAAGGCGATCGCGGAGATCAAGAAGATGATGGTCGAGCGTCGCGTCTGATCGTTCAAACAGGCAGCCCGCAGGTTGCCTTTCTGATCTGGCGACCCATGTAAGTGCTGACCGGCGCGGATCTCCTTTGGAGGTCCCGCCGTTTCATGTATCTGCTAGTGACTTGATTCGATCGTCCCTTTCGCGATAATTCCGCCTTGTTTCGGGACGACAACCGGCCCTACGCGGTCAACCGGGAGTGTGATGATGAAGTTGAAACATGCGGCGACAGGCGTCGCGATCCTTCTGTCTCTGGCAGGCTGCCAGCGTACATCGTTCAGCGGGATGGAATCCAGTTCCTCCGCCCTGCCGCCGCTTGAAGCTCAACCCGTTCCTTCCGTGCAGTCGGGACAGTTGCCGCCGCCCGGCGCCACTTCGCCATCCGGCTTCCCGGCCGCGCCGGCCCCTGCCACCCAGACGGCTGCAACCGATGTCGCGCCTGCCACGGCGCTCGACATCACCAAGGAATCCATGGTCGGAAACTGGCGCGTCTCCAACGCCGGCGCCTCGTGCGACATGTTCCTGACACTCACCAATCTCGGCAGCGGTTCGCGTGGCGGCACGCGCGGTTGTGCCGGCCCGCTGACAACCATGGGGTCGTGGGAAGTCGCCGGCAAGCAGGTGGTGCTGAAGGACCGCAGCGGCAACGTGCTCGGCCGCCTCTACAAGTCCGCCGATGCGCGATATGACGGCACCACCAATACCGGCCAGCCGATCAGCCTCAGCCGCTAAACACCATCCCTCATCCCTTGCGCGGTGATCGCTCCGGCGATCCCGCCCGCCTGCCCAAGCGGAGCCTGCGCATGCAGCCCATCCCAGACTATGCGATGAGCGTCGCCGAGCAATTGCGCTCGATGACGGAGGCCGGCACCCTCCAGCCCGACAAGGCCCAGATGGCCGTGGCCGTGCAACTCGACCGCATTCTTCATGAGATGAAGCAGCGCCGGCCGGCCGCCAAGAAGAGCGCGCTCGGCTGGATGTTCGCGCAGAAGCGCAAGCCGCTGCAACCGGTGCGCGGACTTTATGTGCATGGCAGCGTCGGTCGCGGCAAGACCATGCTGATGGACCTGTTCTTCAGGATGGCCCCCGTCGAGAAGAAGCGGCGTGCCCATTTCCACGAGTTCATGGCCGACGTGCATGCCCGGATCCACGCCCATCGGATCAAGCTGAAGAATGGCGAGACGCGCCAGGCCGACCCCGTTCCTCCCGTTGCCGCAGCCTTGCGTGAGGAGGCCGAACTCCTCTGTTTCGATGAGTTCACCGTCACCGACATCGCCGATGCGATGATCCTGTCGCGACTGTTCACCGAACTCTTTGCCCAGGGTTGCACGCTGGTCGCGACGTCTAACGTCGAACCCGGCAATCTCTATCGGGACGGTCTGAACCGGGGCCTGTTTCTCCCCTTCATCGAGTTGCTCAAGCGCCATGTCGAGGTGACGACGCTGGATTCGCCAACCGACTACAGGCTGGAGAAGCTGGAAAGCCTGCCCGTCTATGTGGCGCCGCTCGATGCGGAGGCGGCCCGTCTGATGGACCTGGCCTGGGAGCGGATTACCCAAGGGCGTCCCGAAGTGCCGACCGAGATCGAGATGAAGGGGCGGTCCGTCTCCGTTCCGCGTGCCGTTGGTCGGGCTGCGCGCTTCACGTTTGCGCAGCTGTGCGAGCAGCCGCTCGGCGCTTCCGACTATCTGGAGATCGCAAAGCGTTTCGACGTGGTTTTCATCGACCAGATCCCCCATCTCGGGCCAGCCCGGCGAAACGAGACGAAACGCTTTATTATCCTGATCGATGCACTCTACGACGCGTCGGTTCGGCTGTTCGCCTCCGCCGTGGCGATGCCGGAGGCGCTTCTCACCGAGAAGAAGGGCACGGAGGGTTTCGAGTTCGACCGGACCGTTTCTCGGTTGTTCGAGATGCGCAGTGCCGACTATCTGGCGCTTCACGATGGTCGGCGCGCTGAAGTGTGACGCTTATGCGTCATAATTTTTGACGTTTACGTAAGACTTTTATGATCTAACCGATTGAAAATATTGCCTCCGAATTAATCGGTTGCAGTTTTTCTCAACTGTCGTTATGCGAATTTTCACAATGCCCGGCTAAACGAGGCCGTCAGCTTTGGTTTTGGATCTAAAAGGAAGCACTTCAATGGCGCGCAACAAGATCGCTCTTATCGGTTCTGGAATGATTGGTGGAACGCTGGCGCATCTCGCCGGCCTCAAGGAACTGGGCGATATTGTCCTGTTCGACATTGCCGACGGCATCCCGCAGGGCAAGGGCCTCGATATCGCTCAGTCCTCCCCGGTCGAAGGCTTCAATGCCAAGCTGACCGGCGCCAGCGACTATGCCGCCATCGAAGGCGCAGACGTCTGCATCGTCACCGCCGGCGTCGCCCGCAAGCCCGGCATGAGCCGCGATGACCTTCTCGGCATCAACCTCAAGGTCATGGAACAGGTCGGCGCCGGCATCAAGAAATATGCCCCGAACGCTTTCGTGATCTGCATCACCAACCCGCTCGACGCCATGGTCTGGGCGCTGCAGAAGTTCTCCGGCCTGCCGACCAACAAGGTCGTGGGCATGGCCGGCGTTCTCGACAGCGCTCGCTTCCGCCTCTTCCTCTCTGAAGAATTCAAGGTTTCGGTCCAGGACGTCACCGCCTTCGTTCTCGGCGGCCACGGCGACACCATGGTGCCGCTCGCCCGCTACTCGACCGTCGGCGGCATCCCGCTCACCGACCTCGTCAAGATGGGCTGGGTCACCAAGGAGCGCCTCGAAGAAATCATCCAGCGCACCCGTGACGGCGGCGCCGAAATCGTCGGCCTGCTGAAGACCGGTTCGGCCTATTACGCACCGGCCGCCTCGGCGATCGAAATGGCCGAGTCCTTCCTCAAGGACAAGAAGCGCGTCCTGCCCTGCGCCGCCTACCTTTCCGGCCAGTACGGCGTGAAGGACATGTATGTCGGCGTGCCGACGATCATCGGCGCCGGCGGTGTCGAGCGCATCATCGAAGTCGAATTCAACAAGGCCGAAGAAGAAGCCTTCCAGAAGTCCGTCGGCGCGGTTGCCGGCCTCTGCGAAGCCTGCATCAATATCGCCCCCGCCCTCAAGTAACCGCCATTCGGCCCAGAACTAGGGACTAGACGATGAACATTCATGAATATCAGGCCAAGGCTCTTCTGAAGGGCTATGGCGCACCGGTCGCCGAAGGCGTGGCGATCTTCTCGGCGGAAGAAGCCGAGGCTGCCGCCAAGCAGCTTCCCGGCCCGCTCTACGTGGTCAAGAGCCAGATCCATGCCGGCGGCCGCGGCAAGGGCAAGTTCAAGGAACTCGGCCCCGACGCCAAGGGCGGTGTTCGCCTCGCCTTCTCGATCGACGAAGCTAAGGCCCATGCCAAGGAAATGTTCGGCAACACGCTGGTGACGGCCCAGACCGGCGAAGCCGGCAAGCAGGTCAACCGTCTCTACATCGAAGACGGCGCCGACATCGCTCGCGAACTCTATTGCTCGCTGCTGGTCGACCGCTCCGTCGGCCGCGTCGCTTTCGTCGTTTCGACCGAAGGCGGCATGGACATCGAGGCTGTCGCCCATGACACGCCCGAGAAGATCCACACCATCGCCATCGACCCGGAAGCCGGCGTGACGGCTGCCGATATCGCCGCCATCTCCAAGGCTCTCGAGCTGACCGGTGCTGCCGCCGAAGACGCAAAGTCGCTCTTCCCGGCGCTCTACAAGGCCTTCGTCGAAAAGGACATGGCTCTCCTCGAAGTCAACCCGCTGATCGTCATGAAGAATGACCATCTGCGCGTTCTCGACGCCAAGATGTCGTTCGACGGCAATGCGCTGTTCCGTCACGACGACGTGCGCGCGCTGCGCGACGAGACCGAAGAAGACGCCAAGGAAATCGAAGCCTCCAAGTGGGACCTCGCCTATGTCGCCCTCGACGGCAATATCGGCTGCATGGTCAATGGTGCCGGTCTCGCCATGGCGACGATGGACATCATCAAGCTGTACGGCAAGGAGCCGGCGAACTTCTGCGACGTCGGCGGCGGCGCCGGCAAGGAGAAGGTCGCGGCTGCCTTCAAGATCATCACCGCCGACCCGAAGGTCGAGGGCATCCTCGTCAACATCTTCGGCGGCATCATGAAGTGTGACGTCATCGCCGAGGGCGTTGTCGCTGCCGTCCAGGAAGTTGGTCTCAAGGTTCCGCTCGTCGTGCGCCTGGAAGGCACCAATGTCGAGCTCGGCAAGAAAATCCTCAACGAGTCCGGTCTGGCGATCACCGCCGCTGACGATCTGGACGACGCGGCGAAGAAGATCGTCGCGGCGATCAACGGCTAATTTGAAGGACCGGAAACAATGTCGATTCTCGTCAACAAGAACACCAAGGTCCTCGTCCAGGGCCTGACCGGCAAGACCGGTAGCTTCCACACCGAGCAGGCGCTCGCCTATTACGGCACGCAGATGGTCGGCGGTATCCACCCGAAGAAGGGTGGCGAAACCTGGGCCGGCTCGAAGGGCGAAAGCCTGCCGATCTTCGCCACCGTCGCCGAGGCTAAGGAAAAGACCGGCGCCGACGCGACCGTGATCTACGTTCCGCCGGCAGGTGCCGCAGACGCGATCATCGAGGCGATCGAAGCCGAGATCCCGTTCATCACCTGCATCACCGAGGGTATCCCGGTCATGGACATGGTGCGGGTCAAGGCCAAGCTCGACAAGTCCAAGTCGCGCCTGCTGGGTCCCAACTGCCCCGGCATCCTGACCCCGGAAGAATGCAAGATCGGCATCATGCCGGGCTCGATCTTCCGCAAGGGTTCGGTCGGTATCGTCTCGCGCTCCGGCACGCTGACCTATGAGGCCGTCTTCCAGACCTCGAACGAGGGCCTCGGCCAGACCACCGCTGTCGGTATCGGCGGCGACCCGGTCAAGGGCACCGAATTCATCGATGTGCTCGAACTGTTCCTGGCCGACCCGGCCACCACCTCGATCATCATGATCGGCGAAATCGGCGGTGCGGCCGAAGAAGACGCGGCCCAGTTCCTGATCGACGAAGCCAAGAAGGGTCGCAAGAAGCCGATGGCAGGCTTCATCGCCGGCCGGACCGCTCCGAAGGGCCGCACCATGGGTCACGCAGGCGCGGTCGTCTCCGGCGGCAAGGGCGATGCGGAATCGAAGATCGAGGCCATGGAAGCGGCCGGTATCAAGGTTTCGCCTTCGCCGGCACGCCTGGGCAAGACCCTGGTTGAAGTCCTCAAGGGCTGAGACCCCTTAACAACAACAGGCAGGGGGACCATGCTTAGGGTCCGCCTGCCTGATTTGGCGTTTTAACTACTGGGTCGTCACGGGGCGATCCAAGCAAGCGGCAGACCGGTCCCCGGTCATCACCTCAAGTCGGGAGGCGGGCGCAAAGGCTCGCAAGACACCATGGCAAGGCAAGAAGCCAACGAGCAGTTTCAGATCACGTCGTTCCTCGACGGTTCGAACGCTGCCTATATCGAGCAGCTCCACGCGCGTTACGAGGACGATCCGAAATCCGTCCCCGACGAATGGCAGGCCTTCTTCAAGGCGCTCGCCGAAAACCCGGCCGATGTGAAGAAAGCCGCCGCCGGTGCCTCCTGGCAGCGCAAGAACTGGCCGATCGCCGCCAATGGCGACCTCGTCTCGGCGCTCGACGGCAATTGGGGTGTGGTCGAGAAGGCCATCGAAACCAAGGTCAAGGCGAAGGTCGAGGCTACCGCCGCCGCAACCGGCAAACCGGCGAGCGAAGCCGATGTGCTTCAGGCGACCCGCGATTCGGTGCGCGCCATCATGATGATCCGTGCCTACCGCATGCGCGGTCACCTTCATGCCAATCTCGACCCGCTCGGCATCGCCGCTCCCGTCGAGGACTTCAACGAGCTTTCGCCGAGCGCCTATGGCTTCACCGAGGCCGATTACAGCCGCAAGATCTTCATCGACAACGTGCTTGGTCTCGAATACGCGACCATTCCGGAAATGCTCGACATCCTCAAGCGGACCTATTGCTCGACGCTTGGCGTCGAGTTCATGCATATTTCCAATCCGGAAGAAAAGCACTGGATCCAGGAACGCATCGAAGGTCCGGGCAAGGGCGTCGAGTTCACCGACAACGGCAAGAAGGCGATCCTGTCGAAGCTGATCGAGGCAGAGGGCTTCGAGCAGTTCATCGACGTCAAGTACAAGGGCACCAAGCGCTTCGGCCTCGACGGCGGTGAAGCGCTGATCCCGGCGCTGGAGCAGATCATCAAGCGCGGCGGCCAGGAAGGCCTGGAGGAGATCGTCCTCGGCATGGCCCATCGCGGCCGCCTGAACGTGCTCACCAACGTGATGGCCAAGCCGCATCGCGCCGTGTTCCACGAATTCAAGGGCGGTTCGTTCAAGCCCGACGAAGTCGAAGGCTCGGGCGACGTCAAGTATCACCTGGGCGCGTCCTCCGACCGCGAATTCGACGGCAACAAGGTCCATCTGTCGCTGACGGCCAACCCGTCGCACCTGGAAATCGTCAACCCGGTCGTCATGGGCAAGGCACGCGCCAAGCAGGACCAGCTGGCCAAGGTCTGGGACGGCGACATCATTCCGCTCAAGGAACGCGTCAAGGTTCTGCCGCTGCTGCTGCATGGCGATGCGGCCTTTGCCGGACAGGGCGTCGTGGCCGAAATCCTCGGCCTGTCGGGTCTGCGCGGTCACCGCGTCGGCGGCACCATGCACTTCATCATCAACAACCAGATCGGCTTCACCACCAATCCGGCCTTCTCGCGCTCGTCGCCCTATCCGTCCGACGTGGCCAAGATGATCGAGGCACCGATCTTCCACGTCAACGGCGACGATCCGGAAGCGGTTACCTACGCCGCCAAGATCGCCACCGAATACCGGATGAAGTTCCACAAGCCGGTCGTGGTCGACATGTTCTGCTACCGCCGCTTCGGCCATAACGAAGGCGACGAGCCCGCGTTCACGCAGCCGAAGATGTACAAGGCGATCCGCGCCCACAAGACCGTCGTTCAGCTCTATGCCGAGCGTCTGATCGCCGAAGGCCTGATCACCGAAGGCGAATTCGAGAAGATGAAGGCCGACTGGCGCGCCCATCTCGAGCAGGAGTTCGAGGCAGGTCAGGCCTACAAGCCGAACAAGGCCGACTGGCTGGACGGCGCCTGGTCGGGTCTGAGGACCGCCGACAATGCCGACGAACAGCGCCGCGGCAAGACCGCTGTGCCGATGAAGCAGCTGAAAGAGATCGGCCGCAAGCTGTCGACCATTCCCGAGGGCTTCAAGGCGCACCGCACGATCCAGCGCTTCATGGACAATCGCGCGCAAATGGCCGAGACGGGAGAGGGGATCGACTGGGCCATGGGCGAAGCCCTTGCCTTCGGTTCGCTCTGCGTCGAGGGTACCAAGATCCGTCTCTCGGGCCAGGATTGCGAACGTGGCACCTTCAGCCAGCGCCATTCGGTACTCTACGATCAGGAAACCGAAGATCGCTACATTCCGCTCGCCAATCTGGCGCCCAACCAGGGCCGCTACGAGGTCATCAACTCGATGCTCTCCGAAGAAGCGGTGCTCGGCTTCGAATACGGCTATTCGCTGGCCCGCCCGAATGCGCTGACGCTGTGGGAAGCCCAGTTCGGCGACTTCGCCAATGGTGCGCAGGTCGTTTTCGACCAGTTCATCTCGTCTGGCGAGCGCAAGTGGCTGCGCATGTCCGGTCTCGTCTGCCTGCTTCCGCACGGCTATGAAGGGCAGGGTCCGGAACATTCGTCCGCCCGCCTCGAGCGCTGGCTGCAGATGTGCGCCGAAGACAATATGCAGGTCGCCAACGTCACCACGCCGGCGAACTACTTCCACATACTGCGCCGCCAGGTGAAGCGCGACTTCCGCAAGCCGCTGATCCTGATGACGCCGAAGTCGCTGCTGCGCCACAAGCGTGCGGTGTCGAGCCTTTCGGAAATGGCCGGTGAGAGCTCGTTCCACCGCCTGCTTTGGGACGATGCCGAGATCATCAAGGACGGCCCGATCAAGCTGCAGAAGGACAACAAGATCCGGCGCGTCGTGATGTGCACCGGCAAGGTCTACTATGATCTGCTGGAAGAGCGCGAAAAGCGCGGCATCGACGATGTCTACCTGCTGCGCATCGAACAGCTCTATCCGTTCCCGGCCAAGGCGCTGATCAACGAGCTTTCGCGGTTCCGCAATGCCGAGATGGTGTGGTGCCAGGAAGAGCCGAAGAACATGGGCGCGTGGTCGTTCATCGACCCCTATCTCGAATGGGTGCTCGCCCATATCGACGCCAAGTACCAGCGTGTGCGCTATACGGGTCGTCCGGCCGCAGCGTCGCCGGCGACGGGCCTGATGTCGAAGCATCTCGCCCAGCTCGAAGCCTTCCTCGAGGATGCGCTGGGGGGCTGATGCCTCCCACCGCCGAGACCCATCGACAGAAACATTCTCTGATCAACGGAATTGAGATCATGGCCACAGAAATCCGCGTACCCACCCTGGGTGAATCCGTCAGCGAAGCCACCATCGGCACCTGGTTCAAGAAGGTCGGCGACGTCGTCAAGGCCGACGAGCCGCTCGTCGAACTGGAAACCGACAAGGTTACCGTCGAGGTCCCCGCGCCGGCCTCCGGCGTCCTGACGGAAATCGTTGCCCAGAACGGCGAAACCGTCGGTCTCGGCGCTCTCCTCGGCCAGATCGCCGAAGGCGCCGCCGGCGCTGTTTCCGCAGAACCGGCGAAGCCGGCCGCACCTGCGGCCGCTGCCGCCCCCGCCGCACCGGCAGCTTCCGCTCCTGCTGCTGCCTCCGGCTCCATGCCGGCCGCTCCGGCCGCTGCCAAGATGCTGGCTGAAAACAATCTTTCGGCCGACCAGGTCGAAGGCACCGGCAAGCGTGGCCAGGTTCTCAAGGGAGACGTGATCGCAGCCGTCGCCAAGGGTGTGACGACGGCTGCCGCGCCGGCCCCGGCGGCTGCTCCGCGCGCGCCCTCGGCCGCCGACGATGCGGTTCGCGAAGAGCGCGTCAAGATGACCCGCCTGCGCCAGACAATCGCCAAACGCCTCAAGGATGCCCAGAACACGGCGGCCATGCTGACCACCTATAACGAGGTGGACATGTCGGCGGTCATGAGCCTGCGCAACAAGTACAAGGACATCTTCGAGAAGAAGCATGGCGTGAAGCTCGGCTTCATGGGCTTCTTCACCAAGGCCGTGACCCACGCGCTCAAGGAACTCCCGGCGGTCAATGCCGAGATCGACGGCACCGACATCGTCTACAAGAACTACTGCCACATCGGCGTAGCCGTCGGGACCGACAAGGGCCTGGTCGTGCCGATCGTTCGCGATGCCGACCAGATGTCGATCGCCGAGATCGAGAAGGATATCGGTCGCCTCGGCAAGCTCGCCCGTGACGGCGCGCTGTCGATGGCCGACATGCAGGGCGGCACCTTCACCATCTCCAACGGTGGTGTCTACGGTTCGCTGATGTCCTCGCCGATCCTGAATGCCCCGCAGTCGGGCATCCTCGGCATGCACAAGATCCAGGAGCGTCCGGTCGCCATCGGCGGCCAGGTCGTCATCCGGCCGATGATGTATCTCGCGCTCTCCTACGACCATCGCATCGTCGACGGCAAGGAAGCGGTCACCTTCCTGGTGCGCGTCAAGGAAAGCCTGGAAGATCCGGAGCGTCTGGTTCTCGATCTCTAAGACCGATCCTCTGGGAGGCTGCCTCTGGTGGCCTCCCGTTCGATCCGGCATAGTGTCGGTCCAAGGGCCGCCACGACGTCGGAAGGAAAGCGAAGATGCACGCCTATCTCCTGGAACTCGCCTCGCTGATGGCCGTCTTCTCCTTCGCGATCGTCGCGCCGGGAGCCGACACGGCCATGGTCATGCGCCAGGCCATGGTGCACGGACGGCGCGCGGCGATCCTGACCAGCGTCGGCATCGGCACGTCGCTGATGTTTCATGTGACCTATACGATCCTCGGTCTCGGGCTCATCATTTCGCAATCGCTGCTGCTCTTCGCCATCATCAAGTGGGTGGGCGCCGCCTATCTCGTCTACATGGGCGTGATGGCGCTCCGTGCCGGCGCGACGGACCTCTCTCCTGCATCCGGCGAAGCGGAAGCCCCCCGGCAGAGCGCCTTTCGCGCCTTCGGCCTCGGTTTCCTCGCCAATGCGCTCAATCCGAAGCCGGTCCTGTTCTTCCTGTCGATCTTCTCGGCGCTGGTCAGCGCCTCGACGCCGGGCACGGTGAAGTTCGGCTATGGCCTGGTCATGGCGACCTGCCTGATTGCCTGGTTCGTCGGTGTGTCCTTCTTCATGACCACGCCGCGCATGCGCTCGGTCTTTGCCCGCATGAGCAAGTGGATCAACCGGGCTTCGGGCCTCGTGTTCATTGCTTTCGGCCTGAAACTCGCGGCGGCAAGGGCCAACTGAGATGAAGATGCGCCTGACGTTCTCAATCGCTGCGGCTTGGATCGTCGGCGTTTTCCCGGCCGCCGCGGTTGATTGTCCAATTGAACGCGCCGTCTATGCGGAACCGGAAGCCGGTGTTGAGCTTCGTTTCGATGCAAGTGGCGAGAATACGCCGCTCAGCCATCGATTCTCGCTCGTTTCGTCGAATGCGAAGATGAAGGTCGATGGGCATGTGCTCTACGACCCGGAAATCGAGCGGCCGGTAGCAATGGCGCTCGACAATTGCCCTGAGGGCGACGTGACGGGCGCGGACATCGCCGCCTGCACCATCTGGAAGGGCATTATCTATGCGGCCGACAAGGCGACCGGGCAGGTTGATCTGATCCCTGATGAAGGCGCCGATGCGCCGGACAGCCTCATCCTGCCGGGCTTCGGGCCGGCGATCGCAGCGTCTTCCTTTGGTGCGGCCATGAAGGTCACGCCCTGGGATATTTTCTCATTCAAACAATGTTCGCCCAAGGCCTGAGGGGCGACGGCACTGTAACAGTCGAAGGAACGATACGATGGCTTATGATGTGGTGGTAATCGGAAGTGGTCCGGGCGGTTATGTCTGCGCGATCAAGGCGGCCCAACTCGGCCTCAAGGTGGCCGTGGTCGAAAAGCGTGCCACCTATGGCGGCACCTGCCTGAACGTCGGCTGCATTCCGTCCAAGGCGCTGCTGCACGCCTCCGAGATGTTCCACCATGCCGCCCACGGCATGGACACGCTGGGCGTCGAGGTTGCCGCACCGAAGCTGAACCTTGAAAAGATGATGGCGCACAAGGACGCGACGGTGAAGGCAAACGTCGAGGGCGTCTCTTTCCTGTTCAAGAAGAACAAGATCGACGGCTTCCAGGGCACCGGCAAGGTCGTTTCCGCGGGCAAGGTTTCCGTCACCAATGACAAGGGCGAGGAGCAGATCATCGAGACCAAGAACATCGTCATCGCCACCGGCTCAGACGTCGCCGGCATTCCCGGCGTCGCCGTCGAGATCGACGAGAAGGTCATCGTGTCCTCCACGGGCGGCATCGCGCTCGACAAGGTTCCGGGCAAGATGGTGGTCGTCGGTGGCGGCGTCATCGGCCTCGAACTCGGCTCGGTCTGGCTGCGCCTCGGCGCCAAGGTCACCGTCGTCGAATATCTCGATACGATCCTCGGCGGCATGGACGGCGACGTTTCCAAGCAGTTCCAGCGCATGCTCGCCAAGCAGGGCATGGAATTCAACCTCGGCGCCAAGGTCACCGGCGTCCAGAAGGCCGAAAACGGCGCGAAGGTCACCTTCGAACCGGTCAAGGGCGGCGAAGCCCAGACGATCGATGCCGACGTCGTGCTGATCGCCACCGGCCGCAAGCCCTACACCGAGGGCCTCGGCCTTGCCGAAGCCGGCGTTGCGCTGGACGGTCGCGGCCGCGTCGAGATCGACGGCCACTACCGCACCAATGTCGCCGGCATCTATGCCATCGGCGACGTGGTCAAGGGTCCGATGCTCGCCCACAAGGCGGAAGACGAAGGCGTGGCGCTTGCCGAAATCCTCGCCGGCCAGCACGGCCATGTGAACTATGACGTCATTCCGGGCGTCGTCTATACCCAGCCGGAAGTCGCCTCCGTCGGCAAGACCGAGGAAGAGCTGAAGGCCGCGGGCGTCGCCTACAAGGCCGGCAAGTTCCCGTTCACCGCCAATGGCCGCGCCCGCGCCATGCAGGCGACCGACGGTTTCGTCAAGGTTCTGGCCGACAAGGAGACCGACCGGGTTCTCGGCGTCCACATCGTCGGCTTCGGCGCCGGCGAGATGATCCACGAGGCCGCAGTCCTGATGGAGTTCGGCGGTTCGTCGGAAGATCTCGGCCGCACCTGCCATGCGCATCCGACCATGTCGGAAGCCGTCAAGGAGGCAGCGCTCGCAACCTTCTTCAAGCCGATCCATATGTAATTGGCCATCTGAAGGTTAAATCTTCTCCATCTTCCGGGCCGCGCCTTGCCAAGCAGGGCGCGGCCTTTATCATCCGGACGCAATTGCCCTTAACCGATTGACGAAAGGCAAGAAAATGGCGTCCTCCCCCGTTTTGTCCTATTCTATTCCTCAACGTCTCATTCACTGGCTGATGGCCGGTCTCATCCTGTTCAACCTGCTTTTCGCCGAAGCGATGGAAGAGCTTTCTGAGGCGGTCGAAGAGGGACAGACCCCGACACCCGACATGATCGCATCGGCCAATATCCATGCCTATGTCGGCATCGCCGTGCTCTGTCTTGCTGTTATCCGGGTGGTTCTGCGCCTCACCCATGGCGCGCCGGAGGCCCCCGCCGAGGAGCCGCCGCTGGGAAGGCTTGCCGCCAAGGTCGCCCACGGTGCCTTCTACCTGCTGTTCTTCGCCATGCCGATCAGCGGGGCGCTGGCCTATTACGGCGGGGTGGAAGCTGCCGGCGGCCCGCATGCAGGCCCGATGAAGCTCGTCATGTGGGTCCTGATCGTCGCGCATGTCGGGGCGGTTCTGGTCCACCAGTTCGTCTGGAAGACGCCCGTGGCGCAACGCATGACCAAGGGCTGAGACTGCCCGACAAGGTCGGCGCCGCCGTTACTCGACGGCGCTGACCGTGAAGCCCTGTTGACGGATGAGTTCTACCAGCCCCTCGGCGCCCGGCAGGTGCAGGGCGCCGACAGCGATGAAGGTGTTGCCCTCCGACAGCAGCGGGGCTGCGCGTTCCGCCATGATCCTGTTGCGGTCGGTGACGATTCGTTTCTCGAAGGCGGCATAGGCGCTTTCGTCCTTGCCGAGCTCGGTGGGCGCAACCGCCTCGAGCGTGGGCATCGTCATGCCGATGTCGCCGGTGAGGTAGAGTCCGGTCATGGTCTCGATGACGTCGTCCATCCTGTCGCCAAGTTCCAGCGTCTCGATCAGCGCCTGCAGATGGAATTCGACCGGCAGGTCGGCCATCGCCTGCAACTGTTCCGCCAGGGTCTCCAGGCCTGCGACCTTCTTGCCCGCCTTGATCGCGTCTTCGGCGATGTGCTTGTCGAGGAAGGAAGCGCCGGCCGCCTTGCGGGCAAGTTCGCAGGCGGGAAGGGCGACGAAGCTCGACAGGATCCATGGCTTCATGCGCGCCACAGCTGCAAGGGCGAGACCGCGGGTCTTGAGGCCCTTCTCCAGCTTTTCGGCATCCTCTGCTGACATATGATCGCGGATCGTCGAACCGTCCATGAACATGGTCAGTTCGGGATGCATCAGCATTGCCGCCGCAGCCTTCTTCTCGTCGAGAATCTCGTCGGATTCGATGACGATGGTCGAGGCTTCGGCAGCCGCCTTGCGTGCGGATTCCGGCATGGTCAGCACACGCGGATCGGTGACGTGCATCGTGCCGAGAAGGTACGAAGGTTGGACGCCCGCCTTCTCGATCTTCCAGAATATGCCTTTGCCGTTCGGCGTCTTGGCTGCCTCGGCGACGATCTTGTCGTAGGTGGCGGGATCGGTCTTTTGCAGGGCGGGCAACAGGTCTTCGCCGGTGCAGGTCGGTGGTTCCGCCGCTCTCGCCGGGGAGACGGAGAACAGCACGAAAGCGGTGGCGACGAGCAGGGCCACATGCAGCGCGGCGATCAGCCAGAGCGCGACGTCGCCGGCAGAGGAAAAGGGATTTCGCTGGCGAAGCCGGTCGAAGGAGTGCGCGATCATGGGGATGTCCGTTTCAATCGCGGCAATCTAGCGGCCCGCCTCCTGACGTTCCCTTAACGCATGTGGTTAACGGCCCCGGTGTCAGGCGCGGGGATGGGCGCGCTCGTAGACGTCGAGGAGCCGTGCGGCGTCCACGCCGGTATAGACCTGGGTGGTCGACAGGCTGGCATGGCCGAGCAGTTCCTGGATGGTGCGCAGGTCGCCGCCGCTGCCGAGAAGATGGGTGGCAAAGGAGTGGCGCAGCGCATGCGGCGTAGCCGAATCCGGCAGGCCGAGGGCCGAGCGCAGGCGCTGCATCTCTCGCTGGATGATCGCCGGCTGGAGCTTTCCGCCGCGCGCCCCGCGAAACAGCGGTTCGCCCGCCTCCAGATGGTAAGGGCAGAGTTTGACATAGGTCGCGACGGCCTCGCCGACGACCGGCAGCAACGGGACCAGCCGGGTCTTCGCACCCTTGCCGGTGATGCGAAGCGAGGTCGGATTGCCGGCGAAAGCCGAAGGGGTGAGATCGAGGGCTTCGGAGATGCGAAGCCCGCAGCCGTAGAGAAGGGTCAGCACGGCGGCGTCGCGCGCGGCGATCCAAGGCTCCCCATTCATCTGCGCCTCCTGGCTGACCACGGTCAGCGCCTGGTTGCCGCTCAGGGGCTTGGGCAGGGACTTTGGCTGTTTCGGCGATCGTATCGCGCCGGCGCCGGCAGCATTGACCAAGCCCTTGCGCTCGAGGTGCCTCAGGAACGAGCGCAGGCCGGCCAGATGCCGGCCGAGCGAGCGGGCGCCGGCACCCTGCTTGCGGCGGAAGGCGAGGAAGGCGCGCAGGTCCGCCGGGCGCAGGGCGGAGACGTCCTTGATTGTCGCCGGCCCGCCGACATGGGTGGTGAGGAAGCGCAGGAACTGGCGGGTGTCGCGCTCATAGGCCTCCAACGTATTGCCCGAGAGGCGCCGCTCCCCGCCCAGGCTTGCCAGCCAGGCACCGCGTTCGGCCATCAGATCGTCGGCCGCGAGGATCAACAGTTCGTCCACGCCTGCTTCCTTTACTTATCTCGAATGCTCCGCCAACATGCACCCCCAGCGTTAGGGAATGGCTAACGCCGGTTCTGTCTGTCATGCTTCGATCACATTGGACTGCAATAGAAATTGATCGAAATAGTCGGAGTTCCAGATGACGCGCCGTGATTCGATGACGACCTTCGGGCAGTTCGCCGAGGCGGTCGCGCTGGTCTCCCAGGGGAAGCCGGGTCATATCGTCGATACGCTGATCGCCGAGCGCGGCGAGAAGATCGTTCACAACCCGCTCTGGCCGGTCATGCGACCGTTTCTCTACACACTTCTGCGCTATGCCAAGGCGCTCGAATTCGCCAACGACATCGCCAACATGCCGGGCTTCCAGGCCTTCGACTATCTGAGCGGCATCCTCCAGCTCGACATCAATGTCCGCTATGGCGAACGGATCCCCGACCAGGGCGGCTTCATCATGGTCAGCAACCACCCGACCGGCATTGCCGACGGCGTGGCCGTGTTCGACCTGTTGAAGAACACGCGGCCCGACATGATGTTCTTCGCCAACCGCGATGCGATCCGGGTCAATCCGCGCTTTGCCGAGATCATCATCCCGGTGGAATGGCGCGAGGAGCACAAGACCAAGCTCAAGGCGCGCGAGACGCTGCAGCTGACCAATCGCGCTATTCAGGAGCAGAAGGCCACCGTGCTCTTTCCCTCCGGGCGCATCGCTTATTGGGCGAACGGACGGCTGAACGAGCGGCCGTGGAAGACATCGGCCGTGGGGCTCGCCCGCAAGTACAATCTGCCGATCCTGCCGGTCAACATGTCGGCCCGTAATTCCGGACTGTTCTACTGGCTCGCCAAGTGGTCGACCGAACTGCGCGACATGACGGTCTTCCACGAACTGCTCAACAAGAAGGGCGACCGCTTCGACTTCACCGTCGGCAACCTGATCGAGCCGGAACAGCTCAGCGGCGATCCCGTCGAGGTGACGGCCGCGTTGGAACGGCATACCGTCCACGCACTCGCCGCCGACGGCAGCGCGCAGTTCCGCTTCGGCGGCTGAGGCTTCGGCTCCCCGGCGTTCGCTCCCTTCCGCTGTCTCGCTCCCAGCCTTTTCGGTTTTCTTTCTGGGCGTGCAGGGGCAAACATGACGTCCCATGAAAGACGATTCGCCCGGACTGTTCGGCCCGCTGCCATCTTCCCGCGTCGTACCCGTGCTGGTGCCGATGCCGGCGCCGGTTGCCTATAGCTATGCGGTGCCCGACGGTATGGCGGCCGAGGCGGGGTCGATTGTGCAGGTGCCGCTCGGGCCGCGCCAGGTCGTCGGCGTCGTGTGGGATGGCCCGGAGGCCGGTGGTGTCGATCCGAAGAAGCTCCGATCGATCACCAAGGTGTTCGACTGTCCGCCGCTCGACAAGCCCATGCGCACCTTCCTCGACTGGGTTGCCGCCTACACGCTCTCGCCGCCGGGCTATGTGGCACGCATGGCGCTGCGCGCGCCGGCGGCCTTCGATCCGGAGCCGATGGTCGAGGGTTTTCGCTTCTCCGGCATGGAGCCGGAAAGGATGACCCCGGCGCGGCGCAAGGTGCTCGATCTCGCGGGCGACGGGCTTTCCTGGACCAAGAGCGGTCTAGCCCATGCAAGCGGTGTGTCGACCAGCGTGATCGACGGTCTCGCCGCCCAGGGTGTGTTCGAAACCGTCTTCCTGCCGCCGCCGCCGCTGGTCGCCAAGCCGGATCCGGATTTCGCCCAGCATCGTCTCGCCGGGCCCCAGAAGGAAGCCGCGGACGAGATTCTCGACGGGATCGCCAAGGGCGGGTTTTCGGTGGCGCTGATCGACGGCGTCACTGGCTCGGGCAAGACGGAGGTCTATTTCGAGGCGATCGCCGAAACGCTGCGACAGGGACGGCAGGTGCTGATCCTGCTGCCGGAAATCGCGCTCACCGCCAATTTCCTCGAGCGTTTTCAGGACCGCTTCGGCGCCAAGCCCGGCGAATGGCATTCGGATCTGGCGACCCGCACCCGCGAAAAGGTGTGGCGACAGGCCGCGACCGGCGAGATCCGCGTCGTTGCCGGCGCGCGCTCGGCGCTGTTCCTGCCGTTCGAGGATCTGGGGCTGATCATCGTCGACGAAGAGCACGATCCGGCCTTCAAGCAGGAGGATCGTGTCTTCTACAATGCGCGCGACATGGCGGTGGTGCGGGCGCGGATCGCCGGCTTCCCGGTCGTGCTGGTTTCGGCGACCCCTTCCGTCGAGAGCCAGGTGAACTGCCAGGCGGGGCGCTATAGGCGCATCCATCTGCCGACGCGCTTTGCCGATGCAGCGCTGCCGGATCTGCATCTGATCGACATGCGCCGCCATCCGCCGGAGCGGGGCGGCTTCCTTTCGCCGCTGTTGCTCAGGGCTGTCGGCAGGACAATCGAACGCAAGGAGCAGGCGCTGCTGTTCCTCAACCGGCGTGGCTATGCGCCGCTCACCCTTTGCCGCGTCTGCGGCCATCGGTTCCAGTGCCCGCAATGTTCGAGCTGGCTGGTGGAGCACCGTTTCCGCGGCCAGATCCAGTGCCACCAATGCGGCTATTCCGAACCGACGCCGCAGGCCTGCCCGGAATGCGGCACGCTCGATCATCTCGTCGCCTGCGGGCCCGGCGTCGAGCGTATTGCCGAGGAGGTGGAAAAGCACTTTCCCGATGCGCGCACGCTGGTGCTCTCCTCCGACCTCGGGGGTGTCAAACGGCTCAGGCTGGAGCTCGAAGCGATCGCCAATGGCGAGGCGGATATCGTCATCGGCACACAGCTCGTCGCCAAGGGCCACAATTTCCCGCTGATGACGCTGGTCGGCATCGTCGACGCCGATATCGGCCTTGCCAATGGCGACCCGCGCGCGGCCGAACGCACCTTCCAGCTTCTGTCGCAGGTGACCGGCCGCGCCGGCCGCACCGGCCGCAAGAGCCATGGCCTGTTGCAGACCTTCCAGCCGATGCACCCGGTCATGCAGGCGCTGGTCTCCGGCGATGCCTCGGCCTTCTACGAACGCGAGATCGCCGAACGCGAGCGGGCAGCCCTGCCGCCCTTCGGCCGGCTGGTCTCGATCATCGTTTCCGCCGACAGCCGCGCGGAGGCGGAAACCCATGCGCGGCAGCTGCGCCAGACGGCGCCGGTCGAGCGCGACATTGCCATTCTCGGCCCGGCGGAAGCGCCGCTCGCCCTGATCCGGGGTCGTCACCGCTTCCGGCTTCTGGTGCATGGCCGGCGCAACAGCGACATGCAGGGTTTTGTCCGGGCGATGCTTGCCAATGGCCCCAAGGAACGCCGCTCGATCCAGGTACAGGTCGACGTCGATCCGCAGAGCTTCCTTTAAGCCGGGCCCTGGGGTGCTGCGACCGCATCGGAAAGCGACGGAAAATGCCGGTTCGCAATATCTCCAAGCGCCGCTTTGTGCGATAAGCGCCGCGTTCGATTTGCTTTGAGACGAGGAACAAGGATGGAATTCTATTTTCCGACGGAATTCGGCGAGCAACTCGCCTTCGGCGCGGCGGCAGTCGCCGCCCTGATCGGTGCATTGGCGATGTTCGCGCCGGGTCTGACCCTCAAATTCTTTGCCCTCGAACCTCGGAACCTGCGCCCGGAGGGATTTGGCGCGGTGCGATCCGCAGGCGGACTGGTCGTGGGATTTTCCGGAACGGCCCTCATGCTGGCCCAGCCGACGCTCTATCTCGCCTTCGGGGCCGCGATGGCTCTGGCGGCGTTCGGGCGGATCCTGTCGATCATGTCCGATCGGGGAAACACGCCTCGCAACATGCTACTCTTGGTTGTAGATGTCGCCCTTGCAGCAATGCCGCTTTCCTACGTCTTCGGACTCCTCTGAAGAGAAAGTCCATGCCTTCGCCGCATGCTCACACCAATTTGGCGCGGATTCGGAGAATTTTGGCGCCAAGGCCTTGTCCTTAAGGCTTATTCCGTTATTACGCGTGTTGCGAGTCCACAGTTCCTATGCTAGACGGACCGCGAAATTCGAAAAACACAAGCGGGCGACGTTTGTGTTCTTCAAGAAAAACCTAACGATTTCAGGATGATGTTTGTCCCATTCAGGGGTGGCGGGCATCCTGGGTCAAAAGCAGGGAATATTTTGCCCGTGGCAGACACATCCCAAGTCATTTCAGGCGTGGCGGAGCGCTATGCGTCATCGCTTTTCGAGCTTGCCCTCGAGGCTGGCTCGCTCGACGCTGTCGGCGCCGATCTCAATCGTTTCCAGGCGATGATCGATTCGAGCGACGACCTGAAGCGGTTGGTGCTCTCGCCGGTTTTCTCGGCCGAGGATCAGACCAAGGCGGTTGTTGCCCTGAGCGAGAAGGCCGGTCTCGGCGCTCTCGTGGCGAACTTCCTCAAGGTCGTCGCCGGCAATCGCCGTCTGTTTGTCATTTCCGGCATGATCGCCTCGTTCCGTCAGATCGCCGCCCGCCATCGCGGCGAGGTCTCGGCTGAGGTGACGTCGGCGCACGCACTTACTACCGAACAGGAAAACGAACTGAAGGCGGCGCTGAAGAGCGTCACCGGCAAGGACGTCACGATCGCGGTTTCGATCGACCCGTCCATTCTCGGTGGCCTGATCGTCAAGGTCGGCTCGCGCCAGATCGACACGTCTCTTCGCACCAAACTTTCCACCCTTAAGCTTGCACTGAAAGAGGTTGGCTGATGGATATCCGCGCCGCGGAAATTTCCGCAATTCTGAAAGATCAAATCAAAAACTTCGGCAAAGAGGCGGAAGTCTCCGAAGTTGGCCAGGTGCTCTCCGTCGGTGACGGTATTGCCCGCGTCTACGGCCTCGACAATGTCCAGGCCGGCGAAATGGTCGAGTTCCCCGGTGGTATCCGTGGCATGGCGCTGAACCTCGAAGCCGACAATGTCGGCGTCGTTATCTTCGGTTCGGACCGTGACATCAAGGAAGGCGACACCGTCAAGCGGACCGGCGCCATCGTCGACGTTCCGGTCGGTCCCGAACTGCTCGGCCGCGTCGTCGACGCGCTCGGCAATCCGATCGACGGCAAGGGCCCGATCAACGCTGCGAAGCGCTCGCGCGTCGACGTCAAGGCTCCGGGCATCATCCCGCGCAAGTCGGTTCATGAGCCGATGTCGACTGGCCTCAAGGCCATCGACGCTCTGATCCCGGTCGGCCGCGGCCAGCGCGAGCTGGTCATCGGTGACCGCCAGACCGGCAAGACCGCCATCATTCTCGACACGATCCTCAACCAGAAGGCCATTCACGACAATGGCCCGGACTCGGAAAAGCTCTATTGCGTCTACGTCGCAATCGGCCAGAAGCGTTCGACGGTTGCCCAGTTCGTCAAGGTTCTCGAGGAGCGCGGCGCGCTCAAGTACTCGATCATCGTTGCCGCAACGGCTTCCGATCCGGCTCCGATGCAGTACATCGCGCCGTTCGCTGGCTGCGCCATGGGCGAATACTTTCGTGACAACGGCCAGCACGCGCTGATCGGCTACGACGACCTTTCCAAGCAGGCCGTCGCTTACCGCCAGATGTCGCTGCTGCTGCGCCGCCCGCCGGGCCGCGAAGCTTATCCGGGCGACGTCTTCTACCTGCATTCGCGTCTGCTCGAGCGCGCTGCAAAGCTCTCCGACGAACGTGGCGCCGGTTCGCTGACCGCACTGCCGGTCATCGAAACCCAGGGTAACGACGTTTCGGCCTTCATTCCGACCAACGTGATCTCGATCACCGACGGCCAGATCTTCCTCGAAACCGACCTGTTCTACCAGGGCATCCGTCCGGCCGTTAACGTCGGTCTCTCGGTTTCGCGCGTCGGTTCGGCCGCACAGATCAAGGCGATGAAGCAGGTTGCCGGCTCGATCAAGGGCGAGCTTGCCCAGTATCGCGAAATGGCCGCCTTCGCCCAGTTCGGTTCCGACCTGGATGCGTCGACGCAGCGCCTGCTGAACCGCGGTGCACGCCTGACCGAACTCCTGAAGCAGCCGCAGTTCTCGCCGCTGAAGACGGAAGAACAGGTTGCCGTGATCTTCGCCGGCGTCAACGGTTACCTCGACAAGGTCGCCGTCAACCAGATCGGCAAGTTCGAGCAGGGTCTGCTTTCCTACCTTCGCTCGGAAGGCAAGGCCATTCTCGACGCCATCCGCACGGAGAAAGCCATCAGCGACGACACCAAGGGCAAGCTCAAGGCTGCTCTGGATCAGTTCGCCAAGTCTTTCGCGTAATCGGGCCTCAAGCCAAGGACGGATAACGGATGCCTTCACTTAAGGATCTGAAAAACCGGATCGCCTCCGTCAAGGCGACGCAGAAAATCACCAAGGCGATGAAAATGGTCGCCGCGGCGAAGCTGCGTCGTGCGCAGGAGGCGGCCGAGGCCGCTCGTCCCTATTCGCAGCGCATGGGTGCCGTCCTTGCCAATATCGCCCAGGCGGTCGGCAGCGACGACAGCGCACCCCGGCTGATGACCGGGACCGGCAAGGACGATGTGCACCTGCTCATCGTCTGCACTGCCGAGCGCGGCCTTTGCGGTGGTTTCAATTCGCAGATCGCCCGCTTCGCCCGTGACCATGCGCGCAAGCTTCTGGCCGCCGGCAAGACCGTCAAGATCTTCTGCGTCGGCAAGAAGGGCTATGACAGCCTGCGTCGCGAGTTCGCCGCCAACATCGTCGAGCGCACCGACCTTCGCGAAGTCAAGCGCGTCGCTTTCGAAAATGCCGACACGATTGGCCGCAAGGTCATCTCGATGTTCGACAAGGGCGAGTTCGACGTTGCGACCCTGTTCTATTCGGAATTCAAGTCCGTCATCAGCCAGGTGCCGACCGCGCAGCAGCTGATCCCGGCTGCGGCTCCGGAAGCGGTTGCGACAACCGGCGCGTCGGCCGTCTACGAATATGAGCCCGATGCCGGTGCGATCCTCGAGGATCTCATTCCGCGCAACATCTCGGTGCAGATCTTCCGGGCCCTGCTTGAAAACGTCGCCGGTGAAATGGGCGCCAAGATGAGCGCGATGGACAATGCGACGCGTAATGCTGGCGAGATGATCAACAAGCTTACGCTTTCGTACAACCGTCAGCGCCAGGCTCAGATCACCAAGGAACTCATTGAAATCATTTCGGGCGCGGAAGCGCTCTGAGGTTAAGGAAAGAGGGTAAGAAACATGGCTAAGGCAGCTACCCCGAAATCTACCGCGGCGAAGGTCGCAACCGGCTCGGCAGGCCGGGTTACTCAGGTCATCGGTGCTGTTGTCGACGTTGCGTTCGACGGCGAGCTGCCTGCGATCCTGAACGCGCTGGAAACGATGAACGGCGGCAACCGCCTCGTTCTCGAAGTTGCCCAGCACCTCGGCGAGAGCCAGGTTCGTACGATCGCCATGGACTCGACCGAAGGTCTGGTTCGTGGCCAGGCGGTCACCGATACCGGCGCACCGATCACCGTTCCGGTCGGCCCGGAAACGCTCGGCCGCATCATGAACGTCATCGGCGAGCCCGTTGACGAAGCCGGTCCGCTGGTCACTTCCGGCAAGCGCGCCATCCACCAGGAAGCGCCGACCTATGTCGAGCAGTCGACCGAAGCGCAGATCCTCGTCACCGGCATCAAGGTCGTCGACCTTCTCGCGCCTTACGCCAAGGGCGGCAAGATCGGCCTGTTCGGCGGCGCCGGCGTCGGCAAGACGGTTCTCATCATGGAACTGATCAACAACGTCGCCAAGGCGCACGGCGGTTACTCGGTATTTGCCGGCGTTGGCGAACGTACCCGCGAAGGCAACGACCTCTATCACGAAATGATCGAGTCGGGCGTCAACAAGCACGGTGGCGGCGAAGGCTCCAAGGCTGCCCTGGTTTACGGCCAGATGAACGAACCGCCGGGCGCCCGCGCTCGCGTCGCTCTGACGGGTCTGACCATCGCCGAAGACTTCCGCGACAAGGGCCAGGACGTTCTGTTCTTCGTCGACAACATCTTCCGCTTCACCCAGGCAGGTTCCGAAGTGTCCGCACTTCTCGGTCGTATCCCGTCGGCCGTTGGTTATCAGCCGACACTCGCCACCGACATGGGTCAGATGCAGGAACGCATCACCACCACGACCAAGGGTTCGATCACCTCGGTTCAGGCCATTTACGTCCCCGCCGACGACTTGACCGACCCGGCGCCGGCAACCTCGTTCGCCCACCTGGACGCAACGACCGTTCTGTCGCGTTCGATCGCCGAAAAGGGCATCTACCCGGCCGTCGACCCGCTCGACTCCACCTCGCGCATGCTCGACCCGCTGGTCGTCGGCGAAGAGCACTACGAAGTGGCTCGTAAGGTCCAGTCGACCCTGCAGCGCTACAAGGCCCTGCAGGACATCATCGCCATTCTCGGCATGGACGAACTGTCGGAAGACGACCGCATCGCGGTTGCCCGCGCCCGCAAGATCGAGCGCTTCCTGTCGCAGCCGTTCTTCGTCGCCGAAGTCTTCACCGGTTCGCCGGGCAAGCTGGTTGCGCTCGAAGACACGATCAAGGGCTTCAAGGGCCTGGTCAACGGCGAGTACGACCATCTGCCGGAAGCCGCCTTCTACATGGTCGGTTCGATGGAAGAAGCCGTCGAGAAGGCCAAGAAGCTGGCTGCCGAAGCTGCCTGATGACGGACCTGGCGCGCGCTAGAAGCGCGCGCCGTTCCCGCCTCTATCGAAGAAGTGAACAACCATGGCCGACAATTTCAATTTTGAACTCGTTTCGCCCGAGCGCCTGCTGCTTTCCGAAAAGGTGAGCGAAGTTGTCATCCCGGCAACCGAAGGCGAAATGACCGTCATGGCCCATCACGCGCCGACGATGACGACCATCAAGCCGGGCGTGGTTTCGGTGAAGCTGGCCTCCGGCCAGGTGACCAAGTATGTCGTGTTCGGCGGCTTTGCCGATATCGTTCCGACCGGCTGCACACTGCTTGCCGAATCGGCCGTGGCGCTCAGCGAACTCAATCGCGACACGCTGACCAAGCGCATCGAGGCGGCCCGTGCCGAATTGAATGCCGTCGAAGGTCACGAGCACAAGACCCGCCTCGAGCAGTATCTCGCCGAATTGACGCATCTGAACGGCGTTCTGATCCCGGCCTGAGCCGGTCGCAAGAAATCCGACGGACTAAGAGCGGCCTTCGAGGCCGCTTTTTTGTACCTGGCGGCGGTCCTCCCTGCAGTGTCTCCGCCACATGACCCTAATCCATGCGCCTTTGCCGCGCGGTCAAAGGCTGCTTGAAGCCCTGCCAAACAATTGAAAGCTTCGTGCTCTCTGATATGCTGCAACGCAAACGGAGGTGAGCGCATGAAGGTCGGGATCGTTGGAGCGGGCATGGTTGGCAGCTCGGCCGGCTATGCACTGGCCATGATGGGAATTGCCAGCGACATCGTGTTCGTCGACAGGAATGCGGCGCTTGCCATTGCCCAGGCTGAAGACATTTCCCATGCCGTGCCCTTCGTGTCGGCGACGACGGTCACTGCCGGCGACTATGAAGCGCTGGCCGGGACGCGGGTGGTGATCATTGCGGCCGGCGTCAGCCAGAAGCCCGGCGAAAGCCGGCTCGAACTTCTGGAGCGCAATGCGGCCGTGTTTCGCGAGGTCGTGGCCGAAGTTCTGCGCGCATCTCCCGATGCGATCCTGCTGATCGCCTCCAATCCGGTCGACATCATGACGCAGATCGCCACGCGGCTGTCCGGCCTTCCGCCGCAGCGGGTGATCGGCTCCGGGACGATCCTCGATACGGCGCGGTTCCGCAGCCTGGTCGGCCGCCATCTCGGCATCGCGCCGCAGTCTGTGCACGCCTATGTTCTCGGCGAGCATGGCGACAGCGAGGTGCTGGCCTGGTCGAATGCGCGGGCCGGATCGATCGCCCTTCGTTCCTTCGCCGAGCAGGTCGGCAAGCCGCTGACAGAGGATGAGCGGCGCGCGATCGACGATGGCGTGCGCAATGCCGCCTACAAGATCATCAACGGCAAGGGATCGACCTATTACGGCATCGGCGCCGGGCTCGCGCGGATCGTCAAGGCGATCGCGCAGGACCAGAGGGACGTGCTGTCGGTCTCGATCGTCACCCCGCGTGTGGCCGATATCGAGGACGTGGCGTTGTCGGTTCCGCGGATCATCGGGGCTGCCGGAGTGGTGGCCGATCTCTTCCCCGACCTCGATGCGGAAGAGCATGCCGCTCTGGGTCGCAGTGCCTCCCTGCTCAAGGAGCGCGTCGAGACCGTGAAGCTGGGCTAGCGCCGAGGCCGTCAATGCCGCCGGCAGCGTGTGCGCCCCGCCGACGATGAAGATTTCGCTTTGACGGCGGCAGCGGTCGCGCTATTGGCACTTATGCCGCAATTGCACTGCAATAGAAATATATGTTTCGATGCGGTGGCGCGATTTCTGGATGGTTTTATGGATATGCCGCAGATCAAGGCCGGAATGGAAAGGGAGCAACTGGAAGGCTTCATGGCGAAAGCCCGTGACGCCAGTACGCTTCTCAAGGCCCTGTCGCATGAAACCCGCCTGCTCATTCTGTGCATCCTCAGCCAGGGGGAAAAGACCGTCGGTGAGATCGAGGCGATCCTCGGCCTGCAGCAGGCCGTCGTCTCGCAGCAGTTGGCGCGGCTCCGGCTCGAGCAGATCGTCGAGACGCGACGCGAGGGTCGCCTGATCTACTATAGAATTTCCGACCCTTCACTGACCGGTCTGGTGTCGGTTCTCTACGACATGTTCTGCGGGCCCAAGGCGGCACCGCTCGTTCTCAGGGATGCCTCCGCGGACGATTGAGCTGCCGGTGTCTTTCTGAACCTTCCCTGGGCGGCAGCCGTTGCGCCGGTTTGCGCTTGCGTGGCTTTCGGCCTAGTCTCGGGCACGAGGAGCGCCCATGATCGACAAGCTTGAATTCTTCATCGCGCTCGCCCGTGCCCAGCATTTCGGCCGCGCGGCGGAGGAGTGCGGCATCACTCAGCCGACGCTGTCCGCGGCGATACGGCAATTGGAGGACCAGCTCGGCGTGATGCTGGTCAATCGCGGCTCGCGTTACCAGGGCCTGACGCCGGAAGGGCAGCGGGTGCTGGAATGGGCGCGCCGGATCGTCGGCGACACGCGCACCATGCGCGAGGAAATGCGGGCGGCGCGACGCGGCCTCGCCGGCCATATCCGCCTCGCGGTCATACCCACGGCCCTCTCCATGGTTCCGCGGATCACCGGACCGTTCCAGGAGAAGCATCCCGACGTCACCTTCTCCGTCAGTTCCCGCACCTCGCTGCAGGTTCTGAGCCTTCTGGAAAATCTCGAGATCGATGCCGGGATCACCTATCTCGACAATGAACCGCTTGGCCGCGTCACCTCGGTGCCGCTCTACGCCGAGCGCTATCACCTGATTGCCGCTGCAGGGACGCCGCTCAGCGATCGTGACCAGGTGACGTGGCGGGAGGTTGCCGATCTTCGGCTTTGTCTATTGACCGCGGACATGCAGAATCGCCGCATCATCAATCAGCACATGGCCGATGCCGGCGTTTCCGTGAAGCCGACGCTCGAATCCAATTCGATGATCGTGCTGTTCTCCCACATCCGCACCGGCCGCTGGGCCTCGATCATGCCGCGTAACGTGGCTGAATCCTTCGGCTTCTCCGCGGAAATACGACTGATCCCGATCAGCGAGCCGGAAGCGGAGCATTCCGTCGGGCTTGTCGCGCAATACCGGGAGCCGTTTACGCCGCTCGTCTCCGCACTTCTGCACGAGGCCCGCCGGCTCGCCGATCTCCAGGCGTTTCAATAGATTTCTTCTATCGTCGAACGGGACTGCTTTATTGACCGCCCCCGGGGAGCGCGGTCATTCTGTCACCATGTCAAAGAGTTCGACGGGAAAGCGGACTGCGTCGGCGCATTGAATTAAGAAACCGACTGGACATTCGCTTTCCACGTGTCAGCCTCTTGGCCAGTTCGTGTCGGTTTGGGAGGGCTGATCATGAATATTCGATCGTCTGCGGATGATTTTGTTTCTCGCACAAATGCGATCGTCGCCGAGTTCAAGGCGCTCGATGGTCCCTTGCTGCCGATCCTGCATGCGGTGCAGGAGGCCTTCGGCTATGTGCCGGACGAGGTCAAGCCGGTGCTCGCCGAGGCACTCAACCTGTCGCGCGCCGAGGTGCATGGTGTCGTCAGCTTTTACCACGATTTCCGCGTCCATCCCGCCGGGCGCCATGTGCTGAAGCTCTGTCGCGCCGAGGCCTGCCAGTCGCTGGGCGGCGACGCTCTGGCCGATCGGGTGCGCCAATTGCTCGGCATCGATTTTCATCAGACGACGCCGGATGGCGCCGTGACGCTGGAGCCGGTCTACTGTCTCGGTCTCTGCGCCTGCGCACCGGCCGCCATGCTCGACGATGACCTGCACGGAAGGCTCGATGCCGACTGTCTCGAGGCGCTGGTCGCGGAGGCCCGCCGATGAGCGCGACGATCTTCATCCCCCGCGATGCCGCCGCGATTGCCGTCGGTGCCGACAAGGTCGCCGAAGCGATCGAGCGCGAGGCTGCTTTGCGCGGCATCGAGCTTGCCATTGTTCGCAACGGATCGCGCGGACTGCTCTGGCTCGAGCCCCTGATCGAGGTGCGCACTGGTCGCGGCCGTATCGCCTATGGTCCGGTCACGGTCGCCGATGTGCCCGGCTTGTTCGAGGCCGACTTCCTGGCCGGCGGCGCACATCCGCTCTGTCATGGGCTCACCAAGGAAATTCCCTATCTCGCTCGGCAGACCAGGCTGACCTTCTCGCGCTGTGGCGTGACCGATCCCCTGTCGCTCGCCGACTATCGCCACTATGAGGGGCTCAAAGGCCTTGAAAAGGCCGTGGCCATGGATCCGGCCGATATCGTCAAGACCGTGACCGACAGCGGCCTGCGTGGTCGCGGCGGCGCGGGCTTTCCGACCGGCGTCAAATGGAAGACGGTCGCGGACGCGCCGGGCGCACAGAAATATATCGTCTGCAATGCCGACGAAGGCGACAGCGGCACCTTCTCCGACCGGATGATCATGGAGGGGGATCCCTTCGTTCTGATCGAAGGCATGATCATCGCCGGCATCGCCACCGGCGCCACCAAGGGCTATGTCTACACTCGTTCAGAGTATCCGCATGCCATCAAGACCATGCGTGCGGCGATCGAGGTCGCCCGAGGCGCCGGCATTCTCGGGCCGTCGGTCCTCGGCTCGGCCCATGCCTTCGACATCGAGGTGCGCATGGGCGCCGGCGCCTATGTCTGCGGCGAGGAGACCTCGCTGCTCAACTCGCTCGAAGGCAAGCGCGGCATCGTCCGGGCCAAGCCGCCGCTTCCGGCGCTGCAGGGCCTGTTCGGCCGACCGACCGTCGTCAACAACGTGATCTCGCTCGCCTCCGTGCCGGTCATCCTCGACCGCGGCGCGGCCTTCTATCGCGATTACGGCGTCGGCCGTTCGCACGGCACGATCCCGATCCAGCTCGCCGGCAATATCAAGCATGGCGGCCTCTACGAGACCGCCTTCGGCCTGACGCTGGGCGAGATCATCTATGACATCGGCGGCGGCACGGCGAGTGGTCGGCCCGTCAAGGCCGTGCAGGTCGGCGGCCCGCTCGGGGCCTACTTCCCGCCCTCCCTGTTCGACACCGTGTTCGACTACGAGGCCTTCGCCGCGAAGGACGGGCTGATCGGCCATGCCGGCATCGTCGTCTTCGACGACACCGCCGACATGCTGAAGCAGGCACGCTTTGCCATGGAATTCTGCGCGATCGAGAGTTGCGGCAAGTGCACGCCCTGTCGTATCGGCTCGACGCGCGGCGTCGAGACGGTCGATCGGATCGCCCGCGGCATTGAGCCGGAGAAGAACCGGGCGCTGCTCACCGACCTCTGCAACACCATGAAGTTCGGCTCGCTCTGTGCGCTCGGCGGCTTCACGCCCTATCCGGTGATGAGCGCGCTCCATCACTTCCCCGAGGATTTCGCCCCGGCACCCATGGTGGAGGCGGCGGAATGAGCAACTCGCTATTGCGTTCGACAGCGCCGACGTCCGGCTTCGTCTTCTCCCCATCGGGGAGAAGTGCCGAACGCAGTGAGGCGATGAGGGGGCCGCTCGCGCTGACGCCTACCCCCTCATCCGGCGCTATGCGCCACCTTCTCCCCGCCGGGGAGAAGAGGAGCCTCCGCCGTTCTGCCGCACACGTCATCCGTTCTTTGTCATCTGCCCAGGAGGCACGTCATGCCCCTCGTTTCTGAAATCGATTACGGTACGCCCGCTTCCCGATCCACCGAGACGGTAACGCTCACCATCGACGGCCGCCAGATCACCGTTCCGGCCGGCACTTCCGTGATGCGCGCCTCGGTGGAAGCCGGCATCCAGGTACCCAAGCTCTGCGCCACCGACATGGTGGATGCCTTCGGTTCCTGCCGCCTCTGTCTCGTCGAGGTCGACGGCCGCAACGGCACGCCGGCCTCCTGCACCACGCCTTGCGCGCCGGGCATGGTGGTCCACACCCAGACGGAACGTCTGAAGCAGATCCGCAAGGGCGTGATGGAGCTCTATATCTCCGACCATCCGCTCGACTGTCTGACCTGTGCCGCCAATGGCGACTGCGAGTTGCAGGACATGGCGGGCGCCGTGGGCTTGCGCGACGTGCGCTACGGCTATGAGGGTGAGAACCACGTCAAGGCTCGGAATGACGGCGACATCAATGCCAAGTGGATGCCGAAGGACGAGTCCAATCCCTATTTCACCTACGACCCGTCGAAATGCATCGTCTGCTCGCGCTGCGTTCGCGCCTGCGAGGAAGTGCAGGGCACATTTGCGCTGACGATCGAGGGCCGCGGCTTCGACAGCCGGGTGTCTCCCGGCATGCACGAGGATTTCCTCTCCTCCGAATGCGTCTCCTGCGGTGCCTGCGTGCAGGCCTGCCCGACCGCGACGCTGACCGAAAAGTCGGTGATCGCCATCGGCCAGCCGGAGCATTCGGCCGTCACGACCTGCGCCTATTGCGGCGTCGGCTGCTCGTTCAAGGCGGAAATGCGCGGCGAGGAACTGGTGCGCATGGTTCCTTTCAAGGACGGCAAGGCCAATCGCGGCCATTCCTGCGTCAAGGGGCGGTTCGCCTATGGCTATGCCACGCATCAGGACCGCATTCTCAATCCGATGGTGCGCGAGAAGATCACCGATCCCTGGCGTGAAGTGACCTGGGAAGAGGCGCTGGCCCATGTGGCGTCCGAATTCCGCCGGCTCCAATACCAATACGGCAAGGACTCGATCGGCGGCATCACCTCGTCTCGCTGTACCAACGAGGAAACCTTCCTGGTGCAGAAGTTGATCCGCGCCGGCTTCGGCAACAACAATGTCGACACCTGCGCCCGCGTCTGCCATTCGCCGACCGGCTACGGTCTCGGCCAGGCCTTCGGCACCTCGGCCGGTACGCAGGACTTCGATTCGGTCGAACATTCCGACGTCATCATGGTCATCGGCGCCAATCCGTCGGCGGCGCATCCGGTCTTTGCCTCGCGCATGAAGAAGCGCATCCGCCAGGGCGCCAAGCTGATCGTGCTCGACCCGCGCGAGACCGAGACGGTTACCTCGGTTCACGCCAAGGCGGACTATCACCTGCCGCTCAAGCCCGGCACCAATGTCGCCGTCATCACCGCGCTGGCGCATGTCATCGTCACCGAAGGCCTGTTCAACGAGGCCTTCATCCGCGAACGCTGCGACTGGTCTGAATTCGAGGACTGGGCCGCCTTCGTTTCCGAGCCGCAGCACAGCCCGGAAGAAACGGAAAAGTTCACCGGCGTTGCGGCCGATCTCGTGCGCGGTGCGGCCCGGCTCTATGCCAAGGGCGGCAATGGGGCGATCTATTACGGCCTCGGCGTTACCGAGCATAGCCAGGGCTCGACGACCGTCATGGCGATCGCCAACCTGGCCATGGCGACCGGCAATATCGGCCGTCCGGGCGTCGGCGTGAACCCGCTGCGCGGCCAGAACAACGTGCAGGGTTCGTGCGACATGGGCTCCTTCCCGCACGAACTGCCGGGCTATCGCCACGTCTCCGACGATGCGACGCGCGACACGTTCGAGAAGCTCTGGGGCGTCAAGCTCGACAACGAGCCGGGTCTGCGTATCCCGAACATGCTCGATGCCGCCGTCGACGGCTCGTTCAAGGGCATCTACATCCAGGGCGAGGACATTCTGCAGTCCGACCCCGACACCAAGCATGTCTCGGCCGGCCTTGCCGCGATGGAATGCGTCGTCGTGCACGACCTCTTCCTCAACGAGACGGCCAACTACGCACACGTCTTCCTGCCGGGCTCGACCTTCCTGGAAAAGGACGGCACGTTCACCAATGCCGAGCGCCGCATCAACCGCGTGCGCAAAGTGATGAGCCCGAAAAACGGCTATGCCGACTGGGAAGTCACGCAGATGCTCGCCCAGGCCATGGGCCTGCCGTGGAACTACAGCCATCCGTCCGAGATCATGGACGAGATCGCCGCCACCACGCCGAGCTTCGCCGGGGTGTCCTACGACCTCCTGGAAAAGATGGGTTCGGTGCAGTGGCCGTGCAACGAGAAGTTCCCGGAAGGCTCGCCGATCATGCACGTCAACGGCTTCGTGCGTGGCAAGGGCAAGTTCATCCGCACGGAATATGTGGCGACCGACGAGCGCACCGGCCCACGCTTCCCGTTGCTCCTGACCACCGGCCGCATCCTGTCGCAGTACAATGTCGGCGCCCAGACGCGCCGCACGGAGAATGTCGCTTGGCATGCGGAGGATCGTCTCGAGATCCATCCGCACGATGCCGAACAGCGCGGCATCAAGGACGGCGACTGGGTGCGTCTCGCCAGCCGGGCAGGCGAAACGACGCTTCGGGCGGAGATCACGGAACGGGTCTCGCCGGGCGTCGTCTACACGACCTTCCACCACCCCGAGACGCAGGCCAACGTCATCACCACGGACTTCTCCGACTGGGCGACCAATTGCCCCGAATACAAGGTGACCGCCGTGCAGGTGGCGCCGTCGAACGGCCCGTCCGAATGGCAGCAGGACTATGAGGACCTGTCGCGCCAGTCGCGCCGCATCGCCGGCAAGCTGGAAGCGGCGGAGTAGGGAATGGCCCAAGGCTGCGGTAATTTGCCCCTCACCCCGGCCCTCTCCCCGCAAGCGGGGAGAGGGCGCGGAGATGTTGCGGCATGTCTCCTTCTCCCCGCTTGCGGGGAAAGGGTGCCGACAGGCGGATGAGGGGGCCTACCCGTCATGAAGACTTCCACCTCCATTGCCGAACTGCAGTATCGCCACGGCACCCTGGCGACGGGCAGCCGCGTCGTTCCGGAAGAAGTGCCGATCGCCTTTTCCTATGGCGGCTCGACCCATGCGGTGATGATGGCGACGCCCGCCGATCTCGAGGACTTCGCCCTCGGCTTCTCGCTGGCGGAGGGAATTATTTCTGAACCGTCCGACATCGTCTCGATCGAGGCGGTGATGGCTGGCGGCGGCATCGATCTGCAGATCATTCTGGCGGACGCGACCGCGGAGGCGCTGACATCGCGTCGCCGCCACATGGCTGGCCCGGTCGGCTGCGGCCTGTGCGGCATCGAATCGATCGAGCAGGCCATGCGGCAAGTGCCATCGGTCGAGGCCGCCGATTTCTGCCTGACGCCGGCGCAGATTGCCGAGGCGGTGAAGCTGCTCGGGGACGGGCAGTACCTCAACCGCGAGACCCGCGCCGTGCATGGCGCCGGATTCTTCGTGCCGGGCCAGGGTCTGGTCATGCTGCGCGAGGATGTCGGCCGACACAATGCGCTGGACAAGCTGTCGGGCGCGGTCATCCGCGCCGGCTATTCCGGGCGCCAGGGCGCGGTCGTCGTCACCAGCCGCCTGTCGGTTGAAATGGTGCAGAAGACGGCGGCGCTGAAATGTCCCATACTCATCGCGGTATCGGCGCCGACGGCCCTTGCCATTCTCACGGCCGATGAAGCGGGCATGACGCTCGTCGGCATTGCCAGGGGCGACGAGTTCGAAATCTTCACCAGGCCCGATCGCATCATTTCCGGAGTGACCGCCCATGTCGCATGACACCACCGAGAAGCTCGTTCGCATGGCGAACCAGATCGCCACCTTCTTCCTGTCTCAGCCGGAAGCGGTGCGCATCGAAGGTGTGGCGAACCATATCAACAAGTTTTGGGAACCGCGCATGCGTCGCGAGCTGTTCGACCATATCGACAAGGGGGGCGAAGGCCTTCTGCCGCTGGTGATGGAGGCCTCCAAGGTCATCAAGCGTCCGATCGCGGCCTGAACGCCAGAGGCGACCGGTTCGCTTTGGCGTTTCGCACCGCCTCTGATATGCAGAACCGACGTTGAACGAGGGAGGCGGGCGACACGGTGAGGGCTGAAACGGCACGAAAGGTCCAGGCGGGCGAGCGGGATCCCGAGTTCGGCCCCTGGCTGGCGCAGGCGACGATCCTCGTGGTCGACGACGAGCCCGGCATGCGCAATTTTCTCGTGCGCACGCTCAGCCCGCGCTGCAAGCGCATCGAGGAAGCCGCCGATGCCGAAGAGGCGTCGCGCAAGCTCGACCAGCATCATTTCGACGTCGTCATTCTCGACAATATCATGCCGGGCAAGAACGGCGTCGACTGGCTGATCGAACAGCGGGCGATCGGCTTCTTCGCCGACGCCATCCTGATGACCGCCTATGCCGATCTCGAAACGGCGATCCGGGCTCTGCGGGCCGGCGCTGTCGATTTCGTGCTGAAGCCGTTCCGCTCCAACCAGATCCTCAACGCCGTGGCGCGCTGCCTCGACCGCATGCGCTTGCAGCGGGAAAACTTCGTGCTGCGCTACGAGCTTCGCGCCACGGCCGACCATATCCTGCTGCGCGACAAGCTGATCGGCGGTTCGGCGGCGATCCAGCAGGTGCGGGAAACGCTGGCCCGCGTCGCGCCGCTGCCGACGACCGTGCTCCTGACCGGCGAATCCGGCACGGGCAAGGAGGTCGCGGCGCGCTCGCTGCATGCACTTTCCGACCGTGCGGCCAAACCCTTTGTGCCGGTCAATTGCGCGGCGATCCCGCCGGATGTGATCGAATCCGAACTGTTCGGCCATGTCCGCGGCGCCTTCACCGGGGCTGAAGCCGGGCGTGAAGGCCTCTTCCTGCATGCCCAGGGCGGCACGCTATTCCTCGACGAAATCGGCGAGATGCCGTTCGCCACGCAGAGCAAGCTCCTGCGCGTCATCGAAGATCGCCGCGTGCGTCCCGTCGGGGCGGAACGCGAGGTGCCGGTCGACCTGCGCTTCGTCTTCGCCACCAATGCCAATCTGGAAAAGCTCGTGCAACAAGGCGGCTTCCGTCCGGATCTCTACTACCGCATCAACGTCATGCAGCTTAAGCTGCCGCCGCTGCGCGACCGGGGCGACGACGTTCTCGAGCTTGCCAGCCTGTTCATGCACAAGCTGTCGCAACAGCTCGGCATGCCGCCCGTGCCGATCGACAAGGCAACGAAGGCCGCCCTGTCCGCCTATGCGTGGCCGGGCAATGTGCGCGAGCTGCGCAACCTGATCGAGCGCTCGCTCATCCTCGGCGGCTTCCCGGACGATTTCCGCGGCCAGCGGCCGGGCGCGGTGGCCGCGCCGGCGGGAACACTGGAGGAGGTCGAGCGTCGCCATATCCTGGCCGTGCTGGAGGAGGCCGGCGGTGATCGCGAGGAGACCGCGCGACGGCTCGGGATCTCGCGCAAGACCATCGACCGCAAGCTCGTGTCGTGGAATGCCTGAGGTGGGCGCCCCGGAGCCGGTGCTGCGCCGCGGTCGGTCGATCCGCTACCGCCTCCTTGCCATCGCGCTTCTGCCGACGCTCGTCATCCTGCCGCTTCTGCTGGTCGGCACCATGGCGCGATGGGAGGCAAAGTTCGATGCCTTGCTGGCCTCCAAGGTCAATGCCGACCTCACCATCGCGCATCAATATCTGGCACGGATCCTTGAGAATACCGGTGAACATCTGTCGGCGCTGACAGGTTCGATCGCCTTTCGGGATGCGGCGATGCGTGATGGCGGGACCGGACTTGCGGCCTATCTGGACGAAAATCGGGAGCGCCTCGGGCTCGACTTTCTCTTCCTGGTGCAAAGGCAGGGGTCGGTGACCAAGCCTGTCGGACCTTTGGGGCAAGATGGGCTGCGAACGGATTGGCCGGTTCTCGAGGCCGCATTGGCGGGAGAGGCGAAGACCGCGATCGACATCTTCTCAAAGCAGGAACTGGCGGCCATTTCGCCGGAACTCGCCGCACGGGCGCAACTCGAACTCGTGCCGACGCCGAACGCGGTTGCGACCGACCGAGCCAGCGAAACGCGTGGCATGGTCGTGCATTCGGCCAGTCCTGCCTTGCTGCCGGACGGGGAAGAGGCCGCTCTTGTCGGCGGCATCCTGCTCAACCAGAATCTCGTCTTCATCGACACCATCAATGATCTCGTCTATCGCGCCGCGAGCCTGCCGGAGGGCAGCCAGGGCACTGCGACGCTCTTCCTCGAAGATGTCCGGATCAGCACCAATGTCCGGCTGTTCGAGGGCAAGCGGGCGCTCGGCACCCGCGTCTCGGCCGCCGTTCGCCAGACGGTGCTGGGCGAGGGGCTCGTCTGGCTCGACAGCGCCTTCGTCGTCAATGACTGGTACGTCTCCGCCTATGAGCCGATCAGCGACAGTTTCGGAAGACGGGTCGGCATGCTCTATGTCGGTTTTCTCGAAGCGCCGTTTGCCCGTGCCAAGACCGAGACGATCATCGGCATCGTCGTCGCCTTCCTTCTCGTGACGGCCGCCAGCGTGCCGATCTTCCTGCGCTGGGCGCGGGCGATCTTCAAACCGCTGGAACGGATGACAGGCACAATTGCACGGGTGGAAGAGGGCGATCTCGGAGCGCGCTCCGGTCTCACCGACGGCAGCGACGAGATCGGACGGGTGGCCGTGCATCTCGACAGCCTGCTCGACCAGTTGCAGCAGCGCGACCGGGATCTGAGGCGCTGGAACGACGAACTCAACGACCGCGTGGCCGAGCGCACGCGCGAACTCGAACTGGCGAACCGGCAGCTCGAGGCGACGACCAAGCAGCTCGTCATGTCGGAAAAGCTGGCGGCGATCGGCGAGATCACGGCCGGTGTCGCCCATGAAATCAACAATCCGATCGCCGTCATGCAGGGCAATCTCGACGTGGTGCGCAGCGTGCTTGGCGACAGGGCGAGCGATCTTTCCACCGAGCTTAGGCTGATCGACGAGCAGATCCATCGCGTCAGCCAGATCGTCACCAAGCTGCTGCAATTCGCCAAGCCGGAGGAATATGCCGGCTATGTCGAGCGCCATCGCGTGGCAGACGTGATCTCGGACTGCCTGCCTTTGGTGCAGCATCTGCTGGGCAAGGCCGCTATCGACATTGAGAGGGACGATGGCGCGAACCGGCAGGTTCTGATGAACCGGACCGAGTTGCAGCAGGTGCTCATCAACCTGATCGTCAATGCCATCCATGCCATGCCGGATGGCGGCAGGCTGCGCCTCATCAGCCGCGACGAGACACGTGACGGCCGCGACGGCATTCGCGTCGATGTGGTGGATACCGGCATCGGAATGACGCCAGACGTGCTTTCCCGGATTTTTGATCCATTCTTCACCACCAAACGCCGCCAGGGTACCGGCCTCGGCCTGTCGATCAGCCAGACGCTTGTGAGGCGGCAGGGCGGATCGCTCACCGTCGAGAGCGAACCGGGCAAGGGGACGACCTTCTCCATCTGGCTTCCCGAAGCCGACTGATTGACGCCTGGATGGACAGAATGTCCGTGGCGATCGGACATTCTGTCCATGTTGGTGCGGCCGTCGCGACTAAGTTATTGAAAAATGGTAAATTTGAGTTGGCATGGTGGTTGCAAAGGGATCCGTGTTCCCAACGCTTGACCTGGAGACAGGATCCGGACGGGAACAGGAAGGAAACGGCAATATGCCGCTTCTTGTTTGGACCGGTCTCGCGGTGTGCCTTGTCGAAGGAGCAACAAGGCGCGGATAACCGCAGATGGCCGGGTCGGGGAAAGATCCATCGGCGATGACCGATGGGAGGGAGGATATCAAATATGTCTGCTGCGACAGAAACATTGACGGGCGGCTATGGAGGCGGTGGCCTTCTCGACCGCGAACGCATCATCGCCAAACCGGGTTTCAACCGCTGGCTGGTCCCGCCGGCCGCCCTTGCCATCCATCTCTGCATCGGCATGGCCTATGGCTTTTCGGTCTTCTGGCTGCCGCTCACCAAGTCGCTGGGTATCAGCCAGTCCGTGGCCTGTCCGGATCTGACGCTGGCGTCGGCACTGTTCACCACCAGTTGCGATTGGCGCGTCGCCGACCTCGGCTGGATCTACACGCTGTTCTTCGTCCTGCTCGGCTCGTCCGCCGCGATCTGGGGCGGCTGGCTGGAGCGGGTCGGTCCGCGTCGGGCCGGCTTCGTTTCGGCCTGCTGCTGGTGCGGCGGCATTCTGATCGCGGCAATAGGCGTCATGACCCACCAGCTTTGGCTGATGTGGCTCGGCGCCGGCGTGATCGGCGGCATCGGTCTCGGGCTCGGCTACATCTCGCCGGTCTCGACGCTGATCAAGTGGTTCCCCGACCGTCGCGGCATGGCGACCGGCATGGCGATCATGGGCTTCGGCGGCGGTGCGATGATCGGTGCGCCGCTGGCCGACATGCTGATGAACACCTTCAAGAGCGAAACCTCGGTCGGCGTCTGGCAGACCTTCGTCGTCATGGCGGGGATCTACTTCGTCTTCATGATGGGTGGGGCCTTCGGCTATCGCATCCCGCCGGCCGGCTGGCGTCCCGAAGGCTTCGTGCCCCCGGTCGCCAAGGACAGCATGATCACCAGCCGTCACGTGCACCTGAAGAACGCGCACAAGACCAAGCAGTTCTGGCTGATCTGGGCGGTTCTCTGCCTCAACGTCTCGGCCGGCATCGGCGTGATCGGCATGGCTTCGCCCATGCTGCAGGAAATCTTTGCCGGCTCGCTGCTTGGATTGCCCGAGTTGAAATTCTCCGATCTCAGCAAGGAGCAGTTGACGGCGATCGCCGCGATCGCCGCCGGCTTTACCGGGCTCCTCTCCCTGTTCAACATCGGCGGGCGCTTCTTCTGGGCCTCGCTCTCCGACAAGATCGGCCGCAAGAACACCTATTACGTGTTCTTCCTGCTCGGCATCCTGCTCTACGCCTCGGCCCCCTGGGCTGCGGGCATCGGCAGCAAGGTGTTCTTCGTCGCAGCGTTCTGCATCATTCTGTCGATGTATGGCGGTGGCTTTGCCACCATTCCCGCCTATCTGGCGGACATCTTCGGCACGCAGTTCGTCGGCGCGATCCATGGCCGCCTGCTGACCGCCTGGGCAACCGCCGGCATCATCGGCCCGGTGGTGGTCAACTACATCCGCGAGGCGCAGATCGCCGCCGGCATTCCGCGCGCCCAGGTCTACGACTTCACCATGTATATCCTGGCCGGAATGCTGGCGCTTGGGCTGGTCGCCAACTTCCTGGTCAAGCCGCTGTCCGACAAGTGGTTCATGTCGGATGAGGAAGTGGCGTCGCTGCAAGCCAAGACGAAGGCCGAGGCTGCGGGTCCGACCGGCTCCTTCGGCATCGGTACGGGTGGCCTCGACGGCAAGGCGGCGGTCGCCTGGGCGGTGGTCGGCATCCCGATCCTCTGGGGTGTGTGGATCACGCTGCAGAAGACGTTCGTTCTGTTCGGCTGAAGCAAGGCAATCGCGGGTTGGAAGGCGACATTCAATGCCTTCGGCCCGCTTGAAGGGACAAAGAGAAAGGGCTCCGCAGTGCGGAGCCCTTTTCAGTCTTGTCGGAATGCGTCGAGGAGGTCAGCCTTCTCAGGCGGCCATTTCTTCGATTTCGCTGCCCTTGAACATCTTGGCGAGGTTCAGGAAGCAGATCATGCCGTGTTCGTTGGCGATGATGCCTTCGGAGAAGGACTTGTCGAAGGAGGCCGAGATCTCCGGAACCGGCTGGACCTGGCTGGAAGGGATCGTCAGGATGTCCGAGACGCGGTCAACCAGCATGCCGATGACCATGTTGTGAACTTCGGCGACGACGATGGCGGAGCGCTCGTTGGCGACTGTGCTCTTCATGCCCAGCTTGTAGGCGAGGTCGATGATCGGAATGACCGAGCCGCGCAGGTTCATCACGCCGATGACGTCTGCAGGAGCATGCGGGATCGGCGTCGACGGCGCCCAGCCGCGGATTTCGCGGATGGTCGTGGTCTTGACGCAGAATTCCTGGTCATGCAGCCGGAAGGCGATGATTTCGAGGGTTTCGCCGTTGAAGCTTGTCGAGTTGATCGCGGTCGCCATTAGAATTCTTCCCAACTTTCCTGTGCCTGGGCGGTCGCTGCGCCGCCTGTTGCTGCGCGTGCGACCTTAGCCATGAGTTTGCGTGCCGGGGATGCGACGGGTCGGGCATCAGGACGCGCTAGGGTTACTGTATTCGAAGAGTGTTGCCCAAATCTAAACTGAGCCAGGAGATTGCGAAGGGTCTCGGATTCCCTGGCAAGGCTGTGGCTGGCGGCGGTGGTCTCCTCGACCATGGCCGCGTTCTGCTGCGTATTCTGGTCCATGGCGTTGACCGCCTTGTTGATCTCCTGCAGCCCGGTCGCCTGTTCGCGCGAGGCCTCGACGATGGCGATGACGTTGCTGTTGATGTCCTGAACCTCCGAGACGATCTGCTCCAGCGCTTTGCCGGTCTGGCCGACGAGCGAGACGCCGTTGCGGACCTGTTCGCCGGATGTGGTGATCAGCGCCTTGATCTCCTTGGCGGCGTTGGCCGAACGCTGGGCGAGTTCGCGGACCTCCTGGGCGACGACCGCAAATCCCTTGCCGGCCTCGCCGGCACGGGCTGCTTCCACGCCGGCATTCAGTGCCAGAAGGTTGGTCTGGAAGGCGATGTCATCGATTACGCCGATGATGTTGGAGATTTCCCGTGACGAGGATTCGATCTGGCCCATCGCGGCAATCGCGCTCTTTACGACTTCACCCGATTTTTCCGCGCCGGCCTTGGTGCGGGCGACGAGAGAGCCGGCCTCGTCGGCGCGCTTCGAACTGTCGGTAACGGTCTGGGTGATCTCCTCGAGCGCTGCTGCAGTCTCCTCGACGGCGGCCGCCTGCTGCTCGGTGCGCTTGGCTAGGCTGTCGGAAGCCGCCTGGATTTCCTTCGAACCGGCGGCGATCGCATTGGTGTTCTCGCCGACCGTCGCCATTGCCGCCTGCAGCTTGTCGAGCGAGTTGTTGAAGTCGAGGCGAAGGCGGTCGAGGCCGGGGATCAGCGGACGTTCGATCCGTGCCGTCAGGTCGCCCTCGGCAAGCGCCGTCAGCCCGACCGCGACGTCATCGACGGAGCGAACCCGATCTGTAATGTCGGTGGCGAACTTGACGACCTTGAACACTCGGCCGTTCATGTCGAAAATCGGATTGTACGAAGCCTGGATCCATACGACCTTGCCGCCCTTGCCGATCCGCTTGAACTCCTCGGAGAAGAATTCGCCGCCGGCAAGCTTCTGCCAGAAGCGCTGATAGTCGGCGCTCTGGGTGTAGGAGGGCTCGCAGAACATCGCATGATGCTTGCCCTGGATCTCGGACAGGCTGTAGCCGAGGGTGGTGAGGAAATTGTCGTTGGCGGTGAGGATCTCACCCGTGGGGGTGAATTCGATCATCGCCTGGGCGCGCGAGATAGCCGCGATCTTGCCGGCGTCCTCGGCCGATTTCAGCTTCTGCGCGGTGATGTCGGTGGCGACCTTGACGACCTTGTAGGGTTTGCCGCCGCTGAACACCGGATTGTAGGAGGCCTGGATCCAGACCTCCTGACCGGTCTTCGATATGCGCTTGTATTCGCGGGAATCAAACCGCCCGGCGCCGAGGTCCGCCCAGAACTGCTTGTATTCCGGCGATGCCACATAGGTCGGGTCGCAGAACATGCTGTGATGCTTGCCCTGGATTTCCGAGAGCTGGTACCCCAGCGCGCGGCAGAAATTCTCGTTGGCGGTGATGATCTTGCCGTCGAGGCTGAACTCGATGATAGCTTGCGAACTGCTCACGGCCGCCAGGATCGCCTTCGCATCCGCGCCGAATATATTGATGTGCACTCTCAGTCCCCTTTGTTATGGCACATGAATGAGCGGCCAGACCGTCGTTAGTGCCGTGAATCTAAAATCTGAGAAAACTACGGTAGCCGGCGAGCGGCAGATTTCTGGCGACGCTCGTTACCCCTAAAAATAGGGGGTTATAGTTAAGGGCTGCTTAAGGGGATGGTGGGTGAAGACCAAAGTCTCAGATGGCGGGCAAATGCTCACCAAAAAAATCATGAACCAAAACATGATCCTCGAAAGAACGAAGGCCCTCGCCGGAGGACGAGAGCCTTGCTGGTTCCGCGACTGGCGGTCAGTGTCTGGTCTGGTTACTGCATCAGAACCTTCTCGATCCTGTCCAGCGCCCAGTCCACCTGTTCCCTGGTGATGACCAGCGGTGGGGCCAGCCGGATCGTATCGACATGGGTATCCTTGGCGAGCAGGCCGAGGTCTTTCAGCGCGTAGCAATATTGCCTCGCGCCACCCGCCTCCGGGTCGAGCTCGACCGCCAGCATCAGGCCGCGACCGCGCACGTCCTTGACGATGTTCGAGCGGATGGAGCGGAGCCCCTCGAGGAAATACTCGCCCATGGCGGCGGAGTTCTCGACCATCTTTTCCTCGACCAGCACCTTGAGCGCCTCACGGGCAATGGCGCAGGCGAGCGGATTGCCGCCGAAGGTCGAGCCATGCTGGCCGGGCTTCAAGACGCCAAGCACCTCGGAATTGGAAAGCACCGCCGAGACCGGGTAGAATCCGCCTGACAGGGCCTTGCCGATCAGCGTGACGTCGGCCTCGATGCCTTCATGTTCCTCGGCCAAGAGCTTTCCGGTGCGCCCAAGCCCGGTCTGGATCTCATCGAGAATGAGGGTGACTTTGTTGTCGGTGCAGAGCTCGCGCACCCGGCGTAGATAGCCGGCCGGCGGGATGATGACGCCCGCCTCGCCCTGGATCGGTTCGATCAGCGCGCCGACGGTGTTCTCGTTGATCGCCGCTTCGAAGGCTTCGGCATCACCGAAGGGCACCGTGCGGAAGCCGGAGGTGAAGGGGCCGAAGCCGCCGCGTGCATCCGGATCAGTCGAGAAGGAGACGATGCTGAGCGTGCGACCGTGGAAGTTGCCCGAACAGACGATGATCTCGGCCTTTCCCTCCGGCACGCCCTTGGTCTCGTAGCCCCATTTGCGCACCGCCTTGATCGCGGTCTCGACGGCTTCGGCGCCTGAGTTCATCGGCAGGATCTTGTGCGAGCCGGTCAGTGCCGCAAGCTCTTCGTAGAGAAGGGCCAGCTGGTCGTTGCGGAAGGCGCGCGAGGTGAGCGTCAGCTTGGACGCCTGTTCCGTCATGGCGGCCAGGATGCGCGGATGGCAATGGCCCTGGTTGACGGCCGAATAGGCCGACAAGCAGTCGAGATACTGCTTGCCTTCGCTGTCCCAGACATGGACGCCCTGGCCGCGCGTCAGCACGACGTCGAGGGGTTTGTAATTGTGCGCGCCGAGGCGCTGTTCGGTGGCGATGAGCTCTGCTGTGTTCGACATCGTTGGTCCTCGGTTTGGTCTAAGCGGCGCGGGTTGGGCGGTCGAGAATGCGCCGGCCAAACAGGCTGGCGGCCAGTTCGACGATGACGCGGGCGCTCTTGCCGCGGTCGTCGAGGAAGGGATTGAGCTCGACAAGGTCGAGCGAGGAGACGAGGCCGCTGTCGTGCAGCATCTCCATGATCAGGTGGGCCTCGCGGAAGGTCGCGCCGCCGGGGACCGTGGTGCCGACGCCTGGCGCGACATCGGGATCGAGGAAATCGACGTCGAGGCTGACATGCAGCAGGCCGTTGGCGCCGGATACTTCAGCGATGATCCGCCGCATGATCGCGCCCATGCCTTCCTCGTCGATGGCGCGCATGTCGAAGACGTTGACGCCGTTCTCGGCGATCGCCAGGCGCTCCTGCTCGTCTACGGAGCGGATGCCGACCTGGTAGACATGGCGCGGATCGACAAAGGGTCGATCAGTGGGCAGGATCGGCGCGAATTCGGCCTTGCCGCAGTAGAAGGCGACGGGCATGCCGTGGATGTTGCCGGAAGGAGATGTCGCCGGCGTATTGAAGTCGGCATGTGCGTCGAGCCAGAGCACGAACAGCGGGCGTCTGAGTTCAGCCGCACGCCGCGCCATGCCGGAGACGCTGCCCATCGACAGGCTGTGGTCGCCGCCGAGCAGGACCGGAAGGCTGCCTTCGGCTGCGGCGCGATAGGTTCGATCCTCGATGGCGCGGGTGAAGGCGCCGACGACCGGGAGGTGGTGCGCCCTGGGGTGTTCCCCGAGGTCGGTTGCCGGCGCCGGGCGCAGGTCGCCGGCGTCGGTGACGCGGTATCCGAGTTCGCCGAGCGCCGATCCGATGCCGGCGATGCGCAGCGCCGCCGGGCCCATCGCACAGCCGCCGCGGCCGGAGCCTTCCTCCAGTGGAACACCGATCAGCGTGACGGCCTTGGTCTTGTCGTTCATCAGGATCTCCTCGTCTGCGAGGCATGATCTTGGCGAAAGCGTACGTCTGCAAAAAGATGGAAAATGATCGGAAAGCGAGTTAGATTACACAAAATGACAGCTTATTCTGACGAAGTGTAAAATGGACGATCTCGACCGCGATATTCTTAGCGCCCTGCGCCACAATGCCCGCATACCGGCCTCGTCGCTCGCGGCGATGACCGGTGCGTCTCGGGCGACCATTGCCGCCCGGATCGACCGCATGGTGGCCGACGGAACCATCGCCGCCTTCACCATCAGAACCGGCAGCGAAATCCGCCCGGCCGGTGTCCGGGCCATCGTGATGATCGAGGTGGTAGGCAAGTTCGCCGATCGCGTCGCGCATCAGTTACGCGGTCTGCCTGAAGTTCGCGCTCTGCACAGCACCAACGGACGTTGGGATTTTATCGCCGAGCTGGAAGACCGAGATCTTGCCTCTTTCGACGAGACACTGCGGCGCATCCGTCTGATCGAGGGGATCAATACGACCGAATCGAGCATTCTGTTGAAGACCAGCAAGGTCGGCTGACCGCCGATACTTTGCCGGCTCAGTATTCCTTTTCGTAGAAGATGCCGGCGCCGGCCCCTTCCGCCCCCGCCTCGCCCTTCAGCTTCACGCCGCGGCCGATGTCGAGGTTGATCACCGCCTTGGTCTGGCCGGTGCCGCCCTGCTGCAGTTCGATATAGGTCTTGTCGTTCAGGTATTTTCCGGCGCTGACCTTGGCCTGGCCCGTCTCGTCGGTCGAGATGTCGAGATCGTCTACACCCAAAGTCGAGCGCAGCGCCTCGAATAGCGAGGTCGAGCGGCCGCCGGCGAGCTGGGCCGCGGCGTCGGCGAGCTGGGCGATCTGCAAAGCGGACAGGCGAGCCATGGACTGGCCAAAGATCAACTGGGCGAGAATCTCGTCCTGCGGCAGAGAGGGAGAGGACGAGAAGGAGACGGTCGGGTCGTTGGCGAAGCCCGAGATCGTGATGGTGATCGTCGTCGTGCCCGACGTGGTTGTCGCCTCCATGTCGAGGATCGGGATCAATCCTCCGCCGAAGGTGATCGTACCGCTGGTGAATTCCATGCGCTTGGTCAGGATTGACAGGCGGCCGCGCCTGAGGTCGAAGGCGCCGGAGACGTTCGGTGCCTGCGCCGTGCCGGTCACCGCGATCGTTCCCCCGAGCTCCGCATCGATGCCCCGGCCGCGCACGAAGATCTGCGTCGGCGAGGAGACGGTGAGATCCAGGCCGATGGAGGACTGGCTGCCATGGCGCTCGGTCTTGGTGATCGTCGCCATCTGCTGGCGCACGGCGGGCGGTGCGTGCTTATGCTGGATGTCGAGTTCGGACAGGCTGGTCGGCAGCTTTTCCGGAATGGTGATGGCGGTCTTCGACAGGTCGATCCGGCCGGCCAGTACCGGGGCTGAGAGCAGCGGTCCCTTGATGGTCAGGTTGCCGTCGGCGGTGCTCGCCACCATGGTGCCGTCGACATAGACGGCCTTGTCGAGCGTAATGGCAATGTCAGCCGGCAGGCCGGGTGACAGGATGTCGATCGTGCCGCCGCCGGAAATGCTGCCGCCGCTGGCGAGCTTGCCGGTGAGGCCGGTGACGGAGGCGCGATTACCCTGCAAGGTAACGGTCGCCGAAAGCTGCTCGACCGCGAGATTGCGACGCACGTCGATCAGGCGGGCGCCGGAGGTGCGCACGGTGCCGGTCAATTGCGGTGCGCCCAATCCGCCGGAGACGGTGATATCGGCATCGGCTGATCCTTCCAGCACGAAGCCCTGGCGTGACAGCAGACCGGTCAGCGCGGCAAACGGCAGCGTTCCGGTGAATTTCATCGCGATCGGCCGCTGTCCGGACAGGCTGAGCGTCCCGCCTCCGGCAAGGCCGAGGCCGCCCTGGCCGGTTGCGCGGCTGTCGAGCGACAGGCGTCCGTCACGGAAATCACCCTTGGCCGATATGGAGAAGGCACCGACGCCGGCCTCGCGGGTCTGGGCGACGGCGGCATTGGCCCAGTCGAGTGCATAGGTGACGACAGGTGCTGCGGGCGTTCCCTTGACCGTCACCGTGCCGGAAATCGTGCCATCGGGCGCAAGCGTCGGAGCCACGGTCGCAGCGAGCGAGGCGGGCACGTTGCGAAGAGCTGCATTCAGGTCGAATGTTTCACCGGCGCTCCCCGTAACGTCGACCGTGCCGGAGCCGGCGGAGATCGTTGCCGCCTCCATCGCCACCTTGCCGCCGGCAATGGTCAGGGCGGCGGGCTTGGCAAGTGACAGCGGTATGCCGCGCGGTGCGGCGGAAAGTGTGTCGAGCGCGACCCTCAAGCCCGCCGCCTGCTGCTCGATGCGGCCTTTGGCAACGAGCGGCGCGCCGTCGTAGCGGCCGTCGAGATCAAAGGCGGTGCTCGCTCCCTGCCGCGAAAATCCGAGCTTGGGCGTCTCGATCCTGTTGGCGCCAATCGACACGGCCGAAGCGCTGAGACTGCCTTCGGCGGCAAAGGCGGCAAGGTCGGAAATCACCAGACGGATGTCGGGTGCGACAACCGCGAGCGTGTCGCGCGAAAGCGTCGAACCGGTTGCCACGATGTTCGCCGACAGCTTGCCGTCGCTCTCTGCAAGATCGACGGACCCCTCGAGGTCGCCGCTCGCGTTCTGGCCCGCCAGGGCGGCGATCAGGCCGACTTCCGGCAGGTCGAAACGCAGCGTTCCCGAGGGGACGAAGGCCGGGGAAAAGGAAAGCGCGCCTTCGATCCGGTTGGCGCCGACCGCCACGGCCAGTGCCGGAATGGAGGAGCGGCCATTCTCGGCTACGAGATCGGCGGTCGCCTCGATCCCCTGGCCATCGAGCGTGCCGGACATTGTCAGCGTGCCCTTCGGCGCCGTCCTGTCGGCGGTTCCCTCGATCTCGAGCGCGAGGTTCTCCAGCTTGCGTCCCGCAGCGACAGCTGCCTCGCTTTTCAGCGAAAGCTTGCCGGCCAGCGCATCCAGCGGCCCTTCGGCGGAAAGGGCGAAATCCGCGCCGCCGCTGATGTTGTCGACCAGTGCGGCAAGATCGCTGATCCGGCCGGCGAGATCAGTCGTCAGCCTGTTCTCCGCATCGAGGGTCACCGAACCGGTCGCCCCACCGAGATTGCTCGTCAGCTTCAGGTCGGAGAGCGCGACAGTGCGCGGCAGCGTGTAGTCGAGCGTGCCGGCGAGGCCGATCGTGCCTTCGAACTTGGTTGCCAGACCCGCCGGCAGGATGGCGGGGATGGCGAAGAGTTCGAAACGGCTGGTGAGCGTCTTTTCGTCCAGCGCATAGTCGCCGTTGAGCTTCCCGCCGATCGTGGTGCTTTCAATGGTCGTGCCGTCGAAGCCGATCCTGTTTTCACCCAGCAGAAGCGGCGCGCTGATCGTCATCGGCGCCTTGAGGATGCGGTCGAGTTCGGCGTCGGCGAACTTGCTTGCTGTCACGGAAAGCGTTGTTTGAAGAGGTCCCGTACGCGTGGCGAGGTCGAAGCTGTCACTCTTGGCCGCGACATCGGCGCCGGTAAGCGTTCCTTGCAGCGTTTGCAGCGAGGCGAAGCGGCCGGTGAGGTCGATGGTCGCGCCATTGGCCGGTCCGTTGACGGAAAGTGCGAGCTGCTCGATTTCCGCCGCGACGGTCTGCTCGCCACTCGTCCAGCTGAAAGGAACCGGGCCGGCGGTGGCGTTTAGCCGCGCCTGGAGATCGTTTGTCCCGTTGGCGGCGTAACGTCCGGAGGCGATAAGATCGAGCGCGGCGGTCGAGAGCCTGCCTCGTTCGATCGTCACCGCACCATTGCGGTCGAGGCTCGCCGCCAGATCGATCGCGGTTTCCCCTTGGAAGAGGGGACGAAGCGGGGGTGGCAGAAGCGCATCGAAACGGCCGCCGCCGGTGGCGGTGATACTGCGCAAGCCTGCTTCTATGCGGTGCGTTGCCTCGACGGCGAGCGTCGGGCGGCCGTCGACCGCGGCGGTCAGCTTGCCCTTCCAGTCGCTGAGCGGTCCGTCACCGTCCACCCCGAGGCGCAAGGCCGGGCTGCCGGGCAGACGCAACAGGCCTGCGACAAGTCCACTCGCAGGCTCGTTGAGTTCGCCGGTCAGCCGCAGGCGATTTTCGGCCGGTGCATAGACAAGATCTGCGGTCGCCTGCGCATCTTGCGCATCGGTTCGCGTGGCCCGAAGCTGTGCCGCGATCCGCTCGCTGACCGCCTGGCCGGATCCGGTGAGGGACAGACGAATGTCACGCCCGGCGAGGTCTCGTCCCAGATCGACGACGGGGAGGTCCAGCGACCGCACATCGATTTCGACCGGCAGCGAGAAACCGGAGTTTGCGTCGTCATCGATCTCGTCCTGCGTCACGACGGGCACACGATGGATGCGGACGGAGCCTGCGGCAATCCGCTCGGCGGTGAGGCGACCATCCAGAAGATCCAGCGGCGACCAGTCCATGGCGAGATCGCGGATCTCGGCATAGATGCCCTGGCTGTCGGCCAGCGATACGCTCTCAATCCTCAGCTTCCCGCCCAGCAGGGGGCCCGCGCCGTCGATCGATACCCGCCGGTCGGGCGTCGAAAGCAGGGAGGCGATTTGGCCGGCCAGGAAGCCACCGCCCACGCCGGTGAAACCGGCGATGAGAACTGCCACGACGGCGAGCACCAGCGTCGCGCCGGTGACATAGGCGAGCAGTCGAAGGGCAAAGGTCGTGAGGCGTTTCAGCAGGCGCATGCGGCTTTCATTGTCCTTCTCGCGGCTTGGCTCAGAAGCTCTGTCCGATGCCGGCATAGATGCCATACTTGCTTCCGCCGTCGTAAGGGTCGAGCGGCATGGCAACGTCGAGGCGCAGCGGCCCGAACGGCGTCAAGTAGCGCAGGCCGATGCCCGCTCCCATGCGGATATCGGAGAAATCAGGGTAATTCGCGGCAGTCACCGAACCGATGTCGAGGAAGGGAACGATGCCGATCGTTTCGGTGACGTTGACCCGCGCCTCGAACGAACCGAGCGCATAGGCCCGCCCGCCTGTCGCATCGCCTGACGCATCGAGCGGCGAGATTTCCTGATAGGCATAGCCGCGCACCGATCCGCCGCCGCCGGCGAAAAAGCGCCGCGTTGCCGGAATGGCTTCAAGATCGCCCGCGCCGACCAGCATGCCCGCGGAGAGCTTTGCCGCCAGCACCACCCGGTCCTCGAGGCCAAGACTGTAATAGCCCGAAAGCGCGCCTTCGAAGCTGGAGAAAAAGGTTTCGCCGAGGATCTCGTAGCTCGGAATGGCGCTCAAGGTGGCGTTGAAGCCTTCCGTCGGGTTGAGCTTGTTGTCGCGGGTGTCGCGGCTATAGCCGAGCGGCAGGCCGAAGGTCAGGTAGGTATTGTTGCCGAAGGCGTCGTCGATGTCGTCGTAGCCGAGCGAGACGCCGGCCGTCACCTTGTCGTAGTCGGTGATCTCGTAGGCCAGCGCGACCTTGCCGAGGACAGAGGCTGCGTCATAGGATTCGGTCGTCAGCGTCGTCCCCTTGATGCTCGCCTCGAGCGTCGCCGAGGGGAAGAAGGCGCCGGGCTTGATGAAGGTGATGCCCGCGCTGTAATCGAGGTCCTCGACGCCGCTCCAGTCGCCCAGCCCGCCGACCTTGCCTTCGAGCCTGAGTGATTCCGCCTGTCCGAACAGGTTGCGATGGCCCCAATAGCCCTCGACGCCCAGTCCGTCGATCGACGAGAAGCTGGCGCCGACGCCGAAGTAGCGGTGCTTGCCCTCGGCCACGACGATTCCGAGCGGCAGCGAACCATCGGCGGCAAGCCCATCCGCCTCGTTGATCGTCACGCTGGAAAAGGTGCCGAGTGCCCGCAGCCGCTCCGCCGCCTTCTTCAATTGTTCCGGCGAGTAGGCCTGACCCTGGCGCAGCCGCGAATAGCGGGCGATGAATTCCGGATCGACCTTTCGCGCACCCTTGACGGTGACCTCCCCGAGCGGCGCGACCGGGCCGGCCTCCACCGCGAGCACGACGTCGACCGTCTGCGTCTCATGGTCGGCGACAACATCGCGGCGTGCGAGCACCGCCAGCGGCCGCCCTTCGCCCTTCAGGTCTTCGACGATCTTTTCGCCGGCTTTCAGGATGATGAGCGAGCCGGCCGGACCGCCCGGCACCAGGTCGTAGACAGAGGGATCGAGGCCGGCGGCATCCCCCTGCAGCGTGACATTGCCGAGCGAAAACGCCGGGCCCGGATCAACCCGGACGACGACCGGAATCGGGCCGTTGCGGGCAAAGGCCGGAATGGGCGGCAGGGCGTCGATGTCCCGGCCGTCGATCGTGACACTGACCACGCCGCCATAGCGGGAATTCTCGTAGAGGGTGGCGATCAGCCTGTCGCGATCGTCGCGCGCCTTGATCACCAGCCCCAGGTCGCCGGAGACGGGCGCGTCTTCGCTGCGCAGCAGAAGCGAGGTTCGCTCCAGCGCCTCGGCGAGGTCCTTGTCGGCGCCGTCGGTATCGAGGGTGATGCTGTAGCGGACCGGATCGATGACGTCGTTGACCGCCTCGTCCTCGCCGAAGATGGTGATGCCGAAAATCTTGAAGGCGTAGGCTTCGCCGGTCAGCACGGGCGTAAACGCCATGCTCAGTCCCAGCCCGAGTGCGGTGCCGGTCCTCCGAAACGCAAGACTCATGTTCGGTGATATCGGATTACTCGGCATGCACACATTTGCTCGTTGCGGTCAGTTCGCTTCGCCCCCGCTGTCGAGAGCAAGTCGAGTTTAATCGCAATTTCGCTGAAAAGGATAATTATTTTCGAAAGGTGCACGCAAATGGAGGTCCCGGCGTAGCCGCCGGAACCTCGCTTTCATGCGTATTAGTAACGACGCGGGCAATCGTCGATGTAGCGGCGGCCGTAGCGGTCGCGATAGTAGCACTGGCCGGGCTGGTCGGCGACACTGCCGATCACGGCGCCCGATACGCCACCGATTGCCGCACCAACCGCCGCACCGCGCACGTCGCCGGTGATGGCGCCACCGATGATGGCACCCGATACGGCGCCGATGCCGGCGCCCTTTTCGGTCTGGGTGCAGCCTGCGACCGACAAGCCGATCAGAGCGAGCACGAGAACTTTCTTCATGATGTTTCTCCACTGTTTACGCGTCCGGCTGGGCCGGTACATGTCTTCTCCGCCTTGACGCCGTTGGGCGTTCTTCTTGGCGGTCGCGGCTTCAGAATAGCCGGCAATTCGCGAAAGTCCACGAAATAGAAAGTCGAATATGGGGCTCCACTACACGCTGTGCGTTGCGTCACAGTAAAAACCGAATTTATGCTGCGGCGCGGAATACAAAAATCCATCCGGTCGCAATCTGCCTGTTGATCGGCCGAAGAAAAAGACAAATGATAGCCCTCGTGTCCGGGAGAGACACGAGGAGGAACAATATGGCAAAAGTAACGCTGACGGTGAACGGCCGGTCGGTGAGCGGCGAGTGCGAGGATCGCACTCTGCTCGTCCATTTCATTCGCGAAAAACTTGGCCTCACCGGAACCCATATCGGTTGCGACACGACCCAGTGCGGTTCCTGCGTCATCCATATGGACGGCAAGTCGATCAAGAGCTGTTCCATCCTGGCGGTGCAGGCTTCGGGCTCGACCATCACCACCATCGAGGGGCTGGCGAGCAATGGCGAGCTGCATCCCGTCCAGGCGGCGTTCAAGGAGCATCACGGCCTGCAATGCGGCTTCTGCACGCCGGGTATGGTGATGACCGCGGTAGACATGATCGGCCGTCATGGCGGCAATCTCGACGAGGCGACCGTTCGCCACGAGCTGGAAGGCAATATCTGTCGTTGCACCGGTTACCACAACATCGTCAAGGCGGTGCTTTCCGCCAATGCCGAGATGCATGGCGGTCGCCAGGCAGCCGAATGAGGCGCTAACGAAGCAACAGGCAGTAGGTCGCAGCGGCCCATCTCGCCCACGGTTTCTACTGCCACTGCCACTGCCACTGCCTACAGCCTACTGCCTAATATCCCCTATCTCTGGAGGAGAAGACTATGGGAGTTGAAGGAATTGGTGCGCGCGTGACGCGCAAGGAAGACAAGCGCTTCCTGACCGGCAAGGGCCGGTATACGGACGACATGGTCGTTCCGGGCATGAAATTCGCCTCTTTCGTGCGTTCGCCCTATGCGCATGCCAAGATCAAGGGCGTGGATGCGTCGGCCGCCAAGGCCATGCCGGGCGTGATCGACGTGCTGGACGGCAAGCAGCTGCTGGCCGACGGCATCGGCAACCTGATCTGTGGCTGGATGATCCATTCCAAGGACGGTACGCCGATGAAGATGGGCGCCTGGCGCCCGCTCGCGCATGACACGGTGCGCTATGTCGGCGATGCCGTGGCCATCGTCGTGGCCGACACCTATGGCGAGGCCTGCGATGCAGCCGAAGCCGTGGTCGTCGACTATGAGGAGCTGCCGGTGGTGACTGAGGCCGTGACAGCGCTCGAGCCGGGAGCGCCGCAGCTTCATCCGGAAGCACCGGGCAATCTGATCTTCGACTGGGAAATCGGCGACAGCGCCGCCGCCGACCGGGCGATCGCTTCGGCCGCCCATGTGACCGAGATCGAGATCCATAACAACCGCCTCTCGCCCAATCCGATGGAACCGCGCGCCACGCTCGGCATCTACGACGCGGCCGAGGATCACTATACCTGCTACACGACATCACAGAACCCGCATGTCGCGCGGCTCGTCATGAGCGCCTTCTACAATGTCGCGCCGGAAAACAAGCTGCGCGTGATCGCGCCGGATGTCGGCGGCGGTTTCGGCTCGAAGATCTACATCTATCCCGAAGAGATCGTCTGTCTGTGGGCCTCGAAGAAGACCGGCGTTCCGGTCAAGTGGACGTCCGACCGCACCGAGGCCTTCCTCACCGACGCCCATGGCCGTGACCATGTGTCGAAGGTGAAGATGGCCTTCGACAAGGACAATAATGTCATCGGGCTGAAGGTCGACACGATCGCCAATCTCGGCGCCTACATGTCGCTCTTTTCCTCGTCGGTGCCGACCTATCTCTACGCCACGCTGCTGTCGGGGCAGTATGCGATCCCGGCGATCCACTGCAATGTCCGCACCGTCTACACCAACACGGTGCCGGTCGATGCCTATCGCGGCGCCGGTCGCCCGGAGGCGACCTACCTGCTCGAGCGCACCATGGAAACGGCGGCGCGCGAACTCGGGGTCTCTCCGGCCGAACTGCGCCGGCAGAACTTCATCCGCACCTTCCCCTACCAGACGCCGGTCATCATGAACTACGACGCGGGCAATTACGAAGCCTCGCTCAAGGCGGCGATGGGGGCTGCCGACTGGAACGGCTTCCCGGCTCGCAAGGCGGAAGCGGCCAGCCGCGGCATGAAGCGCGGCATCGGCATGAGCTGCTATATCGAGGCCTGCGGCATCGCGCCGTCGGCTGCGGTCGGTTCGCTGGGGGCCGGCGTCGGCCTGTGGGAATCGGCCGAGGTGCGGGTCAATGCGGTCGGAACGGTCGAGGTTCTGACGGGTTCGCACAGCCACGGCCAGGGCCATGAAACGACCTTTGCCCAGCTGGTCTGCGAGCGGCTCGGCGTGCCGATCGACAATGTCTCCATCGTCCATGGCGACACCGACAAGGTGCAGATGGGCATGGGCACCTATGGTTCCCGCTCGGGCGCCGTCGGCATGTCGGCGATCGTCAAGGCGCTCGACAAGGTCGAAGCCAAGGCGAAGAAGATCGCCGCGCACCTGATGGAAGCGGACGAGAGCGACATCGTCATCGAGAACGGCGAACTCAAGGTTGCCGGAACCGACAAGTCCCTGCCTTGGTTCCAGGTGGCGCTTGCAGCCTACACCGCCCACAACCTGCCGGGCGGCATGGAGCCGGGCCTGAAGGAGGGCGCCTTCTACGATCCGTCCAACTTCACCTTCCCTGCCGGCTGCTACATTGCCGAGGTCGAGGTCGATCCGGAAACCGGCAAGACCACGATCGTCCAGTTCGTCGCCGCCGACGACTTCGGCAATATCATCAACCCGATGATCGTCGAGGGCCAGGTGCATGGCGGCATTGCCCAAGGCGTGGGCCAGGCGCTGCTGGAAGGCGTGCGCTACGACCCGACCACCGGCCAGCTGCTGACCGCCAGCTACATGGACTATGCCATGCCGCGCGCCGACGACCTGCCGTCGTTCAGCCTGTCGCACCAGAACACCCCGTGCCCGGGCAATCCGCTGGGCATCAAGGGCTGCGGCGAGGCCGGCGCCATCGGTTCACCGCCGGCGCTGATCAACGCCATCACCGATGCCATCGGCACCAACAACCTCAACATGCCTGCGACCCCGCTTGCCGTCTGGTCGGCATTGCAGGCGGCCGAGTAAAGGGAGGACGAAGCATGTTTCTCTATTCGACCAGCTATCATCGCGCCTCCACCGTCGAGCAAGCCGGAAGCCTGCTTTCGGGGGCTTCCGACGGCAAGTTCGTGGCGGGCGGCCAGACCTTGGTCGCCGCCCTCAAGCAGCGTCTCGCACAGCCATCCGATCTCATTGATCTCAGGCACATTCCCGCGCTCAAGGGGATTTCCGTCGACGGCCACATGGTGACGATCGGCGCGGGCGTCACGCATGCGGAGGTTGCCGGTTCCGGGCTGATCCGTTCCATCTGCCCGGCCGTTTGCCATCTCGCCTCGTTGATCGGCGATCCGCATGTCCGCCATCTCGGAACGATCGGCGGTTCGATCGCCAACAACGATCCGGCGGCCGATTATCCGGCCGCCATGCTCGGGCTCGGTGCGACCATCGTCACCGATCGCCGGCAGATCACAGCCGACGACTTCTTCGTCGGCCTGTTCGAGACCGCGTTGCAGGAGAACGAGATCATCACGGCGGTCAAATTCAATGCCCCGGAGCGGGCCGGCTATGCCAAGTTTGCCAATCCGGCATCGCGGTTCGCCATGACCGGTGTGTTCGTCTCCAAGGGGCCGGCCGGCGTTCGTGTCGCGGTGACGGGGGCCGGCTCCAGCGGGGTGTTCCGTCATGAGGGTCTGGAGGCGGCGCTTGCCGGCAATTGGTCGGCCGATGCACTGACAGGTGTGGCCATCGATCCGACCGATCTGATGTCGGATCTGCACAGCACCGCCGAATACCGCGCCAATCTGGTGCGAGTGATGGCGAGGCGGGCCGTCTCCGCCTCCTGAGGAAAGCGGAGAATCGCCATGCGGGAGAAGGGCGGCTGCGGCCGTCCTTTTTTCCCGTAGCTTGACGCAGATCAAGTTTGCTTTCGGCCCGATCGGCTAGCAAATGGCTGGAAGAATTCCAAGATTGCGCCATTTGTCGCAGTTTAGAATGAATTTACAGTACCGGGGTTGACCGAACGCGCGTTGGATCTCAAAAAGGGCTGAACAGACTGGAGTTGGGAAATGGATTTCGAGGCGTTTTTCAAGGGCGAATTGGAAGGTCTTCACGAAGAGGGCCGTTACCGGGTTTTCGCCGATCTTGAGCGACAGAGGGGCAGTTTCCCCCGCGCCACGCGCTATACCGAAAACGGCACCCAGGATGTTACCGTCTGGTGTTCCAACGACTATCTCGGCATGGGTCAGAATGCCGGCGTGATCGAGGCGATGAAGAACGCCATCGATCACTGTGGAGCGGGTGCCGGTGGCACCCGGAATATCTCTGGCACCAACCACTACCACGTCCTTCTCGAGCGCGAACTTGCCGATCTGCACGGCAAGGAATCGGCGCTGATCTTCACGTCTGGTTATGTTTCCAACTGGGCGGCCCTCGGCACGCTCGGCCAGAAGATTCCGGGCCTGATCATCTTCTCCGACGCGCTCAACCATGCTTCGATGATCGAAGGCATCCGCTATTCGAAGTGCGAACGGGTCATCTGGAAGCACAACGACGTCAAGGACCTCGAAGCCAAGCTCGCCGCCGCCGACCCCAAGGCGCCGAAGCTGATCGCCTTTGAATCGGTCTATTCGATGGACGGCGATATCGCGCCGATCAAGGAAATCTGCGATCTTGCCGACAAGTACGGCGCGATGACCTATCTCGACGAAGTGCATGCGGTGGGCATGTATGGCGCCCATGGCGGCGGCATTGCCGAGCGCGAGGGCCTGATGGATCGGCTGACGGTCATCGAGGGTACGCTCGGCAAGGCGTTCGGCGTGATGGGCGGCTATATCACCGGCTCGGCCGCACTTTGCGACTTCATCCGTTCGTTCTCTTCGGGTTTCATCTTCACCACGGCCCTGCCGCCGGCACTGGCCGCCGGTGCGGTCGCCTCGATCCGCCACCTCAAGACCAGCCAGATCGAGCGTTTCGCCCATCAGGAGCGTGTGCGCCGCCTGCGCTCGATGCTGGATGCCCGCGGCATTCCGCATATGCCGAACCCGAGCCATATCGTTCCGGTGATGGTCGGCGATGCCGCCAAGTGCAAGTGGATCTCCGACCTGTTGCTCGACAACTATGGCATCTACGTTCAGCCGATCAATTATCCGACCGTTCCGAAGAAGACCGAGCGCCTGCGCATCACGCCGACGCCGCTTCATTCTGATGGCGACCTGGAACACCTGGTCGGCGCATTGCACCAACTCTGGTCGCGTTGCGCGCTGGCTCGTGCCGTCGCCTGAGGCGAAGGGCGGGGCTTCTAGCCAGCAAACGCTCTATCTGTCGATTGAAGGAACCGCCTGCTGGTCAGGCGGTTTTTTCGTGCGCCGCGATGATCTCGCCGGCGACCTGGCGCGCCTCGGCATCGGCGGTAAACACCTCGGCAATGGTGCCAGCCGCTCCGCAATCGATCAGGCGGTCCATGACTTTCTCGACGATGTCGGCCATGTCGAGGAAACCGATCCTCTCCTCGATGAAGGCGTTGAAGGCGGTTTCCTCTGCGGCGTTCATGATTGCGGCCTGCAGGCCGCCGCGGGTGAGCGCCGTGCGCGCAAGCCGGAGTGCGGGGAAGCGGGTCTCGTCGGGCGCCTCGAAATCGAGGCGCGACAGCTTGTTGAAGTCGAGTCGGTCGACATTGAGAGCCGGTCGTTTCGGATAGGTCAGCGCATAGCCGATCGCCGTGCGCATGTCGGGTGCGCCGAGTTGGGCGATCACCGATCCGTCGCTATAGCCGACCATCGAGTGCACGATCGATTGCGGATGGACCACGACCTCGATCTGCTCGGGCGCAACCTCGAACAGGTGCTTGGCCTCGACCATTTCCAGCGCCTTGTTGAACATCGAGGCGCTGCCGATGGAGATTTTCAGGCCCATCGACCAGTTGGGGTGCGTTCTGGCCGTCGCGGCGGTGACGCCGGCCATCTGCTCGCGGGTGAAGGTGCGAAACGGCCCCCCCGAAGCGGTGAGGATGATCCGCTCCAGCGCCGGGCGCTGGCTGTTGTCGAGGCACTGGAAGATCGCGCTGTGTTCGCTGTCGACCGGGATCAGCCGTCCGCCACCAGCCTTGACCGCCTCGACGAAGAGCTGGCCCGCCGAGACTAGGCATTCCTTGTTGGCGAGCGCGATATCGGCGCCGCGGGCGGCGGCGGTCAGTGTCGGTCCAAGGCCGGCGGTGCCGACGATCGCTGCCATCACCCAATCGGCGTCGAGGCTTGCCGCTTCCTCCAGACCCGAGCGTCCGGCTGCCACATCGACGCCGCTCCCGGCCAGCGCATCCTTCAGCGTCATGTACTGGCTCTCGTCGGCCGTGACGGCGAGTTTGGCGCCCATGGTGCGCGCCTGCTCGGCGAGAAGCTCGATATTGCCGTTGCCGGTCAAGGCGCCGATTTCGAAGGCTTCGCGGCCGCCGAGCTGGTTGACCACGTCCAGCGTATTGACGCCGATCGAACCGGTCGATCCGAGGATCGTCAGACGGCGCGGCTGTGGCTTTTCGAGGGTCATTCGGGTTGTCCGGAAGATTGCTTCAGTCGCAGATGCGTCTACAAGGGATTGCTGAATGCGGCAAGCTTCGTATCCTGCGGCCTGTTGCCCAGAGTCACGCATGTCCGGAGGTTTTTGATGCAGGGTATGGTCGGGAGTCTGCGGCGCTATGGCCAGCCGTTGCTGGCGCTCGTCGCGCTGGCGACGCTGGCCGTGGGCGGCATCGCCTTTTTCACCGCGCAGATGGAATGGGCGTCCGGCCTGTGGTCTGTCGGTACGGCGCTCGTGCTCCTGGCGCTCTTGGTCGAGATCGTCCTGTCCCTCATGCAGGGCCATTTCGGCCTCGATGTCATCGCCGGGCTCTCCATGGGCGCTGCCCTTGCCTTCGGCGAGCCGCTGGCCGGCAATATTGTCGCCCTGATGTATGCGGGCGGGCAACAACTCGAGAACTTTGCCGAAGGCCGGGCCCGACGCGAAATGACGGCGCTCCTGGGACGCACGGCCCGCACCGCCATGCGCTACGCCCGCGAGGGTTTGGAGGAAGTGCCGATCGAGGCGCTTGCGCCCGGAGAGCGCATTCTGGTCCGTCGCGGCGAAGTCGTGCCGGTTGATGGGCGCCTGCTCGGAGCGCGGGCCGATATCGACATGTCCGCATTGACGGGCGAAGCCATGCCGGCGCGCTTTTTCACCGGCGACGACATGCCGAGCGGCGGCACGTCCATCGGCGCGGCCTTCGATCTCGAGGTGGTGCGCGCGGCCGCAGACAGTACCTATGCCGGGATCGTCCGGCTGGTCGAGCAGGCGCAGCAAAGCAAGGCGCCGATGGTTCGGCTCGCCGATCGTTATGCGCTGTGGTTTCTCGTCCTGACCGTGGCTATCGCCGGGACGGCCTGGTGGGGGACCGGCGATCCCTTGCGGGCGCTGGCGGTGCTTGTGGTCGCGACGCCCTGTCCGCTGATCCTGGCCGTGCCGGTCGCGATCATTTCCGGCATGTCGCGGGCCGCCTCGCTCGGCGTTTTGGTCAAGAGCGGCGGGGCATTGGAAAGGCTGGCCCGCGTGCGCATCGCTGTGCTCGACAAGACCGGCACCATGACAAGCGGTAAGGCCGGCGTGGTTGAGATCCGCACCGGCGGCGGGATCGATCCGGAAGAACTGCTTCGGCTTGCCGCTTCGCTCGATCAGGCCTCCAACCATGTCAGCGCCGAAGCCCTGGTCCGATCGGCGCGGGAGCGCGGCATGGCGCTGTCCACACCTGCCGACATCGTCGAGACGCCGGGCTCCGGCCTCGAGGGCCGGATCGGCGGCCGGTCGGTGGTGGTCGGCGGAAGCGACTTCGTGCGGGGAAAGTGCCGGTCGGGCAATCCTTATACCCTGGGCCGGGATCTCCCGCCGGGAACGGCGGTCGTCGCTGTCGGCCTGGACGGCGCCGTCGCCGGCATCATTCTGCTGTCGGACCGAATCCGCGACGACGCAAGCGAGGCGATTTCCGCCTTTCGTGCCGCCGGCATGACGCGTTTCGTACTCGCCTCCGGCGACCATTTCGATGCGGTGCAGGCCGCCGGCGCGCTCCTCGGCGTGGACGAGGCTCGCGGCGATCTGCTGCCGCCGGAGAAGGTGGCGGTGGTGATCGCCGAGCGTCGCAATGGCCCCGTCATGATGATCGGCGACGGGGTCAATGATGCGCCGGCGCTGGCCGCGGCCGATGTTGGTGTCGCCATGGGGGCGCGGGGGGCGGCTGCCTCTTCGGAATCGGCCGACATCGTGCTGCTTGTCGATCACCTTGGACGATTGCCCGCCGCCTTGCGGATCGCGCAGCGGACGCGGCTCATCGCCCTGCAGAGCGTTGTGGTCGGCCTGGGCCTTTCGCTGCTGGCGATGATTGCAGCCGCGTTCGGCTATCTTCCTCCCGTGCAGGGCGCGCTGCTCCAGGAATTGATCGATGTCGCGGTCATCCTCAATGCCCTGCGTGCGCTCAGCGTTCCCGCGAGCCTGCAACGGGGTCGGCAGAGTTAAGGCCGCAAACCTGAGGTTGTTTGCGGATTCCGAGGCTCGACGGGAACAAATCGGCGGGGAGTCGTGTTGGGAGGGTGTAAATTTCCTTTCCAACCAGGAGACACCCCCATGGCACAGAAGACTCTCGACGACCTTTTTTATGAGACGCTCAAGGACATCTACTATGCCGAGCGCAAGATCCTGAAGACCCTGCCGAAGATGGCCCGCGGCGCCCAGGATCCGAAGCTGAAGGCCGCTTTCGAGAAGCACAAGGAAGAGACCGAAGGCCAGATCGAACGCCTGCAGCAGGTGTTCGAGATCATCGGCAAGCGTCCGCGCGCCAAGACCTGCCCGGCGATCGACGGCATCATCGAGGAAGGCGAGGAAATCATGGAAGATTTCAAGGGCGCTCCGGCACTCGACGCCGGCCTTCTGGCTGCCGCTCAGGCGGTCGAACACTATGAGATCAGCCGCTACGGCACGCTCAGCGCCTGGGCCAAGCAGCTCGGCCTGAAGGATGCGGCCAAGTTGCTCGACGAGACGCTGGCCGAGGAGTCGAAGACCGACGACGCGCTTTCCAAGCTTGCCGAAACCGCTGTCAATGCGGCTGCCGGCGAAAAGAAGGCGGCCTGACCGCAGTAGACTTCGCGGGCTGGCAACTGTCTGGTCCGGGAACTGTTTCATACGACGCGGTGAGAAAATCTCGCCGCGTCGTCTTTGGAGGAAGCTTCGCGCAGGCAGGTTATTGCGCCTACCAACCGTAGCTCGAGATTGGTCCACATTCGACGAACCCCGGCGAGGTTTCGCACGAACCATCGCTGTCATCTCGGCAAAGGCGCGTCACTGTCGTCGCATTGTGGCTCAATACACAGCAATCGGGCTATCGCAGGGACCGTGTGCATGCAGGATTCCGTTCACCTCGACCATGCCGTCCAGATTGCCGCCGACGCGCATCAGGGGCAGCTCGACAAGCTGGGTCGCCCGTATTTCGAACACTGCCAGAGGGTCGCGGCGTCGATGGTCGACGAGCAAGCCAGGACCGTGGCTTACTTGCACGATGTCGTCGAGAAGGGGCGCAACTGGACGCTCGACCGCCTCAAGGAAGAGGGGTTTGCACCGCCAATTATCGCGGCCGTCGACGCACTCACGCGGCGACCGATGGAGCAAGACGAAGCCCTCGTGCGTCGTGCCGGAGCCAACCCGTTGGCCCGTCGGGTCAAGCAGGCCGATCTGGAAGACAATCTCTGGCAGGCTGAGATGGCGGGCCGGGAAAAGGGCAAATACGAGCGTGGCCTGGAGATCCTCAGCGGTACGGCCAGTCCTTGAACCGGGTGGTGATGGCTTCTCCCGACGGTGCCGTTTGCCGCATTTTACTGAATTTCTTAAGCGTTGAGCAAGTTGGACGATCTAGCCTTGCAAGGGGGGGCGAAGGAGATCGAGGCATGACCACGCGGCTGAAGGCGATCATCTTTGCGATCAACATCTCCATCCTTCTGTGGGGCACCGTGATCGGCTCGGTCCTCTGGTTCTTCTCGGACGGCGAGATCTTCGATCGTCGAACCACCGCCAGCATTTCCGACCGCCCCTGAACACATGTTTGCTGGTGACGGAGAATTTCGTCGCGAGCTCCAATCTGCTCCTTAGACAAAGGCGCCCGTGGTCGGATCGTAACGCTTACCCCCGGCGATCAGGGCGAGTTCGATCAGGTCGTCCTCATCGTGAATGCCGTTCTCGTACAGATAGACCACGAATGCTGTCGCATTCTCGACGCGGCCGGCGTCGGATGAGATGGACGCCTTTCGATTGATCTGCCGGATCGCCCGCTCGACGGGATCCGCCTTCTTCACCGAGGATTCGGGGAACGTGAATGCCATGGCTCCCTCCCGTGTTGGCGACCCGGTCTGCAACCCGGGCCGACTTCCTTGAAGGATCATCGGCATTTCGAGGCTGAATTCAACCCTTTAATGGCAGGGGTTAGATGGCCAATCTATGCCATCCGCACTCTCGTCAATGAACGTGACAAAGAGGTATGCGGAGCCCTCATGATCTCCGGCGATCCGTGTGATTAGACCTTCTCGACTTTTGTCAAAAGGGCCTTGCTTCCTCCAAATCCAAGATCAGCCAAATAGCGATGGTAAGCCTTTGCTGTTTCGGTCTTTATTTGCGGGGCCGCCATGGGAAGCGTTTCGTCATTGATCTCCGTATAGGAAGAAACGAAAAAATAGCGCGGTGACAGCATGTGTTCTCCGCAATGCAGCATTGCCGAGTTCGTGATTAGCACGTCGCCAGGATCAGTCGCGACCCAGACAATATGTCTGTCGATTTCATCGACTTTGGCAAAATTCTTAGTTTCCCTCAGCTTGGTCAGCTCTGACCGATGGGTGTCAAACCATTCGATGGGTTGCTTGAGACCGATACGCTTGCTTTGCTCGGCGAACTTCTTCTCGTTATGCGAGAACGGAATAACACCGAGCATGCCCCCCTGCATGTTTTCGGCGGCGCAATAGTGCAAAACGCGGACAATCCTCTTTTGCGGATCACTGACGTGATACGCAGATCCGGTTTTCTCGCAAAGTTGCCGATAGTCGCGATGCAGGCCACGCGCGCTGTAATGTGCCGCAACCGAGCTGCCGAATTCTGTCGCGTTGGGGCCGAGGATTTTCTGAACGGCTTCCCGGACGGATTTGTTGGCGGCATAAGGCCAGAAGCGCTTGTCATTCAAGACTGGAGCCCCCCCGGTGAAGCCCTTGCTCGTCCCCTTGAATACCTCACGAAAATCCAGTGGCTTGAGCTTCGAAAACTCCACGCAGAGCTTGTGCAGAGCTTCACTTTCCTTCGGTGAATAAACACCGCGCACCTTGACGAGGCCAAACTTGTCAAACAGGCTTGCGATCTCTTCGGGGGGCGTTGATGCGTCCGCGACGCCGAAGGTGGGAATAAACCCAAAGGGATTGATGCCTCGCGACAGCTCATCAAAGCAATTCCCAATGCGGCGGCTTGCCCTTGCCGAGGGGACTACATCCTGGCGCCCAGCGATTTCTTCCGCATTAGTCAATGCCACAGGCTTTCCTCCTAAAGTTTTCTTGATGAGTGAAGTCAGAGCCACAGACTTTCCTCCCGGGGAGTTCACAATCCACGGTAGCCTAAAGCTGGTCACGTGAATGCGTCAAGCCCTGTTGGCGAATGGAAGCAGCAGGTGCCATCCCATCTTATCAGAAAGGTACAAGATCAGCTTGGACGCATTGGTGATCCCGGCGCGATTCGAACGCGCGACCCCCAGATTAGGAATTAGCTGCTAGCTGCTACCATTCCCTCCCATTTTGCCTCACAGAGCGCCCGGATTTCGCCCTATTTCCTTGACTTTACCGGGTATGGTGGGCGATGTTAGCATCAGATTATAACGCACACTACCACGTCACTTTGTCACCCCTGCGTTACCCTGAGGAAGCTATGGCCAAGGCCCTGACCGTGAAATTTGTTGAGGCAGTCAAGCCCGCGTCCGTCCGTCGCGAGATTCCAGACGGCGGCTTGCCGGGGCTGTATCTCGTCGTTCAGCCTTCCGGCGCGATGAGTTGGGCGATACGTTACAGGGCCGGCGGAAAGCCACGTAAGATGACGATTGGCGCTTATCCGGTCTATGGGCTTGGAACGGCCCGCGAAGCCGCCGGAAAGGCTCTTAGGGCGGTTTCTGAGGGGCGCGACCCCGGCGAGGAAAGGAAGCTGGCCAAGCGAGCTAGGCCAGATAGTCAAAACCTTATCGGGGCGGTCCTGAACGATTTCATTTCTCGGCATGTTGAGGCAAAGAACCGGGCCAGCTCGGCCAAGGAAAGCAAGCGCCTTATCGAGGTTGAGATTCGGCCGCGTTGGGGTAACAGGCCCATTCAATCCGTCACCCGGCGCGACATCATCGAGTTTCTTGACGAGATTGCGGACCGTGGCGCGCCCGTTACTGCAAACCGTGTCCATGCGCTGCTGCGCAAGTTTTTCAATTGGGCAATCGAGCGCGACATTCTCCAGACTACGCCAGTTGCGAACGTGAAGGCCCCCACGGCGGAAGTGTCGAGGGACCGGGTTTTGTCCCATGAAGAGATCCGGCTTGCATGGCTTGGCGCGGAAGCGATCGGATGGCCATTTGGCCCCATGGCCAAGGTGCTGCTGCTCACTGGCCAGCGCCGCGACGAAGTGGCGTCTGCTACGTGGGATGAGTTCCAGCTAGACGGCCCGGCCCCATGTTGGATCATTCCGAAAGAGCGCGCGAAGAACAATCAAACCCACGTCGTCCCATTGTCGCCGGCTGTTGTCTCGATCCTGAGGGAGCTACCGCGCCTCAAAAGTAAGCGTGGGTACGTGCTGACGACGACGGGCGAAACCCCGATCAGCGGTTTCTCTAAAGCGAAGGCAGCTCTTGATTTAGAAATGCTCACAATCGCCCGTAGAGAGGCCGTAGAGCGCGGCGAGGACATTTCCGGTATGACCCTAGCCAAATGGCGTATCCACGACCTGAGGCGCACCGCTGCAAGCGGTATGGCGGCACTAGGTCAGCCGGTCCATGTGGTCGAGGCGGTGCTAAATCATCGCAGCGGCGCAATCAAAGGTGTGGCCGCGATCTATAACCGGCACGACTATCTAGAGGAAAAGCGGCGCGCGCTTTCCGCCTGGGCGAATTTTGTCATGGGGATTGTTGAGCAAAAGGAGGCTGGAAACGTTATTCCGATTGATCGTGTTCAGGCTTGAAGAATGCCGCCTTCACGTTGGTTAGAAGTTTCTCGGCTTCCTCTAAGCTTTCGCCCTGCCTCAACACGGACCACGCCGCGTGCGCCTCAAGTGCGGTCCTTATGGTCTTGTCCCGTTCTTCCTTGCTCTTTCCAGAGTAGTTAGCGCCGGCAAGCGCAATCATCAAATCCAGAAAATACGGATCGACGTGAAGCGCCATTTGGCAAAGCCGGCGGATGGCTTCGGCGCGCGACCTAAGCCTATTGGCAAAGCTCCAATCGTCAATTTGCCGCGCCTCCCGCTCGGAAAGCATCATTTGGAATTTGATGGTTTTCAGTTCGTCGGCCATGTCTCACCCTTTTTCATTTCCCCTAAGTGACCAAGTCTTTGCGGACAAGATGGGGAACTGATGGAAGTTCCGTTGCACCCATTAGCTAGCGATGGTATATCGTGTTCTATCACTAATGGAACTGATGGAGATCCGATGCAACAAGCTTTTCTGACTAGGCCGCAGGTCAAGCAGCGGTACAGCATTTCCGAAATGACGCTTTGGCGCTGGGAGAACAGCGAGACGCTGGAGTTTCCTAAGCCTATCGTGGTCAACCGTCGCAAGTTCTTCCGCGAGGAAGATTTGACCAATTGGGAACGCGCCCGCGTCAAGGTGTCTGCATGACAGCACCCCTAACCGGGAAATCGCCATATGAGGCCGCGTTGACGGAGCTAGCGGCGTTTAAGTTCGCCTTGATAGAAACCGCCGCCGCAGACCCGAAACTGCACGGTTCGCCGTCTCTGGCTGTTCTGGTGACGTATCTAAAGTTCATGACGATCGACAGGCAGACGTTGAAGCCAACTCTGGTCTACGCATCGAATAACACGCTGATGGCCCATGCCGCGATCAGGTCGAAAACGACAGCGGCCAAAGCGCGCAAATTGCTGGTTAACAGCGGCTACCTAAAGCCGGTGAAATCGAAGACTAGCGACGGATGCGAGAAGTTCAGGATTGAGAACACGCGGGCCGACCATGTGAGGGCGCATATTCATGAGGCGCTTGCTTTCCATGCTGAACAGGACGTTTTCAGGAAGGCTGAGGAAAGACGGCGGAAGGCAGTCAATGAGCGCGGGGTACCAAATATTAATACCCCTTCCGATGCTGAGGGTGCCAATGTTTGTGACGACAGGGTACCAAACTTTGATACCAATTACCTTAGAGGAAACCTCAAAGGTTATATCTTAGGAAGGGAAAGCTCTTATCAGGATCTAGCCGATTCAGAGCCTCAAGAGCCTAATTCCTACATTTCGGCCCAATCGGGCGACGAACTGAACGAACCTTTACCCATTCCAGAAAACGACGCGGAAGCGGAAAGCATGGTCGCCATGATTTGCGAGGGTGCTTCCGTGCATCCGGCAATGAAGGTGCGCATTAAGGCCATGCTGACGGATGGAATCCTGACGCCGCGCATGATCGACGGAATGCTTAGCAATCTGAGGAAGGAAACAGCGGCGTGAAGCAACTCGATCTTTTCACATGGGCCGACAACAAGCCTTCGAACGTCATTGATGCGCGCTGGAGATTTGAGGCGAAAGTGATTGCTCTTGTCGAGGGCATGATTTCCGGCCGAATGCCTCCCAAGCGCGACGGGCAGCTTATAGCTTCACCGATCAAGCGGCGCGAAAACCCCGGAGAGGCGGCATGAGCGAAAACCGCACCCGTCAAAAGAAATGGAAAGATGCGCACCCGCTAGAGGTCCTGGCACATCAGTATGTCAGATCGGCCCTTCGGCGCGGGCTTCTGTCTAGAGAACCTTGCGAGGTCTGCGGCGAGGAAATCGTAGACGCGCACCATGATGACTACGAACAGCCGCGCAAGGTCCGCTGGCTATGCCGACTCCACCATAGGCGCCACCACATTCTCAAGCGCCGCGATCCTGGCACGTCGTCTTGAAAGACAATCAAGGTTTTCAAGCTCGCCGAAATGCCGAATTGTTGGACACCTTAAAAAGGCGAGATGAATTTCGCGACCAAGTACGCGCGCCCGCGCGAGGTGTCACGGAATGACACCACGGATGCTAACAAATGTTAACCTCGCGGCAATTTCCCGACACCACAAAGCACCGCTAATTTTGTCAGGCCCTAAAGGCCAGAAAAATCAAGGGCAGGTGGCAACGACCGTTCAACGGCTGTTAAACGGCCCGCCATTCGGACAATCCAGACGCCTGAACGCGCGAGGCAAGGTTTTCCCTACATCACTACGCGCGGGCTGATGCTGTAGAATGCTAAGGTTTCTTGCCAGTCACTACGCGCGCACGCCTCAAGATTTTGGTGAAGTCACAACGCGCGGGCAAAGTATTCCCCACTTCAAAACAGGCCGGTAACATTCGGTAGCTTCTGATACACTATCAGGGGCACAGTATGCTTTTACGTAGCGTTTCCAGTCTGTTATGGTGCTGTTGTTCTGGTTTTTATCGACCGGGTAACAGCCGGGTAACGGAAGGCGCAAGATTTGACCGTGAAAGCCATCACAACGACGTTTGAGCCCGATTGGGACGCCAAGCACCGCAAGGCGCTGGAGCGGCTGGAAGAGTTGCGCCAACAGCGGGGCGTTGCCCTGATGGAGGGAAAGACCTTTGACAATCGCCTAATCAACGTCGCCGAATCTGACGTGGACGCTTTCGCCGCAGCGCGTGAGGAATCCGTAAGGCGGCAGCGTGAGAAGGCCGAAGAACGCTTTCGCATCCATACAAACGATCAAAAGACAAAGCTTCTGGAGGTGGTGGAAAGTCGCCAGAAGTCTATCGAGGATGCGGAAGCGGCCCTTAAGGCGCTTGCTGACGCGCTGGAGCGGTATCTCTCCACAAGCAAGGAAGCCTGCCAGCTCATAAACGGCCTTGGCGGCTCGTTCAGCACGATTTCTGACTACGAGGTAAGGCGACGTGCGGCGCTCCGCATTTCGCTCGCCATGAAGCCTATCACAGGCACGGCAAGCCGCTTTGGCGGAATCGATTTCATCAACGTATCACCGGCCTTTGTCCTGGGTGACGGGACAAGTCCGCATCATTCGTGGGCAGAAGCCGACGCAATCAAGATCGCGGCCGATGTGGCTAAGGTCCTTCAAGAGAAAAGCACAGATGAGCAACATTGAACCACATGAAGAAATGCGGAAGCTGACGCCTGTCAGCCCGGCTGACGTTCGGGTTAACTACGCTGGCTTCGTCTTCCGCGAATTGTTCATTCGCCTACCGCGTGGCGTGATTGCCGACGACCTGAAAGAGCCTTCGCTTTGGTCGCGTACTCAAAATTCCAACAACTCGGCGCTGAAAAAGTTCGATCGCGTTCTTTTGGTTTCGTTTGACGAAAGCTGGATTGCCGAAGCCGTAGTGGACGGCGCGACAGACGCGGGCGCATCACTCGCCAAACCCCGCATTACGCACCTCAAGGAACGCACCGAACAGCTATTCGGCGACGGAACATATCAGGTCGAATTCAACGGTCGAGGCTATCACGTCGTTCGCCTACGTGACGGCGTAAGCATGTCTGACACACTGGCAAACGCTGCCCTTGCGGAAAGGGCTCTTGCCAGCCTTTACCCGCGACGCGCCGGGTAAAACCGTGCGCTGGCCGGCCCGGTAATGCCTCGCTGGGCCGGCCAACAACCATAAGGGAAAGATCATGTCGAACGAACTAGCCATTTCCAATTCGCCCGCTCCAGCGCCGTCTTCCGGTCCTGTAGATAGCGGGTTTTCGCACGGCAACGACAACGGTTCAGCGGCGGTCATTCATGGCGACCTGGCTACGCGCAAAGCCGAGATTGAACAGATTATGCGCACCGATTTCCACCGCTACGAAATGGAATATTCGAGGGAATATCTCCAGATCCTCAAGACTGAGATGGGCGAAGTAAGCGCAACGGATCTGATGGCGGTAGACGAAAGCCGGAACCAGATGACACAGACCGAAGCGGGCCGCGAACTGGTGCGATCATGGGAACGCTACGGCGGCTTTAAGGCGCACCTTTCCAACGTGCAAAAGCAGGTGTCCGGCCTTGTGTCGGCTCTTGGCAATGAACGCGCTCAGCGGGCCTTTATGGAGCGTTTTGACCGCAGTCTGCCGGAACCGATCCGATACGCGATTTACGAGAATATCGCCTTGGGCGCGCCGACATTTGTTGTTCCGGCGGCTGACGAAGACATGACCGTCTTTGCGGAAGACGCGGTCGGTAAAGCCCTTGTCTCCGAGTGGGGGTCTGACGCGGCAACGAAGGTAGCGACGATCTACAAGCGGTGCGACGCGGTCCTAGAGAACCTGAATGAACATGAGCAGTTCGCTGTCATGGCTTGGTTTGGAAACCTGCCGGACGCGCAAATGAAAACAATCTGCAAGTTGCTAGCTGGAGATCGAATCTAAATGGTGAGCATGACGATTGACCGGCGCGACGGTCTCAATTCATCCGCAGCTATCAAAGGCCCTTGCCGGGTAGCTACGACCGCAAACGTTGAGCTGTCGGGATTGCAGGTCATTGACGGTGTTCAGACTGTCGAGGGCGACCGTGTGCTAGTCCGCGCACAGGATGACGCGCGCGACAACGGTATCCGCATTGCCTCAACCGGAAATTGGGAACGATCGGCGGACTTCCGCAATAACCGCGACCTGGCTACAGGAACACAGGTTTTCGTTTCCAGCGGTACGCTAAACGGTGGCCGGCTGTTTGGCCTGTCAACGACCGGCTCTATTGCCATTGGAACGTCAAACATCACGTTCACAAGCTCCGTTGTCACGCAAAACGAATTGGATCAAAGCCCGTTCATTGTCGAGGATAGAACGGCGCTTGCACTGGCCGATATAAACGGAAGTTCCGTTGCGATTTCCCGCGAAAATTTCGGCGACAGCGAATTCCTTGCGGACACTTCCGACCTTTCGGCAAAGGTAACTTTGGACACGGATCGGATTGGATATGTTGCGCCGGCAAGTGACACTAGCGGCGCTTCTGGTGCATGGCGTAGAAACCTGCGCTTGCCGCGTATCTACCCGGAAGACGCTGGAGTCTACGGGGATGACGTAGACCGGCCTAGCCATGTCGCGGGGATGCAAAGCGCAATCGACTTTGCAGCTCGCGAAGGGTGCGTCCTGGCGCTCAAGAGGTCCGGTGCATATCGCATCCCCGGCCCGATGATTACGCGTTCCAATCTCTTCATCGAGAAAGAGCCGGGAGCTATCCTTTTCCCCACGGAATGGTCGCAGTATGCCGGCGGAGGTGGCCAGTTCTTCGGCAACGTCTTTTCAACCGACGACCCGAACGAAATGGCGCAAACCAACGTTCGCTTTGACCTGCACATTGACGGCAGTCTTATGCCGACGCGCACGCTTGGCTATGCCACGGCAGGCTCTACCAACACGGTAACGCTAGGGGCCGAATTTGACGGCAAGATCCGCGCCGGGCTTTCCGTCCTGACGATTCTTCTAGGGACCGGATCGACGCAGGCATTGCGCGTTCAAAGCTGGAATGCCGGAACGCGCGTTGCCACGATGGTTTCCAACTGGACAACCCCGCCGGATGCGACGAGCTACATTGGCGAGGGCAGCAATGACAACGCCATGGCGGCAGCGCGCGGCGCTTACGATTGGGCCGGCAATCTGCATGTTGAAAACATGGTGGCAAGTTGGGTGGGCCTTGGATCGGGCGGCAAGGCGTTTAACGCTGAACAAGGGTGCCGACATTTCGACATCGAAGTGTGGGCAAGGCGCTGCGGTTGGGGCACGTTCATTCAGGGCCGCGATGGGTCCTTTACTGGCTACTCGACTGAGAACGTTGCCGCCGGCTTTGACCGGCGCTGGAGCCGTGACATTCGCGTTCGCGTCTATGCGGAAGAATGCGACATTGGCGTGGGCTTCTATGGCGCGACCAGTGATAGCGATCCTGACGGCGACCCGCGCAACAACTTTTCCAAGGTTGACGCGGTGCTGCGCAACTGCGGTCATGCAACGAAGCGCCCGCTTAGCTCGACAAAGAACGTAAAATGCGCACCTATCGTCATTGCCGAGGGGCAGAACTTCGAAATTGACGCCATGGTAACGACGGATGACGATTTCGTCTTTACGTGGCCGGATGCTGGCGACCTTTTGGCCGGTGCCGGGGAAAGTGGCGGTCTTGGTTCGGTTGTCGAGGGATGGGGCCGTAACGGGCGCGTGCGCGCTACATACATCGGCGAGGTGGATTATCTCTACACGCTCGACAACGTGCGCGCAGGTGGCGAAGACGCCAGCAGCACGGGCATTCCTGCAAACGTCTATGGCCTAGACATCGATATTACGCACCGTGGCGGCGTCGCACCGACAAGCCTATTCCGCCAGCGGAATACGATCGGCAACACTGACGCAAGCGACCTTGCTATCAAGCTTAAGGCTGACGTTGACTACATTCCTTCAAGCGTCATTGGCCCGGATCTTTCCTATCTGAACGTTCACGTTGACGTTCACGCGCGGTCCATTGTCGGTGCGCAAGAGCATGTTGGTGTCAGGGGCGCGGCATCGCAGATCCGCGCTAACCGGAACGATTTGACCGGCCTAACTGGCTTCTATGACCTTGACGTGAGGCGCATGGATCGGGGCCTAAGCGTCGGTGCCGGCGGTCCTGTCATTACCAACGTTATCTACGGCTCCAAGGCCCACGATTTCGGAACGGTCTCGGCACACACTGAGGTTTCCACCACGATCACGGTAACTGGAGCCGTTGCCGGAACTAAGACATGGGCGGAGGTAACGTTTAACGGAACGCGCGTTGCGGGCTTGGCCTTCATCGCACAGGTGACGGCGGCAGACACGGTAACGCTCTATTGCCTGAACACAACAGCCGCATCAATCGCGGCAGGTAACAGAACGTATTCTGTCGCCGTAACCATGATTGCGTGAGGAAAGATATGTCCACCAAGAGCGCAAAGGTACAGGAACCGATTTCGCCCGAAATGGAGCGGTATATGGTCGAGTTCAACGGCGATTGCATGGGTGGATTGATTGAACACGGATCGATCCTACAGGCTGTTCCTGGCGCAGAGATCAGGCCTATGGATTTGGTTTCAGTATTGCTGTCGAGCTTCGATGGGCCATGGGCGAAATTCGTCAACAGCCTGTCGGGGGATGGGTATGCCGGTATCGTGAAGGTGTTTCTTGGCACGTATGAAGCCGGTGGAAAGGAGATGTTCCTTTTCGGGCAATTGAACCCGCCAACGCTCGTCCCGATCCCGATAGACTCGATTGCTGCGCTCGACAAGCTTGACTTCCTCGGCGAGTGCACCGGCCATGATAGGGATGCTCTGGCCATGCTTTTCCCGTTTGCTGGCATCGGCCTTTCGGCAAGCAAGGAGGCCGCGTAATGGGTGTTGCTCTAACCTCTTTGACGGACGCCTCTCGCATCATAGGCGTGCACGGTATGCGGGCCGCAATGCGAGACGGTTTCCCCGCTCTAGTGCGGAACCTCAAGGCCACCAAGATCTCCATTGCCGACGCAAAGGCCCTTGGCGCGGTCACTGAGCGCGTTTTGCAGTCTCGCCTTGCCTCACTTGCAGACCTGACAGACCCATACGCTTACGGCTCTCGTTATGAGCGGTTTTTGTCTAACGTATCCTCCGCATTTTCCAAGGCAACCGGCCTTTCATGGCTGAACGACACTATGAAATCCGTGGCCTCGGTGATGACCCAAAACCGTATGATGCGGAACGCGCTGGATTGGAACGCCGCCGGCAAGACCGAACGTGCCTACATGGCCATGCTGGGAATCGATGAGGACATGGCGCAGCGCATCGCGGCGCAGTTCCAGAAATACGGCATCGAGGAAGACGGCATCTTCGGTGCAAATGTTGGCCGATGGGACGACGACCTGGCCGTCCGCGCATGGGCCGCCGCACTGAACAAGGACGTCGATCGCACGATTGTAACGCCGGGTGTAGCTGACAGACCGCTCTGGACACGGACGAATGTCGGAAAGCTTGTTACGCAGTTCAAGAGCTTTTCCCTCTCCAGCCATCAGCGCGTTTTGATCGCAGGTTTGCAGGAGCGCCCGCACCGGCTAGCGGAAATGATGGTCTTTGCAACCGCCATAGGCATGATGGTTTCATGGCTAAAATACGTTGAACGCGGAGACATAGAAGAGGCTGACAAGTTGCTGAACAATCCGGGGCTCTGGATTGCCAACGGCCTTGACCGATCCGGCATCCTGTCGATTCCGTTCGAGATCAGCAACACGGCTGAAAAGCTTGGCGCGCCCGGCATTGTTACTGCGGCGCAGTCTATTGCCGGCGACCCGGATAGGGGAGGGCAGGCTTCACGCTATGCCAGCCGTGGGCCTATTGGCGCAGTCGCAGGCCCTTGGCTTGGAATTTTCGATGACCTGCACACCATAGCGACACAGCTAGGCAAGGCGGATCTAAAGAAATCTGGAGTTAACGCCATGATCCGGCAGCTTCCTGGCGCTACTCTGCCGGGTTTTCGCACGGCAATTCACGTCGGAATCAAGCCCGCTCTATTCGACGTTACGGAGTGACGCACACCATGCACACTTACGAGTTCATGAACTACGGAACGTGCCTTGGGGACCTAGTGCCTAATGGGAGCGTGCTAGACGTTGATACAGGCGCTGAAATCAACCTTGGAAACATCGTTGCGATTGTCCTGAAAAGCGACGGGGCTTTCCATGGGTTTTCCCACGCTCTAGGCGGGCAAGACTTGCTTGGCGTGACAAAGATATTCCTCGGGTGCGACGAGTCCAGCACGGGCGAAACTGTCTACCTTGTGGGGCAGTTAAACCCGCCGACAATCTCCCCGATACCGGAAGGCGCGATTGCGGCAATGCACTTGGTTACAGGTGGCCAAGTGCCTGAGGGAATGACCGGCCAAATGAACCAATACGACGAGTTAGCTATGAGCTTGTTGGGGCCGTTCTTTCGAGGAAAAGGCCCGTATCCATCCATTAACCCACAATGGCAACCGCCCGAATAAGGACAACCAAATGAAAAAGGTACCTCGCTTTTCCTCTAGCCTCGCCGACACCTTGGCGGGTCCTGGCATTGGTGGCACTCTCCAGCTACTTGAGCTAGGCATGAAGGCGCGAGACGCAACACTCGTTGGCGACGAGGCCATCCAGTTTTCGGACTTCATCAATTTTGGGATCTACAACAACGTAGTTTGGCCGCTTAATCTGTTCTACGTTCGCCCGGCGCTGGACTACCTGTTTCTCAACTCCATGCGTGAGGCCGCGTCGCCCGGCTATCTCAAGCGATCAGCCAAAAGGCGGAAGCGTGATTACGATCAAGGGTTTTGGAATAGGTGAACCGGGCTTCAAGAAAACGCTGCCGCAGTAGCAACTTCTATGAACTTTCGATCATAGATACCAATCATCTGCGACCATATGCTGTAGTCGTGGGCTTTCTGGATTGCCTGCATTAAGCTGGCACGTTCTTCCCCACATTGAGATTTCGCCGCAACAGCGACCGCGATTGGGTCTGTCCCTGGCCTGTTCGCTGCAAGCCGCGCTGCGGACGAATGACCGCAGGTCATGTAAGCCTCTCGTTCAGCCTCATAGGCCGCGAATTTTTGATCTGGTGTTTGGCATCCGGCCAACAGCAGCAAAGCCAGCAAAACGGCAGTGTTCTTCATTCGCCCCTCCCGCAATTGGGAAAGGATGCGCGCAATCTAGAGACCTGTCTAGATCCGGCATTAGCCCTTCAAGTGCCCGGCTCCAATTAGCCAGTCTTTCAAGATCCTGCGGATTGCTTCCGGCCGGCTAGGCTTGTCGGATTGTTCTTCCCGAAATGCGTCCAGCGGATTCAATAGGTCATCCTGCAAACGCGTCATCACCGGCTCGCCCTTTCCAGTGGGGGCGGGTCCTCGCTTTTTCTGTGGTATCACGGTTCTTGCTTTATCCATAAAACTCTGATACCACAGTAAGCGGCGAAAGGGAAGTTGGCGCTTCCGCTTTCGCCTATCCAAAACGACGATCACTGGAGGATCACCGAATGGCTACTGTCGCCAATATCACCCGCCGCCACGCTTTGAAACTGTTTCCCGCTGGCATTGCTGCCGCTGGCGTCCCTGCTGCGGCCCTGGCCGTGGAGCCCGTGCGCGATCCGCTTTCCCATGTCCAGTACTTGGCCGAAGAGCTGGCGAAGGCCATGGGCGCGCTTGACCCGGAGAGACAGTATGAGGCGCTTTTCAACGAAAGCGAGACTGCAATCTTTGTCGTTCCGGCCCCGCGTCCGTCTGCGGCTGTCTTTGACGGCCCGGACTATTACGAAGTGGAGCTGAAAAGCGGTCTGCGCCCGATCCTGTGGGTTGAGCGCAGCGGCAAGCATTACGTCGGCGCGCACGCATGGGGCGGCAAATTTGAAACAAACCCGCGCAAATATCGCGACGACCAGATCCGCATCATCCGCAAGATGGTGAACTATGCGCAGAATTGGGGGGCATGACGATGACCGAAGGCGTAACCATTGATGAAGTTCAGGCAGACGTGAGCAACCTTTTCCATTTGCTGTCCGTTGCCAATGAGCTGTTGGGCGAAATGCATTTCGGCACGGGCGACGAGCGCAACAAGGAAATGGATAAGCTTTCCGCGCTCAACAGCATTGCCGAAGATCGGGCGCGGGAAATCATGGAAAAAATCTCTGACAACTATTCGAGCCTACGCGGTCGCTAGCGGCGATTCGTTACCCTATTTGATACCCCGACGCCTAAGGCTTGGTCCTGAATGCGCCGGGGCTTTTCTTTAAGTCGTTGAAAAATATTGGTGATCCCGACGCGATTCGAACGCGTGACCCCCAGATTAGGAATCTGGTGCTCTATCCTGCTGAGCTACGGGACCACTGGTTGAACTCCATACAAAAGCCCGGCCGTGAAGCCAAGCGTTTTTGCAGGTGGAGCGGGGGGCGGCTCGCTTGCGTCCTGCCGGGCCGATCCGCGGCGAGGATCGGCTTGCAAGCTCGCCGGACAGCGGCTCCTCAGTCCGTCAGGCGCTGCTCGGCCAGCCGGACCCAGTAGGAAATGCCGTAGGGCAGGACATCGTCGTTGAAATCATAGGCCGGATTGTGGAGGCCGGGCGTATTGCCATGGCCGACCATGATATAGGCGCCGGGGCGCGCCTGCAGCATGAAGGCGAAGTCCTCGCCGGCCATGGAGGGATCGACCTCGGTGTCGACCTGGTCCCTGCCGACGATGTCGATCGCGGCACGCGCCGCATGTTCCGTCTCGGCCGCATGATTGACCGTCACCGGACAGGCCCGCTCATACACCACGTCGGCTTCGGCCCCGTTGGCGCTCGCAATGCCGCGGGCGATATCGCGGATGCGCGCCTCCGCCAGATCGCGCACGGCCTCGTCGAGCGAGCGCACGGTACCGGCAAGCGAGGCCTCCTCCGGGATGATGTTGTGGGTCGTGCCGGCGTTGAACCGGGTGACGGAGACGACCACGGAGCGCAGCGGATTGGCGTTGCGCGAGGCGATGAGCTGCAGGTTCGTCACGATCTGTGCGCCGATGGCGATCGGATCGATCGCCTTGTGCGGTTCGGCGGCGTGGCCGCCGCGGCCCTTGACGGTGATGAAGAACTTGTCGGGCGCGGCCATGATGCCGCCCTTGCGGATCGAGAAGGTGCCGACCGGCTGGCCCGGCATGTTGTGCATGCCATAGACTTCCTCGATGGCGAAACGCTCCATCAGTCCGTCCTGGACCATGGCCAGCGCACCGGCGCCGCCTTCCTCCGCCGGCTGGAAGATCACCACCACGCGGCCGTTGAAATTGCGCGTCTCGGCGAGATGCCGGGCGGCGCCAAGCAGCATGGCGGTATGTCCGTCATGACCGCAGGCATGCATCCGGCCTGCCACTTGCGAGGCCCAGGGCTTGCCGCTGATCTCGTCGAGCGGCAGCGCGTCCATGTCGGCCCGCAGGCCGATGGCACGCGTGCTGGTCCCGCGCCCCTTGATCACGCCGACGACGCCGGTGCGGCCAATTCCGGTCACGATTTCGTCAACGCCGAATTCCGCGAGCTTGGCGGCGACGAAGGCCGCGGTGTTCTCGACATCGTAGAGCAATTCGGGATTGGCATGGAGATGGCGGCGCCATTCGCTGACCTCCGCCTGAAGCTCGGCGGCGCGGTTCAATATCGGCATGTTGCTGTCCTGCTCGTCTATTTCTGCTATGTCGTGCGGTCGGCGCCGAATGTGCGCCTTGAGATTGACGTATTCAATGGCTCTTGCCATTGCTTTCCGTCATAGGTCAATTATCTCGCCTTTGCGAGACAGATCCGCGTCGAAGAGGTTTCACCGTGCCGTCGAACACTTCCAGCATGCCGCCCAAGATGCGCCGAACCCGTCGTCTTACGGCGCTGGTCTTCGCCTTCGTCGCGAGCCTGCCGAGCCTGACCCTCGCCAATCCGCAGATCGTGGTCGATGTCCAAAGCGGCCAGGTGATCGCCCACGAGGAAGCCTTCCGCAAATGGTATCCCGCGTCGCTGACCAAGCTGATGACCGCCTATACCACATTCAAGGCGATCCGCGCCGGTGAACTGTCGCTTTCGAGCGTCGTGGTGATGAGCGAAAAGGCAGCGGCCCAGCCGGCGAGCAAGATGTACTACGCGCCGGGCGCGCAGATGACGCTCGACAGCGCGCTGAAGCTCCTGATCGTCAAGTCTGCCAATGATGTCGCGGTGGCGATTGCCGAGCGTGTCGGCGGCTCGCTCGACAATTTCATCGCACGGATGAACGCCGACGCCCAGGCGCTCGGCATGACCTCGTCGCGCTTCGTCAATCCGAACGGCTTGCCGGGCAAGGGTCAGTATACGACGGCGCGCGACCTTGCCGTCCTGTCCGTCACCCTCCGGCGCGAGTTTCCCGAATATGCCGGCTATTTCGCCCTGGAAGGCGTAAACACCGGCAAGAAGGAATATCCGAACTACAATCTGCTGATCGGCCGCTTCGACGGCGCTGACGGCATGAAGACCGGCTATATCTGCGCCTCCGGCTTCAACCAGGTGTCGTCGGCCACCCGCAACGGCCGGACCGTGGTGTCGGTCGTGCTCGGTGCCGACAGTCTCGGCGCCAGGGCCGACATGTCGGCCGATCTTCTGCAGAAGGCTCTCACCTCGCCACGAGGGGCGGGCCAGCACCTCGGCAGCCTGGCGCCCTATGGGGCCGGCCGCGACACAGTCACCGACATCAGCGCCGAGATCTGCAATCCGCAGGCCCGCAAGGTGCGCAGCGAAGGCCGCGACGAGGCGGGCCGGATGAAACTGCTGTCTCCCTACATCCACGAAATGGGCCGGCCGCCGCGCAGCGTCTTCGCCGGCCTGATCCCTGGAAGCGAGCCTCAGCCGAAAAAGCAGAACGGCGCGGCCGGCGTGATCGCCAATGTGCCGATCCCGAAGCCCCGTCCGACGTTCTGATCGCGGAGCAAGTCATGTCCGATAACAACGGCCGGATCCCCGTGTCGATCATCACCGGTTTTCTCGGGGCGGGGAAGTCGACGCTTCTCAACCGCATCCTGAAGGACAAGGCGATGAAGGATGCGGCGGTGATCATCAACGAGTTCGGCGAGGTGGGTATCGACCACATGCTGGTCGAGGCGTCGAATGATTCGATCGTCGAACTGGCCGATGGTTGCCTGTGCTGCACGGTGCGCGGCGAACTGGTCGACACCCTCGCCGAGCTGTTGGACGGCATGCAGACGGGGAAGCTGAAACCGCTGTCGCGCGTCGTGATCGAGACCACCGGCCTTGCCGATCCGGCACCCGTCATGCAGTCGGTCATCGGCCATCCGGCACTCTCCCAGTCCTTCGATCTGGACGGCGTCATCACCGTTGTCGATATGGTGCACGGCCTCTCGACGCTCGACACCTATCCGGAGGCCGTGCGCCAGGTGGCGGTTGCCGACCGGCTGATCCTCAGCAAGACCAGGCTTGCCGATCCCGCGACTGCGACTGCGCTGCTTGCCAGGCTTCACGCGCTCAATCCGCGAGCCATCGTTACCGACGGCGACAGGCCGGAGGCGGGCAGTGCCGCGGTGCTCGCCAATGGTCTCTATGATCCGACCAGCAAGATCCCCGATGTCGATCGCTGGTTGAAGGACGAGGCGCGTGCCGATCATGACCATCATCATGCGGCGCATGGCCATGCTCACCACCACCATGCGGACGGGGAGCATTGCGAGATCTGTGGTCACGAGGGGCATGATCACGATCATCACGCCCAGCACCACCATCACGACGTGAACCGGCATGACGAGCGGATCCGTTCCTATTCCATCGTCCACGACCAGCCGATCGACCCCATGGCGCTGGAGATGTTCATCGACATCCTGCGCTCCAACCAGGGCGAGAAACTGCTGCGGATGAAGGCGATCGTCGCGCTGACCGATCATCCGGAGCGTCCGCTGGTTCTGCATGGGGTGCAGTCGATCTTCCATCCGCCGGTGCGGCTCTCCGCCTGGCCGAACCCTGAGGATCGGCGTACTCGTCTGGTGCTGATCACCCGCGATCTCGAGGAAAGCTATGTTCGCGAGCTTTTCGATGCCTTTACCGGACGGCCGCAGGTCGACCGCCCCGACCGTGCGGCGCTCGAGGACAATCCACTGGCCATTCCGGGTATGAAGATCTGAGCGGAAGAATGGGCTCTTCAGCCCTTGCGAATGCGGAAGCGGTGACCGTTTTCCAGCTTCACGGTCTCGACCAGCGCGTGGCCGTCCTGCGAGCAGAAATGCGGGACGTCGATCACCGCAAGCGGATCGGTCGTCTCGATGCATAGTTCGTCGCCACGCTGCATGTTCGCCAGCCGGCGACGGGTTTTGAGAACCGGCAAGGGGCATTTCAGCCCCTTGAGGTCATAGAGGGTAGCGTCGCTCATTGCGACTGCCAGATCTTCCAGAAGGGCTTCTTCTTCGTTTCCGCCGTCTCTACCGGGGCGACCGGTGCGGCCAGCGGATTCGGCTGAGGGACGGGCACCGCCACGGTCTGGCCGGCGGGAGAGGCGGGCGCAGGTGCGGCGGTCGCCGGTGCGGCTGTCGCTGTGGATTGGGGGGGCGTCGCCTGGGTGGCCGCAGTCGGGACCTGTGCGGCGGCGCTTGCCGGGGCCTGCGGGGCGCCCGCCGGCTGCACCGCCAGCCGCTCGATCGCTGCCGTCGCGCTCGCCACCGGCCTGGACTGGTTTGCCGCGTCCTCGATCTTCAGCAGCTTGCCCGCTTTCAGCGCCGAGCCGGTCGGGGCATAGGCCAGATCATGGCCCTTGCGCTGGTTGGCCACCAGCGCCTTGCGCTCGGCCTCGGTCGGATCATACCAGATCTTGCCGTCATACTTCTTCAGCGCCTTGGCATAATCCTTGGAATAGGCGGCATTGTAGGAGGCGAGTGCCGCCTGAAGGGCCGGCGGGGTCGACATCGGCGGACAGGCGGCGGTCGCGCTCAAGGTTTTGCCGTCCGCAGCCTGCTGGTTAAAGACGTACTTCTTGTCGCAGATGGCGACTTCCGGCGGCCGTTTGGTCACCTCGAAATTGTCGTAGCCGACTTTCAGCATTTCCCAGAAGGGGTAATGCTGGCTATGGCGATGGCGCGCCATGTTCTCGGCGGTCATGCGGAAGGGGAAGGCCTGCAACTGGATGGTCTGCTGGCCACCCTTGAAGGCATCGCGGGCGAAGGCGTAGATCTCGAGGATCTGCGCATCCGTCATCGAATAGCAGCCGGACGACGAGCAGGCGCCGTGGATCATCAGGTTCGTGCCGTTGCGGCCGTTGGACTGGTCGTAGCGGTTGGGAAAGCCGGTATTGATCGCCAGATAATACTTGGAGTTCGGGTTCAGGTGGTGCGGCGAAAGCGGATAGAAACCTTCCGGCGCCTGCCGGTCGCCCTCTTTCATCTTCGGGCCGAGGCGCCCGGACCAGGCGCAGATCTCGTATTCCTTGATCTTGTCGAAGCGCCCGTTGGTCTTTGCCTTCCAGATCTCCAGCACGCCCTCTTCCTTGAGGATGCGGATGGCGATCGGCGAGTTTCGATCCATGCCCTTGGCCTTCATCTCGGCCAGAATCTTCGAGGGCAGCGGATGTTCGACCTTGTTCGACACCGAGGCCGGGTCGAAGCTGTCCAGCGTATCATTGCACCCGGCAAGGGCGGCGACAAAGGTCAGGGCAAGAGCGGTCGATTTCCAGCGCATTGCGAAAGGCTCATCTCGAACAGGACAGAAAGGCTTTCGTCAGAAAGCGGACCTTGTCAGTTTATGATCACAATCTTCACAAATCATAAACCAAGGGCGCGTTTCAAACCGAACTCAATCGCGCCTTAGCCTGCGAAAACAGCAGCATTGTGACCTGAAGGCCGCAGCGTTCAAAGATTGCGGCCGATGTTGAGGAACTTCTGCCGCCGCTCGGTGCGGAGTTGGTCGCCCGGCTTGGGGGTCAGCTCGGCAAGCGCGGAAGAGATGACGTCGCCGGCTGCCCTGATCACCATTTGCGGGTCGCGATGCGCGCCGCCGACCGGTTCGGGGATGATGCCGTCGATGACGCCGAGGCCCTTCAGGTCCTCGGCCGTGATCTTCATGTTGGTCGCCGCTTCCTTGGCGCGCGTCGAATCGCGCCACAGGATGGAGGCCGCGCCTTCCGGCGAGATGACCGAATAGATGGCATGTTCCAGCATGTAGACGCGGTTGCCGGTGGCAATGGCGATCGCCCCGCCCGAGCCACCCTCGCCGATCACCACGGAGATCATGGGAACCTTGAGCCCAAGGCACATCTCGGTTGAGCGGGCGATGGCCTCCGCCTGGCCGCGCTCTTCCGCGCCGATGCCCGGATAGGCGCCGGCGGTGTCGACCAGGGTGATGACCGGCAGGCCGAAGCGGTCGGCCATTTCCATCACGCGGATCGCCTTGCGATAGCCTTCCGGACGGGGGCTGCCGAAATTGTGCTTCAGGCGCGACTTGGTGTCGTTGCCCTTTTCCTGTCCGATCACGGCGACCGGCTGACCGCGGAAGCGGGCGAGGCCGGCCTGGATCGCGGCGTCTTCGGCAAACTTGCGGTCGCCGGCAAGCGGCGTGAATTCGGTGAACAGCTCGGCGGCATAATCGACGAAATGCGGGCGCTGCGGATGGCGGGCGACCTGCGTCTTCTGCCAGGCGTTGAGCTTGGAGTAGATTTCCTCCATCGCCTCGCGGGCGCGGGCTTCCAGTCGGCCGATCTCCTCGGACGTGTCGATGCTCTCATCCTCTTCCGCGAGCTTCTTCAGCTCGTGGATCTTGGCTTCCAGGTCTGAGATGGGCTTTTCGAAGTCGAGATAATTATGCATGAAATCGGGTTCCGATCGTTTTGCCCTATGCCGTTCGGGCGCTTGGCACCGGTGTCGAGGGCTCTAATCAAGGTTTTTGGCCTTTTTTGCAAGAGGGTGATGCGTCTGCACCAGCTCCCGCAGGCGTTCGTCCAGCACATGCGTATAGATTTGTGTCGTTGAAATGTCGCTGTGGCCAAGCAGTTCCTGCACCACGCGCAAGTCCGCGCCGTTGGCCAGAAGGTGGCTGGCGAAGGCATGCCGCAGCACGTGCGGCGAGACGCTCGCGGCCGGCAGGCCCGCACGGACTGCCAGATCCTTGAGCTCGCGGGCGAAAACCTGGCGCGGCAGGTGGCCTTCCTTGCTGGCGGCGGGAAACAGATAAGGACTGTCCTCACGCTCGCCGCGCTCTGCCGCCATCATGGCGCCATAGCGGGAAAGGGCGGCGATCGCAGCCTTCGACAGCGGCACCAGCCGCTCCTTGTTGCCCTTGCCGCGCACCACGAGGAAGCGGCCTTCCTGGGTCAGCACCTTGGCCGGCAGGGCGACGAGTTCGCTTACCCGCATGCCGGTGGCATAGAGCAGCTCGATCAGGGCAAGCAGGCGCAGGCGGGCAAACTGGCCGGGTCCCGGCAGGCTCGCCTCCTCCTCGGCGAGCGAAAGCAGCCTGCCGACCTCGTCGATGCTCAAGAATTTCGGCAGGGGACGCGCCTTTTTCGGCGAGTCGAGGATCGCGGTCGGGTCGTCGCCGCGCAGCCCCTCGGCGTAGAGGAACTTGTAGAACTGCCGCATGGTGGAAAGCCGCCGCGCCTGCGAGGTCGGCTGGAAGCCGCGTTTGGCGAGGTCGCCGAGATAGGCGGACAGGTCTTTGCTCTCGGCGGAGCCGAGGCTTACCTTGCGTCCGTTGAGGAAAGAGAAAAGGTCATCGAGGTCGCGCTGGTAGGACGAAAGCGTGTTGGCGGCCGCGCCGCGCTCCGCGCTCATCATTTCCAGGAAGGCCTCGACCCGGGCCTGGCTGAGGTCGGCCAAGGCTATCTCCCGGGTTCCTGGTCCACAGCCTGTTCCGGCGGATTGAGGCGCTCCGAGGGAATGCGCACCGTGACGTCGCGCTCGCGCGGTTCGACGAAGACGACGAGCGACCACATCGCCAGGTAGATCATCCCGGCGATCGTGGCGCAGAAGAAGAGAAAGCGAAAGAGCGTCGGCATCGTTTGGTCCCGAGGGCTTTGAACGGCGCCTTATCTGGGCGCGCGCCGGAGGCTTTGCAAGGCAGTGTGCCATCGCATTCATTCCAGCGTATGGCTTGACGCTCGCCGCTCATTTGTCAATACCGTTGGGAAACGGATGCGAACAGGTCAATGAACGAAACCACATATCCCGTTGCCCCGACATTGGGCGAACGCGCGCGGGCCGCGCTGGGGCGGCGCAATCTGGTTTTCGTCGGCTTGATGGGCGCCGGCAAGTCGGCCATCGGCCGCATGACCGCCACCCAGCTCGGCCTGCCCTTCATCGACACCGACAACGAGATCGAGCGGGTCTCGCGCATGACGATCAGCGAACTCTTCGCGGCCTATGGCGAGGAGGAGTTCCGGGCGCTCGAGACCAGGGTCATCAAGCGGCTGCTGCGGACAGGCCCCCGGGTGATCTCCACGGGGGGCGGTGCCTTCATCAACGAGAAGACCCGCAAGCAGATCGAGCGCGGCGGCATTTCGCTGTGGCTGAAGGCCGATCTCGACGTGCTGTGGGAGCGCGTCAACAAGCGCGACCACCGGCCGCTCCTGAAGACCGAGAACCCCAAGCAGACACTCGAAAACCTGATGAACCAGCGCTACCCGACCTATGCGCTCGCCGACATGACGATCCAGTCGCGCGACGAGCGCAAGGAGACGATCGTCAGGGAAGTGCTGGAAGCCATTCTCGACTACACCGGTAAAGGCAGCAGACATGAGCAAGACTGAAAGCGAAGAACGGCTGGTCCATGTGCCGCTCGGCGAGCGCGCCTACGATATCCTGATCGGCCCGGGCCTGATCGGCCGCGCCGGCGGCGAAATCTCCACCCGCATCAAGGGACGCAAGGCGGCAATCATCACCGATGAGAATGTCGGCGCGATCTACCTCGACCAGCTGATGGACAGCCTGCAGACCGACGGCATCGAAGCGGTGTCGCTGTCGCTGCCGCCGGGCGAGAAGACCAAGAGCTTCGACTATCTGACCAAGGTCTGCGACGTCCTGCTCGAAGCCCGCATCGAGCGCAATGACGCGGTGATCGCGCTTGGCGGCGGGGTCATCGGGGACCTGACCGGCTTTGCTGCCGGCATCGTGCGGCGCGGCGTGCGCTTCGTCCAGATCCCGACCTCGCTCCTGTCCCAGGTCGACAGTTCTGTCGGCGGCAAGACCGGTATCAACACCCGTCACGGCAAGAACCTCGTCGGCGTCTTCAATCAGCCCGACCTGGTGCTGGCCGACACGGATGTCCTCAACACGCTGAGCGAACGCGAATTCCGCGCCGGTTATGCCGAAGTTGCCAAATATGGCCTGATCGACAAACCGGATTTCTTTGCCTGGCTCGAGCGCAACTGGCGCGACGTCTTTTCCGGCGGCGCCGCGCGCATCGAAGCGATCGCCACCAGCTGTCAGGCCAAGGCGGACGTGGTGGTGGCCGACGAGCGCGAGAACGGACGCCGGGCGCTGCTCAATCTCGGTCACACCTTCGGCCATGCGCTGGAGGCGGCGACAGAGTATGACAGCAGCCGGCTGGTGCACGGCGAAGGCGTCTCGATCGGCATGGTGCTGGCCCATCGTTTCTCCAACCGCCTCAACCTGCTCGGCGTCGAGGACGTCGCTCGTGTCGAAGCGCATCTGAAGGCGGTCGGGCTGCCGACCTCGATGGACGAGATCCCCGGAGAACTGCCGTCGACCGAGTTCCTGATGGAGGCGATCGGCCAGGACAAGAAGGTCAAGGGCGGCAAGCTCACCTTCATTCTCACGCGCGGCATCGGCCAGTCCTTCGTCGCCGACGACGTGCCTGCCTCTGAGGTCTTTGCCTTCCTGGAGGAAATGCGCGGAGCATGACCATGGACACCCTGTTTTCAGCGCTCGGTGAATACTGGTCCCTGATCCTGGTGATCTTCGCACTGATCGCCGCGTCCGCCTTTTTTTCCGGCTCCGAGACGGCCCTGACGGCGGCTTCGCGCGCAAGAATGCACAGCCTGTCCAATCAGGGCGACAAGCGCGCCGGCCTGGTCAGTCTGCTGATCGAGCGGCGCGACCGACTGATCGGTGCGCTGCTGATCGGTAACAATCTCGTCAACATCCTCGCCTCGTCGCTGACCACCAGCCTGTTCCTGGGTCTATTCGGCGATTCGGGCGTGGCGATCGCCACCCTGGTGATGACCGTCGTTCTCGTCATCTTTTCGGAAGTGCTGCCGAAGAGCTGGGCCATTTCCTCGCCCGACCGCTTTGCCCTGACCGTGGCGCCGTTCGTTCGTGTCTTCGTCCTTGTCGTCGGTCCGCTGTCGAGCCTGGTCAATTTCATCGTCCGCGGCTTGCTCGCCATCTTCGGCCTGTCGCTATCGAAGGAGGCGCCGATGCTGTCGGCGCACGAGGAGTTGCGCGGCGCCGTCGATCTGCTCCATCGCGAGGGGTCCGTGGTCAAGGCAGATCGCGATCGTCTCGGCGGCGTTCTCGATCTTGGCGAGCTCGAGGTCTCCGACATCATGATCCACCGCACCGCGATGCGGGGCGTCAATGCCGACGATCCGCCGGAAGTGGCGGTGCGTACCGTGCTGGAAAGCCCCTATACCCGCATGCCGCTCTGGCGCGGTTCGACCGACAACATCATCGGCGTTGTCCATGCCAAGGATCTTCTGCGCGCCCTTGCCGAGCCCAATGTCGAGCCCAACAATCTGGAAATCGTCAAGATCGCCCAGAAGCCGTGGTTCGTGCCGGACACGACCAATCTCAAGGACCAGCTCGCCGCCTTCCTGCGCCGCAAGGTGCATTTCGCCGTCGTGGTGGACGAGTATGGCGAGGTGCAGGGGATCGTGACGCTCGAGGACATCATCGAGGAGATCGTCGGCGACATTTCCGACGAGCACGACCTCGAGATCCAGGGCGTTCGGCAGGAGGCCGATGGTTCGATCGTGGTGGATGGAACGGTGCCCATCCGCGACCTCAATCGCGCGCTCGACTGGAACCTGCCCGACGAGGAGGCGACGACGATCGCCGGTCTCGTCATCCACGAGTCGAAATCCATTCCCGAGGAACGCCAGGCCTTCACCTTCTACGGCAAGCGCTTCATCGTCATGAAGCGGGAAAAGAACCGCATCACCAAGCTGCGCATACGGCCTGCGGAAGAGGCGGACAAGCAGACCTAAGTAATTTGTCTCCACGCGGGGCGATGGCCGAGCGCGACCGCCCGGTTTTTCGCCTGGCGGGGAGGGCTACCAACGCGTTTCCTCGCCCGGCGCGGCTGGCTCGATCGCCAGCGCATGCAGGCCCTCGTCGAGCTCGGGCTGCAAAAGCTCGGTAATCGCCCGGTGCCGCGCCAGGCGGGTCATGCCGGCGAAGGCCTGGGCGACGATCCGCACCCGCATATGGGTGCCCTCGACACCGGCAAAGCCCGGCTGGTGTCCGGCGTGCTGGGCGCTTTCATCGATGACGGAAAGGCGTTCGGGCGAAAAGGCCTCGCGCAGTTTCGCCTCAATTCTGGTGCTGAGAGACATGGCATTCCTTAGCGCTGCGCCGCCCCGGGCAAAGCCTCACAAAGCCCAGAACAATCCCGTTTGTCAATTCTTGTTGTCGGATGCCGGAGGCACCATAATTACGAGATGAAACTCGACTCAAAATATTTCGACCGGATCCGCACGCGCCGCAAGCGCGAGCCGGAGCCGGAGAAAGCCGCGCCGACCTGTCAATGGGACGGGTGCGAAAAGCCTGGTGTCCATCGTGCTCCCGTCGGCCGCAATGCCGAGGGGCAGTTTTTCCTGTTCTGCTTTGAGCATGTGAAGGAATACAACAAGGGCTACAACTATTTTTCCGGCCTGTCCGACACCGAGATCGCCCGCTACCAGAAGGAGGCGATCACCGGCCATCGCCCGACCTGGACGGTCGGCGTCAACAAGGCGGCGAAATCGAGCCCGCTGCATTCGACCATGCGATCCGGATCGGCGGCATCCCAGGCCCGCATCAAGGACCCGTTCGGCTTCGTCAAGCAGGGCGGCGGCACGCGCGCCCAGCCGCAGGCGCGCAAACTGAAGAGCCTGGAGGCCAAGGCGCTCGATACGCTCGGCCTTGCGGCGAATTGTAGCGCCCCGGAAATCAAGAGCCGCTACAAGGAGCTTGTAAAAAAACACCATCCGGATGCAAATGGCGGAGACAGGGGCTCGGAAGAGCGTTTTCGCGCTGTCATTCAGGCGTATCAATTGTTAAAGCAGGCAGGTTTCTGTTAATCGCTGGTGCCTGCAGCGCGCTATATTTGGAAGGCCGGTCGGTGTCGCCCGGCATGGAGAGACGATGAGCAAAATTGAACTGGATATTTCCAATCTCCCCGACACCACCGTGTCGGTGCGCGAGGTTTTCGGCATCGACAGCGATCTGCGCGTCCCGGCTTACAGCAAGGGTGACGCCTACGTGCCCGATCTCGATCCGGACTATCTTTTCGACCGGGACACGACGCTCGCCATTCTCGCCGGCTTTGCCCATAACCGCCGCGTCATGGTCTCCGGCTTCCACGGCACCGGTAAGTCGACGCATATCGAGCAGGTCGCGGCGCGCCTCAATTGGCCGTGCGTGCGCGTCAACCTCGACAGCCATGTCAGCCGTATCGATCTCGTCGGCAAGGACGCGATCGTCTTGAAGGACGGCAAGCAGATCACCGAGTTCAAGGACGGCATCCTGCCCTGGGCCTACCAGCACAATGTCGCGCTCGTCTTCGACGAATACGATGCCGGCCGCCCGGACGTGATGTTCGTCATCCAGCGCGTGCTCGAATCCTCCGGCCGTCTGACGCTGCTCGACCAGAGCCGCGTCATCCGCCCGCACCCCGCCTTCCGCCTGTTCGCCACCGCCAACACGGTCGGGCTTGGCGATACGACCGGCCTCTATCACGGTACGCAGCAGATCAACCAGGCGCAGATGGACCGCTGGTCGATCGTCACGACGCTGAACTACCTGCCGCACGAGAAGGAAGTCGACATCGTCCTCGCCAAGGTCAAGAGCTTCAGCCAGACCGAGCAGGGCCGCGACACCGTTTCGCGCATGGTGCGCCTTGCCGATCTGACGCGTTCGGCCTTCGTCAACGGCGACCTGTCGACCGTGATGAGCCCGCGCACCGTCATCACCTGGGCGGAAAACGCCGAGATCTTCGGCGATGTCGCCTTCGCCTTCCGCGTCACCTTCCTCAACAAGTGCGATGAACTCGAGCGCACGCTGGTGGCCGAGCAGTATCAGCGGGCCTTCGGCGTCGAGCTGAAGGAAAGCGCTGCCAACATCGTCCTGAGCGCCTGAGGGGGCGATCACGATGGCAGGTCGCGGCGACAATACGATAGCAAAGCCCGGCATCGGGCCCGATGCCGAACCGCTTCGACGGGCGATCACCGGCTGCGTCCGCGCGGTCGCTGGCAGCCCGGATGTCGAAGTGGTCTTCGCCAATGAGCGGCCCGGCCTTGCCGGCGAACGCGTGCGCCTGCCGGAACTGTCGAAGAAGCCGACGGCGCACGAGCTTGCGGTAACACGCGGGCTCGGCGATTCGATGGCACTGCGCCTCGCCTGCCACGACCAGAAGATCCACAGCGCCATGGCCCCTCAAGGGCAGGATGCCCGTCTGGTGTTCGATGCCGTCGAACAGGCCCGCGTCGAATCGATCGGCGCGCTCCGGATGAGCGGCATGGGTGACAACATCAGCGCGATGAATGCGGAGAAGTACGCCAAGGCCAATTTCTCCGGCATCAACCGCCAGGAAGACGCGCCGATCCAGGAAGCCGTCGCCATGCTGGTGCGCGAGAAGCTGACCGGCGAGAAACCGCCGGAATCGGCCGGCAAGGTTCTCGATCTCTGGCGGTCCTTCATCGAGCAGAAGGCGGGTGCAGATCTCGACGACCTGCCGACGGCGATCAATGACCAGCAGGCCTTCGCCCGCGTGATCCGCCACATGCTCTCCGCCATGGAAATGGCCGAGGACGTCGGCGACGACACCGAGGAGAGCGAGGACGAGAGCACCACCGACGAGGACCAGCCGCGCTCCAACGAGGAAGATCAGGAGAGCGCCGAGGAGGAGGCCGGTTCGGAACAGGCGCCCGCCGAGGAAAGCGAAGCCTCGCAGGAGCAGATGGACGACGGCGAGATGGACGGCGCCGAGATCTCCGACGACGACATGATGGAGGAGGGTGAAGAGGACAGCGAGACGCCCGGCGAGATGCGCCGGCCCGCAAGCCCCTTCGACGACTTCAACGAGAAGGTCGACTACAAGATCTTCACCCAGGAATTCGACGAGATCGTCACCGCGGAAGAGCTCTGCGACGAGGCCGAGCTGGAGCGCCTGCGCGCCTTCCTCGACAAGCAGCTCGCCCATCTGCAGGGCGCCGTCGGGCGCCTCGCCAACCGCATGCAGCGCCGCCTGATGGCGCAGCAGAACCGCTCCTGGGAATTCGACCTGGAAGAAGGCTATCTCGACCCGGCACGCCTGACGCGACTGGTGATCGATCCGATGCAGCCGCTCTCCTTCAAGAAGGAGAAGGACACCAAGTTCCGCGATACGGTGGTGACGCTGGTCATCGACAATTCCGGCTCGATGCGCGGCCGGCCGATCACGGTCGCCGCCACCTGCGCGGACATCCTGGCGCGCACGCTGGAGCGTTGCGGCGTCAAGGTCGAGATCCTCGGCTTCACCACCAAGGCATGGAAGGGCGGCCAGTCCAGAGAGAAGTGGTTGGCCGGCGGCAAACCGCCGACGCCCGGCCGTCTCAACGACCTGCGCCACATCATCTACAAGTCGGCAGATGCGCCCTGGCGCCGGTCGCGCCGCAATCTCGGCCTGATGATGCGCGAAGGCCTGCTCAAGGAAAACATCGACGGTGAGGCGCTGATGTGGGCGCATGGCCGCCTGATGGCCCGCCCCGAGCAGCGCAAGATCATGATGATGATTTCCGACGGTGCGCCGGTCGACGACTCGACGCTGTCGGTCAATCCGGGAAACTACCTGGAGCGCCACCTGCGCGCCGTGATCGAGCAGATCGAGATGCGCTCGCCGGTCGAGCTTCTGGCAATCGGCATCGGCCACGATGTCACGCGCTATTATCGCCGCGCCGTGACGATCGTCGATGCCGATGAACTGGCAGGCGCGATGACCGAGCAGCTCGCGGCACTATTCGAAGACCAGCAGACCAGCGGCCAGCGCGGCCGCGGGCGCCGCGCCGGCTGACCAGCGGACCCGGCGCTGTCAGGCCTCGGTGGCGGCCTGGTCAAGTTTCGTGGCCTCGCTGGAGGTCGCACCCTTGTCGACGCCCAACTGGTTCTTGATCAGCTCGGCGATCTCCTCCTCGATGGCCTTGCGGGCGTCCGGGTCCATTGCCGCCAGCGATTCCTCGGTCAGCCCCTTGTCCTCCAGATATTTGGCGCGGATCGTCTCGGCTGCGTCCATGTGCGCCCATTTGGAGAATTCCGCGAGCAGGTCCTTGGCGTCCGTGCGCTCTTCCTGGTCGATCGTCGTGTCGTAGGACACGCTGTTCTCGTCTTCGAGCGAAAAGGTCGAGCCGCCGCCATAAGACAGCATCGCCTGGGAAAAACCGTCGCCGCCCGTGTCTGCCGTCCGGCCGGTGCGCGTCGACAGGGTGGAATATTGCGTATCGTTGGAAATGGCGATCATGCGGGGGAGCTCCTCAATACGTCCTTCAAAGCAATGGCGGAAACCTCGCACGCCGAGCTTGTGCCTGACTGGGCCGGACCTTCCGACGCCTTGCCATCGACCGGCGATGCAGTTTGACCCGCGGTTCGATCGTGGCATAAGGGGCGAGCCATTTTTCCTGGATAGTTCAAGGTCAAGATATTGCGATCTCGCCTCCCTCTCGTCTTCCTTCTCGCTCTGTCCGCCGGGACCGCTTCGACCGACATCGCGCGCGCGCAGGCGGCACCGGTCGATGCGACGGTGATTACCACCTTCCGTCCCGGCTCGTCCGAGACGCGGTTCGGTGCGCTCGAATTCGTCGGTGGACTGGAGCTCTCCTCGTCCGAGCCGCTGTTCGGCGCCTGGTCGGCGATCCGCTTCCTGCCGGACGGCCAGCGATTCCTCGGTGTACTCGACACGGGGCATTGGATCTCCGGCGAGGTTCGTCGCGATGCGGAGGGACGGCTCTCCACCCTTTCGGACGTGACGATCTCCGCCATGCTGGATGCCGACGGGCGCGGGGACCAGCGAAAATACAATGTCGATGCCGAGAGCCTGGCAATCCGGGGCGAAGACGTGCTCGTCGGCTATGAGCAGCGGCACCGGGTTTCCGGCTACCGGCCTCTCTCGGCAATCGAAACGGCACGACCGTTCCGCATGTCCTTTCCATTGCCGTTTCCCGTCGGCGAATTGCGCAACAATGGCGGGCTCGAAACCCTCGCGCTCTCGGCTCCGGAAAGCCCGCTGCAGGGTGGGTTGGTCACGGTCGCGGAAAAAAGCGTCGACGGCAATGGCGACCTCTTCGCGGGCATCCTCGACGGGCCGCTTGCCGGCGCCTTCCGGGTGGCGGCGCATGACGGCTTCGATGTGACCGACGGCGATTTCCTCCCCGATGGCGACCTGCTTCTGCTCGAGCGAAGGTTCACGCTGGCGACGGGCGTCGGCTTGCGCATCCGCCGCATTGATGGTGCGAGCCTCAGGCCGGGTGCCGTGGTCGACGGCGAGATCATTCTCGAGGCGGGGATGAGCGAGGAGATCGACAATATGGAGGGGCTGGACGTGGTCGCTGCCGCGGACGGCTCGACCCGGATCATCCTCGTGTCGGACGACAACCACTCGATCCTACAGCGGAACCTGATGCTGGAATTCCGGCTCGTCGACTAAACCCTGTCGACGGGCCGGCGTTCCCTGTCAACGGACGGTCGCGGGCGGCACCGTCGCCGGCATCGGCCTGACGACGCTCATCAGCGCGCCATAGGGCAAAAGCATCACCAGACCGACCAGCATCTTTACGCTGAGGTCGCCGATCGCCCAGGAGATCCAGCGCGGTGCATCGGTCGCGAGAATGCCGAGGATCGGCGCCCATTCGATGGCGAAGTCGTCGTTCGGGCCGATCAGAACGAAGATCGGGGCGAAGGCCAGCGAGAAGAAGATCGCCGTATCGAGCACAGAGCCGAAAATCGAGCCGAGCAGCGGTGCCTTCCACCAGGAAAGGCGGCGCAACCGGTTGAACACCGTGATGTCGAGCAATTGTCCGGCCAGATAGGCCGTGCCGGAGGCAATGGCGATGCGCGGCGAGGACGTCACGAAGGACAGCGCCACACCCACGACGAAGCCGATGAACACGACCTTGCGGGCGGTGTTCGGGCCGAACTGGCGGTTGGTAAGGTCGGTGACCAGAAAGGCGACCGGATAGGTGAAGGCACCGTAGGTCAGAAGGTCGCCGAGCGCGATGCCGGCCAGTTGTCCGGAGAGCGGGTACTGGACCAGAATGTTGGATGCGACGACGATGGCCGTCATCAGCAGGGAGTAGGCAAGGATATAGCGCGTTTTCAGCATTTTTTTATCCTGGGTGATGCCACCAGTTGGAGTAGGGATATGTCGAATAGGAAAAGGCCTGTCCGGGCCGCGCCCGTTCAAGCCTTCATACCTTTTAGAAGAAAAAAGAAGTCGCTTACGCGGCTTCCGCGGTCTTCTTGACGATCTGGCGGCGCAGCAGGCGTGCGCGCATCGACAGTTCGGTTTCGCTGGCCTTCAGAAGGAAGGCGTCGAGGCCGCCACGATGCTCGACCGAGCGGAGGGCCGCTGCGGAAACGCGCAGACGGTAGCGCTGGCCAAGAGCGTCCGAGATCAGCGTGACGTCGCACAGGTTCGGAAGGAACCGGCGCTTGGTCTTGTTGTTCGCGTGGCTCACATTGTTGCCCGACTGGACGCCCTTGCCGGTCAATTCGCAACTGCGGGACATGATACACCTATTTTTTTCTTGGCCGTCGCATCGCTTCCGGGCAAATACCGGCAAGGCGATCCAACGGCGTTTGATTGGAAAGTTGCGGTTCTATAGTCAGACTGGCCGGGCGCGTCAAGCCAAACCTTGGATTTTCCCGCAAGCGCTGGAGAAAACCGCTATTTTATTGCCATAGTCACGTCCGAGGATGGCAGCTGTCGTCATTCGCCGAGCAGGCGGAATGATCCGGATCAGGGGGATTGCATTTTGCGTCTGTCGAGCCTCGCTCTATGTTTGCTGGCATTTGCGGCATCGCCCGTGTCGGCGGAGGCCGTGCGCCACCGCACCGACTACAAGGTGACGCTCGGGGCGCTTCCGATCGCCCGCGCCTCCTTCGTCACCGAGGTCAACCAGAAGAGCTACACCATCAGCGGGCGCTTCAATTCCTCGGCGATCGTCGACATCATCACCAAGATCAGCGCCGAGACAAAGGTTACGGGCACGATGAGCGGCGCCGGCATGCGGGCCGACCGCTATACGCTGGTCTACCAGAGCGGCAAGAAGAAGCACACCTACGACGTCCGCTACCGCAACGGAAACGTCACCGAGACGACAGTCGACCCCGAGCCCAGGCGGCGGCCGCGGAACTGGATCGCGGTCGGTCCGGAAGACTTAAAGGCGGTGCTCGATCCGATCAGCAGCCTGGTCATTCCGGACGGCGAGGCGGCCTGCCCGCGGACCCTTCCCGTCTATGACGGGGAAAGCCGGATGGATCTCGTGCTGACGCCGAAGGGCCGAGAAAAGTTCAAGGCGGGCGGGGCCGAGGTCGAGGCCGTCGTCTGCTCCGTCCGCTATGTGCCGAAGTCCGGTTTCCGCAAGGGACGCAAGGATATAGAATACCTGCGCAAGGCCGGCGGCATGGAAATCTGGTTTGCCAAGACCGGCGCCCTGAAGCTATATGCTCCAGTCCATGCGCGCGTTCCGACGCAGATGGGGACGATCTATGTATCCGCCGTCGAAGTCGACGGCTAAGGGGCTGTAGGATCAGGCCCCGCAAGGGGAGCCGACGTGAAGACAAGGGCGACGCTTATCGGGTTCACGGCCATTTTGATGTGGTCGTTTCTCGCACTCATGACGGCCGCCTCCGGCAAGATGCCGCCCTTCCAGCTTTCCGCCATCACCTTCGCCATCGGCAGCCTGCCGGGCATCATCACCTTCATGCTCCGGCCGGAACGCATCCGCCAGCTGCGCCAGCCGGCCAAGGTGTGGCTCACCGGCGTGATCGGCCTGTTCGGCTATCATTTCCTCTACTTCACGGCGCTTCGTAACGCGCCGGCGGTCGAGGCGGGGCTGATCGCCTATCTCTGGCCGCTGCTGATCGTCGTCGGCTCCGCGCTGCTGCCGGGAGAACGCCTGCGCTGGTATCATGTGGTCGGCGCGCTCGCCGGGCTTGCCGGCACCGTGCTGATCGTCGCCAAGAACGGCATCGCCTTCGATCCGGCCTATGGTTTCGGCTATCTCGCCGCATTTCTCTGCGCCTTCACCTGGTCCGGCTATTCGCTGATCACCCGTCGCTTCGAGGCCGTTTCCACCGATGTCGTCACCGGCTTCTGCCTTGCCACCTCGATCCTGTCGGCGCTCTGCCATCTTGGCCTGGAAACCACGGTCTGGCCGGAAAACCCGGCGCAATGGGCGGCCGTGGTCGGCCTCGGCCTATTCCCGGTGGGGCTTGCCTTCTATGCCTGGGATCATGGGGTGAAGAACGGCGACATCCAGATCCTCGGTGCATCGAGCTATGCGGCGCCGCTCCTGTCGACGCTGATCCTCACCCTGTTCGGCTTTGCCGAGCCGAGCCTCAGGATCGGCATCGCCTGCGTGCTGATCACCGGCGGCGCCATGCTGGCCGCGCAGGACATGATCCGCCGGACGAAGAAGGCCGAAGCCTGACGTTCACGAGGGTAAGGGAGGGACGATGGAAGTGCCTGCAATGATCGTCCTGGCGCTTGCGCTGGTCGCCGGCCTTTCCTATTTCGCCATTCTGCCAAGGCCCGCCGGCCATGTCCGGGCGATCTGGAAAACCCTGCCGGTCGCTCTGCTCGCCTTCTATGCCTTCCTCATGGAGGCGCCGGCTCTGCTGGTCCTGGCACTGGTCTTGAGCGCTCTCGGCGATGCCTTCCTTGCCTATGAAGGCGAGAAGAATTTCATCGGCGGGCTCTCGTCCTTCCTGCTTGCCCATATCGCCTATGGCGCCTTGTTCTATGAAATCGGCGATCTCCGGTTCTTGACGGGCGAGACCTGGCGGCTCGCCGCAGCCGGTCTTTCGGTCGCCCTTGCCGTGCTGCTGGTGGCCTTTCTGTGGCGCCCCGCGGCCAGGCTCGCACCTGCCGTGCTGGCCTATGCAACGGCGATCGCTGCCATGGCTATTTTGTCGCTCGGTGTGCCAGCGGTCGCGGTCTTCGTCGGTGCCGCACTCTTCCTGTCGTCTGATGCCGTTCTTGCGGTCGAGACCTTCAAGATGGAGAAGAGCCATCCGATGCGCTGGCTCGCCGCGCTCTACGTCTGGGCGAGCTATTTCGCCGCACAGGTGGTGTTGACCCTCGCGGTCGTCGCCATCGCTTCCTAAACGCTCCCGGTGTCCGCCTGACGGTTCTCGTTCGGCGTCCAGCCGGGTGGCGCCATCTCGAAGCTCGCATAGTCGAAGCCAGGCGAGACGGTACAGCCGACCAGCGTGTAGTCGCCGAGGCTTTCGGCCGCTTGCCAGCCATTGGCCGGAATGATCGCCTGCGGCCGCTCGCCGCGCAGGATGTCGCCGCCGAGAACGAAGGTCTCGACCGCCGTTCCATCCGGTGCGCTGTAGAGCGCCAGCGGCGCGCCGGCATGGTAGTGCCAGACCTCGACCGCGTCGCGAACCCGGTGCCAGTGGGAACGCTTGCCCGCCTTCAGCAGATAGTAGATGGCCGTCGAATGGCCGCGCGGTCCGCCGGCTGCGTCGCGAAAGGTCTCGACGAACCAGCCGCCCTCGCGATGCGGCTGCATGCCGAGGGCCTCGATCACGGCCTCGGCATCCATCAGAAATGATCCTTGCGCTTGCGGATTTCGGCAAAGACCTCCTCATTGGTCGACCCCTCCATCAGGAGGTTGCGGCGGATCGATGGATCGGCGGCGCGCAGGAAGGGATTGGTCTCCTTTTCCAGTCCGATCGTCGTTGGAATGGTGAACTCGCCGCGCTGGCGTTTGGCCTCGATCTCGGCGGCGCGGGCCTTCAACCGCTCGTTCTCGGGGTCGATGGTCAGCGCGAAGCGGGCGTTCGACAGCGTATATTCATGGCCGAAATAGACGGCTGTTTCGTCCGGCAGGGCGGCAAGCTTCTGCAGCGAATGCCACATGTCGGTCGCCGGCCGCTCGAACAGCCGACCGCAACCGAGCGCAAACAGGGTGTCGGCGGCAAACAGCAGCTTGTCGTCCGGCAGGTGGTAGCAGACATGGCCGGCGGTATGGCCGGGCGTTTCGATCACCCGCACGGTGTGGCCGCCGAACTCGAACACATCGCCGTCGCCGACCGCCTGGTCGAGGCCGGGGATCGCCACGGCCTCCTCGCGCGGGCCGATGACCTCGCAGCCGTATTTTTCCTTGAGCGCCAGGTTGGCCTCGACATGGTCGCCGTGATGGTGGGTGGTGAAGACATGGGTGATCTTCCAGCCGCGCCGATCGGCGGCCGCGACGATGGCATCCAGTTCCGGCGCGTCGATCGAGGCGGTCAGGCCGCTCTCCGGGCAGTGGACGAGAACGCCGAAATTGTCGCTTCGGCAGGGAAAGACATCGAGATCGAGGGGTTTCATCTGGCCTTTGTCCCTTCTGCTTCGTTCGCCGAAATGTAGCGCCTTCAGCCTTGAAGTCCATCCGGCGCCTGCTAACAATGGCGCCATGCATGTCGATATCGTCGATCTCCGCCAGTTCTATCATTCCATGCTGGGCCGCATGGCGGAGCAGTCGATCGCCATGGCGCTGTCGGCGCTCTGGGCGCGCCTGCCGCAGGAGCGGCTTGTCGGCCTCGGTTATGCCGTTCCCTTTCTCGACCGCTTCCGCGCCGATACCGAGCGCACCTTTGCCTTCATGCCGGCCGGTCAGGGGGCGGTGAACTGGCCGGTGGGCGAACCTTCCGCCACGGCCCTGGTGTTCGATGAGGAACTGCCCTTGCCCGACGCCTCGATCGACCGGGTATTGATGGTCCATTCGCTGGAGTTTGCCGAAAATCCACGCGAGACCCTGAAGGAGGTCTGGCGGGTGCTGGCGCCCGGCGGGCGCCTCGTCATCGTCGTGCCGAACCGGCGCGGGGTCTGGGCGCGTATGGAGCATACGCCCTTCGGCTCAGGCCGGCCCTATTCGCGCGGCCAGCTCACGGCGCTTTTGCGCGAGACCAATTTCACTCCCGGTGCCAGCGCCGAAGCACTGTTCTTTCCGCCGTCGAAGATCCGTTTCGTGCTGAAGCTGCGCCGCAGTTTCGAACGGATGGGCCGCATGCTCTGGCCGGCCTTTTCCGGGGTGATCGTCGTCGAGGCCCAGAAGCGGCTGTACCAGGGCCTGCCGGTCGCGGCTCGCGCTTCGCGCCGCGTCTTCGCGCCGGTTCTGGCGCCGCGCGGCGTGCCCACGACGCGGGTCCCCTCAGGGCGCGAGACTTGATCCGGCCGGCAGTTGCGACCATGGCAACCCTCGACAAGATCGCTATTCCGTTTTAATGGCTGAGCACCGACAGTACCGGGCATTCGCCCGGATTTTCAACGACAGAAAGTCCTATCGATGAGCAGCGACAGCATGAAGCCCACTCCGCGTCCGGGTATCCTCGACATTGCCGCCTATGTGCCCGGCAAGGAGCATGCCCCCGGTGTCGCGCGGGTCTTCAAGCTGTCGTCGAACGAAACACCGATGGGCCCCAGCCCGAAGGCGATCGACGCCTTCAAGCAGAGCGCCGGCCATCTGGAGATCTATCCCGACGGCCAGGCCACGGCGCTGCGCGAGGCGATCGCCGAAGTGCACGGGCTGAACAAGGCCAATATCCTGTGCGGCAACGGTTCCGACGAACTGCTCGGCCTGCTCTGCCATGTCTATCTCGGCGCGGGCGACGAGGGCATCATCACCGAGCACGGCTTCCTCGTCTACAAGATCCAGATCATGGGCGCGGGCGCGACCCCGGTCGTGGTCAAGGAGAAGGATTGCACCGTCGACGTCGATGCGATCCTCGCCGCCGTCACCGAAAAGACGAAGATCGTCTTCCTCGCCAATCCGGGCAATCCGACCGGCACCTATGTGCCGGTGAGCGAGATCCGCCGCCTGCATGCCGGGCTGCCGGGCAATGTCATCCTGGTGCTCGACGCGGCCTATGCGGAATATGTCCGCCGCAACGACTACCAGGCCGGCATCGAGCTCGTCTCCGGCGCCCGGAACGTCGTCATGACCCGCACCTTCTCCAAGGTCTACGGCCTTGCGGCGCTGCGCGTCGGCTGGGCCTATGCGCCGCTGGAGATTATCGATGCGCTGAACCGCGTGCGCGGTCCGTTCAACATGAATGCAGCGGCGATCGCCGCCGGTGCCGCCGCCGTGCGCGACCAGGAATTCGTCGCGATGGCCGTCGAGCACAATCTTACCTGGGTCGAGAAGGTCACCACGGCGCTGACCGCGCTCGGCCTGAAGGTCACGCCGTCGGTCGCCAATTTCGTGCTGATCCACTTCCCCGAGGTCGACGGCAAGCGTGCGGCCGAAGCCGACGACTTCCTCACCAGCCGCGGCTTCATCCTGCGTGCGGTCAAGGGCTATGGTTTCGCCAACTCGCTACGCATGACGATCGGCAGCGAAGAGGCCAATCGCGGCGTCATCGACGCGCTCACCGAGTTCATGGGGCGTTCCTGATGCCGGAGCCGCTGTTCGACCGCATCGCGCTGATCGGCATCGGCCTGATCGGCTCCTCGATCGCCCGCGACGTCAAGGCGCTTGGCCTGGCCCATGAGGTCGTGGTCTCGACCCGCAGCCCGGAAACGCTGAGGCGTGCCGAGGAACTTGAGCTCGGAACCTCCTACGCGCTGTCGGCGGCGGATGCCGTCGAAGGTGCCGACCTGGTGATCGTCTCCGTGCCCGTCGGTGCGTCCGAAGCGGTCGCCCGGCAGATCGCCCCGCGTTTGAAACCCGGCGCCATCGTCACCGATGTCGGCTCGACCAAGGCTTCCGTCATCGCCCAGATGGCGCCACACATGCCGAAGACGGTGCACTTCATTCCCGGCCACCCGCTGGCGGGCACGGAAAAATCCGGCCCCGACGCCGGCTTCACCGGCCTGTTCCAGGGCCGCTGGTGCATCTTCACGCCGCTGCCGGGAACCGATCCGGCAGCCCTTGCCAGGCTCAAGGCCTTCTGGGAAGCTCTCGGCTCGAAGATCGACGAGATGGATCCGGAGCATCACGACAAGGTGCTGGCCATCGTCTCGCACTTGCCGCACATCATCGCCTACAACATCGTCGGCACGGCCGACGACCTGGAGGCTGTGACGCAGTCGGAAGTCATCAAGTATTCGGCCTCCGGTTTCCGCGACTTCACCCGTCTCGCCGCCTCCGACCCGACCATGTGGCGCGACGTCTGCCTGCACAACAAGGATGCGATCCTGGAAATGCTGGCGCGCTTTTCCGAGGATCTCGCCTATCTGCAACGGGCGATCCGCTGGGGCGAGGGCGACAAGCTGTTCGAACTGTTTACCCGCACGCGCGCCGTCCGTCGTTCGATCATCGAGGCCGGCCAGGATGTCGACGTGCCGGACTTCGGCCGCCACTCGCTCGACAAGAAGGCCTGAGCCCAGGCTTTACAACGGCGGCAGGACGGCGATCGGGAATATGCCGAGGGAAACCACGCCGTCCGTGACCGTCAGGTCGGCGCTGCCCTTGTCCTTGCCGGAAAACAGCGCGCCGAGCACGTTCCCTGCATTGTCGATCGTTTCGCGCTCGTCGGGAAACGCTTCTCTAAGGGTTTCCTGCCAAGCCTTGATACCTTCGACCTCGACATGGAACTCTCCCGACACCATGCCGTCCGTGCCGACCGAGACGGGCCCCGAAAGCGTCAGCACCCGGCCCTCGCCCATGTCGGCGACCAAGCGGCGAATTTCACCCTTGCTGCCGTAGAGCCCTTCGCCCCGGTCACCCTGGAGATCGAGATATTTCGCCTTGCCGACCAGTGTCATGTCGATACTGGCCGAGAGCGGCGGCAGGACCGGCGGTTGGTCGTGCAGCGACAGGACGGCTTCCTTGACCAAGGCGGCGAGATCCAGATCTTCGCCGGAGCGGCGCACATGCACCTGCGCATGCGGCGCCTCGGCCCCGACCGTTTCGCCGTCGATTCTGCCCGTCAGCAGACCCTGCAGATCCTCGGCCTCGATCGAGCTGCGGTCGAGTCCCGAGAGCCCGGCACTCAGGCTTGAGCGCATCTGCGCCCATTGCAGCGTAAGGGAAAATCCGAGACTGGAGCGCATTTGTCCCGGTCCCTCCAGTTCCCACAGCACACGGCCCGGCGCGTAGACCTGGGCTGCCGAGCGGAAGGCGCCGAAGGTGCCCGAAAGGCCATGGAAATGGTCGTCGACGGCAAGTTTCGTGCAGGTGACGCCAAGCCGGAAGGGAAAGCCGCCGACGGCCATGTCGGTGCATTCCGCCTGGATGGCAGCAGGGTTGTCACCGCCGAGGATCTGGGCGAGTTTCTTTTCCAGAGCCCCTGCCGCGCTCCACCACAAGCCGCTATAGACGAGCATGGCGACGATGATCGCTATGGCGAACAGCGAGATCTTCCGGCTGGCGGTGCTGCGGTTTTCCTTGCGCGACGTTGCCATCAGGCGCTCCAAACGTAAAATGGTGAACCGGCAATCCGGCCGGTCTTGTGGAATGACCCGCGATATGGACGAATTTTGGGTGTTTGGCTACGGATCGCTGATGTGGAATCCGGGCTTTTCCTATGAGGAGCGGATACAGGGCCGGATGATCGGCTATCGTCGGTCGCTCTGCGTCCGATCCTGGCACCATCGCGGCACGAAGGAGACGCCGGGACTGGTGCTCGGGCTCGATCGTGGCGGTTCCTGCCGTGGCGTGGCCTTCCGCGTGGCCTTGCGCGACCGGGAGGAAACGATCGAATACCTGCGCCAGCGCGAGTTGGTGACCTTCGTCTACCGCGAGCGTGTCCTGCCGGTCCGGCTCGACGACGGCCGCAGGGTGCAGGCGCTGGCCTATGTGGTCGACCGCTCGCATCACCAGTATGGCGGGGTGGTGTCGGTCACGGAGGCCGCGCGGATCGTCAACCAGGCGGTCGGCGTGTCAGGTCCCAATCCGGTCTATGTGGCCAACACCGTGGCGCATTTGCGCGAAATGGGCATCCGCGACCATTGGCTGGAACAGGTGGCCGCGGAGATCGCGCGCCTGGAAGGCGTCGAGGTCTGAGGTTTCAGCCCGTCTTTTTCGCCTGCAACTCCTTCAGCCGCTTCACGGCGGTCGGGGGCAGCGGTACCTGCGGGTTGTCGCGCGCCGTCTCGACCAGCAGTTCGTCGCTCACTTTCTCCAGCCTCTCGATCAGCGTCTCGTAGAACAGGTCGGGATCGAGACCCGCCTCGATCGGCGGCAGGATCTTCACCTTGAAATGGCCGGGGAAGCGCAGGAACTTGCGGCGTGGCCAGAAGAGGCCCGGATGCATGGCGACGGGCACGACGGGAACGTCGAGATCGCGGTAAATGCGGGCGATGCCGTATTTGTAGGCGGGCTCGGCGCCGGCCGGGCGGCGCGTGCCTTCCGGATAGATGATCAATTGCCGGCCGGCCGCCATTTCCTGCTTGGCCCGTTCCATCACCTTGACCATGACCTTGCCACGGGCGCCGCGATCGACCGGGATCATCTTCTGGCGGGCGACATACCAGCCGAAGATCGGGATCCACATCAGTTCGCGCTTGAGGATATAGACCGGATCGTCGAGCCAGGGCAGCAGCGCATAGGTATCCCACAGGGACTGGTGCTTCGGCGCCAGGATATAGCCGCCTTCCGGGATGTTCTCCAGGCCCTCGACCGTGAAGGTCGTGCCGACGATCTTCTCCATCAACCAGTGATTGGAGCGCGCCCAGTTCTTCGGGATCGCGAAGGCCTTCTTGCGCGATGCCAGGAAGTAGTAGGGCGAAAGCAGCACCATCTGCAGGATCAGATTGGCGTAGAAGAGCGTGTTGAACAGGATGGAACGCAGGATGATCATTAGGCGCTTTTCCTCGGGCGGGCGTGCAGACGTGCCTATCGCAAATCGGCGAGGATAAAAAGCGTCGTTGCGCGAAATCCGCGGCGTGTCAGTCGGAGGTCTTGGCCATTCTGGCCGTAGACCGCAGGCCGTCGCTGCCCCAGCCGATGATGCCCCTCGCATAGGCGATCAGCGTCTTGCCATATTCCGACAGCAGCGTGCGCAGCACGTTCGGTTCGGCATACCAGTCGGTGTGCTTCAGATCGGAATTGACCACGGGATAGGGAATGTATTCCGTCGCCCGGTCCCTTCGACGCAATTCCATCAGACTGCGGGGCATGTGGTAGTTGTTGGTCACGACCAGGACCGAGGAATAGCCGTGGTCGCTGATCCAGCGCGAGATCTCGTTGGCATTGCCGATCGTGTCGAGCGCTTCGTAGCCGACGTCGACACAGCAGTCGAACAGATCGCGCGAGGCCTGCGTCATCTTGCGGATCTGCGCCGGCGACGTCGTCGGGTGGGCGCCGGAAATCAACAGCCGGCGGCCGGAGCCGCGCCTGAGCAGTTCGACGGCCTGGTCGATGCGCTGATAGCCGCCGGTCAGGACGACGATGGCATCGGCTCTCGCCTGGCTCGGCGGTACAAGTGTCGTCACCGAATCGGCGAACCACAGGAAGCCGGCGAGGACTACGGCGACGAGGACGATCGCGACTAGTCCGCCATAGCGCAGAACGCGGCGCAAGCGTCCGCTGCGGGCGAAAAGGCCGCCGGCGTTGTGCTGCGGCTGTTGCTCGCGGAAAGCTCTGTCGCGACTCATCTGACCCATCGTCATGGTCCGTGCATAGCGCGCTTCTGGCATACGGAACAGGCGGCTTTGTGGCATTCAACAGGCATTCGCCGCATCAGTCCATCAGTCACCCGGCAATCCGTCGGTGCGTGCCGGGTCGGAGCGAATGAGGTCGATTTCATAGATGGTGCGGATCACGGTCAGCCGGGCCGTCAGCGTGGTCAAGAGCGCAATGACGATCATGGTGGCGAAGATTCCGAGATAGCCGAGGGGACCGATCGAAAACGTGCCGAACAGGGCGGCCGCCTGGTCGCTCTCGGGGGTGGCGAGCGAGCGACTCTGCCAGAAGCCGGCGATGGAAAACAGGGCCGCCGCCAGCAGGCCGCCGGCAGCGGCACCCTTCAGGCTGATCTTCAGGAAGTGTTTCTGGAATTCCTGAGCGACGAACGAGCCCTCGGCACCGACAAAATGCAGAACCTCGATGATGTGGCGATTGCCCGACAGCGCGCCGCGCGTTGCAAAGACCACGGTCATCACCATGGCGGTGAAGACGAGCACCAGCACGCCCGAGCCGATCAGCACCGTGGTGCGGGCCATCTGGACGAGCCGGTCGACCCAAGTGCGGTGATCGTCGAGGAAGGCCTGCGGCACCTCGGTCTTCAACAGTTCGCGCATGGCGGCGAAGTCGGGCGGATTGGCCTCGTCGATGGTGATGATGACGAGGCGCGGCACCGGCAGTTCATCAAGGTCGAGCCCCGTGCCGAGCCAGGGCTCGAGAAGACGGGCCGTCGCATCGTCGTCCATGATCTGGCCTTCCTTCGTGCCGACGAAGGTGAGGGCAAGGTCCCGCGCCTTGATGAGCGCCTGGTCCATGTCGAGGCCGTCTTCCGGCTTGATCTGGATGGTGATCTCGCGGGCGATCTGGCTCTGCCAGCCGGCCGCCGTGGCGCGCACCATCGAGACGGCGCCGAGCGTCAGGCAGGCGAGGAAAGCCATGATGGCGATCACCACCATCAGCGCATTGCCCTGGATGTTGGAGGGCGGCAGGATCGGGCCGGTCGGCCTCACCGTCATCTCGGTTCGACGCGGGGCCTGGGGCTTGCCGGTCGTGCGCGGCATGCGCCGATCGTTCTGGTCGAGCTCAGTCATAGATGTCGAGCCGCCCGTCTGTGAGGATCATGCGTCGTGCGTCGATCTGGTCCATCAGCGCCAGGTCGTGGGTGGCGATGACGACGGCCGTGCCGAGGCGGTTGAGTTCGAGGAAGAGGCTGAGCAGGCGCCTTGCCATTGGCGGGTCGACATTGCCGGTCGGCTCGTCGGCCAGCAGGATCTCCGGCCGGTCGATGAGCGCGCGGGCGATCGCCACGCGCTGCTTTTCGCCGCCCGACAGGACCGGCGGCAGCACGTTGATGCGTTCGCCGAGCCCCACCCATTTCAACAGTTCCAGGACGTCGTTGCGGTAGCTCGTCTCCTCCTTGCCGCGCACGCGCAAGGGAAGCGCGACGTTCTCGTAGGTGGTCAGGTGATCGAGCAACTGGAAATCCTGGAAGACGATGCCGACGCGCCGGCGCAGCATGGGAAGCTCGGCGCGCGGAATCTTGGTGATGTCGCGGCCGAAGCTGCGGATCAGCCCGCGCGTTGGCTGCAGCGACATGAAGAGGAGGCGCAGAAGCGTGGTCTTTCCCGCTCCCGACGGGCCGGTCAGGAACTGGAAGGAACGCTTCGGAATGTCGAAGGTCAGGTCGCGGAGGATCTCCGGTCCCATTCCATAACGCAAACCGACATTTTCGAAGTGGATCAAGGGCTCAGCCAGTCTGACAGATCGCGTGGGTCTGCACCATGTTAACCAGGAGGGTTAACAGCCGGTAAATTCCGCCCGAAAGATGACGCCTTCCGGCCCATCTTTTCGAAGCATTAACCATTTGAATTTACGTCTGGAGGGGATTCGTTTCAATGCCCAGATTTTGGCCGGTCGGCGGGCTTACGCGAAAGGCACCGGAAAATGAACGCATTCCGCTCCAGACGCCCACCGGCCCAGCCGGAGATCGACCTCCTGCCGCCCGAGCGCCCGCGGCGGCCGCTGCGGCCCGCCCTTGAGGCGCGGGCCGATGTGGTCGACGCGCATTTCGTGCCCGTCCCCGCGCGTGAGGTGCCGCGCCGGGCGGGGGGCACGCGCGGCTTGAACGACAATCACCGTTTCACCTCGTCAAATCGGCGCAATGGCGCCGCCAACCGCTTTGCAAGCCTTGCCGCGGGCACGCTGCGGCAGACGGAGAGGGTGCTTCAGTCGTTGTCGAATGGAGCCTTCGCCGTCATGGTCGCGCTCGTCTTCGCCGCCACCTTCGCCTTTGCCGGGCTCATCCTCGGCGGCCCCGCGGAGGATGCCAATGCCCGGCCGCTCGATATCACCCATGTGAGCCTCACTCCGCGCGACGACGACGGCATGCGCATCCTCCAGGTCAATGCCATCATCGAAAACCGCAGCGCGGAGAAAAGCCCGATGCCGAAACTCAGGGCCGACCTGATCGCCGGCGGACAGGTCATCGCCAGCACCTATATCGCAACGCCCGTCGAGGAGATCGACGCGGGCCATAGCCGCGGCATCACGGCGCGATTGCTGCATCCCGGTGGAAAAACGCCGGAACTCAGGCTGTCCTTCGAGGAATCGGGTGCCTGACGCGCCCGACTGTGCTATCGGCCAACACTTTCCATGACTGGCCGAGACGTCCGGCCAGGCCGCAGCGCTCAAAGGAGTAAGCCATGCCCGTCGTCCGCGGAAAGAACATCGAGCCGCTCTACACCGCCCGGCAGATCGATGAGCGCAACCACCAGCTCGCCGCCGAAATCGCCAAGGGACCGGCCAATGATCTTCTGGTGATCGCGGTGCTCAAAGGCTCGTTCATCTTCGCCGCCGACCTGATCCGCGCCCTGCACGATGTCGGGCTTGCTCCCGAGGTCGAGTTCATCACACTTTCCAGCTACGGCACCGGCACGGTCTCGCAAGGCGTCAGGATCGTCAAGGACATCGACAGCGACGTGCATGGCCGCGACGTCCTCCTGATCGACGACATCCTCGAATCCGGTCGCACGCTCAAGTTCGCCAAGGAGCTGCTCTACGAACGCGGCGCCTCCAATGTCTCTCTCGCCGTTCTGCTGGACAAGAAGGTGAAGCGGCAGGAACAGCTCGAGGCCGATTATGTCGGCTTCGAATGCCCCGACTATTTCGTCGTCGGCTATGGCATGGATGTCGCCTATGCCTTCCGTGAACTGCCCTATGTCGGTGTCGTCACCGGCGACGCGGCCGAGGCCTGAGATATTTTTCCGGGGCAAACTATCGCCCCTGGACGAAGATCACTCGTTAACCATGGGGCGGTCAGCCCCCCTGGCGTTTACCGATCGCAAACGAAACTCTGGTGATTTCGCTCTCGGACAATGAATGGACCGGGAGCAGATCGATCATGGCGCGAATTCTCATCACCGAGGACGAAGACTCGCTGCGCTCCTTCGTGGCGCGGGCCTTGCGCCTCGACGGCCATGAAACCTTCGAGGCCGCCGACGGCGCCGAGGGCCTGGAGCGTCTGGCCGAGGAAACCTTCGACCTGCTGCTGTCCGATATCCGGATGCCGGTCATGGACGGCATCGAGCTCGCCCACCGCGCCCATTCGGACTTTCCGGGCCTCAAGATCCTGCTGATGACCGGCTATGCCGAGCAGCGCGAGCGAGCCGACGATCTGTCGGCCAAGATCATCGACGTCGTGTCGAAACCCTTCGCCCTTCCAGACATCCGCAAGGCCGTCGCCATGGCGCTCGCCAGATGAACGGAGCCCGTCGCGGCTCTTGATCGCGACGGACCGTCATGCCTTCCCGGTCATCTGGGCATTCAGGTAGGCCTGACACATCGAGGTCAACTGACCCTGCAATACTACGGCGTCATTTTCCGAGAGTTGCCGCTCGAAGGCGTTGCGCACCGTTCCGAATATGACCGTGACGAGCGTCAAATTGATGGGCTCGACATTCTCGAAACGCGCATCCGGGGCCGTGCGCAGCATGGCGACGGTCGCCGCATCGACCCGTCGGGCGAAGGTCTCGATCAGCGCTTCGTTGTCCAGTTCGACCACCGAACGGTATAGCGCCCGCGTCACATCGGCCCGTTCCGTCTTTGCCCGCCAGTAGGTGTCGATGAGCGCTTCGGCCATCCTCCCGACGGGCGCGCCGTGAGACGCTCGGCATGTCGCCTCGATCTTTCCCGCCAGGACATCCAGGTAGCGTTCGTTCAGCGCATAGATCAGCGCCTGCTTGTGCGGAAAATACTGGTACATCGTCCCGACCGAGACCCCGGCCCGCTCGGCCACCCGCGTGGTTGTCAACCGATGCGGTCCCGCGCTCAGCAAAACCTGAATGGTCGCTTCGAATATCGCATCCACCGTGGCGGTGGAGCGTGCCTGACGCGGCCTTTTCCGGGGCGTCAGGGCTCGGGGCGTTGCTGGGGCCAAAAGCGAATCCTCAAACTGAACGATCCTTCATATATTTGTCGGCATCGCAGCAAAAGGAAAGGGAGTTCGGATGGCCGACACGCGGATTGCACTCGTCACCGGAGCCAACAAGGGGATTGGCCTCGAAATCGTCCGGCAACTCGCCGAGGCGGGTGCGCACGTCATCATCGGCGCGCGCGACGCAGAGCGGGGCCGCGCGGCGGCAGCAGATCTCACCGGCGAGGGGCTGTCGGCTGAGGTCCTTGCGCTCGACCTGCTGGACCCTGCATCGATCGTCGCGGCGGCCAGGCAGATCGGCGAGACGCACGGCAAGCTCGACATCCTCGTCAACAATGCCGGCATTTTCGATCCTGCCGACGGTCCGCCGGGCAAGGCGTCGCTCGACGCGGTGCGTCGGGTCATGGAGACCAATTTTCTCGGCACGCTTGCGGTCACCCAGTCCATGCTGCCGCTGTTGCGTTCGGCAGGCATCGCCCGGATCGTCAACCTCGCCAGCTCGCTTGGCTCGCTGACGCTGAACGGCGATCCGCAATCGCCCTACTATTCGGCGCAATTCATCGGCTACAATGCGTCAAAGGCAGCACTGAATATGCTGACGGTCCAACTCCACGAAGAGCTGCGCGGATCGGGCATTGCGGTGAATTCGGTGAGCCCCGGATTCGTCAAGACCGATCTCACGGGCTACGGCACGATGACCCCGCAAGAAGGGGCGCGACTTCCCGTGCGATTTGCGCTCGAAGAGCTCGGGTCCGGTCGCTTCGTGGAGCCCGGTGGCACCACTCCCTGGTAGATCGGAAGCGCTGAGATCCGAACCCGACTGACAGGCGAAGCCGGTTGGACGAGCGGTCGCCTCACTGAATGTCCAGCAGCCGTTCGAGATAGCGGCGTTCGAATTCCGGGCCGGCATTGTCGCCGAGTTTCTTGCGGATGGCCTCGAGGATCTCACGCGCCCGCTGCACGTCGATCTCGTCGGGAACGTTGACGCGTTCGCCGAAATCGGGGCCGGTGGTGGCGCGCGGGCGGCCGAGCGGGTCGCGACCGTTCTGGTCGCCCTGATTATTGCCCTGCTGCTCGCCCTGTCCCTGCTGGCCGCGCATCGCCTGCATCATCTGGTTCATCATGTCGCGCGCGCCCTGGCGCAATGCCTCGAGCGCCTTCCCCTGGCCCTCCACCGCCTGCTCGCCCTGGCTCTTGCCCAGTGCTTCGCCTGCGCCGCGCATCTCGCGCTCGGCCTGGCCGAAGCCTTCGCCCGGCTTGACGCCGAGTTCGCCCAGCCCCTTCTGCAGTTCGCCGAGCTTCTTGCCCAGCGCATCCTGCTGGGCGCGCAGGTTCTTCAACGCCTCGCGCAATTGCTCGGCCGTCATCCGGTCGGTCGGCGAGCCCTGCTGGCCGTCCTGTCCGCCCTCGCCCTGCTGACCTTGCTGCGGCTGCCCACCTTCCTGGCCGTCCTGCGGCATCTGTTCGAGAAACTCGCCGTCTTCGCCGCCTTCGGGATCACCCCTCTGCATGCGGTCCCTCAAGGCCTGGTCGAGACGGAAGGTCTCGTCCATCAGCTTCTGCTGTTCCTGCATGATCTCGCCGAGCTTGTCGATCTGCTGGCGGGCCTGGCTGTTTTCCTGCTGCTGGCCGCCGCGCTGCGGGCGGCCTGCCTGCAGGTTGTTCATCATGCGCTGCAATTCGGAGAGCATCTGCCGCGCCGCGTCGCGATTGCCGGAGCGGGCGAGGTTCTCGATCTGGTTCATCATGTTTTCCAGATCGCGCTGGCGCAGCACGTTCTGCGCCGACTGTTGCTGCTGCTGGCCCTCGGCATTCGGCTGGCGCTGCGCCATCGCGGTCATGAATTCCTGCATGGCGGCGCGCAGCTCGTCCATCAGCTTCTTGATCTCTTCGTCCGGCGCATTGCGTTCCAGCGCATCGGCCAGCGCCTGCTGGGCGTCGCGCAGCTTGCGTTCGGCCAGTGACAGCTCGCCGCCGTCGATACCAAGGGCGATCTCCCAGAGGTAATCGGCGGTGTTCTCCAGTTCCTCCGTGGAGCGTGCCAGCTTCATGCGCGCCTGCGCCGACTGGAGCAGCAGGTAGTGCGTCGTGTTGGGGATCGTTTCCTCGGGGCGGATCTGCAACGCCTCGTTCAGCGCGATCGCCTGACGCAGGTCGCGGATGTCCAGCGCGAAAACCTGGCGTTCCTCCGCGACCGCCGCCGCCAGCGGCTCGACGAAGGCGCGCGCAGGGAGCGTCATCTCGTGCGGTGGGCTGCGGCCGGTCTGGCCCGCACCGTCGGTTGCCACCAGCGTGATCCGGACCTTTCGGCCCGACAGCGGATGCTCGGTGATGTTGCGGCTCGAAAGCCCCTTGGCGTCGCGGGCATTGTGGCGCGGCAGGTCGAGCTTGTATTCCGGCAGGGCATAGAGCGGAATGGCATCCGCCTTCTCCTCCAGCGGCTCAATCTCGGCATAGGCCCTGGCGAGGCCGTAATCGTCCTTGGCGGTGAAGCCGACCTCCAGAGCGCCATTGGCACTGCGGCGCGGCAGGCCGTCGAAGGCGATTTCCGGCGCCTTGTCGGGGATGACGTCGATCGCCCATTGCCGTCCGCCGACCAGAAGTTCGCCGCTTGCATCGAGTTTCCATTCATGGACGTTCGCTGCGTTCGGAGCGGTGGGGACGGGCTTGCCCACGGGGCCGTCCGCCGGCTCGTCGTCCGCGTCCGGGCCTGCGCCCATGGCAATTTCGGTCACAGAGCCGTCGTCGGCCCGGCGGAACAGGACCTTCTCGTCGGCGCTGCCGCCGCTGATGCGGACCGTCGCCTGGGCATTCTGCGGGACCCGTGCCTGGCTGGTCGCAGCCTGACCGTCACCTTGGCCGTCGCGGCCTGAGAGGAACACCGGCGGCTGGCCGGTATAGGCGGGCGGAGTGATCCAGGCATCGATCCTGAGGCCCGGCGCATCGCTGGTCGCCGGCTGTCGGCGGAAGGCATCGGCAATCACGCCGGCGCCGTTGGATCCCGAATAGGCAAGCGCGGTGACGAACAGCAGCGCCGGCACGGCGCGTAGCGCATAGCGGTCGAAGCGGGAAATGTCCGGCCGCGGCAGGCCGGCATCGAGCGCGGCGATCGTCTCGGCCATGCGGCGCTGGTGCTCGACCCAGAGCGCCCGGGCAAAGGGCGTCTCGAAGGCCGGCTCGTCGTCCTGTACGGCGACGGGCTGGTGGGCCAGATGGTTCCGTTCCTCCAGCAGCCGGTCGGCTTCTTCGCCGGCCGGCCAGCGCAGCCGGGCAAAGGGCAGGAGGCTCGCCACGAAGGCGAAGGTGAGGACGAAGACGAGGCCAAGACGGAGAAGATCCGGCAATTGCCGATAGACGCCGAGCCAGGCGAGCGAGACGAAGATCGCGGCAATGCCGAGAAGCGGCAGGAACCGTGGCAGCAACCGTTCGGCAAACAGCACCAGCCGCGCCAGGAAGCGCTTGATCGCCACCCGCCGCGCCAGCGCCGGGTCGGTGCGAAATGCACCCGTTCTCCTGCTGCCCGGCTGAGGGGTCATCCGTCGGGTCTCCGTCCTGCCCGCGGCTCGCCCTAGGGCGATCACGGCGCGGCTTGTCTATCCTTAACAAAAGTAAGGATAGCATCCTTTGTGGCGAAGACGAGGGCGGCTGGCCTTTCGGTCCCGCTTTTTTGAACCGGTCGCCGAAAAGTGAACGGCGTCCGGGCCTTTGTCAGGCAAGCCAGGCCGGAACCGAATCGAGCGCGATCATGTCGTCATAGCTCGGTCGGGGACGAATCACATGGAATTCGCCGCCATTCACCAGCACTTCGGGGACGAGGCGCCGGGTGTTGTAGGTGCTCGCCTGCACGGCGCCATAGGCCCCGGCCGAGCCGACGGCCATCAGGTCGCCGGGCCGTGGCATGGCCATTTCGCGGTCGAGCGCCAGATAGTCACCGGTCTCGCAAACCGGGCCGACGATATCGGCGCGGATGCGCGGCGCGCTGGCGGCCGAAATCACCACCGGGCGGATTTCGTGATGCGCATCATAGAGCGTCGGGCGGATCAGGTCGTTCATCGCCGCGTCGACGATCACGAAGGTCTTGTCGCCGCCGTCCTTCACATAGATCACCTCGGTCACCAGGATGCCGGCATTGCCGACGATCAGGCGGCCGGGTTCGGCGACGATCTTGCAGTTGAGGCCGGAGAGCTGCTCCAGCACGATCCTGGCATAGACGTCCGGCTCCGGCGGCGGATTGTTGTCGTCCTTGTAGGGAATGCCGAGCCCGCCGCCGATGTCGACATGGTCGATCGCATGGCCGTCGGAGCGCAGCGTGTCGACGAGTTCGCGCAACAGCCGGAAGGCGTCCTCGAAGGGCTGCATTTCGGTGATCTGGCTACCGATATGCATGTCGATGCCCGACACCTTGATGCCGGGCAGGGTGGCGGCACGGGCATAGACGGCACGGGCACGGTCAAATGAAATGCCGAACTTGTTTTCCTTTTTGCCGGTCGAGATCTTGGCATGGGTCTTGGCATCGACGTCCGGATTGACGCGGAAGGACACGTGGGCGGTCTTGCCCGCCTTCTGTGCCCGGCTCGCCAGCACGTCCAGTTCCGGTTCGCTCTCGACGTTGAAGCAGTAGATGCCGACCTCGAGCGCCAGGTCCATCTCATGCACGGTCTTGCCGACGCCGGAGAACAGGATGCGGTTTGCCGGAATGCCGGCGGCCAGCGCCCGGCGCAGTTCACCCTCGGAGACCACGTCCACGCCGGCGCCGAGCCGGCCGAGCGTCTTCAGTACCGCCTGGTTGGAATTCGCCTTCATCGCATAGCAGACCATCGAGTCGACGCTCGCGAAGGCCTCGGAGAAGACCCGGTAGTGCCGTTCCAACGTCGCCGTCGAATAGCAGTAGAAGGGCGTGCCGACCGCCTTGGCGATTTCGGGTACGGAGACGTCCTCGGCATAGAGCACGCCGTCGCGATAGTCGAAGTGGTTCACGGGCTTGGACCTGTCAGAGAAGGGGGTCGAGGACGAAGGGCTGGTCGGGAACGCTCGGCTTTTCCGGCTTCTCGCCGGGCGTCGCCAGCTTGTTCTGCTGTTCCGCCGGCATGCTGGGCGGATCAAGGTCGGCCTTGCGGCCGCAGCCGGAAAGCACAAGGGCCGTCGCCAGCAGGCCGGCTGCCATCGTCCAACGGGAAAGCGTCTTCACCATCACCCTATCCACCGAAAATCTCGTTCCTTAAGCCTCTAGCGAAAATCGGGGCGCTTGTGCACCCTCATTCTGGTGATGGTCCCGCAAACGACCGTGATCAATTGCGCTCGCGCCACCAGGCGATCTGCTTGCGGACCTCGGACGGCGCGGTGCCGCCAAAGCTCTTGCGGCTGGCAACCGAGGCCTCGACGGTGAGCACGTCGAAAATGCCGGCGGTAATGGCCGGATTGATCGACTGCAGGTCTTCCAGCGAAAGCTCCGCCAGGTCGCAAGCCTTGGCTTCCGCCATGGCGACGGCCTTGCCGGTCGCGTGGTGAGCGTCGCGGAACGGAAGGCCTGCCTCGCGCACCAACCAGTCTGCGAGGTCGGTCGCGGTCGAATAGCCGGAGCCGGCTGCCGCCTTCATCTTGTCGGTGCGGATCGTCATGTCGCGCACCATGCCGGTCATGGCGGCGATTGCCAGTTCCAGGCTCTCGGCCGAATCGAAGACCTGTTCCTTGTCTTCCTGCATGTCCTTGGAATAGGCGAGCGGCAGGCCCTTCATCACGGTCAGCAGCGCCACCAGCGAGCCGTTGATGCGGCCGGTCTTGGCGCGCACCAGTTCGGCTGCGTCCGGGTTCTTCTTCTGCGGCATGATCGACGAGCCGGTCGAAAACGCGTCCGACAGGCGGATGAAGCCGAACTGCGGCGTCGACCAGATGACGATCTCTTCGGCGAGCCGCGACAGATGCGTGGCGCAGATCGAGGCGATCGACAGGAATTCCAGCGCGAAGTCGCGGTCCGAAACGGTGTCGATCGAATTGCGGGTCGGTTCGCGGAAGCCGAGTGCTGAGGCCGTCATGTGGCGGTCGATGGCAAAGCCGGTTCCGGCAAGGGCCGCTGCCCCGATCGGGCTTTCGTCCATGTGCTCGATCGCATGGCGCACGCGCTGGCGGTCGCGGCCGAACATTTCGACATAGGCCATGCAGTGGTGGCCGAAGGTCACCGGCTGGGCGGTCTGGAGATGGGTGAAGCCGGGCATGACGGTATCGGCATGTTCCTCGGCGCGGTCGAGGAAGGCGGCGATCAGCGCCGTCAGCGATGCCTCGACCTTCTGCAATTCTTCCTTGACCCAGAGGCGGAAGTCGAGCGCCACCTGGTCGTTGCGCGAGCGGGCGGTGTGCAGCCGGCCGGCGGCGGGGCCGATCAGCTCGGCCAGCCGCGCCTCGACGTTCATGTGGATGTCCTCGAGCTTGCGCGAGAAGACGAACTGGCCGCTTTCGATCTCTGACAGGATCGTGTTCAGGCCGTGAACGATCTTGTCTTTGTCTTCGCCCGTGATGATGCCTTGATGCGCCAGCATGGTCGCATGCGCGATTGAGCCGCGGATGTCCTGGGCGTAAAGCTTCTTGTCGAAACCGATGGAGGCATTTATCTCCTCCATGATGGCCGCGGGGCCCGAAGCGAAGCGACCGCCCCACATCTGGTTGGAGGATTTCGTGTTCTTGGTGTCCTCGGCCATGCCTTGCCCATCCTGGAGACTGCAATGACAGAAAAAAGACCGCTCGGACTTCCTTCCGCCAAGCTTGTTGCGATTGCGGCGGTCGCCGGGATCCTTGCCGGCGCGGTCGCGGTATACGTGAAGCAGACCGCCTCTGGCAATGGGACCGAGGTCGCCGATGCGGCGCAGTGTGCGGGTTCCGTCGAAAAAGCGGCCGCGCTTAAGCCGTTTACCACCGGCGAGGTCGCCGCCATGGTCGCGGCGGCGGAGCCGCGGGTGATCGACGGGCTCTCCTTCAAGGACCAGGCGGACAAGGACCTGACGCTCGCCGATTTCTCCGGCAAGACGGTTCTGCTCAATCTCTGGGCCACCTGGTGCGTGCCCTGCCGCGAGGAAATGCCGGCGCTCAACGCGCTGCAGAAGGCCGAGGGCAGCGACGCCTTCCAGGTGCTGGCGATCAATATCGACACGGGCACGATCGACAAACCCAAGGCCTTCCTCGAGGAGACCGGGGTCGATGCGCTCGGCCTTTACCGCGACGCCAGCATGGGTGTGTTCAACACGTTGAAGAAGGAGGGCCTCGCCTTCGGCCTGCCTGCCACGCTCTTGATCGACGGCAAGGGCTGCCTGCTCGGCGCGATGAACGGTCCCGCGGCCTGGGACAGCCCGGACGCCAAGGCGTTGATCAAGGCTGCCGCCGGGAGCTGAACCGCTGACGGCGAGGCGCCTTCCTCGATCGTTCTTCATGGGCTGCGACAACTTGCCATGGCGCAAATGCCCGGCTATGAAGGGCTCAATCACTTGGACCCGGTGCAAATCCGGGTGGCTCTTCCGGCCGCCGATCCGCCGGACAACCCATCAGACTTGAAGCCTTTCGGCCGGCGCCTCCCACCGGCCCTTCAGATTTGCGGGAAATTTCCATGTTCTTCAATTTCGATCTCGCCCGATACCGGGCGGAATGGTTCGGCAATGTCCGCGCCGATCTCCTCTCCGGCCTCGTGGTTGCGCTCGCACTCATTCCCGAAGCCATCGCCTTTTCCATCATCGCCGGCGTCGATCCGAAGGTCGGGCTCTATGCGTCGTTCTCCATCGCCGTGCTGATCGCCTTCGTCGGCGGCCGTTCCGGCATGATCTCGGCGGCAACGGCCGCGACGGCCGTGCTGATGACGCCGCTCGTCAAGCAGCACGGACTGGAATACCTGCTGGCGGCGACCGTGCTGGCGGGCGTCATCCAGATCGCCGCGGGCTTCCTGAGGCTTGGCATGGTGATGCGTTTCGTGTCGAAGTCGGTGATGACCGGCTTCGTCAACGCGCTGGCGATCCTGATCTTCATGGCGCAATTGCCGGAACTGATCGGCGTCACGCCGGTCACCTATGTCATGGTCGCTGCGGCCCTTGCCGTCATCTATATCCTGCCGCGCTTCACGCGGGCCGTTCCCTCACCGCTTGTCGCCATCATCGGCCTCACGGTGGTATCGATCTATTTCGGCATCGATGTGCGCACCGTCTCCGACATGGGCGAACTGCCCTCGGCCTTCCCGAGCTTCCACCTGCCGATGGTGCCGCTGACACTGGAGACGCTTCGGATCATTGCGCCCTATTCGCTGGGCGTCGCCGTCGTCGGGCTGCTGGAATCGCTGATGACGGCCCAGCTGATCGACGACATCACCGACACGCGCAGCAACCGGCACCAGGAATCGATCGGCCAGGGGATCGCCAACGGGGTCACCGGCTTCATCGGCGGCATGGCGGGTTGCGCCATGATCGGCCAGTCGATGATCAACATCAAGACCGGGGGACGCGGGCGCCTGTCCACCTTCGCGGCTGGTGTCCTGTTGCTCATCCTCTGCGTGGTGCTCGGCGACTGGGTCAGCCTCATCCCGATGCCGGCGCTGGTCGCGGTGATGATCATGGTGTCGGTCGGCACCTTCTCCTGGAAGTCGGTCGACAATCTGCGCCATCATCCGGGATCGTCGTCGATCGTCATGCTGGCGACCGTCGCAACCGTGGTCGGCACCCACAATCTGGCGATCGGCGTGCTGGTCGGCTTGCTGCTTTCGGGGATTTTCTTCGCTTGGAAGATCTCGAAGATCTTCGACGTGTCCTCGCAGCTATCCGAGGACGGCCGCTGCCGCACCTATAGGGTCGGCGGACAGCTGTTTTTCGCCTCGGTCGAGGATTTCGCCCAGGCCTTTGATTTCCGTGAGTTCCTCGACAGGGTGGTGATCGATGTCAGCCAGGCCCATATCTGGGACATTTCCAGCGTCGCGGCGCTGGATTCCGTGGTGCTGAAGTTTCGCCGGCGCGGCGCCGAGGTTGAACTGGTCGGTTTCAATGAAGCCAGCAAGACAATCGTAGACAAGCTGGCAATTCACGACAAGGCCGACGCGGCCGATCCGTCAGTGGCGCATTAGCCCGTGTGCGTTGCCCGCGCGCTGCCTCAGCGCGTCGGGACCGGCACTTCACCGCGATAGTCGTAGAAGCCGCGCCCGGCCTTGCGGCCGAGCCAGCCGGCCTCGACATATTTCACCAGCAGCGGGCAGGGGCGGTACTTGCTGTCGGCCAGGCCGTCATGCAGGACCTGCATGATCGACAGGCAGGTGTCCAGGCCGATGAAGTCGGCGAGCTGCAGCGGGCCCATGGGATGGTTCGCCCCGAGCCGCATGGCGGTGTCGATCGCCTCGACCGAACCCACGCCCTCGTAAAGCGTATAGATCGCCTCGTTGATCATCGGCAACAGGATGCGGTTGACGATGAAGGCGGGAAAATCCTCGGCGACCGTGATCGTCTTGTCGAGCGAGCGGACGAAGGTCTTGGCCGTTTCGAAGGTCGTCTCCTCGGTGGCGATGCCGCGCACCAGCTCGACCAGCTTCATCACCGGCACCGGGTTCATGAAGTGGATGCCCATGAAGCGTTCCGGCCGGTCCGTGGCGGAGGCGAGCCGGGTGATGGAAAGCGAAGACGTGTTGGTTGCCAGCAGCGCTTCGGGTTTCAGCACCGGGCAGAGCTGGGCGAAGATCTTGCGCTTGACGGTCTCGTCCTCGGTCGCCGCCTCGACCACCAGGTCCATCGGTGCCATGTCATTGATGTCGGCCGTGCCGCTGATGCGCGAAAGTGCGGCCTTGCGGTCCTCGTCGGTGAGCTTGCCGTTGGTCACCTGCCGGGCGAGATTGCCGTTGATGGTGGCGAGACCCGCCTCGATGCGGTCCTTCGACAGGTCGTAGATCGTCACCTTGTAGCCGGCGAGCGCCGAGACATGGGCAATGCCGCAGCCCATCTGGCCTGCGCCCACGATCCCCACATTGCTGATAACCGTCACCATCGCGCTCTCCTCGCCACTCCGCAGGCGTAGTTTACAAAAATGCCGGGCCAACGGAAGCCGGCCCGGCAAATTGATAGACCCGCGCGGGGCGTTTTTCCAGTCCCTTTCGCAGTTGCGAAAGGCGCGCGCCTTACAGCGCCTTTTCGAGCTCCGGCAGGGCTTCGAACAGGTCGGCGACCAGGCCGTAATCGGCGACCTGGAAGATCGGCGCCTCTTCGTCCTTGTTGATCGCGACGATGACCTTGCTGTCCTTCATGCCGGCGAGATGCTGGATGGCGCCCGAGATGCCGGCCGCGATGTAGAGCTGCGGGGCGACCACCTTGCCGGTCTGGCCGACCTGCCAGTCGTTCGGGGCATAGCCCGCGTCGACTGCGGCGCGGCTTGCGCCGACGGCGGCACCGAGCTTGTCTGCCACCGGCAGGATGACTTCCTTGAACTTGTCCGCCGAGCCGAGGGCACGACCGCCGGAGATGATGATCTTGGCCGAGGTCAGTTCCGGACGGTCGGAGGTCGAGAGCGCATCGTTGACGAAGGTCGAGACGCCCGGATTGGCGGCAGCGCCCACCGTTTCGACGGCGGCCGCACCTCCTTCTGCCGCGGCGGCAAAGGCCGTCGTGCGCACAGTGATCACCTTCTTGGCGTCGGTGGACTGAACCGTCTGGATGGCGTTGCCGGCATAGATCGGGCGCCGATAAGTGTCGGCCGAGACGACCTCGGTAATCTCCGAGACCTGCATCACGTCGAGCAGGGCAGCGACGCGCGGCATGACGTTCTTGGCCGAGGAGGTCGCGGGCGCGATGATCGTGTCATAGCCGTCGGCGAGGCCGATGATCAGGGCGGCGAGCGGTTCGGCGAGGTTGTTGGCAAGGCTCGCATCGTCGGCGAGCAGAACCTTGGAAACGCCCGAAAGCTTGGCGGCGGCGTCGGCGGCCGCCTTGGCACCGGAGCCGGCAACCAGCACGTGAATGTCGCCGCCGATCTTGGTGGCGGCCGTCAGCGCCTTGGCGGTCTGGTCGGACAGGGTTGCGTTGTCGTGTTCTGCCAGAAGAAGAATGGCCATATCTCTAGTCTCCTATCCCGGTCCGATTACAGCACGCCGGCTTCGTTCTTCAGCTTGTCGACCAGTTCGGCGACAGACTTGACCTTGACGCCCGCCTTGCGGCCGCCGGGTTCCTCGGTCTTCAGCACCTTGAGGCGCGCCGTCGTGTCGACGCCGAAGTCGGCCGGCGTCTTCTTGTCGAGCGGCTTCTTCTTCGCCTTCATGATGTTCGGCAGTGAGGCGTAGCGCGGCTCGTTCAGGCGAAGGTCGGTGGTGACGACGGCCGGAAGCTTGACGTCGATGGTCTGCAGGCCACCATCGACTTCGCGGGTGACGGTCGCCTTGTCGGCGCCAAGTTCCACCTTGGAGGCGAACGTCGCCTGGCCCCAGCCGAGCAGGGCAGCGAGCATCTGGCCGGTCTGGTTCGAATCGTCGTCGATCGCCTGCTTGCCGGTGATGACGAGGCCCGGCTGTTCGGCGTCGATGACACCCTTCAGCAGCTTGGCGACGGCGAGCGGCTCGACGGCATCGTCGGTCTCGACCAGAACGGCGCGGTCGGCGCCCATGGCGAGCGCGGTGCGCAGCGTTTCCTCGGCCTTGGCCGGTCCGATCGAGACGACGACCACTTCCTCGGCCTTGCCGGCTTCCTTGAGGCGCAGGGCCTCTTCGACGGCGATTTCATCGAACGGGTTCATCGACATCTTGACGTTGGCCAGCTCCACGCCGGTCCCGTCCGTCTTGACGCGGATCTTGACGTTGTAGTCCACAACCCGCTTAACGGTCACGAGTATCTTCATG
>NZ_UEYQ01000061.1 GCF_900492205.1 Ciceribacter sp. T2.26MG-112.2
TGAACTGACCCCCGAAAGTTGGACACCCAACTTCGGGGGTTTTGCATGTCCAAATACAGCAGCACATTCAGGCAGGAGGTCGTCGCATATTATGGCGGCGGCGAGCATAGCTACCGGGAGGTCGGTCTGCGTTTCGGGCTCGATTATTCCATGATCCGCAGGTGGGTTGCCAGTCACGCGGCACATGGCGTGGCTGGCTTGTCTCGGAAGCACAGCCATTACGATGCTCACTTCAGGCTATCGGTCCTCGAACGGATGTGGAAGGATGGCCTGTCCCGTCGGCAGGCGGCAGCGCTGTTCGACATTCGCAGCATTGGCTGCCTCTCGGTCTGGGAGAGGCAATATGAGCGCGGCGGGCTTGAAGCCTTGGCTCCGCGCCGAAGAGGCGGGTCCCGATCCATGCCCAAACCACCTTTCGCTGCGCCCTCGGATACGGATACGGTCAAGGATGGGCCGCCGGACGACGAAGCCAAGAGCCGCCAGGAGTTGCTGGCTGAACTGGCCTATCTGCGCATGGAGAATGCCTACCTAAAAAAACTGGAGGCCTTAACGCAGGCGCGTCGCGCAGTGAGCGGACGCAAGCCGTCCAAGCGTTAAGGCCGCTCCATCTGTTCGACGGGCTGCTAGCGCTTTCGGGCCTGGCGCGCAGCACGTTCTATTATCAGCTCAAGGCGCTGTCGTCGGGCGACCGGCATGCAGCGCTGAAGACGATGATCCGGTCGATCTTCGACGAACACAAGGGCCGCTACGGCTATCGCCGGGTGACGGCCGCGATCCGCAATCGCGGAGAAGCGGTCAACCACAAGACCGTCCAGCGGCTAATGGTCGAGATGGGATTGAAGTCTTTGGTCCGGCCGAAGAAATACCGCTCCTACAAGGGCCAGGCCGGTTGCGTGGCTCCGGACCTGCTGCAACGGCAGTTCTCGGCAAAGCGCATGAACCAGAAGTGGACGACCGATGTCACCGAGTTCAATGTCGCCGGCGAGAAGCTCTTCCTGTCGCCTGTCATGGACCTTCATAATGGGGAGATCATCGCCTTCGAGACGGCGAGGCGGCCGGTCTTCAAGCTGGTCAGCAAAATGCTCGACAAGGCATTGGCCAAGCTGGACGACGATGACAGGCCGATCCTGCATTCCGACCAAGGCTGGCAGTATCGGATGCCGGCCTGGAGCCGGATGCTCGAAAGCCGCAATATCGCGCCAAGCATGTCACGCGAGGGGAACTGCCTCGACAACGCGGCCATGGAAAGCTTCTTCGCCACGCTCAAGTCCGAGTTCTTCCATCCCAACCGCTTCGACAGCATTGACAGCCTGCGCGATGGTGTTGAGGACTACATCCGCTACTACAACAATGATCGAATCCGGATGAAACTGAAAGGGCTGAGCCCTGTGCAATACAGGACCCAGCCCTTAAATCATTCCAGCCAATGAACCGTCCAAATTTATGGGGTCAGTTCAC
>NZ_UEYQ01000020.1 GCF_900492205.1 Ciceribacter sp. T2.26MG-112.2
GGTAATGGCGGTGGTAATGGGGGGGGCAACGGTGGCGGAAACGGAGGTGGGAACGGTGGAGGCAATGGACGCGGAAGCGAATCCCGATCGTCCGGCAAGACCGAGCGCTCCGTGGCGACAGGGCAGGCGACCGACGCGGTCGACCCCTCGCTTCCCGCTATCGGCTTCCGTAACAAGCGCGGCATAACCGAAGTGGTCGTAAACGGACGATACGTCATGAAGGACGCACGCGGCCGAACGATCGTGAACCGGCTGGCAACTGCCTCAGATCTACGCCGGATAGAAGCGCTCCTCCGGTAGTCTTCTAGGTCTGGCGCGCGTCACGCAGCGCCATTGCCGCTTCGGTGCGATTGGTGACACCGAGCTTGGTCAGGATTTGAGTCATGTGGTGCTTGACAGTCTTTTCCTGCAGATCCAGTTCGATGGCCACGTGCTTGTTGCTCATGCCGACAGCGACCAGTTCGAGCACTTCCATTTCCCGCGGTGTCAGGCTCGCGACGAGCGCGGACTTGCCGGGCATCTCGGTACGGGCGGAGATCAGCCGGGCTGACAGCGTCGGTGCGACATAGCCGTCTCCCGCTGCCACCGTGCGGATAGCGTCGGCAAGTGTCAGTGCCCCCACGCCCTTCAGGACGTAGCCCACCGCGCCACGGGCAAGTGCCGTGGTGACATCTTCGCTCGTCTCCGAAACGGTGAGCATGACAATCCGCTGCGAGGGTGCGACGTCCAGAACGGCCGGGATTGCCTCAAGGCCGCCGCCCGGCATGGATATGTCCATCAGCAGGACATCCGGCTGCAGGGTCCGGGCTATGCGCACCGCATCGGTACCGGAACTTCCTTCGGCAACAATCTCGAAACCGTCGATCTCCGACAGACTCCGTGTCACACCTTCCCGGAAGAGTGGATGGTCGTCCACGATCGCGACCCGTATCCTCGTGTCCATGGCTACTTCGTTTCCTCGATCTTCGTCGTCATGCGCAGGACGGTTCCGGCTTGAGACGAGGTGATTTCGAATGTTCCGCCGAGGCTTTCGACCCGCTCGCGCAAGCCAGCGAGACCGAGACTGGTCGTACGGACTTGGTTCAAGTCGAAGCCGGATCCGCGGTCGGCAACTTCGACCATGACGAAGCCGCCCTCGGTGCGTTGGGAGACAGCCTGTCCGATGCCGCCGGCGTGCCGGTAGGCGTTGTTGAGGCCCTCCTGCACGAAGCGATAGATGCAGATCTTGGCGGCAGGGGAAAGGTGTTCAGGCGGTGTCGAGACCGACAAGTTGACCGACGTGCCTGTCCGCATCCGATGGGCGCGGATGGCTTCCTGCAAAATGTCGGGCAGGCTTGCACCTTCGATCCGCGGCAGGACGAGGCCGCTGCAAATCGTCCGGATCTCATGCATGGCCTCATCGAGACTGGCCTTGATCACGACAAGTTCTTTCCTGCTCGTTTGATCTGACATGGTCGACCTTCGCAGCGCCTCACCGTCGAGGCGCAGGGCGGCATAGGCAAGAAGCTGGGCCGGACCGTCATGCAGATCCGCCCCGATGCGGCGAAGATACCCTTCGTTGAGCGTCGTTGCTCGTTGTGTGGCCCGCTGCACGCGCTCTCGCAAGGCTTCGTTCTGCGACAGCGACACCGAAAGCTCCTCGACGCGTTGCTTCAAGGCATGACGCTGGCGCTCGATTGTCCTGCTTCCGCGAAGAACGATCGCCGACAAAAGAACGAAGAAGACGAGAGTAAAGGCGGCAACGGCGAACCAGGTGTGCAACCTCGTCCGGAGAAGGCTCTGCTGGAATTCACCCGCTGTTTCGTGGAACTCGGAGACGGCCACGACCTGTCCCGACCACGGCTGTAGGACCGGATTATAGATCTTCAGGATAGGCAGCGCTGCCTTGCTCTGGTCACCTTCTTCATCCGCGGCGACGAACCGTGCGACCATCTGGCCGGAAAAGGCTGCCTTCAGCATCTCTTCCAGGACTGGCTTGGTTCCGGTCGCGGCCGGATCGCTGGCATACAGAACCGTTCCATCCGACCGCCAGAGGCGGAACAGAAGAAGGCGGCCGCCGAGTGCACCTTGCCCGAGAGTCTCATCCAGGGCGCGGGCTGTCGTATCGTCGAGCGTTTCGTTGCTCTGCATGTCCGGAAGAAGCGGAGCAATCACGCTATCGACATAGAGTGCCGTGGTCGCCGCCGCATTGCTGGTGACGGTATCCTCGACCCGGTTCGAAATGAAGGTCCCAATTACCGTCATGGCAAAAACCGAAACAGCGCCGCCCATGCCGAGGAACTGCACGGCAAGCGACTTGGAATTCCAACGGGAGATGAGATTTCTGATGCGCACCGGGTGCTCGAGTCGATTGCCGAAAAATGCGGCAAGATGGACGGCCGAGGTTAGGGGAGGTCGCTCCGACTGGCAAGACCTCAGCCTCTTTTCCGCCCCACATCTCGGCGCTTCCAGACCTTTGAACGGCGAAGGCCCCGGACTTAGGTCCGAGCCAAGGTGGTATTGGACGGGGGACGGTACCACGCCAGTGCAGCGACGATTAGTTTTCCAGACCGGTTCGAACCTCCTCAAGAGGGCCGAACTATCTGATCAACTCGAGGAGATACCCAATGGCTATCAACAATACGATCGTCCGGACTGTTCTTGCCCTCGGCCTTGCAGTAGCGCCTGCGGCTGCCAGCATGACGGGGTTTGCGGCCGTAGCCTTTGCAAAGGACGGCAATGGAGGCGGTAACGGCGGCGGCAACGGCGGCGGCAATGGTGGCGGCAATGGTGGGGGCAATGGCGGCGGAAGCGGCAAGTCCTCGTCCGGGAAATCGAGCGAACATGGCAAATCCACGCAGAAGGCGCAGCGCACCTCCAAAGTGACCGTCGACAACAATGCCGCGAAAACACCCGGGTTGCGCTCGCTCAATCGAAACTATCGCGCCTACCTCAACTCGAACGATCCGCGCATGACGGCGGTAGCCGCCTATTCATTGGCCTATGCTGAGTTCGAGGCGATAAATGGTGTCGACGCAATACCGACCGACCCGGAACTGAGTGATGAAGCCCTGCGGGAAGCGCTTGCCGGCTTTACCAAGGACGGGGTCGTGACAGATACGACGCTCGATGAGGCGAAATCCATCCTCGGCGTTGGTCCCGAAGTCGGAACGATCGATCAAATTCGCGAGTCGCTTGCCACGGACGAAAGCGACCTGGAATCGACTGAGTAATGGCAATGCGGCAACCGTCACCTGCGGTTGCCGCAACTTCTTTGGGAGCGGCTTGCGCCAACCGAACTGGTGTCATCTGAACGATCTTTCTCTCGAACTTCCTTCGGATAATGGTGGCGACCAAGCCGTAGTAGTTCCGCAACGGCTATGATCGAATTAGACATCGGCTGCGACATGTGCGAGGCTCCACCAAAGCAGCGAGGAATGTCCAATGACCATAATCGCGATGGATGACCAATCGACATTAGTTCAGAACGCGGTTCAGAGAATCCTCAAAGATCACCACTACGGAGAAACTCCGGATCTTGCGAAAAATGCGATAGAACTCATTGTCCGCCTGTACGATAGCGGGATCAATGACGAAGATGATCTAGTCGAGCTCGCCGCATTGAGTGGTGGTAAGCCGCTGGACGAGAGCTTTGGGACGGCTACGCTCCTCCCCTGAACAGGGACAGGACGCCAGGGACTGTAGTAGACAGCGGCGCTCGTGTCGGCACCGAGGCCCTGTAATCTCGGCTCTTCATTGTCGTGCTAATATTGCTGCCCGTTGCATGGCTTCTGGGGATTGGCTCTTGTCACTGGGCCCGCTTGGCATGCTCTACCAACGCTAGGCCTGTGCCACTCAAGGCGTGACGGTCACATGTGAACTGGGCGAAGGTCGGTTTGAAACGAGAGGGATCGTCGAGCGTACCTGCATAAATCGTGACAATCTCGGGCGCATGATCGGGCAGGCCAAAAAGCAAGCTGCCACAATCAGTGCAGAAGTTGCGCACTGTCGGACTGCCGCTGCCGCCGGTACTGGTAAAGGACCGGAGAGGCCCATGGGCGGAAAAGCCACTTCTTCGCATCACCAGGACCGGCAATCCCGCTGCGCCGGACGCTCGCTGACAATCGCGACAGTGGCAGATGAGGCTCGCCTCGGGTTCGCCAATTGCCTGATAGGAGCATTTCCTACACAAACAGGTACCGGTCCAATTCTTACGAGACATCTTGCTTCCCTCCAAAAATCCATGAAGTTATAGATGCAGCGTGGATTTGGAAGAGCATCTATCAGACCTGTGGGGTTAACTTCGGGCTGATCTAAGATCCAGCAACAGACGCTTGGGATTTCTGCTTCCGAGATAGTCGCTTTGCCCCGCGGACAGCCAACTTCCACATCTTCCAATGGTGTGTTGCCGATCTGCTGGCCATTCCGCATGGACGTTCATCTGGAAATCACAAGCGTCAGCATCGCATCGCTGCAAAACCGGCCTGTTTCCGCTGGGAACTGTCAATTAGTATTCGGCCTAGAACCATGGATCAGAAGAAGTGCGGGCCAAAGGACGATGAATGAAGACGATTTTTGCGGCCGCCGGATTTTTGATCACGCTCGCGTCGGCGCACGCCGTCTCGGCGGCCACGATCCGCGTGATCGATGGCGACACCGTCGTAATCAGCGTCGACACGATCCGCATACTCGACATGGACACGCCGAAGATCCACCACGCTCAGGCGACGCAGAACGTGGGCTTGGCCTGGTTACCAAGGGTCGGCCTGAGGTGCTGCTTTCTACCGACGGGCGAACGCTCGCCGAACTCTCGGTAGGGAATAGGGATCTCGGAGATATCCTCGTCGCCGAGGGCCTGGCGCGGCGCTGGACCGGCAAGCGCCAGCCATGGTGCGACTGACAAAGGGCCATTGACTCTTCCTGCAGTGAGAACATATTGAGAACGAAAGCGAGGCGGCCGCTTTCGAATGCAATGCTGTTTTACGAGGACTTGAGCCATGCACGCCGAACGCCAATCGCCCGAGATCACTCCCGAGGATCCCGTTAACGCCGCCCTCGCCTGGCACCAGGGCGACCCGCGCGCCACGATTGCCACGCTGATCGAGGACTGCCGGCATCTGCGCCGGCAACTGGCGTTGACCGAAGGCGCAATGAGCCGGGGTATGACGCGCGGCTGGACGCCGAGTTACGACCGGAGTGAGTAGCCATGCCGGCTCTCAACTATCGTGGGCGGGCGCATCCCTATCTTGAGGCGAAGATCCCGACGCTGGGGGAAGCCGACAAGCTCGGTCAGTTCGTCCGCGTCGGCTGCCTGCGCTGCAAGTTGATCCGCTTCTACCGACCGAACGACATCCGCATCCTGATCGGCGAGAACATCCATGTCCTGCATCTGCAGGGCAAGTTCCGATGCGAACAGTGCGGATCGAAGGAACATATGGCCGTCGAGTTCAAGACCATGATGGCGAACGAGATCCCGGGGCTTGTCGTACGCGAGCTGGTCGAGACCAGGTGGGTGAAAAAGCCGGTCTGGCGCGACAGGAAACTTTGAGCGAGGCTATCTGAAACCTTGGGGTATTTCTGGCGATTGCCCTACCAATGGATCGCGAGGCGCACGACGAATACCTGTACCCTTAGCGTGCCAGAAACAGTCAGCGTACGCACTCGACTCCCTCTTTGGTTGTGGCATGATCCCCAGATTGGGGGAACTGGAATGGGAATCATACAATCGGTGCGGCGAGGCCTCACAGCCTTGCTCGTATTGGCGCTTGCGAGCTGCACGACGACTCAGGCACAATTCGACAAAAATCCGAAAGCGGTCGACAAGGCGTCTCTCTGCAGAACCTATCTGGAGAGCTATGACCAGTTGTTTCGGGAGCGAATTTCAGTCGAGTTGGCGAGCCGTGGCGTACCTGCATACGAGTGCCCACGGATAGTGCAGGCGCAGAACCAAGCGGCCTTGGCCTTGGCGGCCGTTGCACTCGTGGGGACTGCCGTTGCCGTGTGCGCGAACAACAATTGTGGTGGTGGCTATTATCGACCAGCGCCAGTCTATCGCGGCAATTGCCAGTACGCTTGGCAGTACGACTCGATGGGCCGGCAATGTGGTGCGAGAGCCGCCTCAGTTAGACCAGGCGGTTGGTGACATCGGTCGCCAACCTGCAGATTACGCGGGCACACAGATCCGTCAGGCCTTGTCACCATTCGTCTTCATCGATCTGGATCAGGGCTTGGCTTTTCGTGCTTGCCAGGGCGTTGAACTGGTCCAAGTATATAGACTTGGTCAAAGCAGTGCGGGAACGCCGGGTATGTGCAATCTCTACAACGTCACCACCAACCAGGAGGCGATCCGCGCCTTCACCCGCGCCATGGTCGACAATCTCGGCAACCTCGAGCCGTCGCTTGATGTCTATCCCGACCGGATGGCGCCGATCGTGCGCAACACGCCGGCCGGCCGCGAACTGGCAAGCGTGCGCTGGGGCCTGCCCTCGTCTCGGCAGGCGCTCTTCCAGGCGGCCTCGAAGCGCGCCGACAAGCTCCGGGAAAAGGGCAAGGACGTCGACTTCGACGAGTTGTTGAAGATGGAGCCGGACGGCGGCACGACCAATGTGCGCAACACCGCAAGCAAGCACTGGACGCGCTGGCTTGGGGTCGAACACCGCTGCCTTGTTCCGGTTACCCGCTTCGCCGAGCCGGATCCTGCCAGCAAAGTTGAGGGTGGCCGGACGCCGAATGCCTGGTTCGCCCGCAACGAGGATCAACCGCTGATGTGCTTCGCCGGGATTTGGCTGCAGCAATGGGAGAGCGTGCGCAAGGTCAAGGAAGGTCTGGTCAAGGCAGACCTCTTCGCCTTCCTGACGTGCGAGCCGAACGCCGTCGTGGCGCCGATTCATCCGAAGGCCATGCCGGTGTTGCTGACCGAGCCGGAGGAAATCGAGATGTGGATGACGGCGCCATGGGACGAGGCAAAGGCGCTGCAACGACCCTTGCCAGAGGATCGGCTGGTTCTGCTTCCGACAGCAGTGGATTGACCCTTCAATATCCGGGGATGACCAAAGCCCTTTGCCATGGCATTCTGATCTTGCCGGCCGACCCATCCCTACCCAGCCCTGGCCGGCGAATTGACCCCGGAAACCCTCGCCTTCCTCGGAGGCGGGGGTTTTTCGTGGATGGGGAGGGCCCTTGATAGCAGTTCACGAAGCGATATGCTGGGCATGGGCATACAAAGCGAGATCGCGGCACCCGAAAGCGAGAAGAACCGTCCGGACCGTCACCTCTCCTGCCAGGAGGCGATCGAGCCAGCCTTCCAGGCAGTGGCCGAGATGGCCAGACGATCGGAATGGAGCACGGGCGAATTCGCTGCCGCCCTTGTCGATCTGGCTGACAACCACATGCTGGCTCTGGCCGCGAAGAGAGACCGACCGGCAAATCGAGGAAGCCAAACATTGAGGTTTGCACTGTTCGCCCTGCTGATCCTGCTCGCTGTCGTCACCATGGCCAGCATGGTCATGCGCTTTTGGGAATTGACCCACTGATCTCAGTGACAGTGGACTGATCCCGTTGCCTTTTCCATATGGCAACACTGCCCGGGCGGCGAATTCTTGCGGCAGCCACCCCCATGAGCAGTTGCTGGCGTAGACAGGATGACGGCCAATAAAGCAAACATTGCAGTGCGAACGATGTTCATGTCTTCCCCCTCCAAATTGGAGAAGCTATCAACCCACCGTCGTCAGTCTACCCTTTATTTCAGTGGTATTCGCGGAACACAAAAATGCCGCCTCATATATCGCAAAGGCGCCAAGGCGATCAGACTTGTCAGCCCCTTTGCGGCTTGGGATGCCGATGTCGACCACGATATGCAACCATGACCGACATGCAGAATTGCGCCTTCATCTCGGACGTCGGACAGATGTCGGACCTTCCCAAAAGCGGTCATTGATGTCTTCGACGATCTGTGTTGCGAGGCCCAAGGGTAGCCCCGACCTGAAGATACCGCTGGACAGCCACCGATGACCGGCTTTGGCTGAGCGACCGCCAGCAAACCGCAGGCCTTCTTCCTCGTCTGGCAACGCAATCTCAGCCGCCACGGTTTCTCATTGTCCAGTCCAGCTAACCAGCGTGACGAGAATTGAGCGTCTACCGCGGGCCAATGCAGGGACGTAACTTCTTGATTGTTCATTGAAACAGGAAAGGAAGCCAAGATGAAAATGACCATTTGTTTGATCGCAGCGTTCGCGGCCGGAGCATCTGCAACTCCGGTGCTGGCGCAGGTTGATGCCGCTTGCCCTCAGGAAGGTCCAGATGCACCGCTGGCCCTGCATGAGGAGTGGATCATGCAAGGATGGGAGCGGCACGAAGGAGACCCGGCTTTCGTCTTCTCCAAGGAGATGTCAAAATTCTATGACCTGGAAAATCCGCAGGGCGTGTTCTGGGACAACTTCGCTCCTGGCGACACCCAACTCTTCACTGATGCCTCCGTGTATGGAGCCAATTGGGAAGGTCACGTCAACGCGTCCCGATCAATCCGCCATGGTATGACAGACGCAAACCACGCCGCTGTTGGCCGAGACACCGCGTCCTCCGCTATCGGTTTTGTCGGTCGCATTGAAGCGCTGAAGGGCAAGGTGGTCGCCTTCGATGCGCGCTCTCAACTGGGCTGGTCCTGTGTCGAGGGCACCTGGAAGATCAAGCACGAGCTGAACTACGCCTGGATCGTCGAACCGGAAACGATTGAGCCGATCCTTGGGAAACGTTTGCAGCACTGAGCTTTGCGGGCGCAGTATGGTGCACTTGGCAGTTTCTGAGCAGGATGTGCCGTCACATAAACACAGGCATTCAGGTCTGACCGGCGGGGTGGTTTTGGAGCCGCCCCGCTTCTTTTGTGTTTCAAGTTCCGCATAGAACTGAAGCCATGGAAGGCAAACGAGCTCTCACGTCACTTCCAGCGTTTGACGTGATCGACGAGTGCCCTCAGTTTTGGTGCCATGTTCCTTCGCTGTGGAAAGTAGAGGTAAAAGCCTGGGAACGTGGGAAGAAAGTCGCCCAGCAGCGGCACGAGCTCTCCGGTCTTTACGTATGGTCGGATATTCTCTTCAAGAGCGAGCGTTATCCCGCCGCCCGCAACGGCGGTCCGCAACATTAGACGCAGATCGTTTGTGGTGATCCGAGGTTCGATTGCCAGGCTGAACGGAACGCCACCATCCACAAATTCCCATCGGTAAGGCGCAACATTGGGTGCCGGACGCCATCCAATGCAGCGGTGGTGGATCAGTTCCCTTGGATGCAGCGGAGTCCCGTGGATTTCGAGGTAGGAGGGAGCAGCAGTGATGGCTTCGCACTGTTCGCCGCCGATCGCGACTGTGATCATGTCCTGCTCGATAACCTCTCCCAGTCTGACGCCGGCATCATAACCGGCCGAGACGATGTCGCCCTCTTCGTCCGTCACGGTGATGTCGACAGTGACCCCAGGGTTTTCCGCGGCGAATGTGGCAAGGAGTGGTCCCGAAAGGAACGCTTCGGCGATCGAGGTCGCTGCAATCCTCAGTATCCCACTGGGCCTGCTCTCAGCGCCAATCGCTTCAAGCGCAGTGGCAATTTCCGACAGTGGGGAAGAGAGCGCTTCTCGCAGCCGCTCGCCCGCTTCGGTCAATCGAACGGAGCGCGTTGTTCGCATCACCAGTGCCGTACCGTGAATGTCTTCCAAGCGGCGAATCCCTTGGCTGACGGCGGATCGGGTCACCCCGAGGCGGTCGGCTGCCGCCCGAAAGTTATGTTTTTCAGCAACGGCGAGGAACAGAGGCAGAAGGTTAAGGTCGGTCATAATTGTCCAGTTCTGCTAATCATCGAGTCCATGATTGAGTGGCTACACGAGCAGGGCGGAAGAGTCCACTTTGGCCATGCAAACGAGCCATTCATTCGTGAAAAGGAGCGGCAGATGGGAAAGACAGTTTTGATAACCGGAGCTTCCAGCGGGATCGGTGAAGGGATCGCAAGGGAACTGGGTGCAAGCGGCGCAAACGTGCTCTTGGGCGCCCGCCGATGCGACCGGATCGAGAAAATCGCTTCGGACATACGCAGTGCCGGTGGCGTGGCAGAGACCAGAGCCCTCGATGTTACCGATCGCCTGTCCGTCGCTGCCTTCGCTGCGGCTGCACTCTCGATGTGGGGTCGTATCGATGTTCTCGTGAACAATGCCGGGATCATGCCTTTGTCTCCGCTTGCTGCCGGCATGCAGGATGAGTGGGAGCGCATGGTCGACGTGAATATCAAAGGCGTGCTTTGGGGTATCGGCGCCGTATTGCCGGTGATGGAGGCTCAAGGGGAAGGACATCAACATCGGATCCATCGGCGCTCTTTCGGTCGTGCCGACGGCTGCAGTTTACTGTGCCACGAAATTTGCGGTTCGAGCCATATCCGACGGCTTGCGTCAGGAAAGCAAGTGCGTTCGGGTTACCTGCGTCAACCCCGGAGTCGTTGAGAGTGAACTAGCGGCGACCATAACCCATGAGCAGACGATGGCAGCAATGGACGCCTACCGCGCAGTGTCCCTTCAGCCTGCAGACATCGCCCGTGCAGTCCGACAACTCATCGAGGCGCCTTCGAATGTCGACACGACAGAGATCACCATCAGGCCGACTGCATCGAGCAACTGAGGCGGCCCTCAATAAGCCATACGCCCTCGACCGTCGTGTTCTGACGCACTCAAACCAGGAGGCAAATCATGCAGAATCTGCTTTCCGCCTTGGTCGCCGCAGCCCTGGTGACTCAATCCCATTAGAAGTGGAGCCGAACGTGCAGAATTCACATCCGTATGTCGGCTTATGGGTCACGCAGGACGGCCGGGTCCAACACGAATTACTGCCGAACAACAGGTATGTCGAAGCGCGCGGTACAAGAGAGCGGGCCTATGAAGGCCGCTACCTGGTGACAGGAACGCACATCGAATACTGGGACGACACCGGCTTCACTGCGGACGGAGACTTCATCAGCGGCGTTTTGCATCACGCAGGGATGATCCTCTACCACCGATGACGGGACGTGCCCGTACGCGGATGCCAAGCGCTTGAGCCGTAGCGGGTCAAGTGGCCCAGTTTCCATCCGGATCCAGCACCTACGGGAAGAGCTTGGGATATCGTGCCACCTGCGGCAAAAGAGGGCCAAGATAGCCCGTCACAAGATGGCGCATGTGATGACGCAATTCATTGACGTCTGGCGAGTCGGAACCCTTGCTCGACACGATCCGCACTGCTCCCGCCAGCGTCGCGTGGATGACGGCCGCAATCTGATCGGGCGCATCAACGACAACATCAGACGCTGTCTTCAGCATGTCTCGGATGGCGTTGACCGATCTCTCAGACATCTGGTCGATCAGTTCGAGGCCTTTCAGAACATGGCGGATGGCGCACAGGGCCTGCGTTTCGTCGAGCCGTTCAGATTTGGCATCGACAGAGCCATCGAATAGCGCCTGAGCCTTTGTCAGAAGCGGCTGACCGCAATGTCTTGCGCAAATGAGAGGGCGCGCGAGATTATCCCGCGCCCCCAAGCCCGTGCAGGGCAGGTCGCCGAACGGATCGAGGAAGGCCCGCCCGAAGAGGACAGACGAACGTTCGAAGCGGCAATCCGCATCATCGAACGGCTGTGCTAGCGCGACAGATCAGGCCTTCGACAGCGCGCCGATCACGTTCGATAGAGTGTTAAAACCCCAATGCTCGGCATTTCTGCCGCCTCAACCCGTACGTTGTCGATAACGCTGATTGTCACCTCCCGTCCTGTCGTCAGAATACCCAGCAATGTTTCCATCAGCTCATGAACTGATCGAACCAGGCGAGCATGCGGTCAGGCTTCCGCTGGAAATAGAGGTAGCCGTCCCAGCGTGACGATGTTCCCTCGATCCAGATCAGCTCTTTCTCAGGAATGGGGATGTTCTCGAACATTTCCCGGATGTCTTCAGGCCTTGTCAGAGCATCATCCTTCACTTGATAGAGAAGTGTAGGAATATGGACATGTCTTGCGAATAGAACGGGAGACATCTCGTCCAGCCTTAAGCTGTTAATAGCCATCAATTCGTGCTCGACGATGCCGATATGCTCGTCCAGCCCCATTGCCGCGAGAAGTTGCTCGACCGCCACACGCACGGAAAGAGGTTGTGGGGCTACCATGCACCGAATTCCTTTAAATTCATCAGGAGACTCCGCCATGGCGTAAATCGTCGCATTGCAGCCCTGGCAGCGGCTGAACAGCCCGATGGTCATGTTTTTGAGCCGAGCGGTCGTTCGGGCATACTGGATGGATCCCAGAACATCGCGGGCCTCAAAGCGCCCGCCACTGCTGATCCCACCATTTGCGCTGCCGCTCTGCCCGAGATTGCGCATGTCATACGCTAGTACGTTGTATCCGTTGTCATGCAGGATCTTGTAGTCGGGGACATAGTCAACCTCGAAAGCATTGAGAGGCCCGCCGATAGATTTCCATGGCTCCATGTGTGCAGGGAGACCATAGCGGTTGAACCAGAGCGGGTGATTGGCGATGATGAGTTTGTCCGATCCCCCGCATGGAATGAACCAAGCCTCGAGCGGCACTCCGTCCAGCGACGGGAAGGAGACTCTTTCGAAGTCTAGGCCATAGTCCTTGGGGCTCTTGAGCAGAGGAGCGCGGATCGGGTAGCCGATCTGCGTGGCAATTCCCTTCAGAATTTGTCGTGCCTCTTCCGAGGCAGTGGTTTCAGCGACATGGGACATGATGTGCCTTCCTTCATTGGTAACATCACTGATGTGGAGGAGGGCGGAAGCATCCATGAGCCAGATTCTACCTTTGTCTTGCCTGATCCTGCCAATCCGTGCGATTTTCCGGACCGTCCCATTCGCGACAGGGTATTATGAGCGTTTCCGCATTACGTGATTTGGCCGATCGGCTGGCAAAGAGTGACGGATCGCCGAACTGGATCCCGTACCTCGTCCTGCGAAGGGCCGAACGGGGAACGGGCTATGAAGCGTTGATGTATGAGCCGATGCTTTACTTCGTGCTTCAGGGAAAGAAACAGCTCTCCGTCGGCCGGAAGACTTTCACCTATGGCGCGACGGACTTTCTCATCCTGTCGGTGGATCTGCCGGTGAATGCGCGGGTCTTGGAGGCGTCGAGCGCGGAGCCCTTTCTCGGGATCGAGATCCGGCTGTCACGCGAGCTTGCCCGCGAGGGCGCCCTTGCTGTGCTTCCCGCATCGTCGCCGGAAGCGGGTCCTGCCTTCGCCGTTGGCTCCCTGTCAGGGGCAACCGTAGAGGTTCTGACGCGTCTGACCATGCTGCTGGAAACGCCGGGAGATGCAGCTCATCTTGCCCCTCTCTACACGCGCGAACTGCTGTATCGCGTAGGCCAGAGCCCGCAAGGCCATCTTCTGCGAGACGCGCTGCGGCTCGGCGGTCAAGCGGCGCAGATCCAGCGTGCCATCGACTGGATGAAGGCCAACTTCCGGGAAAAGTTGAGCATCGATGTGCTGGCCCAGATCGCCGGCATGGGAATGACTACATTTCACCGGCATTTCAAATCCGTGACCAATCTCAGCCCGGGCGCCTATCACAAGATGCTCCGGCTTCACGAGGCGCGCCGGCTCCTTCTTGATGCGCCGACAGTCTCGAGCGTTGCCTTTGCTGTTGGCTATGAGAGTGCCTCTCAGTTCAGCCGCGAATACGCAGCTCAGTTCGGCGCACCTCCTCGGAGGGACATGCTGAGCGAGCGAAGCGGGTCGTTGGAAACGTAGCGGACGTGATTGGACAGTTGCCCTGATACCTCGTTCCAGATCACCAAGTTTCCACAGCCTGATCGCACCTGCAGTCGATGTCGTCTGCGCGTGGCATCGGAGGTGAGGCCTGCTTAGCGCCTACCATTTTACCTTCCAAGAAGCTGCGAAAAGCTCCCAATTGCAGACGTGACGCCTACGGATACGGCAGATCGTTTCCGCCGATCTTGCCATCACTTCTCAAGATCACGCTTCCCAGGCAATATGTAGACGGGCCACAGCGACCCCGGGAGGTGAAAGTGTATCTACAAACCATAGAGCCGGCCGAGGCCGAGGGCGAAGTGGCGTCGATCTATGCTAACGAGTTGGCGTCGATGGGACGCGTGATGCAGGCCACACAATGCTGGTCAGCAAGACCGGACATCCTCGCGCCGGTCGAGCACCTGTTGCACCGGATCAGAGATGGATTTTCCCTGGGCCTGATCAACTTCCGGCTCATCACGCTGGTGGCGGCCAAGCACGTGCCGTCCAGCTATTGCTCCCAAGTCTACTTCAAAGCGCTGTCCGGCATGATCGGGAGGGAACAGACGCTGGCCGTGCATCGCGATTACCGCAGCGCCGGGCTTACGGACCAGCAGGTCGCCATGCTGGCTTACGCCGAGCAGATCACGATCGATGCCTCTCGCATAAGCCAGGCCGACATCGACCATCTCCGTACTGTGGGGTTCACCGACCTGAATATCGCCGATATTGCTCTCGCCGCCTCCTTCCGCAACTTCCTGAGCCGATATTTCGATGCAGTCGGGGCCGAGGCGGAGCCGGACTTTCTCGACGGCGATCTGAGTGTCCGAGCTGAATTGTCGGTGGCTCGCCGCTGAGTCAGAAGGTTCAGCAAAGCGCCATAACCGGACATTCGCATCAGGATACGTATGATTTGCCTTTGGCGTCGTGAGCAGAATAGCCGCTCCCAAAACCATTTCGTCAGGAGGCAGACCACCGGCGAGATGAGAGATTTCCGAGCACTACTACGGTTAGAGGCGAGAGATTCCGTCTTCATTTGTCACCATCGATATCTTCGCCATGAGCGCCGTCCCCCGCAGCACGCGATACACCAGTCTGGCCGTGAACGGTTTCCCTACGAGCCAGCATTTCCACGAAACGCGTGATCAGCTTCGTCCGCGTCTCCAGCTTCTTGGCGGCACTGACACGAAAAATGATGGCGTATCGATTGGCGCGGTCGAGCGTCTGATAGAAGCGGGAAGCGGCCGCGTTCAGGCTGAGCGCATTCAGAAGATCTTCAGGCGGCTCGGCATATCGTTGGGAAACGTAAGCGTTCTGCCACCTCCCGTCACCCTTTGCGGCCTCGATTTGAGAAAGCCCGGCCGGCCGCATGCGTCCTTCCGCCATTAGGCGCTCGGCGGCCTCCTTATTCCTAGCGGACCAGAGGCTGCCGGCTCGTCGAGGGGTCATTCTTACCATGTAGTGATGCTCGTCCAGCTTTTGGAGCTGGCCGTCGACCGGATGCATCAGCTCATGGCCTTCATCAACACGAGCTTCACGGCGTCCTTCATCCCTCTTTGGGCGGCGCTGGAAGCGGAAGGGCTGGACGACGGGGCCAAAGATACCCTTCGGGAGTTTGGTCGCCACATGGTGACCCACCGCCACGAACAGCTCGAGGAGCTTGTCGGAAACGACCCCTACCTCGTGGGCGATAAGCCAACCCTTGCGGACGCCATCTTTGTCGGGGTTGCACGGTGGGCCGATTTCCACGAGGTGGTCGAACGCGGTCGGTATCCCAGGATCGAAGCACTCCAGCACCGCTTGGAAACGGATCCCGCCTTTGAATTCGCGCTTGCCATCGAGGGTGGGGATCAGGCTCTCGGAGGCGGGGCGATGAAGGGAATGGTTCCGCTGGAAGAATTGATGCATGCGGCAGGCCCGATGGTCTGACCTGCATTGGGCCACGGTCTCTCGGGCCGTGGCCCAGAGCGCAGCAGCGACTGATGAGCGCGCGTTCTTTCTCAAATCTTCTCACGGCATTCGACAACGCGGCAGCCGTTTATCATTGGACGATCGCAGAAGGGTGAACGAAATGGGTAAGTGGTGTTTTCCTCGCACATTGACCAAGCTTGGTTGGGCAACCCAAAAATACCGCTACGACATTGATGGCAAGAATGCGCCATAAGCAGCCATCCTTATTTACCCATATCTCTCGATCAGCTGTCGGCCTGGATACGAGGTAAGGCTTGGCTAAGACCCTTCTCCCTCGATCTCGCGCGGCTCGCGTCAAACCCGTACGACCCGGCCGGTCGCCGATGCACGCAATATGGCGTCGATGAGGCGATGGGCCTTGAGCGCATCGACGCCAGAGGCTTGCGGCTGCCGATCGGTGGCGATCGCGTTCAGAAAATCCTGGTGCACGGCGCGGTGGTTGCCGTGGGAAAAGGCCATGGGATCCGCGCCGCTGCCACCATCGGCCAAATCGTCGTGCAGTTCGATCCGGCGTCCGTCGGTCAGATGGATGACGCCATCATCGCCCTCGATCCGCGCCGTACCGAGGGTGCCGACGATCTCCAGGGCGTCGGGAAAGCCGGGATAAGCCGCTGTCGTTGCACTGAGGGCGCCGAGCGCACCATTGGCGAAACGAAGGGCGGCGTGGACGGTGTCTTCCGTTTCCATCCTGTGCACCGGGCTGGTCGCGGCGAAACTGATGACCTGGGTCGGCAGGCCTGACAGTGCGATCAGCTGGTCGATGGTGTGGATCGCCTGCGTCAGCAGCACCCCGCCGCCGTCCCGTGCCAGCGTGCCGCGGCCGGGCGCGTCGTAATAGCTCTGCGCGCGCCAATTGCTGAGCCGCATGGAGGCCGAAACGATCTCGCCGAGCGCGCCTTCGCCGACCAGTCTCGCGGTCTCTGTGAAAACGGGCCGAAACCGGCGTTGCAGCACGATGCCGAGCTTAATACCGGTGCGCTCGGCCGTCTGGACGACCTGCAGCGATCGTTCCAGCGAGATCTCCAGCGGCTTCTCCAGAAGCACGTGCTTTCCGCCTTTCGCCGCGCGCTCCACCAGGTCGAGATGCGAGTTGGGCGGCGTCAGGATCACGACGTAGTCGATGGACGGATCGTCGAAGATGCCGTCTGCGCTAGCGACGATGGGCAGCCCGAACCGATCGGCGAAAGCCTTGCGCCGCGCCACGGTCGGACTGAAGGCGCCGACCACCTCGACCTGGTCCTGCAGGTCGATGAGGCTGAGCGCGTGCGGCCCCGATGCCATGCCCAGACCAATGATCCCGGCCCGCAGTTTTCGGGGTTGGGCGACCGTCAAAGCAACCTCCTCCAGCATGCAGATGGCTCCCGGCCTCGCGGCGTCAAACAACAGAGCGACCAGCGTTCTGACTGTCAGCGGGGCGGCCTCTCCCATCCAAACTGAGCCCTATCACTGCCCAAGCCGGCTCAATGGGTCAAGTAAAAGTCATCATATGACTTACATTTTTTTGTATGTTGACATGACGTCTGAATGAATTTACCCCTTCTATCGGCCGAAGGAGGAGCGGCTGATATCATGAGCCTTGTCGCCCCGGAATTGCTGTTTCCGACCGATCCGGCGTCGCGCGCCATGGCGGGTGAACTCTATGCCGCGGTGAAGGATCTCCCGATTGTTTCTCCGCACGGCCACACCGATCCGCGCTGGTACGCCGAGAACGAGAACTTCCCCGATCCCGCCCAGCTGCTGATCGTTCCGGACCACTATATTTTCCGGATGCTGTTCAGCCAGGGGATCCGGCTGGAAGATCTTGGGGTGCCCACGCTGGACGGCTCGCCGGTCGAGACCGATGGCCGCAGGATCTGGCGCCTCTTCGCCGAGAATTACTACCTGTTCCGCGGCACGCCGACCCGGCTCTGGCTGGACTACACGCTGGAGAACCTGTTCGGCATCACCGCGCCGCTGACCGCCGACAATGCCGATGCCTGCTATGATGCGATTGCTGCCCAGCTGGTGACCGACGCCTTCCGGCCTCGCGCCCTGTTCGAGCGTTTCAATATCGAAATCATCTCGACAACGGATGGCGCCCTCGATCTGTTGCCCTGGCACGCAAAGATCCGCGACAGCGGCTGGAAGGGGCGCGTCATCCCGGCCTATCGTCCGGATTCTGTGGTCGATCCGGATTTCGAAGGCTTCCTCGACGGCCTCGACACGCTCGGGGAGATCAGTGGCTGCGATACCGGCCGCTGGCAGGGTTATCTGGACGCGCACCGCAATCGCCGGGCCTATTTCAAATCCTTTGGCGCGACTGCCACCGATCACGGTCTTGCCTCGGCCCAGACCGCCAACCTCGACACCGCCGAAGCCGAGGTTTTGTTCGGCAAGGTCCGGACCGGCAAGGCGGATGAGAACGAGCGGGCGCTGTTTCGGGCGCAGATGCTGACCGAAATGGCCAGGATGAGCATCGACGATGGGATGGTCATGCAGATTCATCCCGGCTCATGGCGCAACCATTCCCCCGCCATTTCCCGGAAATTCGGCCGCGACAAGGGCTTCGACATTCCCACCCGGACGGATTATGTGCGCGGGCTGAAGCCCTTGCTGGACGCCGTCGGCACCGATCTCCGCGCCTCGATCATCGTGTTTACGCTCGACGAAACGAGCTATGCGCGCGAATTGGCGCCGCTCGCCGGCGTCTATCCGGCGCTCAAGCTCGGGCCGGCCTGGTGGTTCCACGACAGCCCGGAAGGCATGCGGCGGTTCCGCGAGATGACCACAGAGACCGCCGGTTTCTACAACACGGTCGGCTTCAACGACGATACGCGCGCCTTCCCGTCCATCCCGGCGCGCCACGACGTGGCGCGCCGCGTCGACTGCGCCTTTCTCGGACGCCTCGTCGCCGAGCGTCGGCTCCGGGAGGACGAGGCGCATGAATTGGCGCTCGACCTGGCCTATGGCCTCGCCAAGAAGGCTTACAAACTGTGACTTTATGACTGCAACAGCGGGCATGACGCCCGCCAACTGGGAGGAGAAAATGTTGCAAATGACCAAACTGTGGGCCGGTGTCGCGCTTGTCTCGATGCTTTTTGCTGGCGCTGCCTCTGCTGAGACCGTGCTGAAGTCGTCCGATACGCATCCGGATGGTTATCCGACCGTCGAGGGTGTCCAATACTTCGGCGAACTCGTCAAGGAGCGCACGCAAGGGCGCTATTCCGTGGAAGTCTATCATTCTGCCCAGTTGGGCGAGGAAAAGGATACGATCGAGCAGGTTCGGTCCGGCGTCATCGAATTGAACCGCGTGTCCATGGCGCCGTTCAACGGTACCGTAAAGGAGACGATCGTTCCGGCATTGCCCTATATCTTCCGCTCGGAAGAGCACATGCACAAGGTGATGGACGGCGCGGTCGGCGATCAGATCAAGGCTGCCTTCGAGCCCGCCGGTCTCGTGGTGCTTGCCTTCTATGATGCGGGTGCGCGCTCGTTCTACAACTCGAAAAAGCCGATCAAGACGGTCGAAGACCTCAAGGGCATGAAGTTCCGTGTCATTCAGTCGGACATCTTCGTCGACATGACCGCTGCGCTCGGCGCAAACGCCACGCCGATGCCCTATGGCGAAGTCTATTCCTCGCTCGAGACCGGCGTCATCGAGGGCGCCGAGAACAATTTCCCGAGCTACGACACCGCCAAGCATTTTGAAGTCGCCAAGTACTACTCGATGGACGAGCATACGATCCTTCCGGAAGTGTTCGTCATGAACAAGGCAGCCTTCGACAAGCTGACACCGGAGGATCAGGAGATCTTCAGGCAGGCGGCCAAGGACAGCGTCGCCAAGCAGCGCGAACTGTGGGCGGCCAAGACGGAGGAATCGCGTGCTCTCGTCGAAAAGGCCGGTTCCGAGATCAACGAGGTGGAAAAGCAGGGCTTCATCGATGCCATGAAGCCCGTGTACGAAAAGCACATCACCGACGAGGTCTTGAAGAAGCTCGTTTCTGACGTGCAGGCGGTGCAGTAAGCGTAGCGCCGACGCCCCTCCGTCTGGCCAACGGCCACGGAGGGGCAAGCGTTGCTTTCGACAGACAAGATCGCGGACCCATGGTCCGGCCCTTCAGACAGTCGAAGGGTCAGGAGGCGCCAAACCCCATGTCCACCCATCTCCGACTAGGCCTGCCCATCCTGTCCAGGCTCAATACCGTCGCCCTCTATTGCGCCGGCACCGGGCTCGTGGTCATGTCGGCCATCGTCGCCTGGCAGGTCTTCTGCCGCTATGTGCTCAACGATTCGCCGAGCTGGACCGAACCCGGCGCGGTCATCCTGATGAGCTGGTTCATTTTCCTCGGCGCCGCCGTCGGCGTGCGGGAAAACAATCATATGGGGTTCGACGTGCTTCTCTACGCGCTGCCGCCGGCGGCAAAGAAGTGGCTGCGGATGATCTCCGACATCGTCATCTTCGCCTTCGGCCTCGGCATGGTCTGGTACGGCTGCAATCTGGTCACGCTGACCTGGGGCACGACGTTGCCGGCCCTCGGCATCTCCGGCGCCTGGGACTACATCCCGCTGATGGGGGGCGGGGTCCTCATCGCGCTCTTTTCCCTCGAACGCATCGCCATGCGCGCGCTTGGCGCCCCGATCGACGACATACTCGACGGAATCGCCCCGACGGAAGTGGCCGTCGAGCTCGAAAACATTCCTGACGTTCAGAAAGACGCGGCCGACTTCGTTCAAGGCGTCGCCGAGCATGGAGGCAAGAAGGGTTAAGCGATGGAACTCTGGATCCTCTTTGGAACGTTTACCTTCCTGATGCTGATCGGCACGCCGATCGCGTTCTGCCTCGGCGTATCGAGCCTCGCAACCGTCATCTACATGGGGTTGCCACCCCTGGTGGTGTTCCAGCGCATGAATTCGGGAATGAGCGTGTTCTCGATGCTCGCGATCCCCTTCTTCATCTATTCCGGCGACCTAATGGTTCGCGGCGGCATTGCGGGGCGCATCGTCGCCTTTGCGGCTACCGTCGTCGGGCACCTGCGCGGCGGGCTGGGCCAGGTCAATATTCTCACCTCCACACTCTTCGGCGGCATCTCCGGCTCGGCCGTGGCGGAAGCCGCAGCTGTCGGCAGCCTGATGATCCCGCAGATGAAGGCGCGCGGTTATGGTGCCGACTATGCGGTCAACGTCACCTCGATGGCCGCACTGATCGCGCTGCTGCTGCCGCCGTCGCACAACATGATCATCTATTCGATCTCCGCAGGCGGCACGATCTCCATCGCCGACCTGTTTACTGCCGGCATCGTCCCTGGCCTTCTGTTTGCCGCAGTGCTGATGGTCACCGCCTATATCGTCGCGCGCAAGCGCGGCTATCCGACCGAGCCCTTTCCGGGATTTGCGGTGGCGCTGCATCTCTTTGCCGCCGCCATTCCCGGCCTGCTGCTCATCGCCATCATCTTCGGCGGCGTGCGTTCGGGCATCTTCACGGCGACCGAAAGCTCCTGCATCGCGGTCATCTATGCCCTGCTCGTCACCGTCTTCGTCTATCGGCAGCTGCGCTGGCAGGATTTCGTCCACGCGACCATGGGGGCGGTGCGCACGACCGCCATGGTCCTTCTGATCATCGGCTGCGCTGCGGCCTTCTCCTGGCTCATGGCCTTTCTCAAGGTTCCGGCAACACTGGTTGCGTGGATGCAGACGCTTTCCGAAAACCCCATCGTCATCCTTCTGCTGCTCAATGTGCTGATGCTCGTCCTCGGCACGTTCATGGACATGGGGCCGACGATCATCATCACAACGCCGATCTTCCTGCCGATCGCCATGGCCTATGGGGTGGATCCGGTGCATTTCGGTGTGATCATGATTCTCAATTACGGGATTGGGCTCAACACGCCTCCGGTCGGGGGCGTGCAGTTCGTCGCCTGTGCCGTCGGAAAGATTTCGGTGTGGGAAGCCATGCGTTCGATCTGGCCGTTCTATGGCGCCGGCATCGTCGTGCTATTGATGGTCACGTATATCCCGTCCCTGTCGCTCTGGCTGCCGGGGGTCTTCAAATAGGAAATGACCATGTCTGAAAATCTGACGGATGCACGCGTGGAACGCAGGCCGAAGCTGTTCGAGACCGTTGTGCAGACGCTGCGTAGCCAGATTCTCGCCGGCGAATTCGCCGTCGGCGAGAAGCTGCCGACGGAATCGCGCATGACAGAGATTTTCGGGGTCAGCCGCACGGTGGTGCGTGAAGCCGTGGCGGTGCTTGCCGCCGAGGGCCTGGTTGAGCCGCGGCACGGCGCCGGCGTCTTCGTCCTCGATCATCCGACGCGCAAGATCAGCGCCATCACCGCCGACATGGGAAGCCGCATCAGCCAGGCCGTTAACGTGCTGGAAGTGCGCATGGGGATCGAGATCGAAAGCGCGGGGCTCGCCGCGCAGCGTCGCAGTCCCTCGCAGGAGGCGAAAATCCAGGAGGCGTTCTTCGAATTCGAGCGGCTGCTGCACCGCGGCGAGCCGACCGGAAAGGCCGATTTCGCTTTCCACCGGGAGATCGCCGCGGCGACCAACAATCCGTTCTACGTCGAGATCCTCGATGCGCTCGGTGATCGCACCATCCCGTGTGACCGCAACTCGCCCTGGTTCTCGATAGAGGTGCTGTCGGAGGACTATCTGAGCCGTCTGCAACGCGAGCACCTGCGCATCCTTCAGGCGATCTCGGCCGGCGATGCGGATGCCGCGCGGGATGCGATGCGCGCGCATCTGGGGGCGGCACAGGATCGTTACCGGCAACGCCTTACCGGCCAGCAGGCCGGCTACCAGCAACGCGCGTCGAGAGAGACGCAGACTTGAAATCACCCAATCGAAAGCAAAGTCACATGGCCACCGAATATACCTCCCGCTTCGCCATCGATCCTGCAGCCGCTGCCGCGATGGGCACGGATGAACTGCGTCATAATTTTCACCTTGCCGATCTGTTCGAGCCGGGCAAGATCAGCCTCACCTACACCCATTACGACCGAATGGTCGTCGGCGGTGCGGTTCCTCTGGGGCAGCCGTTGACGCTGGAGGCGATCAAGCCGGTCGGCACGCAGTCCTTCCTCGATCGCCGCGAGCTCGTCGCCGTCAATATCGGCGGCGAAGGCACCATCGTCGTCAGCGGTGAGCCGCACCGGCTGGACACCCGGGACATGCTCTATGTGGGCCTCGGCGAAGAGGTAAGCTTCACCTCTGCCAACCTGGAAAATCCGGCGAAATTCTATCTCTTGTCGGCTCCGGCGCACCGCAAGTGCCCGACGCGGCCGATCACCCTCGACAAGGCCAAGCGTCTCGACCTCGGCAGTCCCGAAACCTCCAACGAGCGTTCGATCTTTCAGTTCACCACCACGATCGAAACATGCCAACTGGTGGTCGGCATGACGCAGCTTGCGAAGGGATCGGTGTGGAACACCATGCCTGCGCATGTGCACGACCGTCGCATGGAGGTCTATCTCTATTTCGATCTCGCCGAGACGACCCGGGTCTTCCACTTCATGGGCGAGCCGTCCGAGACCCGCCACATCCTGATCGCCAACGAGGAGGCGGTACTGTCGCCCGCCTGGTCGATTCACTCGGGCTGCGGCACAGCCAACTACGCGTTTATCTGGGCGATGGCAGGTGACAATGTCGACTATACCGACGTGGATCCCGTCGCGATGGGAGAGCTGCGATGACCAATCTTTCAGCCTTCGAACTTGTGGGAAAGCGGATCGCCATCACCGGGGCCAATACCGGCATCGGACAGGGCATTGCCGTGGCGGTGGCGCGCGCGGGCGGTGCCGTGGTCGGCATCGGCCGCTCGGCGATGGACGAGACGGCGAGATTGGTGGAGGCCGAAGGTGCTGAGTTTCTGTCAATCAAAACCGACATCAGCGACACGAAGGCTGCGGTCGCCATGCTGAACGACCTGATGGCCGACAGTCCACTGGACGGGCTCGTCAACAATGCAGGCATCATTCGCCGGGCCGACAGCGTCGACTTCACCGAGGAGGACTGGGACGACGTGATGGATGTGAACCTCAAGTCGTTGTTCTTCCTGTCGCAGGCCTTTGGACGAAACTGCCTTGCGGCGAAACGTTCGGGACGGATCGTCAACCTCGCCTCGCTGCTTTCCTTCCAGGGAGGTATCCGCGTTCCGTCCTATACGGCATCGAAGCACGGCGTTCTTGGGCTGACCCGGTTGCTGGCCAACGAATGGGCGGCGAAGGGCATCAACGTCAACGCGATTGCTCCCGGCTACATCGAGACTAACAATACCGAGGCGTTGCGCAGCGATCCGGACCGCAGCAAGGCGATCCTGGAGCGCATTCCGGCTGGCCGCTGGGGCGTGCCCGCCGATATCGGCGACGCCGCGGTGTTCCTGCTCGCGCGCGCTTCCAACTTTATGCACGGCGCCGTCATTCCCGTTGACGGCGGCTGGCTGGCGAGGTGATCATGACCAAGGAAAGAGACATTTTCGTTCGCGCCTCCGAGGGAGAGTGGACCGCGACCCCCGACGGCAACCGGCGCCGCGTGGTCTGCTTCACCGACGAACTGATGATGGTGGAGTTCGCCTTCGAAAAGGACGGCGAGGGCTGGATGCATTCGCACCCGCACGTGCAGTCGAGCTATGTGGCCGAGGGGGCCTTCGAGGTGACGATCGACGGCCGGACCGAGACGCTGGAAGCCGGCGACAGCTTCATCGTCCCTTCCGGTTTGTTGCACGGCGTGAAGGCGCTGGAAAAGGGCCGGCTGGTCGATTGCTTCACTCCGCACCGCGCGGACTTCCTGGGGCAGTAGTCGCTTCGGATGAGGCCGAGGACATCAGGCGTTCAATCGGGATGCTGACCCGCTTCACCGAGGAGCGTGACATTCTCGAAAGCTGTTTTCGAACGGATACAGCAGATTCGATCCTCAAGACGCCACCGCGCGTGTGCCTGGATCGATGGCGCTGTAGATTTGCAGGGAGCGTTTATTGAAAAATTCCGTGCCGCCGCGCGCAGAACAGAGATTGCTATTGTCGCAACCTTCCTAGAGAAGGCAGAGCCGAAACCTTTCAATTCTGCCGTTCTGATTGACTGCAACGGTGACATCGTAATTCATCAAAGAAAGCGGCATATCTGCTTTTTCGATGTGCCCGAAGAGGCCTGCGCGCCCGGGAATAGTTCTTCAGTTTTTCGTCTTGCCACTCGCCGGGGGCAGGTTGCCGTCGGGATCATGGTTTGCATGGATCGCGAGTTTCCGGATGTCGCATCCGATCTGGTTGGTTCCAGAGTGGAAATCGTCCCCGTGCCAAACAGTAGCTCTCTTGTCGATGATCTTGAGGTCGGTGACGTTCGCGTTGCCGGCGTTCGTGCAACAGCTTTTCAATCAGTGGTAGGAATCGCGGTCGCAAATTATCCCGAACCTAAAGACGACATTCCCTTGCTGTAGGTGCGTCGGGGCAGATGTTGGCAATGGGAGGCAAGCACGCTGCAGCGGTAAAGCTACCCCGCTCGACCTCCTCGATGAAGGCCATTGTGCTACTCATGTCGCGAAGCATTGCTATACTAGTTCGGCGACAGCCGTCCAGAGATGATAAAGTGAACTGGCCGGTATGGTCGAGCCGATGGGCTGGTTATTGAAATCCAGACGATCATGCCAGCAGCCCGTTGGCACATCCTGGAAATAAGAAGCCAGCATTTCGGAGGACAGCGTTTCAGCTTCGGCGAGATAGCTGCCGTCGTCGAGCCACCTGTGCTGGGTCAGCAGCGCTTTCAGCATCTCGACCTGTGGCCAGAGTCGTCGCGAAGTCACGACGGGCACGCCCGATGCCAAGACCTGGTCGACGAGGAAAGGGGAACCGCCCGAGCGGCCTATGCGCAAGGCGTTGGTGAGCAGATCGGCGCGAATCTCGTCGTGGCATGTCCGGGTCAGTGCGTCGTGGCGGCCGGTCAGCCATACCCATTCGCACATGTGTCCCGGCTCCAGCATCTGCGATCCGAACGTGTCGGCGATTTCCCAGCGTGGCCCGAAATTCTCATGCAGAAGATCGTGCGAACCGAGCAGAAAACGCGATTGCAGCAGGGCAAATGCCCCGGTTTCGGCCGGTCGATAGGTCGGCGTCCGGATTGTCTCGCACAGGGCAAGCGCCGCCTCGAGATAGTGCATGTGTGGGTTCTGCCGGCGGGGCAGCGTGCCGTCGCTGTCTTCGGCCCACCCGCCACAGGGGGCCTGTAATGTCCTGTCGATCGCAGCGATGGTCTCGTCGATCCGCCGTCGATATCCTTCCTTGCTCGTGACCGAGAGCAGCCAGGACAAGGCCAGCACCACGCAGGCATTGTCATAGAGATCCCTCACCGGATCGGTCACCGTTTCCGTCGACCGATCGAAGGCCCTGGCATAGCCCGAGCGCGCGCCGCTCACCCAGGCAACGCGGTGGAGGTTGGCGAACGCCCGTTCGGCCAGCGCAAGTGATGAGCGCGGGGCCACACCCAGGGCGCTTGCATGGGCATGCACATAGATCTGCCGGGCGATGGTGCGGGTTCGCACGACGCCGTCCAGCTGCGGCCGCCCGTTGAGCTCCAGATGCTCGACGAACTGGCCATGGCCTTCGTCAAAGCCGCTCGCACCCCATGTCGGCAGAATGGTTTCGAGAAACAGTGCCTTAAGCTGCGCCAGGCTCATGGCGGTGCCCCTGGCCGTTGTCGGCGGCTGTGCAAGGGATTGGTCATCCGGGGAATCCGGCCGGCTGCATCGTTTCCAGAAGCATGCTGATCTTCATTGTCGTGAAGTTCGAATAGGTATCCGACACAGCATAGGGCAATGCGATGAGGTCCCCATGCCGCATGGCGCCGCACGAATATACGACGTTGGGCACGTAGCCTTCGCGTTCGGTCGGTTCCGGTTGCAGCAGGGGATCGACCGTGCGAGCGAGGATGATGCTCGGGTCGCCCTTGTCGAGCAGGGTCACGCCGATCGAATAGCGACGCATGGGCCCGACACCGTGGGTGAAGAGCAGCCAGCCCTCATCGATCTCGACCGGCGAGCCGCAATTGCCGATCTGCACGAACTGCCAGGCGAATTCGGGCTTCATCAGCAATTGGCCCTCGTCCCAATTGTGCAGGTCGTCCGAATAGAGCAGGAAGAGGTTCTCGCTGTCCTGACGCGCGATCATCGCATAACGCCCGTTGATCCGCCGGGGAAACAGCGCCATGCCCTTGTTGCGGGCGGCCGGACCGCGCAGCGGCGTCAGGGTGAAGTTGAGGAAATCCTGCGTTTCCAGAAGCTCGGACCGGATCCCCGCGCCGTTATAGGCCGTGTAGGTCGCGTAATAGACGGTCTTGCCCTCATCCTCGAAGGCGACGAAGCGCGCGTCCTCGATCCCGTTCGACTGCGCTTCAGTCACCGGAAAGATCACCCGCTCGCTGAGGTCGCTCTCCTCCTTGAAGCTGATGCCGATGCAGCCGGCCGGAGCGAGGCCGTCATTGGCATGAATGTCCGGCAGCCCCGCCAACCGCACCGGCGCGTCGATCGCCACAGCCCCCTCCGCATCGATCATTCCCGTGCGAAAGGTCAGGGAGCTGATGTGGCCTTCGCCGACGGCTCTGAGGCTGAGGATCAACCGTCGGCTGCCTTCCGCGACATTCGACTGGTCGGGATGAGGCACGATGCTGGGATTGAACAGCGCGGCCGATTCGAACGAATATTCGTTCATGAAATAGGCGCCGATCAGTTGCCTTTGTTGCTGGCTGAAGGCGGGGTGATGGGCAAAGGCGTTCTCCATTGCATCGGCACGCAGCTCGAACTGGCGCAACAGGTTGCGATGCCGTCCCTCGAAATTGTCGAGGATGTCGTGCAACTGGTGGGTCGTCGCCACGGCATCGAGTGTCAGCACGCGATCGACGATTTCATTGGCCCGCGTCTTGTCGCGCGGGTTGAGGTGTTGCGGCTCTGTCGAGGGTTTGAACGGCCGCACGATGACCCGCGTCGGATCGGGTTTCAGATAGAGCGCTTGCCGATTGAGAAGGCTGGATTGGGCCAAGGAAGTTCCTTTGGTTTGGTGATCACAGAAAAGAAGGACGGCGCATCAAGATGATTGCCGAAACTCGGAGGGCTGGGGCACCGGACGCACCAGGCGGGAGGCGCGACCGATCTCGGCGCAGGAGATGAGGTAGCAGAGCACGGATTCCGCCCCACGGTTCTCGTTCGGGCGGTCGGGGTGCAGCCCGTCGCGGCAGCTTCCGGTTTCCGGATCGACGAGCGAGATGCCGTGGTCATTGCCGCCGGTGAACCAGTTGAAGGTGCGGAACGCCGTTTCCAGCCAGGACTTGTCTGTCGTCGCCGCATCCGCGGCCAGGCAGGCCGAAATGGTCGCCGTCGCCTCGACCGGCTGCTGATCGAACAGCCTCGGCGCGTCGCCCAGGTCGAAGAAACCGTCTGTGCCGATCGGCCGGAACCGTCCGTTCTCGCCGGTTTGCTGCGTCATCAGCCAGCGCAGGGTCCTGAGGCCACACGCGACGAAATGCGCCGTGCCCGTCGCCAGGCCGGCGAGGATGAGCGCCTGCGGCAGACGGGCATTCTCGTAGGAGAGCCCTTCCTCGAACCAGTGCCGGTCACCACTCGAAACGCGCCGTTCCAGGTCGACCAGCCGCTCGGCCAACTGCAGCCGCAGGGCCTGGCTGGACTGGTCTTCCGGGTTGGCCCGGCAATAGGCGTCAAGCCCGATCAGCGCAAAGGCCCACGCGCGCGGCGAATGAAAGTCGAGCACCGTGGGTATCGCCTGAGCGAAGAGCGAGCTTGCCCAGCGGCGACGGAGCCGGTCGTTATCGGAGAGCGCGCAGACGCCGAGCGCCCAGAGCGTGCGGCCATGGCTGTCCTCCGAGCCCTGCTGTTCCAGCCAACGCCGATCGAAGCTCATGAAATTGCGAAAGCGATGGAGGTCCGCGTTCCAGGCATGCTGGATGAAGGCTGCGAAGGAGGCGGTTCGCCGTTCGGATATGCCGGTTTCCCCCGCGGTCGCCAGATGCGTGGCAAGGACCAGGGCCCTGGCATTGTCGTCCACGCAGTAGCCATGCGCCCTGTCCGGCACGGAATAGACCGCGTGCTGGACGATGCCGGTGTCGTCGCACATGGTATGAAAATGTCCGAGCTTCAGCGATGTGATCTGCGGCGGTCTGGTGATCCGCTGGGCGACGAGATCACTGACCAGGCGCGGCCGGTAGGCGCTGCGGGCCTTCTCCACGCTGTCCAGGTAAAGCGATGCGACCTGCGACCAGATCATCGACCGGCCGGTGTCATAGGCGGCCCGACGCATGGCCATGCGCCTGTCGTCGCTACCGAGCAGGGAGGCGATCGCCTGGCCGGTCGCGCCCGCATCGCCGAAGGGCACGAGCATGCCGCGCCCCTGGTCGAGCAGTTCCTGGGCGTGCCAGTAGGGCGTCGACACGACCGCGCTGCCCATGCCGAAACTATAGGCCAGCGTGCCCGACGTCATCTGCGCCTCGTCGAGATAGGGCGTGACATAGACGTCGCACATGGCGATGAAATCGAGCAGTGTGGGGACGTCCACGAACTGGTTGAGGAAGACGACCGACTGGCCGACCCCGATCTGCTCGGCCCGTGCGCCAAGACGGTCACGATAGGCCTCGCCCTCCTGGCGCAGGAGATTGGGATGGGTGGCGCCGAGCACGACGTAGAGCGCATCCGGGCGCTGCGCCAGGATCGCAGGCATGGCATCGATGACGACTTCGATCCCCTTGTTGGGCGACAGAAGGCCGAAGGTCAGGATGACCGGACGGCCGGCATAACCATGCTTGGCCTTGGCCAGCTCCGGATCATGAAATGGGCGGTCAGGAATGCCGTGGGCGATGACGTCGATCTTGGCAGGATCCACGCCATAGACACTCTCGAGCAGGGCCCGACCCTTCTGTGCCATGGCAACCACCCGGCTCGAGGCGCCCGCAACCTTCTGCAGCACCCGCAACTGGCCCGGCGTCGGCTCGGCCAGGATGGTGTGCAGGGTGGTGATGACGGGAACACGCAGCTGCGAGAGGAGCGTCAGGATGAACTCGCCGTCCGGTCCGCCGAAGATGCCGAACTCGTGCTGCAGCGAGACTGCATCATAGCCGCCATTGTTGAGGATGCGGGCGGCCGTGCCATAGTCCTCGATCTCCCCGTCACGGATTTCGAACACGACGTCCTGCGGATAGGCATAGTGGAGCTTGTCGTCGGTCATCGCGATGATGCGCGTCTCGACGCCGCGATCGGAGGCAGCCAGCGCGTGGCTGAGGTCGGTGGTGAAGGTTGCGATGCCGCACTGCCTTGGGAGCGAGTTGCCAATGAATGCTACGCGCCTGGACTTGGTCATTGGAGGTTCCCTTCAGAACGGTGTCGTCGCTGGTCGGGAACGCCCGATTTTCCCCGACTGGGAACATGCGACTGTGGCCTTGGCATCATGCCTCCGGCGCGGACGGTGTGGCCCGCCGGACGGATCGTCACTCAGTGCGAGGCGTTGGCATCGGCCTGGTCTCGTGCCATCGCCGCCTCCAACTCGTCGCCGTCGACGGCGATCCGGCTTGTCGTCAGCCCGGCACGAATTTCGATCACGGTCGCGGTGCGCTTGTAAGCGAGCCAGGAAATCCCGGTGATCTGCTCCTCGTCGTCCTGCACCTGATAGTCGCCGGCCGGCTGGAGCCCTTCCAGGCCGAACAGGGCGAAGGGACGATCGAAATGGACAATGCGTGTCTTGGTCCGAATGAACATGTGCTGAGCTTTCTCTAGGTCCTGGCGCAATTGCCCTGCCTGCACTGCACGAAATGCTCTGTCAGCCCCGCTTGTCCGGGGCTTTCGGCGATGATGTCCGCCGTTTCCACTAGTGCGCCGAGCCAGCACCAAAGGACGCACGACCGACCCGCACTGCGGTTTGCTCCTGTCGTCCGAACAGACAGCGTGGCCACGAGCCTGCAAGGTTTCTTACGGTCCCGCAGTAACGCCGGTCTGGAACGTCTTCACCGTGCGCAGAGCATCGGCCGTTGGCCGGTCCCGAACATACGGGAATTCATTGGCCGCCAATTGCGGCCCCGACCTCGTGGCATGCCTTCGTCAAAACCGCGCATGGGGCGTCGATCGATGGCACAAACGGGCATGTCTGATTGGCGACCTTGGTCGGCTACCATGATCTGCGGCTGCCGGTCTTGGCTCGTCCCGTCGCGCGGCATGGGGCGATTTCCATACCTGCGAGGGGCAGTCTGAAATAGTTCGGAGACTGTCTTCGGTGCACGTCTCAAGCGCTCCGTCCGAAGCTTGTCGGATCGAGCTCGATCATATCCCTGCGTCGCGATTCATAGGCCTTGCGTGCCACCTGGAAGATGTCTTTGCGCTTGCCGTCGAACGCAGAAAGGTAGTCCGTCTCGGTCGGCATCCGCGTGATCAGGTCGTCTGCCAGGATTGAAACCGGCAGGAAGAAACGAATTTGCGTGAGACCGTCGTGACCGACGAAGCGCACGCTGTGCCGACTTTCGTCATAGCTGCGAGATGGGTTGGGGAATGAGAGGGTCATATGTTCGCCTCGCGGGAAGGGGCGAGCAGGATCCCGGCCAACAGAGCGCGCTGTGCCAGGGCAGAACGCATATCCACGAGGCTACGAGCACCCTGTTGATGTTGTGCAATTACGAAACGCGCAGCATCCCGATCGCGGTCGGTCATGGGGTCAGCATAACTGAACCCAGCACCCGTCAGCACTTCGCGTAGGCGGCTTATGTCACTGGAACTGATAGATCCGTAGAAATCGTCGGAAGACATGAAGTCCTCCTCACTTGGGGCCAGGGTGCGTGCCGCCCCGAAAGTGACAGTGCCCGTGCAATGGCTGTCACTTTTGTGAATATGGTGGCGCCACTAAAAATAGCAAGTCCGAAAAAAATAAACTCTTGGGTGCGGCGAAGCGGGTTGTCGCGCTCACGACACAAGTTTTCACCTTGCTCGAGGACCTGCTGAAGCCGGCGTCTCGCTGCCTCGTCCGGCAGGAGACCGAGCGCGCGAGCGGATGAGTGACAAGATCGTCCTCGTTACAGGTAACGATGAGCGTGGCGGCCTCGTCTGTTATTTTCCCTCCGCGAGCGATCGTAATGCCACATTTGGGCCCTGGCTTTGGACATCAGTCAACAGCATGGGCCGCTCCGTCAGTTCCTTGCCCGTTCCGGCACCAATATTCGAGTTCGGCCCGCCATCACATAGTCGCGAATGGACTCGTTCGCGACCATAATCCCAGCAGGTTGGGTGTCGGCAATCGCCATCCCGAACTCGGAAGCTGCCAGTCGGCTGACGGCCTCGAGTCGGCCATTCCGCGACGCCACAGTCATGGCGCGATTGGAAAATTGATACTTATCGAAATCATATCGACAGGGTCGGTTGCTTGATTCCCGTCAAGGCGAAGACGCCGGCAGGCATTTGCTCGAGCCAGCTGCGGTTCACGCGCAATGACAGCTTTGCGCCCCCGCATTCCGCCTTTCAGGAAACCGCCAGACGTTCCCGGAAGCAGACGCAACGATCTCATATGGAGCAGGCAAAGCGGTATCGAAACGAGTGGCCGGATGCGGCGGCCGGGCGTCAGATCAACCCAAATCTTGTTGCTATCGCCGTGGCCTGGGGCAGGGTCCCGGCGTCCAGGACCTTGCGTGCCTTATTGAGATGAAAGGCGACTGTGGCATGGGTCATCTCCTCCATCGTCGCGATATCCTGCATGGTTTTGCCCTCGGCGGTCCACCGCAGGCAGAGCGCTTGCCTTGGTGTCAGACTGGAGACGGAGCGAGACGGCTTGCGCATCGCCTTTCCCCGAAGGCAGCAATGGAGCTGGGCAATGGCTGTGGCGGCAACGAGGTCGTCGACATGCCGGCCGGCAAGGCGCTCGTGCTCCCGAGCCGTGAAGCTGAAAATGGCCAGATGACCGAAGCCGATTCTGACCGGTACGGACAAGCCGCAATTCAGCCCGTGGTCTCGCGCGGCGAGGAGCTGATCCTCCATGCGGCGACGACCGGCCACCTGAAACTCGTCGAGGTTCCAGGTAAAGGCGCGCATGCATCGCCGCCCCGCCCGGAGGACGGGATCACTGAGTGACCAGTCTTCCAGAAGGTAGCGTTGCTGCCAGTTCGTCGCCACATTGGACATCATCTCGGCGCTGGAGGCGTGCAGGTTGAGGTAGACAAAATTGTCAAACCCCGCTCGTCTTGCAACACGTCCGAGCTCGCGCTTCAGCTCCTCGACATCGGGCGAGGAGGAGGCCAGATCGATGATCCTCAAGAACCACTTGTCGAGGCACTTCGTCCCATGGGCAAGGACGCGTGTGTCTGGCCGGCGCTGCATGCTAGGTGCTCCGCAGGATCTCGCGGCGAATGTCCCCAATCGCATCGCAGAGGCCGCGGATGTCATCTTCCTCGTGAGTGGCGGAGAGGCAGATCCTCAGTCCTGCCTCTCCGCGTGCGACTGTCGGGAAGAAGATCGCGGATGTGAAATAGCCCTTCTCGAGAAGCGCGCGCGCCGCGTGAACCGCACGCAGCTCGTCGCCGAACCGGACGGTGCGGATCGGAAGGTCGCTCGGGCCGCCGTCGGACGGCAGCAGGTGGTCGAGGAGAGCGAGGTTTCGACGCAGGCCAGCCTGTCTCGATGCGAGTTCCGCCGTCCGGTGGATGGACGCCGAGGCCCGGGCCGCGCCGATCGCGGCAGTATTGAGTGAGGCGGAAAAGGCATAAGCTATGGAAAAACGCCTGAAGAGGAGCTCCTGGGTGGCGGTACCCAGCATCAGGATGCCGCCGGATGCACCAAAGCCTTTGCCGAGGGAGGCGGCTACAATTGTCCTGTCCCCGAGATCGTCAAAGACCGACCGGGCAAAGCCGCCGCCCCGCTCACCATAAAGGGAGATCCCGTGAGCGTCATCGATATAAACGAAAAGTCCGTAACGCTCCTGCAGGTCGCGAAGCTGTGATAGCGGCGCGCAACCGCCCATCGAATAGACACCATCGCACACATAGGCGACCTGTGGATGGCTGCGGCAAAGCGCTTCGAGCACTGCAAGGTCATTGTGGGGAATCGTTTCGACAGCCGTTTCTGCTGCGACCGTCGCCTTGTGGTAGGCGAGGGTGGCATGGGCCTGGCGGTCGAAGGCGACCAGTGGCCTGCGGCCCTCCGTCAGGTGACCGGAGGCGAGCAGCGGAAGCGCGCTCATGTTGGCGGCCAGCACGGTGGTATAGGTCAGAACGCGCGCATCGAATAGATCCGACAGGTCTTCCTCGAGTTCACCGAGCGAGCGAAAATTGAGGCGTGTCCTCGCGCAGGACCAGTGAAGCGTGCCCGCATCCTCCACGGCAGTGGCCGCGCCTGCGGCGATTGCCGGATGATTGTCGAGGCCAAGATAGGAGCAACGGACGAAATCGATGATGCGCGCCCCGCTTTGTTGAAGCTCCACGGCACGGCCAGGGCGTGGCGTTGCATAAAGCGCCATCACGCCCTGGTAATGGGCCGCGTCGAAACTTGGCCCGGCGCTGGAGATCATCGCGGCGGTGTTGCGGAACCGCGGGACACCGGATGGATCGAGCGGCGTCTTGGGGACATGGGGCATAGCAGGCTCCGTAGCTGTCGATGCGGCGATTGAGCCATGCCCGGCAGACGGAAACAACGAAGCGCGTCTAAAGGAAGGGTCAAGTTTGTCCGAAGAAAGACTCGGGATCGATGACGAAACCGTTCGAGCGTATTGTCTGGATCACGTCGTGCCCTGTCACTGCCCGCAGATGCCGCCTGAGTTTGCCGATATGGACATCGACCGTGCGATGGTCGACATGGCGCTGGCCGGGCCACGCGGCTGTCACCAGGTCATCGCGATCACGCACCCTTCCGGGTTCTTCAAGCAGACGCCGGAGCAGGCGGAATTCGATGGGACTGAGATGGGTCTGCGCGGCGGCGGAACGAAGCATGCGCCGATCGTCGTCGATCTCAAGGTTGCCATAACGTCGGATGCCCGGCGCGGACCTGGTCTCTCCGTCCGTCAAGGTGCTGCCCCCTGGACGTATCGCCCGAAGGCACATCAGCAGATGTTCCGGCGAAACGGGGCGCATGAAGACCTGGTCTATGCCGGAGCTGAGGAGTTGAAGAACGTCCTGTGCCTGCTGCGCCGGGACCATGGCGATGAGCGGTGGCAGCGCGGAGTCGGATACCTGCCTGATCGCCTTGCAGAAGGCGAGTGTCTCCTGCGCAATTCCCGTACAATCGATGATGATCGCAAGGGTCCTGGAGATCTCCGAGGCGCCCAAGGCCTCGGCATCTTCGGCAATCAGGGGCGCAAAGCCGGCGCCAGCCAGAATGTGGCCCATCAGCAAGGAGAAATCAGGGTCCCGGGAATGAATGACGACCAGGTCGGTCATGGCGGTTTTCCTCCGATGGCTTCACGGGCCGGTCAGCCGATGATTGCGGCTGACCGGAGCCCAGGCTTGGCCTGTATTAGCGCACCCACGCATTCCAGCGCTGCAGAAGCATCTGGGCGTTCTGATTGATCCATTCTGCGTCGGGAACGATGATGCTTTCCCGCAGTTCAGCCGTGGTGGGCATGGAATTGCGCGCCGCCTCCGACATGAGGGCGATGGCCTCGCTGCTCGGGGGTGTGCACGACAGCCTGTCACAAGCCTTCGCCTGCGCGGAGGGATGGTCGAGCCAGTAAGCAATGAGCTTGAGGGCATTGGCCTTGTTGGGGGCGCCTCTGACCACGGCGATCCTGTCGCCCACCAGGAAGGCCGCCTTGTATGACCAGGCGATCGGCAGCCCCTCGCTCTGCATGGCCTTGGCCCGCGTCAGCCAGATCTGTCCGAGATCGTATTCCCGGTTGCGGAAACCCTGAACGCTCTGGTCGCCGGTCTTCCACCACAGGGTGACCTCGTCGCGGATCTGATCCAGCTTGCGAAACGCACGGTCGACATCGAGCGGGAAGAGCGCCTCGCGGCTGACGCCATCGGCAAGAAGAGCCGCGGCGAGCACGCGCCAGGGATCGTCGAAGTTGGGAAACGCCCTTCCTCCGGGAAAAGCCGCGGTGTTCCACATGTCCGCCCAGGTCGCGGGTGCCGCGTTCGTCTCGTCTTTGCGATAGGCAAGAAGGGTCGCAGTGGACTGGAGCAGGGCTCCTCCGGCTGCACAGGCGTTGGGCGCGAGATCGGATCGCGACTCGTAAGCCTGGCAAAATCCGGAAAGGTCTTCGGTGACCGCCCGATGGGCTTCGGAGGCCGCCTGGATCTCACCGTCGAGATAGAGATCCCATGCCACATTGCCTGCCTTGACCATCGCCGCCGCCTTGGCGCGCATTTGTGCATTGGTTGCTGACACGACTGTTACAACAATTCCGGTTTCGGCGGTGAAAGGATCGAACCATGCTTCCCTGAGGGCTTCGTCGTAGACCCCGCCCGTCGATGCGATGACGACCTGCTCTTGCGACCGCGCCTGGAGGGTGCCCATCGAAAACAGCATCGCTGTCAGGCAGAGGATGCGACGGGCGGTGGATTGTCTTGACGTCATTTCGGCTACTCCTGGGGGTTCGAGGTGGTTCGGGACAGGGATGAAAGGACTTGTGCGACACCGATCAGGGCGAGCGAGGCGAGAACCGTGACCGTCGATGCCGCCGCAATGACGGGGGTCAGGTTGAAGTCGATGTCTTCGAACATCTTCCGGCTGATGGTCATTCCGGTGACGTCGGAAATGAAGAAGGCGACAGTGGCCTCGTCGAAGGAGGCCAGGAAGGCGAACACGGCGCCAGAGAAGATCCCCGGAATGATATTTGGGAGCGTCACGTGGAAGAAGGTCTGGATGCGGCTGGCGCCGCAGTTGAGACTTGCCAGTTCGAGCGCCGGATCGAGCCGCTGCAACGCCGCAGTCACGGTGATCACGACGAAAGGCACTGCAATCACGGTATGTCCGATAAGGAAGCCGGTCAGGCTGCCGGTGAGCTTCAGAGGCGCGAATACCAGATAGAGTGCCACGCCGAGGACGATGTGAGGCACGATCATCGGTGCGAGCGAGAGCGCCTGTAGAAGGCCCTTGAACGGCATGTCGCCGCGAACCAGGGCAAGAGCGGTCATGGTACCGACGACTGTCGCCGTGATGCAGGTCGAGGCGGCGATCTTGAGGCTGAACCAGGTTGCGGCCATCCACTCGACGTCTCCGAAGAATGCTCTGTACCAGCCGAGTGTCACACCCTGAGGCGGGAAGACGAGATGGGCCGTGGTGCTCAGCGACATCGGTATGACGATCAGCGTTGGCAGCAGCAGAAAAACGAGAAGCGCGCCGACAAGCAGCGTGCGCAGGATACGGGTGAGCGTCGCAAGGCCCTCAACGCCGCGGTCCGCGACCGCTTCTCGTGCGCCGGCCTCCTGGCCGGCCGCCGGCTTTTGGCGATGTCCGTTGATGGTGCGGTCAATGTACACTTTGGAACCCCTTGCTTGTGGAAATTGCCCTGCGAAAGATGATGACGATGAAAAGCGTGGCGCCGAGAAGAACGGTCGACAGGGCCGCTGCGAACGGCCAGTCGAGCAGCACCGTGGTCTGTTGCCCGATCAAGGTCGCCATCAACAGGGATCCGGGGCCGCCGAGCAGAGCGGGCGTGATGTAGAAGCCGAGTGCCATCACGAAACAGAGCACGGTTCCGGCAAAGACGCCCGGCAGGCTGAGCGGCAGTGTAATCAGGAGGAAGGCGCGAACCGGTCCGGCGCCGAGATTGGTGGCGGCGCGCACGAGATCCGGCGGCAGGGACCTCAGTGTCGCGTAAATCGGAAGGATGGCAAACGGTAACAGGATGTGGGTCATGCCGAGAACGACCGCAGCCTGGGTATAGAGGATTTTCACGGGATGATCGCCAAGTCCTGCCGCACCAAGCAGGCTGTTCAATGCGCCGTTCCGCTGCAGCAGGATGATCCAGGCATAGGAGCGGATCAAAACCGAGGTCCACAAGGGGATGAACACGCAGGCTCCCACAAGAACGGCTGCCTTCCCTTTGAGGTTGTTCATTGCATAGGCGACGGGATAGCCGAGCACGATGCAAAGCACAGTGACACAAGCCGCGGTCGCGCCCGTTACCGCGAACACCTCAAGGTATAGGGTGTCGTCGAGAAGCCTCTGATAGTTTGCCGCGCCATCTGCAAAACTCAGTGCCACCAGCCTCCAGACAGGGAGAAGGAAACCGATGCCGACGATTGCGAGTAGGGGCAGCACGAGTGCCACAGATACGGCCGGCGATAGACGGCCCGCATGACCGCTATGGACGAACCGCCTCGCGGTCTCTTGGAACAGGCGGGCCGGGGTCACAGGCGCCTCCCGGTTTGCGCGGAAAAAAGCTGGAGCCGGTCGGGGGACAGGTAGAGCGTCAGTGGCTCGCCCGCCGACGGAATGCTCGTTTCGCCGGCAAGCGTGACCCGGACGGTCAGGCCGTCCATCGCCTTCAGCCGCACATGAGCGACGCGGTGTGCGCCGGAAAAGACAACGGCTTCGACCGTACCGGGCAGCGAAGTCTGTTCCGTGCCTGGCGTCGCGGAAATCGCTATATGCTCGGGTCTCGCGGCGACGGAAACGGCGCTTCCGACCGGGGCCTTTGCGCGTTTCGCAGCCTTGACGACCGGGCCACCGGCAAGGCGAACAAGCGAATGGTCGCGCTCATCGCCGACGATCACGCCCGGGATGAAGTTGATGGTGCCGACAAAGTCGGCGATGAAGGCGGTGTTGGGGTTCGCGTAGAGCTCGAAGGGCTGGCCGATCTGTTCGAGACGACCGTTATGCATGACGGCGACGCGATCCGACAGGGTAAGGGCTTCCTCCTGGTCATGGGTGACATAGATGATTGTGGCGCCGAGGCGTCGCTGCAACTGCTTGATCTCGAGCTGCATCGCCTCCCTCAGCTTCTTGTCGAGTGCCCCTAGCGGTTCATCCATGAGAAGGATGGGCGGGTCGAAGACCAAGGCCCGCCCGACCGCAACGCGCTGCTGCTGTCCGCCTGATAGCTGGTGAGGCAATCGATGGCCCAACTTGGTCAGTTGCACCATGTCAAGCATGGCATCGACCCGGGCGCCGATGTCCGACCGCGCGGCCTTCGAACGCATCCGGAGCGGGAATTCAAGGTTCTTGCGGACCGTCATGTGCGGAAACAGCGCGTATTTCTGGAAGACCATGCCGATATTGCGCCGGTTCGGCGCAAGGCCGGTGATATCGACGTCGCCGATCAACACTGAGCCCGTGGTCGGGCGTTCGAAACCTGCAATCATTGTGAGCAGTGTCGTCTTGCCGGATCCGGACGGGCCGACGATCGATACGAACTCACCTGCACCGATCTCGAGGTCGGTTCCATGGACTGCGCAAATGCGTTCGTAATTCTTGGTTATGCCGCGAAGCGAAAGGCTTTGTCCTATCAATTCAGTCCCCTTCTTCTGTTTTCTGTTTAGGAAATGCGAAGTGTTTCGAAGACGCGCCGGGCATCCCCGGTCCGCGTGCGCGTGACTCAGGATCAGTGAAATGTTATGGGTTTCTGATGCGCCAAACTTTGCAAAAGCTTCACATTTGCATTTTTGTTGCACCAAAAATTTAGCCTGTCAACACGCTTGGAGCGAAAATGACGACCGATTTCTCGACATCCGGGAAGCAGATGCAGGCGCCCAGCCTCGGGGACGCCGCCTATGTGGAGCTCAAGGACCGATTAAGCAGAGGCGTGTTCCATCCGGGCGACAAGCTCACAGTCCGGTCCGTGGCCGAGGCCCTGGGCGTCAGCTCGACGCCGGCGCGCGATGCCATCAACCGCCTGGTGGGCGATAATGCGCTCGTCTACGCGGGGCCCAAGACGGTGATCATTCCTGTCCTGACGGAGGCCGACCTTCGCGAAATTACCCATATTAGGCTTGCGCTGGAGGGGCTTGCCGCAGAGCTCGCGGCTGAAGCTGCAACCGATCAAGTTGTTGAAAATTTGAAACAAATTCAGCGAAAGATCGGTGAGGCGCTCGATCGCAAGGCTTATGCCGAGGCGTTGTCCTGCAACAAGGAGTTTCATTTCCTTGTCTATCGGCTCAGCCGCATGCCTCATCTCGTAGCGATGATCGAGGCGCAGTGGCTCCGAGTCGGCCCTTCATTCTATGGACTCTATCCTCGTTTTGCAGAGGAGCGACAGGGCGTTCGCAACCACCAGATGGCGATCGAGGCGTTGTTCGAGAAGGATCGCGGTGCGCTGCGCGCCGCCTTCGAGAACGATATCCGGGAGGGATATCGCCAGCTGCGTTCGGCAATCAGAGATCGCGCCCCGCGCCCTTGAATCTTTTGTTGCATGGTCTTGACGGCTGCATTTTTTGTTGCAACAAAATACGAAGCTTCCGTGAAGCTCGTGATTTTCCGCAACAGAAAGCAGTTAAATGCCTACTCATTTACCAGCCGATCCGGCGGGGGGATCCCCCGTGTCCAGTTACCTCTATCGTCGCGGCCGCCAGGTCCTGCCGGGCGGCCTGACGCGTTCCACCGTCGACCTCGATCCCCACCCGATCTACATGGCCGGTGGAAAGGGCGCCTATGTCACGGATGTCGACGGTCGGCGGTATCTGGATCTCAACAACAATTTCACCACCCTGGTGCACGGTCACGCCTATGAACCGGTTGCGGATGCGGTGGCGCAGTTCCTGCGTAAGGGAACCTGCTTCGCCTATCCCACCGAACACGAGATCGCCCTTGCGGAGCTTCTGGTTGACCGAATTCCGGCAATTGAGCAGGTCCGCTTCGTCAATACGGGTACGGAAGCCGTCATGTTCGCCGTCAAGGCTGCGCGTGCCTTTACCGGGCGATCCGCGATTGCGCGATTTGCCGGCGCCTATCATGGAGCCTATGACTGGGCGGAGAACGGACAGAACGGGTCAATATCGCAAGGCTCCATTCGCCGAGGTGGCACTTACCGGGGAGCGCCCGAGAGCGTTGCAGACGATGTCGTGGTGCTCGATTTTAACCGGATCGAGGGGCTCGATGAGGGGCTCGCTGCCCATGCGGGTCGCCTTGCGGCTATCCTGATCGACCCGATGCCAAGCAGGGCGGGGCTTCTCGCGCCCTTGCCACAATTCCTGGAACAGGTGACGCGTTTTGCTCGCGCCAACGGCACGTTGATCATCGCGGACGAAGTCCTGAACCTGCGACAAAGCTATCAGGGAGCCTCGGCGCGTTTCGGGCTTGAACCCGATCTGGTCACGGCCGGAAAGATCATCGGGGGCGGCTTTCCGATCGGCGCCATCGGCGGCAGGGCGGATGTCATGGATGTGTTCAGTTCCCGAGGTAAGTCACCGGGTGTGACCCAGGGCGGCACCTTTGCGGCCAATCCCGTTTCGATGATTGCCGGTTTAGCAGCCATGCAGGCGATGACCCCCGAGGCATTTGTACGGCTCGAGACCATGGGCGATGACTTGCGCAGCCGCCTCGCGCAAGCCGCACTTTCCCATGGCGCCCAGTTCGCTATCACGGGTTCCGCTTCCCTGTTTCGCATCCACCCCAAGGCCAAGCCGCCCCGGACCTATGCCGATGCCCTGATGACGGCCGGAGAGACGGTCCGGATGCGCCGGCTTGCACGGTCATTCCTCGAAGCCGGAATCCTCCTTCCGTTCGGCGCTGCTGCGTGCCTGTCCACTCCGATGCAGGACAGCGATATCGACGCGATCGTCCATACGTTCGAGCGCTTCCTTGAAGATCACACCGAAGCCCATAAGGAGTGCCGGTCATGAATGCAGTTTTCCTTGAACAGACGGTAGCCGAGCGCGTCGCGGATTCGCTCATCCGCCACGAAGTCGAGTTCCTTTTTGCCCAGAGCCTTCCCTCCGCGGTTGTGCTTGCCGCCGAGGAACGGGGAATCCGTCAGATCGCCTATCGCCAGGAAAACATGGGCGGGGTGATGGCCGACGGATACGCCCGTCTGTCGGGCAGGGTGGGGGTGGTGGCGGCCCAGAACGGTCCTGCCGCCACGCTTCTTGTGCCCCCGCTTGCCGAGGCGCTCAAGGCCAGCATTCCACTTGTCGCCCTGGTCCAGGAGGTCGAGCGCCATCAGTCGGACAAGAACGCTTTTCAGGAGCTTGATCATCTGGCCCTGTTCCAGTCCTGCACCAAATGGGTCCGCCGCGTTCAGGTCGAAGATGAGATCGAGCGTTATGTGGACGCCGCTTTCACGGCTGCTGCGTCCGGCCGCCCGGGACCCGCAGCCCTTGTGCTGCCGGCCGATCTTCTGCGTGCCCGCATAAGGGCGCCGTCCTCGGCGCGGCAGTCCAGCCTCGGTCGCTATCCGCTGGATCGTTCGCGTCCAAACGACGAGATGATCCGTTTCGCGGCGGATCTCCTCGCCCAGGCAAAGCAGCCCATCGTGCTTGCGGGCGGCGGCGTACACGGCGCAGGGGCTTTCGATGCGCTGTCGCGCCTTCAGGATCTGGCTGCTTTGCCCGTCTACACGACCAACATGGGCAAGGGCGCGGTCAACGAGTTTCATCCACTTTCGCTCGGAGTGCTTGGGTCTCTGACCGGGCCGCGTTCGCTCGGCTCGCATACGGGGCGCTTTATCAAGGCTGCGGACCTTGTCCTTCTGGTGGGCACGCGGACCAACCAGAACGGAACGGACAACTGGAGCCAGATCCCCACTTCGGCCCGTGTCATCCACATCGACATGGACCCTCAGGAGATCGGACGGAACTACGAGGCTCTCAGGCTCGTCGGGGACGCGCGCGAAACGCTCGATGCCCTGTGTGACGCGCTCGAAACGCTTGATCTTTCCCACCGGCACGGTCTGCGCGACCACCTGGAGAAGGATATCGCGCGCTGCTGGGCCAGCTTCGAGACGGACCGGGAATCACTGTTCGGGTCCGGCGGCACGCCAATTCGTCCGGAGCGCGTAATGAGGGAGCTTCAGCAATTTGTCGAGAAGGGCCTGACGGTGGTCGCGGACGCAAGCTATTCTTCCATGTGGACGGTCGGCCAGCTCAAAACCCCCGGCCCGGTGAGCCGGATCATCACGCCACGGGGATTGGCCGGACTTGGATGGGGCGTTCCGCTGGCGATCGGCGCCCGGCTTGCCCAGCCCGAAACGCCGGTCGTTGCCATCGTCGGCGACGGAGGCTTCGCCCATAGCTGGGCGGAACTCGAGACCCTGGCGCGTCATGGCGTGGCCGTCACCATCATTGTGTTGAACAATGGCATTCTGGGCTTCCAGCGAGACGCCGAGACGGTGAAGTTCGGACGCTATACGACGGCTTGTCATTTTGCCCCTGTCGATCACGCCGCCCTGGCGCGCGCATGCGGATGTAATGGTGTGCGTGTCGAGGATCCCGGGGAACTCGGTGCGGTTATTTCGACGGCGATCAGGGCAAACCGCCCCTTTGTCATCGAGGTCATCACCGACCCCGAAGCCCATCCCGCGCTCTCACTCTTTGCGGCCATGGACGAGGCAGCCTGAAAATGGCCAAACCACAGCGTCGGGTGGCGGTCGTGACGGGCGGCAGTTCCGGAATCGGGCTGGCGGTCGGCTCGATGTTGCTCGACGCTGGCTTCAATCTGGCCTTCTTCGGGCGGAGCGAGGAACACGTGGAGCATGCACGACATGTTCTGTCACGGCGTCACGATGCCGGACGAATTATGGCGACTCGTGTCGATCTTGCCAGCCCGGACGAGATCTCCGGCTTCTTCCGCGCCGTGTCGGAACGGTGGCGACCTGCGGACACGCTGATATGCAACGCCGGAATATCGCCGAAACGAGCCACGGGCGACGCGACACCCTTTTGCGAGCTCAACCTCGAAGAATGGAACAGGGTACTGGCCGTCAACCTAACCGGGGCAATGCTCTGCTGCCAGGCGGTGCTGGCCCCGATGATCGCCTCGCGCTTCGGGCGTATCATCCTGGTGGGGTCGATCGCAGGGCGCGCAGTGCCCAGACTGGCCGGTACTTCCTACGCAGTTTCCAAGGCCGCGCTTGGAGGCCTCTGCAGATCTCTCATTGCCGACTGCGCGGGTAGCGGAGTGACTGTCAACGTCATAGCGCCGGGTCACATCGTGACCGGAATGACGGCACCAGCAACCGGCGAGGGGCTGCTTGCGGTCCTGTCTCGCATCCCTGCAGGTCGCCTGGGTGAAGTAGACGATGTCGCGGCGCTGGCCGGCTTCCTGGTTTCCAGAGAGGCAGGGTTCGTCAACGGCGCGGTCATCGATGTCAATGGTGGGGAATATGCGCCACTGTGACCCGGAGGTCTGTTGATGTATCGAATCGTCATCAGCGTCAGGGACGCTCAGCTGTTTCTCCTCTTGAGACATCTTCTTGCCCGGGAAGGTTTCGAAACGGTCCTGGCGCAGTGCAGTGCGGATATCGAAGCCTCACTCTCTCCCGACATTGTCGGGTTCCTGATTGAGGTGCCGACGGGGAGCCATGACGCGACAAGCCTTGTTGCGGTGGTGCGTTCATCGTGCCCCGATGCAGCCGTGATCATGCTCCGGCGGGGCGAAGCGATAGGTGCGGAGCTTGACGCCGATTTCGTGCTTGAGCCGCCTTTCGAGCCGGCAAAGCTTCTGGATTTCCTGCGCAAACTTCGTCCGCAGGGGATGCCGCGCAACAGGCGCGAGCTCCTCGGTTTCGACGATCTCACCATGGACCTGTCATCGATGGTCGTCCGGCGTGGTGAATGCAAGGTTCATCTGAGCGCCCTTCAGTACCGGATCCTCCGCCTGCTGCTCGAGGATCCGGGGATCGTCCGGGACCGCGAGGCTTTCATCACCGCGTGTTGGCCACCGGGCGTCGAGGTCGAGTCACGGACGGTTGATATTCATATCGGCCATATCCGTCGGGCACTTGAAGCATGCGGGCCGGATCTCATCCGCACAGTGAGGGGCGTTGGATACGCATTGTGCTCAGGCAAGGGGGACGAGGGGTCAGTCGCCGGCTGAAAACCAAAAGAAGGCGGGTAAGACAAGATTCTCTCGAAGACGATCGCCGTCACCGGTCGGCGAAGGGCTTCCAGAGCAGCATCAGTGCACATTGTCGAAGCCTCAAGGCATTAAAGGCGTCTCAAGGTCCTGTGCCAGCGACGTCGCGGGATACCCAAGCGAGAAACACGAGCCAGGTCCGTAGATCGGTAACCACATCTCAAGTGCCGTGCCCGGTTGCCCGAGGGCCCCGGGCACAAAAATCAGAGGTGTGACGGCTAAGGGCGTACCCAGCGGGAAGCCAGCGCCAGCGAACGATCTTGTAAATGACAAGGCTAGGCATATCTGTTCCTCCGGTCGGCCGAACCTCTGGGCGGCTCCGTTGTTCCAGGCTCCCGCTGTTTTCGTCTTGCCACCGGCCCGGACGTCGGATCTCTTTCGCGTCCTCAGGGCAGGAACAATCTCGACCAACCGTAGTTTTATGCGGTCGGCTCGGCTCTGCCACCCCTATCGAGCTCTGCCGTACGGGACCCTGGGCGACCCGCCCGGGGTCTTGTCGGCCGTTTCTGTTCGAAAGGGCCTGCCAGAGATGGCAGCGAACTGGGGAACCCGCGCCTCACACCCTCGACTAATCTTGACGTGCCCTGTTGGATCGTCCTGTGGTCCGCCATTCAAAATGTCTCGTCGTTCAGTTCCGCAGCTTGTTGAATAGCGTACTCCAGCGACTGTATTCCCGGTCGTTGGCGTCGAGCCAGGCGTCCAGTGCGCAAAGGGCGAGGGCAGTGCTGAACTCCGGGCCGAAAAGCGCCAGCCCTCGCCGGATGATATCGGCGTCGCGCAAATCGACGTCTTTGCAAGGGGTCGGCAGTCCGGCAGGAAGCTTGAAAATTTCGTGCGACATCTATGTCTCCCACGTCCGGCGCAGGAGGTGATCATCATGGTCGCCGGACGTTGTCGCACCGGGCCGCAGCAAACAGCCTTCGTACCGTCTATGGCGGATGTCGTCGTAACTCGATAACCCTAGCGGCAACCTCCCTCAGGCGCAAGGAATGTTGCAGTCCGGCGCCTCGCAGAGTGTTTTGCAAGCGGCCCTCCCCGTGAAAAGCCATCACAAAGGCGCGAGCGGGTCGTCTCTTTGCGACACAGCAAGGATCAAGGGACAAGCGTGGTCTTCAATGGACCTGATGATGAGGCTCCCTCAACCCAGGACATTCAGATGACCCGACACAAGCCTACTTCCTTGGCCTCCGCCCTTATCCTGTTGTCGGCAACGGCGTCGGCATTGGCCGGCGGAACCCATAGTCACCCGGCGGAAAACGGAACAGCGGCGGCTCCGCTCGACATCGTGCGGGCCGCGACCGATCTTGTGCCTCCGGTAAAGCGCGCCGGCCCCGAAACGATCAAGGTCAAGCTGGACACCGTCGAAGTGACGGGCAGGCTTGCCGACGGCGCGACCTATCACTACTGGACGTTCAACCGAAAAGTGCCCGGCCCGTTCGTTCGTGCCAGAGTGGGCGATACCGTCGAGGTCGAACTTAAGAACCTGGCCGACAGCAGCGAGCGTCACAGCGTCGACTTCCATGCCGTCACCGGCCCGGGCGGCGGGGCAGTCGCGACCGACGCCGCTCCGGGGGAAACCAAAGGCTTCACCTTCAAGGCGCTGAAGCCCGGGCTCTACGTCTATCACTGCGCCGTGCCGCTTGCCGCGCACCACATCGCCAATGGTATGTACGGCTTGATCCTCGTCGAGCCCGAGGGAGGCCTTCCGCCTGTCGACCGGGAATTCTACGTCATGCAGGGCGAGGTCTACACCTCGCAGCCTTACGGTACGAAGGGCAAGCTGACCGAGAGCCTGGACAGGCTGATGGACGAGACGCCGGAATACTATGTGTTCAACGGCGCGGCCAATGCGCTGACCGGCGACAATGCGCTGACGGCCAAGGTCGGCGAGACCGTCCGGATCTATTTCGGCGTCGGCGGTCCCAACAAGACCTCGAGCTTCCATGTCATCGGCGAGATCTTCGACAAGGCCTATCAACTGGCATCCCTGACGACCGAGCCGCTGACAGATGTGCAGACGATTTCCGTTCCGCCCGGCGGGGCGGCCGTGGTCGACCTGACCCTCGACGTTCCTGGAGAATACGTGCTTGTGGACCATGCCTTGTCGCGGGCGGCGCGTGGGCTGGTCGGCAAGCTCGTGGTCGAAGGGCAGCAAGAGACGGGGTTGTTCGACGGCGCTTCGATCAAGAGCACCGGAGAGGAACACGGCGGGCACGGCTCGCACTGATCGTTTCGGGCGATGCGGCGGGTGCCGGCAACCCGCCAGTGGGGCCTCTTAGGTGGGCGCGGTTTCGCGCTGCCTGCGAGGCAGAGTGACGACCTGATCGCAGCAAAATATGCAAGGAGTTGGACATGAAGCGCAGGACATTCCTCTATCTGGCTGCCGCGGTGGCTGCCGCCCCAGGTAGCGCCCTGGCGTCAAATTATACCATGACAGTTCACAAGGACGCGGGCTGCGCATGCTGCGCTGCCTGGGCATCCGCCTACAGCAAGGCCGGATACGTGGTCAGAACCGTCAACGAGCCGGATATGGAGACCGTCAAAGCCGGCTTCGAGGTTCCGTCGGAACTATGGGGCTGCCATACGGCTAAAATCGAGGGTTACTATCTGGAAGGTCACGTGCCGCTGGAGGCTGCCGAACGATTGCTGCGCGAACGTCCCCCGCTTGCCGGTCTTGCCGTGGCGGGAATGCCGTCCGGCTCGCTGGGCATGGGCAGTGACCCCGGCGCGGATTATGACGTCATCGCAATCCCCCGCGACGGATCGAAGCCCTACATCTATCTTGCGGTCAATCTCGGCTAAGAGATGTTCGGGCCGCACGCATGGACGTTTGCGCCGGCGTTCCTCGTGCGGTGCGAATATCGGATTTCTATAGTCCGAAGGACGCCAGGATCGGGCAGGGGCCAGCGCTGCCTGAAGTACAATCTTTGCACAGCGTTTACATCCACGCATGCGAACTGAGGCGCGCGTGCGTTGGCGGGTCCAGCAAGCTCAGAAAGTCGTGAACTGTCTCCGACAGGCCGACCTCCTCTGCCGCCCTGTCGAGAGCCACTCTGAATCTCGGTTCTTGTTACGGCGATTCCGCTTCACGAATCCGCCGCGAGTTCATGGTATCTTCTGCTTGGAAACCGACCATCGCCCTATGGTCATGCGGCCTGGCAGGATTGCGCGCCCAGATCCGTCATATAGACGTCGTGAACCGAATTGCAAAGCGGTCTTCGCTCTGCGGGTGTTTCTCGTGGCTTGAGCGCACGTACCCGACATTGCAGCTATCGCAGGGGCTTCGCACTTTGCGACATCGCAAAGGCCGCGAAACAATTGTCGGCAAGAGGGCAGTTTGCGAATGTCGAGGCGACAAGAGCCGGCGTTAGCCCGCCATCGGAGGATCAAGCCGCGCAAAACCCTCCTGCCTTCGGTAAGGTGAATGAGGATAGGGCGCGGTGACTGCGCTGGCCTCGTCCAGTTTCGCCACCTGCTCTGACCTGAGCTTCCAGCCCGCCGCGCCGAGGTTCTGCCGTAGCTGCTCCTCATTGCGCGCGCCGACGATGACGGTGGAAACGGTCGGGCGTTGCAGCAGCCAGTTTAGTGCGACCTGCGGGACCGTCTTGCCGGTTTCTTCCGCAACTGCCCCGAGCGCATCGACCACGCGATAGAGATATTCGTCTTCCACGGGCGGGCCGAAGCTGGCGGTCTCGTGCAGGCGGCTGCCTTCAGGGAGCGGTGCGCCGCGGCGGATTTTTCCGGTCAGGCGGCCCCAGCCGAGTGGGCTCCAGACCATCGCCCCAAGTCCTTGATCCTGCCCCAGCGGCATCAGGTCCCATTCGTAGTCGCGCCCGACGAGCGAGTAATAGACCTGATTGACGACATAGCGGGGCCAGCCATAGCGGTCGGCGACGGCCAGCGACTTCATGATCTGCCAGCCGGAGAAGTTGGAGACGCCGACATAGCGGACCTTGCCAGATCGCACGAGCGTATCGAGCGTCGAAAGAACCTCCTCGACTGGCGTGAACGCATCGAAGGCGTGAAGCTGGAAAATGTCAATATAATCCGTCTGGAGACGACGTAGCGCATTGTCCACCGAACGGACCAGCCGGAAGCGGGACGAACCGGCATCGTTCGGCCCTTCGCCCATCGGCAGGCTCACCTTGGTGGAGATCAGAACGGTGTCACGCCGACCCTTGATGGCCTCGCCGAGCACTTCCTCCGACGCGCCGTCCGAGTAGACATCCGCCGTATCGAACAAGTTGACGCCCGCTTCCAGGCAGATGTCGATCAGTCGGCGAGCTTCCGTGGCGCCCGTGTTGCCCCAGTTGCTGAAGAGCGGGCCGGAGCCGCCGAAGGTGCCGGCGCCGAAGCTCAGGACCGGTACCTTGAGACCGGACTTGCCAAGAGTGCGATATTCCATGGGATGCTCCTTTCCTTATGGGGAGGATGAGTCAGCGGCCGAGCAGCGCATCGAGATCGAGGGCGTCTGCCATCGCCCGGTTGCCCGCGTCGCCGGGATGAAGGTGGTCGCCGGAGTCGAAGGCCGGATCGATGCGCGCCGGATGGTCGGGATCGCGCAGCACCACATCAAAATCAATGATGGCGTCGAAGGCACCGCTCTCCCTGATCCAGCGGTTGATTTCCTGACGCAGCGCATCCTTGTCGGTATGGTAATAGTTGCCGAGCGGCGTTCCGCTGAGGGCGCCTTCAAACGGGGGCAGAGTCGCTCCGATGAGCCGGATTTTGTTAGCCTCCGCCAGCGCGATGAGTTGCTTATAGCCAGCGATCATCTCTTCGGCGCTTGGGACCGTCTGATCCGGCGCGAAGTCGGTTCCCGGCCAGGAGATGTCGTTGATGCCGATGAGGACTATAGCCGCCTTCACGTTCGGCTGGGAGAGTACGTCCCGCTTCAATCGCGCTGCGACGTTCACACCCATCTTGTCCTGAAGCAGACGACCGCCTGAGATGCCAGCGTTCAGCACGGCGATCCGCTGTGGCGCGAGGCGCCTTGCGAGGAAATCCGGCCAGCGGGTATCCGCATCGACCGTCGCCCCGTTTCCGTCCGTGATCGAATCGCCGATGACGACGACCGCACCTTCATTCGGCGCATTGACCAGAACGTCACTCAGGAAGACACGGGCATCGGTGGTCCTCGTTGCGGTAAAGTTATCGGCTTCGGTCTGGTCGCCCTTGCCAAACCAGGCCGTCTGTCGGCCGTCCCAATGGAACGTGGTCAGCGGCGTTTCGTCGGGCAGATAGAGGGAGATGGCAAGTTTGCCTTGCTCATCGAACGCAATATTGACGGGGTCACTAACCGCCGGTGCGCCGGGCGGAACGACGATTTCGCCCTTGCCGCCGAAGGTCATCTTGCGCAGCGTGCCAGTCTCGAGCGCATTTCCCTTTCCGGCGATGCCGACACTGGCGCCGCCGATCCTCATTGGCTTGTCACCATAGGCATTAGAAAAGACGAGCCGGATTCGCGAACCACCGAGGCTGACGCGCACGACCTGCCGAAACGTCTGATCCTTAACCGAAGCGGGGATTTTGGTCGGGAAGGAAAATTCCGAACCCCAGATCGGCTGGGGGCTCGCCATCCAGGTGCCGACCCAGCTCTGATCTCCGGCAAGCGCGGCGGAAGGAGCAGAGAAAGTTACGGCGAACGCAAAAGCCGCGGCACGGAGAGCTGACCGGACCTGTCTTTTATAGTCGGAGGCTGATGGAGAAAGATGGGGCATAATTCGTTCAACCCTGAGGTTTGAGTTCTGCAGACGAATTCGGTGACGCCGATGCGGAAGGCTCCGGTCGTCAGGGCGTGCAGTGCGACCGGCATGGCGGGTTAAGATCAATGATGCTTCGACGCGGAACATAGACGTTCGACGCGAAATGAAATAGAAAGAGAAGAGGAAAATCAGATGTGAAATCAATTCATCATGGCAAGACCCGACGTCAATCGATCTGGTGAAATGGACGTGTTCGTGCGCGTCGTTGAACTCGGCGGCTTCTCCCCGGCAGCGCGCGCGGCCAGCTTGACGCCATCGGCGGTCAGCAAACTGATCACACGCCTTGAAGCCAGACTGGGCGCACGGCTTCTCAACCGATCGACGCGGCAACTGCAGCTTACGCCGGAAGGCTGTGCGTTCTACGAGCGCGCGACGCGTATTCTTGCGGATATCGAAGACGCCGAGCGCGCGGCGGGGAGCGGAGAGCAGGCGGTCGGCCGCGTTCGCCTCAACACCAGCGCCTCCTACTTCAACCACATCCTCGCGCCCGTGCTGCCCACGTTTCTGTCCCTTCATCCGCGCGTCACGCTCGATATCGTCCAGACAGACGCCGTGGTCGATCTCCTGGCGGAGCGTACCGACGTTGCCGTCCGCGCCGGGCCGCTGAAGACGTCCAGCCTCATCGCGCGCAAACTCGGTGCGACTGCGCTCTCCATCGTTGCCGCGCCGACCTATCTCGAACGCTGCGGTGAGCCGCGCTCCATTGCCGACCTCAAACGGCACAATCGCCTTGGCTTCGGCTATGCGCGCGTCGTCGATGGCTGGCCGCTTCGCGAGGAGGGCGAGACGACCGTCGTTCCCGCGACCGGGCAGGTTCAGGTCAGCGATGGCGAGGGGTTGCGTCAACTCGCCCTTGCGGGCGCCGGTATCGCACGTCTTGCAGCCTTTACTGTTCGCGACGATATCGCAGCCGGACGGCTGGTTCCTTTGCTTGAAGTGCTCGACACCGGCGAAACGGAACCCTTCCACGCCGTCTATGTCGGCCAAGGCGGTCCTTTGCCTTCACGCGTTCGGGTGTTGCTCGACTTCCTTGCCGAATATGGAAGAGTGTGCTGAAGCCGGACGAAGCGTCACAAATTCCTGATTTCCGCGACGCGATCGGCATTGCCGATGCAATGAGAGCTTCTTCGCGAAACTCTCCTGCAAAATGGCGAATTCCTGCGAAGGCGCCTAAGCGCTCCGGGCCGACAGCGGAAATCTATTCCCGGTTCGCACCCTCATAATGGTCATTGGGCGGTTCTCGATCTGGCCCTGAAAGCAACCGTTCGTTGAGCAGCGAGCAATGGCCTGCGGTTGGTAGGGGATGTCAGGCTTCTTTTCGAAGGCGACAAGCAGATCCAGTCCATTCAGCATAAATGCCGCTTGAGAAACGAAACGAGATGATCATGGTGCTCGTTCTCGGCTGCACTGCCTGGAATGTGATCCTGACCTTCGTAGTAATGGACTTCCGGATCGCGGCCATGCGATCGGAGACGGGCAGTCAGCCGTTTGGTCATGTCAGCCGACCACGCGCGGTCTGCCGTCCCATGGCTGAGAAACAGTGGGCCATCGAACCGTTCAATCTCAATAGGACTAGTGGGAAGTAGGTTAGCTGATGAGCCTCGCCATGACCACGCCCTCTTTGCGGGGTCCCAGGATACCCAGCCGGGATCGCCACTATCGCGATATCTTCGAGCATCAAATGCCCCGCAGATGACATCTGGCGGACTATGAGCGGCAACGGCGTCCGGCAGCCCAGCCAAGCCGTCGCGTGCCATCAGCGACGTGAGTAGCAGGGCATGTTCGGCACCACGCGAAACACCGTAAAGGGCCAGCTTCTCGTTTGCGAACTCAAATGCACGAAGCGCTGCTAGAGCATCAACACTGCGGTCCAACGGGACTTCTTCGATGTTGCCGGCATTCCACGCGTTACCTCCACTAGAGTAGCCAAACGGGAATGCGAGGAAACCGTGAGCAGCCAACAGAACTGCATTTCGGTGGCTCCATCCAGAAAAAGCCCCTTCCGAGCCATGAAATATCATGACTGCTGGAAAAGGGCCTTCGCCTGGCGGGCCATAGGTTGTTCCCCAATCGGGGACTAGCCTTCGAACGATCTTAAGTCCCACAATCCCACTCCGGTTGTCGCCAAACAGTCAGCCTAGGTGAAGGGATGCAAAATCGAAAGGCCGCATTTCGGGCTTGGACGATCGGGGCTGAATGACCTTGGCCCTTCAGTTTCGCCAATCATTTTGCACTTGAACGGAGTTTGGCATGATGAGGCGGATTATCTTTGCCATCGATTTCATTTTAGATGTGCTTGCCGCAGCGCGGGGTCAGCGCCCTTAGCATTGAAAATGCATCTTGTGTATGGCTCCAATTTCATTGAATAGCTTGTTGCAGCTCGGCCCGGTTAGGGATTGGGCGAGACAAGTTTGCGAGGTTTTATGAGTTCGACCAAGGAGAGTCCTCTCGAGCGATACATGTCAGTGCTCGAAACAATTGCTCCTTTTGCCGAAGGGCTTACAGCGGCCGAGCTGGAGGCTGCCCTCGATTTGCCGAAAACTACGGTCAATCGCTTGCTGCACGCGCTATTGGACGGAGGCATGCTCACGCTAGATACGTCGCGCGGCCGCAGCTACAGGCTGGGCGAGCGGATGTTGCGCCTGCTTCATAGCTCGCCTGACACGGGATGGGTGGAGAAAATCTCGCAGCGACCGCTTCAGACGCTCGCCGAGAGGACGGGGCTGTCGGCCTTCATTTCCAAGTTCGACGGTGCGAATATCAAATCGATCACCTGTGTGGCACCGGACACGCCGATAAAGATGTATGTTGTACCGGGCATGTCAATGCCGGCCAATGCAACGGCAACCGGTAAAGCAATCCTCGCGTTCCAGGCGAACGATGCGGTGGACCGGGTTCTGGCCGAGCGGCTGGACCGCTTCACGGGCAACACCGTCGTCGATGCCGCCGACCTTAGGGAAGAGCTTGAGCGCACTAGGCTGCGCGGATTTGCAGTCGACCTTGCCGAGCATGTAGCCGGGCTCGGCAGTATCGCTTACCCGATCTTTACGCCGCCTGCGGATGTCGCCTACGCCGTGGGTATCACCGGCCCCTATGGCCAGGTCATAGAGCAGAACTTCGAAAGCAATTGCGCGGCTGTTGCCGATGCAGCCAGTCGTCTGGGCAAGTTACTCCAGCTCCACCAGCGCGCCGGATAGCCTGTTGGAAATGATCATGAACCACTCTGCGCTCGCGGCGTGTGTAGCCTTGATTATCCCGAAAGATGGGAAAAGAGCCAGTTTGTGGAATTCACCCTTGACATGAGGAGTGACTTGATGCCGAATATCGGAACATGAACCAATATTCGGAACCAAATTATGTCTGCAGCAATACCGCGAGTGACCTATTCCAATATCGGCGTCGATTTCTCGCCGCTGCATGCGCACCTCGACGCGCTTATCCCGGATTTCGAAGCTTCGGTACTGGGCCGCGACTGGGCGACCGAATTTGCGACTGGTGCTCTCGCCACAGTGGCGAGCCCGATCGATCCGGCGCTGGAGCTGGGGCGCTTTCCCGTTTCCACACGGGCTGACATCAAGGCCGCGATTGCGGCTGCCCGCAAAGGCGCAAAGGTCTGGAATGCTTCCTCAGTCGACGATCGGCTCGACTTTGCGGCGCGTTGGAAGGCGGTTCTCGCCGAGGAAAAGTATCAGATCGGCCTTGCGGCCCTCTATGAAATCGGGAAGTCGCGGATGGAGGCCATCGGCGAGGCTGACGAAGCCGTCGATATGCTCGAATATTATCCGTCCGAACTGAGGAACAACAACGGCTATCGCCGACCGATGAATGAGCTCGTTGCCAACGAGACTGCAACAAGCGTTCTGCGTCCTTATGGCGTTTTCGCAGTCGTCGCCCCGTTCAACTTCCCGGTCGCGCTGTCGATTGGCATGATCACCGGCGCACTGCTGGGCGGCAATTCCGTTGTCTTCAAGCCGTCGCCTGAGTGCCAGCTGACCGGTCTCCTGATCGCCGACACGCTCAAGAAGGCCGGCCTGCCCGAGGGGGTGTTCACGGTCGTGCTCGGCGGTGCCGAGGTCGGGGAGCTCCTGACCAAGGACAAGGGTATTGATGGCGTCGCCTTCACCGGTTCCCATAAGACCGGCATGAGCATCTTCCGCCACATGGCGTCGCAGCCCTGGATGAAGCCCGTTATCGCGGAGATGGGCGGCAAGAACCCGGCCTATGTGACGGCCAAGGCCGACCTCGACCGTGCCGCTCAGGGTGTCGTCCGCTCGGCTTTCGGGTTGCAGGGCCAGAAATGCTCGGCCTGCTCGGTCGTCTATGTCGATAACAGCGTCAAGGACGAGTTTATCCGTCGAGCAACGGCTTTCGCGGCCAAGCTGGTTGTGGGTGATCCGCGCCGCGCAGAGACCTTCGTGGGCCCCGTCTATGGACAGAAGACCGTCGAGCGCTTCCGGGCATCGGTCGCTCAGGCACGGGCGGAGGGCAAGGTCCATTTCGGCGGCGAGCATCTCGATGGCCAGCCGGAAAACTATTTCAGCCCTGCAATTGTCGAGCTTGATGGTCCCGGCAATCTCACCCGCGAAGAGCTGTTCATGCCCTTTGTTGTCGTCCGTGGCGTCGATGGTCTCGAAGCCGCGCTCGACGAAGGCAATGACATCTCCTATGGCCTTTCGGCTGGCATCTTCACCGAGGATCAGGTTGAGCTCCAGTATTTCCTCGACCATGCCGAGGCCGGCGTTCTCTATGCCAACCGCGCAAGCGGTGCGACCACCGGCGCCTGGCCAGGCGCTCAGCCGTTTTGCGGCTGGAAGGGCACGGGCGTCAGCGGCAAGGGCGGGCTTGGAGCCTATTTCCTGCCGCAGTTCATGAGGGAACAGAGCCATACGATCATGACGAAATGAGCTGGATAAGCTCACGACGCGGCGACGAAATTCCCATTCCTGAAGGCAGATCCAATGTCGACTTACCCTGATTCCGTTCCCGGATCGCGGGACCTGTTCGCGCGTGCCCGCAAGGTCATGCCGGGCGGCAATACGCGCACCACTGTCTATATCGACCCGTTCCCTATCTATGCCGCGCGCGGCGAAGGCTGCCGCGTGTGGGACGTCGACGGCAATGTCTATTACGACTGCATCAACAATTTTACCGCGATGATCCACGGCTATGCGCAGCCCGAAGCGGTGGCGGCGGTCGCCGATCAGTTGCCGCTCGGCACAGCCTTTGGTGCGCCCACACTCAGCGAAATCGAACTGGCCGAGCTTCTGGTCGATCGCCTCCCATCCGTCGAGCATGTCCGCTTCGCCAACTCGGGTACGGAAGCGGTCATGATGGCGATCAAGGCCGCCCGCGCCTTCACCGGCCGGCCGAAGATCGTCAAGATCGAAGGCGCCTATCATGGCTCTTATGATTTCGCCGAAGTGAGCCTGGACAGCTCTCCGTCCAACTGGGGCGATATTCCGGCATCCACTGCCTATGCCAAGGGTACGCCGGAGGGAGTTCTGAAGGACGTGGTTGTCGTTCCCTTCAACGACATCGAGGCTCTAGCGGCGGTCTTCCGCGCCTGGGGTAGCGAGATTGCCGCCGTGTTGATCGACCCGATGCCGAACCGGGCAGGGCTCATCCCCGCGCGTCAGGATTATCTCGACGGGCTGGTGAAAACGGCCCATGCGGCAGGATCGCTGGTGATCTTCGATGAGGTGATCTCCTTCCGGCTCGGCTATTCCGGGGCGCAGGGCCTCTGGGGCATCACGCCCGACCTGACCGCGCTCGGCAAGATCATCGGCGGTGGCTTTCCGGTTGGCGCGATCGCCGGTCGGTCCGACGTGATGGCCGTGTTCGATCCGACGGGTGGAAAGCCGGCGCTGCCGCATGGTGGGACCTTCACGGCCAATCCGGTGACGATGCGGGCCGGCATTGCCGCGATGACGGCGCTTACGCCCGAGGCCTTCAAGCATCTCGACGAGATCGGCGACACCCTGCGCCAGGGCACCAGCGAAGCGCTGAAGAAGCACGGATTGCCGGGCGTCTGCGTCGGCCTCGGCTCGCTCTTCAAGCTGCATTTCACCGACAACCCGATCACGGATTACCGGTCGGTCTATCCGACGGCGGCCGAGCGCAAGATGCTCGACCAGTTCCACAAGGGGTTGCTGAACCGAGGCGTGCTGTCCGCGAGCTACGGTCTCTTCGCGCTTTCGACGTCGATGGAGGCCGCCGATGCCGACAAGATTCTCGCGGCAATCGATGAAACGCTCGGCGCGATCGTCCGGTAGGCCTAACAGCGCACCGCCCCTATTGAATAGAAGCAGGACAGACTATGACAACTTCTCCCCATGTCGTCGTGATCGGAGCCGGAACGCTCGGAATGTGGACGGCGACAAACCTCGTCGAACAGGGCGCACGCGTTACCGTGCTCGACGGTCAGGCGATCGCCTCGGGTTCCAGCGGCCGATCGGTCGGCGTTGTCGGAACACAGTTCACAGACCCTTTCGAGCTCATGCTCCGCGGCCATGCCATCCCGCGCTTCCGCGAACTGGAAAAGCTGGGGCTGCGCTTCAATCACATTGGCTATCTTCGCCTTGCGAGGACGCAAGAGCAGATGGCGCTGTTTGAGAAGTCGGTCGCCATGCAGGCGGAGAAGGGCTTTCGCTCGCGAGTTTATCAGGCTGGCGAACTCAAGCAGCTTGTGCCGCATATGGATCCTGACGGTCTGGCCGGCGGCATCTTCGGGCCTGACGACGGCTTCATCGATCCGCACGAAATGTGCATGCTCCTTGCCGAGCGGCTTCGTGAACGCCGCGCTGTGATCCGCCAATTCTGCAAGGTCACCGATGTCGAGCGGCGGTCGGGTGGTGGCTATCGGCTCACGACGTCCGAGGCGGCTATCGACTGCGACATCGTCGTCAATGCCGCAGGTGCCTGGGCTGCGCAGCTGGCTGCCATGTTCGGCCAGACCCTTCATGTTCGTCCGGAGCGGCACGAAGCCGTGACGATCCTGCTCGACAAGCCACTCGACTATACGATGCCGATGGTGATGGATCTCGTCAATGGCGAGGGCTCGGGCCTCAATTTCCGGCACGAGAAGCCCCAGGAGCTGATCGCCGAGGTCCACAAGGTGGCGTCCCTGGAACCGGAAGACCCGGAGACCTACAACGACCAGTGCGAAGAAGAGTCGAAGATCCACCTGGCTGAGCTGATTCTGGAGCGGGTGCCCCATCTGCCAGGCGCGCGGCTCGGCCGCGGCTGGGCGGGCCTCTATCCCGTTACCGCCGATCATCGGCCCTTTGTAGGTCCGATCGATCTGTCGGAGCCCACGCTCGTCACGGCGGCCGGTGCCGGCGGCTACGGAATCCAACTCTCGCCCGTGATCGGGCAGGTGGCGGCCGACTGGGCGCTGCATGGTGCTCCTGTGTCAGCCCCCGGGGCCGAGGCGCTGCTGCCGACGCCGGCGCGCAACATCCCCGTATGACCCCAGGCAGACAGATGCACGAACGCAACAGAAAAACAGGGAGCGGCCGCATGCCGGAGACGACAGAAGTATCAGGCTTCCGGCATCTTCAGGCTGGCCTCTAGAGCCATGTCGGAAACACAACCCATTGTCCGGCTGCAGGATGTGAACGTATCCTACGGCACCTATCACGCGGTGAAGAACGTCTCGCTCGAAATTGCGCGCGGCGAGGTCGTCGCCATCGTCGGCCCGAGTGGGGCCGGCAAGAGCACGCTTCTGCGCACCATCAACATGCTCGAGCATCCCTCGGCGGGAACGCTGGCCGTCGGCGATTTCCGGTTTGCCCTTGATCACGCGCTGCCGACGGAAGCGCTTTTGAAGTTGCGCCGCTCCACAGGCATGGTGTTCCAGTCCTTCAACCTGTTTCCGCATATGACGGTCCAGCGCAACATCTCACTGCCCCAGATGCGCGTTCTGAAGCGCACGAAAGCCGAAGCAGAATTGCGAACCGCAACGCTGCTTGAGCGTGTGCATCTCGCCGACAAGGCGCATTCCTACCCCGCGCGCCTTTCCGGCGGACAGCAGCAGCGCATCGCGATTGCCCGCGCACTGGCGCTTGACCCCCAGGTGATGTTGTTTGACGAACCGACCTCCGCGCTCGACCCGGAGCTCGGGCTCGAGGTGCTTTCGGTCATGCGCGAACTTGCCGAGGACGGTATGACGATGATCGTCGTCACCCATGAGATCGCCTTTGCTGCCGAGGTCGCCGATCGCCTGGTCGTTATGGCGAATGGCGAAATCATCGAGGAAGGCTCGCCCAAGGAGGTGATCCGCAATCCGAAGTCGGAACGCACCCAGCGGTTCTTCCGCGCGATCCTGGATCGCCATTGATGACGGAACTATTGCTCAACCTTTTGAAGGGCGTGCCCTATACGCTGGGCGTGACCATCGGCGCTTTCGTCATCGGCATGATCGGGGGCGTGCCTCTCGTGCTCATGCGGCGCTCCAGCAGCCGATTTCTGCGTTGGCCCGCGCGCATTTACATTGACGTCATGCGCGGCATACCGCCGGTCGTCTGGCTGTTCATCATCTTTTTCGGTCTCAGCAGTGTGCTGATCAAGCTCAGCTCGTTTCAGGCGGCAACAATCGGGCTCGGACTGGTGTCGGCAGCGTATCTCGCCGAAATCTACCGCGGCGGCTTTCTTGCCCTGCCCAAGGCGCAGGGCGAGGCAGCGGTTGCGCTCGGAATGAGCCATGCCGACATTCTGCGCTATGTCATGGCGCCACAGGTTCTGCAGGTGTCGATCGCGCCCATGGCGACCTTCCTCGTCAGCCTGCTCAAGGACTCGACGGTCGCCTCCACGATCGGCGTGCGCGATATCATGATGTTCGGTTCCCAGGCAGCGCAGGCGTCCGGTGGAGGCTATGCGCCCTTCGTCTTTGCGGCCGCCCTCTACATCATCCTGTCCATACCGGTGGCGTTCTTCTCGCGCCTCATGGACGAGAGGCTTCGCCGGAGTATCGGACGATGACTGAACTGTTCTCCAACTGGATCAACTGGACCCCGCAGCTCTTCAAAGGCCTGAAGGTCAGCCTGCAGCTCGTCGGCCTGGCCATGCTGTTCGGCTTGCCGCTGGGGCTTGGTTTGGCGCTCCTGTCCTCGGCGAAGTCGTGGGTGCCGCGCTACCTTGCGGTGGCTGCCGTCGAAATCGGCCGGGGGGCGCCTGCGCTTGTCGTCCTGCAAATGGTCTATTACGGCCTGCCATCCGCTGGGCTGAATGTCGGTGCCTTTGCCGCCGGCGCCACCGCGCTTGCGCTCACCACCGGCGCCTATACCAGCGAGATCCTTCGGGCCGGGCTCAATGCCGTTCCCCGCCGGGAGGTGGAAGCCGGCATGGCGCTCGGCATGACCCAGGCCGACATCATGCGTTACGTGGTCATCCCCCAGGGGATCCTGTTCGCAGTGCCTGCGCTGATGAGCTTTGCCATTCTGATCTTCCAGGCGACGGCGCTGGCCTTCACGATCGCGGTGCCAGAACTGCTGGCGCGGGCCTACCGGGTCGGCGCAGCGACCTACCTCTATCTCGATGTCCTCATCCTGGCCGGGTTGCTCTACCTGGCCGTCACCATCCCGTTCGGCTGGCTCGTCAGCTGGACCGAACGTCGATTGGGTAGCCATCTCGGCTGACCAGACCAACCAAGCACAATAACACCACTGGAGGTATAAACATGCAGACGGGAAAGAAGATCGCGACAGTAATCGTATTCGCGTCCACACTCGGAGCAGCGAGCGCCATGGCGCAGGATTGCACGCCGAAGCACCAGTTCGAGACGATCACGAAGGGCAAGCTCACGGTCGCGCTGACCAACACGCCGCCCTATTCGCAGGAAGAAGCCGGGGCCGTTTCCGGCATCGACGGCGACCTGGTGAAGATCTTCGCCAAGGAAAACTGCCTCGATATCACCTATGAGATCTTCACCTACCCGGCAGCCGTTTCGGCCGTGCAGTCCGATCGTGCCGACATGGCCATCGGCGGTTTCTATCGCACTGCGGCCCGCGAAAAAGTTGTGACCCTGTCCACGCCGGTCTATCTCGATCAGCTCGCCGTGGCATCGGTTGACGGTCTCGACACCGTCGATCAGCTGCTCGGCAAGAAAGTCGGCACCGTCGAAGGCTACGCCTGGGTGCTCGAGATGGAAGACACTTTCGAAGGTTCCGGCACCTATCCCTCCTCGCTGAACCTTGCCCAGGATCTCCAGGCCGGTCGCATCGACGCCGCTCTCGAGGGCTTCGGTGCAGCGGTTCTTCTGAACAAGGGCACCAATGTACAGGTCAAGCTCCTGAAGGCGGACGATCGCATCAGCGCCACCACCAATGCGTCGCAGACATCGTTCCTGTTGTCGAAGACCAACGAAGCTTTCGTGTCTGCAGTCAACGCCACCATCATGGATCAGCGCAGCCAGGGCGTGATCGGCACGACCCTCGAAACCTACGGCCTGGATCCGTCCGCGGCCGATGTGGGCCAAGGCCGTGTCATCCAGTAAGTACTGGCAGCCGCGAGCCTATTGGCTCGCGGCTCGATTCATCACTGACTGCTTCGGCGTGTCTCCTGCGCTGTGTTGACTGGGGGAAGAGAGACATGAAGATACTCGTGACCGTTAAGCGGGTTGTGGACTACAACGTCAAGATCCGCGTCAAGACGGACGGGACCGGCGTGGAGCTGGCCAACGTCAAGATGTCGATGAACCCGTTCGATGAAATCGCCGTCG
>NZ_UEYQ01000040.1 GCF_900492205.1 Ciceribacter sp. T2.26MG-112.2
GAGTTATATAGTCTCGACCAATTCTGGAACGATAGCGTCATTAATCACCTGCAATTCCCGAAGTGTCCACAATCTCGTGAACGTTTCCCTGCCGTACCGCGCTTCGCGTTCAAAAAGATTCCTCGGGAGGACCGCTTTGGGGTTGTTGCAGGCCGCCGCCCACGGCTGAGATAATCACAGCGATTCAACCCCATCGCGAGCCATGTCTTGTTCGTTACCTATTTCGATGAAGTTAAAGCAATGCCACAAAACGGCCAGAACCACTACATCGTGGCTGGCTTGGTCGTTCCCGCTGACTTGATAGGCCAGCTAGAGACGGCGGTAACCGACCTCTCCGAAAAATACTTCGGTACGCGGGAGCTGGTCACAAGCTCCGAATTTCACGCCAGCTACTGCTATTTCGGCAAGGGCCACTGTAAGGGCCGACCGATGGCTGAACGTATCGAGATGTTGGCCGAACTGCTCAAAATCATTTCCGAGGCTGATGGTCTGAAGCGGGTCTATGCAGCCATCGACACCACAAAGCTGTGGGGAGGAAACGCGCCGGAGGTGGCCTTCCAGCATTTCGTGGAGCGTGCGGAGCTGGCTATCCCGAAAGACGCTGCGGCCTTGCTGATTGGTGACCTAGATGACCAGCAGGCCCATAACATGGTGCGCGAGTTCCAACGGTATCGCCAGCATGGCACCCCGACCAAATGGGGCATCCATATCAAGAGCCTGGTCGATTCCGTCCACTTCTGCCGATCGCACCATTCGCGTCTGCTACAGCTTGCCGATGTCTACGCGTTCCACGTCGCGGGTTACTTCAGCAAGCGAACCGGTCGCTTCGCGGATATGTTCGCTGAGGCGAAAAAAGACATCGATCTGTTTCCTCATAGATACAAGGAATGGCCCAAGTAGGCGCTATCTTGCTATCCCGAGCTTCAACACCTGCTCCTCAAGATGCTCGGTCTGGTCGTCGCGGCCCATGCGGTCGCGCTTCAAGCCTGCGGCCATCAGCTCCACGGCGAGGGTGGCTTAGGTAGCTCTGGGCTAGCGTTTCGAGGAAAGAGAGCTGCGCCTACTCCGTGTTAGGCCGCCTCCGCAAAGAGATCCAGTTGGCGGCTGTCAGAAGGCTTGCGGATGCCGTAGATGCGCCGCGCTGAGAAAAGGCCGAGCGCGGCGCGAGATGGCGCGGGCCCGCCGCGCCTCGCTGGGTTTGACGGCGGAATAGCGATGTTTGGCCCCGCTTATGAGACACGCCCGATTGCCGAGTGTTGCGGCGACGAGGCTCTGTTGGCTAAGATCGAGCGAGAGTACCTCGAAGCTTTGAAGGCTCGGCGCGATTCGGAGGGGACGTGGACAGGAAGATTTGGCGAAAGTCCTATGGTTCCATTCCCGGCCTACCATGCCCCCGATGCAAGCCCGGAACACTCAGGTCAAATTCGAAGCTGTTCTACCGAAAGCAGCCGAAGTACGTGACAACAGGTTTTTCGGAGCTTGCGCTGCACGACGTTTCGGAGGGGCGGTTTACGTGCTTTCTGACCTGTGACTACGGCTTCTGTGGCGAGGTGGTAGCGGTTAGTGGCGATTTCCGGAGCCACGACGAATACGTGTTCAACCCCGATACGGAGGAGCATGAAGTATTCGAGGATAAAACCCTCGTCCCGAAATCCATGGTTCCGGCGCCACCGATCATCAAGTGGCCGGAGAAGCTGGACTCGGTGCCTCGCGAGCACCTCTTCCATTCCTTCGAGCTGTTCTGGATGAATAGGGGAGCGTGTGCTGGCCGGCTGCGCATTTTCATCGAGGCGCTGCTCGACCAGCTTGGCGTCGTTCGCGAGGGCATCAAGCGGAACGGAAAGAAGGGAACGCTCGACCTGTCGGAACGAATCGACGAACTCGATAAGCTGAAGCCAGGCCACAAGGCTGCGCTCGATGCGCTGAGGCACGTCGGAAACTTCGGTAGCCACGAGGGAGACGCCGACTTCGAGGACTTGATCGTGTGCTACGATATCCTTGAAACAACGCTGGTCGAGCTGATCGAAGACAAGCGCGCAAAGCTTGATGCTGAGATAGCCGCCATCATTGACCGAAAAGGCAAGCCGCGCACCTGATCATTTTGGCTGCGGATTTGCAGCAAGCCATTCCGCTACGTCGGGCAGCGCAACGATTTGCGTTTCCGTCAGGCCGAAGGGCTTACCCCGAGCCGATGCCTTTTCTGCGATCGCGCCCCCTAGCCCGAGGATAAGCTTGTGGTGCTTCATGACCAGCGCTTCGGTCGCATTCCATAGCTCGTCGTTCAGTGTATCCAGTTCGCCTTGCAACTTCTTTTTATCCCGTGGCGGTCCGTAGACCACGCCCCTTAGCACCCGCAGAAGCTCCCGAATGCCCTTGTGGTCGTTCGTTGCGCCGCCCTTCTCAAGCTCGTTTTTCGCGTAGTCTTTCAGAGGGATGCCGTTTGGCTTCAACGACTCCGCCATAACGCCGGCAAATAGAACCATGATCCGGCGCCGGAGATAGGACTCGACCAGTTCGAGGGAGCCGAGGTCAGATTCAAGCTCGATCACAGCGTGCCCACGATAGTGATCAACCTCTTGGATGACGATCGAGATGTCGCCCACCTTGAAGCCGAGGCAATAGCCGATCGCCCAATGGCCAACCTCATGGCGAGCGACGGCTTGAGCTTTCTCGATGAGATGCGGGGGCATTGATTTGCCGGGAAGGCCGGGTAGGGGCATGCGGGGAACTCCGATATGCAATGTGCCTTAATAGTTGTTCCAGAACTGCTTGAACGCCTCCATGAAGGTGCTGTGGTCATTCAGCGACCAGCTCGTCGGGAATTCATCGCGGAGAAGCCAATGGTAGTCGTTGGCGCATTTGAGCTGCGTCTTATCCTCTATGAAGTACATGTGGTTGAAGCAGGCCACAACGGTCTCGAAGTAGCTCTTTCCGAATAGACTATTGGGCACATTCCAGAGCATGCCCTCCAAGAAGTAGGACGGCGCAACGCCCTCCTGCAACAGGCCATCGTCAATCATTCGATTCCGGATGTTCTTGAAGATCCGCACGGTGGGCTTGAACCAGCTATTGGTATTCTGGTGCTTGGTCGTGCAGTTCTCGGAATGCTGCTTGGGGTAGTTGACGATCTGGGTGCCATCGGCCTTCCAGAAGACGACACCTTCCATATAGGTGGGATTACCGACAGAAGGGTAGGTGAAATAAAGGCGGTGCTCGGCGCAAGCCAATACGTCGGCATCGCGGCGATTGCCGCTTCCGGGAACGAAGATTGCCTTGCCGGACCCATCGACGCCAACGCCGTAATTGGCAATGAGCCACGCCGTGACCTCGCGCTTGAATTGGGTGAAGGAATAATCGGCTGCGCTCCAACCCCGATCGTAGTTTGCCTTGTCGTCCGCACTGAGGTTGCTGGTGTCCGAGTAGTAGACGGATGACAGGCGCATGACGATATCGACATCGCTGTCGCGCCACACGTTGGTGTCGTTGCCGTAGGAGCCCTGCAAGAAATTGCTGAACCACTTCGCATAATAGGGCGATTTGGTGTCGTTGAGGACATCTTTGATGGCCTGGTAGGTCGCCGCCGACTGCTGGACGCTACCCTGAGACGACCAGGTGGTGAGCTGAGCTTCGTTGATTGGCATGGGAGGTCCGTTAGAGCAGGTATTCCTTCAGCAGGGCTTCGCTCTTGGCAAAAGATTCGCGGCCGCGCTGGCGGAGGACGTTGAGCTTCTTGAGGTCGTGTTCGAAGAGGTCGGTGGCCATTTCCGGCTGCTCGAAGGTGTCGGATATGCGGACGGTCGGCACATCCTTGAACAAGATCGCGCGGAGCTGGTCCATGGACTGGGTGTTGATTTCGAGCGTCTTATGCAGGAGCTGGACACTGAGCAGGTATTTATTGATCCAGTACATCTTGCCCAAAATCGACTGCTTCGGCGCGGGATATACGCCGACGCCGACGCTCACAACTCGTAGGTCGGCATGGGTCAGGCCCAACGCGCGGCTCGCATCGGCAATGGCATAGAGGGTTGGGTTGTTCGCGCAATAGCCACCGTCAACCAACGTCACCTCATCGCCGTCGCCGGTAGTGACCGTCTTCGTCGAAAAGAACGGGTAGGCCGAGCACGAAGCCTGAACGGCGTCGCCGATCCTCACGCCGAAGCCGGGTTTGAACGTGCCTTGGCGGCCGTGGGCCTGGTTGATGTCTCCCTTGAAAATCATAGGACGCTCGACAACCCATTTCGTGGTGACAATCCCCACGCCGGTCTTCACGTCGTCAAACTTGGCATCACCGAAAATCTTCTCCGCCAGCTCGGCCAACTTCGCAGACTTATGCTCCGGCTTCTTCAGCCGCATTATGTCAGGAACGTACGTCTTGTAGTTCGTGTGGATTTCATCGACAGTCATGCCCAGCGCAATCATGGACGCTATGATCGCGCCGGTGCTGGTGCCAAAAACGAGGTCGAATTTCTCGCATAGGCGGCAGCCGATAAGGCCCTCGATTTCGGCTAGGACGCCAAGGGTATAGAAGCCTTTGGCGCCACCGCCATCGAGGCTGAGAATACGATAAGGTATCTTCGCTTGCACAATGTCGGTCAAGGCGACTTCCTCCGCATCTGCAACCAATACAGGAAATTCGCTGGTCGATCTTTCACCCTCATGTGTCGTCCACAGCAAAAGCTCGCCTGCGGCGGCACATTGTTATGGATTTTGGCGACACAGAGATTGGGCTGAAGAAGCATGACCTAATGGCGCTGGTGAAAAAAACGATGGAGCCGTAAACTCATGGAGTGGCGGACATCGCTAAGGCTGCCCGAACTGGTGGAGCTGGTAATCACGCGGTCGCTCGCGTCGGCAGGCATGGTCGTCAAAACGCTCGGGACGACACCGTAGGCGGCGGTGCGGATCGTTGGCGAGCTGGGCTTGCGCGAGATAGCGGGGAAGGGGAGGTTTTGAGCATGGAGGTAATTTTGAATTCCGTGCGTTCGCTCGCGAGTCCTTTTTCGTTTAACTGATCCCGGACGTCGCGCAATATTTGCGGTGAGTTAAAGCCACGACTCTTGCTCGGCTTATAGACCGACTATGAAGACCAACATACATCTACCAGTAGCTTCGCTCTCTCACGGTTTCCCATCAGACAATGACTAGAACGACGAACCTTCATGATGAAAGCCTCAAGGCAAGGCTTGAAAGGCTGATGGGCGGAATGCGTGAGATCGATGATGTCGCCAAGCTTTATTTCGGAAAGCGTCAAGCGTCGTATGGGCGTGCTAGCTTCCGAGAACTTGCTGACTTCGCAGCGCACCCGGATCTGCGCAATCGTGGCCCGGTCACTGATAGAATTCGTGACATGCGGACAACGTTCAAGCCATTGTTCGATCGCGCTATGACAGATGTGGTAAGCTTGGCTGATGTCTTTGCACGAGCTGAGTCAAATTTTAGGATGGCGACCGATGAGCAAGTCGCAAGACTCTCAGGCGGTAGAAGACGAAAAGAAGTTCAGTTGGTGTTGACCGCTGCACTTGAAAAAATGCGAAGCCCTGCGGCGCTGCCTTTGACGGAAGACGAAAAAGGGATTGTTATCAGTTTTGGTGACCGGCTGATCTGGAACCCTGCGCTTTTGGGGCAGCAAATATTTGACGACTTCAAATTCGTTATGGTGAAGAACGGACTTCTGAAAGCCGCTGAAACCGAACGACTGGATCCACTCAGGTCACTTGTTATTCTCCATGCCATTTCGGTTATGCATGGGGTGGCATTCGATCTCGGCGATGGAATGAAGGGTGAGTTGCAGGCTGGATTTGACAATCGGCTGGGTTGTTTGGAGGTAACGGCAAATCTCAGCCTCTCAGGATACCCCAAAGCCGTCACGATGAAGGTTGGATTACTTTGGACCGATCTTCAGGGGCGAGACCATGTTAGCATGGACCTCGTAGACCATCCCGGCCCATGGGAGTTCGCCATTGAGGTGAGGGGTGGGCTATTTGCTCCGATCGGATCCATTGTCCCTAAGGTGAACCGTGACGATGGCACCGCCATTATCAGCATTGGCGGGGATGTTCGTTCGCGAAGTTCCTGAGCAGCACTTCGGCAGTGTACCCCGCCGCGCAAGATTGGCGCGAAGGCTTGGTTCGAGCGGCGGGATGCCCACAAGTTCGAAGTCCACGAGCAGACCATGCGAACCGGTCCCAATGAAACGCTCATACTCGTGCTAATCAGTGCTTCCAGAATGTCGGAGGACCGAGATTATCGAGGTCACGGCTGATGTCTGGTTGTATGGCTAGCAGATACACCGCGCAGCTTACGACGCGCACGTCGGCAAGCGATACAAGAACAGCGTGCACGTCAACTAGGGAAAGCGTCAGCTATGTCGAAGACTATTAAACTCTTCATGTGGGGCCATCAGCCTCATTTTCGACTGGCGGTGGAACTTCGAGCTAAACGAGTTTTTGAGCTTCTAGGCGCCGAGATCGAGCCGAAGGTGTTTCTGGTCGGCTTACGTCTGCCAGATCTCGCGCCGGGTCATCCCGTCTGCATCGAGCCGGAGGATGGTGAATGGCCGCTTGCAATCTTCGACAGCCTCGGGGATCAGGTCGAGCGCGCAATTCCTAACCATCCACAACAGGAAATGTTCTATACCCACGAGCCGACGATGCGCGAAAAACCCGAGCGCATTCGCCGACTTACGATCACTGAAGAGATCAAGCGGAGGCTTGATCCGGAAGACCAAAAGCTTGGTCGTAAAAGTTTCTGCAGCATCGCCTATCCCGTGGGGGATTACTATGTAGTCTCTGTACTTCAACTACCTCTACGCTTGTTTCGTCAGTATCCGCCGGTCGAAGTGACATGGCAGAGTGAGGTATATGAAACCAGCTTAGCCCACGCCTGTATTCATCAGTTGCTGGATGAGGCCTGCCGTGGCCTTGCGTTGCCAGATCCGGGGCGTGTGATGAGCGACGAAGGGATGCGTTCGGCGGGAGAGATAGTTCGGCGAGCGGCGTCCTCGTTTATGCGCAGTTCTTTCATTGCGGGCAAATACGCTACTTCCGATCTATTTGAGGATGTAAACCGCCTGTCACAGCTCCGTTATGAGGGGAAGACGGGTACTGGGCGACTAGTTCTCGCCGCTGCGGACGACCCCAATGTTGAATATGTGGTTAGGCTGGCAAGCCCGGTTCCGTTATCCGAGACTCGCTGGGCGCGTAAGCTCCTCCAAATGGCAACCGCGGAGACGGCGCTAATTGTCGAATACGGCTCGATTTCGGGATTGGGAAGGGTGTCCGACGTGAGTGCGCCACCGTTCTGTGTTGAATTCCTCGACCATCATCAATGGGACTTTCAATGCGGCGAGCAGGTACTGCTCCGCTCATGGTTCGGCGAGGCCCGGCTGCCGCAGGAGCCGATTGGCAAGGAGCGCTTTATCGACAATATGCGCCGAGTATTTCAAGGTATCGGTGAGCCCGCCATCGCGCGCTTTCGCATAGTACTCGATCTCCTAGCTCAGCTCCGGCACGGTAGCTCATTGGTGATTGCAACCGATGCAGCAGAGGAAACACAGCGACTAGTAGGGCAGGGGACGGCGATCGTTCCAACCCCGCTTACCAAGGAGCTAATTGAGCGCGCCACAGCAATAGACGGAACAATCCTCGCTGATCCAGAAGGCGTCTGCCACGCCATCGGCGTGATCTTGGATGGCCAGGCGAGTGATGAGAGCACGCCGTCGCGTGGTGCACGTTACAATTCTGCCGTCCGCTATGTGTCAGCTGGCTCCGTTCCACGGATGGCCTTCGTAATCTCAGAAGACCGAACGCTGGACATCGTGCCGCTATTGCGCCCGCGCGTGGACCGCGGGCGTGTCGCCGCAGCGGTTTCTGAAATCGAAAGGGCGACGCTCGACAACTACCACGGCGCGCGGTCGTTTCTCTGTGAGCATCGTTTCTATCTTAGCGCCGAACAATGTTTACTCGTCAACGAGGCGCTCGATCGGATCGAAAGCGAGCCGCGGGAGGTTGGTCAGATCGTGTTGGTAACTCGGCGCTTCGAGCCGCACCCTGCGATGAATGACGGTTACCTAAAGGATGACCCGACGTAACCGTTGCTTGGTCAGATCTCATCAGAGATAGTGAGATCACCTCGCGTGAAGCTTCAACCGAGGCGCCACTCGTCAATCGCATCCCGAGGCCAACGCTTGTCAACCTAGACCTGAACGGCCAACAATTTGAAGCTGGATTTATTAGGAAGTGGCGATCAGTCTATGCCCTCGATTTGCATCGATCCACGTTGAAATACAGCGATATTCCCCTTTGACAAAAGGCAGCAAATATCTACTTCGGGCGAGAGTGATAGTGCAAGTGCGCTATTGTGCGCAGAGCCCAGATTTGGGACCGCGTCCTGCAGCTGAGTCTTACTGACTATCCTCATGGACCAGCTGGCGAGACGATATTCATCATGGGCATTTTTTCTAGAGAAAATGAGAGCACCATCGTGGACGCTTGGATTAATCCGCACAGCTTCTCTAAGGAGACCTGGAAGTTGTTTGGAAAAAACAGCGCCGACCGGTGGCATCGGGGCTCTCGGCATAGGGACACACTCGTCAGTCGAGACTTTACCCGTGGAAAACACCAATATTAAGGGGTGAAAAGGTATCGGCTCGCCCCGAGTCTCCCGTAACGTCGCTAGTATCTTCTCTTTTAGATCCGGTGTCATTTTGCTCACACGTACATCGATATCCGCCCTGCTTATCACCGCGGTTTTAACCTGGGGAGGATTTCTTTGGATATTAGGAATCGATCTAACTTGGGAACATGCCAAACCGTATTCGCTGACGTTATTTGTTATGACTACGGGGTGGGCTTTGTTCGACAAATTTCTGTGGCGGCTTTGGCCTCTTAATCGCTTTGTTCAAACTCCTGATCTCAATGGGACGTGGCTGGCGGAAATGCAGTCGTCATATGAGGATCCGATTACAAAGGAGAAAAAGGGCCCAATTTATGGGTATGTGGCCGTCAAACAGACTTTTTCAAAACTTTCTGTTCGTCTGATGACAGCGGAAACGGAGTCATTCCTGTTAGCCAGTCGCTTTGATATCAAAGACGACGGAACTACTTATGTCTATGGCGTTTATCAGAGTGATCCGAATATCCACCTGCGAGGCAAAGTCAGCGAGATTCACTATGGGAGCTTCAAGTACAAGATTGTGGGATCCCCGATCGTGAATTTGATAGGACACTACTGGACGGATCGAAACACTACCGGGTCGATTATTCTCCGCGATAAGGTCACGCCCTACTTCGGTAGCTATGATTCAGCCGAACTCGGCTACAAAGGCACCCGGATCGCCAAATCGTAGCATTGATCAGCTGCACTCGATTAAGTTGCGTCGCCGCACGCGCCGAGACGCCGATTAGTCCAGACTTGTTGTTCACGATTTGTGTTCGCTTTGCCAGGCAGCGTTCACGCGGATGCCGTTCTTGTCTTCGTCCATGGCCATCGCTCGGGTGATGGTTTGTTACGCTGCTCATTGGTGTGCCGCCACAAGTCGCCGCCGGTTCCAGATAGCGACAATAAAACAACGTTTTGATATCGGAATCGTAATGGCAAGGGAGGAAGCGTTGACTTCTGACGGTTTTTTCGCGGGCCTACCGGTGGGCGGCTCAATATCGAACGATTTCCGCCAGTTAGCAAGATCTTGAAGGTGGAACGACGTGGTCGGCGGTCCAAATCCTTTCAAGACGAGGGCACGGGATTTTCTGACAAAGTCCGTCAGGCGATTTTATCGTCCAGCTTCGGGAGGAACCAGGCGAAGAGGCCCGCAAGCGGTAGGAACGAGCAGATGGTGTAGACCATCTCGACACCGTAGCGATCGGCAACCAGACCGAGAAGAGCGGCTGCGATGCCGCCCAGTCCAAAGTTCAGGCCGTAGAACAGGCCGCCGATCAGGCCGATGCGGTTCGGCAGCAATTCCATGGCGTAGATCAGGATCGATGCGAAGGCGCTGGCCATGATGAGGTTGATCAGGACGCTCAGAACGCCGGTCCAGAACAGATCGACATGCGGCAGGATCAAGGTCAACGGAAGGGGGCCGAGCACCGAAATCCAGATGATGTGGTATCGTCCGATCTTGTCGCCGACGATGCCGCCTATCAGGGCGCCGGCCGCCGAGGCGAGGAGGAAGATGAACAGCATCATCTGCGCGGCCGGGATGGTGAGGTCGAACTTTTCCATCAGGTAGAATGTGTAGAACGAGCGGAAACTCTCGCCATAGGCATTCTTGCTGAACATCAGGAAGGTCATCACGAAAAGCGCGATCCCGATCGTCACCGGTGCGTGGCGCTCTGCCGTCTCTCTGGATTTCGCGCGCGCCTGCCTTGCTGCAAACGCCGCGCTGATTTCCTTCTGCTTCGAGCCGATCCACATCAGGAGCGCCATGGCGAGCAAGGCCACGACGGCAAACCAGGACAGGCTCGACTGACCGAAGGGCACGATGATGATGGCCGCGAAAACGGGTCCGAGCGCGCCGCCTGCCTGTCCGCCCACCTGAAACAGCCCTTGCGCAAGCCCCTGCCGGCCGCCGGCTGCGTAACGCGCCATGCGGGTTGCTTCCGGATGAAAGATTGAGGAGCCGATCCCGATCAGCGCGACGGCGACGAGGATGACGGTGTAGCTGTTCGCAAAAGCCAGGCAAACCAGCCCGGACAGTGTCGACATCATTCCGACCACGGGCGAATAGGGGGCCGGGTGCTTGTCGGTCAGGACGCCGATAACCGGCTGTAGGACCGATCCTGCAATCTGGAACGTCATGGTGATCAGGCCGATCTGAACGAAGTCCAGCGCGTAGGCCTCTCTGAGGATCGGATAGGCCGCCGGGATCAGCGACTGCATAAGGTCGTTGAGCAGGTGCGTGCAACCCAGCACCACAAGGACGATAAAATAGGTATTCGAGCGCGCGGGCGCTGAAACTCCAACTGTCATGATCACCTTGAGTATCGAATGCAGGCCATCCCGTCAAACTTGACCGGCCGAGAGTTAGCGCGCCCCAGACGCTGTCCCTGGCGAATTTTTTCCCCAGGCAAGGAGCGGGCTGCATCCGACCGCGAGCACCTACCCGATGCCTGGGAGAAGTCGCAGCCGTCAAGCAGCCGAAGCGTTCTCCGATGCGTCATCAGGCGGCGATAAATGGTCAAAGAAAACAGAACGATGTCACGGCTGTGCTGAATGCAGGTCTGTGATTGAGTCCGCTCCAGCGCTGTTCCTGAAAGACCTCCTTACCTCCAAACATTTATGTGGTTGGAGCCGTCGGAGCGCGCGGACCAGGGGCCAACACTCAATGGTGATCCAGAGGGGCGCTGGCCAAGCCAACGCCCCTCTGGCTTTACGACGAGTGATGTGAATTGGTCAGCCCGTAGATCGGCGTGTCGATGCCGACCTGGCGGGCTTTCAGCTGAAGCGACAGATATTGCGAATAGTGGCGGGACTGGTGCAGGTTGCCGCCGTGGAACCACAGCGCTTCCTGCTGCGTCGGTTTCCACATGTTGCGCTGCTCGCCTTCCCAGGGACCTGGGTCCTTGGCCGTGTTGGAGCCGAGGCCCCAGCACTTGCCGACCTTGTCGGCCACCTCGCGTGAGATGAGGTCGGCCGCCCAGCCGTTCATCGAGCCGTAGCCGGTGGCGTAGACCACGAGATCGGCGGGCAGTTCCGTGCCGTCCTTGAGCACCACGGCGTTTTCCGTCAGGTGGGACACATCGACGCCGGACTTCAGCTTGATCGAGCCGTCAATGACCAGATCGCAGGCACCGACATCGATGTAATAGCCCGATCCACGGCGCAGATATTTCATGAAGAGGCCGGAATCGTCGTCGCCGAAGTCGAGCATGAAGCCGGCCTTTTCGAGTGCGGCATAGAAGTCCGCGTCCTTTTCACGGATCTTGTCGTAAATCGGGATCTGGAATTGATGCATGATTCGGTAGGGCAGGGAGGCGAAGATGAGATCGGCCTTGCGCGTCGTCATGCCGCCCTGCACCGCCCGCTCGGAATAGAGATCGCCGAGGCCGATCTCCATCAGCGAGTCGGACTTGACGATATGGGTGGAGGAGCGCTGCAGCATGGTGACATCGGCGCCGGCCTCCCAGAGCGCCGCGCAGATATCGTGGGCGGAGTTGTTGGAGCCGATGACGACGACTTGTCTGCCGGCATAGGCGTCGGGGCCGGGATGCTGCGAGGAATGCTGCTGCTCGCCCTTGAAGACGTCCTGGCCCGGGAACTTCGGAACATTGGCCTTGCCGGACATGCCAGTCGCCAGCACCAGTTGCTTCGGTCGCAGCACCACTTGCCTGCCATCGCGCTCGACGACAACCGTCCATTCGCCGGTCGTTTCGTCATACTGCGCCGACCTGGCCGTGGTGGAGCCCCAATAGTTCAGCTCCATGACCTTGGTGTACATTTCCAGCCAGTCGCCCACCTTGTCCTTGGGCGTGAAGACCGGCCAGTTCTCCGGGAAGGGGATGTAGGGGAGGTGATCGTACCAGACGGGATCGTGCAGGCAGAGCGACTTGTAGCGCTTGCGCCAGCTGTCGCCGGGCCGTTCGTTCTTTTCGATGATGATCGTCGGCACACCGAGCTGGCGAAGGCGCGCGCCGAGCGCGATGCCGCCCTGGCCGCCGCCGATGATGACGACCTCGGGCTGGACCGAATAGCCGAGTTCCGCGGCCTCGATCTCGCGCTTTTCCTTCCAGGTTTTGCGATCCCGGTCATGGCCGTGTTCGGCCCCCATCGGACGGCGAAAACCCTTGGGCTCTTCATGGCCCTTCAACTCCGTCATGGTGGTGAGCAGCGTCCAGATCAGGCCGTCCTTGAGGCGGATATGGCCGTAGCCGCGGGCGACTCCGGTCTCGAATTCGAACCAGCCGTCGGTGACGCCGTCGGCCTCCGAGGCGGCCTCCTTCGTGTCCTGCAAGAAGTTCGAGGGCTTGGTGGTGCCAAGCTGGCTGGTCAGCATGTCGCGGATTTGCTCGTGGCCTTCCAGCGTCTTCAGGTTCCAGGTGAATGTCACCAGGTCGCGCCAGTAGCAATCGGCCTGAAACAGGTTGACGGCGGCGTCGATGTCGCCGCTTTCCAGCGCCTGCCCGAGCTTTGAGAGCATCGTGTCGATCTTGGTTCCGGGGCTGATATCAAGCATTTTTTCTCCTCCATGGATGCTTGGGGGTGGTCTTGGAACGCCCGCATGGGGCGTTCCGGAAAGCGTCAAAGCCGCCGCCTGCCGGGCTCCTCTCCCGGTACAGGCGTCGGCAGAGGTGCTTATTTCGAAAGATCGATCAGGATCTTCAGATGGGTGCCGGCCGGATCAAGCAGGACATCGAAGCCCTCCTTCACCGCCGTGTCGAGCGTGATGCGCTTGGTGACGATCTTGGTCGCCGGCAGCAGGCCCGAGGCGATCAGGCGGATGACGCGCGGCCAGTAATGCGTCGGATAGGCCCAGGAGCCCTTGATCTCGAGGTCGCGGAACGTAACCTGGAACCAGTCGATCGGATTTTCGTGCGGGTGCAGCCCGGTCTGGACGACCACGCCCTGTTTGCGCACGGCATCGACACAGGCCTTGAGCGCATGTTCGTTGCCGACGCATTCGATGGCCACGTCGCAGCCGACCTGTCCCTCGGTCTGCGCGCGGACGACATCGCCGACATTGTCGCGCTTCGGGTTGATCGTGATGACGTCGGGCAACACGCTTCTGGCCAGCTCGAGCCGGGCATCGTTGAGATCGGAGACGAAGAGCTGGGCGGCACCGGCTGCGCGGGCGGCGAGCAGGGTCAGCATGCCGATCGGCCCGGCGCCGGTGACGAGAACGCTGTTGCCGGCGGTGACGCCGCCGCGGTCGCAGGCATAGACGGCAACCGCCGTCGGTTCGACGAGCGCGGCCTCCTCGTCGGTCATCTCGTCCGGGATCTTCTGGACATTATACTCGTTGACCATGGCGGCTTCCGCCATCCCGCCGCCATCCCAGCTCAGGCCCACCAGCGCCAGCTGTGTGCTCAGATGGAAGAGGCCGCGATCGGCGAAGTAGTCGCCCGATCGCGGCATGACGAGCGGCTGGATCGAGACGCGGTCGCCGACGGCGACGGACGTCACGCCTTCGCCAACGGCCTCGACGACGCCGCCGAATTCATGGCCGAGGACCTGCGGGCCACGGGCTCCGGTGAAGGGATGCGGCTCCTTGGGAATGAAGATCGGGCCGTAGCTGTATTCGTGAAGATCCGTTCCGCAGATGCCGACGAAGCGGTTGCGCACGAGAACCTGTCCCGGCCCCGGCTGCTTCGGCTCGGGGATGTCGTCGAGCCGCAAGTCCTTGGCTGCGTGAAATCTGAGTGCGCGCATGTTTCCTCCATTGGCTGCCTTTGACAGCAGGAGAGGAGCAATGCCCATGCCAGCGGCGCGCGCCGGGGCGATGACTGAAATGCTTGGGCTTTTGGCGCCGGGGGCGCCGTTACATGCCACAGCTGTGGCGCAACAGGTGCGGCGGATGCCGCAGTGTGGCTCAATGCGGACGGTCTATGCCGAGCCGTCTCATGCGGCGATGCAAGGTCGTGCGATCGATGCCGAGCCGGCGGGCGGCTTCGGATACGTTGCCCTTGCAGGCCGTAAGCACCGCCCTGAGGTCGGCTTGATGGCTGTCGTCGCCGAGGATCGACGTCATGCCCGACAACTGCTCCGGCAGGTCCGCCACCTGGACCAGACCGTCGTCACACAGCGCTGCGGCAAAGGCGATCGCATTGTCCAGCTCGCGGATATTGCCCGGCCAGAAGTAACTAAGGACGAGCAGTCTGGCGGCGCTCGAAAGTCTGAGAGGCCGGCCCTCCGTGCCATGCTTTTCGAGCAGCCGTTCAAGCAGCCACGGCATGTCCTCGCGCTCGCAAAGCGGCGGAAGCGTAAGCACTGCGGCATTCAGCCGATAATACAGGTCTTCGCGGAACGTGCCGGCCGCAACCATGTCGGCCAGTGACCGATGCGACGCCGAAAGCACGCGGAACTCGACCCTGCGCGGAACCGAACCGCCTACGGGCAGGACTTCGCCTTCGGCCAGAATGCGGAGCAACCGGCTTTGCGCGGCGTGTGGCATATCGCCGATTTCGTCGAGGAACAGGGTTCCGCCCTGCGCCTCCTCCACCAGCCCTTTGCGCCCCTTGGCGAGCGCGCCGGTAAAGGCCCCGGGCGCATGGCCAAACAATTCGCTCTCGATCAGCTGCTCGGGGATGGCTGCGCAATTGACCGCAACGAAGCGGCCGGGAAGTCCGCTCACGGTGTGGACGATGCGGGCCAGGTATTCCTTGCCGGTCCCCGTCTCGCCCTGGATGAGGATCGGTAGCCGGCTCGGCGCGAGTTTCGTCACCTTGCGCCTCAGTTCGTCGACGGCCGGAACATTGCCGCCCAGACGGCTCATTTCCGGTGGTTGGTGGGACGGGCGCGCAACGGGTACGCTCACCGTGCGCTGCTGCGGCTCGATCGCATGGGCAAACAGGGTCGACCCGTCGCGCACGGCGATCCGTCGGTCCTGTGGCAGGCTGGCGCGGGTGAGGGATGCGAGTTCGTCGAGCCCAGCTTCGAAGAAGTCGGTGACCGGTTGTGCGATGAGAAGCTCGGGCCTGCGCCAGTCGAGCCCGCGCGAGGCCGCAAGAAGCCGCGCGCCGCCATGGGTCATGCCGGTGATGCGGCCGGCGCCGTCGACGGAAATCGCGGCTTCCGGGTCGACGTCGAGGAACTCCGGTGCGCCTGCAAAGCGCAGCACCAGATCGTGGCGGCTGTTGGCCATGAGGTTGGCGAGCTCGATGCGCCGCACCGTGGAAGAGACGAGATGGCGCGCCATGTTCTGGCTGGTCTTCAGGATCGGCGAACTCAGGAGCGAAATGTCCAGCACGGCCGCCAGGGCGCCTTGCGTGTCGTAGATCGGCGCGGCAGTGCAGGAAAGCGGCGTATGGGTGATGTCGAAATGGTCGGTCTGGTGGATGGTCAGCGCCTCGCCGGTGGCGATGCAGGCGCCAACGGCGCAGGTGCCGGCGCGAGGCTCGGCCCATTCGGAGCCAAGATAGAGGCCTGCCTTGCGCAGGTTGTTGTTGAAGGAGGGGTCGCCGAGAAATTCGACGGTGACGCCCTCACGGTCGGAGAGCAGCAGCACATAGTTCTGCTCGGCAACCTGGCGGTAGAGCCGCTCCAGACCGGAGCGGGCGATGTGCACGAGGTCTTCCGCCTGCTGGCGATGTTCGCGAAGCCGCGTCTGCGAAACGATGACCGCCTCGCGCGCCTGGGCCGGATCGAGCTGGTAGGTGTCGAGGCAACGCCGCCAGGATTCCACGACGATGGCGTCGCGACCGGTGTTACTTCCTTGGCCGACCCGCTCGATTTCCTTTACGTGATCCGCAAAACCCATCAAATCACCGGCTCTTGTGGCCGCCTCCCGTGATATTCCAAGAGATCATATCCACAATTGCGCGGGCTGCCTAATCCTTCGAGGGTATTTCGACTTTCACGGGGGAACACGAGCCTAGCGCAAGATGGAAGGAGTGAGTACCTTGGGGGTATTCACTTGCTTATCCCCGAGAGATGCCTCCAAATCCCGTCGGGCCGGCCACACGGAATGCCCGGCCGGAGGCAGTCGGTCGCGCCTCCCCTTCGGGTCGCTATGCTGAGGCTCCTGCGGCTACCTTTTACCGGTCCTTGGCGTGTCGAGAATTCCCGCTTTCCCGCCCTGCGGTCGGCGCTATGCTGAAAGCTCCGATGCTCTTCATTGCCTGTCCCGGATCTCGCACAGGTGCGGTTTTGATCCGGTCGGATTGCGAAGGGGCGTCGCCCTTCGCGCGGTGAAGGGGGCGGTTTCCGAAGCCCAGCGCAAACTTGTGCGCCCGACGTCTGAAACCCTTGCCATCGTTACCAGGCCCGTCGCTCAGGCGGGGTTGCAAACTGCCACCAGTATGAGATTGCCCTTCAAGGGGAACGCATGAGCGCCTGCTCCCGGGATTCTCGTCTGAACTGCATGAACCGCAAGATTCCCCGAGAACCAGGTTGGTTCAACGCACCTTTGCCTCTAACTGGAGGAGGCGTTCGCCGCATATCGCCTCGACGGCGGATTGCAGCTTCTCCGTCTGCCCGATCAGCCAGGTAAGCGCCTCATCACTGATCTCGAAATGCTCCGAGTAGCGCGCTTTCACATATGCCTCATTGAGGATGTTGTACCAGGCCGCAAAGCGATGCTGGTCGCGCGGCCACACCGCGACCAGGCGACGGTCGATATCCTCTGCGAGACCGCGCAGGAATTTGAGGTTATGCGACGGCGGGCTGTAATTGGTCAGGGTCAACAGAACGGTGGAATAGCTATGCTCGACGGCCTGATGAAGACTGAACGCGGCAAGTCGCGCCCAGTCGCTCTGATCCCCTACCTGGGCCGCTTGCCAAGTAGCCGTCTTGAGCAGAAGCGTAGCCTCAGGGAAGCGGTTTCTGAAGTGTTGCGAGGCCACAGATAATGTTTCCGAGGCAGTGAGATAGCGCGGTTCGGCGAGCGGTTCGTCATCGATCTCGTGGAGTACGATGCCGTCGCGGCGGATGTCGGTGAAGAAGTACTGTCCTTCTTTCAGCGCCTTGTTGACCTCTCGCAGACCATGGACGATCAGGCCGACCGGTGTCTTGACGCCGGGATCCCACAGGAGCCGGTCTTCCGCCTTGTCCCAGTATTGCCGGTCGGCGAGCTTGGCGGTGTTGACGATGACGAGGATGTCGTAGTCGGAGCGGTAGCCCTTCATCGTGTGCGGTTCGTCCACCCAGGTGCCCCTGGCGTAGGATCCGAAGAGGATGATCTTCTTGATGTGGCCGCGCTTCTTGAAGTCGGCGCTTGCGCCGTTGAGGGCGCCGGCAAACTCCTCCTCAATGATCTCGACGGCGCGGGCCAGTTCGCGCTGCTTTTTCTCCGGGAGATGTTCGAGACTCGACTTCATGAACCATCGATAGGCGAAAGGGCCGGGGACGTCTACTCGCACAATTGACAGTTATTCGTGTGGCGGAACTCGTCCTTTCAGTACAGAACGGCGAGGGCGGCTTGTTCTCCTTTGAGAGTTCGAGGCTTGCCCCGGATGGGAACCCGTCCCCGTTCCGGGTGTCGTTTTCTTGAGTCCTTATTCGTGCCGCCTATCATGACATCGCCGCAGCCTTGAACTTGCCGTCGGTTCGGGTAGCATGTCTCGTCCTGGTCGAGAAGGTCGTCGTGAAGCTTCCGGTAGCCGGAGACCTTGCAGCTCTCTTCCCACGCCTTCAGAAGAAGATCGATTTTCCGCTTATCCTCGTTAGCCCGCCTGCTCAACGGGTTCTTCAGCCTGGCGTAGAACCCGCTCGAGTGCACATGGAGAAGCCGACACATGCACGGTTCGGGCGGGCCGACGACCAACAGGACTCCTTTCGGCGACTAGCCATGGCGATCCGTGATTTACGTTGGCCAGACCTAAGTCCGGGAACACTCAGACCAAGGGGCAATCGACAACGAGGAAACGTCCTATGCCGGGCATTCCAAAAGACATGGGTTGGTCACTGGTGTAAAGATGGTCCCTAACTAAGGTTCGTAGGGACGGGGCGAAAGGCATCGAACCTCGAACATCTGCCCTTGAAGGATACCCCGTCGTCATGCGCCGAATGTGTGTTGTTGCCTCCGTTCGACTGGCTCTCGTGCTTGCCGCAGTTGCTGCTCCCATCACATTCGAACTTTCCTCCTCCGGCATTGCCTTGGTGCCGGCTGAGG
>NZ_UEYQ01000060.1 GCF_900492205.1 Ciceribacter sp. T2.26MG-112.2
GTAAGCGGGGCTGATTGGGTGGCAGTGCCCGAAAACAGGACCATCCGTCGGCATCTGGTTGTCTGCCAAATTGGCGTTTGGCATGGTGGTATTGACGGTCAACAGGGGAGTGGGGCGGAGCAAATGCGGCAGATCGATATCGACAGCCTGGACGAGGCAACCCTCATCGAACTCAAAGAGCGCATCGTCGAGCGTCTGCAGTATTTGCATCACCAGCGAACCACCGCGGCCCTTCAAGAAATCAGGGTCGGAAGCGGCGTGGAGTTTGAAGGCCCCGGCGGTGTTCTGGTTCGTGGTGTCGTCATCCGCCGCAACAAGAAGACGGTGACGGTGCATGCCGATGATAACCGTCAATGGAATGTATCGCCGACCCTGCTGAAACCCACCGGCGTCCACGTGCTCGATACCGCGGGTCAGATCCAATCCGACGACGGCAAGGTCGTGTCCTTCCCAAAGCCAGAACGTCGGTGATGGGCTCAGGACCTGGCAACGATCATGGTGGCCAGTGGAGGAATGGCTGGGTGCGATGTGCCGATCCCCAGCCGATCGCCGAGGTAGTGCCAGAACGACAGGCCGAGCTTCTGGCAGGTCTTCGAAAGGCCCAGCATGCTGTCGCGCGCCTGACGGCCGTTGCGACTGACGGTGCCCCCGGAAATCTTCCGCTTGATGACAAAGCCACGCAGATCGCGTTCCGACGCATTGGTGTGGAGCGGGATCTCCGGCCGCTCCAGAACCATGAGAAGCTCCGGCTTGCGGCACCTGAGGCGAAACAGCAGTTTGTCGAGATCGCCATAGCCGGTGCGGATCGAGAAAATCCGGTCGAAGCGAGCCTGCAGGCCCTTGGCCATAGCTGGGTCAGGCCTTCGTCGATAGGCTTTGAGAGCCTTGTAAAAGTGCCAGATGAGCTCGCGCAGGGTCTCGACGTGCTTCACCTGGCCGGGCGTGGCCGGCATCAGTTTCTGCAGCAGCCGTTCGGCATGGACCCAACACAGCGCGTGTGTACCAACCCGAAACTGCCCGGCATCGTCGGAGACGATCACCGCGTTTCCAACCAAGCCATGATGGCGGATGGCGCCCCATATGCCGGCCTCAGCGAACGGCCGAAGCGTCTCCGTGTCGAAGATGTCGATGCCATGTTCGGCGAGATGCTGGAGGAAGGGCACCCGGTTGGCAAACCTCAGCGGTTCATGGGTGTTCAACCGGTCAGCAAGGGCAGGGTCGACCTGCCGCTCTTCCAGCAGTGCGAAAGCGGCGTCGTTGAGAACATAGTCCTGATAGTTGCCGCGCAGCAGGGCGAGGAAGTTCAGACGCGACTTCGAAGACGCCGTTCGAAAGGCGGTGAAATGCTCGCCGCCAATATGCGTTGTATGGAAATTGCGGTTGGCGTGACGGGCACCAGTATCGTCGACCGTCACGTAAGGCGCAGACACGAGGCCGGCGTGGAGGACGGCTGCATCCTCGGCGTGGAAACCATCCAGCCTCTCTGTCAGGAACCGCACCACCTGGCGCTTAGAGATCTCGACACCGACGTCGTTGAGCAACGTCGTCATTCGCTGCGTCGTGACCTGCCCATGCGCATGCAGCATCAGACAAAACCGCTGCAGGTTGGGCCCAAAGCCACCTCGTATCCCCGCAGGCAGCTGTGCTGTGATGGTGTCTCCGTCCGGCGTCACCCAGCACTCCCGCCGGTAACGAACCACCTCGACCTGCAGAACCAGATCCCGAACGAAGCAGTCCTTGTAGCCCTTGAAGCGCGATCCGGGCGGTACACTGACAGGCAGCACCTCTTCACGCGTCACCCGCTTTGTGTCGTTCTTCGGCCCTCGCGGCCGGGGCGCCGGATCCTTGGCCGAGAGCGGCTTGTCACCCGTTGCTTTCTCCATACCCGACGGTCTGAAGGGTGGACGGGGCGGCAGATTTTTAAGCCGCGCAATCTCGTCGCGCAAAAGCTGGTTGTCGATTTTCAGCCGGGTGTTCTCGAGCCTGAGCTGATCGTTCTCATCGCGAAGCCTTTGGTTTTCAGCTTCGAGCTTCTCAATTCGGGCGTCTGCCCGATCAGCCCTCTCCACCAGGCCGGTCACGAGCTCGCGCAGCGCCTTCAGCGACAGCGTGTCGGCATGCTCGACCATAGGCAGGCGGCGCTTCGTCATCACGGGAGTGAATCATGAATTACCGGAAACAGGAATCCCTGGTGCCACCGGATTTGCTCCAGGTAC
>NZ_UEYQ01000032.1 GCF_900492205.1 Ciceribacter sp. T2.26MG-112.2
CCAGTGTACCGGCCGGGTCGCGCTTTAAGGGCTACAAGGACTGCTTTGTCCGGGATCTGGTGCTCAAGGTCGAGGTGGTTCGTTACCGGCGGGAATGCTGGGTAACGCCGGAGGGAGACACCATCACAGCTCAGCTGCCTGCGGGGATAAGAGGTGGCTTTGGGCCCAATCTGCGACGGTTCTGTCTGATGCTGCATGCGCATGGGCAGGTCACGACGCAGCGAATGACGACGTTGCTCAACGACGTCGGTGTCGAGATCTCCAAGCGCCAGGTGGTGCGGTTCCTCACAGAGAGGCTGGATGGTTTCCACGCCGAGGATGCCGCCGTGCTGCATGCCGGCCTCGTCTCGGCTCCCTATATCACGGTCGACGACACCGGTGCCCGTCACGCCAACCGCAATTTTCATACGACGCATATCGGCGGTGAGCATTTTACAGCCTTTCGAACGGCGTCTTCGAAGTCGCGTCTGAACTTCCTCGCCCTGCTGCGCGGTAACTATCAGGACTATGTTCTCAACGACGCCGCTTTCGCGCTGCTGGAAGACCGGCAGGTCGACCCTACCCTTGCTGCCCGGTTGAACACCCATGAACCGCTGGGATTTGCCAACCGGGTGCCCTTCCTCCAGCATCTCGCCGAACATGGCATCGACATCTTCGACACGGAGACGCTTCGGCCGTTCGCCGAGGCCGGCATATGGGGCGCCATCCGCCATCATGGCCTGGTTGGAAACGCGGTGATCATCTCCGACGATGCCGGGCAGTTTCGAGTTGGTACACACGCGCTGTGTTGGGTCCATGCCGAACGGCTGCTGCACAAGCTGATGCCGGCCACACCCGGCCAGGTGAAGCACGTCGAGACCCTGCGCGAGCTCATCTGGCACTTTTACAAAGCTCTCAAGGCCTATCGACGAAGACCTGACCCGGCTATGGCCAAGGGCCTGCAGGCCCGCTTCGACCGGATTTTCTCCATCCGCACCGGCTATGGCGATCTCGACAAACTGCTGTTTCGGCTGAGGCGTCGCAAGCCGGAGCTGCTGCGGGTTCTGGAGCGGCCGGAGATCCCGCTCCACACCAATGCGTCGGAGCGCGATCTGCGCGGCTTTGTCATCAAGCGGAAGATTTCCGGGGGCACCGTCAGTCGCAACGGCCGACAGGCGCGCGACAGCATGCTGGGCCTTTCGAAGACCTGCCAGAAGCTCGGCCTGTCGTTCTGGCACTACCTCGGCGATCGGCTGAGGATCAGCGACAAAGATCATCCTATTGCCCCGCTCGCATCCCTGGTTGCGGCGCGGCTCTGACGACCACCCTGCCCTCTCAGCAGCCGGTCCTGCCAGCGCGCACAAGCTCCCGAAACTGCAGGTTTTCTCGGCATTGCCACCGGATTAGCCCCGCTTACCCCGCAGCAGGCTCCGGATGGGTAATCTGGCGAGATCGTAAGACATTGATTTTATGGTAATTGATTCGTTAAGCGAAAGCTAACGTCACTTACAGTTCTGTACATAGTATAAATGAGCCCGGGGTCATTGACCTCCGATAAGTACCCCTTATCGGAGGTGATTGATCTCGAGTCGCAAATCAGAAAGAATCCGGTAAATCCACGGCCGCTCGGCCGTAAAAGCCGCCGATCCGGAGTCTCTCTTTGACCAAACCGTCCATTTCCAAGACCCCAGTCGACCACCGCGCCCAAGAGCTCGACACCATTGCCAGCGTGCTGCCGATTGACCGGCGCGATGAGCTTGCCGAACTGCTCACTGACCGGGACATTGAAACGCTGCGCCATCTGGTCAACGAAGGCATGGGCGAAAACACACTGCGCGCACTCACCTCCGACCTTGCCTATCTGCAGGCTTGGTCGTTGGCTGCCACCGGCTCCTCCCTGCCCTGGCCGGCGCCTGAAGCTCTGCTGCTGAAATTTGTCGCCCACCATTTGTGGCAGCCCGACCAGCGTAACATCGATCCTCATCACGGCATGCCAGCTGACGTCGAGCAGAGCCTGCGCGAGCAACGCTTCCTTCGTTCGTCCGGGCCGCATGCGCCCGACACAGTGCGCCGGCGCCTTGCGAGTTGGTCGACGCTGACGAAATGGCGCGGGCTGTCGGGCGTCTTCTCCTCCCCTTCGCTAAAATCGGCGATACGCCTAGCCGTCCGCGCGACACCGCGGCCAAGGAAACGCAAGAGCGCCAAGGCGGTGACCGGCGATGTGCTCGCCAAAATGCTCGCCACCTGCTGCACCGACAGCCTGCGCGATGTCCGTGACCGGGCCATCCTGATGGTGGCGTTTGCGTCTGGTGGTCGCCGCCGCAGCGAGATTGCTGGTCTGCGGAAAGAGCAACTGACAGTCGAGCCGCCGATCACCGTCGAGGGCGCTCCTCCCCTCCCCTCTCTCGCCATTCATCTGGGTCGCACCAAGACGTCAGGCTCGGACGACGACGAGGTTGTTTATCTGACGGGCCGACCCGTAGATGCGCTCAATGCCTGGCTTGCGGCTGCGAGGATTGAAGGCGGGAGTATCTTTCGGAAGATCGATCGCTGGGGCAATGTTTCCAAGCGGGCGCTGGAGCCGAGTGCGGTCAATGCGATCGTCAAGCAGCGGGCGGCGCTGGCCGGGCTCGAGCCTGGGGAGTTTTCTGCGCACGGTTTGCGATCGGGTTATCTGACGGAGGCCGCCAATCGCGGTATCCCCCTACCCGAAGCCATGGAGCAGTCAAGACATCGCTCCGTTCAACAAGCATCGAGCTATTACAATAGCGCTACAAGGAGAAGCGGCCGGGCAACAAGGCTCCTCTGATGTCCGGTATCGCCCGAAATGCGACTTTATTCGACTCACTGAGAGGGGAGAAAGGCGCTCTGCCCTCTCTCCCCCACAAGCACTAAACCGGTCTCCCCATGCTTCGGCCTGCGGCCTGCAGCACCGGCCGCATTTCCATGAAATCCGTCTCGGCCCTCCGGGTGGGTGATCCCCCTCCGGTTTAGCGCTTGTCCCCCTCTCTCCAGCTGTTCCGCACGAGCTCGGGAGCAGGAGCGGGGCTCCTGCCCTCCCTTCGATTTTCGGGAGGCCAAGGAGTGATCGCTTGCGCTTGTGGAGAGGGAAAGATGACAGAAGAGCTTGAGCTGCAACCCAACGAGCCATTGTCCGTGAAGGTCGAACGTCACCGAGCCGTCTACCTGGCAGCCGTCAACGGCGAGGGCGGCGCTGACATGGATCAAGAAGCGAATGCACGTATGGAAATCATCTGGCACGCGCCGTCAGATCAGGATGAGAGAGATCAGAAGCTACTTTACATAGCGGGGTACCTAATTGCCTCCAAGGGGAGCCTAAACCCTGAGGAAATGGAGCTTCTTCTTTCAGGCTCCATCTCACTATCGGGGCATTGATGATCAAAGGCATCTGGCCCTGAAATCAGTAGTTGGTGGCAACCCATTCGCCGGATGAAGACTTGGCAAATCCAATAACGCGATCGAGAGGAGCTGCGTTTGCATTCCTCTTGATGGCCGCAACGCATGATACGCCTGGACCGCTGGCGTTCTCGTCACACTCTCCCAAAGCAAGGGTTACATCGGCTTCACCGCGGCCGGTCCTCAGAGGATTGCGGGCATAAGCCTTGCGGTATGCGGCTAGAGCTTCCTCTTCTGTCGGTATTTCAAGCACAGGGGCCGGAGGTTCGGGAATTAGGGAGGGATTGGCTGCGATAAGGGCCGCGATCTCCGCATCAGTAGGGGCCCGAACAACCGGCTCTGGCTCCGGCATGATGAGATAAGTACCTCCAGCACCGGCGAGAATGCCAATACCTGCGGCTGCTACGATGAGAATCTTGCTGTTCATGTAATCCACTCAGTCATTCAGGTTGAACCAAGCGCGCTGATTGACGCCCTTATCGTTCGGAATGTCGAAATAATAAGGATCCGCGCGGCGAGGGCGGGGCTGAGTAATCTGCGCCATGCAGCCATTGTCTCGGTTGAAAACATCATTGTCGTTGTTCTGGTTGATCTGCCGGATCGTGACACCCTTGCGCTCGTTTTCTTGGCTGTCACCAAATTGGGTACGGAAGGCGGCACGGTTGCTGCACGGGTTGACGGTCTTCGTGCACTGATCCTTGTCGTCTCGGCCCAAGAACGACCGATTCCCGTCGGTGCGGGAGGAAACGGCGGTCATGCCGGCAGGGCATTCCTCGTAAGGTTCGTAGCCCGGCTTTCCGGCTTTTGCTTCATGGCAGATCGGCCAGGTGAAGCCGGGCTTCGCCATAGCTGATATGAGTCTTTTCATTGGGGGAACGCAGTAGGGGACGCCATGCCAAGACGGGCTTTGTGAGGCTGCGCACAAGAGGATCTGGCAACCCCATGAGGCATCCTCGGCCTTGGCAGATGCTGGAGAGATGGCAAGAGCCGCGAGACCGGCTGCGGCAAAAAACACTGGTTTCATATCAGGTGTCCCTCTTGATCAATGCTGCTGAAATTGCCGGCTCGGAAAAAGGTCTTTCGAGCGGAGTCCTGTGCTGGATGCGTTCGCCTGCGGCGTAGATGACGGCCGAGATCAGCGCGAAGCACGCAAACCAGGAAATGCCGATGCGATAGAGCAGTGGCTGATTGGGAATGTCCCGAGAAACCGCGGCGAAGGCTAGGAGCCCGACCAGATAGCTGTCGAAGGACAAGTGACGCTTGTCGTGGAAAGCCAGCGACAGGATGAGAAGGAAGGCCGCTAGTAGCGCGTGGATCCACCAAAGTCTCTGCGCCGGGATTATGAGGGCGATCGAGAGGGAGATGGCAAGCAGCAAGCCAGCCAAGGAATCCGTTGCGAGAGAGGTCGCAATATGTGCGAGGTCTGGCAACTATCGGTCTGTCCTCTTCGGCTTGTTTCGCGCATCAGCAAAAGGAGGAGAGATCTCGCTTTTCCTCTCGGTCAATAGATTGAAGTCGGCGATCGGATGCCGATCTAGCGTCTTGTCGACGGCTTTCCGGCGCCATTCGTTCATGTCCAACACGTAGGTTCCCCACATCCCATACCGGGCGGCCATCGCGTTGGTCTGATAAGCGTAATATTGGGCGTTGATGTAAGGGGAATCGAGACGAGCCCAACCGACGCGCAGCATTTCGGCGGCGAGATCCACACCGTTAGTCGTGCATTGTGCGACGGGTATCCCATCGTTCGCGTAGGCCAGACCGACGCAAGTCGTGGGTCTGTTTCCGACAGTCCTTTTCAGCCAGGCCTTGGCGAAGGGACCGCATGGAACGGGGGTAGGGGCCTGTTGCTTGTCCCGGTTGATCCACTTTGGGTTCAAAGCCCATTGAGGAAGCTCACAGGTGTCGATGCCAGCCAACCTCACTTTATAGCCATTGCCAAGCGTGCCGAACCATAGCGTGCGGCCGTCAACAACGGTTACCGGGCCTTTGAACGTCGGCAACCGAACAGCAGCAGCAACTGGAGGCGCAGCCTGACCGCGTAGGGCGTGCCAGTTCTGATAGATCGGATCGGCGGCAAACGCCGGCTGGGCCAAAGAACTTGCGGCGATAAAAAGGAAAAGGCGGCTTCTCATGGCTGGGCGCTCCTCGATCGCTGGTTCGCCTCACGACTAAGCAGGATGGAAGGATGCTGAACGTCGGAGAATTGCCAAAGGCCGGCCTTCTTTTGCTGAGCAAGCTGCTCGGCTATGGCGTAGGGGGCATGATAAGGGAGACCATCGGTCTTCAAGGCAGCGAATGCATAGCCGCTTGTCACCATGATCTGCGCGAGGTCGAGCCTTTGACTGCCAACCGTGGCGTAACAAACGACATATGAGATGCCGTTAAGCTTCGCCACGGGGGCACAGATCGGTTTGGTGTCCTTGATGTAGGCAGCCAACATCGCAAGCGATGCCTCGCCGCAATCCTTCTTGTTGCCCTGACCATCCGTGTAGGCAGTGCCGCGCAAGCAGGACTGGATGCCATAGAGACGAAACCGTTCTCCGTTCGAGATCCAGGTGTCCCCCGTTTCCAGGGTGATGCCGGGAGCAAGATCGAAGTACCCTTCAGGTGCGGCATTGGCTGCAAAGGGCAGTAGAGTCGCGACGAGTGCAGCAGCAAGCTTCATTGCGCCTTCACCCGAGGATCTGCCCACATGCCGTAGGAACCCTTCTGGCCGATTTCCTGAGCCTCCGTGAGATCAGGACGTTCGAATGAACCATCAGCTTTCTTAGTCAGGCGAACCGCTCCTAACGACAGAAGCTGCTCCTCAAGATTATCAACCGTGTCCATTGCTCCAGGATAGTTATAGTAGCCGTAGCAAGTGACATCCTGAACGGGGGCAGTCTGCTCGCTGATGAAGGCCCTGCAGAACAGAACCTTGGGGCTCTGCAGCATCGTTTGCAGCTGCTGCGTACCAAACTCCTCGCAAGTCCCGGAATAGTCCTCTGCGCGATTGACCAGATCGCCGCTGCAGGGCTGAACGCCATACAGATGCAACGTTGTCGCTTCATCGACGCGAAACTCAGTCGCCGAGATAGCCTTGAAGCCATTGGCAGTGGCGTACCCTTTGCGATCAGCGACTTTGCCGGTCCCGTCGTAATACTCGACGACAAGAACCGTCTTGCCCGGCGCCGCCAGTGACCTGATGTAGTCCTTGTTCACCGCAGGAGCGGCAAGCGCTTGTGTTGCCAATGCGCAACTTAGAAGCGCGGGAATGATGGCCTGTTTCATATTGTAGCCCTAACCATCCGTAGTGCGATTGTTGACCCTGCAAAATAGGGTTTAACACCGATCAGAAAACTTGTAAGAGTGCATCAAATCGGTATCATGCGTGCATTAACTCTAGTCGGTTTTCATGGCGATCACAACACCGTTTGACGGGCGGGTGCGATGGATAAAAACACTGTCTATGCAGGGTATCTAGGCCCGCGAACCCTGACTAGCGCAGCATTATCCGTGCTGCTCGCGGCCAATACTGCTGCGTCACAAGACTTAGCCACAACAGGGCGTATTTCCAGCGATTACAACGATTCTGTGACAATCAATGAGGAATCTCTTGTCACGAACTTCGAAGATCGCTGGAGCGGTGTCGAGACATCGGAGAAGGAATTTGTCCTTGATGCAAACGGTGTTGTCACGAAGGGCGGAGCTGAAGTATTGGGCGCAACGGCGTCGAAAGACGCGGGCGCCAAAGGGCATCACATTGATGCGTCTGTCAGCGCATATTTTGATGTCTCGGAGCGCGCCACCGGCCGCATTGAGCCTGTCCAAACTCCCACTCTAGATACTAGATCTAGTGATACCCCCGAAAATCTAGGGGCAGGAACTCCCGTTGAAGAGTGCGGGCCGTCGCCCCTGTCACCTGACGAGATTAAAGCGTTGGTTGCATCCACTGCGCGCCGATACAGCGTCGATGAGGGCTTCGCGGTTGCGATTGCCTGGGCCGAAAGCCGCTTCGATGAGATCCGCAATTCACCGAAAGGCGCACGCGGACCTATGCAGCTTATCCCCGAAACGGCGGCTCGCTTCGGTGTTCAGGACATTTGCGATCCCGCTCAAAACATCGAGGGCGGGATGAAGTACCTCCGCTTCCTGCTCGATGAGTTTCAGAACCCGCTTCTGGTCGCGGCCGCTTACAACAGCGGGGAGGGGCGCATCTACGAATATGGCGGCGTTCCGCCATTCCAAGAGACCGTCGGCTATGTCGCAGAGGTTGTGAATTTCCAGCTTGGCCTACCGATGCCAACCGGCAAACGGAAGGCAAACGGGATCGTCCGAGACATGGCGGCAAAGAACACCAGCGATGCCGGAGTCATCGCTGTGGAGAAGACCGGCAAGTTCGTCGGCGGCGTGATGCACTTTTAAGGAGAGAACTATGAAGAACGTCGTTTCCCGGCATTCCGGGGCATTGAAGGCAGTAGCCGTCATTTCCTTGGTGGCAGCCCTGCAGGTTGCAGGCGCTGATCAAGCGCTTGCACAGGCTGGCGGTGGTGGCGGCGGTGCATTCGCCCCCCTTCAGACAGCCGTACAGATGATCGTTGACTTCATCACCGGCCCCTTCGGACGTCTGATGGCAATCATCGCCGTGATTGGCCTCGGCTTCCTTGCCTTTGCCGGCAGGCTTTCGTGGTTCACGGCCGGAGCCGTCGTCATTGGCATCGGTCTCGTGTTCGGCGCCCCTGCCATCGTTGACCAGATGATTTCGTCGGTAGGCGGCGGCTGATGAGTGATTTTCAGGACGAGAAGCCAGCTTTGACGCCGTTGGTGATCGGCTTGACCCGTTCTCCGACGCTATGGGGCGTGCCCTACATGGCGGTCGTCCTGATCATCGGCGTGACAATCATTGGGTGGCTGGTGACGAACCATCTGGCGGCACTGCTGATCGCGCCAGCCGCCTACCTTGTCCTTTTCTCGCTTTGTGCCTGGGACAGCAAGATTCTCGACGTTCTGCAGGTCACGTCCCGCAAGACGCCAAGGACCCCCAACAAGCGCTTTTGGGGCACCAACTCATACGGACCATAGTAGATGCTGAAAGTCGTCAAGGAAGAGCTTGGGTTTGGGAAGGTCGCCGGCAACGAGCGACCTATGTCCGTTCACATCCCCTATATGCGGCATGTGTCTGACACGGTCATCGGGCTCGAGAATGGAACCCTGATCAGCGTCATCAAGCTTGATGGACTGTTCTTCCAGACGGAGGACCAGGCCGAATTGAACATGCGTTCTGTTGTGCAGAACACCATGATCCGAGCACTAGGTTCGAGCCGCTATTCTCTTTGGTCGACTGTAATCCGTCGTGAGGTCGAGACCGAAATCGGCGGTTCGTTCGATTCCTCCTTCTGCGAGATCCTGAACGATCGCTATATGGACCAACTTCGCAAGAAGCGGATGTTCACGAACGAAATCTACCTGACGATCGTGCGTTCGGGCATGAAAGGGGCGCTTGGCCTCGGCGACTCGCTGAAGCGGATCTTTGAACGCTCGAACAAGGAGGCCAGGGCCCAAGCGACCCGTGAAGACGTGACCGACCTCGAAGAGCTGGTTGGGAACATCGTGAAAGAGTTGCACAAGTACGGCGCAAAGCCGCTTGGCATCACGTATCGCAAGAAATCAGACGATACCGCGAAAAAGGACATCGATGGAGAAGACGCTAAGGGCGATCCGTATTCGGAGCCCTGCGAGTTCTTCAACACGATCCTGACCTGCGGGGTGCCGCGAAAGATGCGGCTTCCGCGCATGGGAATTCGCCACTACGTCGGCACTTCACGGCTTCACTTTTCAAAGCGGACGATGCAGGCACAAGCGGCGGTGGAAGAAGATAGCCGCTATGCCGCTCTACTCTCAATCAAAGAATATCCTCCATTCACTGGTCCCGGCATGTTGGATGGGTTGCTGCAGGTGAACCACGAGTTCATCCTGACGCAGTCCTTCACCTTTGCAGACAAACCGATCGCACAAGAGCGGATCAGCCGCCTTCAACGCCAAATCAAGGCCTCCGACGAAGCGGGTAGTTCGGTCGAATCCGACATCGACTATGCTTTGAACAGCCTCCTCAATCAGGAGGCTGTATTCGGCTTCCATCATTTTTCGCTTCTGTGCATTTCGCGGGACCTCGAGGGATTAAGCCGTTGCGTGTCGGAACTTGGCGCTTGCCTCACCGACATGAACATCAACTGGCTCCGGGAAGACCTCAATCTTGAGGCGGCGTTCTGGGCGCAGCTGCCTGGAAACCGCTCCTACATCTCCCGCATCGCCATGCTGTCGAGCGCCAACTTCTCCGGCCTTTCCTCGATGCATAATTTCGCGACTGGACAAGCGGATCGCACCCATTGGGGCCTGCCGATCACCATTCTGGAAACGACCTCACAAACCCCCTACTGGTTCAACTTCCACCGCCGGGATATCGGGCACTTCACGGTGACTGGTCCGACAGGATCCGGCAAGACCGTAGGTTTGACCTTCCTGCTGGCTCAGGCGATGCGGGTTTCACCCACGCCTCGCGCCGTGTTCTTCGACAAGGACCGGGGGGCTGAGATCTTCGTCAGGGCGATCGGCGGAGCCTACGAAGTTTTGTCTCCGGGAACGCCCACGGGCTTTAACCCGCTGCAACTGGAAAACACCGGCGAGAACCGGGAATTTCTGGTCCGTCTGCTCAAGGCCATGCTGCGCGGCGATCGTCGCACCGACTTCACGCAAGAGGACGAGGACACGCTGGAAAAGGCAATCGTCCGGATCATGCAGGAGCCGGCAGCTCAGCGGAACCTCCCGAATCTTGCCGGCCTCTTGATGGGGCGGTCCAAGGCCGATGCCAACGATCTGTACTCGCGGCTTCGCCCTTGGATCGAAGGCGAAAAAGCCTGGCTGTTCAACGCGCCCCATGACGTCCTTTCCTTCTCGGGTCACAGCGTCTTTGGCTTTGATATGACCAACATCCTCGGAAACGAGGAGCTAAGAACCCCTGCGCTGATGTATCTTTACCATCGGCTGGACGAGCTGCTGGACGGTAACCCCGTCATGTTCTTCATGGATGAAGGCTGGCAGCTACTGATGGATGACACTTTCAGCGCCTTCATCGTCGACAAGATGAAGACGATCCGAAAGCTCAACGGCATCGTGGGCTTTGGTACGCAGTCGGCTGCTGACATTACCAAATCCAAAGCGTCGCACACGCTCATTGAGCAATCGGCGACCAACATCCACTTCCCGAACCCACGGGCTGACGAAGAGAGCTACATCAAGCGCTTCGGCCTGACGGTGAAGGAGTTCAAGTTCATCAAGAACACGCCTCCTGAAAAGAGAACCTTCCTGATTAAGCATGGCAACGACTCTGTCATTGCGCGTCTCGATCTGTCGACAATGCCGGATCTCGTGAAGGTGCTTTCAGGACGCAAGGAGACGATCGAGGAGTGCGCGGCACTTCGCGAGCAGTACGGAGACGAACCCGAAAACTGGTTGGCGAAATTCTGCGGATGGGAGAAGGCCGAATGAGGAACAGTCGGACTCTAACGCTGCTGGTTGCAGCCTTGGCTTGTGGAACAGCGCCCCCCGCCTCCTCGCAGGTTCCTGTTACGGATGGCGCCCTCACTTCAACAGATGCGGTGCGCAATGAAACGACGAAGCAGATCGAAGAAACAGACAGTCGCCGGCACTCCGTGAGCAAGAGCGTCACCTGCTCGATGTATCGGCCGGGGCGCGGAGGTGACGCCCCCTCGGCAGCACAAGCCAATCCGGAGATTGTCGGGCTCGTGAAGCGAGTGGCGCGTGAGGAAGGGGTAGACGAAACCCTCTTCATGTCTCTCGTCTACCAGGAGAGCCGGTTCAATCCCTGCGCAAAGTCGCCTGTCGGCGCCATGGGCTTGTCGCAGCTGATGCCGGGCACAGCCAAGGATCTTGGCGTGAACCCTCACGATATCGAGGATAACCTCCGCGGCGGCGCACGCTACCTGAAGCAGCAGCTCCGTACTTTCAACGGCAATACCAACCTCGCCCTAGCGGCATACAACGCGGGGCCAGGCAACGTTCGAAAATATGGCGGCATCCCTCCGTTCAAGGAGACGCAGGGGTATGTAGCCGCGATCAAAGGCAAGTGGATGCCTCAGTTCGGAGGCTCCGATGTGTCGAACATCCCCGAAAACTTCGGCGGAGGCACGTCGGGCTTTTCAGGTGCGCGTGACGCAACGATCAACTCAATGGCAACCAGCCAGTCGATTTCCGAAAACAGCGGGAACGTCGCGTCATGGCTTCAGCAACTCGGCCAGATGGAAAGCGGCACGATCCAAGACAGCTGGGACCATAATTCCGGAGCACGCAATGCGAACCTCGAGATGATGAACCAGGTCATCCGCCTCGGAACAACGATGGCGGAGCTTATCAATTCTCAAAATGCACTCGATCTGGGCGGGCTCTCAGGCTCTTCGCGGTCCAGCGACTACAAGCGAGACGAGAAAGAAGACGATCGCGAGGTAGCTGACCTCTGCGACAAGGAACTGCAGCTTGAGTGGAATCCGGAGGAACAGGCCTGCGTTCGAAAACTCGAACCAGAGGCTGACATGAAGCTGATGTTGAGCACCGAATGACAAGGAGAACGGCCATGAAAAGAGCATTCCTGACTGCGTTTTCGCTAGCGATGGCGTCTACCGCGCATGCACAGGTTCCCGTGATCGACAGCGCCAACCTGAAGATTGCAACGGAAACCTCTCAGACGACCGATCAGATCCTGGATACGAACAAGGAGGTTCTGAAGACGGTAGAAGAGACGCTTAAAGCCGTCACGGGGGATCGCGGGAGCGTTTCAAATCCCATGCAGAACCTCGCCGTTGGTCAAGGGTTCAGCGTTTCTCAGATGCCGTCACTCGATAGCCTGATGCAGGGCGGAGTCCCGAACTTCGGCAACATGGGCGGTGACATCGGGCAGATTGCCACCACCTTCATCAACGGTCTTCAGCTAGTAAAGAACTTGTCTGGCAAGGCGGACAGCACGTTCTCCGGCGACAAGTCCTACGAAGAGATGATGAAGACCGTCCTTGGAGTTGCTGCCCTAGTCACCGGCTCGCAACAGGCCGTTCAGTCCCGAACACAGGCATTCCAGCAGGCAGGTCAGCAGATCGGCCAGGCCCAAGACATCAAGGGGTCCATCGATCAGAACACTCAGCTGCAGGTTCAAACCGGCCTGACGATCAACGAAATGATTGGCGTGATGAATGGGGCGGTCGGCTCCCTGCAGGCTCAAAACCAGCGCCGCCTTGTCGACATCTCCAATACCAAGAAGGCGCTGACCTACGGTGACTAAGACATTTCGAGTGAATGGTTTTGTGCTCCTCTCCGTTCTGGTTGCTGCCGGCGTAACTGGCTGCGCCGGTGCTCCGAAAGAGAAGACTGCACCATGCAAGAGGCCGGCAAACCTCACATCCTACGCCGAGGATCCGCGACAGGAATGTGGCCCAATGACCAGCGTGAATGGCAACCCATCGGAAGCGCTGGCGGCGATCGACGCTTTCGCTGCAAGCGGAGAGCAGTGACCCCATGAACTTTCTAGGCGGCCTGCTTGAGGCTCTTGAAGATGCAGGGCGGAATTTCTCCCAACGGGCTTATGAGGTCGTTGGCGACGAGATCATGCCCTTGCTGACGATCATGCTTATTGCCTACGTCGCCTATTACGGACTTCAACTCGTCATGGGGACCGCGCGAGTGAGCGTCGGCGAGATCGTCGGCCGGGTCGTGCGGATGATGCTTATCGTCGCTTTCATTGATCAGTGGGGCAACTTCCAACTCTTCTTTTACGACTGGCTGAACAACACGCCGGAAGACGTGGGGCGGGCGCTCCTGACGGCTAGCAGTACCGGGATAACTGAGCCGACAGACGGCCTCTCCATGATTTGGGAGACAGCGAATGAGGCAGCAGCAGCATTCGCGGAGCAGTCAGGCTACTTCGCCATTCTCCCGGGCCTTGTAGGGTTCCTGATCATGCTGGCGGTTGGGCTGTTCATTGCCGTTGCGCTTGCCATCCTCGTGCTTGCGAAGGTGATGATGTGGGTGCTGCTTGGCACTGCACCAATCTTTATCGCCTGCCTATTGTTTGATTCCACGCGCCAGTACGGAATGGCTTGGTTCCAGCAGGTTTTGACTTACGCGATTATTCCGCTCTTCGTTTACGTCGTCGCCGCCTTTCTCATCACGACCATGGACGCTGAACTGCAGAAGGTCGCAGCGGCAGCATCCGCGAACGAGATCCAGCTAGACGATATCTCGGCTTTCGTCCTGATCTGTGCGGCTGGTGCTTTTGTCCTCTTCAACATCCAAACTCTCGCCCAGGGAATTACCGGGGGCGTGGCAACTGGCGTTGGGCAGATCGCTCGATCGGTTGGCTACGCGACCGGTGTTGCACTGCCGGCAAGAGCTTTGACCGCGACACGTTCTGTAGCCGGCAGGGCTGGAGAATTAGGAATGGCCGCACGCGCCAGAACCCATGCCGGCATGAGGGAAAACATCCAAAACGCCGGTGCAGCAGAAGCGATGCAAAACAGAATTACCAACAACAGTCTGCCCAACTAGGCAACTGGTGGCGGGAATTAAGGGCTAGGATACATGGCAGAGAATAACGATGCTCTCCGGAGCTATTTTCAGGATGGAGACCGTTGGGAACAAGAGATCGTCAAAAAGGCCAAACGGTCCAAGGCGTTCGCTTGGCTGATTACGCTGATCTTCGGCGGCATCACGATCCTGTCGCTCTCCGCATTGGTGATGCTCGTGCCCCTCAAGAGCTTCGAGCCGTACATTGTCGAGGTCGACAAGAACACTGGCTACATTGAGGTCAAAACAGGGCTGACCCGAACATCGAACATCACCGATCAGCAGGCGGTCACTCAGGCGAATGTTGTCCGTTACATTCGATCCCGCGAGGGCTATGATCCTTTTGCCATCGAGCAGAACTTTGGAATTGCAGCTTTGCTCTCCACCGGCGACGCAGCGCGCGACCTCCAGGCCCAATGGAGTGCCGCGAACCATGACAATCCAGCTCGCCGGCTCGGCAAAAACAAGTCGATCACCGTTGACATAAAGTCTGTCACCTTCCCCAACACGACAACGGCGCTCGTCCGGTTCTCGACGCATGAGCGCTCTGATTCAGACGTCATCACGCGCCATTTCATCTCTATCGTTCGCTATCGCTACACGGATACGCCTGAGCGCAACGAATGGCGCTTCGAAAACCCGTTGGGCTTCCAGGTTTACGACTACCGCCGTGATCAGGAAACGGTGACCTCGGGAGGCCAGCAGTGAAATATGGCTTCCTACTGGCGGCGTCCATCGCCGCTCTCACGATGACTCACGCCTATGCGGCGCAACAGCCCCGCCCTGGCAGTCTGGATGCGCGTGTGACCAGTGTTGTCTATCAGCCGAACAACGTCGTGAAGGTGTCTGCGACCTACGGCATCTCGACGATGATCATCTTCGACGAAGATGAGAAGTTTGAGACGATCTCGCTTGGCGACACCGACAGTTGGCAGGTTGCCCCGTCCGAAAAGGGCAACATCCTTTTCGTCAAGCCGATAGCCAAGGACGTTTCCACAAACATGAACGTGGTGACCTCAAAGAGGATCTACTTCCTTGAGCTCAACGACTATGCACCGGAAGCAGGGAAAAAGGTCTTCGGCATTCGCTTCGTTTATCCGGAGAAGAACCTGAACGAGTCTCTGCGGAAGGAGGCTGAGTTTCGGGCAGCTAACCCGAACATTTCGAGCATCGACAAAGCGAACGTCAATATTGACTACTCTTTCTCGGGCGACGCGGCGCTGAAGCCGACAATGGTCTTCGATGACGGAAAGAAGACCTTTTTCAAGTTCGGCCGAGGGACCGTGCCGGCCATTTTTGCCGTTCAATCCGACTTCTCCGAGACCCTGCGAAACTTCCGCAAGGAAGGCGAATACATCGTCGTTGACGGCGTAGCCACGCAATACACGCTCCGGGACGGAAACCAGTGGACGTGCATTTTCAACCTCCGCAAGCCGGACTTTGCAGCACCTGATCCTGACATCATGGCTCCGAAACCGGATCTTGATGCCAGCAAACGCAGGAGGAGCGGCAACTAATGAAGCGCAGCCCTGAACTCGACGCAATGGCGGCGGCCGACGAGGCCGAAATCAGCAATCGAAACGTGAAGCGCAATCAAACGGTCGGCATGGCCGCCCTTTTGATGGCTGGCGTCTTCGCCGCGTACCTGGTGCTCGCGACGTCCGGAGAAAGCCCGCCTGAAAGCCCGCAAAGTGAGGAGGAGTTCCGTACCACGACCTTCCGGCCGCCCGGTTTCGTGCGCGATGGAGAACCCACTCCCCCACCACCCGAACAGCCTGTCTTGGAACTTCCACCTCCGCCTCCTCCGCCGCCAGCTCCGCCGGTGGACGTCACTGAATTCAACGTGCCTCCCCCGCCCGAAGTAGCTCAACCGGCGAGCGCCCTTCCGCCCGCCGAAGAGGTGTTTCCGGAGCGATTTCGGTCAAAGCTAATCACGCTTGACCAGAACCTGGGAGGATCCGCGAATGGTTCGCTCGATGGCTCGAACAGCGGCACGCCTTTGACCGTCGCTGGCGAGGATCGCAACAGCCAGTACCTGTCCTCAGCGAGTGCGATCGGTGACCGTTCCGCCAAGGCCCGGCAGATTGAGCGCATCGACGCCATGATCCCAGAGGGCACGCTGATCCCCGGCATCTTGGAAACGGCGATCGTCAGCGACCTTCCGGGCCAGGTCCGGGCCATCACATCCAAGGATGTGTACTCCTTCGATGGGCGGCGTGTCCTGATCCCAACAGGAACACGCCTGATCGGAGAATATCAGTCCGAAGTTACGCGGGGGCAGAAGCGGGTCTTTGTCGTGTGGACGAGGCTGATCCGGGATGACGGCGTGTCGGTGCGCTTGAACTCCATCGGCACGGACAGCCTCGGGCGATCGGGCCTGACGGGTCATGTCGACAACAAGTTCCGTGAGCGCTTTGGCGCATCAATCTTGCTGTCGATCGTCGGAGGCGGTGCAAGCTATCTAACCGGATACGGTAGCGACTCCAGCTCCGGAAACGATGACGCCGAAAGAGGTGCTGAATTGGCGCGAGAAACGATCGCGCAGACCTTCAGCGACATGGCGAACACGGTCCTTGCCGAAAACCTGAGGATCCCGCCAACGATCAGCGTACCGCAGGGCGAGCGGATCTTTGTCTATGTTCGCCAGGACCTCGATTTCAGCGCGATGTACGACGATCCTGTCACGGAAGCGATGAAGGAGATCAAACGTGAACGTTATGGTAGGTAACACGACCGCTCATGATCCTCATTATTTCCTGAACCGGTCTCTGGAGCCCATCAGGCAATTTCTCGATGACCCGAAGGTGGTTGAGATTGCGGTGAACCGCCCAGGCCAAGTCTATGTTGAGCGCTTCGGCGCTGATGACATGGAGCATCATGAAATCGATGCTCTGACGGCACGGGAGATCGAGAACATTGGCGAGCGGGTTGCCGCAGCGACAAAGCAGTTCCTCAACGCCGCTAATCCGATCCTTAGCGCAGCACTCCCGACCGGCGAACGTATCCAGGTCGTCTTGCCGCCCGCGGCACCCGACGGTGGGTCGATCACGATCCGTAAGCAGGTTGTGCAGAATTTCTCTCTGCAGGACTATCGAGACAACGGTTCTCTCGACAAAGTCTCGGTTGCTGTCGGGGGCCTAAGCGACGTGGATCGGGAGCTGGTCGCCTATCTGCGCGCAGAGAAGATCTACGACTTCATCCATACGGCCATCACGAAGCGAGTTTCGATCCTGATCAGTGGCGGCACGTCGTCGGGAAAAACCACGTTTCTGAACGCTTGCCTCAACTCTGTAGACGTGAATGAGCGGATCCTGACGCTTGAAGATACTCGTGAGCTATTCCCACCACAGAAGAACGCGGTCCACCTGATCGCATCCAAGGGTGGGCAAGGTACCGCAAACGTGACGATTCAGAACCTCCTTGAATCGGCACTTCGAATGCGGCCGGATCGCCTCTTTGTGGGCGAAATTCGTGGAGCTGAGGCCTTTTCATTCCTTCGCGCCATCAACACAGGCCACCCGGGCAGCATGTCGACAGTACACGCCGATACGCCGCTCGGCGCCTATGAACAGCTCGCCATGATGATGCAGCAGTCCGGCATGTCCGCCGGCTACTCCAAGCAGGATCTGATGTCCTACATCCAAATGGTCATTCCGATCGTGATCCAGCTCAGGCGGGAAGGCGGCAAGCGCGGGGTTTCCGAAATCTACTTCGCACGGGATGCATCATGAGTAAGGGGCTACAGGCCTTCTATCTGTTCTTCTGCCTGTTGATCGCATTTGCAGTCTGGATGCTGGCGTACGGGGCGGGGCTTCAGCTCTTCTACGGTGACGGTAGGATCCTCGAGGCGACAATCACCTCAAACCCATTCGCGCCAATTCAGCAGTTCTGGGCCTATAGCTCCTCCCCTTCCCTTCAAAAAGTCGCGCTCGGCTCTGTAGTGCCCGCGCTGCTCGTATCAGGCCTCATTGCTTATCTTGGGCTCAAACCTACCAGCAATCCATTAGGGGATGCAGCCTTTCAGGACCTCGCAACCCTTCGGCGCGGGAAGTGGTTTGGCAAGAAAGGTCACATATTCGGCCGCATCGGGAGCAACGTCCTCCGCGCGTATGACGATCGCCACCACCTCATTATTGGCCCGACGCGATCCGGTAAGGGCGCGGGCTACGTCATCCCCAACGCTCTCATGCATGAAGGCTCTATGATCATCACCGATCTGAAGGGCGAGGTCTACAAGGCAACCGCCGGCTATCGGAAGCGCAACGGCAGCCAGGTCTTCCTGTTCGCGCCGGGTTCCGAGACGACCAACAGCTATAATCCCTTGGATTTCGTTCGTCCAGAGCGAGGCAATCGCACGACTGACATTCAAAATATCGCCAGCATTCTTGTACCGGAAAACACCGAATCCGAGAATTCAGTTTGGCAGGCCACAGCTCAACAGGTTCTCGCCGGCGCCATCAGCTATGTTCTCGAAAGCCCCTTCTACAAAGGGCGCAGGAACCTCGGCGAGATCAACTCCTTCTTCAACAGCGGGACCGATCTGCAGGCCTTGATGAAGTACATCAAGGAGAAGGAGCCATACCTGTCGAAGTTCACGATGGAGAGTTTCAATTCCTACCTGTCTCTCTCGGATCGGGCCGCGGCCTCGGCACTGCTTGATATCCAGAAGGCGATGAGGCCGTTCAAGAACGAACGCGTTGTGGCCGCAACGAACATGACCGACATGGACCTTCGATCCATGAAGCGTCGCCCCATCACAATCTACCTTGCCCCGAACATCACCGACATCACGCTTCTTAGGCCGCTGCTGACGCTATTCGTTCAACAGGTGATGGACATACTCACACTTGACCATGATCCCAACTCCGTGCCGGTCTATTTTCTGCTGGATGAGTTTCGCCAGCTGAAGCGCATGGACGAGATCATGACGAAGCTGCCCTATGTGGCCGGCTATAAGATCAAGCTCGCCTTCATCATCCAGGACCTGAAGAACCTGGATGAGATCTATGGTGAGACGTCCCGACATTCGCTCCTTGGCAACTGCGGCTATCAGCTCATCCTTGGTGCCAATGATCAGGCCACGGCAGAGTATGCTTCCCGCGCGCTTGGCAAGAGAACCATCCGATATCAGTCTGAATCGCGCACTATCGAGCTTATGGGCCTCCCGCGCCGAACAAAGGTCGAGCAAATTCGCGATCGGGACCTGATGATGCCGCAGGAAGTGCGCCAGATGCCCGAGAACAAGATGATCTTGCTGGTGGAGGGGCAGCGGCCAATCTTTGGAGAGAAGCTGCGCTTCTTTAAGACGCAGCCCTTCAAGGAGGCGGAGGCCTATTCTCAGACGCACATACCGACCGTTCCAACTGTCGATTACCTACCACCTAAACCTGTTCCAGCGACCACGCCAGCATATGCCAACGCAGGCCAGGAGCAGGCTGAACAAGCGGAAGCGATAAAGCCTGCGTCTGAGGCGAAAGCGGAGGAGCCGCGGGCGCCTGTCCAGGAGGAGGCTCCGCAAGAGCCAGCGCCCTCCACCTCGCCCGCTCGCGTTGTGAATCCCTCCGCCTTGGCCAGTAAGAAGGTCAGCGCCGGGGGCACTCCGGAACCTGCAAAGGCAGCTGTGCCCGCTCCCGAAAAGCGCACAACACCTGTCTCAGAGAACGACATCGAAAAAGCGCACAATGATCGGGTTAGTCGCCTTAGGGAGGTCGTTGAACGGGAAGCGGAAGGCAAATCACCTCGCAAGAGGAAGAGCTTGGAAGAGCTATTCGCAGCGACCGTTCCTGATCCAATCATGGAACAGGCCGGTCGCTAATTCAGGTTCAGAAGGGCCAGAAGCTCGACGCGTACTGACCCGCCTCTGTTAGCCAAGCCATAGAAGCATGATACCAGCCGATCACGGTCCCGTAGACCTTGATCAGGATCGCGAGGATCCCAACGCAGACCATGCCCCACACCATCATCTTGCCGACGATATCGGCAGACTTGGGGTCGTTTACTTCCACCAGGTAGGTGTTCTGATTACCGTCCTGCATGACACTTAGCGATCACGGTCGTCCCGATTACGCTCCCTCTGTTCAACCTGTTCACGCTCCAACTCCTCGAGACGAGGAATGTGCTGTTGCGCGGGATCAGTCCGAGTGGTCTCGCCACCCCGCTGGGCCGCTTCCCTGTCTCTGTTTACACGATCTTGCTGCCTCTGAGTAGCGTCCACCGTCTCAGCGAGCTGGTAAGCCTCACGCTCCGCTTGCCCGATCGGACGTTCCTCTTCCAGATCCACCCTGAGATCGCGTTGGCGATCGTCGGCAGTATCCGCAGTTATCGGCTGCTTGTTTGACTTGTTTTCGTCCCCACGCTCTTCATTGCGTTCAATGGTCTCGATCTCCGCGCGCAGTTCCGGATCCTCGTTGGCAACATCCCGGAGATAGCCGTTTCCGGAAGCGGCGAGTTGAGCTGCATGATGAAGCGAAGCCTCAAGGCCCTTCTCATACTGCTCCCGGTTTTCGTCTCCGAGCTCGCCGGCTTCGATATGGGCGAGGCCGGAGCGATAGTGTTCCACATTTGCCATCGCATCGTGACCAGCCTCAACGACAGCCTCTCCATGCTTGGCAACAGCCGCCTCCCACTGGAGGTTAGCATTCGTCTGCTCTTGCACCTCAGATGCCGTTCTTTCCGGCGCGGCACCACCCTCGCTGGAGACGTCGCCAGCAGCGTTCCGTCCATCCTGCTCATCAAGCCCACGCTCCTTCATTTCGAGCATCTGCCTGCGCAGATCGACGATCTCGCGAGCGAGGGAGGAAACCTCTTCGAAGCCTGACCGGTCCTCTGGACCAGCGCTGCGCTGAAGGTTGAATAGAGCCGTTTCGACCGTCTTTTCGTACGCTTCGAACTCTGGGCGTGTCTGCTCGCGCATGTCCTTTGCCTCCGACAACATGTCTCTGATTGCTACCATATCGGAGCGGTAATCACCGCCGAAATCTGCATGAATGACTGCACCAGCAGGCGATTGATCCGTTTGGGCAAGGCTGTTTTCCAGATAGGAGCGATGTTGAGCGGCGTAGGCCGCAACCACTGTGTCGCCGGCGTTGACTGCGATCTTCTGCCAGGTCTCCTGCGCTTTTAGGATGTACTGGCGGCTTCTCTGGCTCGTCGCCACCACGCGCCGACCAGCTCGCTTTGCGTCATATCGCGCCTGCGCCGGATCGCTGGTGCCTACATGCTCGGTTCGACCGTCATGCTTGACGGCGCGAACCTGATTTCGCGTAAAGCCTGGCGGCGTGGCAAACTCTCGCCGATCGGTCATTTCCATATTGATGCCGTGGTCACGCGCCTTCTCGGCCATGACCTCACGCCACTGCCGGAAGGTGGCCGGAGTCGTCTCGATCCGGTCGCCCGATTCCGAACGCATGGTAACGATGGCATGGGCATGAACATGCGGCCGCTTGCCCCCCTCCCCTGCTTCTTTCGGATCGTTCTCCGGATCGTGCATGGCGAATACGTACCGATGGCCCGCAAACTGCTCAGCCAGGAAGTCACGAACAGCTCCTTCGAACGCGACAGCATCCGTGCCGGCACGCGCCGACATGATCACATGCATCACGTCACGGCTCTTGCGGCTGTGCAGCTCATCCCGCCATTCCCTTTGCACCAGGTCGCCCGCAGCCTTGTCATCGGCAATCAAACGTCCCTGATCGTCTCGAACGTCGTTCCGCTGCGCGATCAGGTCTCGCAACTTGGCAGCGCCATATTCCACGCCATTGCCATAGCCTGTGAACGAGAAAGCTGCGGGGGCCTCTTTCGCAACGGCGCTGGCGTTGAAACGCTCCTGAACGATGGCGGCCGCCTTCGCGTCAGCCGTCAGCCGCTCGCCCTGCCGGCTGCGCAACACAACATGGCCCTCGACCTTCAGCGATCCATCGTTTCGGATTTCGACAGAGTAAGCGTAGCGTCGATCACCAAAGCCACTGCTGAGAATGTCCCGCACCTGCTCATGCGGGTTTGAGCCGTCGGAAACGCTCACCTCGACGCTAAACGCGCCGATATCGCGGCTCTCGGTCCTGTTCTGGAAAAGGTGATCCCAATCGCCACGGAGACGCGCCAGCTCCTCACGGCCACGCAACGTCTCGCCGTTCTCGTTCTCAACCTTCAGCTCCCCGCCTCTGGAAACATAGTTGAGCATCGAGCCGACGCGGGCGCCACCACCGTAGGAAGCCAGTTTGACAACTGCTGGCTGGCTCCCTTTGGCAACGCTCGCAAGACGAACATCCATTGATCGCATAGCACCCGAACCGGCAACCATCGACCTCGAAGGGGATGACACGTTGAATGCCGAAGTCCTCACCCCTCCCCTAGATCCCGACCCGCCTTTAGACATCCCAACCTGGTGCTGCAGATTCTTCAGTCTCTTCTCAAGCTCTTCCTCGACAGCGCTCCCACGGCCGCCGAGCGTCATTTCGTGCAAAAGCGCCGCGCGCCTTTGCTCCCATTCGCTTGTGAAAGTGCCGAAAAAGAACTCCACGGCCTACACCTCGCCTCGTCGCTCATGCCCGGCACGGCGCGAAAGGGTCCGCAGCTCACTCATTACGGCCGCCTGAATCCGCTGGACGTTGCCAAGGTTGATGTCCAGTTCTGAGGGATGGACACCCTTTCCTGCATTCAGGGAGCGGGCGACCTGATTCAAATTGATGCCGATCATCCGCATGTCTTCGAGCAACGCGGCCATGATCAACCTGTCTTCCGCAGTCAGAATAGGTCGAACGCCAGCACCCTCGAGGAGCAGCGAACGGAAAAAAGCAGACACACTCATACCGGCCGACTTGGCCGCTTCCTCGATGGCCGAATACTCTGCATCGCTGACGCGCACGTTGATTAGACGCCCCTTGCGTTGCTTGGCTGTCGGCACTTCGATTGCGTCCTCACTCATCAATCAACTAGACCTTCCCGGAGCTTTGCGACCCTCATCGTGGGCTTGTCCCACGATCGCAATGCAAAATGTAAAACATTTTTGCGTATCCTGCCACTCTTAACCTAAAGCACTACCCCATAATTTCGACCAAATTCCACCTCTTGATTGGCTCCGCTTCGATTCGCACTTTTTCCGTTGGAACCCTCACCAGGGTTCACCGCCAAAACCGCTCTCGAAGGCCTTTGTCTGTCCCTCGTACTCAGGCGAAAGGGACGCTTCGCTCTTCGCCCTTGCGCCCTCCGTGCGAGCGCCAAAGACGGCCTCACGCGGCTCCGGGGTTCACCACTCGACCCAGACAGTTGTAAAAGCCACACGACCAACTCGTGTGGTTTTATTGATGTCCAGTAGCGTGCGATCACACGCACGTTTTGATCTTAACCTGCGCGTTGCCACATGGTAGGTTCCCTTCGATGTGAAGATCTTAACAACGATACTTATGTTCCGATCGAACACACGTCAGACCGCTAGGGGACGGGGTGAAGTCTCAGACAGGAAGTGGATCGTGAAATGGCAATTTGCATGTCGCTGGTAAGCGGCAAGGGCGGCGCGGGGAAGACGACCGCCGTAATCCTGATCGCCGGGGAATATGCGCTTCAAGGTAAGCAAGTGCTTTTGGTTGATGCAGACGGACGACAAAACCTGAATGAGTGGTGGTCCCGTTCAGAGGCGAAGGACAACAGGCCAGACGGCATTGAGCTTCGAACGGCAGTAACTAACGCATCACTTCAGCATATTCTGGAGAACGAAACCGCCGGGTTTGACGTGGTGTTAATAGACTCCCCCGGGCAAGACACCGTGCTACGGGACACGATCATCGCCGGTTCGGACATCGTTATGACCCCGATCCAGCCAAACCAAGACGAGATCCTTGCTGCCGGCCAGGCAGCAATGGACGTGGCTGACACCTGCGATCGTACCGGGCGAAACATTCCACATCTCAACTTCAGAACCCGGATCACTCTCCCCGGCCGCTCACTGGAAGCTTACCGCCTGATCCGCCCCTTCATCGCAAACCTGCAAGAGCAGGGATATGATTCACACCTCCTTGATACCGAGCTGTATGAGCGAAACCCCTATCGGGACATCAGACTGGGATATGGGACACTGCAAATGCTTGAGCTCAGCGACTCGGTCAGAAAGGCCCGGAGTGAGGTTATGGGCATGATGCAAGAAATTGAACGTTTTGTAACAACCGAGGAAAAGAGGGCGTAAGATGGCTAAAGGGACTTCCAGTATATCTGATTTTCCCGTTGCACCGCGACGGTCACGGGGGAATGTGCCCAATTCAATGTCGCAGCCGGCTATAGACAACGAAGCAGAAAACTTGGTGGCCAGCGATCATCCAGACCAGGTTGCTATCGAAGAAGCTCCCGCGAAGGTCCCTGACGTTCAAGTGCCACAACGGTCGAGCTTGATTCTGCCATCACCGGAGGCTCGCCGGGAGAGAGCGACGAGCAGATCGTTAGAGCGTGAGGCATCCAGAATACGACTGCAGGAGCTGAAGCAGAATAAAGCGCGGGAGAGCAAACACTTCGTCAACTGCCCCCTTGATTACGATACTAAGAAACGTCTGGAGCGAGCAGCCTCTGAAAACGACTTGAAAATGACGGTGATCGTCAAGGCCGCGATCGACCAGTTTCTGAAGGATAATGGCTATTGATCCTCGACCTTCGATTCCTGGGTGGGGTGGCGCTAGGCGCAACCCTTGGATTTTTGATCGACCCTGAAGCGACGGAGAAGGTCGGGATCGATATTCGCGCCATAAAGAGAACTTTACTCAGTGTCGGCGCCGCTCCACCGGAGCCTTTCAAGCAAACCGACTGGCCAACGGACGATCGCGCCAAACGCGAGCTGTTCCGGTTTGCAATGTGGGACTTCGAGGAACACGGACCGAAGTCTGAGATCCGGATCACAAGATGCATCAGCATCGACCAGTTCTCCCTAGCTTGCGAAATGCGCGTGAGGTTGAGTTGGGTCAGCGAGGAAAGGATCCTCGAAGGCATTTTTCAACCCAATGCCCGAAGCTGGAATCTGATTGCTGCGAAGGCGGTGAACAGGAGTGCTCGCAGTCAAACTTGACTCGAGGCACAACGCGCCTCTGAGTTGCGCATTTCGATCCCAAGAGAGCAATGTTACAGATCATTCCCCCCAATATTGTTAGGTTTGTGTGACTGGCGCGCAGGATGACAGTGCCTTAATGGCACGTTATGGTGCGTGGTATCCGCCACTGGCGGATTTGGGGACTGAGGGAATACCGACGGTGCGGAATCTATCCGACTATATCAATTCAAGGGAACTGGTTGAGACCACAGATCCAGATTTCCAGAGACCCTTGTACCGCCAGGAGGGCTTCGACGGCATTGTCAGCTTCGGGGAGATCGACGCAAAGCTTTCCGCATTCCTCTTAGACGAACGTGCGAAAACTGGTTTGACCCAGAGTGATTTCGCGACCTTGGCTGGTCTCGCACGAGTGGTTTATAGCCGCTATGAACTGAACATTTCGCGCCTTACCGTATCACGAATGATCCACCTTTCCGAGCTCCTTGGTTTCCTGCCAATGCAGATGATTCATGCTGCGGCACCTCATCTTTACGGCAAAGATCCTCAAGAGGCCGATGATCGGGTTGAATTGTTCAGACTTATTCATGACCTCCCCCACGACACCATACGCAGTTTGATTGGCATAGTTGGCCAATTGACGCCAAGCGATGTTCTTGAGGCTCGACAGAAAGCGGAAGCGGAAGCGGAGGCTGAAGCGCAAGCTGAGGCTGAACGCCAACGATTGAACCGAAAAGCTGCGAGAGCCAGCAGGAGAGGCCGTCCGCCTGGTCGCCCACCAGGTCGCAAGTCATCTACAACCGAAACACCTACAGACGAATGAGAGCTGAAACCGGTCGTAAGTGCTGTCAATGTAGGAAGGCTGACTTCAGGCCTTTTCCATCGAGACCTCACCCTAGTGCGTCAGCACAGCCCCTCACCCTGCTTTCCGGCCTCCGTTCGTATTGGCACGCATCAACGACATCAGCATTGGTCCGAGCCCGAACTCCCCTGCCCTCGCTCGACGCGTGAGATCGCGGAGATATCCACCTGCCGAATTGATATGCCCTGCCCTCTCCAGGATTGCAGCCATAGCAACCGCCGCGTTCTCCGGCCCCATCACCTCACACGCTTCCTCATAAGCCGACGGGCTAACACCAAGCATTGATCGAACCACCACCGCGGCCCCCATCAGCTCGCGCCAATGGGAGATCGTCCCCCCGGGCCCGTAATCCAAAATCTGCGGGCAGGCTTTCAGGACCATCGACAGCGGGAACGACTTCATCTGTTCCGGCTTTGCCAACGGCTGAGCAACCGCTTTGGGTGCTACTTCCAGCTCGACGGCTCCGCCCTGCTCTTTTCCAGAGCTAGGTTCAAGTTCATAGATGGATTCGGGTTTTGAATTCTGTATGTGACAGCCATTTTGAACAGCATTGCCGTCCATATTTTGAGAATCTAACTGATTTTCCAGAAGGTTAAGGATTTCGGTGCGCAAAAGCTGCATCTCGTCGAGGATTGCCTCCACCTGGCGACGGTCAGGATTGCGGGGGAGTCGGCTGACAATGCCGACATACATGTTTTCGATGGCTTCCCAGTCGCCGTCGGCCCCCTCATCCATCGCGGCGGAAATTAGCTTGCGTACATCACGCCGGCAGATAGTCAGCGCTTCTTTGGCTCGTCTGAACTGCAGGCGCTCGGCAGCGACTTCCTGTGCCAGACCTGCAAGTTCCGCAGCACGAGCCAAAAGTGGAGAAAGATCGAATCCAAAAGCCTGCTCGATATCACCACCCTTGTCCCGGTGAGCGTAGCGCTTGCCGTTCGGACTATCCTTGCGCTGGATGAGCCCGGCTTCGACCAAGGCAGCCAAATGCCGCCGCAAGGTCGTTCCGGTTATGCCGTGCGCTCTGACAGACAGCTGAGCATTGGATGGAAAGACCACCAATCCACTATCGCAGTTGAGCTCGCTCTCTGGATAAAACGTCAGCAATGCGTCCAGCACAGTCAGCGCCCTGTCCTGGAGGCCAAGGCGTTCACGGGCCTCACAAGCGTCACGAAACACTTTCCATTTTTCGACCTGGCGGCTTGGTTTCGTCTCGGACGTCTGGAGCTGCCTCTTTACAAGAGCAAGCACAGCCGGCCGCCGCCCAAAGGGCGTCGTCACATTTCCCGTCTGCATATTCCTTCACCTTTCTTCAGGCAAAAGAAATCCGCTCACCAAAACGATGCCAAAGACTCTTGACTGGGATTCATGGAAATGCGATTCTCGATCTTGCTAGGAATTGAGAGAGGCTTCCATGACGGAAACGTTTTGGGGGCCTTTTTCTTTTGTCGCGGTCTCTCCTCTTGACCAATTAACGAGTGTCTCGATCACACCTCTTTGTGAGTTGGATCTGAACGATTGTTGTATTCGCTTAGAAGATCAGGCATTCGGTCCGCGAGCCAGCGCGCGAAAGCGCGTTCCTGCTTCGGGATTGAGACCGTAGTTCCTGCCGAATTACTCTTCATGCGGCCAAAAACTCGGTCACCCACGGCGAAGTCAACAATCTCTTCAGCTGGCTCCGTAGTCACTTTTTCGGCCGCCGAACTTGCAGCTCGTATCGCTTGGGCAATACGGCTGGAGCTGTCAGCGCCTCGAAACTCGACCGTGTCGATTATTTTACGAACACGTGCTGCGCTGCTCGGATCTTTCAGCAACTCGGCAAATGCGGTCCATTTCGGTCGACCAACTCCCTTTGCTCTTCCGATCGCAAGAATGATGTCTTCGGGTACCGCCTCCGTCACTCGAAAAAGATGCGATATTGCCGCTTCTGAAGCTCCCAAGATTGGGCACATGGCGCGATGGGAAAGGCCAGCAGTTTTCAGCTGTACGGCCCACATCGCCTGCTCAATCCAGGTCAGGTTTTCCCGAACACCATTCTCGAGCGATTGCTCTTCAATCAACTGCCGATCGGAAAGCTCTCGAACATAGGCTCGAATCTTTATGGTCTCCGGGCGATCCGATTCTGCCATTATGGCCTTGATCGCTGCCCATCGACGGTAACCGTATGCAAGCTGGTAATGATCCGTTTTCGTCGGATGCGGCCGAACAAGAACCGGAATTTTTTGGCCTTCACTTGCGATTGAAATCTTAAGCGCCTCGAGCTCTTTGGCCGCGTCCTCGTCGTTGCCAAAGCGATCTCTATAGGGGGAGCGGTCAATACGGTCAGGATCGAGTGAAATGACACTATCTTCTGTGAGCTGTGTCAGTGCCCGACCCACATTGGAAATGACAGGTGAAGAGTGCCGCCGCGCCAGCGAGGGCTTGTCGGATGCGTCCGACGACACAGGAGATTCCGTCCGGGTTTCGGCGGCCGCCATTCGCTGAAGGATACTTTTCTTCATGTGCTACGTCCCCAAACTTTGTGAACGAGGTCGAGGATCTCGGAGTTAACTCGGTCAGCGCTCTCAATTGCGCGCTTCAACGCCTCACGACCGACCTCACCCGACTCGAGCTCGTATAGGGTCTTCTTCGCTACCGCTGCACCGGCGATTGCCGTCGATTCGAGCGCCTCCGCAACGAGTACATCATCACCAAACAATCGGCGCATGACTCCGGACATGTACTTCTGCGGCCCGTCATTCGGGTTCACGCGCGTGAGCAGGAAGCGGAAAAAGTCATGCTCAAATTTAGCTCCAAACTGCCCCAGCACCTCCGATAGATCGGAGATCATGATCAGGAACTGATTGCACGATGCAACGTCGAGCATCGCCGGGTGAACGGTAATGATTAAGGACGTGGCTGCATAAAGAGCAGCGAGTGTCGAGTATCCAAGGGACGGTGGGGTGTCGATGATAACGATATCGTATCGATCATCCACGCGGGCCAGGGCACTGCTTAACCGCTCGAAAAACAAACCCAGGTCATCTCTGGTTTTCGAGGTCAGATAGGACGGGGTATCAAACTCAAAGTCCATTAGCTCCAGATTGCCAGGAACTAGATCGACACCTGGGAAATAGGTTGGCCGGATCACTTCAGCGAGCGGCCGCCTCTCATTGTCATATCGAATGGCTGCATAGGCTGTCTGGTTCTCGCCGAGATCGAACTCGGGCTGAATACCAAATAGCGCAGTCATCGATGCTTGCGGATCAAGATCCAGACACAAGACCCGATAACCCTGAAGCCCTAAAAAATGTGCGAGATGGATAGAAGTGGTTGTCTTGGAACTACCACCTTTGAAATTCGCCGTAGCAATTACCTGAAGCTTTTCCCCTTTGCGACGATGCGGAAGCAGCTCGCCAGCTTCGTCAGGACGAAGTTCGGCCAGGAATCGCCTCAGTTCCTTGACCTGCTCTATCGTGTACGTTCGCCTATTGTTTTCTGCGCGCTCGGGCAAAGGCCCCTTCCCTTCTAGCGTCAACTGGCGAAGAGTACTTTCCGGAACCTTGAGTAGCCTCACTAGGTCAAGGGTTGAGAATGTCCGGCCAAATGTTTTCTGCGCAGAGGGTGGATAGACAGCTTCACGCATATCGTTCAGCTCCGCAGAGAGTTTCGAGGTGTAGACCTCGATCTTCGACGCAGTGTCTCTGACGCTCTGAGAAGCTGGCTGCAACATTCAATCCTCTTGACGGTTCTGATCACTTTACGAGATCATTTCCGTCAGGGATGCCAGACTGACTCCGATTCTTCAAGGCGTTTTTCGTTAACAAGAAGTTAACGCATCAAGGATGCCCGACTTTACAGTTGTAAAGTTTTGGATCGATGCGCATGAGGCCCGACAGTTTTGCTAGGGCCCCTACCCTGTAGAAGAGCTGAACTGTCGGAGATAGTCAGCGACTGCCTGAGCCTTCGCGGCGGCAGTGATGACTGCGCGTGAATCCTGCTTCAGCACCTTGAGCCAGTTTTCAACGTAAGTCGCGGTGTTGCCTCGCGGATCATGCTCAATGCCAAGATCGGCGCAGACGAACGCGGCTGAGATTTCGGCAATAAGCTCCTCCATTGCGTAGGTCTCGCTCCCGAACCGCCCGCTAAGGTCACGATCAAGGCGTGATTTTGCGCCGCTCCAGTGCCCGAGCTCATGAAAAATCGTGCTGTAAAGATGAACCTCGCTGAGGAACCGACCGCGCTCCGGCATTTGGATGTCATCGGGGCCAGGCCGATAGCAGGCTTGCTTTCCGCCGTAGGCTATCTTTGCGCCTGTGGCCCGAATGAAGGTTTCGACATTATCGATAACCGGAACCGGCTCGATCGGCGCCGCCTCGGCCGGGCTCTTGAAGTGGTCAGGCAGGTTGTCGATCTGCACGACGTTGAAGACGGTGTAGCCCTTGAGATAGGGGATTGCACGATCGTCCGCCTCCTGCTCCTTCGGCGTGAAGGTGCCGTACTTGACGACGAGGGTTCCTTGTTCGCTCTTGCGGACCTGAGCACCAAGCTCCTGAGCCTGCCGGTAAGTCATCCATGTGTTTTCGTCGTAGCCGGCGAGTTGCCCGGAGAGCCACAGCATGACCACGTTGATGCCGCGATAGGCTTCGCCGGAGGCGCGGAGCGGCGTAGCCGACCTGCGGCTGTTTCCGCGCCATGGCCGGATCCAAGGCTTGGTGCCGGCCTCGAGCTGCTGAATTATGGTGTCGGTGATCCGCTGGTAGGTGTCCTTTACGCTCTGCATCGCCGTCTCCTGTTCGTTGGTTGACGGCAAAGATCCGAAGATAGCGAAACGACCCCATGCACCCGTAGGGCCGCAACGGAGTGTAGGACCGCGCAAGCGGTTGAATGGGGGAGGGGCTATCGTAGTTTGTCCGTCAAATCATCCAACGGACAGGGGAGGGCGCAGAGCTTCGGCACCCCGGCCAACGACACAGGCCCTCACCGCAGCGACCGGGCCGCAGGTCAGCGCTCTCGGTCGTCTTGGTCGCGGTTTCGCTGGCGATCGGCAAGCTGCTGCGCTTCGATAGCCTTAAGCTCGGCGTTGATGTGCTGCGACTGAGGCTCTTGGGCCTTTTGCTGACCTGGCAGCGATTGGGCATCTTGGACCTGTTCCGGCCGCCCCAGAGTCTTGAAATCAGATCGAGCGGTGAACTTCACCTCCTCGTCGTCGGGGGGCATCCGCTCGGGAAGGTCAGCGCGGTCAACGGCCACAATCCCCCTGTCGGCCACGAGGCTCGCCACGCGATTGTCGTGCCCGAGAACCTGCCCTTCGATCACTTCGCCCGGGCGGGCCGTGCGGATGTTGTGCTCGAACGGATTCTCGCCAGCCTGCTCAAGATCTGACATGGCACTGCGGATAGCCTCGCGGCGGTTAGGATCCATCGCATCCTGGATGAGATGCTTCATCGCCGGACTGGACGGATCATTGGTAGTCTCAATGGACGCCTCGATCATGCGAGGCTTGGTGATGACGGTAAGATCGATGTCATGACCGTAGGTGCGGCCCAACGAGACCACTAGCGCCTCGTTTGCCCTTCCATTGCCTTCCCGAAAAGCGTGAACGTAATTCAGCTCAGAAAGGACGTGCGCGGCTTTCTCAGCAAATTGCTCAGGTGTCGCAGCTCTTAGGCCCTGATCGTCTCTGGCGGGCCTCAGCGCCTCGTTGAGGCCCATTTCAATCCGCGAACCATGCAGGAAAGTCGTGTCGCCCTTCGACAGCCCCCCTACCGGCTCTACCCGCTGACCATCGACGACAGGACTTTCATTTCGCGTATGTCCTGCCCATTCATAGACATCTTGAAAGATGTAGCCGTGCAGAGCCTTCAGATGCGATGCGTCGTGATTACCGGTCGGACCTTTTCCCTCAGCCAGCTCCGTTTGCCTCAAAGCCGTGAAAGCGTATTCGGCCTCACGCAGCGCCGAATGGCTTCTGATATCCAGCTTGTTCTTCAGAACATCCCTGAAATCATTATCCTCTGAAGTGTTGGGATAGGTGTAGGAGCCTTTAGCTTCATCATCGCGGGCCACGCGAAACCTCATGCAAAAAGGCCGCCTGAGATCACAGGCGGCCGCGACAAATCTCTAGGTGATGATCAGGCCCGCTTAAAGCGGGCCAGCAGCTCTTGGCGCATTTCCTCGGAAGTGATGTCTCCCGCAACGTAACGGCCGTTTGCTTCTTCCAAAACCGGATCGCCAGTATAACCCTGCCGCATATTGGCGGCACGAGCCTGATCGACGGCTTTCTGTCGTGCAGCAACAGCTTCAGGAGAGCGATCGGGGCGGGGGGCATGAACGTTCATTGGCAGAGCCTCCAGTTAGTGTTCAACTTAGCACAAAAAGAGCCGAATATCCAGCGAATGCGGGGTGATCGGCTCTTTTATGGTGGGAGCCCGATCAGAGATCGGGCCTCCCAAAGCGATTAATCGCGGGGTTCCCATTCGATGATGGCCTGCAGCGCCAGGTCATCTTGGCCGGGGTAGCGACCCAGGTTGGCGTTGAAGCCGAGGCGCTTGATGGAGAGGGTGTAGTACGGCTTCCCTTCGCCGTTGGTCTTCTTCCAGATGCCGCCAACTTCGATGTCGTGGCCGCGAGGTGACTTGGCATAGACGCGATGCGTCGGAGCCTTTTCGTTTGTGGAGTCGAACGGTGTAACCTTGATGTCCAGGTCCCGGTCGATGGTGGAGATGAGGCCGGTTCCCTTGGCGTTGTCGATGTCGTCTTTGTCGAACTGGATGAAGTTGGTCATGCTCATGTTAATCACTCCTCTATGGTGGTTGCGATGATCGTTCATAAGGCACGGCGAAAAGCGGTGCGCACCGTAGGCCGGAGCGCAGCGAAGGAGGCTGGGCGGCGGAAAATTTTGTTTCGCGAGGAAGCCAAAGGCGGGGAAAATTTGGAGACGAACAGCTTTGCGCTAACCGCGTCGCCGTGCGAACGGGCATCAAGAGCAACCACTTTGGAGGTGTGGGGCCTGAGCGCTTGCAGCAATACGTCACCTCGACAAATGGGACATCGGCACTGGTAGCGTGCGGGATTGTGCTGAACGCAACCGAACCAACAACCTGAAACAAGAGGCTGGGTTAACCGAGAGTTGCGCCGCCACGTGAGATCTCGCCATCTGTCCCCCATATCTAAGCCGCCAGTGCTTCAGTTGCCGGTATGGCTGCGGCGATAGGAGGAGGGCGATTCAATCTGAGCGTCCCACAAGCCTTGGCCGAGCTGTCGGGCACGATTCTCGGCGCGGCGGTACTGGCTCAGGTCGATCGGGTGGGATCTTGGCAGATAGCGCAACAAGAGGCTGGCCTGGCCCGCTTTCACCATTTCAAGGCCGATATCCGAGCGCTCGATGAAGCACTGGCCGACAAGGCGTCGGTACTGGTCCCGATCAATTTCGACACAGCGAACATGCTTTCCATCGATCATGCTGGCGAGGAACTGTCGTGCCTCGACTCCACACCTCCATATCGCGCCATTCTTGAAGCCGGTCTGATCGCGCTCACATGCGTCGATAGCCGCAATGCGGATCCTCTGCTGGCGGATGCTGAAGGTGTCTCCATCAATCACCCGCGCCCGGCCTGAAAAATCGGCCGACGCAGCGGAAGCAGTGAACAGAAGCGCAGCCAGCGCGGCTCCCACCAAACGAATATTCATCAAGCGCGCGCCTCCATAGAATTGCGGGCTGCCAACCCAAATACCGAGCGGTTGAGATGAAGCTCTCCGCTCGCGGCTCGGTCTGTCATGGCCCGCAAATACCCGCCCGGCGAGCTGATTTCGGCGCGTGTGTATTTCTCAAAGGTGAGAGCGATCGCAACCGCAGCCGCCTGCTGGCCCATTCGTTCCACGGCCCGCTGGCGCGCATCCTCGGACACGCCGGCGATGCGGCAAAGTTTGGGAGCGATCCGGTCCAGGTCCGCCCAGCTACGCGGGGGCTGGTAGCCATATTCGGCAAGGCTTGGCGTAGCCCGCCACACATCTTCCAGCGCCAAAAGTGAAGGCCGCACTTGCAGTTGCCTATTGCTTTGGCGCGAACGGCTCCCCAGGCTTTCCTCAAAAGCCCTCTTGCTGGCGGAGCCAGCCCTTAGCGAACTGATATGTTCGCCGTTAGGCGAACGCCGTTCATCATTACGTGTAGCGGCTTGCCAACATAAGCGCCTCTGCTCGCAAACATCGGCATTTTCTGCTCGAATTATCTGACAATGGAGCGGGCGTCGTGCTCACGCTCTTTGCCAATGTGCTCGCAAACATCCGGGTCTG
>NZ_UEYQ01000008.1 GCF_900492205.1 Ciceribacter sp. T2.26MG-112.2
CCCCTTTGCGTCCCCCTTGTCGGCCCCCGTCCCCATGATCTGGGGCTGGAGCTTATGGGGGGGGCGGATGTTCATGGCAAAAATCCGAGAGCCCAATCAGAAGGGTGGAACTCGCCACATCCCCCCCTTGGGGTTGGTCGTCCGAGTGCAGTGACGGGGAAGACCGGGTGGCCAGACAGACGCTAGGTGCCAATAGACCACGCCCTAGTGACTCCCCCGGTCTGGGATCGGGAATGGTGCCACATGAGTGGTTATTGACTTTTGAAACTGATAGTGCCACAATGTCTAAAATTCATCTGGCACTTTCGGAGCTTCACCCATGCCCTCGACCGTCATCGGCTATGCCCGTACCTCTACCCTCGATCAGACCTATGGCCTTGCTGCCCAGCTTCGCGATCTTGAGGCTGCCGGCTGTGATAAGGTGTTTCAGGAACAGGTCTCCTCAGTCGACAAGAACCGGCCAGAACTGGAGCGGGCCTTGGAGTATGCCCGAGAGGGAGACGTGTTCGTTGTCACCAAGCTGGACCGCCTTGCCCGTTCCATGCCCGATCTGGTCAGGATCAGGGATACCCTTCAGGCCAAGGGCGTGACGCTGAAGATCCTGGCCCTTGGGATCGATACCTCGACACCCACCGGCAAGCTGATGATGAACCTGCTGGGGTCCATTGCCGAGTTTGAACGGGACATCATGCTGGAGCGGCAGCGGGAAGGCATTGCCAAGGCCAAGGAGGAAGGCAAGTACAAGGGCCGCGCACCGACTGCCCAGCGCAAGGCCGATGATGTCAGGAAATTGAAGGCCGAAGGGAAGACGGCGGAACAGATCGTGGAGGCTCTGGGGGTAAGCCGCTCCAGCGTGTTCAGGATACTGAAGGGGGCGTAATAGCCCGGTCAGGCAGTCCGATGGGGAGATTATGTATTTTCTTCACGGGGAGTGCTGACTTGCAGGTCTGCTTGCTCCAGAGTTCGGATTACCTCATGAGCAATCTGCCGCATGGAGTAAAGCTCGACACCGAGTATCGGCAAGTCCGTCCCCCCTGAATGGGTGGCCAACCACCCAATCGAGTTCCGTTTTCTGAGGTCGCTGTAGGCCTCGTCAAGTTCGGGATCGACGTGCGCTCCGCCGTCCTTATTCGAAAGCGTCAAGACCAACGATCTACGAGTAAATGATCGCTTTTCCCTGTCTGCAATCACAATCTCCTCCCACCAATCCTTGAAGTTCGTCAGCCGAGTGCCCTTCGGATTGCGGTCTAGGTGGGCATAATACGAGACTCCGGCGGGTCCAAACTCCAGCCCCACGAGACCGTGGGTCGAAAGGAGGTTCCTCGGGTCATATGGAAGGGCGGTGTTTAGAAAACGCCGTTGTCGCATACCGAGCTGAGCTAACAGCGAGTGGGAATTGGCAGTTTGGTGAAGTAATACCCGGGTTGTAGCGGCCATTCTCTTCGCTTCTCCAGTGAAGCCCGCATCGAATGACGCTGCTGATGCCCGCAGGAATTCCAGTTGCTCTTTGAGATGTAGCAACAATTCATCTTTTGTAACTTGCACACGGGACATCACTACCTCCACTCTAAATTCATCTTTGGATTGCAGGCCGTCAATTTGCAATAAGGGTTTCACCAATCAGAGTGAAAAGGGTGATCAATCTTTGCAGAGAGGTGCCGCCCAGCGAAGACCTAATGAAGAACGGCGGAACAGATCATGGAGGCGTTTGGCATCAGCCGATCCAGCGTTTTGAGCATATTGAGGAGGCGGCCGGACGAGATAGCGCGAAACTTGGAGGGGGCGATAGTGGTTTTTCATAGCAATACGAAACCCTCTTTAGGGAAGGCTCATTGGTGCGACGGGGTATTCGAGTAGTAGTCCGCTGCAAGAGGCAACAATTGACAGTTGAGGATGGACTTTATACCCATTGGATTGTCGACAGCTTCGGGGGGGTGCGCATGACAGTCATAAGCGTTGTGAACATGAAGGGGGGCGTGGCGAAGACAACGTTGGCGACTAACCTTGCTGACACGTTAGTGAGAAGGCATCAATGCAAAGTCCTTCTTGTCGATCTCGACCCCCAATTCAACGCTACGCAGTGCCTGATCTCTCCGGAAAAATACGTGAAAGCACGTTCCGCTGGACAGCCCACAATCGTCAACATTTTTGATGACGCACCTATGGCGGTCAGTGCTGTAGGAGGCGCAAAATCACAAGCGCCCCTTGTGCTCAAAGATATTAAGCCTTGGAAAATAAAGGAGAATTTCGACCTGGTGCCGGGCGATCTAGAGCTATATCGTCTGGAGATGGGTGGAGGTCAGGGCAGAGAGCAACGTCTCAAGAGATATCTCGAAGCTATCGGCGCAGACGAGAAGTATGATTTTGTCATCATCGACACGCCACCGACACCTTCCCATTGGATGATGGCCGCACTGCTCGCATCAGATGGCTACATCGTACCTGTTAAACCGGAGCCCCTTTCTCGGACCGGCATTGATTTGTTGCGAGGAGTTGTTGAACGGTTTTCTCAAAACTATGGGCACCCTATTGAATGCATCGGGGTTGTCCTGACAATCGTGGAAACGAACACCCTTGTGTATAGAGAAGCGGTGGATTTTCTAGATAAGAACCCAGTGTGGGCCGGAAAGCGATATGCAGCCTCGTTGCCCAAAAGAGTAAAGCTTGCGAGAGCGCAGGGAAACCAAGCCTTGATTTTTGACCTGGACGATAGTGACCTCAAACGCGGTATAGCCGGTATTGCCAAAGAGTTCACGGAGAGAGCTGATGGCTAAAAGAGCGGAGAGAAAACCGAGCTCACGGTCCGACAAAACGCGTGATGTGCGCACTGCTGGGCGTTTTCTGGAAGAGTTGTCATGGCTCCTTCAATCGTACTCACATCTGGACTTCAAGGTGTTAGGCGAGGCAAACTTTCAGACCGCTCCGCCTGAGTCGCTGCGAAAAGCCGCCTCCAGCAACGGTAACATCCAGTTCTTGGTTGGCTCGTTGCCAATCATATTCAACAATGTCCGCTATTTTCCCAGCAATGAGGACATTGCAGACTTTGCAAATGGCGCTCTAGGCTTAAACATCCCGCGCTGGGAGAAGCGCTCTCGTTACGAGCTAATTGGCCTAATTGTCTGCGAAACTGCAAAGCTGGATGATCAAAGGTTGGGGCGTCTCGTAGAGGCCATAACTCGAGTCACACAAGAAGACCCGGGCATTGACGCCATAGTGGCAGATCGTCGAGCCAACAGCCTAAGTTGGAATGAGCTGATCCAAATTCTTACACAGCGCGGCCTCGATGAAGCTTAACAAGAAGGAGGCAGAACTGGAGTTCGTGGATTTTCTTCGAAAATTCGATCTAGGGCCCATTTCGGAAACGCCAAAACTGCAGAGCAATATTGGAAAGTGCTTCAGATATTATTATCCATTGCTGCTGCTTGAGGCGCACTTCCCTAAAAAAACACCATGGAAAAAGAAAGATAAGAACGAGGAATTCCACCTATATTTTCGCGAGGCGATATCTGACATATGCCAATCCATCTTCTTGGCAAGCAGCGGCTTCTATAAATCGTCCCAACTGACGTTGAGGAGCGGGCTAGAGAACTGGATGCGGTGTTTAGGCCTTGCTGAGGACCAGGCAGTACTGGCCCTTAAGTCGACATACGAGCTGCTCGATTTGGTAGGTAGCGTCCCTGCCATCAAGGACAACAAGATAGCAAAAGGTTACTTCAACGATTTGAGGAGCCGATATGCCTCTCTGTGTGGCTATGTCCACACGGCGAACGCGTCACATATGGCGCTTGTAATAGCCGCAGGGGAGTATCCTCGTTACGTGGAGAAGGAGGCGGATGAAACTTTCGCCGCGATCTCCGAGGTCTGCAGTAAAATTCTGTATTTATTCTGCATCGTAGCTGAGAAAACATACAGAGGTCTTCATCACCGTCATTTTGACTTGGTCAGCGATGCGCTTCCTAAGACCTTAAAGAAGGCCCTAAATACCTGATTGTTCTCTCGCCCCACGAATGCGCAAGAGTCGGCTGCAGCCATAGCGCACGAAAACGTGGCCGCGGCGTGAACGGCAGAAGACCGAGCGTTTAGTACTGAGAGCTGATCACATCGGAGGCATCTTAACCGCTTCAATACATTCCCGCATCTGCTCCACTGTGAGCCCTCCAAGATACACGCCAGCCGCCACGCTCTGCGGCTTGTGCCCGACCACGATCTGAACCACCAGTTCAGGCTGGCCCGCTTGAAGCGCCTTCGTGATGAACCATCGGCGGAACGAGTGGAAGTTGACGCGATCTCTGCGCTTGCCCTCCACCGGATCAACGATGCCGGAGGCCCTGCGGTAGTAGGTGAAGGCCTTGACTGCCGGCATGGACCGTTCCTGCGGCTTGTCAGCGGCCACGGGAGGGCATTCGGGGAATAGATCGTCGTCAGGCTGTTTGCCCTCCACAAGCCGCTCCATTGTCGATTTCAAGGCGCTGTGAATGGGAACCAGTCGGGAAGCCTTCTCCCGCTTCTGTGGCTTGAAACGGATGTTCCCGTCCTCGGTGATGTCCTTGCGCTTGAGGCTGATGATGGCATCGATGCGGGCACCTGTCAGGGCACCGATCAACATCACGTCCTTGAGATAGGGTTGGTTGGGTTGGCCGCTGAACAGCTTCACCATCTCGTCGTCAGTGAAGGGCCGCTCCTTCTCGTCCTCCTTCGGCTGGACCTTCGGCAGCGATTGACGGGACCAAGGAGAGCTATCAAGCTCGACATAGCCGCGCTTCTCCAGCCAGAACCAGAACTGTGACAGGCAGGACAGATATTTGTTGATGGTCCGGTTGGTGAGCGGTCTGTCAGGGTTGGCCGCGAGGTCACCGATGAACTGGCCAGCCCTCTTGCGGGTGATGGCCTCGATAACGAAGGGCACACGCTTGTCCTTGCACCAGTCCTCCAGCGCGTTGATCGCCCTGCCGCTGTCGCTCTTGGTACGCGGCGACCACTTGACCTGAGCATGGAAGAGATCCAGCGGCTCACGAACGGGCGTCTCCTTTCCGAGGGCAACGCGGAGAAACTGGCCAGCCTTCTTCTCGCTGTGCGGGTCGAACACCGGACGGTCCGTCTCCTCGTCAATCCCGATTTCAGGCCCCCTGATCCGTTCGGCCAACTGAAAGATGCCTTCCTTCTCCAGCTCGAAGTCGTCGGTGCCTTCGTCTTGGGACTGGAGATTGCTTCGAAGATCAAGGGCCAGACTGGTAAGCTCCCGATCAGACATCGAAGGTGCGGCAGCGATCCCCGCGACTGTGGCCTTCGGCAGCCTTCCTTCCCGGGCGGCTTGGATCATTGCGAGGAACTCGGCCACGACGGCATGTTTCTTCCGCTCCGCCTCGGCTTGGCTGTGGGTCTCAAGGGAGCGCTTCAGGCGGGTTTTGCCGATGGTCTTGACCAGCTCTCGGGGGACAGGAACCGTCACCCTCCAGCCCCCGTTGTTCATCTTCTCAAGGTAGGTTGGCGCACGACTGCGAGACAAGGAATGTACCTCAAAATGCCCTGTTGAATGTACCCTACCTCTATGAAATCAATGAATGTTTTTCAACATCAAATGCTTAGGTGCGTACCCCATGAGGGTCCAGGTTCCCCAGCCAACTATCCCTAAAAGACCTTAGTTCCTTGATTTTCCAGTCGTGCCGGATATCGTTTTGGCATCATTGGCGACCTGATGGCCACAGGTGATGTCCGTTATCCATGCGCGGGGACAGCCTGCGATCCGGTTTCAAAGGTCAAGAGCCAGTTGGCGTCCTTCACGAGGCTGCGAACCCCGTTCGCCGCGACAACGTCTCCTGCCGGCGTCCACGAATTCCCCCATTTGGCCGAACCACCGCAATCGGTCCCAGCCTTGGATAGACCGAGTGCCTCCCTGCATTGCCAGTGGTCAGTTCGCCATGCGGCCGAAGGCGGAATCCTCGGGAGGACGGCCTGGGTGCCCTGTCCATGTTGCCGTTCTCGCACCCGTGAGCGCGAATGATATAAAACCATCAATTCAGTTGACTCCTGTTGAAAATATAACATAGGCTACCTGCAAGGGCTCAGAACACTGATGCCGAACAAAGCCAGGAGAACATAAAAATGGGGAACTTTAGAAAAGTCAGCCTGATCACCGCCGGGCTCGTCGCCGCGATCGCGGGGCTTGGCGCCTTGCCGGCATATTCAGCCGATGCCATCAGGATCGTCTCGCCGTACCAGACGACGACGCTCGATCCGATGCGTTCCGCCGCGGCCGGCAACATCGAGACCTATGGCCAGCTCTATTCGCGCCTGTTGCTGCGCAATCCGTCCACCGGCGCCCTCGAGCCCGGACTGGCGCAAAGCTGGGACATTTCTGCCGATGGGCTCACATACACTTTCCATCTGCGCGACGCCCTCTTTTCGGATGGCTCGCCGATAACGGCTTCCGACGTGGTGTTCAGCCTCGAGCGCATCCGTGGCGACAAGCAGTCCGCATATCCCGCTCCCCTGGGCGCCGTCGAATCGATGTCGGCAGCCGATCCCAAGACGGTCGTGGTCAAGCTGAAGTCCCCCTTCGCGCCGTTCCTCGGCAATCTCGAAATCTGGAACATGGGCATCGTGTCCAAGGCCGACGTCGAAAAACGGGGGCCTGAGAAGGCATTTTCCACCGAGCCCGTGACCTCCGGGCCGTATGCCGTCAAGGAGTGGAAGCCCAACGAGATGCTGGTATTGCAGCCGAATGCCCATTATTGGCGCCAGGGCTATCCGAAGTCCGACGCGACCGTGGAACTTCGCGAAGTCGCTTCACCGGAGACACGGATCGCAATGCTGAAGGCCGGAGAAGCCGACGTCATGCGCGCTGTCCAGTGGGCGCAGATCGATGATCTGAAGACAGCCGAAAAGATCGACATGCGGCTCGAGCCATCGACCACGATCTATATCACCTTGCTCAACAGCAAGCGCGACCCCTTCTCCAATATGATGGCCCGGCAAGCGGCCGCTTACGCGATCGACAACAAGGCGATGGCGGCGGCGATAACCCGTGGCTATGCCCAGCCCGCCAATACGACCCTGCCGGGCAGCATCGACTTCCACGACAAGGACTATCCGGGCATTCCCTACGATGTCGCGAAGGCGAAGCAATTGCTGGCCGAATCCGGCATGGTGGGCCGCGAGGTGAAGATCCTCGCGACCTCCGGAGCCACCGAGCAGCAGATGGCACTTCTCCTCCAGGCGCAGTGGCAGGCGATCGGCCTGAAGCCGGTGATCGTGAACGTCGATTCCGGCGCCTGGTGGGACGCCACCGGCAAGGGCGACTACGATGCGGCCGCCAACTGGTGGTATAACGAAACCCCGGACCCGGATCTCGCCGTTCGCTGGGCCGTGTGCGGATCATGCGGTTCGAATTCCTACAACACCTTCTATTCCAATCCCAAGGTCGATGAACTCGTGGAACAGGGGACGAAGGAGGGCGATCGCGCCAAGCGCGCCGAAATCTACAAGGAGATCCAGAGGATCACCACCGAGGAGGTCGCGCAGATTCCCCTCTACTACGCCCCGAATGCAGTCGCCTATTCGAAGCGCCTCGAGGGGATCAAGCTGACACCGTCGTTGCAGTGGACGCTCGAAGAGACGACCATCGCCAAGTAGGCAAAAGCGAAACGGCGGTGTGCCCATCCGGCAGGCACACCGCCGTTCCTCCTTCCGTGGAGAATGTGATTGAGCCTTTTGTTTCTCGTGATGAGGCGGTTGTTCCAGCTTTCCGGCGTATTGATCGGGATCAGCGTCGTGACCTTCCTGCTGCTGCATCTTGCGCCCGGCGATCCTGCCCGCCTGCTTGCGGGCGCCCGCGCGACCCCCGAAACGATCGCGGCTATCCGCGCGGAGTATGGACTGGACCAGCCGCTGTGGCGGCAATACGCGACCTACTTCTTGAGCCTGCTCGGGGGCGATATCGGCCAATCCCTGCGGTTCCAGCGGTCGGTCAGCGAATTGATTTCGCAGTTCATGTGGCCGACCCTGTTCCTGACGGGCTATGTGATGGTGCTCGCGGTCCCGACGACGGTCGCTCTGGCGATCGCCAGCGCTCGCAAACCGGGTAGCGCCGCAGACCAGGCCATCCGCATTATCGGCATTGTCGGCCTCACCATTCCCGTCTTCTGGCTCGGCATCATGATGTCGCGCTTTTTCGGGGTGGCTCTCGGCTGGTTTCCCGTCTCGGGCTACGGAGACGGCTTCACCGGCCATCTGCACCACCTGTTTCTGCCCGCACTTTCAACGGCCATCTGGCTTGTGCCGGTGCTGACACAGAGCCTGCGCGCCGCCCTGATCGAGAAGACTACCGCCGATTTTGTCACGGCTGCACGGGCTCAAGGGGCGAGCGAGCGAGAAATATTCTGGGGCACGATCCTGCCGAATGCGGTTCTGCCGACGCTGAACCTGCTCGGCGTCCTGGTGGCCTTCATGATCGGCGGCGCCATCATCGTCGAAACCGTCTATGCGGTCCCCGGCCTCGGCTCCCTCATGGTGAGTTCGCTTCTCGGGCGGGACTATTACGTCGTGCAGGGACTAACCCTCGTCTTCGCCTGCTCGACGGTTCTCGTGACGTTGGCGGTCGATCTGATATCGGCATTCATCGATCCGCGTATCCGATTGTGAGGAAAACCATCATGTCGAATGTTCCAGCCTCCACCGAGGCAGCGCCGCGTGCAGTCAACCTCAGCCCGCTGATGATGATCGCGGTCACCATACTGGGCGGATGGTCGCTCGTCGCGCTGATGGCCCCGCTGATCGCGCCCTATGATCCTGACGCGATCGATATCAGCAACATGCTGACCGGTCCCAACAGTGCGCACTGGTTCGGTACCGACCAGGTCGGCCGCGACGTCTTTTCGCGGGTCATCCACGCCGCGCGCGTCGATCTGTTTCTCTGCGTGGTCGGCGTATTGCCACCACTCCTGATCGGCACTGTCGTCGGCCTGCTGAGCGGCTACTTTGGCGGGGTGATCGATAGCCTGTTCATGCGGCTGTACGATCTGACGGTGGCCTTTCCGTTCTTCGTCCTCGTCCTGGCGATCGTTGGCGTCCTGGGACCGGGCCTCGTCAACTTCGTCATCGCCCTCACGCTCGTCGGATGGGTCAGCTATGCGCGGCTGGTCAGGGCGGAAGTACTGACGGTCCGCGAAAGCGAATACATCCGGGCAGCGGAATGCCTCGGCTATCCACGGAGAGCCATTCTCTTCCGTCATGTCCTGCCGAATGCCTTCGGACCGGTCATCGCCTATGCCGTCAGCGACGCGGTGCTCGTGATGCTGGCTGGCGCAAGTTTCGGTTTCCTCGGCATGGGCGCCCAGCCGCCGCTCGCAGAATGGGGCGTGATCATCGCCGATGGACAGGCCTTCGTACAACAGGCCTGGTGGATTTGCCTGTTTCCCGGCCTTGCCGCCATTTCGCTCGGGCTCGGCTTTGCCTTCCTCGGAGACGGCATAGGACAAATGCAACGCAGCAAGGTGGCCATTTGAACATGACGAGCAACATGCCACCCCTCATGCAAGTGGAAAACCTCACCGTCGCCTTCGGATCTTTCATCGCCGTGAAGGGGGTTTCGTTCCAGGTCATGGAAGGGGAAATTCTCGGCATCGTCGGGGAGAGCGGTTCGGGGAAATCGATTACGTGCCGTGCCCTGATGGGCCTCCTGCCCGCGCTCGCCACAGCGGAAGGAAGCGTGCAATTCCGGGGCCGCGACTTGCTCGGCCTGGAGGAGGACGAGTGGTGCTCCTTGCGTGGCAGCGAAATTGGAATGATCTTCCAGAATCCCGCCTCCCATCTCGACCCGCTGCGCCGGATAGGCCAGCAGATCGCCGCGCCCATGATCCGGCATCTGGGGCTTTCCAGACGGGAAGGCATGCGCCGGGCGGTGAGCCTTCTCGAGGATGTCGGCATACGCGATCCGGAAAAGCGGGCCCGATCCTATCCGCACGAGTTCTCCGGCGGGATGAAACAACGCGCGATGATCGCCGCGGCGATCGGTTGCGGTCCGAAACTGCTGATCGCCGACGAACCGACGACGGCGCTCGACGTCACGGTCCAGGCACGCATCCTCAAGCTCCTGCAGGAGTTGAACCGGAAGCGCGGACTTGCGGTGATCCTGATTTCTCACGATCTTGCAGCAATTGCCGCGATCTGCACGCGAATTGTCGTGATGCGCAATGGCGAAATCGTCGAGCAAGGACCCGCGGACGAGATCATCAGCCGACCGAAACATGCCTATACCAAGCTTCTCGTCGCTTCCCAGCCCGAACGCGCGAGTTTTACGGTTGACAGCCCTCCGCAGGCCGTTGCGCCCTTGCTCAGCATCGAAAGGCTCTCCGTGTCTTTTCCTGCCAGACACCGTCTGATTGGAAGACGGGACAGCAAGGATGCGCGATCTTTCCTGGCCCTGGACGGGATCGACATGCAGATTTCAGCCGGAGAAACGATCGGTATCGTGGGCGAAAGCGGGTCCGGCAAGAGCACGCTCGCCCGGGCGATCGTCCGCCAGAACAGACCGAGCGCCGGGGTCGTTCGCCTCGATGGCCAGGACGTTCATGCCCTACAGGGCAGGGACCTGACCCGCTTCAGGCAACGCGTCCAGATGGTTTTTCAGAACCCCTACGATTCGCTCAATCCGCGGATGAGCGTGCGCGAAGCGGTCGCCGAGCCGCTCTGGAGGCATGGAATAACCGATCGTCGCAGCGCCTATCTTCGTGTCGATGAACTGCTTGAAATGGTCGATCTGCCAAGTGCATTGCACGATCGCAGGCCGCGCCAGCTCTCGGGCGGCCAGTGCCAGCGTGTCGGTCTGGCCAGAGCGCTTGCCCTGAAACCGCAATTGCTGATCGCCGATGAGATCACGTCCGCCCTGGACGTGACGACACAGGTGCAGATCCTCGAACTCCTGGCTCGCCTGCAACGCGAACAGGAGCTCACGCTTCTCTATATCTCCCATGACCTTGCGGTGGTGAACAGCATCTGCGAGCGGGTATATGTCTTCAAAGGGGGACGGATCGTGGAGAGCGGGCCGACACAGCAGGTTCTAAACGACCCGCAACATCCCTACACGCAGGAACTCGTCGGTTCGGTGACGCATCATTGGCCGCCACTTCCGCCATCGGAAGGAGCTGGCCATGCGGCGTGATGATCACGGTCGTCATGACGGAACAAGCTCAAGCCAACTTGAAACGTCGAACGAAAGCATGCGGAAAAAGGTAGTATCAATCGCGCATGCAGTGAAATTTCAGGAGCTTTCAACGTGACAGGGACAAATGACGAGCGGCCGGCCGACGGGCAGGAACAGGGCGGGGAAAAGCTGGACATCGAGGCGATACTGCGCGCTCGAATGGATCAGTTTTCCCCGTCCGAGCAAAGCCTTGGTGCCTACATGCTCGACAATATCCAGCTCCTGCCCTTCGAGACAGGCGCCAGCATCGCACGCGCTGTCGGCGTCAGCGAAATGACCGTCACCCGCTTTGTGCGGAGCCTCGGATTCGAAAGCCTGCGGGACATGAAGAACCGCATGCGCGAATCGGTGACCGAAAAGGATGGGGAAGTCGACGACTACATGGGCCGCTTCCAGGTCCGCAACAACCGACAGCGGGAACTGCAGGAAAGCCTCCGGCTGGAACTGGACGCCATCGTGAAGGCGTATGCGCTCGCGTCAACCGACCTCTGGGACGAGGCAACCACCTTGCTTGCCAAGACCCGGACAATCTACGTCGTGGGCTTCGAGGCATCCAAGGGACTGGCGACGGATTTCGCCACGCGCCTGCTCTGGGCACGCCCAAACGTCATCTTCGCGGACAACGCCACCGGCACCTTCGGCGAAATCATCTTCGCCGATCCGAAGCAGACTCTTGTCGTCCTGGTCGACACGGCCGCCTATGCGACGCGCGGGGTGAAACTGGCGGAAAAGCTGAAGGCTATGGAGATGCCGCTCATCATCGTCACCGACAAATACAGCCACTGGGGCTTCACCTTCACCCGGCTCGTTTTCGAGGCGCATACGCATGTGAAGACATTCTGGGATTCGACCGCGAGCCTCGGGGTCATCCTCAACCTCATGATCGACTCCGTTGCGGTCAAGCTCGGACCGAAAGCCAAGCGCAACTTCGCGGAGATGAGCGAACTCGGGACATTGTTTGGCGAGTTCGTGGGTGGAAGCTATCTGCGGCGCAAGGATTGAGCCGCCAAGAATACAAACTGCAGCGAGAGCAAGCGAACATGAGAGCCGACAGTGATATTGCGTTCCGCGATCCGACCCAGCCCGGGTCCTCCCTCATTCCCAGGGAAGATTGGGACCGCGCACCCTGGAACCGCTGGTCGTTCCAGAACCTGCGTGAAATCGTCCCGACCGCGCGGGTTTGGCGCGGCGAAGGACCGGTAAGCCCGCTGCCGGCGTCGCCTCGGGATATCGATTCTCTCGCCTTCGAAATCGACGGGCATCGCGATACGATCGGTCGCCATATTGAGGCGAACTTTGCGGATGGCTTTCTCGTCCTGCACCGCGGCGAGGTCGTCGCCGAGCGATATCTGAACGGCATGACCGAGCGCACTCTGCATCTGTCGCAATCGGTCTCCAAGTCGATTGCGGGCACGGTCGCGGGCATACTTGCCGATCGCGGCGAACTCGATGTCGAGGCGCTCGTCACCCGATACCTTCCGGAACTGGAAGACACGGCTTATCGCGGCGCTACGGTCCAGCACGTGCTGGACATGACGAGCGGCGTAGCGTTCGACGAAACCTATACCGCGCGCGATTCCCACATGGCCAAACTGGATGTCGCCTGCGGATGGAAAGCGGGCAGTGACCCGTCGTGGCCGAAGACCGTCTGGGAACTGATCCTGACCCTGAAGGAAGTCGAATGCGCTCACGGGACGTCTTTTCGCTACCGCTCGATTGAAACGGACGTGCTCGCCTTCATACTGCAGCGTATCAGCGGCATCGCGCTTGCGGATCTGGTCGCACGTGAATTGTGGGCGCCGATGGGCGCACAGGAGGACGCCTGTTTCACCGTCGATCCGTCAGGCTACGCGCTCGCCAGCGGCGGCTTCAATGCAACCTTGCGGGACTATGGCCGCTTCGCTTTGCTGCATCTTGGTGATGGAGAAATCAACGGAAGGCGCATCGTGCCGGCCACCTGGATCGACAACACGCGCCGTGGCGGAGGCGGTCCATTCGGCGGGGTCTACCGTGAAGTGCTGCCGCACGGCGCCTATCACAACCAGTTCTGGATCGAGGAACCTCGCCGGCAGACCTATATGGCGCGCGGCGTCTTCGGCCAGATGATCTACCTGGATCCCGGCGCCGAATTCTCAGCCGTCGTACTTTCCAGTTGGCCGGAGTTTCTGGATGTCAGACGCTCGCGCACCACCTTGGCGGCGCTGCACGCCATTCGCGAGGCCTTGGCCTGAGACGGAGAATTCGGGTCTTGTATTTGCCTGTGGCGCGCCCTTGAACACCGTATCGGCCAGTTCAGGCTCTTTCCGCTCGAGAAATTGGAAGCTGGACCGCCGCCCGGACCCCGCTGTCGCGCCCGGGGATGGGAGAGGTGATCGAGAAATGCCCACCGGCGCGCTCGGTGATTGCCTTGACGATGGCAAGACCCAGCCCGCTGCCCTCTGCGGTCGTCGTGCCACGCTCGAAGCGCTGGACCAGCTTGCCTATGATCTCGGGCGATAGCGCCGGCCCTTCGTTGCAGACGCAAAGCTCGCCTGCCGCATCGAGCGAGACGATGACGGGCCGATCCTCCGGGCCATGACGCAGGGCGTTCTCGATGAGGTTGCGGCAGAGAATGCCGAAGGCGTCGGGATCGAGGTCCGACAGCACAGGACCGGACGGTAGCGACACCTCGATCCGGTGGCCGGCGCCGCAGCGGGCGAAATCCTCCGCGACCAAACGCAGAATGGGCCGCAGATCGGATGGAGCCTCCAGCCTCAGGCGGCCGCCCTCGGCCCTTGCCAGTTGCATCAGTTTCTCCGACATGCGCATCAACCGCTTGAGGGTCGACTCGATCTCGATCGCTCGCTGCGCGGCAATAGCGTCCGTCGTTTCCGACTGGATGCGCTGCGCCTGGGCGATGGCGCCGGCAACCGGTGTGCGCAGTTCATGGGCAGCATTGGCGGCGAAATTGCGCTCCGCCTCGAAGGCTTGCCTCAGCCGTGCGAGCAACTGGTTTACGGCGCCGGTGATCGGCTCCAGTTCGCTCGGAAGCCCGGTATCGGGAAGCGGCGACAGATCCTGCACGCCGCGCGTTTCGAGAGCGCCCTTGAGCTTGCGCACCGGACGCAGGCCGTCGCGCGTCGCAAAGGCAATGGCGCCGAGGCTGAACGGGATCACCACGAGCAGCGGCAGCGCGAGGCTGAGCAGCATGCTGCGCCACACCTCCGCCCGGTGATCGACCGGCTCGGCCACCGAAATCGTGACGCGCCCGTCGCGCGCCTGGTCCGAATAGATGCGATGGGTCTTTGTATTGCTGAACCCGACACTCTCGAAGGGCGGGAACTGGAAGCCGTCCGATCCGCGGGATTGCAGCAGAATCTTGCCCTTCAGGTCCCGAACGACGTAGGTCACCGGCTCCTCGCGCTCGTCCAGCCGCTCGATATGTCGAGCGTCCTCGTCCTCTTCGTCGTCGTCGTCGCCAGGATCATCGTCATTGCGCTTTCGAAGGTCGTGCAAAGCAAGCGGCAGGATCCTTTGCGCCGTTGCTTCGAGGTCCTTGTCGAAGACCTCCTCCATTTCGTGGCCGAGCCGGTTGGCGGTCACGGAGGCTGCGGCAAGCCACAGGACCGTAACCGAGAGGCCGACCGCCAGCGCCAGCCGTGCCTGAAGCGAACGCGGCGCTCTCATAACCGCCCCAGGCGATAGCCGAGACCGCGTTCGGTTTCGATCACGTGCGCGCCAAGCTTCTTGCGCAAGCGACTGACATGCACCTCGATCGCGTTGCTGTCGATCTCGGTGTCGAAGGAATAGAGCCTTTCCTCAAGCTGGTTCTTGGAAAGCAACTGTCCGGGACGTTGCAGGAAAGCCTCGAACAACACCCATTCGCGCGCGGTCAGGACCACAGGCCGGCCATCCTTGAGGATGCTGCGCGCCGCGACATCGATCTCCAGCGGGCCGAGCGTGATCAACGGATTTGGATTGCCGACATAGCGCCGGGCCACGGAGCCGATGCGCGCCGAGAGTTCGGCAAGGTCGAAGGGTTTGACCATGTAGTCGTCAGCCCCGGCATTCAGGCCCTCGATCCGGTCGGAGACCTGGTCGAGCGCAGTGAGGATGATGACGGGGGTGACGTCCCCTCGCCCGCGCAGAACCTTGAGGAAGGGAATGCCGCGCCCGTCGGGCAGCATCAGATCAAGGAGAACGAGGTCGTAGACGGCGCTTGTCAGCGCGTCGCCCGCCCGGTCGAGCCGCATCACCCAATCGACCGAATGGCCGTCGGCGGCGATCTGGTCGCGAACGGCAGCGCCCAGCACGGTATCGTCTTCGACCAGCAGCACCCTCATCGCTCTTCCTCGTCATTCCGTCACCAGCTTTAGTCCATCGCCCAGCTTACGGGAAGCTGAAGCCGGGTCGTACCCTCTGTCAGCGACCGGTCAGGTTCAAGTCGCCAATCTCCTCTCGTCCGAAGCGGAGACATGACCGTGACATCTCGAACCGTCCTGACAGCGACACTGATCGCACTTGCAGCCGGCCCGGCGCTCGCCGAGGACGACTGCAACATTCCGATGGCGAACTGGCAGCCGCGTGAAGCCGTCCGCGCCATGGCCGAGCAGCGCGGCTGGCAGGTGAGGCGCATCAAGATCGATGACGGCTGCTACGAGATCCATGCGGTCGATGCCGAGGGCCGGGCGTTCGAGGCAAAGATCGATCCGCAGACGCTCACGGTCCTAGAGTTCGAGAACGACGACCGCCACCACCATCGCTAGCCGAGCCTGCCGATCGCTCCCTGACGGGAAGCTGAAGAAGATCGGCTGCCGCCGTCAGGAAGCGATCAGGCAGAGCGGGTATTCCAGAATTATCCCTCATCAAAGGAGCCTACCCATGAACAAGAACCGCAGATTTCTCCTCGCAGCCCTCCTGTCCGGCACCGTGCTTGCGGCCGCCGGCGCCATCGCAGGTCCCTTCGCCGTCTTCGGTCCGCCCGTCTCCGGCGACGTCGCAGCCGGCGCACCCGTCCACGTCGACTGGGACGAGGAGGATGACGACGGCTGGCAGAAGGACCAGCGGCGCCACGACGACGGCGACGACGACGACGATGATGATGACGATGACGATGATGACGACGATGACGACGGCCGGAACGGTCGCTCGCAGCCCTCGCCGGCCCCCGTCGGTACGGTCGCACCACCGAATAACGGGCTGATCCTCCAGGGCTCGACCCCGAAGGTCCAGGTCAACTGATCTCCTCCCATTGATCAAAGGAAACAGACGATGAAGTCCATTCTTGCAGCCCTCACAGTCACCACCGCGCTCGTCCTGCCCGGCATGGCTCTCGCCCGCGAGGTCACGCTCACCACCAACCTTAAGAACTACGGCGGCGACGGCGCCTATCTCGCCTACTACGTCACCGCCACAGACGGGACCTATGTCGGCAGCCTGTGGATGGCGGGCGGCAAGGCCAAATACTACGAGCACCTGAGCGGGTGGTACCGAGCCTCCGGCGGCAATACCGCCGAGATCAGCGGTATCACCGGTGCGAGCGTCGGCGCCGGCCGCTCGCTCGCCATCACGCTCGACCTCGCCGACACGTTGTTCGACGCCGGCTATGAACTGCACATCGACGCCGCCGTCGAGGACATGCGCGACAGCCCGTCGGAGATCGTCGTTCCGCTGACGACCGAAGGCGCCGGCAAGCCCGTCTCCGGCAGCCGCTACATCGCCGACTTCACCTACGGACTTTAAGCAGAAAGGGTGCCCGCCATGATCCGGACGCTTCACCGTTGGCCAGGCCTCGTCGCCGCGATTCTCCTCGCCATCATTGCGTTGAGCGGCGCGGCCCTGTCGGTCTATCCCGCCATGGAGGCCATGAAGGCACCGGGCGCCTCCGGCATGAGCGTGGCCGAACTGGCCAGCCGTGTTCAGGCCGCTGAGCCGACGGTGGAGCAGATCCGGCGGGCGCCCTCCGGCAAGATCACCGCCTATTTCTATAAGGGCGACCAGCCCGCCGCCGCCATCATTGATCCCCAGACCGGCGCAAGTCTCGGAGCCGCCGATGTCCCGGCCCTGCAGCGCTGGCTGACCAACCTCCACCGTTCGCTGTTCCTCGGCGACGGCGGGCGCATCGTCGTCGCCGCGGGTGCCGCCGCCATGCTTACACTCAGCCTCTCCGGGCTCCTTCTCCTCACCCGGCGTGCCGGTGGCTGGCAGCAACTGTTCTCTCCCCTGCGCGGCCAGGGTCAGGGACGCCGTCATTCTGCGATCGCCCGACTGTCGGTTTGGGGCCTGATGCTTTCCTCGACAACTGCGCTCTGGATGTCGGCGGCAACCTTCGGCTTCGTGCCCGAAGGCGCCGGCGCTCCCGCTTTTCCGGCCGTGGTGAGCGGCGAAGTCGGGCTTGTACCGGCAGACATAGCGGCCCTTCAGCAGGTTTCCGTTGATGGTTTCCGCTCGCTCACCTTCCCCGTCGCCGGCGACAAGACCGACGTCTTCACGCTGAGGACCGCGTCCGGCGAAGGCTACATCGACCAGGGAACCGGCGCGCTTTTGGTCTGGAACGATGCGGATGTCTGGCAGCGCACCAGCGACATGATCATGCTGCTGCATACCGGCCATGGCGCGGCGGTGCTCGGGCTCGTCCTCGGGTTCTCGGCTCTTGGCGTGCCGCTGATGGGCTGGTCCGGCCTGAGGCTCTGGCTTGCTGGCCGCACCGGCCGCAAGCGGGTCGGCACCCCTGCCGGCGGAGCCGAAACCATCATTCTCGTCGGCAGCGAAGGCGGCAGTACCTGGGGCTTTGCCCACACGCTCGAAACGGCGCTGACCGCAACCGGCGCGCGGGTCCATACCGCGGCCATGTCGGCCTTTGCCCCGGATGAGTGGAAAAAGGCTCGCCGCATCATCCTCCTCGCCGCCACTTATGGCCAGGGGGAAGCGCCGGCCTCGGCCAGCGACTTCCTCGACCGTCTCGCCGCACTGCCCGAGCCTCCGGCCGCGCCAGTCGCGATCCTCGGCTTCGGCGACCGCAGCTTCCCCTCCTTCTGCGGCTTCGCGGAAAAGATTGGTCGTGCAGCAGAAGCGAAGGGCTGGAAGCTCTTGCTGCCCATGGACACGGTAGATCGTCAGTCACCACAGGATTTTGCCCGCTGGGGCCGCGCCCTTTCGGCTGCAATCGGGACCGCGTTCGATCTCAACCACCAGCCGACCAAGCCTAAGACGCGTGACCTGGTTCTGGTGTCGCGGCGCGATTACGGCGCCGAGGTCCAGGCTCCGACGTCCATCCTGCGCTTTGCCTTGCCGAAGGTGCCGTTCTGGCAGCGGCTGACGGGCCGTGCCTTCCCGGCCTTCGAGGCGGGAGACCTGATCGGCATCGTCCCCGAAGGTTCGGTCGTGCCCCGCTTCTACTCGCTCGCTTCGGGAAGCCGCGACGGCTTCGCCGAGATCTGCGTGCGCAAGCAGCCGGGCGGGCTGTGCTCGACCCAACTGACGCTGATGGAGCCCGGCGACCGCGTGCAGGTCTTCCTGCGCCACAATCCTGCCTTCCGGCCGCGGCGCGGCAGGACGCCGGTCATCTTGATCGGCGCCGGCACCGGCATCGGCCCGCTCGCAGGCTTTGCCCGTAACAACGCGAAAGCCAGGCCGATGCACCTGTTCTTCGGAGCCCGGCACCCGTCGAGCGATGCGCTCTACGCCGAAGAGCTCGCGGCATGGCAGGAGGACGGCAGGCTTTGCTCTCTTACCACCGCCTATTCCCGCGGATCCGCGCCGATCTACGTTCAGGACGTCCTGCGCCGCGATGGCGAACGCGTGGCGCGGCTGCTGCGGGAGGGGGCACAGGTCATGGTCTGCGGCGGGCGTGACATGGCTGCCGGTGTCGCCCAGGCCCTTGGCGAGATCCTTGCGGGCAAGGGCATGAGCCTTGCGTCGCTGAAAGCGGAGGGACGCTATGCGGAAGACGTTTACTGACCTTGCTCGCCATGCCCTGAACGGGCCGACGATGGGAACCCGCTGGTCCGCCCTGTTCCATGCGCCGGCCGGGTTCGACCCCGAGCCTGTCCGGGTCGCCATGACCGAGGCCGTGACCGAGGTGGATGGGCAGATGTCGACCTGGAAGCCGGACAGCGACCTCAATCGCCTGAGCGCTGCCGGACCGGGCGAATGGGTATCGCTACCGCCGGCGCTGATGGACGTGCTTGCCGCTGGTCTCGAGCTCGGACGCATCTCGGGCGGCGCCTTCGACATCGGCATGGCCGATGCGGTAAGTGCCTGGGGTTTTGGCCCCAGCCCGGCCGACGAGGCCGGCATCCGTGCTGCCCGCACGAAGCCACGCCGCCCGGCCCATGAGATTCTCGAGCTCGATCCGGCGAACGCGCGCGCCCGCAAGTCGCAAGCCATGGCTTTCGATTTGAACGGCATCGCCAAGGGCTATGGCGTCGACCGGCTCGCCGAGACCGCACGGGCTTTCGACATCGGCGACGCGCTGCTCGCGATCGATGGCGAAGTGCGCGCCATCGGTACGCAGCCGGACGGCTCTGCGTGGACGGTCGCCGTGGAGGCACCGGACACCAAACGACGCGCCGCGCATTCGATCCTCGAACTCACCGACATTGCCGTGGCCACTTCCGGCAATTATCGCCATTGGGTGGAGGTCGGGGGGCGTCGTCTCGGCCACACCATGGATCCGGGACGCGGCATGCCGCTCTTGAACGCCCCGGCATCCGTCACCGTCCTTGCCGAGACCTGCATGATGGCGGACGCCTGGGCAACGGCGATGATGGTGCTGGGCCGCGAGCGAGGGCTGCCGCTCGCCCACTCTCTCGGTCTATCGGTGCTGTTCATCGACTGGAGCAGTTCGGTCGAAGCGGCAGGGTGTCTCAAGGATGGGCTTCCGAACAGATAGCGTCGGGACGTGGTTCCCCGACATACATGTTCTGACGACGCAGCAAACGTGGACGAGAGCCTGTGGCTTCATGGCCAAGCGATAGGAAACAATCGCACTGCGTCTGCTGCTCTAATCTCCGCAGTCCCAGAGATTCGGCAGAAAATCGCCGAGCGGTTCGCAGACAAGCCGCCGGGGGAGATCGCCCGTCCTGTCGATGCCCTGTTAGCCGGTGGCCTCCCCCCTCAGTTCCCCGATCCTTGCCGATAATACCCGGCAAGCGCCGGGATCGCTTCGGCGAGGTTGTCGGCGAGTTGGCGGCATTCGGGGACATTGCCGGCGTAGCGGGCGGCAATGAAGCGGCGATGCAGGGCAAGGGCGGCGTGGTCGGTCCCGGGAAGCACGGTCGCGACCGCCGTGCCGATGCTGCGTCCCTTCACCGTGATGCGGTCGAGTTCGAGCACGGGGAAGCGGTCGGCGACCAGGGCGGCGGTCACTTCCCCAAGCAGAAGGGGAACGCCGAACTGCTTCGAGGCGCCCTCCAGCCGCGAGGCGAGGTTGACTGCATCGCCGAGCGCCGAATAGTCGAACCGCCGCGTCGAGCCCATATTGCCGACGACGCACTCTCCGGTATTGATGCCGATGCCGATGCGCAGCGGCATGAAGACCTTGTCTTCAGCCCTTGCCTCGGCCTCGAGTTCGAGATTGAGGCGATCGATGGCGGCCAGCATGTCCAGCCCGGCCGCAACGGCTTCGTGGGCATGGGCCTCGTTTTCCAGCGGTGCGTTCCAGAAGGCCATGATGCAGTCGCCGATATATTTGTCGATCGTCCCGCCATGGGCGAGAACCACATCCGACAGCGGCGTCAGCAGCCGGTTGATCAGATGTGTCAATTCCTCGGGGTCGTCCTTCAACCCTTCGGCGATGGTGGTGAAACCGCGCACGTCGCAGAACAGCACCGACAGTGTGCGTTTTTCCCCTCCCAGCTTCAACTGGCCCGGATCCTCGGCCAGTCGCGCCACTAGGTCCGGGGAAAGATATTGGCCGAAGGCCTGGGTGATCTGCCGCCGGCTGCGCCGTTCGGCGGCATAGTCAAGCGTCGCCTGGCCCGCCGCAATCGCCACGAAAGCAAGCGACGGGGCGATCGGCGAAGTAAAGACCCGGCCGAAGCGAAGCGCCAGATAGCTCGCCACCGAGAAGCCGAGAACGGCCGCCACAACGCCGATCACCGCCATCCATCCGGTGCCGCGCCAGACCAGCGCGACGGCGCCAAGCGACGAGAGCAACAGCAGGGCAAGGGCGAGGCGCGGACTGGCTGTGATTATGCCGCTTGCCGTTTTCAGGTTGTCGAAGATGGTGGCGTGGATCTCGGCGCCGGCCACGAGCCTCCCTGTGTGGACGGTATAGGGGGTGGCGAAGGCATCGGCGCCGCCCCCGGTGACGGTCGGCGTGTTCTGCAGGCTGAGCCCGACGATGACCACGCGATCGCGAAACGTGTCCGGCGGCAGGAGGTTTTCCGGGTCGAGCGCCTGATAATAGGACACGGTAGGATAGGTTCGCGCACCGCCGAAGGCCTGCATCAGCGTGCCGCTCTCCGGCAGTCTTGTCGGCAGGCCGGCAGTCTCGGCGATACGGGCGGCGAAACTGTCGTCGAGGCTCGGCAGTTCACGGACCACGCCGTCGCCGCCAAGGGCGATCGAGGCGATGCCGGCCTTGGCCCCCGTATCGGTGAAGAGGCCAAGCGGCAATGTGCGGACGAACTGGTCGGCCTGGGAAGACGAGATCAGGGTCTCGTCTCCGGCTAGCACCACGTCGGGCCCAAGCGCCTCAGCCAGCGCGGCGTCCTCGGCCGCTGTCGTCGGCTCGGAGAAGATGATGTCGAGCGCGATCACCCTGGCGCCCGCGGCCCGCAGGGCCGTGACCAGGCGGGCATGAACGCTGCGCGGCCAGGGCCATTGCGCATTGAGGTCGGCAAAGGACGGCTCGTCGATGGCAACGATCACCGGTCCCTCGTCCGGCAGAGGCTCGTGCCACAGCGTCGACAGATAGTCGAAGGCGCGTGCATCGACCAGCGGCCATCCGGGCAGACGGGTGAGCGTCGCTACCGAAAGGAAGACGGCGGCGGCGAGCAGGGCCAGTTGCACCCGGCGGCTCCCCAGCGTCGGGCGCGAAGCCAGGCTCGACGGCAATCCGGCTGCCATCAGAAGCGGACTTTCAGCGAACCCGTGTAGGTGGGACCCCAGCCGGGCACGCCGCTATTCACCTCGAAATCCTCGTCGAGCAGGTTGAAGGCCGCGAGTTCGAGCGCGAAACGCTTGTCGAACGGCTCCCAGGTGAGGTTGGCATCGAGCGTCCAGTAATCGTCCAAGGTGTCGCCGGTTTCGCTGTCGCGTTCGCCGATATAGTTGGCGGCGAGCGTCGCCGAGACATTGGCCCCGTTGACCCAGGTCAGCGCCACCTGCCCCGCCCAGTCCGGGACGAAGGGCAAGGGCCCGCCATAGGTCGCGGATGTCGGGTCCTCGTTCTCGGACGTCGAATAGGCGAACGTCGAGGACAGGCCGAAACCATGGCCGATGAGCAGGTTCGCCGTCAGGCTGCCGCGATCGATCCGGCCTTCGGAGGCCGAAAATGGTGCAGCCGAAAGCGGAATGGCGATGCGTGGCTCCTCGATCGCCTGATGCTGGAACTCGGCCGAGGTGAAGAAGTCTTGCGTCCACTCCGCATCCCAGCGCAGGGCGACCGTGTCGACGTAACCGTCGAGCCCGGTGGAAATCTCGTTCGGCTGCAGGCCAAGCACGCCGACCGGGGAGAGCGTCGGGGTATTCACATAGAGGCTCTGTCGCGAATAGGCGGCACGCAGCCAGTGCTGGTCGGACGGCGCCCAGGCCACACCCACGCGCGGCTCGAGCCGCGCCACGTCGTCATCGTCGCCATCGAGGAAGGTGCCGAACAGGGCATATTCGGCCTTCAGATCAGGCGTGATCTCGTGCAGCAGATCGACATAGACGCGGCCGTAGGTGGCACTCTCGTCGGGCTCCGCGATAGTCGGCACCCCGAGGATCCAAGATTGGTTATAGGTCTCGATCCAGCCGCCCTCGACGCCATAGCGCCAGGTGAGATCGTCCATACCAACCGAATGGCTGACTGCAGTGACATAGGTCTTCTGGGAGGATTCCGACGTCATGGGCACGGCAGGAAAGGTAATCGTATCCTCGCTCTCGGCCTTTATCTCACTGTAGAACACCGCGGCGTTGACGACATTCTCAAAACCAATCGTATGGCTGAGCCCAAGGCCTGCATTGGTCTGGCGTGTGTCGGTCTCTATCCCCAGAGGAATTGCCCCGAGAGCCGTGTCCAGCTCCGTCGCAGTATCCGAATGATTGACATAGGCGACGATGCGGTCATGTGGGCTCGGACTGGCGGTCACATAGCCGTTGCCACGCAGCAGGCGCTCCTCGGTGTCGAGGTCGAGGGCGCCGGTTCGCTGATCGAAATCCGTCTCCCACTCGACATTGCCATAGAAGCTGATCGGGAAAGGCAGATTGCTGAAGCCCTGTGCCTCGCCTTCCGCCACATAGCCGGTGTCGCCATTACCTTGCGTGAAACCGCCGCCGAGCGCGCCCTCGAAGAAGGGACGGCGGATCAGGTTGGCCGAGCGGGACCGGCCGGACAACATGTGCGGATCGAGCAGCAGGCCCTGGATGAAGGACGAGTAGCTGAGGCTGTTCTGCCCGTTGGTGACGACATTGCCGCCATGGGCGTAGCCGTTGGCGAAGGGATTGGCGCTGCCGCGAACCGTCTGGTCAACGTAACCGCTGCCGGCGAACGGGCTGAACACGGCGTCGCCGTAATATTCGCCCCAGGCGTTCAGCCCTTGCAGGCGGAAGGCGTTGTTCAGCGTCGAGCCGGCGTCCTGATTGGCACTCAGCGAGCCGAAATTGCCGCCTCTCGCCTTGGCGCGCCGCAGGAATTCCTGTGCGTTGCGGATCGCGCCCTCGGAATCATAGTCGTCGATCGCAACCGCCGTACGGAAGGAAGAAATCACCGGATCGTTGTCGTCCAGTCGTTCGGCATTGTCGAGCGCCTGCTCGGCGGGCACCCGGTCGCCCTTCTCGTAATGCGCGGCGGCGAGCAGGATCTGTCCCTGGGCATAGGCGGGGTTGGAGACGGTTCCGGCCAGAAGGTCGTCGACCGCCTTGTCCAGTTCGCCGGTCTGCATGTGGTAGCGGCCACGGGCCACGAGCGCGATGTCGAAGGTCGGATCGGCGGCGAGCGCCAGCTTGAGTTCGCGCCGGGCCTCTTCCACCCGCGACTGGTCGAGATAGAGGATGGCGAGATTGCCATGCGACACCGGATCCTGGGGATCGAGGGCGATGGCCCTCTTCAGCGCGGCTTCAGCGGCCCGCATGTCGCCGCGCGCCGACTGGATCTCGCCGATCGCGTTCCACATCGAGGTCGAGCCCGGCGCGATCTTCACCGCCGCCTGTAGATCGCCAAGCGCCCCGTCGAGGTCGCTTTCGAAGCCGCCGCGATAGTTCGCCCTTGCCTCCAGCGCAGTCGGCTCCGAAGGATCGAGTGAAAGCGACCGGTCGATCGCCTCACGGACCTGGTCACGATCGTTGAGCAACAGCGCCAGTTGGGCACGATAGGCCGGAAGGGCCGGATCGTCCGGATGGCGCCGCTCGGCCTCCTTGATCACGTCGATCGCCGCGCGGATGTCCTGAAGGAAGCCGGCGGCATAGGCCTGGAGCAGAGCGCCATAGGGGCTCGACGCGGGGCGCGGCTGGGGCTCGCTGCGGTTGGGATTGGCCAACGAACGCGCGTAGTAACGGCCATATTCGGCAACATCCCTGCGGCGCGCATCGAGCCTTCGGCCGGCGCGTTCGAAGAGTTTTTCCGCTTCGTCATAGCGCATCTCGGCCGCGGCGATGATCGCCTCGACGAGATCGGCCCGCGCCCGCTCCGCCTCGGACAATGACCGGGCACGAACGAGCGCCAGGGTTTCCTTCGCCGCCTCGCGGCCTTCCAGCGAAAGCTGCGTCTCGGCGAGAACCAGCAGGTCGTCTGTGCTGCGCCGATCAGGCGGAATGGCTGCGATGCGATCCGCCTGGCGCCGCATGTCGGCGACCGGCAGCGGCGAGGCCGGCATGAAATTGAAAGCGTTGCGCGGCGCCAGATAAAACAGCATCTGCTCGCGGTCGTCCGAATCGACAATGACGATCTTGCGCGGCGCCTGGCCGATCGTCGCGGCCGCCGCCTCGCCCTCGGCCACCTGGACGCTGCCCTGCGGATTGCTGAGCTCGACCAGGCCCTCGAGTACGGTGAGCGAGGTCTCGGCCCCCTTCACCGTCATGGTCCAGTCGGTGCCGCGGATCGCCGCGGTTGCCGCCGGCGTCACCACCTCGACGCCCGGTCCGCCGCGTTCGGCGCGCGCCCAGAGGGTTCCGGTCTCCAGCTCGAGTACCGCGTCGCTGCCGGGCGTCATCTGCCGAACGCGAAGAGATGAATTGCGCCCGAGGCGGATCTGCGTGCGGTCGGCAAACAGGATCGCCAATTGGCCCGTCGCATTGGTGCGCAGAACGTCGCCGGTCAGCAGGTCCTGCTGGAGATCGACGAAGCGCCAGCTCGACACGTCGATGAAGCGGACTTCCTCGCCGACCTTGCGCGCAATAACGGATGCCACCGAATCAGCTGCGCGCACGACAGGCTCCGCACGGGCCGGCAAACACGGCCAACTCGCCCCCACAAGCAGCACCATGGCTGCGGAACCGGATCTAGTAAAAAGCCCCCACATGCGCCCAGAAGTGGCCATTTCCGGAAGACGAGTCAAGCATCTTCACGAGACATGACTTGCTTTCCAACAGCAGTGTATTAACAGGAAGACAGGAAAGAACTGGAGCCGGCGGACCTTGAGCGACTTCGACACCACACCGACAGAATTGATCGAGACCCCCATCACCATCGGCGATGTCAATCAGGAATATTTCAACCACGTCAAGAAGATAAACGACGTCTTTTACGATCAGGTGAAGATATCCGACCAGAAGGCCGCCTATATCTTCACCTTCATGCTGGCCTTTCTGGTTACCTCCAGCGAGGTCCGCAATGTCTTCACCATTGCCCGCTATCTGGAGCGCGACATCGTCGTCAACGGCCTTTCCGCCATGCTCGCGCTCGCCTCGACCTTCTCGATCCTGTCCGCCTTGCTGGTGGTGCTACCCCGGCACATTAAGACATCATCCTCGCTGTTCTGGGGCACATGGGCTCATCACCGGCCGCTGCTCGAACAGGCAGCGGAAAAGGCCGACATCAACTATCTTTTCAACGAATACATGCGCAATGCCGACGTGCTGTCGTTGATCTGCCGACAGAAGTACAGGTTCGTGTCCTTCGCCTTCCGCGGTCTGATCGCCACGGTGGTGATCTATGTCGCGCTGTTGATTGCCGGGTGATGAAATCGATTCCCTAACGGCGCAGCACCTATCCCCACAAGCCAGCTGACGTCCCGCGCGCGCCGGTCTTGCGCTTGCCGCCATCGATCCGAAGCATTAAGTGGTCGTCGTAGGAAACCGCATGCAGCGGGCTCCCTTCAGGTTTTCGGTGCCGGTCGCCGCAAATGGGATGTGGAACGCAGTTCATGAAATCATCCGCGACAGGCAAGATCGGCGTCACGTCGAGCGGCATTCTGTCAATTCCGTTTATCGACGTGTTTCTTGGCGCCCAGGTCTGTCGCGTCTCGTCTCGCTTGGCGGCGGCGGATCTCGTTGCCGTCGCCGGCTGGGGCACCAAGCCAAGTGGTCTGAGCGCGGCGCAGATCGCCGCCCGCCTGGATGTCCCTGCCCTTTTCCTCGAGGACGGCTTCCTGCGCTCCTACTTCGCCGGGCAGAACTCACCACCTCTTTCCATCGTGCGGGATGAGGAGGGCATCTATTATGACAGCCGCCGGCCGTCTTCGCTGGAAAAGCTCTTGAATTCCGAGGTCGACCTGATTGCCGGTCTGGAAGCGGATGTCGAAAGGGCCAGGGCCCTGATCCTCGAAAACCGATTGAGCAAGTATAATCACGCGCCCGATCTCGATGAAGAAGTCCTCCGGAAGGACGACATCCGGCGTGTCCTCGTCATCGACCAGACTGCAGGCGACAACAGCGTCGCCATGGGCGGGGCCGGACCAGAGACCTTCGAGGCGATGCTGGCCGCAGCGCGGGCTGAAAACCCCGACGCGACCATCTACGTCAAAACCCATCCTGAAGTCAGTTCCGGCCGGAAGCGCGGCTATCTCAGCCACATCCTTGACGACGAGCGCACCGTCCTGCTGCGCCACCCGATCAATCCGATCAGCCTGATCGAGACGATGGACGGCGTCTACACGGTGACCTCCACCATGGGTTTCGAGGCCCTGCTCGCAGGCAAGCCGGTCACCGTCTTCGGATTGCCCTGGTATGCCGGCTGGGGCGTGACCGATGACCGACAGCGCTGCGAGCGCCGCACCCGGTATCGGACCATCGAGGAACTGTTTGCCGCGGCCTATTTCCACTACACGACCTATCTCGATCCCGTTACCCGGACGCGCGGCTCCATCTTCGACGTGATCGACTGGCTCATCCTGCAGAAACGGATGGCGGCGCGCCATTCCGGGCGCATGATCTGCCTCGGCTTCCGCCGCTGGAAGGCCGCCGCGCTGCGCCCGTTGCTGTCACTCCATCAGGACCGCGTGCATTTCGTCGCCAACCTGACGGCCGCACGCGCGCTCGCGCCGCAAGAAACCGACTGCCTGGTCGTATGGGGCCGGGACCTTCCCGCCGGTCTCGAGGCCCTTGCGGCGCAAACGGGGGCACGGATCGTGCACATGGAGGACGGCTTCATCCGCTCGGTCGGTCTCGGTTCCGATTTCATCAGACCGTTCTCGATCGTGCTGGATTCGCGCGGCATCTATTTCGACCCGGGCCGCCCTTCCGATCTGGAAGAGATCCTGAACGCAGTCGAGTTCACCGAGAGCGATCTTGCACGCGCCGCCGAACTGCGCCGGACAATTGTCGACAACAGCATCACGAAATACAATGTCGGCGCCCCGGACACGCCGGACTGGGGACGCGGCGAACGTCTGGTGGTTCTGGTGCCCGGCCAGGTCGAGGATGATGCTTCGATCCGCTACGGCTGTCCCGGCATCCGGACCAATGCGGAGCTTCTGACCGCCGCGCGGGCCGCCCATCCGAATGCCTTTATCGTCTACAAGCCGCATCCGGACGTTGCATCGGGCAATCGCAATGGCCATGTCGCACCGAGCCTGACGGCGGCCCTTGCCGACCATGTTGAAACCCGACACTCGGTGATCGGCTGTATCGAGGCCAGCGACGTGATCCACACCATGACCTCGCTGACCGGCTACGACGCGCTCCTGCGCGGCAAACGCGTCATTGTCCATGGCGTGCCGTTCTACGCCGGCTGGGGCCTCACCGAGGACATGACCGGCGCGGAGGCATTTGAACGCCGCTCGCGCAAGCTCTCCCTTGACGAACTGGTCGCCGGCACGCTGCTGAAATACCCGCTCTACTGGGACTGGGAGCTCAAAACCTACGCCACCTGCGAGGCGACGTTGCACAGGATCATGGAGTTCCGCCCAAATTTGGACAATGGACCCAGCGATATGCTCAGCCATTGGGTGAGACAGCTACGCAAGATTCGCCTCGTCACCGGATCATGGACATGGCGGTAGGCACAGGAATAGCTTGACCCCAGAGGATCACAAATTAGAAATATACAAGAAACTGAAATTTCATTCTCATTTGTCATCAAAGTGTTTCTTTTGGAAACGACGTTGGCGATGATGCTGTGCCTCCACAGGCCGCGCAAATCGGCTGGCCGGTTCCTCGCTTACAAATGTGAATGAGAACCAATGTCGGCGGTTGTAATTGTTCGATTGATTTGAGAAGGGATACTCCCCGCTAGTCGTGACGGAGCAAAATGAACATTTGCCAGAGGATGCCAATGCACGATGATTTGTCTCTGAAGCCGGTCCTGCATCCGGCCGAGCCGCTTCTGGTCAGACCGGAAGCGAGCATCCTGGATGCCATCCGCGTCATCGATGCCGGCGCGCAACAGATAGCCATCGCCGTCGATGACGATGGACGCCTTCTAGGCGTGGTAACCGATGGCGACATCCGCAGGGCGATCCTGAGGGGGGTCGATCTTTCGGGCAAGGTATCGCAGATCCTCAACGACAAGCCGACCGTCTGCAAACGCACGGCAAGCCGGGAAGAACTCGCCAGGACCCTGTTGAGTCACGAGCGCATCACGCGTCTTCCGGTGGTTGACGAGGGCGGCTTCGTCGTCGGCCTCTACCGCACCGAGGATCTCGTCGCCAACCCGTTCAGCCACGAACTGCCGGTCGTGCTGATGGCCGGCGGGCTTGGCACACGCCTGCGGCCGTTTACCGACAACATTCCCAAGCCGATGATCGATGTCGGCGGGCGACCGATCCTCGAACACATCATCCGGCGGTTCGTCAGCCAAGGCTTCAACCGGTTCTACATTTCCGTCAACTACCTGTCCCATGTGATCAAGGAGCATTTCGGCGATGGGCGAGCCTTCGGCGCGCAGATCGTCTACCTCGAGGAGACGGAACGTCTGGGGACTGCCGGGAGCCTTCGCCTGCTTCCAAGGGATCTCGAAGGACCGTTCTTCGTTATGAACGGCGATCTCCTGACCGCCGCCAATTTTGCGGCCATAGCCAACTATCATCTGGAGACGGGCGTCGACGCAACCATGTGCCTGCGCGAATATACCGTCCAGGTGCCTTACGGCGTGGTGGCGCAAGCCGGCGGGCGCTTTGTCGGCATCGAGGAAAAACCGATGCATCGCCACTATGTGAACAGTGGCATCTACGTGTTGGACACGGCTATTCTGGATCTGCTTCCCGACAGCGGATATTTCGACATGCCTTCGCTTTTCGACAGCCTCATGCAGAAGGATCCGAGCGCTGCGGCCGTATTCCCGTTGCGGGAATATTGGTGCGACATCGGCCAGGTTGCCGACCTGGAGCGGGCGCGTCGGGAGATTTCGAAAATCTCCAGTTATTGATGCTGAACGGCCGCGACCGCGCCGAGACGCAAGCCCGGCAGGAGATCCGGGCCCTCAGTTTCGGCTGTTTGTGACTACCGATGTAACCCGGTGCGGAACTGCGCGGGCATGTTTTCGAGAAGGAGGCCGGTGTTGAAATCAATTGTCGACTACCTGGGCGTGATCGAACGAAAGTTTTCCCGCTTCTCCCTGACAATCCTACTGGCACTGCTCGGGGCCAAGGCAGCTGGAAGCTATTTCATTCATTCTCCGATCGTCCGCAGGACGCAGGCCCGCATTCTCTGGTTCCATGAGCAGATCAGGTCGCGCAAAGGGCAGGATGCGGCCGACGCCTTCGCATTCGACTATCTGTCCGCCCGGCCGAGAGTTCAAGACTACAGCAATCTTCTGGTGGGCACGGGGGCCAATCGCCCCGGCACCGACAAGGTCGCAGCATCCCTCCCCGCTATCATTAAGACCGCCGCCAAGAGCGCCGATGCATCGGTGGCGCTGGTTTCCACCCTTCTCGATCGTGGCGACATCGAACTTGCACTCAAGGTGATCGCCGAGCACATGAATGACGCCCGCGTCAATTCATCGGTGGACTGGCCGTCCTTGCTTCTCTCACTGACCCCCAGGCCGCTCTTCGAGACAGGGACCCCTGGCCGCGGCCTGAGTAGCGTGAAGGACCTGAAGCCGCAGCCGAGCAAGAGCCGCCTCATCATCATGGATGAAGAACTGTCGCCGGCGGCGATCAAGAGCCTTGCGGCCGGAGCGGAAAAGATCACCCTGCTGCAATACCGGGATCTATACGGGCGGATCGACCTCAGCGCCATTCAGGCCGAAATTCCGGACTGCGAAATCAACGTCGAGCACGCTCGCTCTCGCGTGGACCGCTTCCACCAACGGTATTTCGAGCTTCACCAGAAGACCCTTGGCGCGGCGGAGGCATTGAGCAACAGTTTCATCGCGAACACGCCTTGGCTAGGCGAGCTTGTTCCAGCTCTCGAGGGCTTCGGCAAGGACCTGACGCTCGACCTCGCTGACAAGGTATTCTTCAAGGCATTGCGTCTCGAAGGGGTGTATCGGGCAGTCGTTGATCCGTCTTTCGACAGCGTGATCGTCTCGTTCGGTGACGGGTTTGAGCTGTACCGATTGTTCTATTCTGACGCCACGCTTTGGCGAGATCCGCGTATCACGGGCTGCTGCCGATCCCGCAAGATTAATACCGTGACAAAATTCGCCTCGCGCGTTTCTGAAATGCGACGACACGCGTCCGTCGGGAGTTCAGCGCCGATCCTTGCGCATATTGCCTCTCTGAAAGAAAGTGCAAGACCGGATGCCCATCACTCCGCGCCGGAAACCGTCAGGCAATATTTGGAGGCAGCAAGCAAGGTCTCGGCACCCACGACGACGAGTCATATGCCGAATCGCCAGACAATTGCGTTCATTGCGCAAGAGGGCCGCGCATATGGCCCAACCGCGTTCCAGATGGCAACGCATCTTCACGCCCGCTACAATGTCGACGTCATTCTCACTCTAGGAAGCGCGACCGGCCTGCAGAAATCTCTGGCGTTAGCACAGAAGGACCCATTTCTGGCGACGTCCGCAAAAGGCCGTCAGCCGGGCTATCTGAAGCTGGCAGCCCCGGCCCCCGACCGGGCGGCCATAAAGGCCTTCTCCGACCAGTTTAATGTAGTGGTAGACGACACGGTAAAGGCGCTGCTCTGGGCCAACCAGCAGGATCATGCGGTGTCTTCGGCAATTGATTTCCTGCTCACGGACGGATTGGCGCAAGCGATTTTGAACATTATGGGGAACGCTCGCGCTATTGCCGCGCTCTTCGAGCAACAAAATTACTCTGCCATCGCGATCTCCCCCGTGCGGACCCCGCGCAATGCGCAGTTCACCACGCTGGCGCGCGAAGCCGGAATACCGACTATCGCCGTCGAACCTCATTGCCTGAATGCCGCTTATTGCCGCTACGGCACGGTCCTCAGCGACTATGCAGCAGTCTATTCCGACTATTATACGGAGGAGTATGATCGGTACTTTGGCATACCCAAGAATCGCTGTTACCCGTTTGGCTCACCTCGAATCCTGCGGCCTCTCGGTTATGACCCGATCGCCTCGCGTCGGGAGGCACGTCGGCGGATAGGCCTGCATGAGGGTGATCCACCGGTGATCGCGGTGCCAACCCAGCCAATGCCTGCAGATCACATCCTTGCAGTCTGGAGGATGATTATACGTGCAGTCATGGCACTCGATATGCCGGTGCGTGTCATGCTGAAAACCCATCCCGAGGAAGGCTCCGGCCACGTCGATCGCTATCGTCAGGTCATTAGTGAGGAGAATGCCACGCAAGTCTGCTTCGTGGCCGACGTCGACATCAAGGACCTGCTGATCGCCAGCGAACTTGTGCTTACGGCCTACAGCGTCACGGCCTTGGAAGCGGTGGTGCTGGAGCGTAACGTGGCGATCGTCGGCAGGGCCGGGGTTGTCTATCCCACGGAATACGACAAAATCCTCGGCATTCCTTTTTGCGGCACCGAGCAGGAGACGAAGACCGCCATCCTCGAGGCCATGACCTTGGGCAGAGATGCCAAGTCCGGTGCAAAGGACTTCATGGCGAAGAATCCCCATCTGTTCGACAATTCGACCTTCGATCGCCTGACCACTATCATCGCGGACGTTATTGCCAAGGGCCGCGAAGGCATCCGCCGCCACGAGGACCTGCCCGCCTCCCTTTTCGTAACCGCCCCTTTCCAAGAGTATCTGGTATGAACAAGTCATTTTCCATCGCTGATAGAAGCATAGGCCGGAACCACCCTTGTTTCATCATCGCCGAGATCGGCGTGAACCATAACGGCGATCCGGAGCTCGCGGCAAAGCTCGTCACCGCGGCGCGCGACGCCGGTGCCGATGCGGTGAAGTTCCAGACGTTCCGGGCGGACCGGCTGGTGGTGCGCGCCACGCCAACGGCCGCCTACCAGAAGGCCAATACCAACCTGACCGATCAGCACGCCATGCTCTCCGCGCTGGAACTCAGCGAAGAGGCCCATCTCGTTCTCCTCGAGCAGTGCCGTGCGGAAGGCATCATCTTCCTCTCCTCGCCCTTCGACGTTGAGAGCATCGACATGCTCGACCGGCTCGACGTGCCCGCGTTCAAGGTGCCGTCGCCCGACTGCATTTCCCAGTCCTACCTGGCGCATATGGGCGCCAAGCGGCGCCCGGTCATACTCTCCACCGGCATGTGCGACCTCGAGGAGGTTGCCTTCGGCGTGGAGACGCTGCGCAAGGCCGGCAGCGAGGATATCGCGCTCCTGCACTGCACGAGCTGCTATCCGGCACCGTCCGACGAACTCAATCTGCGGGTCATTCCCGCGCTTGCCGACGTGACCGGATTGCCGGTGGGTTATTCCGACCACTCGGACGGGATCGCCGTTTCGATCGCAGCGGTGGCGCTTGGTGCCTGCGTCATCGAAAAGCACATGACGCTTGACCGCAACCTGCCCGGCCCTGACCACAAGGCGTCCCTGGAACCGACCGAATTCGCCGCGATGGTCGCCGGCATCCGCAGCGTCGAACAGGCGCTCGGAAGCCCGGTGAAGGCACCCCAGCCCTGCGAGGCCTCGGCGCGGCAACTCGGCCGGCGGAGCGTCGCCGTCTCCCGCAATCTCGCGGCCGGCCACAGGCTCACGGCCGAGGATCTCACGCTGCTGCGTCCCGGCACCGGCCTGCCCCCTCGAATGGAGGGACTGGTCGTCGGTCGCACGCTTCGCCGCGACATCGCCGAGAATACCTTGCTCGCGCTTGAGGATCTGGCATGACGCGAGCGAACCGACTGATCCTGCTGGGAGCCGGCGGCCATGCCAAGGTCATCGCCGAACTCGCCCGCGCGGCGGGCTGGGAGATCGCCGGCTTCCTCGCTCCCCGCAGCGAACGGGGCGAGGAAAATCTTGGCGCTCCGCTGCTCGGCAACGGTGCCGATCTGACCGCGGACCCGTCCTGGCTTGAACAGAACGACCTGTTTCCGGCGATCGGCGAGGGCGAGATCCGCTGGCGCGAATTCGTGCGGCTCGCCGCAGCCGGCGCGCGCGTGCCTTCGTTGATCCATCCGAGCGCGATCGTCTCGCCCTCGGCACGGATCGAAGCAGGTGCCGTCGTGATGGCCGGCGCCATCATCCAGGCCGACAGCGTGGTCGGTCCTGCTGCGATCATCAATACCGGGGCGCAAGTGGATCATGACTGCACGATCGGCGCCGGCTCGATGATCGCGCCTGGGGCGGTGTTGTGTGGCGCCGTCCACGTCGGAGACCACGCATTTGTTGGCGCGGGCGCTGTCCTGGTCCCCGGCATTCACATTGGCAGGGGCGCCTTTGTCGGTGCCGGAACCACTGTCGTCAACGACCTCAGCGAGGGGACCCAACTCAAGGCCTCGCGGCGATCGCAGGTCGCCCCGATAGCGGAGTAGAGGATGTTTGAGTTTCGACCCTACCGAAGCGGGGATGAGCCGGCGATTACGGCCCTGTTCGAGATCGTCTTCGGTCGCCCGATGAGCCTTGAATTCTGGCGGTGGCGCTTCCTCGACCACCCGGCCGGCGGCCCGCTCGTCATGCTCGCTTTCGCCGAAGGCACGCTGGTTGGTCATTATGCGGCGAGCCGGGCGCCCCTCAGCCTTAATGGGGAATACCACCCCGCCGCTCTTTCGATGACGACGATGACCCATCCGGACTGGCGGGGCCGTCGGCTGTTCGAGAAGACAGCCGAAGCGCTCTACGCCACGCTTCCGGCGCAGGAGATCGCGGCGGTCTATGGCTTTCCCAACCCGGCCGTGCATGCCCTTCGCATCATGCGGGCCGGCTGGTATGACAGTTACGAGGTCCCGACGCTCACGCTCGACATGGCTTCGCTGCGTCATCCGGCTCAACCAGACCCCGCCGTCCGCATCGCCGAGCGCATCGACGCACGGTTCGGACGCTTCTTCGCCAAGGTCGCCCCCGACCTGCCGATCGCACCGCACCGCGACAGCGAAATCCTGGCCTGGCGGATCGATCGCAATCCCGACAACATCTATAGGCGTTACGTGCTGGAGGAGGGCGACGAGATTGCCGGTTATGCGCTGACCAAGGCCTATGGCGCGGACATGCTCGATCTCGTGGAACTGCGCGCCGCAAGCGGGGCCGCGGCCCGTGCGCTGATCAACACCGTTGCCGCAGATGCGGCCGCCTCCGGTCGCACGCGCATCGCCACCTGGTGCCTGCCCAACGACCTGCACCGCCTGCCGCTCGAAATGGCTGGCTTCAAGGCGTCGGCGCCCGTTACCTATTTCGGCGGCAGAACCTTCACGCCCCTTCCCGCCGACCTGACCGACGGCCGCCTCTGGCGCCTCTCCATGCTGGATTCCGATCTCTACTGAACGAAAGCAATATGACCAGAACAGTCCATTTCCTGACCGGAATTCGCTCCGAATACGATATTCTCGCCCCGATCATCGCGGCCGTGGACGCACAGCCGGACCTCGATGCCGGCGTGATCGTCACCGGAGCGCACTTGACCGGACTGCACGGCCAATCCGTCCGCCAGATCGAGGCCGACGGCTATCGCATCGCCGCCCGCATTGATTCGCTGCTCGCCTCCGATGGCCTGGGCGGGCGGGTGAAGGGCATGGCGCTGCAACTGGCCGGCCTGACCGACCTGTTCGCCCGAGAGCGTCCGGACTTCCTCGTTGTGATGGGCGACCGCGAGGAGGTCATGACCGGCGCCGTAGCGGCCATCTATCACCACATCCCGGTCGTCCATGTCGGTGGCGGCGACCATGCCGACGACGGCAATGTCGACAATCTCGTCCGCCACGCCGTGTCGAAGATGGCCCATCTCCACATGGCGACCACGGAGCTCAGCGGCCAGCGCCTGCGCCAGCTGGGAGAGGAGCCCTGGCGCATCCACGTCACCGGCGCCTCCGGCCTCGACCGGATCATCGCCACCCCGGACATGACACGTGACGAACTCGAGACCGCACTCGGCGTCGACTGGCATGGCGAGCCCTATGCGGTGCTGCTCTACCATCCGACGATCACCGACTTTTCCGAAGCGCGCTCCCACATGGCGTCGATCACGCGCGTGCTCGAGGCGAGCGGCCTGAACATTGCGGTGATGGCCCCCAATTCCGACCCCGGCAACCAGGCGATCACCCTGGAGATCGACGCGCTGATTGCCCGCTGCCCGAAGGCCAAGGCCTTCACCTTCCTCGAACGCAAGGTGTTCATCAACATGCTGCGCCATGCGCGCGTGATGGTGGGCAATTCGTCCGCCGGCATCCTCGAAGCGCCGAGCATGGGCCTGCCGGTGGTCAATATCGGCATCCGCCAGAGAGGGCGCGAGCACGGCGACAACGTGATCTTCACCGACTACGATGCCGGGGAAATCGCCGCGGCCATTGCCAGGGCCACGATGGACGAAGGTTTCCGTGCGCTGGTCGCGCAGCGGCGCACGCCTTATGGCGACGGCAAGGCCGGGCAGCGGATCGCCGAGGTCTTGCGCACTGTCGAATTGGGCCGTGGCCTGCTCGATAAGAAATGGGTTCAGGGAGTACGATAATGCTGTTGGAAAGCGGAAATGGACCGATCCTGGTCATTGCCCCTCATCCGGACGATGAGACACTCGGTGCCGGTGGCCTCCTGCTGCGCGCCCGCGCGGCCGGACGTCCGATCCACTGGCTGATCGTCACCGGCATCACCACAGAACAGGGCTGGCCGGCCGAGAAGGTCGCTCGTCGCGAAACCGAGATCGACGCGGTGGCCAAGGCCTTCGGCTTTGCCGGCGTCCACCGCCTCGACCTACCGTCCGCCAAGCTCGAAACCCTTGCCCTCGGCGAGGTGATCGGCGGCATCGGCAAGATCGTCAATGAGGTCAAGCCGGAGATTATCCTCGTTCCGCATCGCGGCGATGCCCATTCGGACCACCACGTGGTCCATGCGGCGGCGACGGCCTGCGCAAAATGGTTCCGTTACCCTTCGGTGCGCTGGACGCTGGTCTACGAGACACTGTCCGAAACCGATGCGGGTCTATTTGCCGCTGATCCGTTCCTTCCCAACATCTTCGTCGATATCAGCGAACAGTTGGAGGAGAAGCTGCGCATTACCAAGATGTTCAATGACGAGATCGGCGAATTCCCCTTCCCCCGCAGCCTCGAGGCCATCCGGGCGCTGGCGATGACACGGGGAGCGGCATCGGGAACGAAAGCGGCGGAGGCCTTCATGCTGTTGCGCGGCCGGTTCTGAACAACGCGTTGCGGCGGGACCAGCGTCTCTCCGCCTCGCCTAAACCTTGCCACTCATCGAGGCATCCACTAAGCCTTTGATCGTTACCAGCGCGCCAAGAGGACATTCAAGCGGCGCAGGCAACAGGATTTCCGGAATCACATGCTTTCTACTTTTCCGCATATGCATCGCGAGCTTGGACTGGAGGGCGGATTGCGCAAGATCGGTCAGACCGTTCGCTGGTGGATGGAGGGCGCGCCGGGCCGGTTGAGCCGCAAGCGTTACGTGCGTCTCTATCAGCAGGGTCAGTTCGAGGAGGCCGCACTGGCCTTGCGGCAGGCCCTCGAGGCAACGCCGGACGACGCGCAATTGATGTTACAGGTGGCGAACCTTTCACGCTTCGGCCTGCTGCCCCTCGAAGAGGCCCTGTCGCTGCTGCGGCGTATCGCTACGAAGGCGCCGCACGCCGCTGCCCGGCAGGCACTCGTCAGCATGATCAATCTGCTGTGGGAGCGCAGGGGTGCTGACGCGGCCATGGAATGGTTCGCGCCTCTGGTTGGCGATGAAAAGACGACGGCGCGTCTCCTTTTGCGGGCCGCAGCGCTTGCCCATGAGGCCGGAGAAACGAGGAAGGCATTTGACCTGCTGAACCGGGTTGGCCACAACGATCCGGCGGCCCTGCCGTCGATGGGCTATCTCGATCTGATCCTCGCGATCGCTGACGATGGCGCGGCGGAACTTCCCCAGGCCGGACGGGCGCGCGCCGTTGCCGCCCACCTGTCCCGTTTCGAAGGGACGTTCACACAGATGATTGCGGGCACCGCCGGACATGTGGCGGTCGTTGCCAACGGACCGTCCCTCGAAGGTCTGGCGCTCGGTCGCATCATCGATTCGCACCAGCTCGTCGTTCGCTTCAACAACCACGCCGCAAAACCGGGATCCGCCGATCAGGGGGAGCGGACGAACATCTGGTTCCGGCCGACCGAATTTACCCACGTGCCGATGCGCGAGGCGCCTGCTCCCGAACTCATGGCGCTCACCGGCTGTAACATCCGAAACCGGTATTCCAACGGACTACAAGTGCTCGAACCCTATGTGCACGCAGAGCTGCCGGTCGAACTGGTGCCGAAGGAACTGTATGCCCGTCTGTTCGCTGCCCTCGACGCCTCGCCAAGTGCTGGCCTGATCGGGCTTGCGTGGACCCATGAGGCGGTGGGAAGAAAATTGTCACCCGCACAGGTTTTCGGCTATTCCCTGGGCCGCAATACTTCCGCCGTCTCGCATTATTATGGTAAGCGCCATACAAGCTCCTGGCCCAGCCGCCATAATTGGCAGGCGGAACATAGTCTCTTCCAGTCACTGATAAGCGAGGTCATCTCCGCGTGATTCCAACAATCCTGGTCGTTGGCTGCGGCAATATCGGACGCCGCCACATTGAAGCGCTTGCCGCCGCGGGCCGGCCAATGCGGGTGATCGGCATAGAGCCCGGCGAGGGCGCACGCGCCCAGGCCGCGGCACTCGTTGCCCCTTTTACCAATGGATCAACGGTGCTTGCCGACATGGACGGCGTGCCGGATGTCGCGGATCTGGCGATCATCGCCACCTCGGCGGCCCATCGCCGGTCGGCCTTCGAGGCACTGTTGTCACGCTGCACACCGAAAGCGGTTATTTTCGAGAAGGTGCTTTTCACCACACGCGCGGACCTGGACGCCGTCGGCCAGATGCTGGCTGCGCGGGCAATCCCCGCCTTCGTCAATTGCGGCCGCCGCGGCTTTCCCGCCTATGACCGGCTGCGCGATCAGCTGGCGGGCCGGCGCGGCCTGTCGATGGAGGTCACCGGCCCCGGCTGGAACCTCGGCTCTAATGCCATCCATTTCATCGACCTTGCCGAGCATGTTCTTGGGGACCGGACCGTCGCGCTGGACGAAACCGGTCTCGACCCCAAGCCGGAGCCGGCACGCATCGCGGGATGCGTCGACCTGTTCGGCACGCTGCGCGGCAAGCTGGCAGGCGGCGGCACAATTGCCATCACCCAGGAGCGCGCTCCGGGCGAACCGGTTTCGATCACCTTTTTCGGCGACGGGGAAAGCTGGCGGGTGGAGGAAGGCGCGAAAAGGCTCGTTCATCGCAATGCGGCCGGCGAAGAGAACGTGCAGGTTTTCGAACCGCTGTTCGTCAGCGGCATGCCCCATCTCTATACCGAAATTCTCGACGGCAAGGGATGTCGCCTGACGCCCTACGAACAGTCGGCAGCGCAGCACGCGCTGTTCCTCGACGTGTTTCGCCGGCGTCTCGATCTTTCCAACTCGGAGGACGTGCCTTGCCCGATCAGCTGACCACCTTGCTCCTCGTCGGGACCGGCGCGATGTCGGGCGCCTATGCCAAGGTGCTGAAGGCGCTCGGCCAGCCCTTTTTCGCAGCCGGTCGCGGCGCAGAGCGCGCCGAAGCCTTTGCCCGGGAATGGGGCGTCGAGGCGGACCACGGCCCGCTGACCGAGCAGATCGCACGGTTCAAGACCGTTCCGCAAACCGCGATCGTCGCCGTCAGCGCCGTCAATCTTGCCGAAGCGACGGCTCAACTCATCAAGGCCGGCGTGCGCCGCCTGCTGGTGGAAAAGCCGGTCGCCCTCAATCAGGCCGATGCCGAAAAGCTGGACGCCCTCGCACGCGATGCGGGCGCCGAAGTCCATGTGGCCTACAATCGCCGTTTCTATGCGTCGGTCGAGGCCGCCCGGAAGATCATCGACGCCGATGGCGGCGTGCTGTCGGTCAAGTTCGACTTCACCGAGGCACGTACGCGAATCGAGGCGCTGGACAAGGATCCGGCCGAGCTTGCCGGCTGGCTCTACGGCAATTCGACCCATGTGATCGATCTCGCCTTCTTCCTCGGGGGGCACCCGAAGACGATATTCGCCCAGAGCCGCGGCGGGCTTGGCTGGCACCCGTCCGGAGCGATCTTCACCGGCTGCGGCACGACCGACAAGGGCGCCGATTTTTCCTACCATGCCAACTGGCTCGCGCCGGGTCGCTGGGGCGTCGAGGTGATGACGGCCAAGAGCCGGCTCGTCCTGCAGCCCATGGAGCAGCTGTTCCTGCAGAACCAGCAGAGTTTCGCCGTGGAAGCCGTGGCGATCGACGACGCCCTGGACAAGGAATTCAAGCCAGGCCTCTACCGGCAGACGGAAGCGTTCCTGTCCGGCAAGCCCGATCCCCGCCTGATGAGCCTGTCGGAACAGGCCAAGGCTTTCAAGGACTACACCGTCATCCGCGACGGCAACATCTCGAACTTCGAAGGAGACATCCGGTCATGAGCAACCTGTCTGGCAAAACCATCCTCGTGACCGGCGCCGACGGCTTCATCGGCTCGCATCTGGTCGAGCATCTGGTGCGCCAGGGCTTCAAGGTCCGCGCCTTCTCGCTCTACAACAGCTTCGGTACCTGGGGCTGGCTCGATCGCGTCGCGCCCGACGTGCAGGGCTCGTTCGAAGTGTTCAGCGGCGACATTCGCGATCCGAACGGGGTGGCGACCGCCATGCGCGGCTGCGATGTCGTGCTGCATCTGGCGGCCCTGATCGCCATTCCCTATTCCTACCATTCGCCCGACACCTATATCGACACGAACATCAAGGGCACACTCAACGTGCTGCAGGCGGCGCGCCTCTTGGAAACCGAGCGGGTCGTGCACACCTCGACCAGCGAAGTCTACGGCACCGCCCAGTTCGTTCCGATCACCGAGGAACACCCGCTGGTCGGCCAGTCGCCCTACTCGGCCTCGAAGATCGGCGCGGACCAGCTGGCGCTGTCGTTCTACCGCTCGTTCGGCACACCGGTCACCGTAATCCGCCCGTTCAACACCTTCGGCCCGCGCCAGTCGACGCGCGCCGTGCTGCCGACGATCATCACCCAGCTCGCCGCGGGCAAGAAGGAAGTCCGCCTCGGCAAGCTCAGCCCGACGCGCGACTTCACCTACGTCGCCGATACCGTCAAGGCCTTCCAGGCCATGGCCGAAAGCCCGAACGTGCTGGGCGAAGTGGTCAATTTCGGCAGCGGCTTCGAGATCTCGATCGAGAACGCGGTCAGCACCATCATCGACATCATGGGCGTGAACGCCCAGATCGTTTCCGAAGAACAGCGCCAGCGCCCGGAACTGAGCGAAGTCGATCGCCTGTGGGCCGGTATCGACAAGGCCAAGCGCCTGACCGACTGGAAGCCCGGCTATTCGGGCCACGAGGGCTTTGCCCGCGGCATTCGCGAAACGATCGAATGGTTCAGCAATCCGAGCAATCTGGCCCTGTACAAGGCCGACACCTACGGAATCTGACATGGCAAACCTGGATATCGCACGCGCCGTCCAAATCCTGCGCGAGACCGCCGCCCCCGACGGCCAGTCCGTCGTCCTGCACGAGCCGCGCTTCGCCGGGGCGGAGTGGGAATATGTCAAGGACTGCCTCGACACCGGCTGGGTCTCGTCGGTCGGCGCCTATGTCGACCGCTTCGAGAAGGAGCTGGCGGAGGCCTTCGGCGTTCGCCGCGCCATCGCCGCCGTCAACGGCACGGCCGCCCTGCACATCGCCCTAATGCTCGCCGGCGTCAAACCCGGCGACGAGGTTCTGATCCCGGCACTGACCTTCGCGGCAACCGCCAATGCGGTCGCCTATTGCGGTGCCATTCCCCACTTCGTCGACAGCACCATGGAAACGCTCGGGCTCGATCCCGAAGCGCTCGACGCCTGGCTTTCGGAGATTGCCGAACCGGGGGCAGACGGTCCGGTCAACCGCAAGACCGGCCGCCGGCTGGCCGCCGTCGTGCCGATGCACGCCTTCGGTCATCCGATGGCGATCGACCGGCTGCTCGAGGTCTGCGAAAAATGGGGCATTCCGGTCGTCGAGGACGCCGCGGAATCGCTCGGAACCCTGTCGAACGGGCGCCCGCTCGGCGGGCGCGGCCTGGTCGGCATCACCAGCTTCAACGGCAACAAGATCATCACCACCGGCGGCGGCGGCGCGATCCTGACCAATGACGAGGAACTCGGCGCGCGCGCCAAGTATCTGACGACGACCGCCAAGCGGCCGCATCGCTGGGCATTCTGGCACGACGAACTGGGCTACAACTACCGCCTGCCCAATCTCAACGCCGCGCTCGGCTGCGCGCAGCTGCAACAGCTGCCGACCTTCCTCGCCGCCAAACGGCGTCTGGCCGAGCGCTACAAGCAGGCCTTCGACGGGATCGAGGGCCTTCGCTTCTTCGTCGAACCGGAGGGCGCCAAGAGCAATTACTGGCTGAACGCCGTGATCCTCGACGACGCCGCGCAACGGGACGACTTCCTGGCTGCCACCAACGATGCCGGCCTGATGACCCGTCCCTGCTGGGCGCTGATGTGCGACCTGCCGATGTACGAGACGAGCCCGTCCATGCCCCTGCCCGTCGCCCGCGCCATCGAGCAGCGACTGGTCAACATCCCCAGCAGCGCCGTCCTTGCCCTGGAGCCCGCCGAATGAACGAGATGACGCGACCGAATTTTGCGGATCTGGGTTATCCTGGCGCGATCGAGTTCGCCATCGACGCCGCCAATGCTGCTGCCACGAAGGGTGAGCTCGATGAGGCGGTGCGGTGGTTCGACCTGTGCCGCACGCTTCTGACCACGTCTACGCCGGCAGTAAAACTGAAGTTGCGCGTCGACTCCAACATGCAGACCATCTGCGACGAGACAAAACGCTGTCACGAAGCGCTGCTGAATCGCTCGGCGAGCGATGCCGATACGCGCATGGTCATCATCGGGGACTCGCTGGCCCTGCCGCGCCCGGAGGAGATGGAAAACTTCCCGGCCTGCCTGGACCAGGCTTATCCAGGGGTGGTGTTGAACCGCCTGCAGTCTGCCGGGGACGACCGCAGGGTCAGCGTCTGGGCCCACTGCCAGCGGTATTTTTCGACGAGCGATGCGGTCGAATTGCTGGAGAAAGATCCGGACATCCTGACAGGCGCGCATGTCCTGTTGCATCTGGGCCTGAATGATGCGGCTCTGCGCATGTTCATGGAGAACCAGCGTCTGGCCATTGCGCTGCTGCCGCCGGCCATTTCCGACAAGGTGCTGGCGTTCAGCCGCCAATACCGCAAGGAAATCATCAAGGCCTTTCCCGGCTTCTGCTACGTGCCCGTGCCGCAATACCGCGCCAATCTGCATCGCATCGCATCCATCGCCCAGGACGCCGGTGCGGCCAGCCTGTCCTTCACCACCGTCATCGTCGTCCCGTGGAAGTTCTGGCCGGCGACACCGGGTGTCTGTCACAATTTCACCACCTACAATCTGGCGATGATGGATGTCGCATTGCAGGTCGGCGCCAATGTCTTGGATGTCGACCGGCTCATGTGGCAGAACAATGTGGTGCGGACCCTGAACAAGGACGGCATGCACCTTTCACCGGTCGGCCACGAGCTCCTGGCCGATGCCTGGATCAAGCAGGTGCTCGGCTGATCCTGGTTCACCGATGGCGATCCGCCGCCGCGTTTGCCCCGGACAGGGATCACGTCACCTCACGCATATCGTTTTCCGATAGGACTTTACCGTCATGACAAGCACAGCTTCATCCCCCAAATTCGTCTGCACGATCTGCGCGCGCGGCGGTTCGAAAGGCGTGCCGGGCAAGAACATCCGCATGCTGATCGACAAGCCGCTCATTGCGCACACCATCGCCCAGGCAAAGGCCACCGGTCTTTTCGAGGCGGTGGCCGTCAGCAGCGACAGCCCCGAGATTCTCGAGGTCGCCGGTCAATACGGTGCCGACATCCTGATCCGGCGTCCGGACGAGCTGGCAACCGACGAATCGGGGAAACTGCCCGCCATCCTTCACGCGCTCGGTGAAGTCGAACGTCAGCTCGGCTTCGAAGCCGACTACCTCATCGACCTGGACGCCACTTCGCCCTTGCGTTTTCCCGAAGACATCAAGGCCTGCGCCGATATCCTGACGGAGACCGGATGCAGCTGCGTGCTGACGGGTTATCCCGCGCATCGCTCGCCCTATTTCAACCTTCTGGAACGGGCCAAGGACGGCAGCATTTCTCTCAGCAAGCAGCTTCCCGATCCCGTGCTGCGCCGGCAGGACAGCCCTGAATGCTTCGACATGAACGGCTCCGTCTACGGGTGGAAGCGCGAAGCCCTGAAGGTGGACCCGGGCATCTTCTATCCCGACACGAAGCTCTACGTCATGCCACGCGACCGCTCGATCGATGTCGACGAGGAACTCGATTTCGACATCATCCGCATGATCATGGAACGGCGCGCCAGCAATTAGTCTGGCTGCCGATTGGCGGCAGGCCTCAAATAGATATAGGTTCCACTACGGCGTACCCGTGGTGGACCCTTGCCGGACACTGTCGGGAGACCGCCGCAGACAGATCAGGATCAGCCCCATGACCAGCCATCCCGTCCTTCGTTTCCATGGCGCCGCCGGTACGGTGACGGGGTCGTGTTTCCTTATCGATCTGGGCCAGGCGAAGGTGCTGGTCGATTGCGGCATGTTCCAGGGGTCGAAGAGCGAAAAGGAACTGAACTACCGCGCGTTTCCCTTTGTCGCCTCCGAGATCGACGCGGTCATCCTGACCCATGCGCATATCGACCATTCCGGCCTGTTGCCGAAACTTGCCAAGGCCGGCTTTGACGGACCGATCTTTGCCACGCGGGGCACCGTCGATCTCTGCTCGGTGATGCTGCCGGATTCGGCGCATATCCAGGAAAGTGAAGTCGACCAGCTCAACCGCCGCAACCAGCGCCGTGGCCGCGACACCGTCGAGCCGATCTACGATGCGGCGGACGCCGCCCGTGCGGTGACGATGATGCGCAGCGTGCCGCTGAAGAACTGGCAACAGGCGGTGGAGGGCGTGCGCTTCCGCTTCTGGAATGCCGGCCACCTGCTCGGCTCGGCCTCGGTCGAAATGGAGATCGAGACCCGCGACAAGACACTGCGGCTGATGTTTTCAGGCGATATCGGCCCGAGCCACAAGCTGCTGCAATATGATCCGGAGGCACCGCAGGATTTCGACTACGTGATCTGCGAGAGCACCTATGGCGACACCGATCGCGAGATCGTCGACGAGCGGGCCAGGCGCCATGCGCTGGAAGCGGAAGTGCGCATGGCGGCCAATCCGAACGGCGCGCTGCTGATCCCGTCCTTTGCCGTCGAGCGCACCCAGGAACTGCTGGCCGATCTCGTCCAGTTGATGCGCAGCGGCGCGATCGAGACCTGCCCGATCCTGATCGATTCGCCGCTCGCCACCCGTGCCAGCGAGATCTTCCACCGTCATTCGCGGGAGTTGGAGAACGGCAAGCTGCTGGCCGAGGCGATGGAGGCGCGCAATGTACGCTTCACCGAGACGGTCGAGCAGTCGAAGGCGATCGACAACATGCGCGGCTTCCACATCGTCATTGCGGCGTCGGGCATGTGCGACGCCGGCCGCATCCGCCACCGGCTGAAGAACTGGCTGTGGCGCGAGGAGGGAACCGTGCTTCTGGTCGGCTACCAGGCCACCGGCACGCTCGGCCGGATTCTCCAGGACGGCGCCTCGACCGTGCGCATCCAGGGCGACGAGATCACGGTTCGGGCCCGCATCCGCGAACTCGACATTTATAGCGGCCATGCCGACGGCCGCGAACTCACCGAATGGGTGAAGGGCCGCCAGCCGATCCGCGCGGGAACCTTCCTCGTCCACGGTGAAGAAAGCGCGCTTGCCGCGTTCAGCCAGCGTCTGGCCGGTTTCCTGCCGCCCGAGCGCATCATGGTGCCGCATATCGACGGTGCCTTCGAACTGACGGCCGACGGAGCCGTGGACATCTCCGAAACGAGACCGCCGCGCATCGATCCGGCCCGCCCCGGCCACAAGGACTGGCACAACGACCTGCAGTCGCTTGTGCTCGACCTGCAGGACGAACTGGCCAAGGCCGGCGACGACAAGGCACGGGCAGTGATCATCCGGCGGCTGCGCCGCGCGCTGGGCGAATAGCGGGTAACAGGTGCTGACGGCTCAGTTGCTCGGCATCGGTCGGGTGAGAACGAAAGCGGCGCAGGCCACCAGGATCGCCCCGACCAGAAGCTTCAGCCAGAGCTGCGGCGGACCGGCGAACCAGACGATGAGATAGCTCGCCGTCATCAACGAGACCGAGGCGATCTTGGCATTGCGCGAGATCGCTCCCTGCCGGCGCCAGTCGATCAGCGGCTGGCCATAGCGCGGATGGTCGAGCAACCATTGCTCGAAACGCGGCGAGGAGCGGGCAAAAAGCGCGGCGGCCAAGATCATGAAGGGCGTCGTCGGCAAGACCGGCAGGAAGACGCCGACCACACCGATCCCGACCATCAGCCAGCCGCCCGCCAGCATCAGCATGCGCATTGCGTCTCTCCGTCAATTCCGCCGCGGTCCCTTATGGTCCGGCCGCTGCGACAATAGTTGATACACAATAGCAAGAAATCAATATGCTGGCATGGGCCATGAACGCGGTAAAATGCAGCAGCCGGGTCCCCTCGCTCCCTCACGCCGGAACCTCGGCCGGAACCGGGCCGCCCCCGTTTGGGTCGCATACGACCAACACGCCGCAGCCACAGGCGGCGATCCCGATCGGCACTCCAGCTCGGCGTTCCACATTTCTGCAACGCGGGCCGGAATTCGCCAATTGCGGCAATTTTTCATTTGCACAACAAGGGGCGCGATTGCATGGTCCGGGTTTCTTCATCCAGACGGAATTCAAGGACCATGACTGCAGATACCATCGTTCTCGGCGCCGGCATTGTCGGTGTTTCCACTGCCATTCACCTGGCGCGTCGTGGAAGGTCGGTGGTTCTAATCGATCGCCGCACTCCGGGCGAGGAAACCTCCTTCGGCAATGCCGGCCTGATCCAGCGCGAAGGCGTCGTTCCTTATGGCTTCCCCCAGAATCTCGGTCTGATCCTGCGCTACGGCCTGAACAACCGCATCGACGCGCACTACCACATCCAGGCGATGCTGAAGCTCGTGCCGTTCCTGTCGCGCTACTGGTGGCATTCGAACAAGTCACGCCACGAGGCGATCGCGCGCGCCTATGCGCCGCTGATCGAGAACTCGATCAGCGAACACAAGGACCTGGTCGAGGCCGCCGGCGCCGAGCACCTGATCCGCAAGGACGGCTGGGTCGAGGCCTTCCGCAGCAACAGCGTGCGCGATACCGAGTTCGCCGAGGCCGACCGTCTCGTCCGCGAATATGGCATCAGCTACACCCGTCTCGACAAGGCGGAACTCGCCAAGGCCGAGCCGCATCTCAGCCGCGATTTCATCGGCGGCCTGAAATGGAACGATCCGTGGTCCGTGCGCGATCCACATGGCCTGACGGCGGCTTATCTCAAATATTTCGAGAGCCTCGGCGGCCGTTTCGTCACCGGCGACGCGACCACGCTTTCGCCCCGCGCCAGCGGCGCCGGCTGGCAGGTCAAGACGGACGAGGGCCTGGTCGAAGGCAAGGAGGTCGTTCTGGCGCTCGGTCCCTGGGCGGAGGAAGTCACCCGCAAGCTCGGCTACAAGTTCCTGCTCGGCGTCAAGCGCGGCTACCACATGCACTATGCTCCCGCCGGCAATGCCAAGCTCAACAATTGGCTGATGGACAAGGAGCGCGGCTATTTCCTTGCGCCGATGAACAAGGGAATTCGTCTGACCACCGGCGCGGAATTCGCCTATCGTGATGCGCCGAAGTCGCCGGTCCAGCTCGATCGCGCCGAACGGGTAGCCCGCACCATCTTCCCGCTCGCCGAGCGCCTGGATGCCGAGCCGTGGATGGGCGCACGCCCCTGCACGCCGGACATGATGCCGATCATCGGCAAGGCGCCGCGCCACCAGGGCGTCTGGTTCGCCTTCGGTCACGCCCATCATGGCCTCACCCTTGGCCCGGTCACCGGTCGCCTGATCGCCGAGGCGATGACGGGGGAAAAGCCGTTCCTCGACATCTCGGCCTATCGACCGGAGCGCTTCAACCCGTAAAGCCTTCCCCGACATCCGCAGGATGAAAACCCGTGCCCCCGGTCCCGACAACAGGCCGGGGGCATCCTTCATTCAAGGCTCCAGCCCCAGTTCTCGGCCGTGCCTGCGGGCAACCGGCAAACCGGTGCCACCCAGGCAAAAGTTGCTCCATTGCGACTTTGCCTTAAGCCGCAGGCTGGAAATGCCGGAACTTCGGTGCTATTGTCATTTTGGTCATTCGACCAATTTCGCCGCCCCTGCGGGCGGCAGACCGGACAAGAAGCGACGCACCCGATGTGTCACCGGTCGAGGGGTTCGCAGGCACTGGCAAGGTCATGATACGCTTTCTGATCTACAACGCGAAGTCGCCGCACCGTTAGCGGTGCACCTTTGCGCGCGTGTTTACACGCAGGCCAGGATCAGATCGACCTTTTCAACGACGGTGCCTCATGGACATTGATAGTTACGCACGAACCTTTTTTGCCGAAAATCCCGACATCGAAGTGCTGGAAGCCTTCGTCATCGACGTCAACGGCGTTCCCCGCGGCAAGTGGATCCCGCGCGAACGGGCGCTGGACGTTCTGACCAAGGGCATGGCGATCCCGCGCTCGGTCTATGCGCTCGACGTCTGGGGCCGCGACGTCAATGCCGCGGGCCTGGCCGAGGGCACCGGCGATCCGGACGGCATCTGCTTTCCCGTCCCCGGCACGCTGTCGCGCGTCACCTGGCTGTCGCGGCCGACCGCGCAGGTGCTGCTCGAAATGCGCAATCCGGACGGCACCGGCTTCTACGCCGATCCGCGCCAGGTGCTCGCCGCCGTGCTGGAGCGCTACAAGAAGCTGAAGCTCACCCCGGTGGTTGCGACCGAACTCGAATTCTACCTGATCGATCCGGTCCGCTCGGCGCTCGATCCGGTGCGTCCGCCAAACACCCGCGACGGACGCTGGCACACCGGCCAGACACAGGTATTGTCGATCTCCGAACTGCAGGATTTCGAGGAGGTGTTCTACGGCATCTCCGCCGCCGCCCGCGCCCAGAACGTACCCGCCGACACGACGCTGCGCGAGAACGGCCCCGGCCAGTACGAGATCAACCTCAACCATGTGCCGGATGCGCTCGCAGCCGCCGACTACGCCGTTCTTTTGAAGCGCATCGTCAAGGGTGTGGCCCGCTGCAACGACCTCGACGCCACTTTCATGGCCAAGCCCTACGGCATGCAGGCCGGCAGCGGCATGCATGTGCATTTCTCCGTGCTCGACGAGAATGGCAAGAATATCTATGTCGGCGAGGACGCGCCTTCGGATCGCCTCATGCATTCGGTCGGCGGGCTGCTCGAAGCCATGGGCGAGAGCATGGCGATCTTCGCCCCGCACCAGAATTCCTATCGCCGGCTCACCCCTTCCGAACACGCGCCGACCTACGCGTCCTGGGGCTTCGACAACCGCTCGGCCGCCGTGCGCGTGATTACCGCCTCCAAGCCCGCGACCCGCATCGAGCACCGCGTCGCCGGTGCCGACACCAATCCCTACCTGGTCATCGCGATGATCCTGTCGGCAGCGCTGGCCGGCATGAGGGAAAAGACCTCGCCCGGCGGGGCGATCTCGGGCGACGAGCACGCCATCAGCCATGAGCCGCTGCCGACCAACTGGGACTATGCGCTCCAGCGCTTCGCCAAATCGAGCTTCGCCTATGCGGCGCTCGGGCCGCAATATCGCGGCCTCTATGCCGCCTGCAAGCAGCAGGAACTGTCGGAATTCGCATTGCGCGTAACCGATGTCGAATATGACGCCTACATCAGGACGGTGTGACATGAGCGACAAGAACAGGACTTCCGAAACCAATCCCAGCCATGCCCCTTCCTGGTATGCCCATTCGGCCAATGACAAGACGGTACGCCCCAGCCTCGAAGGCGAGCACTCGGCCGACGTCTGCGTGATCGGCGCCGGTTTCACCGGCATTTCCGCCGCACTGCAGCTGGCGGAGAACGGCTACAAGGTCATCGTCGTCGAGGGCGAGCGCGTGGGCTTCGGCGCCTCGGGCCGCAATGGCGGGCAGATCGTCAACGGCTACAGCCGCGACCTCGAAACCATTGCCCGGCGCTACGGCCCGGAAAGGGCGGCCCGCCTCGGCGAAATGTCGCTGGAGGGCGGCCGGATCATCCGCGAGCGCGTCGCCAGGTACAAAATCTCCTGCGATCTGGTGGACGGCGGCTTCTTCGCCGCCTTCACCGACAAGCAGGTGCGCGAGATGGCGCATGTGAAGGCCCATTGGGAGACGCACGGCCATACGGGCCTCGAAATGGTCTCGAAGGCCGAGGTCGGCAAATATGTGAAGTCCGACCGTTATGTCGGTGGCATGATCGACAGGCTCGGCGGCCATATCCATCCGCTGAACCTGGTGCTCGGCGAGGCGGCGGCGGTCGAGAGCCTCGGCGGCAAGATCTTCGAACAGTCGCGCGTCACCGGCGTCGACATGGGTGCCAATCCCGTGGTGCGCACCGCCAAGGGTCGGGTCACGGCGAAATACGTGCTGGTCTGCGGCAATGCCTATCTCGGCGACCTGCTGCCGAAGATCACCGACAAGATGATGCCGGTCTCGTCCCAGGTCATGGCGACCGAACCGCTCGATGCCAAGCTGATCGAAGACCTGCTGCCGGCCAACTACTGCGTGGAGGATGCCAATTATGTGCTCGACTACTACCGCCGCACCGCCGACAACCGGCTGCTCTACGGCGGCGGCATCGGCTATGGCGGCCAGGACCCGGCCAACCTCACCGGCGTCATCCGCCCGAACATGCTGAAGACGTTCCCGCAGCTCGCCAATACCAAGATCGAGTTCGCCTGGAGCGGCAATTTTGCGCTGACGCTGACCCGCATCCCGCACATGGGCAAGCTCGCCGACAATGTCTATTTCTCGCATGGCGACAGCGGCCATGGCGTGACCACGACGCACCTGCTCGGCAAGATCCTCGGCGAGGCCGTTGCCGGCCATTCCGGCCGCTACGACGTCTGGTCGTCGCTGACCGCCCTGCCCTTCCCCGGCGGCAAGACCTTCCGCGTGCCGCTCACCGTGCTCGGCGCCTGGTGGTACGGCATGCGCGACAAGCTCGGGATCTGAAGAGCACGCCATGAGCCGTACCGTCACCGTTGCCGCCACCCAGATGGCCTGCACCTGGGACATTCCCGGCAATATCGCCCGCGCCGAAAAGCTGATCCGCAAGGCGGCCGCCGAAGGCGCCCAGATCGTGCTGGTCCAGGAGCTGTTCGAGGCCCCCTATTTCTGCCAGGACCAGATCGGCGAATTCTTCGACATGGCCAGGCCGGTGGAGAACAATCCGCTGATCGGGCATTTTTCCCGCCTCGCCGCCGAGCTGAACGTCGTTTTGCCGATAAGCTTCTTCGAGAAGGCCGGACAGACTTACTTCAACAGCGTGGCGATCGTCGATGCGGACGGAACGGTGCTCGGGCTCTACCGCAAGAGCCATATTCCCGACGGTCCGGGCTATACGGAAAAATACTATTTCTCGCCCGGTGATACCGGTTTCCGGGTGTGGCAGACGAAACACGCCCGCATCGGCGTCGGCATCTGCTGGGACCAGTGGTTTCCGGAGGCGGCGCGTGCCATGGCGCTCCAGGGCGCCGAGCTGTTGTTCTACCCCACCGCGATCGGCTCGGAACCGCAGGATCCGACCATCGACAGCGCCGCCCACTGGCAGCGCGTGATGCAGGGCCATGCGGCGGCGAACATCATGCCGGTGATCGCATCCAACCGCATCGGCACGGAGCCGGGCCGCAAGGGCACGGAACTCACCTTCTACGGCTCCTCCTTCATCGCCGACCAGACGGGGAACAAGGTCGCCGAGGCAGACCGGGCAAGCGAAGCGGTCCTCACCGCCACCTTCGACCTCGACGGCATCGCCCGCCAGCGCAGCAACTGGGGCCTCTTCCGCGACCGCCGGCCGGAGCTTTATGCGCGGCTGTTGACGATGGATGGGCGGGTTTGAGTGAACGGTCCGGCAGATCGGACGCACAAAGCCCCCTCACCTGCAATTTCTAGCACTTGGCTTGCGCCAAGACGCTGAAATTGCTTCCTCTCCCACAAGGGGAGAGGAGACTTTCTGCCCTGCACGACGCTCCGCCTCTCCCCTTGTGGGAGAGGTTACAAAATCACGATCTTAGCGCAGCTAAGTCGTAGATTTTGTTGGTGAGGGGGAAGCGGCGGAAGCCCAGGCTTCCGTGTCCTGCAGCCCGCCAGCACATTGTCGACGAGGCCCCGTGGGCCCACCTACCCCAGCCCCCGCATCGCATCTGCGACAATCCCCTCGACGCTCTGGTCGATGTCGACCGTCACCACGCCCGGCTCGCCGGTCGGAACCTCGAGCGTCGCAAGCTGGCTGTCGAGCAGCGAGAGCGGCATGAAATGGCCGGTGCGGGCGCCCATGCGCTCGGTGAGCAGGTCACGGGAACCGTGGAGATAGACGAAGCTTAGAGCACCGCCGGTGGCCGCGCGCAACCGGTCCCGATAGGCCTTTTTCAGCGCCGAGCAGGAGACGACGATCCCCTCGCCGCGCTTAAGCGAGGCGGCCATTTTCGCACCGATGATATCGAGCCACGGCCAGCGATCGTCGTCGGTCAAGGGCGTGCCCCTGGCCATCTTGTCGACATTGACCGCCGGATGCAGCACATCGCCCTCGACGAAGGCGAGGCCCAGCCGCTCGGCGAGCAGCGCGCCGACCGATGACTTGCCGCAGCCGCTCACCCCCATGACGATGATCGCCGCCAGGCGGCCGGTCGGAATTTCCTGCAAGTTCGCGTGCTCCCTGATGCGGCGCCATGCCGTTTCGCCGCGACCTTACTGAGCGACGCCGTTGATTCCAAGACAACGGATCCGACCGTCCACCACCTTGGCGGCTTGGGCTGTCAGCCAGCCCGGATTTCCGCTGCAATCTTTTCCGCCATGGCGATCACCGGCGCATTGGTATTGCCGCCGATCAGGGTGGGCATGACCGAGGCGTCGACGACGCGCAGGCCGTCCACGCCGCGCACCTTAAGATCCGGATCGACGACCGAGCCCTCATCTCCTCCCATCCGGCAGGTCCCGGCGGGATGATAGATGGTTTCGGCCCGAGCCCGGATCGCGGCCTCCAGGTCCGCGTTAGAGCTTCCGGCCGGATAAAGTTCGCTTTTGCGATAGCGGGCCAGCGGGGCGGCTTCCATGATGTCGCGCATCAGTCTTGTGCCGGCGATCAGGCCGTCGAGGTCGCGCCGGTCGGACAGATAGGCGGGATCGATCAGCGGCGCGGCCATCGGGTCGGCGCTCCTCAATCCGACGCGGCCGCGCGAATGGGGTCTGAGCAGGCAGACATGGCAGGAATAGCCGTAGCCCATGTGCATGCGCCGCGCATGGTCGTCGACCATGGCGACGACGAAATGCAGCTGGATGTCGGGGCGGTCGAGCGCCGGATCGGTCTTGAGGAAGGCGCCGGATTCGGCAAAGGTCGAGCGCAGCAGGCCGGTCCCCTCGCGCTTCCATTCCCCCGCCGCCTTGCCCATGGCCCTAAGGCCGGTGAAGCCGATGCCGAGCAGGTCGGTGTCGGCGGAGCGGTAGACGCTGGTGTAGTCGAGATGGTCCTGCAGATTGGCGCCGACCTCCGGGCGGTCTGCGACGACGGCAATGCCGTGGCGGCGAAGCTCCTCGGCCGGTCCGATGCCCGACAGCATGAGAAGCTGCGGCGATTGCAGCGCGCCGCTCGAGACCAGCACTTCGCGGGCGGCGAGTGCGGTAAGTTCCTGCCGCCCGATGCGATAGGCGACGCCGGTGGCGCGGCCCTTGGTCGTGAGGATGCGGCTCGCCCTGGCACCGGTGACGACGGTGAGGTTCGGCCGGTCGAGATGATCGTGCAGATAGGCGGCCGAGGCCGAGCAGCGTTCGCCCTTCTTCGGCCCCTTCCAGAACTGCGTCGCCTGATAGAGGCCAAGACCCTCCTGGTCCTCGCCGTTGAAGTCGTCATTGGCCCTGAAGCCCCGCGACACACCCGCCTCAATGAAAGCCTGGTTGATCGGCCGGACCCAGTCGGCGTTGGAGACCTGCAAGGGGCCGCCGGCACCATGCAGCGCAGATGCGCCGCGCTCGTTGTCCTCGGATTTGAGGAAATGGGGCAGCATGTCGCAATAAGACCAGCCCTTGCAGCCGGCCGCCGCCCAGTCGTCATAGTCTGCGGCATTGCCGCGCACGTAGAGCATGGCGTTGATCAGGCTCGAGCCACCGAGCCCGCGGCCGCGCGGCTGGTAGGCACGCCGGCCGTTGAGTTCCGGCTGCGGCTCGCTCTCGAAGCACCAATTGGCCGAGCGCAGCCGTCCCGGCACGATTGCCGCAGCACCTGAGGGAACACGCAGCAGCAGGCTACGACCATTGCCGCCCGCCTCCAGCAGGCAGACCCTGACGTCGGGATCCTCGCTCAGCCGCGCCGCCAGCACCGAACCCGCCGAACCACCGCCGACGATTACGTAATCGAACATATGAGCGCCCCTCCCAAAGCCACCCAGCGCGCCTTAGCCCGCACATCTTCCGTTTACGTAAGCGTACGTCGGCCGGTGCCACCACTCAAGGGGGCTGTGCGGCAAGGCCAGACTTTTCCGGTCAAACCCTCGATTTGAGCCGCCTGACGAAAAACCCCGCCGCTCGGCAAGAGCGACGGGGCCGAAGGAATGCATGTATCCGTCAGACGGTTCAGGCGACCGGGGCTGGTACAGTGGCAACAGGTGCTGCAGGAGCGGAAATGGTCTGGCGACCGCTGAATTCGTCGATGCCGAGCAGGAAATTGATCTGCGGCCGGGTCTTGACCAGATCGTCGATCGTGTAGCCGGAGAGTACGTCGAAGAAGGCGTTGAGCGCCTTGCGCAGCGCCGAGTTGAGGCCACAGCTGTCGATCAGCGGGCAATCGCTGTCGCCATCGTCCTCGAAACATTCGGCCATGGCGAAACTGTCCTCGGTGACCCGCACCACATCGAACAGGGTGATCTTGTCGGCCGGACGACCAAGGCGAATGCCGCCATTGCGGCCCCGCACGGTCTCGACCAGGCCGGCCTTGGTCAGCGGCTGAAGAATCTTGAACAGGAAGAGCTCGGATACGCCATAGGCCTTGGCGATTTCCGGGATGCGGCTCAGGTGATCCTTGTTGGCTGCCGCATACATCAGCATGCGAACCGCGTAATTCGTCTGTTTTGTCAATCGCATGCGGATCTCCCTGAAGGCTTTGCGGGACTCATATAGCGGATTTCGTAGTTTTGAACAATTCCAAAATACTCATGTTCACGCTTCACGTGTTTGTGACGCCATTTCAGCGCCGTTGACAGCGTCACGCAATTCATGAATATGCCGCTCAACAAATATAAGCACCCAAGGAAGGAGTTACCATGTCTGCGACGAAAAAACTGTACGCCACCCTACTGGGAATGACGGCAATCGCGGCTACGTCCGGCGCTGCCCTGGCGGACCGCGAGGTCAATGTCTACTCCTATCGCCAGCCTGAACTTATCCAGCCGCTGGTCGATGCCTTCACCAAGGAGACCGGGATTACCGCAAATGTCCTGTTCCTCGACAAGGGCCTGGTCGAACGCATCGCCGCCGAGGGCGCCAATTCGCCGGCCGACGTGATCCTCACCGTCGACATTGGCCGCCTGGTCGAAGCCAAGGATGGCGGGGTCACCCAGCCGCTCGAAAACGAGGTCATCAACAAGGACATCCCGGCGCAATATCGCGATCCGGCCGGCGAATGGTTCGGGCTGACCACCCGCGGTCGTGTCGTCTATGCTTCCAAGGAACGCGTGCCGGAAACCGCAATAACCTATGAGGAACTGGCCGAGCCGAAGTGGAAGGGCCGGATCTGCATTCGCGACGGCCAGCATTCCTACAATATCGGCCTGTTCGCCTCCATGGTTGCCCATCACGGCGCCGAGTATACGGAAAAGTGGCTGACCGGCCTGAAGAACAACCTCGCCCGCAAGCCCGACGGCAACGACCGCAGCCAAGCCAAGGCGATCATGGCCGGCGAATGCGACATTTCGCTCGGCAATACCTATTACGTCGGCCTGATGATGACCAACGAGAAGGACCCGGAAGAGAAGGAATGGGCGGCCGCCACCAAGATCCTCTTCCCCAATGCCGCTGACCGCGGCACCCATGTCAACATTTCCGGCATGGCGCTCGCCAAGCATGCGCCGAACAAGGACAATGCGGTGAAGTTCATGGAATTCCTGTCGTCCGGCAAGGCACAGGAGATTTATGCCGAGCAGGTGTTCGAATATCCGGTCCTGCCGGGCGCCAAGGTCTCCGACGTCGTCGCCTCCTTCGGCGAGATCAAGCCGGACACCCTGCCTCTCGTCGACATCGCCGCCAACCGCAAGACGGCCTCCGAACTGGTCGACAAGGTCGGCCTCAATGACGGCCCGACGAACTGATCGACGCCGGAACGTGCACAAAAGGAAACGGGCCCCAGTCGGGCCCGTTTTTGTTTGAGTGGTTTGTCAGCCGTGCAAACCGGCTTACTTCATCGTCGGGATGGAGAACTCGGCGCCGTCCTTGATGCCCGAGGGCCAGCGCGAGGTGACCGTCTTGGTGCGGGTCCAGAACTTGATCGAGTCGGTGCCGTGCTGGTTGAGGTCGCCGAAGGACGAGGCCTTCCAGCCACCGAAGGTGTGATAGGCGAGCGGAACCGGGATCGGAACGTTGACGCCGACCATGCCGATATTGATGCGGCTGGTGAAGTCGCGGGCGGCATCGCCATCGCGGGTGTAGATCGAGACGCCGTTGCCGTATTCGTGCTTCATCGGCAGCGAGAGGGCTTCCTCGTAGTTCTTGGCGCGAACGACCGAGAGAACCGGTCCGAAGATTTCGGTCTTGTAGATGTCCATGTCCGGGGTGACGTCGTCGAACAGGCAGCCGCCGACGAAATAGCCGTTCTCATAGCCCTGGAGCTTGAAGCCGCGGCCGTCGACGACGAGCTTGGCGCCTTCCTCGATGCCGCGGTCGATCAGGCCGAGGATGCGGGTCTGGGCTTCCTTGGTGACGACCGGGCCGAAATCGGCCTTTTCGTCGTTATACGGACCAATGCGCAGCTTCTCGACCATCGGGGCGAGCTTAGCGATCAGGCGATCGGCGGTTTCCTCGCCGACCGGAACGGCGACCGAGATCGCCATGCAGCGTTCGCCGGCCGAGCCGTAGCCCGCGCCGATGAGGGCGTTGGCGGCCTGGTCGAGGTCGGCGTCCGGCATGATGATCATGTGGTTCTTGGCGCCGCCGAAGCACTGAGCGCGCTTGCCGCTCGCGGTCGCCGTCGCATAGACGTAGCGGGCGATCGGGGTCGAGCCGACGAAGGAGACGGCACCGATGTCCGGATGATTGAGGATCGCGTCGACCGCGCCCTTGTCACCGTTGACGACGTTCAGAACACCGGCCGGAAGACCGGCTTCGATCATCAGTTCGGCAAGGCGGATCGGCAGCGACGGATCGCGCTCGGAGGGCTTCAGGATGAAGGCGTTGCCACAGGCGATCGCCGGCGCGAACATCCACATCGGGATCATGCCCGGGAAGTTGAACGGGGTAATGCCGGCGCCGATGCCGACCGGCTGGCGGATCGAGTACATGTCGATTCCGGGGCCGGCGCCTTCGGTGAACTCGCTCTTGGACAGATGCGGAATGCCGATGACGAATTCGCAGACTTCCAGCCCGCGGATGATATCGCCCTTGGCGTCCTCGATCGTCTTGCCGTGCTCCTTGGAGAGCATTTCGGCCAGTTCGGCCATGTTGTCGTTCAGCAACTGGACGAACTTCATGAACACGCGGGCGCGGCGCTGCGGATTGGTATTGGCCCAGCCCGGCTGCGCTTCCTTGGCGTTCTGCACCGCGGCATCGAGTTCAGCCTCGCTTGCCAGCGCCACGGTCGCCTGGACCTCGCCGGTTGCCGGGTTGAAGACGTTGCTCGAGCGTCCGCTCGTGCCGGCGACGTGCTTGCCGCCGATGTAATGGCCGATTTCACGCATGGATGTGCCTCCTCAGGGGTCTTTTGACTGGTTTCGAGTATGCGCTTCGATTTGCACAACGCAACAGGATGTTCTACGCATCCGTTGTGCAGGAATTGAAGTTCGACTGTTTGGCATCCCCCTCCCCAACCCCTCCCCACAAGGGGGAGGGGCTAGGCTTGCATCCGTTGGATCGCTCGAGCCGTCCTTCAGGCTTGAGCGGCGATCCTTCGGTCCGGCCTGGCGCTCGGATTTGAGCCAGTGGGTCCACTGGTAACGGACCAAAGGTGCTTGGGTTCGACGCCCGCTCCGTCACCACGTTTCATGGGGCGTCGGAGTATAGCGACGCCAGCGCTGCGGGCGGGGTCAAGCCCCTCCCCCTAGTGGGGAGGGGTTGGGGAGGGGAAAATGACACGAAGACGGGAGATACCCCATGAACTGGGATGACGTGCGCATGTTTCTCGCGGTCGCCCGCTCCGGCCAGATCCTTTCGGCCTCGCGGCGGCTCGGCATCAACCATGCCACGCTGTCGCGCCGCATCACCGCGCTGGAAGAGTCGCTCAAGACCCGGCTTCTCATCCGCCGCACGAATGGCTGCGAACTGACCCCCGAGGGCGAGGTGTTCAGCCGGGCGGCGGAGCGCATGGAGACGGAAATGCTGGCGGCGCAATCCGATATCGGCCGGGTCGACAGCGCGGTCGCCGGCACGGTCCGGATCGGCGCGCCCGACGGGTTCGGCGTGGCCTTCCTCGCCTCGCATCTCGGCACGCTGACGCGGCGCTATCCGGCCCTGAAGATCCAGCTGGTGCCGGTGCCTCGCGCCTTTTCGCTGTCGCAGCGCGAGGCCGACATCGCGATCACCATCGAGCGGCCGGAACAGGGTCGCCTCATTTCGTCCAAGCTCACCGACTATACGCTCGGGCTCTACGGCTCGCGGGCCTATCTTACGGAAGCCGGCACGCCTCTCGACATCGACGCCCTGCGCGAGCACACGCTGATCGGCCATGTCGAGGATCTCGTCTATTCCGCCTCGCTATCCTATACCGGCGAAATCATGCGCGGCTGGGAGAGCTCGTTCGAGATCTCGTCGGCGATCGGCCAGACGGAGGCCGTGCGCGCCGGCTCCGGCATCGGCATCCTGCACGACTACATCGCCCGCCAGCATGCCGAGCTGGTCCGCATCCTGCCCGAGGTCACCATCCGCCGCGCCTACTGGACGACCTATCACGAGAGCGCGCGCGAGCTCGTGCGCGTGCGCACCGTGGTGCAGTTCCTGCAGGAACTGGTGGACGAGAACCGGCGGATCTTCGTCTGACCGCTGTTTTTCCGGCGTTGCTGCATCCGGGCGCGCGGACTATACAGCGAAGCACCGGCGCAAACGCCCTCGCCTTCTTCACCGCAGACAAAAAAGGGACGACGCATGACTCGTGCGCGGCGCTCAAGCGGAAAGCTCCAATCGACCGGGACGGCCTTCGCCGGCCCTTTCCTCGTCGTCATCGCGACGTGCCTCTCGGCCAGCCCGGCCTCCGCGCACGCGCTGGGCGGCGTGATGGGCGGGTTCGGCAGCGGTTTCGGCCATCCGCTGGCGGGCTTCGACCATTTTCTCGCCATGCTGGCGGTCGGCCTCTGGGGTGCGCAGATGGGCGGGCGTTCCGTCTGGACGCTGCCAGCTACGTTCCCGCTGATCATGTGCATCGGCGGCATCTTCGGCATGCTCGGCATCGGTCCCGGCGCCTATATCGAAACCGGCATCGCGCTCTCGCTGATCGTGCTCGGCGGTTCGATCGCGGCGCGCTGGGTCGCCCCGGAATGGGCGGCGCTCGCAATCGTCGCGGTCTTCGCCTTCTTCCACGGCTATCCGCACGGACAGGAGGCGCCGCGGGCCGTCGATCCGGCCGCCTATACCGTCGGCTTCGTCGTCTCGACCGGCCTCATTCACATCCTCGGCATCGGCGTCGGCTTCGGTCTCGGACGGTTTTTCGAGGGCAAGATCGTGCGGGCGCTCGGCCTCGTCATTGCCGCCTGCGGCGTCTATTTCCTCGTCACCTGAGCAGGCGGCGACGTACCGCCTTTTCGCGGTTCAGCCTTCCAGAGGAGCGACCTTGCGGCCCGAAACAAGGCCGAGCACGACGGCACAGCCGGCGATGATGACCACCGCGCCGACCATTTGGACGATCGACAGCGGCTCGCCGAGGAAGACGGCCCCGACCAGGACGGCGATCGCGGTGACGGCAAATTCCACGCTGATCGCCCGCGTCGCGCCGATCGAGGCCACCAGGCCGAAATAGAGCACATAGGTCATGGCGCTCATCACCACCGCGGCGATCAGCAGATAGCCGTAGTCGATCACCCGCGGCACATCCGGCACCGGGACGACGAAGAGCAAAGGCAGGGTCATCAGCCCGCCCATCAGGAAGGCGCCGATCGTCACCTCCCAGGCGCCGGTGCCCTTCAGCCTGTGGCTGGCATAATTGCTGCCGAAGGCGGCGCAGACGCAGGCAAACAGCGCGCCGGCACAGCCGAGCACGAAGGCCGTATCGACCGGCACGGCCGGAAAGCCGACCAGAAGCACCACGCCGACGAAACCGATGACGAGCCCGACCAGACGCTCCGGCGTGATCCGCTCCAGGCCCAGGAGCTGGCCGATCACCATGGCAAACATCGGAATGGTCGCCACCAGGATCGCCGCCATGGCCGTGCCGATCAGCGGCGTGGCATAGGACAATCCCATCAACTGCCCGGCCACGGTCGTTGCCCCGACCACCGCAAACGGCCACCAGCCGGCCCGGAATGTCAGACTTCGCCCGCTGACGCGCGCCAGGAGGAAGAGCGTGATCCCGGCGATGAAGGAGCGAAAGGTGACGGCGCCGACCCAGCCGAAGGCAGCAACGATCTTCAGCACCAGCAGAAACGACAAGCCCCAGGCGACAGCCAGGAACACATAGACGGCAAGATCCTTGGGCTTCATGGGGGGCCTGGAAAATCCGCGCGGCGGCGGTGGAGGGGAATGGGGTAGGACGTAAGCTGACTATCGCCGGGCGCGGGCGTGGTCAAGGCGGGGGGTGAGGTAAGGTGCCGCTCCAGAATGCGGATCGCGCCGTCTCCCCGTAGCTCAATTTAGCGCACTGCCATCGAGGGAGAAAGTCGCGTACAATTACGCGACTCTTGGTCAGTGACAAGCATCTAATAGCGCGCCTGACCGTTGTGTATGTTTCCCGGATCTGTCGCTTTTGGATGGAGAACCTCTTGGTCTGGAAAGCCTACATTGACGACTCGTTAGAGACCGACAAAGTACTGATATTGGCGGGATACATCGCGTGTGCCAAGGAGTGGGACGCATTTTCAGTTAAATGGAAAACGCGGCTGGGTGAACTGCGCTTGGCAGAATTTAAGATGGTTCAGCGTGTGCACAGCTATCCGGAAATGAACGGATATCTGTATAAGGCCATAGAGGAGCACGTTCATTGCCTGCTATGCATTGCCGCACCAATCGAACCACTTAAGAGTGCCTGCAAAACGGTCGGCCTTCCTTATTCTAACGACCTGCCATACCACATGGCATCGAAAGCCTTAACTGACACCCTGGCACAAATGTACCGAGACCCTGTCGATTTTACTTTTGATGAACAGGACCAGATCTCTAAAACAGTCTGTGAGACTTGGCCTACATACCTGAAGAATGCCGACCCTTTCATTCGGGAGAATATGGGCCAGTTACCAATGTTCGGGAAAAGCGTGATGCTTATGCCCTTACAGGCGGCGGATATGGCCGCTTACTGGTACAGGCGACGATGGATCGAAGAAGGCAGCTTCGAGAACCCGTCGCTGCCGTTTCCATGGAGCTGCAAAGTCGACTATCCGCGACATCTTTTAGTACTTTCAGAGAAGGACTACGTTGGCCAACTTCTTGACGCATGGCTAGCGTTTCGGAGGATGACCTTCAACGTCACCGTCTCCTTCACCTACAAAGGGCGTGACATATTCGGCTAGGCTATGTCCGCACGGTGGCTCGTCTGCCCCATAGTTGGATCGGGTCATCTTAGAAGCGATCGAGTGATCGCCGTCATCCACTAAGAAAAAAATGGTACGGTTGGGGGGTCTCGAACCTCCGACCTCAGGTGCCACAAACCTGCGCTCTAACCAACTGAGCTACAACCGCACATCAGGCGCGAACGACGCCTTGGGGGGTCACATACGGGCAGTTCGCGTCTTTTTCAAGCCTTTTTTGCGCGAAACGAAAAAAGGCCGGGACAAGGTGTCCCGGCCTCAAGTCCTTGGGAGGACATGTGTCTTTGATCAGGCGGCCTTGAAGGTCGACATGACCTTTTCAGCGGCTTCCTTGCCCGGCTTCACGACCGTTTCGGCAACCTTCTTGACGGCTTCCTGCATGGTCTTGGCCTGTTCGACGGTGACTTCGGCCTGCTTGCGGATGAAGGAGGTCTGCAGTTCGACCAGTTCGGCGATCGACTTCACGCCGAGCAGGGCTTCCATGTGCGACAGCGACATTTCGGCATTGGTGCGCAGCGCGTCGATGGCCTTGAGGCCGAGTTCGACGGTGCCGGCCTGGGCGGTCTGGAGCGTGGTCTCGACGGTCTTGGTGGCTTCCTCGGTCGCGGTCTTCATCTTGGCATAGGCGTCCTTCGACTGGGCTGCGCCCTTTTCGGCGAAGTCGCGGAAGGTTTCATTGACCTTTGCCGGGTCGAATGCGGTGGCGGAGAAGGAGAAGACGTCCTTTTGGGAATTGGCAGCCATGTCAGTGATCCTCATCTTTGAGCGGGTCAGCGATGGGCGGGCCCGGTTGTGTTCGATGATCTCCATATAGCACCACCCATTGTGCATTGCAATATTATTGTGCGCTGCAACATGAATTTTCTCGCCTGCCTTGCGGATTAACCCTGTTGGTCGAAACAGTCGCACCTTGCTGGACCCGAAAGCCGTGCCTAGCTATTAAAAATCTGTTAATTTGCCGCAGGTGACGGCAATTGCTAAGACAGGTCCCAGGATGCCCGCTCCATACCCGTTCATCGACGTCGCCGTTCACGACAGCATCCGCCCGCGCTTTGCCCGGGGCGAGGCGCTCGTCGTGTTTTCGCCCGCGCTCGACCGGGTTCTGTGGGCCAATGGCGCCGGCGCACGCTTCTTCGGCAATGCCTCGATCTACGATCTCCTTGAGGAAGGACCGAACCGCGGCGACGTCGCCTTCCGCCAGATCGAGGGCGTGGCCCGCCAACTGAGTGCGGTTGGCGACCGCCGTTCGCTGCTGTTGCGCATCGCTTCCGGCTTCCAACGCGTTCCCGTGACGGCGACGGCGGAGATGGTCGAGATCCGCCGCGGCGAGCCCGTCATCCTCCTGTCCGTTCCGCCGCTCGGCAAGGCCGGCAGCCTTACCGAACGCGCCGGCGACATGCTGAGCGGCTTCGACGATCCCGATACCCACATGGCCGTGCTCGACGGCGAGGGCCGGGTGGTCGTCGCCTCGGCGAAATTTGCCGGTCTCGGCATCACCCCGCAGACCGCCCGCACGCTGGTGACGCTGGCCGGCACCGATGCCGACCATCTGGTCAAGCGGCCGATCCCGACCGGGCGCGGCTATCTGCCGGCGGCCATCGGCAAGCTCAGCGACGATCCGGCGCTGCATCTGCTGTTCGCGGTGGAAACCATCCTGGGCACCATGGACCCGACCGACCAGTTCCAGACAGAGGAACCCACCGGCCCGATCGCCCCCGCCGTCGAGAAGATGCCCGCGGGCGAGCCGGCCGTCTCCGTCGAGACCGCGGCCGTGGTTACGGCCGGCGTGGTCGAGGCCGAGGCCGGATTTGCCGACGTCGTCGAAGCGATCGGCGAGATCGAGGAATTCGACGGCGACGAGATCGAGGCGCTGGACGAGACTTCCGAAGACGAAGCGGCCGAAGACCGCGGTTCCGAAGAGGGTCCGGCCGAGGTCGCCACGCCGGACGACGCGGTGCTTGCCGAAGCGGCGGCCGAAGTGGTCGAGACCTTCGAGGAGGAAGCCGGCCCGCTCGCCGACACCGGAGCCGAGGCCGACACCCTTTCGGCGGATGCCGGCGAGATGGTCGAGGCGCCTGCCCCCGACGCCGTCCCGCCACTTGCCGCCGCCGCCACGCCGGAGATCGCGCCGGACGCGCCTCCTGCAGCCGACATGGGCCCCGACGCAAAAGCCGAGGAGTCGGACACCGTTGCCGGAACTTCGGCCGAGCCGGTCGGCGCCCCGCTCGTTCCCGCTCCGGTCGAGGCCGCACCGTCCGCACGCGCGCATGCTGCGCCAGGCGCCGCCTTCGTCTTTTCGCCGGAACGGCGCGCCACTCGGTTCGTCTGGAAGATCGACGCCGACGGGCGGTTCTGCGATGTCTCGGCCGAGTTCGCCGAGGCCGTCGGCCCGCGTGCCGCCGACATCAACGGCATCGCCTTTACCGACCTCGCCGCCCTGTTCAACCTCGATCCCGAGGGAAAGATCGGCGAACTGCTGAAGAAGCGCGACACCTGGTCGGGCAAGACGATCCACTGGCCGGTGGAAGGCACGACCCTGATGGTGCCCGTCGATCTCGCCGCATTGCCGACCTATACCCGCAGCCGCGACTTCGACGGCTTTCGCGGCTTCGGCATCGTCCGGCTGGCCGATGCGGTCGAAGACCCGAACCGCACCGGCCTGACCTTCGCCGCGCCCGCTTCACCGAGCGAATCGGTGGCGGCTGGCATGATCGAGCCGACGGCAGAACCCGTGCCCGTCGTCTCGCTGCTCGATGGCCTGCCGCAGGACGCGCCCATCGAGGATCTGGCGGACGATGCGTCCGAGGGCGAACAGCCCGTGTCCTTGCGCGAGCCGTCGATCAGCGCGTCCGAGGCGCCGGCCGTTGCCGATGGGTCGCAGAGCGCCGCGCCCGCGCCCCTCGCCGAAGTGCCGGCAACCAAGGGCGAGCCGGACCTCTTCGAAATGCTCCCAGAGACCGCCACAGAGGCAGCTAGACCGACTGAGCGCGGCGCGGTGGAGCCTCCGGCGCTGCAGATCGTCGAGACGCCCGGCCGCCGCCATTCCGACAAGGTGGTGCAACTCGAGGAACGCCGCGCCCGCGGCAAGGAGGGCCTGACGCCCGGCGAACAGGCAGCCTTCCTGGAGATCGCCCGCAAGCTCGACCCGCAAGGTTTGCGCGAAAAGGCCGCCGAGGCCTTAAGCGAGATCCGCCGCAACGAGGCCGCCTCGGCGACGGAGACTTCGGAGGGGAACAAGTCCAAACCGGACGCTGCCGAGGAGCGCGCAGCCGAGCTGGAGACCGCCGAAATCGAGACGGGCGAAATCGAGACCGGTGAGGTCAAGACAGGCGAGATCGAGACGGGTGAATTGTCCAAAGCGCCGGATGCTCTGCAATCGGCTCCGCTTGCGCCCATCGCCGACATTCCCGCCCCCCAGGCGCCGGACGCGACAGGGCCTTGGCCGGTCGACCCGGCCGTCGAGGAATTCGCCACGCTGCGTCTCAAGCGCGACAATGCGCTCTCGGCCGAAATCGTCGACCTCATGCCGGTCGCGCTTCTGATCCATGTCGGCGACCGGCTGATCCACGCCAATCCGGAATTCCTGGCGCTGACCGGCTATGCCTCGATCGAGGATCTCGATACCGCCGGCGGCCTCGACGTGCTGATCCAGCGGCAGGACCTGGAAGGGGCGAGCGAAGAGGCCGGACGGGTCGTCATCGTGCGCGCCGACGACCAGTTGGTGCCGGTCACGGCGCGCCTGCAATCGGTGCGCTTCGAGCGCGCGACCGCGCTGATGCTGGCGCTGATCCCGGCAGGCAGCGCAACGCAGAGCACACCCGAAAAAACTGCGGAGGCGGCAACTTCGACCGTCGTCCCGCTCCCCGTCGCCGAGTTGCAGGGCGAGGCCCGCGCCGAACAGCTGGCCCGCCTGCAGGTGGAGGTCGACGAATTGCGATCGATCCTCGAGACGGCGACCGACGGCGTCGTCATACTCGATGCCAATGGCGACATCCGCTCGCTCAACCGGGCGGCCAGCGCGCTGTTCAACTTCGACGAGACGGAAACGCGCGGCAAGCCGTTCGTCATGCTGTTTGCCCATGAGAGCCAGAAGTCGATCCTCGACTATCTCGGCGGGCTCTCCGGCCATGGGGTTGCAAGCGTCCTCAATGACGGCCGCGAGGTGATCGGCCGCGAAGCCTCGGGCGGCTTCCTGCCGCTGTTCATGACGATCGGCAAGCTCACCTCGTCGAACGGCTATTGCGCGGTGATCCGCGACATCACCCAATGGAAGCGGACCGAGGAAGAACTGCGCAACGCCAAGCGCGCCGCCGAGACCGCCAACGCCCACAAGAGCGACTTCCTCGCCCGCGTCAGCCACGAGATCCGTACGCCGCTCAATGCGATCATCGGCTTTGCCGACATGATGGCCAACGAGCATTTCGGCCCGCTCGGCCATCCGCGCTATGGCGAATATGCCAATGACATCGTGCGCTCCGGCCGGCACGTGCTCGACATCGTCAACGACCTGCTCGACATTTCCAAGATCGAGGCAGGCGAGATGGATCTCGACTTCACCGCCGTCGGGCTGAACGAAACGGTCCAGGCGGCGGTCTCGATCATCCAGCCGCAGGCCAACGGCCAGCGCGTCATCATCCGGACCGCGCTGTCGCAGGCCGTGCCCAACGTCGTCGCCGACATGCGCTCGATCAAGCAGATCGTCCTCAACATCCTGGCCAACGCCATCCGCTTCACCCCGTCGGGTGGCCAGATCATCGTCTCGACCGCCTATGAGGCGAACGGCAGCGTGGCGCTGAGGATCCGCGACACCGGCATCGGCATGAGCCGCACCGAGCTGGAACAAGCGATGAAGCCTTTCCGCCAGGTGCAGACCGGGGCGCGCAATCGCGGCGACGGCACCGGGCTCGGCCTGCCGCTGACCAAGGCCATGGTCGACGCCAACCGCGCCCATTTCTCAATCTCGTCCTCCCCGAACGAGGGCACGCTGGTGGAGATCACCTTCCCGTCGCAGCGCGTGCTGGCCGACTGAGCCGGCGAAGGCCGGCGACAGATCCGATACGTGGTACGGCAAGACCCGTTCACGGGCGTTTCCTACCCCTTGGGGAAAAGCGGCCCATGCGGACCGTCTGCCGGGCTTTTGCCAAGCCCGTTTCCTTCCCAGCCGGTTTCGGCTAGACCGGCTCAGGCACGGTGGCGTCCAGCGCCGCGGCGACAATGGGAAACGCAGGAGACGAAGCCTTGGCAGCGGAAGCGCGCATAGCGCAGAAAACGGATTGCGGTCCGGTGCGGCGCCGGCTTTCCCTGGCGACGATCGCGGCGATCGCCGCCTCGGCTCTCGTCGCCATGCCGATCATTGCCATCTTCCTGATCGGCTTGAGCGGCGGCAGCGAGAACTGGCAGCACATGCTGACCAATGTCGTGCCGCGCGCCACCGGTCGCACCCTGCTCCTGCTGGCGCTGACCGGCGCGCTGACCGCTTCGATCGGCATTGTCAGCGCCTGGCTGGTCGCCTCCTGCGATTTCCCGTTCCGCCGCCTTCTCTCGGTGGCGCTGGTGCTGCCGCTCGCCATACCGTCCTACCTCGCAGCCTATGCTTTCGGTGAATTCCTCGATTTCACCGGCCCCGTGCAGAGCCTCTATCGCGGCCTGTTCGGCTTTGCCTCGGCGCGCGACTACAGCTTTCCCAATGTACGCTCGCTCGGTGGCGCCGTGCTGGTGATGACGGCAGTGCTCTACCCTTATGTCTATCTCGCCTGCCGATCGATGTTCCTGATGCAGGGGCGGGCCGCGGCCGATGTGGCGCGCACCCTCGGCGCCGGTCCGTGGCGCGTCTTTTCGCAGGTCCAGGTTCCGATGGCGCGGCCCGCCATCATGGTCGGGCTGACGCTGGTGATGATGGAGACGCTGAACGACATCGGCGCGGTCGAATATCTCGGCGTCCAGACGCTGACCTTTTCGATCTACGACACCTGGCTCAACCGCGGCAGTCTCGCAGGCGCCGCCCAGATCGCCTCCGTCCTGCTCGTCTTCGTCGTGCTTCTCCTGTGGATCGAGCGCCGGGCGCGGCGCCGCCAGCGCTTCGCCAGCCACAAGACGACAGCCGTCACCATCGACGCCGTGCGGCTGAAGCTTACCGGCTGGCGCGGCTGGGGCGCGGCCCTCCTCTGCGCCCTGCCCGTCCTTGTCGGCTTCGTCATCCCCGTCGCGGTGCTGGCCGGATTTGCCCTGCGCCGCCTCGACGATTTCGCCGAGCCGCGCCTCCTCGAGGCACTCGGCAATTCGGTCCTCGTTTCCTCGGCGGCGGCGCTGCTCACCGTCATCCTCGCCTTCGTGCTGGCCTATGCCGTCCGGACAGAACGATCGCGGCTCACTGCCGGCGCAAGCCGCCTCGCCTCTCTCGGCTACGGCATTCCCGGAACCGTGCTCGGCATCGGCGTGCTGATCCCGCTCGCCATGCTCGACAACCTGATGGATGGCGCCCTGCGCTCCGCGTTCGGTGTCTCCTCCGGCCTGCTTCTTTCCGGCACCGGCTTTGCCATCGTCTATGCGGCGACCGTGCGCTTCCTCACCATGGCCGAAGGCACGATCGACGCCGGCTTCCAGAAGCTCTCGCCGCATCTCGACATGGCAGCGCGCACGCTGGGCCGCAATGCGTGGCAGACCTTCCGGCAGGTTCTCCTGCCGAACATGCGCCCCGCCGTCTTGACCGCGGCTCTGCTGGTGTTCATCGAAACGCTGAAGGAACTCTCGGCCACCATCCTGCTCAGGCCGTTCAACTTCAACACGCTGGCGACGCTGGTTTACGAGGATGCCTCGCGCTCGAAGGTGCAGGATGCCTCGGTGGCGGCGATCATCATCATCCTGGCCGGCCTGATCCCGGTCATCCTGGTGTCCCGCTCGCTCGACCGCCCCCGCTGATCCGGGGCGAGCCCATGAAAAAAGGGCGGCTTGCGCCGCCCTGAAAATTCATGCTGTTCAACTGGAGCTTGGGTCGATCAACATCATGTATCGTGAACCAGAGGTTCCAAGCCGCACGTTCATGGTGGGCCTCCAACTTGGTCAAGGTATGCCAAATGCGCCTTAACAAGTCGTTACCCTAGGTGACGGATGTCACCCCGATTGACGCAATTCCGAGCCGACGCCTTGTTCCTCGGCAGCCAAATCCCTCTTGTTTCAGGACTTCAGCTCTTCGAGCCCGGAAAACAGGTCGAGTGCCTCCGGATTGGCCAGCGCCTCCTTGTTCTTCACTACGCGACCATGCACGACATCGCGTACCGCCAGTTCGACGATCTTGCCCGACTTGGTGCGCGGAATGTCGGCGACCTGGATCACCTTGGCCGGAACGTGGCGTGGCGAGGCGCCGGTGCGGATGCGGGTCTTGATCGCCTTGACCAGATCCTCGTCGAGGGCGCGCTCGGCAGCGAGCCGGACGAACAGCACCACGCGCACGTCGTCGTCCCAGTCCTGGCCGATGCACAGCGCCTCCAGCACCTCTTCCATCTGTTCGACCTGATTGTAGATCTCGGCCGTGCCGATGCGCACGCCGCCCGGGTTGAGCGTGGCGTCGGATCGGCCGTGGATGACGATGCCGTCATGCGCGGTCCATTCCGCAAAATCGCCATGGCACCAGACATTGTCGAAACGCTCGAAATAGGCGGCGCGATACTTGGCGCCGTCCGGGTCGTTCCAGAACATGATCGGCATGGACGGGAAGGCCTTGGTGCAGACCAGTTCGCCCTTTTCGCCGCGCACCGGCCGGCCCTCGTCGTCCCACACGTCGATCGCGAGACCGAGGCCCGGCCCCTGGATCTCGCCGCGCCAGACCGGCTTCAGCGGATTGCCGAGGACGAAGCAGGAAACGATGTCGGTTCCGCCCGAGATCGAGGCGAGGTGGATGTCTGACTTGATGCCCTCGTAGACGAAGGAGAAGCCCTCCGGTGACAGCGGCGATCCGGTCGAGGTCATCATCCTGAGCGACGACAGGTCATGGGTGGTCTTCGGCGTGAAGCCGCCCTTGCGCACGGCGTCGATATACTTGGCCGAGGTACCGAAGAAGGCAAACTGCTCCTCCGCCGCATAGTCGAACAGCACATTGCCGTCGGGATAAAAGGGCGAGCCGTCATAGAGGCAGAGCGTCGCGCCGGAGGCGAGCCCCGAGACCAGCCAGTTCCACATCATCCAGCCGCAGGTGGTGAAATAGAAGAACCGCTCGCCCTGCTCCAGCCCGCAGTGGAAACGCTGCTCCTTGAGGTGCTGCAGAAGCGTGCCGCCGGCCGAATGGACGATGCACTTCGGCACACCCGTCGTGCCGGAGGAAAACAGGATGTAGAGCGGATGCGAAAACGGCAGAGGTTCGAAGGCGATCTCGCCGGCCTCGTAGGGTGCGACGAAATCGGCAAGCGTCTTTGCTCCCGGCACTGCTTCGGCAATCGCCGGAGCGTCGCCCGCATAGGCGATGACGACGAGCGGCACGCCGAGCTTGGCCGAGACCGCCTTAACCTTCTCCGCCGTATCCTGCCGCTTGCCGTTATACCAATAGCCGTCGACAGCAAGGAACAGCTTGGGCTCGATCTGGCCGAACCGATCAAGCACGCCCTGCTCGCCGAAATCGGGAGAGCAGGAAGACCAGATGGCGCCGATCGAGGCGGCGGCCAGCATCAGCGCCACGGTTTCGGGCATGTTCGGCACCATGGCGGCGACGCGGTCGCCCTTCCCGATGCCCATGGCGCGGAAAGCCTGCTGCAGACGGGAAACGGCATGGCGCAGGCGATCCCACGACCAGCGGTCCTCGGCCTGGTCCTCGCCACGGAAGATCATCGCGTCGTCGTCGCCGCTCAGGCTCAGCAGGTTTTCGGCAAAGTTCAGCCGGGCGTCGGGGAAAAACCGCGCCTCCAGCATGACGTCGCCGTTTTCCAGCAGCCGCTCGCCCTTCTCCCCCTTGACGCCGCAATAGTCCCAGACCGCCGACCAGAAGGCGGCGCGGTCGGCGACCGACCATTGATGGAAGGCATCATAGTCGGAGAAATCGCGACCGACGCGCGTACTGCACCAGGTCATGAAGCGGTACATCGGCGACGACTTGATCTGGCTGTCGGACGGGGTCCAGAGCGGCATTTCCTGTTGCATGCGTTCCTCCTCAAAAACATAGCCTGTATAGCAGTTTGCAACGCAATATAAAGTCCCGGAGGAGACAGCCGGTTTGCATGCCGGCGGCAATTCCTATATCCGGCAGAACGATGAGACCGGGCCGTTGCCCGGCCGATGGAGCCCGGGGTCCTTCATGCCCGACGAGCGCAGACCAGGCGAAGAGTGCCGGCGCCGACAACCGGTCGTGCGACGCATCCTGCGCGTGGTCCTCGTCGCGCTCGTCGTCGTCTCGGCGCTGTTCGTCGTATCGCGCATCGCCGCTCCCTATCTCGTCTCCTCTAGCCTCGTGCGCTCCGCCATGGAGCGGGCCGTTTCGCAATGGACCGGCCATCAGGTGACGATGTCCGGCACGCCGGAGATCGAATTCTGGCCCAAGCCGCGCGTGTCGCTCAATGGCGTCACGATCAGCAAGCCCGGCGCCGACGGGATGGAGGTGCTCGGACGGATCGAAAAGCTGTCAGCGACCTTCGGCCTTTATTCGGCGATGCGCGGCCGGCCACAGTTTGACGCATTCCACCTGCTGCGCCCGCGTTTCCATGTGGACCGGGATAGCAACGGCCGGCTCGATTGGGCGAGCGAAGGCCTGTTGAGCGCCGCGGTACGCGAGGTAGAGCCACGCGACGGGGATGCGCAGATGCTCGGGGCCGAATTCGACGCATCCGTCGGCGCGGTCACGATCGAGGACGGCTCGATCGAACTCACCGACGAGACCTCCGGTCATCTGCTCGTGGTCAATGGTATATCGGCCGAGATCGCCTGGCCGAGACTGTCACAGGCGCTCAAGGCCACCGCCCAGCTCGATGCCGGCGGGCTCGCCATCAAGCTGGATTTCTCCTCGCCGCAGCCACTACTGCTGTTCTCCGGCAGAGACGCGAGCTTGAGCGCCACGCTCGATGCCGCCGCCTTTGCCGCGCGCTTCGACGGCATCGTCAATCTCACCGACGGCCTCTTCCGCTCGGGCGCGCTCGCGCTCAGCGCCAAGGACATCGCAGCACTCAAGGCGTGGAGCGGCATCCGCCTTGCCGGCCTCGATAATGTCAAGCAGGCGCAGTTGACGGCCGAACTGGCGCGGGTCGGCGAGGAACTGCGCCTCGACGGCCTGGAATTCGACGTCAACGACATCCATGGCACCGGCATCCTGTCGCTTTCGCGCCCGGCTGGGGCAAAACCGCGGGTCAGCGGTACGCTGGCCTTCGACCGGCTGAACATCACACGGCTGCTTTCCGCCTTCTCGCTCGACCTTCCCTCGGCTGACGAGGAGAGCCAGGCGACGGAGCGTCCGCCGCGCCTGCTGCAGTGGCTGGATTTCGACTTGACGCTATCGGCCACGCGCGCCGACCTGCCCCCATTCGAACTGGGCGACGTCGCCGCCAGCATCCTCGCCACCGGCAAGGCGGCGCAGTTCGACATTGCTGACGCGGCCTTCGAAGGCGGCGACCTGACCGCGAGCTTCATCGGAGCCGGCAGCGGCTTTGCCCGCGGCGGCGACCTGACGCTTTCGATCCGCAATGCCGATTTCTCCGCCGTTGCCGATCACCTGAAGGTCGCCGGACCGGTGGCGCGCGGCAAGGGCTCGGTCGACCTCACCGTCAATATCCGGCAGCCCCCTTGGGAGACCGGCCTGTCAGACATGTCCGGCATCTTCACCTTCGCCTCACAAGGGGGCGTGCTGACCGGCATCGACGCGCCGGCGATCCGCAGGCTGGCGTCGACCAGCGCCTATTTCCAGCTGAGCGCCGGTGGCGACGGGTCGATGCCCTATGACCAGCTCGACTACAGCGCCCGCTTCGCCAGCGGCACGGCCGAAGTGCTGAAAGCCCGCCTCGTCGGCCCGGACGAGACGCTGACCGTCAGTGGGATCGTGCCCTATGCCGACAATGCACTGGCGCTTCTGGGCGAGCTGTCGGCGACCGATCCGGACGACGAGGCAGCCTATCCGCGCCTGCGTTTCTTCATCGGTGGGGCCTGGCCGGACCCGGTCATCACCCCCATCTATCTCCCGCCTGCAAATCCCCTAAAATAAGCGCGAATCAACGGTGGACCGGAGCATGAGCGGCCCGGTGCACGAGCTCAAAGGGGCTTGCGGTGTATCGGTTTGTCACGGGTCTCATCAAGATCGCGCTGGCTTCGCTGCTGGCGGGCAGCCTCATGGCCTTCATCGGCATTTCGACCGACAGCATGCTCGCCCTCTTCGGGATGACGGCGGAGGAATTCTGGAGCGGGGTGCAAGCTGCCGGCGCCTGGGCGAGCCCCCGCATCCTGCTCGGCGCGTTGGTCGTCCTGCCGGTCTGGCTTCTCACCTACCTGCTCATGCCACGTCACGACGGCTGACCAGGGCGTGAAGCGGCGCTCAGGCGGCCTGGGCCGCCACATGCTCGTCGCGCTGTCTTTGCAGTTCCCGCCGCTTGGTGGTGATCGAGGCGATGATGACACCGATGGTGACGAGGCCGATCAGGATCGAACACACTGCATTGATCTCCGGCGTCACCCCGAGCCGCACCTGGCTGTAGATCTTGATCGGCAGCGTGGTGGCGCCGGGGCCGGTGGTGAAGGAGGCGATCACCAGGTCGTCGAGCGACAGGGTGAAGGCGAGCATCCAGCCCGACACCACGGCCGGCATGATCAGCGGCAGGGTGATCCTGAAGAAGGTCTTGACCGGCGGTGAACCGAGATCGAGCGCCGCCTCCTCGAGGCTGGTGTCGAAGGTGAGCAATCTCGACTGCACGACGATCGCCACGTAGCACATGGTAAACGTGGTATGGGCGATGGTGACGGTCATCAGGCTACGGTCGATGCCGAGCGCGACGAACAGCAGCAGCAAAGACAGGCCGGTGATGACCTCCGGCATGACCAGCGGCGCATAGACCATGCCCGAAAACAGCAGACGACCGGGGAAGCGGCCATAGCGCACCAGCGCCAGCGCCGCCAGCGTTCCAAGGATCGTGCCGAGCGACGCACTGAGCAGGCCGACGCGGGCCGTCACCCAGGCGGCGCTCATCAGGCCCTCGTTGGACCACATCTGGCTGTACCATTTCAGCGAGAAGCCGCCCCATACGGTGACCAGCTTGGAATCGTTGAAGGAATAGATCACCAGGATGATGATCGGGATATAGAGGAAGGCGAAGCCGAAGGTGAGGATGGTCGCGTCGAATTTGCCGGGTTTCATCGTTTCGCCCTCACACCTTCTGCTGCTGGTTCTGGAAGATGGCGATCGGCACCACCAGCAAAAGCAGCAGCAGGACGGCCACGGCCGAGGCGAGCGGCCAGTCGCGGTTGCTGAAGAACTCGGTCCACAGCGTCTTGCCGATCATCAGCGTCTCGGCGCCGCCGAGCAGGTCGGGAATGACGAATTCGCCGGTGATCGGGATGAAGCAGATCATCGAGCCGGCGATCACGCCGGGGATCGACAGCGGGAAAGTGATCCGCCAGAAGGCCTTCCACGGCGGGCAGCCGAGATCGCTTGCCGCCTCGAGCAGCGTGCCGTCGAGCTTTTCCAGCGCGGCATAGAGCGGCAGGACCATGAAGGGCAGATAGGAATAGACGATGCCGATATAGACGGCGATGTCGGTGCGGTAGATCTGCACCTGTTCGTCGGGGCCGTAGAGGCCGATCGCCTGCAGCAGCAGCGTCAAAAGGCCTTCCGGCTTCAGGATGCCGATCCAGGCATAGACGCGGATCAGGAAGGAGGTCCAGAATGGAAGGATCACCAGCATCAGCAGGGTGGGCCGGATCGAAACCGGCGCGCGCGCCATGGAAAGGGCGATCGGATAGCCGATCAAGAGCAGCAGGAAGGTCGAGATCACCGCAATCTTGAGCGACGACAGATAGGCGTTCACGTAGAGCGAATCTTGCGTCAGGAAGACGTAGTTCTCGAAATCCAGTTCCGAAAAGAACGATCCGATGGCCGACAGTCCGTCGAACACCGGAACATAGGGCGGCATGGCGATCGCCGTGTCCGACAGCGAGATCTTCACGATGATGAAGAACGGCGCCATGAAGAACAGCGCCATCCACAGATAGGGTATGAGCACCACCAGCCAGCGCGCCGGGGAGGATGTCGGTGATGGGGCTAACGTGGCGTCGCTCATGGCCTTGATCCCTCAGCGCGTCAGCACGAGGCCGGCATCGACCGGCCAGCTGAGCCAGACCTTGTCGTCCACCGTGATCGGGCGGTCGACGAGGCGATGGGTATTGGCCTGCGCGGCGCGGAAGGTGCTGCCATCGGCAAGCTTGACGATGAAGACCGAAAAGTCGCCGAGATAGCCGATGTCCCAGACCTCGCCGGACAGCGCATTGACCGAGGTATCGGCCGGGGGCTCACTGCCGATGCGGACCTTTTCCGGCCGGATGGCGAAGGCAACCGGAGCGCCGGGCTCTGCCTTGCACGTAGGTTGATCGACCACTACTCGGAGACCATTGGTGCAAACCACCGTGGCCAGCGCACCTTCCGTCACCTTCTCCACCGTCTCGAGCCTGCCCTCGACGATATTGATGTCGCCGATGAAGTCGGCGACATAGCGGCTGTTCGGCGCCTCGTAGATTTCGGCCGGCGTCGCCACCTGCATGATCTCGCCCTTGTCCATGACCGCGATGCGGTCGGACACGGTCATCGCCTCCTCCTGATCGTGGGTGACGATCAGGAAGGTGGTGCCGAGAGTCTGCTGGATATCCATCAGTTCGAACTGGGTTTCCTCGCGCAGCTTGCGGTCGAGCGCGCCGAGCGGCTCGTCGAGCAGCAGCACCTTCGGCCGCTTGGCGAGCGAGCGGGCGAGCGCCACGCGCTGGCGCTGGCCGCCGGAGAGCTGGTTCGGCTTGCGCTTGGCGAATTCCTGGAGCTTGACGAGCTTCAACATCTCGGCGACGCGCGCATCGATCTCGTCCTTCGGCAGGCGATCCTGTTCCAGGCCGAAGGCGATGTTCTTGGCCACCGTCATGTGCGGGAACAGCGCATAGGACTGGAACATCATATTGGTCGGTCGCCGATAGGGCGGGACGCCGGATATGTCCTTGCCCTGCAGCAGGATGCGGCCTTCGGTCGGCTCCTCGAAGCCGGCCAGCATGCGCATCAGCGTGGTCTTGCCGCAGCCCGACGGTCCGAGCAGCGAGAAGAACTCGCGCTCATAGATGTCGAGGGTGAGATCCTTGACGGCGGTGAAGTCGCCGAAGCGCTTCGTGACGTTCTCGAACCGGATGAAGGGGACCGACGCGGGATCGGTCCACGGGGAAAATTTGCGCTTTACCGGTCCCAGAGATTTCGCCATCGCCCGATCCAAATGCCTATTGAAAAAAACAGTCCAAAGAAACCGGGCGCCTTGTGGCGCCCGGTTGGTCTTGATCCGATCAGTTGCCGGTCTTGATCTGGGTCCAGACCCGGTTCAGGACGCGCTGTTCCTTCGGTCCGTAGGGCGAGATGGTGAAGAGCTTCTTGACCGTTTCCGCATCCGGATAGACCGACGGGTTCTTGAACACTTCCTCATCGAGCATGGCCTGGGAGGCCAGGTTGCCGTTGGCGTATTGCACGTAGTTCGAGGCCTTGGCGATGACCTCTGGCTTCATCAGGAAGTTGATGAAGGCATGGGCTTCCTCGACGTTCTTGGCATCCGCCGGGATCGCCAGATTGTCGAACCACATATAGGTGCCTTCCTTCGGGATCACGTATTCGATCTCGACACCGTTCTTGGCTTCCTCGGCGCGGGCCTTGGCCTGGAGAATGTCGCCCGACCAGCCGATGGTCATGCAGATATCGCCATTGGCGAGATCGTCGATATAGGAGGAGGAGTTGAAGGTCTTCACGAAGGGGCGAATCTTCATGTAGACATCGCCGCCGGCCTCCAGGTCAGCCGTTTCCTTGCTGTCCGGGTCCTTGCCGATGTAGTTCATCGAAATGGCGAAGGTCTCGTCGGATGCGTCGAGGATGTTGACGCCGCAGGATTTCAGCTTTTCGGCGTTCTCCGGCTTGAAGATGGCATCCCAGCTGTCGACCTTGAAATCGGCACCGAGCGCCGCCTTGACCTTCTCGACATTGTAGCCGATGCCGGTGGTGCCCCACATGTAGTTGACGGCATATTCGTTGCCCGGGTCGTACTTCGCCAGACGCTCCATGATGTCCGGCCACATGTTGGACAGGTTCGGCAGCTTGGACTTGTCGAGCTTCTGGAAGACGCCGGCCTGGATCTGGCGGGCGAGGAACGGACCGGTCGGCACGACGACGTCATAGCCGGAGCCGCCGGCGAGCAGCTTGGTCTCGACGATCTCGTTCGAATCGAAGACGTCATAGACGACCTTGATGCCGGTTTCCTTGGTGAAGTCCTCGAGAACCGACTCGTCGATATAGTCGGACCAATTGTAGACGTGCACGACGCCCTCGGCCTTTGCCGCGGATGCCATAGCCAGCGTAACCATCGCGGCGGACGCCAAAAAACGCATGAGATCGGTCTTCATTTTCTCTCCTGTTCCAGCCTCCGAGCCTGACGCCCGATCAGCCATTCCCTCTTTTTTTTAACAGACTAGAAAGGAAATGGACGGGCGACAAGGGGTAATCTTCGCAGCTGCAAACCCTCGCCCGAGCTACTGGAAATCGAACGCGGAGAGGCCTGTGACCATTTCGTCGAGTCCAAGCGGGCGCGTCACCGGCGGCTCGGCACGGGCGAGACAGCCCTGCCTTTCGCAGAGCCGGCAGGCCGTCCCCACTGCCACAGGGCCAAGCGTCGAGCCCGCCACCACCTGGCCATAGACCACCTCCTCGCGATGGGCGATGTCGCAGGCGACGAGAAGGGCGGTGCGCCGCACCCGCTCGTTGAAGCCGGCCTGCGGTCCGTCGAGCGTGCGCGACATGGTGAGGAAGCCGGTGCCGTCCGGCATTTCCACGTGATCGACCAGAACCTGGCCCGGCTGGGCGAAGGCGGCATGAATATTGAGCTTGGGACAGCTGCCGCCGAACTTCGCCTGGGGGAAACCCTGGGCGCCAGCCTTGCGGAAGCGATAACCGGCATTGTCGACCTCGAGCATGAAGAAGGGCACGCCGGATGCTCCCGGTCGCTGCAGCATGGTCAGGCGGTTGGCCGCCTGCTCGTATGACACGTTGAAGCGCGAACGCAGCATGTCGATGTCGTAGCGCGCGCGCTGTGCCGCCGCAAGAAAGGCGCCATAGGGCATGATCACCGCATGGGCCGCATAGCGCGCCAGTTCGAAGCGCCCGAGGCGCTTGGCCTCGCCGGTCGAGAAGGCCAGCCCCTCCAGTTCGGCGGCGATCTCCTCGCCAAACGCCAGAAGACCGGCTTCCATCGCCACCTCGCGCAACTGGTCGAAGGGCGACAGCCGCTCCGACAGGAAAAGCCGCATCGAATGGCGGTCGTAGCGGCGGCGCAGATTGGGCATGGTGTGGATCGGAAGCGTGCGCACGACGATGCCGTGCTTGGTCCGCAGCCAGCCTTTCAGCGCCGGCGCCAGATCCTCGCCGGGCGACAGGCCGAGCGAGGCGTGGAAGGCTTCCGCCGCATCCTCGATGCGCGCATGGAAGTTTGCCCGCTTCTCGAACCGCTCCCGCACCTCGTCGATCGGCAGGCGCGTGCCGGAGATCGAGGTCTCGTGGCCCTCGCGCGCCAGGAGCTCGGCGAGATCGGTGAGCCTTGCCGCCTGCTCGCGATAGGCCCGATAGAGCTTGACGACGCCCGCCGCCGCGTTGGGCGCAGCCTCCGCCACCTCGATCAGTTCCTGATCGCCCGGCACCTCGCCGGACAGAAGCGGATCGCCGAACACCTCGCGCAGTTGACCGGCCATGCCGCCCGCCTCGCCCTGCAGTTCGTCGAGATCGACCTTGTAGACGGCGGCGAGCTTCAGCAGCAATTGCACGGTCAGCGGCCGCTGGTTGCGCTCGATCAGATTGAGATAGGAGGGAGAGATCTCCAGCGCCTCGGCCATCGCCGTCTGAGTTAGCCCCAAGCCGTTGCGGATGCGCCGGACCCTCGGGCCGGCGAAGATCTTGTTCTCAGCCATTGTGACACACCTTTTACAACTTTGGTCGATGAAGAAGCCGGAACGAGAATTGACAACATTTACAGATTTACATCGCCGCAATGTCAAAGACAAGACATGCTAACCTCTTTCAGGGCGTCATTTCTCTCATTTATCTGGACGTTTTGTGCAGTGCGCTGTAAATCCAGTCACATCGAAAGCGGAACTTTTGCTGACCCAAGGACAAAAGCTTCGTGAAACTGAGCAAGAGGGAGTTTGCTATGACTGATTTTTACAACGTCGTTCCGAATGCGCCGAAGGGCCGCTTTGACGGCATCGAGCGTCCGTACACCGCCGAAGACGTCAAGCGCCTGCGCGGCTCGGTCCAGATCACGCATACGCTGGCCGAAATGGGCGCCAACCGCCTGTGGAAGCTGATCAACGAAGAACCCTTCGTCAACGCTCTTGGCGCCCTCTCGGGCAACCAGGCCATGCAGATGGTTCGCGCCGGCCTGAAGGCCATCTATCTTTCCGGCTGGCAGGTCGCCGCTGACGCCAACACCGCGTCCGCCATGTATCCGGACCAGTCGCTCTATCCGGCCAATGCCGCTCCCGAACTGGCCAAGCGCATCAACCGCACGCTGCAGCGCGCCGACCAGATCGAGACCGCCGAAGGCAAGGGCCTTTCGGTCGACACCTGGTTCGCCCCGATCGTCGCCGACGCTGAAGCCGGTTTCGGCGGCCCGCTGAACGCCTTCGAAATCATGAAGGCCTTCATCGAGGCGGGTGCTGCCGGCGTCCACTTCGAAGACCAGCTCGCTTCGGAAAAGAAGTGCGGCCATCTCGGCGGCAAGGTTCTGATCCCAACCGCCGCCCATATCCGCAACCTGAACGCCGCGCGTCTCGCAGCCGACGTCATGGGAACCCCGACGCTGATCGTCGCCCGTACCGACGCCGAAGCCGCCAAGCTTCTGACCTCGGACATCGACGAGCGCGACCGTCCCTTCGTCGATTACGATGCCGGCCGCACGGCTGAAGGCTTCTACCAGGTCAAGAACGGCATCGAGCCCTGCATCGCCCGTGCGATCGCCTATGCTCCGCACTGCGACATGATCTGGATGGAAACCGGCAAGCCGGACCTCGAGCAGGCCCGCAAGTTCGCCGAAGCCGTACACAAGGCGCATCCGGGCAAGAAGCTCGCCTACAATTGCTCGCCGTCGTTCAACTGGAAGAAGAACCTCGACGACGCGACGATTGCCAAGTTCCAGAAGGAGCTGGGTGCGATGGGCTACAAGTTCCAGTTCATCACGCTCGCCGGCTTCCACCAGCTGAACTTCGGCATGTTCGAACTGGCCCGCGGCTACAAGGATCGCCAGATGGCGGCCTATTCGGAGCTGCAGGAAGCGGAATTCGCCGCCGAGGTCAACGGCTACACCGCCACCAAGCACCAGCGCGAAGTCGGCACCGGCTATTTCGACGCCGTCTCGCTGGCCATCACCGGCGGCCAGTCTTCGACCACGGCGATGAAGGAATCGACCGAAACCGAGCAGTTCAAGCCGGCTGCCGAGTAAGGAATTACCCCTCCCCAACCCCTCCCCACAAGGGGGAGGGGCAGGAGATCGCGGCGACCGCCCTGCCTCCAGGAACCAATGCGACGCGTTGCTTTCCATGGTCCCGGCAGAACGTCACCCCGGGTTAAGCCCTCCCCCTTGTGGGGAGGGTTTGGGAGGGGGCTTTCGACCAAAACTGAAACTTCAAGAACCCCGCATATAAGAGGAGAAATGCCATGACCCCGCAGACCCGAGTTAAAGAACGCGCCGAAGAACAGGCTTCCGCCATGACCGCCGACCAGCAGGCCATGATCCGCATGGTCGCCAACGACCTGCACCGCCTCAACCAGTCCGTCATGAAGGCGGTTGATGCCGGCGTATCGGTCGAGCTCGTCCGTTCGGCCCGCCATCACGGTGGCGAAGGCAATTGGGGCGACCTGTTGATCCCGGTCATCGTGACCCAGGGCAAATAAGAGAGTTTCAAGGACCATCCGGAGCGTCAAAGCTCCGGGTCGGCTCCCGCGCAATGATCGCTGGCTTCGGGGGGAGCTTCACGCGGTCGCTGCGCGGGATTTTCGTTTGCGCGACTTAGCGCGGCCTGACGAGCAAGCCCTCGGCCAAAGCCTTGAAGGCCGCCACGGCCTTCGGCAGCACGTCCTCCGGATTGTCGCTTGCGGCGATCCACAGGGCCGCATTGAGCGCGGCGCCGCTCAACAGCCGTGCCGCTGCCTCGGCATCGACAGGCTTGATCGTGCCCTCGGCGATCAGCCGTTCAACGACCACGCGCGTCGCCTGCAGGCAACTGCTCTGGCTCGGCCACTGCGAAGGGTCGCCCAGAACAGCCGGCCCATCCAGAAGCACGATGCGCTGCACCTCCGGATCGAGCGCCATTTCGATATAGGCCACGCCCTCGTCCAACAGGGCCTGCCAGGCGCTGTTGGCGCGTGCTGCCCGCTCCTGCGCGCGCGCCGCCATCTCGGAATCAATCTGGTGCACCACGGCGGCCAGCAGGCCCTTCTTGTCGCCGAAGTTATGATAGAGAGCGCCACGCGTCAGTCCCGCCCTGGCGGTAAGCTCATCCATCGACGCCGCGGCATAGCCCTGCTCGGCAAAGGCCCTTCGCGCCGCCGCAATGAGCTTGGCACGGTTTTCTTCCATGGTTTCACTGCGCCGTCTTGCCATACCGCCCCTTGAATTCACATACGCGAGGCATGCCAGTTGACATACGATGCGTATGTCAGTATTTCACATACACCTCGTATGTAATAGCCATGTCCACCATGCTTGCCAAGCCATCGCCTGGCCGGCACTGACCGGAGAAACAGAATGACCAGCAGGCACGCCGTCTTTCCCGCCAATCGTCACGTCCTCTACGAGGAGCACGGCTATTCCGCGGCAATCCGATCGGACAATCTCCTGTTCGTATCGGGCCAGGTGGGCAGCCGGACGGACGGCACACCGGAGCCCGACTTCCCGGCCCAGGTTCAGCTCGCCTTCGACAACCTCGAAGCCACGCTTCATGCCGGCGGATGCAGCTTCGATGATATCGTCGATGTGACGACCTTTCATACCGATCCGGAAAACCAGTTCCCGGCCATCATGGAGGTCAAGCAGCGGGTCTTCAGCCAGCGGCCCTATCCGAACTGGACGGCCATCGGCGTCAACTGGCTTGCCGGTTTCGATTTCGAGATCAAGGTGATCGCCCGCATCCCGTCTGCGCAATAGCGCTCGACATCCGGTTCAGGTCACGCCCGGCTCGGCGCTATCCGTCGCCAAAGGCTGGAGGGCCATGCGGGTATAGGGAAAACCGCCGATTTCGCCCTTTGGGCACTTCGGCCATGCGGGCTTGGGCACAGACGGCCATTCGCACCATCCGGCCTGGCGAAGCTAAAGCCGCCCCGCAATGAAGTCACGGAAAATGACCGACAACCGGAATGCCGCCTCTGCAGAGGGCGGCGCGTCAGGTTGCCGCTCTCTCTCGCTTTACCCGGCGAAGGCGAGGGCCAAGGCGGCGAGCGCGGCGGAGGCCCCGAGGCAGAGAAGGGTCAGGCGGCGAAGCCGTGCGAGTTCTTCGTCCCTCGTTCTGGCGATGGCGATGGCTCTTGCCTTGCTGTTCTTCATGATCATCGGCGCCTTCCTGGGAATAGCCGTTGAGGAAAAATGCCGATGCATTGCGGCAATCCGGTCCGACGTCATGTCACATCCGCTGTGGATGCCGGCATCGAGCCAGAATGACTCCGGCACGTTAACAAGAGCTAAATTATGGCGGAAAGCGCGCGCAAATCAATGCGCTCACTAAAATTTGTTGCTATGCGTCAAACCCTTCCGCGCGCGCTGGTCAAATGCTCTCTCCCGCCGCGTGACCTGATGCCCAGGCCCATTGGAAGTTATAGCCGCCCAGCCAGCCCGTGACGTCGACGCATTCGCCGATGAAGTAGAGGCCGGGAACGGCCTTAGCCATCATGGTCTTTGAATCCAGCCCCCTGACGTCGACGCCGCCGATGGTCACTTCCGCCGTGCGATAACCTTCGGAGCCCGCCGGCTTGATCGTCCAGCCATGGAGAAATACGGCGACCGCCTCCAGCGCCTTGTCCGACAGGTCGGCAAGCGGTTTGTCGATCTTCTGTCGCTCGGCGACATATTGCGCCAGACGCTTGGGCAGATGCTGCGCCAGCACGGTTTGCACCGCCTGGCGGCCGTTCTCCTTCTTCGCCGCCTTCAGCACCGCGGCGAAATCCACGTCCGGCTCAAGCGAAAGCGTGATCTCGTCGCCCTCGCGCCAATAGCTGGAAATCTGCAGGATGGCGGGGCCGGACAGGCCACGATGGGTGAACAGCAGGGCTTCGCGAAACGCCGTCTTGCCGTAGCGCACCTCGGCATCGACCGAGACGCCGGCCAGCGGCGCAAGCTCGGCCAGCAGAGCGGGGTCGAGCGTCAGCGGCACCAGGCCGGGCCGCGTCTCCGTCAGCCGAAGGCCGAACTGTTCCGCCACCTTATAGGCAAAGCCCGTCGCCCCCATTTTCGGGATCGACTTGCCGCCGGTGGCGATCACCAGCGCTTGCGCCTCGATCGGACCTTCGGACGTCGCGATGCGAAAGCCGCCCTCGCCCTTCTCGACGGCGGAAATCTCGACGCCGAGCCTCAAGTCCACCCCGCCCGAGCGCATCTCGTCGAGCAGCATGCGGATGATGTCGCGGGCGCTGTCGTCGCAGAACAGTTGCCCGAGCGTCTTTTCGTGCCAAGCGATCCTGTGCTTGTCGACCATGGCGATGAAATCGGCCGGCGTGAAACGGGCGAGCGCCGACTTCATGAAATGCGGATTGGCTGAGATATAGTTCTTCGGGCCGGCGTGGATATTGGTGAAATTGCAGCGTCCGCCGCCGGAAATGCGGATCTTCTCGCCCGGCGCCTTCGCATGGTCGATCAGCACGACGGAGCGTCCTCGCCGGCCGGCGACAAGCGCCGCCATCATGCCCGCGGCACCGGCTCCTATGATAGCAACATCAAATATGTGGGCCAAATTCGGGTCCCTGCGACAAAGAATATCTGTCTTTTCGATCGATCGGGCAATGTCAATGCCGTTTGCCCCCTCGCCAAACGCCGAAGTCGGGTTATGATGCCGCCATCAACAACCAAACCGGTGAGACATGCCTCCGAAGAAGAATATGCTGAGACCCAAAGGCGCAGCGTCGAAAAAGGCGAGCATTCCTCCGGACATCAACTCCACCCGTGGCGTCAAGACCTGGAAGGAAGCCGCCGCCTGGCTCAGAGCCCGCGGCATCGAGGACATCGAGTGCATCACGCCCGACCTCGCGGGCGTTCCGCGCGGCAAGATGATGCCGACCTCGAAGTTCACCGGCGACACCTCGCTCGCCCTTCCCTCGGCCCTCTACCGCCACACGATTTCCGGCGAGTATCCGGAGGAAAGCGGCCAGTTCCGCTACGATTCCCGCGACAGCGACATCAAGCTGATGCCGGACTTGTCGACGCTCTCCGTCGTGCCGTGGGAAACCGACCCGACCGCGCAGGTCATCTGCGACATCATCACCACGGACGGCGAGGACGTGCCCTACACGCCGCGCAACGTCTTGAAGAACGTGCTGAAGCTCTATGACGCCAAGGGCTGGCGACCTGTGGTGGCGCCCGAGATCGAGTTCTATCTCGTCGCCATGAACGACGACCCGGACTATCCGCTGCATCCGCCGAAGGGCCGCTCCGGCCGCTCCATCCTCGGCGGTCAGGGCTATTCGATCGCCGGCATCAACGAGTTCGACGAGTTGATCGACGACATCTATCACTTCTCGGAAAAGCAGGGCCTCGAGATCGACACGCTGATCCACGAGGAAGGCCCGGCCCAGCTCGAGATCAACCTGCGCCATGGCAATCCGATCGAGCTTGCCGACCAGGTCTTCCTGTTCAAGCGCACCATCCGCGAAGCGGCCCTGAAGCACGGCATCTACGCCACCTTCATGGCCAAGCCGATGCAGGGTCAGCCGGGTTCGGCCATGCACATCCACCAGTCGGTGGTCGATGCCGAAACGGGCAAGAACATCTTCTCCAACCCCGACGGTTCGCCATCCAAGGAATTCTTCCACTTCATCGGCGGCATGCAGGCCTTCGTGCCGAAGACGCTGGTGATGATGGCGCCTTACGTGAACTCCTATCGGCGGCTGACCCCCGACATGTCGGCCCCGGTCAACAATGCCTGGGGTTACGACAACCGCACCACCGCCTTCCGCGTGCCCGTCTCGGACGCCAGGGCGCGGCGCGTGGAAAACCGCCTGCCGAGTTCGGATGCCAATCCCTATCTCGCGCTCGCGGCCTCGCTTGCCTGTGGCTATCTCGGCATCATCAAGGGCGTCGAGCCGACCGGGCCTTCCGAGGGCACGGCTAACGAAGGCTCGGTCGAGCTGCCGCGCGGTCTCTTGGAAGCCGTGTCGCTGCTGGAATCCGATCCGGCGCTGGGTGAAGTGCTGAGCAAGGAGTTCATCGGTCTCTATGCCGGGGTCAAAAGGGGAGAGTTCGAGACCTTCATGCAGGTCATCAGTCCGTGGGAACGCGAATTCCTGCTGCTGAACGTTTGAGCTGAAGGAGTTTCCCATGGCCTGGCAAAGCCCGATCGCACCGGGGATATCCTGGTATCAATCCACCGTGACCGAGCGGCCGGAATATCCGGCCCTCGACGGATCGAAGGCCGTGGACGTCGCCATTGTCGGCGGCGGCTTCACCGGCCTGCAGGCCGCCTACAACCTTGCGACGGCGGGGCTATCGGTCGTCGTGATCGAGGGCTGCCGCATCGGCGACGGCGCCTCGGGCCGCAATGGCGGGCAGATGGGCACGGGCCAGCGCTGGTATCCGGAAGAACTGGAGGCCGAACTCGGCTACGAGCGGTCCAAAGCCCTCTTCGATCTGGCCGAGAACGCCAAGAAATACGTACTCTCCTTTGCCGAGACGCACGGCATCGACATGGAGTTCATCCCCGGCCAGATGAATGTCAGCCACAAGCCGGGGCACGACAAGGAATACCAGCGAACGGCAGAAATCGCCGCAACGCGCTATGGCTATCCGCATCTCGCCTATATGGACGGCAAGGAAACCGCCGAACGCGTCGGCTCGAAGCGCTTCTTCTGTGGCGTGCGCGACAGCGGCACCGGCCATATCCATCCGCTGAAGCTGATCGTCGGGCTCGCCAGGGCGGCGAGCGCCGCGGGTGCGGACATCCATGAGATGACCAAGGCCTCGTCGATCCGCCAGTCGGGGGGCAAGACGCTGATCGACACGCCGACCGGCACGATCACCGCCGACAAGGTGCTGATCGCCACCAACGCCTATATCGGCAATCTTGAGCCGGTGACCGCCGCCCATGTCATGCCGATCCGCTCCTTCATCGGCGCGACCGTACCGCTCGACAAATTCCCCTCGATCATTCCAGGCTCGGAATCGATCGCCGATTCGCGCTTCGTCGTGCGCTATTGGCGCCGCACGCGCGACGGCCGGCTGCTGTTCGGCGGGCGCGAGGCCTATACCTCGGACACGCCGCGTGACATTTCCACCCATATCCGCCGGCAGATCGCGGAGATCTATCCGGAGCTCAAGGACATCGAGATCACCCATGGCTGGGGCGGCTCGGTCGGCATCACCATGCCGCGCAAGCCGTTTGCCCGCGAAGTCATGCCCGGCGTGATCTCGATCGGCGGCTATTCCGGCCACGGCGTCATGCTCTCCAACTATTGCGGCAAGCTCTATGCCGACATGGTGACGGGCAAGGGCCGCGAGCTCGACCATCTGCTCGACCTCAAAATCCCGCCCTTCCCCGGCGGCGCGAAGCTCCGCAGTCCGCTGCTGTTCCTCGCGCTCACCTGGTACGCGCTGCGCGACCGTTTGTGAAATTTTGCAGTGCGGGTGCGGTTTTCGCACCTGCCCACTGGCTTTTTTAAATCGATTAGATTACAGGTGGTCGCAAAGATTGCGATTGAGAGAAGCCTGTTATGAGCAGCCAGATCATCCCCGTCGAGCCGTTTGACTATGTCGTCTTCGGCGGCACCGGCGATCTTGCGGAGCGCAAGCTCCTTCCCGCCCTTTATCACCGCCAGCTCGCCGGCCAGTTGACCGAGCCGACGCGGATCATCGGCGCCTCGCGTACGCCGATGAGCGACGACGAATACCGCCAGTTCGCCACCAATGCGCTGAAGGAACACTTGAAAGCCGGCGAGTTTGCCGATGACGAAGTGGCGAAGTTCTGCGCCCGCATCCACTACGTCTCGGTCGATGCCAAGTCGCCGGAGGGCTGGGACAAGCTGAAGGCCCTGCTCGACGAGGGCAAGGATCTGGTGCGCGCTTTCTATCTCGCCGTCTCGCCGGCCATCTTCGGCGACATCGCCGAAAAGATCCGCGATTTCAAGCTGATCACCAAGTCGACCCGCATCGTCGTCGAAAAGCCGATCGGCCGCGACCTGGAGTCGGCGCAGGCGCTCAACGACACGATCGGCAAGGTGTTCAAGGAAGAGCAGATCTTCCGCATCGACCACTATCTCGGCAAGGAGACAGTGCAGAACCTGATGGCGCTGCGCTTTGCCAACGCGCTCTACGAGCCCTTGTGGAACTCCGCCCATATCGACCATGTGCAGATCACGGTCGGCGAATCCGTCGGGCTCGAGGGCCGCGTCAGCTATTACGACAAGGCCGGCGCGCTGAGGGACATGGTGCAGAACCACATTCTGCAGCTGCTCTGCCTGGTTGCCATGGAAGCCCCCAATTCGATGGAGGCGGAAAGCGTGCGCGACGAGAAGCTCAAGGTGTTGCGCTCGCTGAAGCCGATCACCAATGGCAATATCGAGAAGCTCACGGTGCGCGGCCAGTACAAGGCCGGCGCCTCGGCCGGCGGTCCAGTCAAGGGCTATACGGAAGAGCTCGGCGGACCGTCCGACACCGAGACCTTCGTCGCCATCAAGGCCGAGATCGCCAACTGGCGCTGGGCCGGCGTGCCCTTCTATCTGCGCACCGGCAAGCGGCTCGCCTCGCGCGTCTCGGAAATCGTCGTCTCCTTCAAGCCGATCCCGCATTCGATCTTCGACGACGCCGCCGGGCGGATCGAGGCCAACCAGTTGGTGATACGCCTGCAGCCCGACGAGGGCGTCAAGCAGTGGCTGATGATCAAGGACCCAGGTCCGGGCGGCATGCGCCTTCGCCACGTCTCGCTCGACATGAGCTTCGCCCAGGCCTTCGACGTGCGCAATGCGGATGCCTACGAGCGCCTGCTGATGGACGTCATCCGCTCCAACCAGACGCTGTTCATGCGCCGCGACGAGGTCGAGGCCGCATGGAACTGGGTCGATCCGATCCTCAAGGGCTGGGAGGAGACCGGGCAGAAGACGCAAGGCTATACCGCCGGCACCTGGGGCCCGAGCCAGGCGATCGCCCTGATCGAGCGCGACGGCCGCACCTGGCATGAAGCGGATTAGGGCGCCATGGTTCACAGGATGCACCAGTTCGAGGATCGCGCCGCCCTTGCCGAGGCCTTGGCCGACCGCGTCTCCGCCCTGCTTTGCGCCGCCGTCGCCGCGCGCGGCGCAGCCTCGCTCGCCGTATCCGGCGGCTCGACGCCAAAACTATTCTTCGAGGCCCTCTCCACGCGCGACATCGCCTGGGACCGGGTCACGGTCACCCTGGTCGACGAGCGCTTCGTGCCGGCAGACCATCCGCGCTCCAACCACCTGCTGGTCGCCACCCATCTCCTGAAGGACAAAGCGGCGCCCGCCCGCTTCGTGCCGCTCTATCATGCCGCGGCCAATGCCGAGGATGCGGCGGCGCTTGCGACGGCCGAAACCGCTAACCTTGGGAAGCCGTTCGACGTGGTGATCCTCGGCATGGGCAATGACGGACACACCGCCTCCTTCTTCCCCGGCGGCGACCGTCTCGACGAGGCGCTCGACCCTTTGGGTGGCCGCCGCGTAATGACGATGGAAGCGGAAGGCGCTGGCGAAACCCGCCTCACCTTCACCTATCCCGCGCTCGCCGATGCCCGCCTGCTCGTCCTCCATATCGAGGGTGCCGAAAAGAAAGCGGTGCTCGACCGTGCACTGGCCGGAACCGACCTGCGCGAAATGCCGGTGCGTGCCGTGCTGGAACGCGCACCGACAGCGCCCGACATCTACTGGGCACCCTGATCTGCCCGCCTTCCGCCGCCCCGCGCGCGGGGCGGCAATCGACATGCCCGCGTTGAGCGGGCTTTTGAGCGCGTCGATCGAACATGAGCCGAAGCGCGCCTTTTCCAAGGAGTGACAACCGATGTCCGCAGACAGCCGTATCGAAGCCATCACCCGCCGGATCGTCGAACGCTCGAAGCCGAGCCGCGAGGTCTATCTCGAGCGCGTGCGCATGCAGATCTCCAAGGGCGTGCATCGCTCGGTGCTGTCCTGCGGCAACCTCGCCCACGGATTTGCCGCCTGTTCCGTCGGGGACAAGGCGGCGCTCGCCGGCGACCAGGTCCCCAATCTCGGCATCATCACCGCCTATAACGACATGCTCTCGGCGCACCAGCCGTTCGAGACCTATCCGGCGCTGATCCGGAAGGCGGCCGCCGAAGCCGGCGGCATTGCCCAGGTCGCCGGCGGGGTTCCCGCCATGTGCGACGGCGTCACGCAAGGGCAACCAGGCATGGAACTGTCGCTCTTCTCTCGCGACGTGATCGCCATGGCCGCCGGCATCGGGCTCTCCCACAACATGTTCGACGCCGCCGTCTTCCTCGGCGTCTGCGACAAGATCGTGCCGGGCCTCGTCATCGCTGCCTTGACCTTCGGCCACCTGCCGTCGGTTTTCATCCCCGCCGGTCCGATGACCACGGGGCTGCCGAACGACGAGAAGTCGCGCATCCGCCAGCTCTATGCCGAGGGCAAGGTCGGCCGCGCCGAACTGCTGGAAGCCGAGTCCAAGTCGTATCACGGCCCCGGCACCTGCACCTTCTACGGCACCGCCAATTCCAACCAGATGCTGATGGAGATCATGGGCTTCCACATGCCCGGCGCCTCCTTCATCAACCCGAACACGCCGCTTCGCGACGCGCTGACGAAGGAAGCGACGAAGCGGGCGCTCGCAATCACCGCGCAGGGCAACGAATTCACGCCCGCCGGCGAGATGATCGACGAACGCTCGATCGTCAACGGCGTGGTCGGCCTGCATGCCACCGGCGGCTCGACCAACCACACGCTGCACCTCGTCGCCATGGCGCGCGCCGCCGGCATCCAGCTGACCTGGCAGGACATTTCCGATCTATCCGACATCGTGCCGCTTCTCGCCCGCGTCTATCCGAACGGGCTTGCCGACGTGAACCATTTCCATGCCGCCGGCGGCATGGGCTTCCTGATCAAGCAGCTTCTGAAGGCCGGCTTCGTGCATGACGACGTGCGCACGGTCTACGGCCAGGGGCTGGCAGCCTACTCGATCGACCCGAGGCTTGCCCCCGACGGCACCGTCGAGCGCCAGCCCTCGCCGGAAGAGAGTGCCGACCCCAAGGTTCTCGCCCGCATCGAAACACCGTTCCAGCCAAACGGCGGGTTGAAGATGCTGACAGGCAATCTCGGCAAGGCGGTGATCAAGGTCTCGGCTGTAAAGCCTGAACGCCAGGTGATCGAGGCCCCGGCCATCGTCTTCCACGACCAGCAGGAGCTGCAGGACGCCTTCAAGGCCGGCAAGCTCGATCGCGACTTTATCGCGGTCGTGCGCTTCCAGGGGCCGAAGTCGAACGGCATGCCTGAGCTTCACCGGCTGACCCCGCCGCTCGGCGTGTTGCAGGACCGCGGCTTCAAGGTGGCGCTCGTCACCGACGGCCGCATGTCCGGCGCGTCGGGCAAGGTTCCGGCGGCGATCCACGTCACGCCGGAAGCGGTCGACGGCGGCGCGATCGCAAAGATCCGCGACGGCGACGTGATCCGCCTCGATGCGATCGCCGGCACACTGGAAGTCCTCGCCCCCGCCGCCGAATTCGCCGCCCGCCCGGCGATCGTCGCCGATCTCTCGGCCAACGAATTCGGCATGGGCCGCGAACTTTTCGCGCCGTTGCGCCGCGTGGCGGGACCGGCCGATGAGGGCGCCAGCGTCTTGTACTGAACGGGCCGTGGAGCGCGCCGCTCATGCCGAACTGTCCGGCCCACAGGCCGGGCCCCGACGCATCCACCCGCGGACTTGAGTCCGCGAAGACGCTGGCTGCCAACTCGGAAAACGCAAGAAGCCGGCCATCGCCATGGCCGGCTTCTTTCTGCTCCAGCTTCTATGCCACTTACATCATCGCCACATATTTCGGCAGTTCGGTCATGCGCGGCACGACGATCAGCGTCTTCACATTGCCGCGCTTGAAGGCGTTGAGGAACTTGTTGTAGTCCTCGAACACCACGCAGCCGGAACTGTCGCCGCGCTTGCGCAAGAGATAGGTGTGGGTCAGGAAGCCGTCGCGGCCGTACATCTTGGCATCGCCGACCGGGGTCATGCGGATCGCCTCGATGCCGTGGAAGCGGCTCTCGCGCATCCGCAGGCTGTAGACGTTGGGCGGCGTCGGGCCGCGGTTCTTGACATGGACGAATTTCGGATTGTCGCGCATGTGGGCGCGGCCGGAATGGGCCTCGAGCTTTTCGCCGTTCGGCATGTGGACGATGCCGGCGGAAATATCATAGACGGCGACGCCCCGGCCCGGCAGCTTGGGCTTGCGGGAAAAGAGCGACGGGCGTTCCTCGTCGCTGCTGCTGGCCAGTGGGTTTTCAGGCTTGGCATAGGCGAGCAGTGTCGCCGGCTTTTCCGGTTTCGCCTTGGCCTTGGCGCTGGCATCAGGCTTTTCGGTGATACGCGCCGGCGCACTCGGGCGGGCGTTCGGCAGCGGCACGTCGTCCGGCAGAGCGCCGTGGTCTTCCGCTTCGGGTTCGGACAGGAGTTCGACGAAAGGTTCCTCGCGCGGATCCGGGCCAGGGTTGACCACGTCCTTGGCCGGCAGTGGCGCGGCATAGGCGAGGACTGCGGGCGCGTTTCCAAGCGTTTCGGCCCCGGTCGAGAGCTTGTCGCCGGGGGCCAGCGCTGCGGGATTGATCGAGGCGGTCTGGAGCGATGCACCGGTCGCGACGATATGGTTGTCATCCTGCGGTCCAAGCCCGGCGATCGCCTTGGCATTGCGCTCGGCGATCGATTCCGCCAGCGCCATGCGCAGCATGTCGCGTGCCATCGGATCCTTCGAAGCGCGCTCGCGCCGTTCCAGCATGCGGTCGCCCTTGTCGACGGCGGCCAGCGCCATCGAGGCGGGAAGCATCAGAATGCCCGCCTCCTCGGTTGCAGCGATCGCCGCAGCGATGCGCATGCGGGCAGCCTCCGCCTCGGTCGCCGCGGTTGTGCGATCGCCGCGCTTCAGCACCTTGCCAGTCTCGGCCGCCTGCCCGGACAGCGTCAGCTTCGGCGCCTCAAGCTTGGGCTGCGACATGACCGAATGAAGGGTTGCTACGCCGGCCGTCACCCAGAGGATGGCGGCCAGACCGACGCCGATGGCGACGGGGCTCTTGGAGGCCTTGCGACCTTTTCCGGATCGGGATTTGGAACCAGTGGACGGTTTGTCCTTGGTGTGTGTCTCGGTCGAGAACGCCATACTCTCACTCGCTACCAGAGGCCGAACGGCCCGGCGGGGTTGATCGCCGCAGCCTGTACACATCCGGTGAGCCGAGAGACCTTGTCTCAGGACCTCCGCTATTCCGGATGTCCTAAACAATGAAGAATCTTGGTAACCAAGAGGTTTACGCCGCGTGATTCTTTTATCGCTGGCAGAAATGGCAAGATAAAGGCAAAAACTGACAGCTACACGGCGCGGGTAAGGCCGCCGTCGACGCGGATGTTCTGGCCGGTGATATAGCCGGCACCATCGGAGGCGAGGAAGGCGACGGTCGCGGCGATCTCCTCGCTCTTGCCGTAGCGCTGCATCGGCACGCTGCCGCGCCGTTCCTCCGTCGCCGGCAGGCTATCGATCCATCCTGGCAGAACATTGTTCATACGCACATTGTCGGCCGCATAGGTGTCGGCAAAGATCTTGGTGAAGGCCGCAAGGCCGGCGCGCGCGACGGCGGAAGTGGGGAACATGGCACTCGGCTCAAACGCCCAAGCCGTTGAAATGTTGATGATCGTGCCGGACTTGCGGGCCTGCATGACCGGCGTCACCAGGCGGGTCGGACGGATGACGTTGAGCAGATAGGTGTCGATGCCCTTGTGCCAGTCCTCGTCGGTGATCTCCAGGATCTGGGCACGCGGCCCGTGGCCGGCGCTGTTGACCAGGACGTCGATCCGGCCGAAACGCTCCATCGTGCCGTCGACCAGACGCTTCAGGTCGTCGTTCGACTGGTTGGAACCGGTGATGCCGAAGCCGCCGAGTTCGGCGGCCAGCGCCTCGCCCTTGCCGGAGGAGGACAGGATCACGACCTTGAAACCATCGGCTGCGAGGCGTTTTGCCGCAGCCGCTCCCATGCCGCTTCCACCGGCGGTGATGATGGCAACCTTCTGTTCCGACATGACGAATTCCCTCTGCTGAATGAGGCTGCGAGGATTTCGTCCTTTGCCGGCAAAGTCGAGTCAGAAAAACGAAAGCCGGCGAAGCTTGCGCTCCGCCGGCCTTTGATGTCGTGCATAAATGCTACCCGGCGCCTTACCAGGAGCGAACGTCGAGCACCCGGTCGCGATGCGCCGGATGGGTCGAGAAGACGAAGATGCGGTCGAGTTCCTTCTTCGTCAGCAGGCGCAGGAAGCGGATCTCGGCAGTGTTGTTGGCGAAGGTCTTCATCAGCAGGCAGCCCACTTTGGTGATGCGGGCGTCGGGAAGATCGAGATAGAATTGCTGCGGCAGATTGTACTGGGTGAGCAGGCCGATGATCGCGCCGCTCATGGAGATCTTGATGACATCGCAGCGGCGGGCGGCCATGTGCATCACGCCCTTCTCGGTATATTCGATGCGCGCCGCGTTCATCGTGTCCTCCATGGGAAACCGCGCTTCGCGGTCGTACATGAAGGATTCTTCGCGTTGCAGATAATGGCTGCCACCGACCGCCTGTCTCATCTGATGTACCTGCCCCTGGTTTCCAGTTGTTATGGGAAGGAGCCTAGCAGGAGGGACTTTAACAGATGGTATTTGCGCCATGGCGCCCTGTGGACAAGGCGATCCCGTTTACGGTCAGGGCAAACGGGATCTTAATTTTCGGGGGTCACTTCCTGTAGGTGTGTCCTGTCGCATCGAAAAGGTGCAGTTTGGTCCAGTCGGCCGAGAAACGCAGCTTCTCGCCCTTCTTCACGTCAACGATGCCGGGAAGCTTGACGACGATCGGCTCGTCCTCGACGGGGCCGTCGACATAGAGCATGGTCACCTCGCCCAGCGCCTCGACGATGGTGAGCGTACCCTCGAACAGGAAGTCGTCGCCGGTGGCGATCGACAGGTCCTCGGGGCGGACACCGAAGCTCGCCGCCTTGCCGACATCGGCCGCCGGCGTCTCGATATCGACGCGAACGGACGTGCCGTCCTTGAGAGTGATCGTGGTCGGATTGCCGGCTGAGGCGATCTTGGCCGGCATGATGTTCATCGCCGGCGAGCCGATGAAGCGGGCGACGAACAGATTGGCCGGGCGCTCATAGAGTTCGAGCGGCGGGCCGACCTGCTCGATCTTGCCGGCCGAAAGCACGACGATACGGTCGGCCAGCGTCATCGCCTCGACCTGGTCGTGGGTCACGTAGATCATCGTCGTGTCCGGCATGCTCTCGTTGAGCTTGGCGATCTCGATGCGCGTTGCGACGCGTAGCGCCGCATCGAGGTTGGAGAGCGGTTCGTCGAACAGGAAGACCTTGGGGTCGCGGCAGATGGCGCGACCGATCGCCACGCGCTGGCGCTGACCGCCGGAGAGCGCCTTGGGCAGGCGGTCGAGATAGGGGGTGAGCTGCAGGATCTCGGCGGCATTTTTGACGCGGCGGTCGATTTCGTCCTTGCTTTCCCCGGCGATCCGCATGCCAAACGCCATGTTGTCGTAGACCGTCATGTGCGGATAGAGCGCATAGGACTGGAACACCATGGCAATGCCACGCTTGGACGGCGGCACGTTGTTGACCACCTGGCCGTCGATGATCATCTCGCCCGAGGTGATGTCCTCGAGCCCGGCGATCATGCGCAGCAGGGTGGACTTGCCGCAACCGGACGGGCCGACGAAGACGACGAACTCGCCCTCCTCGATCGTCAGGTCGATGCCGTGCAGCACCTTCACCTGTCCGTAGTTCTTGCGGATATCCTTGAGAACCAGGCCCGTCATGTCTCTTCCTCCCAATCAGGCGTGACGCGCGAAATATGCGCCCCAGGCCGGCAATTCGACCGCGTGATCTTCAATCTTGCTGGTGAAACCATGGTCTTCCAGGACGTTCCACGAGCCTTCCGGCAGCGGGATTCTCGCCGGCTCGGCGCTCATGTTGAAGACGCAAAGCACGGTTTCATTGGCCAGCGTGCGGGTATAGGCAAGCGCCGTCTCGCCGATGGTGTGAAATTCCATGCCGCCCTTGACCAGTGCCGGATGGGCGCGGCGGAAGGCGAGAAACCGGCGATAGTGCTCCAGCACGCTGTCGTCCTTGCCCTCCTGGACGCTCACCGCATTGATCGCGTGCTCGACCGGGATCGGCAACCAGGTCTTCGTCGCCGTCGAGAAGCCGGCCTGCTGGGCGGCGCTGTCCCAGACCATCGGCGTGCGGCAACCGTCGCGGCCCTTGAATTCCGGCCAGAACTGGATGCCGTAAGGGTCCTGCAGATCCTCGAAGGCGATATCGGCTTCGGTCAGCCCCAGTTCCTCGCCCTGGTAGATGCAGACCGAGCCGCGCTGGGTCATGAGGATCGCCGCCATCTGCTTGGCGAAGGACGTGCGGTCGGCGACACTGGCGCCCCAGCGGGTGACATGGCGCACGACGTCATGGTTCGAGAAGGCCCAGCAGGCCCAGCCTTCGGGTGCCGCTGCGGCAAAGGCTTGCTGCGTCTCGGCGACGATCTTCGGCGTCAGCGGCTCGGGCGCCAGGAATTCAAAGGCGTAGCACATCTGCATCTTGTCGTTGCCGGACGTATATTGGCCGACGATCTCGAGTCCGTATTGGCTGTCGCCGACTTCGCCGACGGCGGCAATCGCCGGATATTCCTCGAGCAGCGCGCGGAAGCGCTTGAGGAATTCGAGATTCTCCGGCTGGTTCTTGTCGTAGAGGTGTTCCTGGAAATTGTAAGGGTTTACCGCCGGTGCGGTCGAGGCATTGCGGCGCTCCGGCGCCAGCGCCGGATTGTCGCGCAAGAGCTTGTCGTGGAAGTAGAAGTTGATCGTGTCGAGGCGGAAGCCGTCGACGCCGCGCTCGAGCCAGAAACGCGTCGCGTCGAGCACGGCACTCTGGACTTGCGGATTGTGCATGTTGAGGTCCGGCTGCGACGCCAGGAAGTTGTGCATGTAATACTGCATGCGCGTCGGGTCCCAATGCCAGGCAGACCCGCCGAAGATCGACAGCCAGTTGTTCGGCGGCGTACCGTCGGGCTTCGGATCCGACCAGACATACCAGTCCGACTTGGAATTGATGCGGCTCGACCGGCTCTCGACGAACCATTCATGCTGGTCCGAGGTGTGCGAGATCACCAGATCGATCATCACCTTTATGTTGAGCCGGTGCGCCTCGGCGATCATGGCGTCGAAATCGGCGAGCGAGCCGAACATCGGGTCGACGTCGACATAATTCGACACGTCGTAGCCAAAGTCCTTCATCGGCGAGGTGAAAAAGGGCGAGATCCAGATCGCGTCGGCGCCGAGCGCTGCGACATGCGGCAAACGGGCGGTGATGCCCTTCAGGTCGCCGATGCCGTCGCCGTTGGAATCCTGATAGGAGCGCGGATAGATCTGGTAGATCACCGCGCCGCGCCACCAGTCCTTGTCCGGTGCGGAGGTCGATTGGGTCGTTGCAGTCATGGTCAGTCCTTGTCGATGCAATCAGTAAGATTCGTGCCGTCTCAACCGCCCTTGACCGAACCCGCGAGCAGGCCGCGGACGAGGTAGCGTTGCAGGGTGAAGAAGACGAGGAGCGGAACGATGATGGTGATGAAGGCGGAGGCGGTGAGGATTTCCCACTTGCCGCCGCGCGAACCGAGCAGGTTGACCAGGCGTCCGGTCAGCACGAGTTCGTTGTCGCCGGTGCCGAGGAAGACCATGGCCACCAGCAGATCGTTCCAGGTCCACAGGAACTGGAAGATGGCGAAGGAGGCGAGCGCCGGATAGGAGAGCGGCAGCACGATCTTCATGAAGATGGTGAAATCGGAAGCGCCGTCGACGCGTGCCGATTCCATGATCTCGCGCGGTAGGCCGGCGATATAGTTGCGCAGCAGGTAAATGGCGAGCGGCAGACCGAAACCCATATGGGCGAGCCAGATACCGAGATAGGTCTTGGACGGCACGCCGAAGAAGCCGCCGACATTGTTGTACATGCGCAGGAGCGGGATCAGCGACATCTGCAGCGGCACGACGAGCAGGCCGACGATGACCGCGAGGATGATCGCCCGGCCGGGGAACTTCATCCAGGCGAGAGCGTAGGCCGCAAAGGCGGCAACGAGGATCGGGATGATGGTCGATGGGACGGCGACAGTGAGCGAATTGAGGAAGGACTTGCCGATGCCCTCGGCGGTCAGCACGGTCTTGTAGTTTTCCAGCGTGAAGCGTGGCGGAATGCCCGCGGTGTAGAAGATGCGCTGGCCGCGCGTGCCCTCGAAGGCCTTGGGCGAAGTCAGGCGGAAATCGCCGCTCTCCGCAACCGTAAGCCTCTCGCCGTCCTTCAGCTCGGCGGTGGCGCCGGGCTCATAGGCGGCGGGGTCCTGGCTCGACGTGCCGAAGGCCGTGACGACGCCCTTGCCGCCTTCGAAGATGTTGCCGGAAATGACGAAGGCGCCGTTTTCCTCGACCTGGCTTTCGGCTCCGGGCGCCCGGTACATGGCGTTCTGCGTCGAGGTCGAGAGCGCCGTCCACCAACCGGAGGCGACGATCTGGTCCTTGTCGCGCAAGGCCGAGATGAACAGGCCGGCGGTCGGCAGGGTCCAGATGACCACGAGGAAAAGGACGGAAAGGTGAACCGCCCAGGTGAGCGGAGAGCGGATGCTGCCCTTGTGCATGTCAGCGTCCCTCCATTTCGCGGCGTGCGTTGCGGATGTTCCAGATCATGATCGGCACGACCATGACCATGATAACCACGGCAATCGAGGCGCCGCGCCCGAAATCGCCGCCGCCGCGGAACATCCAGTCGAACATCAGGTTGGCCAGCACCTGCGTCTGCCACTGACCGTTGGTCATCGCGAGCACGATGTCGAAAACCTTGAGGACGAGGATGGTGATGGTGGTCCACACCACCGCGATCGTGCCCCAGATCTGCGGCACCTTGATCTTCATGAAGATCTGCCAGGGATTGGCGCCGTCGATGACCGCCGCCTCGATGGTCTCTTCCGGAATGCCGCGCAGCGCCGCCGACAGCAGCACCATGGCAAAGCCGGTCTGGATCCAGATGAGGATGACCATGAGGAAGAAATTGTTCCAGAAGGGCAGCGTGATCCAGATCTGCGGCTCGCCGCCCAGCGCCACGACGATGGCGTTGAGAATGCCGATCTGTTCGGCGCCGACGTCGCGATAGTCGTAGACGAACTTCCAGATCACCGAGGCGCCGACAAAGGAGATCGCCATCGGCATGAAGATCAGCGACTTGGCGATATTGCCCCACCAGATGCGATCGGTGAGCGCGGCGATGATCAGCCCGAACAGCGTGGAGGCGGCCGGCACGACGATCAGCCACAGCATGTTGTTGTAGATCGACTGGCGGAACTCGCCGTCGAAGAACATCCAGCGATAGTTGACGAGGCCGACGAAGGTGGTGCCGGAGCGGTCGTAGAGCGAATAGGCGACCGAGGAGAAGAAGGGATAGACGAGGTAGATCGTCAGCGACACCAGCGCCGGCCCGAGGAACAGCCAGGGGCGGATGCTGTTGGCGCGGTGAATGTTCTGCGACGCCTGAGCCGCATCCTCGATATTCGAGGGAAATATCCAGTCGAGAAGAAGATTCGAGCCGTAGAAATAGCCGACCGCTCCGGCAACGCCGATGACGATGGTCAAAAGGGCATAGAGTAGCTGTTCCAATCTCGCCTCCCCGGGTGGCTCTTCGCCGGCGGCAGCAAACAGCCGCCGGCAGAACCGCTCCTATCGTTGCCTCGCCGGACCTGTGTCCGGCGAAGGGTCGCGTTGCGGACGTTTACTTCAGCGAATCCCAGACCTTCTGGACACCGGCCGCGACATCGGCGGACGACTTGCCGCCGGTGAAGTCGACCATGCCGGTCCAGAAGGCGCCGGCGCCGATCTTGCCGGGCATCAGGTCGGAACCATCGAAGCGGAAGGTCGTGGCATTGAGCAGGATTTCGCCCTGCTTGGCCATCGGCGCATTGGCATAGGCTTCCTTGTTGGCCGCTTTGTACGGCGTGAGGAAGCTCGACTGCGCCATCCACAGTTCATGGGCAATCGGGGTCTTCAGGAACTCGAAGAAGACGCGTGCAGCCGGGGTGTCCTTGGTGAGCATCGCCAGCGTGCCGGCGCCGAGCACCGGATTGCCGAGGTCTGCCTTGGACTCGTAGGGCGGCATGTAAAAGAAATCCGCGTCTTCACCGACCACGGTCCCTTCCGGGAAGAAGGACGGAATGAAGGAGGCCTGGTGGTGCAGATAGCACTTCGGCGGCGAGGCGAAGAGGCCCTTCGGGCTGTCGCGGAAGTCGGTCGAGGAAACGGCAGCGACGCCGCCGTCGACGAACTTGTCGTTCTTGGCGAACCAGCCGAACTCGTCGATCGCGCCGAGAACCGCCGGATCGTCGAACTTGATCTCGTTCGACACCCACTTGTCATAAACGTCGGCCGGCTGCGTGCGCAGCATCAGGTCTTCCACCCAGTCGGTGGCCGGCCAGCCGGTGGCACCGCCCGAGCCGAGGCCGATGCACCATGGCGTGCCGCCGTCGGCGGTGATCTTCTCGGTCAGCGCCTTCAACTCTTCCATGGTCTTCGGCACTTCGTAGCCGGCATCCTCGAAGTTCTCGGGCACGTACCAGACCAGCGACTTCACATCGATCTTGTAGGGAAAGCCGTAGACGGCCGGCGTGCCGTCCTTGCCCTTGTAGGTGGCAAGGTCGACCCAGGACTGGCCCGCCGCATAGTTCTCGAGGAGCCAGGTCTTCACGTCGTCGCCGAGCGGCACCAGATGACCCTTGGAGGCGAGGTCGGCGATCAGGCCCGGCTGTGGCAGGATGGCGATGTCCGGCGGGCTGCCGGCCTGGGTGTCGATGACGATCTGCTGCTCGTAGTTCTCGGAGGAAGAATATTTGACGTCGATGCCGGTGGCGTCTTCGAAATAGGCGAGAATGCTCTCAAAGAGAGCCTGGTCTTCGCCGCGCCACGGCCCGAAAATGGTCACCGACTGACCGCTCGAACCGCCATGGGCCTTCTTGAACTCCTCGAAGCTCGCCCAGTTGAACTTGGTGTCCTCGCCGGGCTTGAACTTGAGTTCGGCGGCGCCCGCCGATCCGGCGAGCAGTGCCGTGGCAGCCGCCGTCAGGAGAAGTCTCTTCATGTGATTTACCTCCCATCACATAGCGGACGGACAAAACCCGTCCCGCAGATTGAAAGTCATTCATTCAAAGCGCTTTGGCGGGCTAGTTTTCCCACCGACCTGGAAAGGGAGTCAAGCACAATTCGGAAATTGCCGCAAATGCTTGCAACATAGCGGCGAAGAATTCGGCAACTGCAATTCATTCGACCAATTTCCTGTTTGTGGCGACGAACCCGGCTGCTAGAAAAGCACTCCAAGCGCTTTGGACGCCAGCGAGGCGGTATCATGCCGGGCGATCCTGAACGACGGGGAGGAGCAAGCCGTGAACCTAAAGCAATTGTCGGAATTGCTGGGCCTGTCGCAGACGACGATCAGTCGGGCGATCAACGGCTATCCGGAAGTGAGCGAAGAGACGCGCCAGCGCGTTTTGAAGGCTGCCAAGGAAACCGGCTATCGGCCGAACCGCGCGGCGCAGCGGCTGGCGACCGGCAAGGCCGGTTCGATCGGCCTCGTCATGCCGATCGAGCCGAACGACAGTTCCGACCTGCATTTCGCCGAATTCCAGCGCGGGCTTGCCGAGGAGGCCCTCAGGCACGACTTCCATCTGGTGATCATGCCAGCCTCGCCGCGCGACGAGGAGCAGGCGATCCGCGGGCTGGTGGCGAGCGGCAGCGTCGACGGGTATTATCTCGCCTATATGCGGGAGAAGGACACGCGCATCGCCATGGCAAAATCCCTGCCCGTCCCGTTCATCGTCCATGGCCGGTCCTATGGCACGGACAATGACTTTCCCTATCTCGACGTCGACAACGAGGGCGCCTTTCGCGATGCGGCTCGGCTCCTGCTGCAACTCGGCCACCGGCGCTTCGCGCTTCTGAACGGACCGGAAGAGTTCGATTTCGCCATCCGCCGCAGGATCGGCACCGTGGCTGCGCTCAAGGACAAGGGTATCGACCTGGACCCAGGCTCGATGCGCCATACGGCGATGACCGACGAAGCGGGATATCGCGGCATGGCGGAACTGCTGGAGAAGCCGGATCGACCGACGGCGGTTCTATGCGCCTCGACTGTGCTGGCGCTCGGCGCGGTTCGCGCCATCAATCGCGCCGGACTGAAGCTCGGCGAGGACATATCGCTGATCGCCCATGACGACGTGCTGCCGCTGCTGAAACCGGAGCATTTCACCATACCGCTGACGACGACCCGCTCGTCGCTGCGGGCGGCCGGCATCCGCATCGCCCACAGGCTGATCGCGGCGATCAAGCGGACACAGCCGCAGCCGCCGGCGCACGAGCTGTGGACCACCGACCTGGTGATCCGCGCCTCGACAGGGCCGGCTCCGACCTGAACCGGCGCCCTGCACCCCGTCGCGACCGGATACGGAAACCGTCAGAATTTCGGCGCAGGCTTGCCATTGGCGCGGTAGGCGGCGATCACCGTGTTGGCCATCAGCATGGCGATGGTCATCGGGCCGACGCCTCCGGGGACCGGGCTGATCGCGCCGGCGACGGGTGCACATTCAGCAAAGGCAACGTCGCCGACGAGCCGGGTCTTGCCCTCGCCCTTGTCCGGAGCCGGTACGCGGTTGATACCGACGTCGATCACCGTCGCGCCGGGCTTGACCCAATCGGCCTTGACCATTTCGGCGCGGCCGACGGCGGCCACCAGGATATCGGCATTGCGGGCGAGCGCCGGCAGATCGCGGCTCTTCGAATGACCGATCGTGACGGTAGCATTGGCAGCAAGCAGGAGCTGCGCCATGGGCTTGCCGAACAGGTTGGAACGGCCGATCACCAGTGCGTTCAGGCCGGAAAGATCGCGGCCGCGGATCTGGCGGACCAGGATCATGGCGCCGGCCGGCGTGCAGGAGACGAGGCCGGTCTCGGCATCGCCGGTGGCGAGCTTGCCGGCATTGACGACATGCAGCCCATCGACGTCCTTTTCCGGCAGGATCGACTGGATGACGGCGTCGGAATCGAGGTGCCTGGGCAGCGGCAGTTGCACCAGCACGCCGTCGATTTCCGCATCGGCGTTGAGTTCGGCGACCAGCGCCATCAGGACTTCCTGGCTGGTTTCCTCGGCAAGCGTATGCTGCACCGACTTGAAGCCGCACTGCTTGGCCATCCGGCTCTTGGAGGATACATAGGCGTGGCTGGCCGGGTCATTGCCGACGATCACCACCGCAAGGCCGGGCCTGCGCCCCGTGTCGCGTTCCAGCGTCGCCGCCGCCTCCGTCACCGCCTCGATCACCGATGCGGCTGCCTGCTTGCCATCAATCACCGTTGTCACGATCGCATCCCTCGCTCGCGTTTTCCGGCATCATAGCCGCCTTGCCTGGCGGTTGATTGCCTCTCTCCGCCGTATGGAGTCAAAAGCACGGGCTTTGCAAGGGGAAACCGCACCTCTGGCAAACCTCCCTTGGTCTGGCACCAGGGATGCGTCTCCCTCGAGGACGGCCAATCAGGAATAGCGCCGGCTGGTCGGCTCCTGGCGCGTTGCGGCATGGCGGCTGCGCGGTCCGACACGATTGTCGGTGCGTCGGCGGCCCTTCGAAAGCGGGTCTTCACCGGCCGCATGGCGGGGCGGACCGAACAGCTTGAAGCGGGCGACATGGCCGAGGAACACCGGAATGCCGACGATGTAACGGTACCAAAGCCGCTTCGGCTCCAGCCACAACCGGTAGACCCACTCGCAGCGGATGTGGCGCATCCACAGCGGCGCGCGCGGAACCTCGCCCGAAACGAAGTCGAACAGCGCCCCGACGCCGATCACGAGGCGGGCGTGCTCCGGACGAATATTGCGGTCGATCCAGATCTCCTGCAGCGGGGTGCCGAGGGCGACCAGCAGAATGTCGATCCGCGCGGCCTTGAGGTCGTCCAGCACGCCCGCGCAGTTGGTCTTGTCGAAGAAACCGTCGGATATCTCGACGAATTCGTGCCAGGGCGCATGCCTGCGGAAATTCACCGCCGCCCTTGCCAGGACGTCCGCTCGCCCGCCGATCAGGCCGATCCGCCGGGGCGTGTCCATATAGCTCAGCATGGCGGGAATGAAATCCGTGCCGTTGAGGTTGGCGATGAACCGCTCGCCGTTGAGCAGGCGCGAAGCAAGGTCGACACCGATCCCGTCGGGCAGCAGCACGGTGCGGGCGAGCGCCTTGCGATAGTCCGGATTGGACATCATCAGATTGGCATTGTTCGCGTTGAGAAACGCCATGTGGGTCGGGCCGAGCGGCAGGGACGCCAGTTCGTTCACATAGGAAAGTGCGCCTTCCCAGGTGAGGTCGTAGACCGGCATGCCAAAGAGAGGCAAACGCGGCTCCGGCAGCGGGAGACTGGGCTGCGGGTTCATGATCGCCTCCGACCCGTGGCCGATGCGGCTTGGCCTTGGCCCGCCGGCGGCCAGCCACCCGCGAGTGTGCCGGCAATGCCTGCCAGCAAAGCCCGGTGAAAGGCCGGGAGGGGGAGAACGTCGACTGGAAACAGCATGACACCACGCAATACAAGGAGTGACCGAAGCCTTGTATCAGCGGCAGATCAAGTTCGACTTAAAGGAAACGGTCGCATTCATGCGCACCAATTGACCGGTCGTTAACCTTGCCCGGTGCAACCGCGTGGGGAGACCAGGAGGGAGTTCCCGACGAACGAAAAAACGGCGGCGGATGACCCGCCGCCCGTCGTCTTTTTCGCGGGAGATACGTCAGTGAGCCGGTTTTGCTGCTTCCCCGACAGCGTCACCCTCGATCACCTTGACCGGCTCGGCCGGCGGCTTGGCGGTTCCCTCGCCGGTCGCGCGCACGTCATCCTTGGACATGTAGTCGAGCTGCTCGATCAGCACTTCCTCGACGAAGCCCTCGCCGAGATGGGCATTGATGTCGGTCTTGATCTTCTCCCGGAACGCGGCGACGTCAAAGGCGGCCATGTTGGAGATGTCGACCATCTTGTTGCCGATCAAAAGCGTGAACAGCTCGTCGGTCATCAATTCGGTGAGCGGCAGCTCGACGCCCTTGATCTTTTCCTTGTCCATCATGAAGGAGATGCGACCGAGGAAATAGCCGCGCACGCTGCCGTCGGCGATCATCGGAATGGTGATCGCCTCGCCGCGCACCAGTTCGAGTTTCGCCTTTCTGGCGTCCTCCTCGCTGACTTCGGCAGGCGCCGTCGCCATGTGCACGGAAAAATAGACCGCGCCGAGCGTGACCAGGCAGACCCACAATCCGGCGGCCAGGATCTTGACCATCAGACCTCGCTGTACAGGAACTGTTCCTGGGAATAGGTGCCGTCACCGTCGGCTTCGCGCACGGCGTTCTTCAAGAGATCGGCCACCGCGCGCACGGCATTCATGTGGGCCTCGACGCGGCGGGCATTGATCGCCAGCTTTTTCTTCAAGGCGTGCATCTGCTCGACATAGCCGACGGCGAGTTCGCGCGGGTCGGTGTCGCGAAACAGCATGGTCAGTTCGTAGAGGCAGCGGCTCTTGTGGGCATTCGACACCTTGAGGTCGAATTCCGGGTCCTTGCCGATGCGCTGGTTTTCGTTGTCGATGATCATCTCGAGGCGGCCGAGCACCGTCTTGATCCGATAATCGCTATTGATGATTTCCATGGTCCTGCCCCGGATGAGTGTTGTTATGCTGTCTTGGCATCGGCTTCGGAGACACCGAGCGTTCGACGCTCAAGGTCCGTCACCATGTTGAACGCCACGCGCCGATCGGTTTCATCGGTGGCGGCGTTGACGACATTGCCCCCGCGCTTGCGAGCCAGTTCTTCGGAATACATCTGGTCGGCGATGCCGACCCCGCCGCTTTCGGCGATCGTCCCGCCGATCTGCTCGGCCATCATGCTCTTCCAGATTTCGCCGGCATTGCCCTTGCCGTAGACGGATTCGGTGTCCTCCGGCATCATCGTCTTGACGAAGTTCTGCAGGACGACGGCCTCGAAGTCACGGTAGACCTTTGGCGTCTCCGCGGTTGAGGACTTCTGGACATTGCCGAGACCGGCATCGAAGGCGGCACTGTTGAGCACCTCGACCGCGGCACCGAAGCCGGCACCCTTCTCGGCGAGGCTGGTCGCGGCGAAAGCCGCGCGATTGGTCTTCAGTTTTTCCTGGGCTGCCGCCAGGACCATCGGATCTGCGGCCCGGACGACGTCCAGCACGAGATCGCTCGGAGGTGATATAGCCACGGTTCCGGTCTCCGATACGTTTGTTCAGGTGACGAGTATCACTCGTGAACCTTGCTGGAGGCTGTCGTGGCGAACTGCAGGTCGACCAGATCGTAGATCGCGTTGTCGTCCGCCTCGCGATCCTCGTGGAGCCGGGCGTCCTTCATGTGCTCCTCCAGCCGATCACCCTTGGCGCGCTCGCGCAGGAGCTTGATCTCCTGGCCGTATTGGAGGCTTGCGAGTTGTTTGTCGCTATTGGACAGACGGTCGAAGCGGTCGGCATAGTTCTGGGCGAACAGGCGATGGACGGGTTCGAGCGAGCCGATCGCCTCCATGACGGTGGCCATCGAGGCGGCATTTTCCTCGCGGCGCTTGGCGGTGACGGCAAGGTCGCTCTCGGCCATGCGCTCCATGTGGCGCTGCACCGTGACCAGGCGTTTCAGCTTTTCGGACTTCTTCGTCGGCCCCATGGGCGCTCCTTCAGCAAGCGGCTCGTGGCGTTCTCAGCCGATAAAGATCCGGGCGAAATTGTCGGCAAACTGCCGGACAATGGCGGCAATGGAGAAATACAGCAGCAGCAGGCCGCCCATCAGCAGATAGGGCGTCGAGATGAAGTAGATCGGGATCTGCGGCGCGAGCTTGTTGATCAGACCTATGGAGAAATTGAACATGATTCCGAAGATGATGAACGGGCTGGCGAGCCTGAGCATCAGCAGGAAGGTGGCGCCGAGCGTGTCGGTCAGCGTGATCAGCATCTTCTGCACGTCGGGAAATCCGCCGAGCGGCATCAGCCCGTAGGAATCGATCAGTGCCCGCAGGATGACGTGGTGGAAATCCAGCATGAACAGCAGCAGCAGGCCGCCGAAGCTGATCATGTTGGTCAGCTGGTTTTCCGCCGTATCCTCGATCACGTCCGGTGCGCCCGGCGAGTTGAAGCCGATCGACATGGAGATCGCCGAGCCGGCGAACTGCAGGCCCAGCACATAGAGCCGGGGAATGAGGCCGTACATGGTGCCGATCAGCGTTTCGCCGACGACGAGGTGGATATAGGCATAGTCGCTGCCCGACACCTTCGGATAGATCGTATCCCACAGAACCGGCAGGATGGCCATGGCAACGGCCGCCGCCATCAGCAGCCGGACCATGACGGGAATACGCGCCGAGGAGAAACCCGGAAGCACCATGAAGCAGGCGCCGATCCGGCAGAAGGCCACGAACATGGCCAGAACTGTCCCCTCGGGGTCGGTGATCATGAAATGGAGCCCAGGATCTTGATCTCGATGCCCTTGGCCAGTTCGACATGCGACAGGACCGGCAGGGTAGCGAACAGCCGCTCGATGATCATGCGCACATAGGAGCGCGTTTCCGGCGACGTGACAAGCACGAAAGGCAGGCCGCGGTCCATGAATTCACGGATTACCTTGCTGGCCTGCTCGGAGAACTCCTCAAGGCTGCGCGGATCGATGTCGAACTCGACGATCTCGCCCTTGGCATCGCGCTTCAGCGCCTGGTGGAAGACGAGGTCCCATTTCGAGCCGAGGCGCAGCACACGCAGCACGCCGTTGTCGGTCAGGTCACCGCAAAGCTGCTGGGCCATGCGCACGCGCACATGCTCGACGATCTGCTCGGTCTTGCGTACGTGGGGCGCGAGTTCTGCCACCGCTTCGAGGATCAGATGCAGGTTGCGGATCGAGACGCGCTCGGCGAGCAGCAGCTTCAACACCGCCTGCAGACCGGAATAGGACATGTGCGACGAGCAGATCTCGTCGGCGAGCTTCTTGTATTCCGGATCGAGCCTGTCGATCAGGATCTTGACGTCCTTGTAGGACAGAAGCTGCGGCAGGTTGTTGCGGATGACCTCGCTCACATGGGTGAGCACCACCGAGACATTGTCGATCGGATGGAAGCCCTCGCGCTTCAGGTCCTCGGTGAAGGTCTCGAGCACCGAGACCGCCGGCATGCCGAAGGCGGGTTCGCGGATCTCGTCGCCCGGCACCTTGGGCTTGCGGCCGGAACCGGTGACGACCAGGACTTCGCCGACGCGCAGCTGGTTGGAGGCGACCGTCGTGCCATGAATGCGGATCTGGTAGGACTTTTCCTGGATGGCGATGTCGTCGGTGACCTTGATCTCGGGCACGACGAAGCCATACTGGCTGGCGAATTTCTTGCGCATCTTGCCGACGCGGAAGGCGAGCTCCTGGTGGGCGCCGAGCAGCCGGGTGGAGACGAGCTTGCCGAGCGCCAGTTCGATCTCGGCGGTCTTGAGCACGGATTTGACCGAATCCTTTTCGGCCTCCTTGGTCTGGATGACCTTTTTCTCTTCCTGCTCGCGCTTGACCTTGTTCTCGGCCTCGATCTGGCGCGGAATGAACCAGCTGCCGAAGGCCATGATGCCGCCGAGCGCCAGGAAAGGCACCATCGGCAGACCCGGCACGATCGACAGAAGGACCATCAGCGAAGCGGCAACCGACAACGCGCGCGGGTAACCGCTCAGCTGGTTGACCACCGCCTGGTCGGTCGAGCCAGGATTGCCACCGCGCGAGACGAGAAGACCGGCGGCGAGCGAGACGATGAGCGCCGGGATCTGCGAGACGATGCCGTCACCGACGGAGAGCTTGACGAAGACGTCGGCCGCTTCGCCGATCTCCATGCCATGGCGGAAATAGCCAATGATGATGCCGCCGAAGATGTTGATGGCGGTAATGATCAGGCCGGCGATCGCATCGCCGCGCACGAACTTCGAGGCACCGTCCATGGCGCCGAAGAAGGAGCTTTCCTGCTCGAGCTCACGCCGGCGATGCTGGGCTTCCTTGTCGTCGATCATTCCGGCGGACAGGTCGGCATCGATCGACATCTGCTTGCCGGGGATGGCATCGAGGGTGAAGCGGGCGCCGACTTCGGCGATGCGGGTGGCGCCCTTGGTGATGACGATGAAGTTGACCGTGACCAGGATCATGAAGACGATCAGACCGATGACGAAGTCGCCGGACATGACAAGGCTGGAGAAGCCGGCGATCACCCCGCCGGCGGCCTCATGCCCCTGATGACCGTTGGAAAGGATGACGCGGGTCGTCGCGATGTTGAGCGACAGGCGGATCATCGTCGAGATCAGCAGGATGGTCGGGAATGACGAGAAATCGAGCGGGCGCTGGATCCACAGCGCGACCATCAGGATCAGCACCGAGAACGCGATCGAGAAGGCGAGACCCATGTCGATCAGGAAGGGCGGGATGGGCAGGAAGAGGATGCAGAGGATGACGACGATGCCGAAGGCAAAGCCGATGTCGCGGCCCTGCGGGCTGACCTTCGGAATGGTGATTGCGGATGGTTGCGCCATTGATCGTTCCGTCTCTTCATGAGAGGTCGGCCGACGCCCAAGGGCATTCGGCCATGTTCAACGAAGCGATAGCGGGCGAAGCTTGCGCGAGGGTGGCAGTCCCGGCGCAGGGACCGCCGGATGCGACCGGTCAGAAGCCGGTCTGGACGCGCGAAAAGACGAGATTGGCGAAAAGCGCGATCTGCCCGCCGACGAAGGGCGCGCTGATGCCGATGGTCACGAGAATGGCGACGATCTTCGGCACGAAGGTCAGGGTCATTTCCTGGACCTGGGTGAGCGCCTGGATGAGCGCGATGGTGACGCCGACGACCATGGCGGCAAGCACGGCCGGACCGGATGCGACCAGCACGGTCCAAACGGCGGCCTGCATGATGTCGAGGGCGTCTGCCTCATTCATGATCTAACTCTTCCCGGCCTGTTTCCGGGGGAATCAGCCCCCGGCACCATCAGGCATCCGAGTCCGTATCAGTGTCGGGATCGGGCGTCGAGGGCTCGCCGACGCGGACACCGACCGTGATTGGGATTTCGTCACCCTCGGTCGTCGTCGCGACCATGGTGTCGCTGTAGACGCGGACCGATTCAATGACGCCTGTGATGGATTCGTCGGCGCTGGTGATCGTCTGGCCAATGTAGTTGGTCGCGTTGGTGAGCGCGTTGCCGGTGATCAGGGTTTCCAGATTGGCATTGGTCTGGATCGTCTGCTCGACCTGGGAGAAGGTTGCCAACTGGGCGATCTGCTCGCTGGCGTCCATCGGGTCGGTCGGATCCTGGTTCTGCATCTGGGCGATCAGCAGCTTCAGGAACGAATCATAGTCCAGCGAAGCGGCGGCCGACGCGCTCGATGCAGAGGAGTTGCTGGCCGTTGAGGTCGTGCTGGTGGCCGAGGTTACGCCGTCTACCGCCATGGTGCCATCTCCTTGCGAATCTGCTCGACGGTCGCCGGCGTCATCTCCTGACTGTTGAGGATCTGGTCCTCGATCGGGTAGAGCCCGCGGATCGCCTTCAGCGCATCGAAGGCGCGACCGGAGGAAACCATGCCGTCGACGCGCTTCAGCTCGGCGAGGATTTCCTCGTTCTCGAAGCAGGTGAGCAGCATGATGATCGATTTGCGGAACATCGCCATCGACTGTTCGCGCCCTTCCGGGTTGATCAGCATCATCTGGGCGATGAAGTAGAGCTGGCGGAGCGGCGTGGTTGCCTGCTCCGGCTGCAGGACGTGGTTTTCCAGAAGGAAGGTCACGTCGTTGAGGAATTCCAGCGCAACCTTGCGGTCGACGCGCAGAACCGCTCCGTTGATGAAAATCCGTTCGCCCGACTTGAGCGAGATGCGCAAAGTGCTCTTCATTTCAGTCCATCCCTGATGATGGTTGTCACGTCGATGATGCCCTGGAAATTGGTGGACTGGCGCTTCCGGATCCGGTCGCATTCCTTCAAAATCCAAATGGCGATTGAGATCAGGTTGGCGCGCAATTCGGCGTCCAGCTGATTTTCCGGCTGTTTCAGATCCTCGATGAGGCGGATCCAGACGCGGCGGGTATAAAACAGCGCCTCGATGGCCTGGCGGGTATAGCCCTCTTCCTGGCGCGCCAGCGTCAGAAGCTCTATCGAGCGGGTCAGCGCCTGCCGTTCACGATCCTTGGCGTCGGCGACGCCATCCTCCATGATCTCGGCATATGAAAACTGGTACATTCATCTGTCCTTCATTTTCATTCATTCCCTTTGGTCATCAAAGGTAGTTGACGAGGCTCAGCGCCTGGATTTTCGCCGTCAACGTGTAGGATGCCTCGACCAGAGACAGGAGATTGTTCACACGGGTCGATGCTTCGTAAGCATCGACCTCGATCTTGCTGGTCAGCGTCGTGTCGATGATGTCGATCTGTACCTGGAGCGATTCATTGGCCTTTTCGATCCGGTTCTCGGACAGACCGAGCTTGGTGCGGACGCTGTTGAGGCCGGTCGTCGCGACGCCGGTGTATTCGATCGCCTTGTTGGTCACCACGGTGCGGCTCGCATCGGAGAGATCGATCGCCAGCAGTTCCTTTGCGACCACCGCCGCCATCGCGAGATAACGCATGGACTTGTCGTTGGCGGTTGCCGAGGTTTCGACCGTTTCACTCTGGCTGATCCGGCTGGTCATCACCTCGTCGGTCGCACTCGACCAATCGGTGGTCCAGTCGGCGCCCGAATACATCGGCTCGATGACGTTGGTGATGAAGTCATCCATGCTGGGCGCCGCGCCCGTCGCGGCAATGCTCGCCGTCTGCGGATCGCTCTGCGGGAAGCCGAAATAGGTCAGGAACTCCGCGTCGAAGGCCAGCTTGGCGGCCGAGGTATCCGTATATTCCTGGATCGGCTGCACGTCGGTATTGATGCCCGAGAACAGGTATTCGCCACCGAGCGAGGTGTTGGCCATGCTGGTAAAGGTGTCGAGCGAATTGGTGATCGTCTGGATCGCTGTCTCGAGATTGCTGGTGTTCGAAGTCCCGGAAAGCGCGATCAGCGCCTCGTTCATCTCGTCGGCGGCGCTCGCCATCTGGTCGAGTGCCTCCTGGGAGGCTTCGAGGCGCTGGGTGGCAATCGCATTGGTGCTCTTGATCGACTGCAGGCGCAGGCTGTCACGGGTCAGGTCGACGACGGTGGAGGTGGCGCCGCCGATCTCGGCGCCGATATCGGCATAGATGCCGGTCGTGACTTCTTGCTGCGCCTTGATCAGTTCGTTCTGGGCCTGACGGATGGTCAGGCGCATCGAGGTCTGGATGGAGAGATTGGAGATGTTTGCTGTCGACATGTCTTAGCCCGCCATCGCCAGGACGGCCTGCAGCATCTCGTCAATGGTCGAAACGAGCTTGGCCGATGCCTTGTAGGACTGCTCCACGTCGAGCAGCAGCGAGAGTTCCTCGTCGAGATTGACGCCGGTCTCCGACGAGTAGGACTGGAAGGACCGCTCATAAAGCGCAACCTTGTTGTCCGACGCGGTCGTGGCGCTGGAACGGAGTTCCTCCAGCCAGCCGATCGAGCCGCTGGCGAAGGTCATGACGCTCATCGACGTCTTCAGGTCGGCCGAGGCATCGAAAGCACGATCGGCGTCGAGGGCATCGGAATAGCGCGCCAGCAGGGTCGTGTAGCCGGACGCATTCCCCGTGTTCCAGACGTAGGCCGCACCATTGATGCCGCCGTCGCGCAACAGCAGCGGATCGCCGCCGGAAGAAGCGATGACAGCGGTCGAGACCGTGATGGTTCCGGCAAGACCGGGCTCGAGCACACCCGAGGTGAGCGCCGTGCCGCCGGACCAGGTGAAGATGCCGGGCATATCGGGCGCGACACCGAGCGGATCCGTCTCGGCAAAGGCCTCGATCAGGCCGCGCGCGACTTCGTCGAGCTGCGTCTGGAAGGTCGGAGCGATATCGTCGCGCAATTGGAGAAGGGCGCCCAGCGTGCCGTCGGCGGTGGTATTGCCGCCCTCGCCGGCCTGGATCGCAATGCCGTCGACATAGATCGAATTGCCGGTGACCGTCGCGTCATAGGCCAGCGTCCGGGTGAAGGTGACCGAGCGTGGCACGGTTTCAAAAAGCGTCGTGCCTTCGGTCGTGTAGAGCACCATATCGCCATTGGCGCGGGTGCTGGCATCGACGCCGATGATTTCCGAAACGTCTTTCAGCAGCGTATCGCGGGTATCGAGCGCATCGCTCGGATCGGCGCCGATCGCGTTTGCCTTGACGACCGCATCGTTGACGATCTGGAACTCGGCGAGAAGCCGGTTCAGTTCGACCACCTGGGTATTGATCTCGGCATCGGCATCCACCCGGAGCTTTTGAACCGTCGCAGCCGCATTGTTGAGCGAATTGGCCACGTCCTGCGCGTCGGTAACCACGGTGGCCGCCAGCGTATACTCGCCAGGTGAAGCGGCGAATGCTTCCAGGCTGGTCTGCAGCTCTGCGAGATAGGTCGAGGGGGAAAGCTCGTAGTCGTTCCCCCCCAGCGCGTTGGAGAGGGTGGTCAGCCCGTTGAGCAGCGTATCCTGGGCGCTGGATGCCGAGGTGGCACTGGTGAGCTGGCGAAGCAGGGCCATCTGCTGGGCGCGTTCGGTGGTGACCGTCGATGCCCCGTAGATCGTGTTGGTTACGACAGCCGCGCGCCGCACATAGTTTGCGTTTCCGTCATTGGCAATGTTCGTGGAAATGACGGAGGTCTGTTCCCCCGTATTCCGGAAAATGGCTTGAGCCGTATTGAGTGCAGACGTAAGCGACATGTGGCTGCCTTAACCTTCCGGTTATCTCTTCAGGTTGACCAGGACTTCCATCAATTCGGAGCCGGTCTGGAATACCTTGGAGTTCGCGGTGTAATTCCGCTGGGATTCGATCATCGCGGTCAGTTCTTCGGCCACGTCGACATTGGAGTCTTCAAGGGCACCGGAGATGATCGAGCCGAAGCCGCTGGTGCCGGCATAGCCCATGACGATGACGCCCGAGGAATTGCTCTGGGTGTAGAGGTTGCCGGCAACCGGGTTCAGGTTGTCCGGGCTCTGCACGCTGGCGAGCGCCACGCGGAAGCGCGGGGTAAGATCGCCATTGTCGTAGACGACCGAGACCACGCCGGCCTCGTCGATCTCGTAGCCGACCACTTCGGAAGCCGCATTGCCGTTGATCTCGCCTTCCTCGACGGAGAAGTCGGCGGCGAGCTGGCTCGACGTGCTGATGTCGATGTTCATCGACAGCATGTCGGCGCCCGACACAGTGAAGCCCGTCGTGGTCAGCGATGTCGGCGAAACGATCTGGCCGTCGGAGTCGAAGGTCACGGTGGTGGCCGGCACGACGGTCGTCGCGGGAGGACCGGCATAGGTCGCCGTCATCGACCAGACATTGTCCGCGGTCTTGGTGTAGGTGAACTCGATCAGGCGGCTGTTGCCCTGGCTGTCATAGGCGACGAGCGAGGTGGCCTCCGTGTCGCCGACCGCCGCGTTCGACGGGAGGTTGACGTTGAGCTCGCCGGCCGTCGATGCCGTCGCCGAGATCGAGGCCGAGGACAGGTTAATCGGCTCAAGACCGTTGAAGCCGTTGACGACGATGGTCGGATCGGCGGTCGAGGAATATTCGTAACCCATCAGGGTGTAGCCGGCCGAGTTCTTCAACGTGCCGTCGTCCTGAACCACGAACGAGCCGGCGCGCGTCAGATATTCGACGCCGTCGGCGCCCTCGACGATGAAGAAACCGTCGCCGTTGACGGCGAGGTCGGTCGAGGAGGTCGTGTAGCTGAACGTGCCCTGGCTCGAGATCGAGTACCGGACGTCCGTCTCGACACCACCGGAATTGTAGGCGCCCGACGTCGTCGGCAGGATCATGGAGGAAAACTGCACCGAGGCCTTCTTGTAGCCGACGGTGCTGGAGTTGGCGATGTTTTCAGCAACTGTGCCGAGACGATTTGCCTGGGCGTTCATACCGGACACACCGGTTCGCATCGTTCCGTAAAGGCTCATTGAAAATCCTCGTTTCCGTAGTCATTGCAGAGAATAGGAGGTGGGCCTTGCGTGAAGCTGTCTGGAGATAGCGGGCCTTTGCGAATTCACTCGTAAGGCCCGCAGCGCGCGGCCAAGGGCTGAGAGATCAGCTCCAGTCGATGCAGTAGCCAAGGAAGCGCTTGGAATCGACCGGGTCGAAACCGAGCTTCTTGCGCAGCTTCTTGCGCAGCTTGGAAATATGGCTTTCGACGACGTTCTCCTCGACCTCTTCGTCGAAGATGCCGTAGATCGCGTTGAAAATCTGGGTCTTGGAAACGCGACGACCGCGGTTGACGACCAAATATTCGAGGATACGGCGCTCGCGCCGCGGAAGGGGGAAGATTTCACCCGCGATTTCCGGATCGCGCCCATCCGAGAACACCCGGATCGGGCCGATCTCGGTGAAGTTCGCAATCGCCTTCAGCCGACGCCGGATCGCCGCCGCCCGTGCCAGGATTTCGCGCGGATGAACCGGCTTCCTGACGACATCGTCGACGCCACAGTCAAACAGGGCCAGCGTCGCCTCGAGCGACGGCTGGTCGCTGACTGCGATCACCGGTGCCTGTGTCCTGTCACGAATTGCCCGCGGCAACTCATGCGTGCAATCACCCTGCCCCAGCAGAAACGCCTCGACGGCCGCGATATCAGAATCCGCCGCCGTATTGACCCATTCGCCGAACTCGGCCGGATCAAATCCGGTCGATGGAATGCCTTCACGCCCAAATAAGGATGTGTACCCGTCTTTCACGAGCTCTCGCTCGTCTACCACTACGATCATCGTCCGCCTCCGAATCAGTGTGTGGTGCCTCGATGCTCTATCGGTACGAATCGGGCGAATCACGGACAACTAGATGATGTTAATGATAGGTATTAACAGTTGATTAAGATTTCGATGGCGATTTGATCTATATATAGTGGTGCAATGGCGACTCAGATACAATTTTCTTGTTGAAAAGTTAACGCATGGTTAACGCCGCGCTTGTGCGGCCAAAACTTGTCCACATTCCAGACACAATCTGCAAATCAGCAGATTGGCGCTTGTCTAGTCCCAAATCTGGCTACTCACCACAAAATCTTTTGGCATTCTCGGTCCATTTCCCGTAACCGGTCGCCACCAGATTTCCGATCACCCGACAGACATATCGCTGCTGCGCCGGGTCGTTGTTCGGGCCCGCATGATATCGCGCCACCGCCATGGTCCAGGTTTCATGACGATCGCGCAGGTTGCGTAGAAAGCGCGCCGCATACTCGACATTGGCGCGGGGATCGAACATGGCCTGCACCGATGAAAAATGCTCTCCGTGGAAGTGCTGATTTATCTGCATGCAACCGATGTCGATCAACCTCGAGCCTTTTCGTCGCGCCTGGACGAAGGCCTCGAGGGCATCGGCTTCGCTGTCGAAGTACATCGCCTTTCCCTCGACGTTCATCGCGAAGGCCTGCAGCGATCCCTTTCGCCCCGTCTCCGTCAGGCCGACGGAGTAGAGGATGCCTTCCGGGATCGCATATTTCGCCGCTGCCGCCTGGATCTCGCGTTCGCAGGCACCGGTCGATGCCGTGACCTCAGATGTAAACGTGGCCAGGACGAGAAGCACCAGCCCCGCCAGGGGTCGCCTGTAGCGCGCTCGCGTCATCTGTCGTCTTCCCCATACCGGTGCCGCTCTCGGCCTGCGTCGTCGCCGTGCGGCGCTCGTTGTTTCCGTTGCCGCCCTGGGCCCCGCCCTGCGCCTGCTGACCGGATGACTGACCCTGCGCGCCGGTCTGGCCGCTGTCGGCACGATCCGCAGCACCGACGTTCAGGCTGACCTGAATCTGGTCGACGGTGAAGCCTTGTGCCCGCAGCGCCTTCAGCATGTCGCCCTGGTCCTCGCTCAGCGCCTTGTGGGCCGCATGCGTCTCCACGGTGATCTGAACCGTGAGTTCGTCGCCGCTCAGCCGCAGCGTCGCCGTGACATTGCCGAGCTCAATCGGGCTCATCTGAAGTTTCAGCGTATTGACGACCTTGCCGGAGCTCGACTGGCTGGCGGCATTGGCAAGCTCAGAGCCGGGCAACATGGCGCTGGCCCATTCCCCGTCACCCATCATCGCGGCGGTGATCGTGGCGGCGTTGGTGGAGGCCGGAGCGATATAGCGGCGCGCATCGAGGACCGCGACGGTCTGACCGCCATCCTTCGCCGAGCCGATGTCATACTTGACCGTCTCGCCGTCCGACGGGCCGATGCGCATGGCGAGTGTCTGGCCCTTGCCGTCGGCACGCAGGAAGCGGAAGGAACGGTCTGCCTCGGTGGCACCCGCCGTGCCGGTGTCCGCCGTATCGACGGATGGCAGATCGGCCTTGGCCTCGACGCCGGCCGCCGAAAGCTCGCCGGAGGACGCGACGACTGCCGTCGCTTCGCTGGCGGCGGCACGGCCTGCGGCACGATCGCCACGCGGCGCGACCTGCGGGGCTGAAGCTGCCGCGTGGGTGAGCAGTGTCAGCATATCGCCAAGGTCGGATCCAGCGGGGACGCCCGTTGCTGCGGCTCCGGCCTCGGTCTCGGTGTTAGTGTCGGTGTCGGTGTCGGAGGCTGCGTCGGTATCGCCGCCGTGGGCCGCCTTCACCGCCCGCTCGGTCTTGTCGCCCTTCGCCGCCTGGACATGCTGCACGACCGCGGCCACCTGGACCCCGTCCAGTGTCTCGCCCGTAGTCCCGTTGGCAGGGTTCGCCAATGAGCTGTCAAGGTTCCTTGCCGCCTTGCGGGCGGCGGCGATGTCGGTTGCCGGCCCATCCTCGCCGAGAGCCTGGGTCCCGGTGTCGCTTTGCGCAGCGTCGGTGGCCGCCGCAGGGGTGTCTGTCGTCGCAGCGATCGCTGTCGTCGTCCGGCCGGCAGCCGCCGCAGCGGCGGCTGTCGTCGCCCGGCCGACAACGGTCCCGGCGATGCTAGGACGAGAAAGGGCGCCGGACACATCGATTGCCGGACGGGTCCCCTTGGTGGCCCTTGTCTCGGCGCCCTCGGCTTCCGCGCCGCGCGCCTCTTCCGCCTCGGTTTCCCCACCGGACACCGCGTCCGCGCGGTCCTGGCGGTTTCGGCCGCTGTGACCGGCGCTCGACAGCGCGTCGTCAAATCCGTTGGCCGCCTTCGCGTCGTTCCGCTGCGAAGAGGCGCTCCCCGCGAGCGAGGCGTCCATGCTCGAGATCTTGGGGGCGGAGGACGGATCGATCATCAGTTTGTGCCTTCTTGCTTCAGGAGATCGTCGATTGCCTCCAGCTTTGAACGGCCGGTATCGACGAAGGAGCGGAACTCCGGATCCTGATCCTTGCTGCCGACCGCCTCCGCCTCGGCGGGCGAAACGTCTGGCGGAACCGAAGCCGGCGCTGTCGGATCCTGCTGTTCGTCGATGGCGGGCGTCTCTGAAATGGATGCGTCGTTCGAAGGGGCAACACTCGGCTCTGGAGCTTGCGCCGGACTGTCCAGTTCGGGCTTGCGTATCACCTCTTCCGCGATGGCGGCCGCGGCGTCGCGCAGCGCGCGATCCGACGGGGAGAGGATCTCGTCGGGGATCGCCGCAATCGCCTTGATCGCCGCGCCGACCTCGCTGGTCGGAATGCCGGCAAGCCCGCCATAAAGCATGGCCAGCGCATCCGCGCCGTCCTCGGTACCCGACAGCAGGCGGGCCTTGTCGGCGGCCTGGCGCGCCAGTTCGTTGCGCCCCTTGATCGCCGCCTGCCGCGCGATGCGCAGGTAGACCTCGCGCTGGCGGTCAACGTCCATGTAGACGAGGGTCGCCCCGATCGCCGCCTCGTCGAAGGCATCATTGTGCTCGACGACAAGCTGGACGAAGAGATCGGCAAATTGGCTGGCATAGGGAGAATGCAGGAAGCGGCGCGCGTAGCGATTGGCATAGGCAGCGGCCTTGTCGACCATGCCGCCCTCGACCGCGACGGCCAGCGAGCGGCGCAGCGCCGCCTCCTCGACGATCGTCCCCGGCGCGGTCAACCGGGCCCAGTCATAGAATTCAAGCGCCTTTGCGGGATCGCGCGGGATCATCACATTGCCGGCCACCAGAGCCAGATAGGGCGCGACCTTGGTATCGCGGTATTCCGTCACCATGTCGCCCAGCGTCTTGGCGATCAGCGTGCCCTTGCCGGAGAGGTATTTGCGCAGCGCGTCGGTGACACGATTGTCGAAATTGCCATCAACATCGCGGGCAACGAGGAATTCCAGCGTCGCCGGATTACCGCCGCTCATCGCATAGATCAGCGCGGCATCGACATTGCGCGGCTCCTCGAACAGCGATGCGTCGGCCTCGCGCAGACGCTTGTCGATCGTCGACAGCATGAAGCGCTGCATTTCAGCGGCCGAGTGATCGCCGAGCACGACCGAATCCTGCACGAATTGCAGCGAACGCAGCATCTTGTACGGCGCGATGCCGTCGAGGCCCTCGGCCGCCGCCGCCCCGGCCCATACAAGGCCGAGGAGCGAAAGAGCCGGTACCAGCCGCTGCAGTTTCGGGCACCCCATGTGATTATCCCTGGTCCGCCTGAATCAGGATCTCGATCCGACGGTTGGCATCGGCGAGCGGATCGTCGGGAACCTGCAAGCGACGGTCGGCAAAGCCGGAGACCTGCCTGACCCGCCCTTCCGATAGGCCGCCCCGGACGAGCATGTAGTAGGCGCTGTGCGCGCGCGCCATGGACAGGCGCCAGTTGTCGTTTTCCGTTCCCTTGAACTGCCGGCCGTCGGTGTGGCCGCGAATGACGATCGGGCCCTCGCGCCCCTGCAACAGCTTGCCGATCCGCTCCATGGCGACGACGAGCTCCTTGCGCGGCACGGCCGATCCGACATTGAACATCGGCGCCTCGGATTGGTCGGAAATCGTCACCAGCAGGCCGCCTTCGGCCGGGCTGACGATCAGGCCCTCGGCGAGCTTGCCGGAAACGCCGCCGATCTCCTTTTCGATCTCGGCCTTCAGGCTTTCGGCTGCTTGTTCCGCGGTCTGCCCCTCGGCCGTCTTCGGCTCGGAAGCGACATCGGTCTTGCTGCTCGTCTCGTCACCCGCCTGGTTCTTTTCGGCGTTTGCAGCCTCGGTGGCCGGATCTGCAGGCTGCTCCGGCTTCTCGCCGGGCACGGCCAGGGCGACCTCCTGTTCCGCCTTGCTCGGATCCAGGTTCTCGACCGTGGCCGGGGGCGTTTCCTGCTTGCCCGGCTCGCCCTGGACGGTCTGCACCTGCTGGGTCCAGAAATCCGGATCGAACGGGTCGCGATAGGCCTCGCCACCTTCGGCGCCGGTCGACGGGCCGGAATCGGCCGCACCGCCCTCGCCCTTGGCGCTGACATTGGCTTGCTGGCCGACCTCCTGGGCGATCTCGGCGAGTACGGAATAGGGATTCTCGAAGAAGTCGGCTTCCGAATAGTTGGCCTGGTCGCCGGAGGTCGCGGTCTGGTCCTCGCCGGTTGCGGCAGCCGAACCGACAGTCTCGTGTTCCTCTTCGACCTGAGAGCGTTCCTGCTTCTGCTCACCTTCTGCCTGGTCGACGGGCTTCTTCAAGCCCTTTTCCGTCGGCTTTTCGTCGGAGAGTTTGATCGGATTGAAATAGCTCGCCACCGAGGCCTTGGTCTCTTCGTTCGCCGCATTGACCAGCCACATCACCAGGAAGAAGGCCATCATCGCCGTCATGAAGTCGGCATAGGCGATCTTCCAGGCACCGCCATGGGCACCATCGTGATCACCACCGCTATGGCGCTTGATGATGACGATCTCGTTCTTTCCGTGATGGTGATTCTCGCCGTCGCTCATCCCAGCACTTTCTTCAGGCTAGCGGCGAAGGCCGAGATCCGGGTAACCAGCACGGTACCGTCGATCTCCGCCGAGAGATCGAGGTCAAGGTCCTCGACGTGGCGCAGGCGTCCTTGCTGTTCGGGCAAGTGGGCGAGCAACAGGTCGAACAGCGCCCGCGGTCCCTTCACGGTAACCGTGCCCGCCTCGCCGTCGGCGATCGCGGTCCGCAACAAGTCGGCAAGATCGGCCACCGCCTTTGCCGCGACCTCCTGCGACAGGAACGGGGAAAGTGCTTCGGCTGCGTGTTCGCTGATGGCCAGCGCGAGCTCGGCGGTCGTGCGCTCCAGCCCCTCGGCCAGACGCTTCGCGGTTTCGCCCATCAACCGCGCCTCAAGCGCCGCCATCGCCTCTTCGTGGGCCGCCCGCAATGCCAGAAGCTCGGCCGCATGCCTCTCGTCGAGCTCGGTCGACGCCGCTTCATGGCCTTGAGCATAGGCCTCGCGACGCTCGGCCTCGAGGTCGATGGGCTCCGGCTCGGGCTCCGACATGCGGGGAAAATCCGTATTGAATCCGGCGTCGTCGAGGGATGCGAAATCGCCACCGATCACACCCGAGGGCGTGCCGGACGGCGCGGAAAAGTCCTTGAGATAGTGGGCGAGCGGCATGCTCATCGACGAACTGCTCCCATGGCGAGGATTGCCGACATCCTGTCGCGGCGACATGAGAATGACCTGAACTCCCTAAACATTTTCGGATCGTGCATACTCATCATGCCATCCAGTGCCCGCTTCGGTTGCCGCGTTTGTGTCACGCTGCGCCTGGCATAAGCGCCATTTGCCTCGTCTGAGACTAGAAGCCCAAACTTGTGCGAGGATGAAGGTGTTGGACCGCGCCAGGGCAGTTGCGCGGTCCAACGGTTCCACCTTATGCCGATGACCGGCGGCACGGTAGAAACGAAAAGGGTCAACTCCGGTCCGTTGCTGCCAATTACTTGAACAGGGTGAGGATGTTTTCCGCGTTGGTATTGGCGATCGAGAGCGCCTGGATACCGAGTTGCTGCTGCGTCTGAAGCGCCTTCAGCTTGGTCGATTCCTCGTTCATGTCGGCATCGACGAGACGACCGACGCCCTTGTCGATCACGTCCATCAATGTCGAGACGAATTCGTCCTGCATTTCGATACGGCTGGTAATCGCGCCAAGCGTCGAGGCCGAGTCGGTCAGGCGCTGCAGCATGGCATCGACGGCGCTGATCATGCCGTCCAGCTCGTCTTCGCTCATCGAGGTGGTCAGCACGACTTCCGAGCCCGTGGCACCTGTCGTCGCACTCACGTCGATCAGGAAGTAGGTGGCGATCGTGGTGGTGGAGCCGGACGGTTGCGTCACCTGGAAGCCCTTGGTCAGAACGCCGTTATTGGCGTCCTTGGTGTCGATCAGCACCGATTCGGAGGTGTCGAATGCAAGGGTGGTGACCGAGACGGCGCCATCCGACGCGCGGTTGAACGAGGCGACGATCTCCTTCGTTCCGGGTGCCGTGGCGGATTCGTTGAAGAGCCAGTTTTCGCCGGAGAACGACGCCGATTCGGCAATCGCGGCGAGCTGGTTCTTGAGCTCGGAGAGTTCCTTGTTGATCTTGCTCTTGTCGACGCCGGGCTCGCGGGCGGCCACCAGCTTTGACTTGATCTCCGTCACCACTTCGACCGCGGATTCGAGACCGGTATAGGCCGTATCGGTTTTCGCGGCGCCGAGGCCCAGCGCGTCCTGAACCGTGGAGAGAGCGGAATTGTCCGACCGCATGGTGGTCGCGATCGACCAGTAGGCAGCGTTGTCGGCGGCCGTGGCGACACGATAACCCGAGGATACGCGCGCTTGCGTCTCCTGCATGTTGGAATCGATGCTGCGGAGGGTCTGGAGAGCCGCCATCGCGGCGGTATTGGTCATGATGCTGGTCATCTGGTGCCCCAAAATGAAATACGGGACATGCCGGATCTATCAAAATCTGCCGGCGACGACGGACTGCTTCATGCACATCGGCCACTGTTTGCCCTGGTGGCCGACCCGACGCTATTAACGAATGCTTAACGAACTTAGAGTTAACAAAAAGTTAACGCAATAAGGATTTGTTAATCTATCTGAAGATTTCGTCAATAGAGCATGGCAAGATTTCGCATGAAGTCCGAGCCTTTTCGCAAACGGAAAAGCCGCGGTCCAGGGGACCGCGGCTTAGTGCCTACGCTGCAAGACGGGGAGGGTCGCGAGCGACCCTCGCGATCTTACTTGAACAGCGAGAGGATGTTTTCCGAGTTGGAGTTGGCGATCGACAGGGCCTGGATGCCGAGCTGCTGCTGGGTCTGCAGGGCCTTGAGGCGGGTCGATTCCTCGTTCATGTCGGCATCGACGAGACGGCCGACACCGGTGTCGATCACGTCGCGCAGGTCGGCGACGAAGTCGGTCTGCATTTCCAGGCGGCTGTTGGTGGCGCCGAGCGTTGCAGCAGCATCCGTCATGTCGGCCAGCATGGCGTCGACAGCCGAGATCATGCCTTCGACCTGGTCGTCGGTGGTGGCCGAGGACAGCGCGACGACCGTACCGGTCGTGCCGGTGCCGCCGGCGTCGATCAGGAAGTAGGTCGCGGTGGTGCCGGAAGCCGAACCGTCATCGACGGTGACCGTGTAGTCATTGGTCAGCAGGCCGCGGGTCGCGTCGACGGTGTCGATCAGGACCGAGGTTGCAGCGTCGAAGGACAGCAGTTCGACCGAGACGGTGCCGTCGGCGGCACGAACGAAGGAGCCGACCATTTCCTTGGTGCCGACTGCGGTGGTGGACTCGTTGTAGAGCCAGTTCTCGCCCGAGAAGGAAGCCGATTCGGAGATCGAGGCCAACTGAGCCTTGAGCTCGGTCAGTTCCTTGTTGATCTTTTCCTTGTCGACGCCCGGTTCGCGGGCGGCAACCAGCTTGGCCTTGATTTCTGTGACGACGTCGATGGCGGCTTCCATACCGGTGTAAGCCGTGTCGGTCTTGGCAGCGCCAAGGCCAAGCGCGTCTTCGACGGCAGCCAGGGCCTTGTTGTCCGAACGCATGGTGGTGGCGATCGACCAGTAGGCGGCGTTGTCGGCTGCGGTTTCGACGCGGTAGCCGGACGATACGCGGTTCTGCGTTTCGTTCATGCTGGAGTTGATGGAGCGCAGGGTATCGAGTGCTGCAATTGCAGCAGAGTTCGTCATCAAGCTCGTCATTTTAATAAAGCCCCTTTCGGCAAAAATCAGTCACGAGGGCATGCCGGGTTTGCGACCGGCAACGGAATTCAGCGTCATGCAAGCCCGCAACGAGTGTTCGTCTGCCGGGCTACCGTTTCAATGGTCACAGAAAACACTATTAAGGTTAATGAATGCTAAACACCGGACAACACATGTTAATTAGCCGGCGGAAACAAAAGAAACGCCGCGGCCTGGGAGGCCGCGGCGCACTATCTTCAGGTGTCGGAGAGGGCCGAGGCCCTCCCCTCCCCTCACGCTTAACGGAACAGCGAGAGGATGTTTTCCGAGTTGGAGTTGGCGATCGACAGGGCCTGGATGCCGAGCTGCTGCTGGGTCTGCAGGGCCTTGAGGCGGGTCGATTCCTCGTTCATGTCGGCGTCGACCAGACGGCCGACACCGGTGTCGATCACGTCGCGCAGGTCGGCGACGAAGTCGGTCTGCATTTCCAGGCGGCTGTTGGTGGCGCCGAGCGTTGCAGCAGCGTCCGTCATGTCGGTCAGCATGGCGTCGACAGCCGAGATCATGCCTTCGACCTGGTCATCGGTGGTGGCGGAGGACAGCGAGACGACCGTACCGGACGTACCGGTGCCGCCGGCGTCGATCAGGAAGTAGGTCGCGGTGGTGCCGGAAGCCGTGCCGTCATCGACGGCGACCGTGTAGTCCTTGGTCAGCAGACCACGGGTCGCGGTGTCGGTGTCGATCAGGACCGAGGTGGCGGCGTCGAAGGACAGCAGTTCGACCGAAACGGTGCCGTCGGCGGCGCGAACGAACGAGCCGACCATTTCCTTGGTGCCGACTGCGGTGGCGGACTCGTTGTAGAGCCAGTTTTCGCCCGAGAAGGAAGCCGATTCGGAGATAGACTGCAGCTGCGACTTCAGCTCGGTCAGTTCCTTGTTGATCTTTTCCTTGTCGACGCCCGGTTCGCGAGCGGCAACCAGCTTGGCCTTGATTTCGGTGACGACGTCGATGGCAGCTTCCATACCGGTGTAAGCCGTGTCGGTCTTGGCAGCGCCGAGGCCGAGTGCGTCTTCGACGGCCGAGAGAGCCTTGTTGTCCGAACGCATGGTGGTGGCGATCGACCAGTAGGCGGCGTTGTCGGCTGCGGTTTCAACGCGGTAGCCGGACGATACGCGGTTCTGCGTCTCGTTCAGGCCGGAGTTGATGGAGCGCAGGGTATCGAGTGCTGCGATTGCAGCAGAGTTCGTCATAATGCTCGTCATAAAATACTGCCCCTTGTTGACAGGATATGGAAAGGGACATTCCGGGTCTAAGTACCGGAAACGACGGTCCGCGTCATGCAATTAACCATTGTTTACAGTTGGTTAATCCGTCGTTTTAATGATCCTATTCAACCCGATTAAGGTTAATAGGTCCTGAAGCGATCGACGGAATTTTGAAAAATCTGTTCCACTGCCCAAAAAGGCATCGGGCCGCGCACCTTCCGGTGCACGGCCCGACTTGTCCAAGGGTCGGAAATGGCCTGGCCTGGCCGGCCTTTACTGGAACAGCGCCAGGACGTTTTCCGAATTGGTATTGGCGATCGACAGGGCCTGGATGCCGAGCTGCTGCTGGGTCTGCAGGGCCTTGAGGCGTGTCGATTCCTCGTTCATGTCGGCATCGACCAGACGGCCGACACCGGTGTCGATCACGTCCATCAAATCGGCGACGAAGTCCGTCTGCATTTCGACGCGCATGTTGATCGCGCCGAGGGTCGCGGCCGCATCGGTAATATCGGCCAGCATGGCGTCGACTGCGCTGATCATTCCTTCAACCTCTTCATCCGTGTTTGTACTGGAGAGTTCAACGACCGTACCCGACGTACCGGTGCCGCCGGCGTCGATCAGGAAGTAGGTCATGGTCGTTCCGGTCGCCGTGCCGTCGTCGACCTTGACCGTATAATCCTTGGTCAGCAGACCGCGGGTGGCATCGACGGTATCGATCAAGACCGAGTCGGCCGTGTCGAACGTCAGGGTCTCGACCGAGACGGTGCCATCGGCCGCGCGGACGAAGGAGCCGGACATTTCCTTCGTTCCCACGGCGGCGGCAGCGGCATTGTAGAGCCAGTTTTCGCCCGAGAACGAGGCGGATTCGGAGATCGACGACAGTTGCGCCTTGAGCTCCGTCAGTTCCTTGTTGATCTTTTCCTTGTCGACGCCCGGTTCGCGGGCCGCGACGAGCTTGGCCTTGATTTCGGTCACGACATCGACTGCGGCTTCGAGACCGGTATAGGCGGTGTCGGTCTTGGCGGCGCCGAAGCCGAGTGCGTCTTCCACGGCGGCCAGCGCCATGTTGTCGGAGCGCATGGTGGTGGCGATCGACCAATAGGCGGCGTTGTCGGAGGCCGTTTCCACCTTGTAGCCGGAGGAGACGCGCTTTTGCGTTTCGTTCATGGACGCGGTGATCGAGCGAAGGGTATCGAGTGCCGCGATTGCCGCGGTGTTGGTCATCAGGCTGGTCATTGAATGCCCCTTTAGGTTCCGGGAAGGAGGGACATGCCGGTCAATGGTTCCGGCGACGGTGGGGCGACTTCATGCCAATTAATTCGGATCTGTGTTTTAAATTAATCCACCGTTAATGACTGCACTTGACCCTAACAGAGTTAACAAAACCTAAATGCCCGACGTGATTTTTATCCATCCATTAACGAAGGTATCCCGGGCGTTAACAAAAAAGGGCCGCGCCATGCCGGCGCGGCCCCCAGATCCCTGCCGTCCCGATAGGGCCGGCGCTGCTTGTCCGCTTAGCGGAACAGCGAGAGGATGTTTTCCGAGTTGGAGTTGGCGATCGACAGGGCCTGGATGCCGAGCTGCTGCTGGGTCTGCAGAGCCTTCAGGCGGGTCGATTCCTCGTTCATGTCGGCATCGACGAGACGGCCCACGCCGGTGTCGATCACGTCCATGAGGTCGGCGACGAACTCGTCCTGCATTTCCAGGCGGCTGTTGGTGGCGCCGAGCGTTGCAGCAGCATCCGTCATGTCGGACAGCATGGCGTCGACAGCCGAGATCATGCCTTCAACCTGGTCGTCGGTGGTGGCCGAGGACAGCGCGACGACCGTACCCGAAGCAGCCGTGGTGGAGTCGGCATCGATCAGGAAGTAGGTGGCGGTGGTGCCGGAAGCCGTGCCATCATCGACGGCGACCGTGTAGTCCTTGGTTAAGAGACCGCGGGTCGCGTTGTCGGTGTCGATCAGGACCGAGGTCGATGCGTCGAAGGACAGGGTCTGCAGCGAAACCGTGCCGTCCGTGGCGCGAACGAACGAGCCGACCATTTCCTTGGTGCCGACTGCGGTGGTCGTGTCGTTGTAGAGCCAGTTTTCGCCCGAGAACGAGGCCGATTCGGAGATCGACGAGAGCTGCGACTTCAGCTCGGTCAGTTCCTTGTTGATCTTGTCCTTGTCAACGCCCGGTTCGCGAGCGGCAACCAGCTTGGCCTTGATTTCGGTGACGACGTCGATGGCGGCTTCCATACCGGTGTAAGCCGTGTCTGTCTTAGCGGCGCCGAGGCCGAGCGCGTCGGAAACAGCCGAGAGAGCCTTGTTGTCCGAACGCATGGTGGTGGCGATCGACCAGTAGGCGGCGTTGTCGGAAGCGGTCTCGACGCGGTAGCCCGACGATACGCGGTTCTGGGTCTCGTTCAGGCCCTTGTTGATCGAGCGGAGGGTGTCGAGGGCGGCAAGAGCAGCCGAATTGGTCATAATGCTAGTCATTGATGTGTCCCCTTGGAAACAAAATACGAGAGAGGGACATGCCGGGTTTTGGAACCGGCAGAGGCAGTCGACATCATGTCAATTAATTGGTGGTTTAAATTAATCCGCCTCTGTCGCTTAAGAAACAGCACGGACTTTAACGTCACCTCAAGGCAAATGGTTAAAAAGTCGTTTTCACACGCGATTTGTGAAGAAAAACGGACTTTTTCCTCAGGTATTTGAATTTTATGATAAAATTCACCATCTTCCGGCGGAATCGGGCGCAGGATGGTTAATCACGGCGTGCCGGAATGGGAAGAAGAGCGGTCTCAGGCCGGCCCGTGCCTCGAATCGTCGCCGGCCTCAGGCAAACGAGCGCACGAGGCTCCCGACAAGCAGGTTCCAGCCATCGATCAGGACGAAGAAGAGGATCTTGAACGGCAGCGAGATCGAAGTGGGCGGGAGCATCATCATGCCCATGGCCATGGTGATGGTCGCCACGATCATGTCGATGACGAGGAAGGGCAGGACGATCAGGAAACCGATTTCGAAGCCGCGGCGGATCTCGGAGAGCATGAAGGCCGGAACGAGCACGCGGTAGTCGACCTTGTCGCCGACGACCGGCGTCTGGCCGCGCTCGTTGGCGATGTCGACGAAGAGCTTCAGGTCCTTGTCCCGGGTATTGGCGGTCATGAAGACGCGGAAGGGTTCGGCGATCGCGGTGACCGCCTGCGCCTCCGTCATGCGGTTTTCCAGCAGCGGCTGGACGCCTTCGGTCCAGGCCCGGTCCATGGTGGGCGACATGACGTAGAAGGTCATGAACAGCGCCAGGCTGGTCAGGATCATGTTGGACGGGGTCGAAGCCAGTCCCATGCCGGATCGCAGGATGGAAAAGGCGATCACGAAGCGCGGGAAGCTCGTGACCATGATGAGGATGCCCGGCGCGACCGACAGAACGGTGAGAAGGCCGAAGGTCCGGACGATCCAGGCGGCGACCGAACCGTCGATCGGCGCGTTGAAGAGATCCGTGGGCAGTTGTTGCGCCGCGGCCAGTCCCGGCACCATCATCATGACGGCGGCAAGAAGGAGGAACCGAATCATTCGATCACAAAAGTCCTGAACATCACCTTCGATACGCGCCCTTCGGAGCGAAGGTCAACACGCTCCTGGATGTCATCCTTGAGATACTGGAAGCCGCGCGGCCCTTCGATCTGTTGCAGGGAAACGGTTCGCAGATAGGCGAGAATGTCCTGGTGAACATCTTCGGCGATCTTGACGTCAATGGCGCCGTTGAAAAGGAGCGCCACTTCGAGGCGGATCCAGCTCTCCGACGGATAGGCGAGATTGGTGGTGATAGGTTCCAGCTGGACGATGCCATTGGCCTCGGCGGCGATGCGCGGCAGGCCGTCCTCCGCCTTGCCCTCGCCCTCGGCGCCGGCTGCCTTTTCGGCATCGGCCGCCTTTTCGGCTTCCTCGACGGCGGCGATCTTCGGCGCCAGAAGGGTGCCGATCAGCCAGCCCCCTCCCCCAGCGACAAGCGTCAGGACGGCGATTGCCGCGATCAGCATCAAGGTTGCCGATTTCTTCTTCGGTTCGGTGCCTTCGACCTGTTCCATCTGCCCTGCCGTTCCTTCCAGCTTGCCGGGTTGCGCGTCAGATCGGCGAGAAGAGGTCGACGACCTGCTGTCCGACCGGTGGCTGCTGGACCTCCGTCAGGCGACCGCGACCGCCATAGGAGATGCGGGCTTCGGCGATCCGCTCATACGAGATCGTGTTGTCGGCATCGACGTCCTGAGGGCGGACGATACCGGCGACGTTGAGGATGCGGATCTCGTGGTTGACGCGCACTTCCTGCGAGCCGGAGATCAGCAGGTTGCCGTTCTCCAGGATGCCGGTGACGACGGCCGCGACGAGCAGCGTCAGCTTTTCCGAGCGTTCGGTCGAGCCCTTGCCCTGGGTGCTGGTGTCGGAGCCCGACGCGAGTTCGCCGGTCGTTTCCGGCGGCTTGTAGCCGAAGAAATCGGCACTGGTCGACCAGTTCATGCCGCTCGAATTGGTTCGGCTGCGGTCGGTCTCGTTCTCGAACGAGGCCTTGTCGTTGATCTGAATGTTGACCGTCAGGATGTCGCCCACGTTCAGGGCGCGAGCATCCTTGAACAGTGCGGACTGGCTGTCGCTCCACAGCGAATAGCCGCTGGCCATGGCGCGCGGCTGCTTGGGGTAGAGCGCCATCTGCGGTGTCTGGCTGTAGCGCAGGCCGCTGCCGATCGGGCTCATCGACGGTGCGTTGCCGATTTCCTTCAGGGTCTGGCTTTGGCATCCAGCGAGAAGGAGCACGGCCAGGATAGCCGGGGAACGCTTGATCATGACGGGTCCTTCGAAGTATTCGGATCGGCGGCGCTCGACATGATGGCCGCGACCATGGCGGCCTTTTCGGCTTCCATTTCGCTGAGGATGAGGCTCGACTGGCGGGCCGGCAGTTTCATGATGATGGCGGCCGCGAGAAGCGGGTTGACTTCCTGAAGCTGCGGCGCGGCGGCATCCGCCTTCATCTTCTTGTAGATCTCGACGAGATTGCCTTCCGCCTGCTTCATGAAGGCGTTGCGCTGTGTCAGCCAATCCTCGTATTCGGCGCGGCGCTGCTCGAGCACGGCAATGCGCTGATCGACGTCGGCCTGGAGCTTTTCCAGCTCCTGCTTCTGCAACAGGTAGCGCTGATCGCGCGCCGGGTCGGCGATGCTGGTGCAGAACTGCTGGATCTCGGCCTGCGAGGCCGTGTCGAGGGCAGGCTTCTGCTCCTGGGCGCTGCCGGAGGCAAGCGGCAGGAGCGCCATGCCGGCGACGAGAGCCAGGTTGCGCAGGCGGGGCGAAAATACGGTCGAGGTCATGAACTTCATTGCAGGACGAGCTCCGCTTGCAGTGCGCCGGCCGACTTGATGCCCTGCAGGATGGCGATGATGCCGTCCGGCTTCACGCCGATGTTGTTGAGGCCGCTGACGAGGGTGCGCAGATCCGGCCCCTCGACGATGGCGACATTGCCGCCCTCCTTCTGGGCCAGGATGTCGGTCTGTTCCTGGACGGCCGTCTGGCCGCGGGAGAAGGGCTCGGGTTGGATGATCTGCGGCGTCTCGGTCACCTGGACCGTCAGGGTGCCGTAGCTCACGGCAACCCGCGAGACACGGACCTCCGCGCCGATGACGATCGTGCCGGTACGCTCGTTGATCACGACCTTGGCCGGCGAATCGGTCTCGACCATCAGGTTCTCGATATCCGCCATCAGGCGGGCGAGATCGGCGGTGCGCGGCTTCTGCACGACCACTTCCTGACTGTCGCGCGCCTCGGCGATCGGCGCGCCGAAGGCGGCGCGGGCAAAGGCATTGACCGTGTCGGCGATGCGGATCGAGGTGGTGAAGTCCGGATTGCGCAATTGCAGGACGAGGTTGACCGAATCCTTGAACTTGGAGGGCAGTTCGCGTTCGATGATCGCGCCGTTCGGAACGCGGCCGGAAGTGGTGATGCCTTCCTGGAGATTGGCCGCCTGGCCCTGGGCATTGAAGCCGGAAACGATGACCGAGCCTTGCGCCACGGCATAGATCTGGCCGTCGGCACCGGTAAGCGAGGTCATGACGAGCGTGCCGCCGCGCAGCGAGGTAGCGTCGCCCAGCGAGCTGACGGTCGCGTCGATGCGGCTGCCGGGGCTGGAAAAGGGCGGCAGCGTCGCCGTCACCATGACGGCGGCGACGTTCTTGGCATTGGACTGGCCGCCTTGAGTCGAGATGCCGAGATTCTGCAGCATGGCGCGCATCGACTGCTCGGTGAAGGGCGAGGAGCGCAGGCTGTCGCCCGAGCCCTGCAGGCCGACGATCAGGCCGTAGCCGATCAACTGGTTGTCGCGGCCGGACTGCAGCGAGGCGATGTCCTTGATGCGCGAACCCGCGGCCTCTGCGCCGATCACGGGCCAGAGCAGCGCCGCAAGAACGACGAGCGCGATCCTGGACAAGCGGAGAGTCTTCATTTCGCCATCACCTGTACTGTTCCGTCCGCCAGCACCGTGCCGGTGACGATGACGCCGGAATCGAGATTGCGGACCTTGATGACGTCGCCGACCGAGGCATCGGCAAGCGGCGTGCCGGAGGCGGAGATCGTCATGTTGCCAAGGGTGAAGGTCAGCCGGACATTGGCGCCGCGGTTGATCGCATAGGGCGGCCTGAGGCTTGCGACCGGAATGGTGCGTCCGGGCAGGAGCGTGCGCTTGGAGATCATGCCTTCGACCTCGGCGATCGATTGCGCATAGCCGCCGGCGATATTCGGGTTGGTGACCGCGACTTCCTCGAGCTGGGTGGCCGACACGGTTTCGCCGGGATAGATGGTCTGGGTCGGCACCACCGCAAAGCCCTGCGCCAAGGCGGCATGCGGCGCGGCGCACGACAGGGACGCAGCGACGGTCACGGCGACCGCCGCCTGGGCCAGGTGTCTCTTCATCCGGCGAAACCTCATGTTTGCCTGCCTCCGTGTTTACTTCAGGTTCTTGCTGACGATCTGAGCCATTTCGTCGGCGGTCTGAATGACCTTGGAGTTCATCTCGTAGGCCCGCTGGGCCGAGATCATGTCAGTGATTTCCTTGACGGAATCGACGTTCGACGATTCGAGGTAACCCTGCTTGATGTAAGCGAAGCCCGGATCTTCCGGAGCCGCCACGATGGCCTCACCCGACGCGGCCGTCTCGGCGAACAGGTTGTCGCCGAGGGGTTTAAGACCGGCCTCGTTGGCAAAGTTGGCGATCGTCAGCTGGCCGACATCGGTGTAGTCCGAGCTGTTGCCGACGCGCACCTGGACCTGGCCGCTGCGCGAGACGACGACTTCGCTGGCATCCTGGGGAATGGTGATGCCAGGCACGACGGCATAGCCGTCGATCGTCACCAGCTGACCATCGGCATTGGTGTTGAAGGCGCCAGACCGGCTGTAAAGCGTCGTGCCGTCGGGCGATTCGATCTGGAACCAGCCGCGGCCGACAAGGGCCATGTCGAGCTCGTTCGAGGTCTGGGCGAGTTCGCCCTGGGTATGGATGTTGCGCACCGCCGCCGTCTGCACGCCGAGACCGATATTGGCGCCTTCCGGCACGATCGCCTGGTTGGCCCGGTTCGGCACGCCCTGGGCGCGCTCCGTCTGGTAGAGCAGGTCGGTAAACTCGGCCCGGGCCCGCTTGTAGCCGGTCGTGTTGATGTTGGCGATGTTATTCGCAATGACCTCGAGATTGGTCTGCTGGGCATCCATGCCCGTGGCTGCGATGGCGAGCGCTCTCATGTGTTCGTCCTCAAATTCGCTAGATCTGCATCTTGGTTATTTCGAGATAGGCCGAGACGATCTTGTCGCGCAGCGCGATCGCGGTCTGCAGCGACTGTTCCGCCGCCAGAACCGCATCGACCACTTCGCGCGTGTTGGCCTTGCCGGTGATACCTTCGAACGAGGCCACTTCGGCCTGCTTCAGGTTGTTCACAGTGGAGTTGGCCATGTCGCCGAGCACGCTGGCGAAGCTGACGCCGGTCATCCTGCCGGGGGTGGAGCCGACCATCGTGGTGGTGGTGGAAGATGTGGCATCGGTCGTGATGCTGCCGAGGCCGGAGACCTTGGTGAGCGAGCCGACGTTCTGGATTTGATCGATCATTGCGAGGCTTTCAGAAGAGCAAGGGTCTGGGACAGCAGCTCACGGGTCTGCTTGATGGTCTGGAGATTGGCCTCATAGGTGCGGTTTGCTTCCCGCATGTCGCCCATCTCGATCAGGATGTTGACGTTCGGCATCTTGACGACGCCGTTCTCGTCGGCCGCCGGATGGCCGGGCTCATATTCCTCGATATAGTCGGAATCATCGACGCCGATCGTCTTGACCTTCACCACGTCGGTGCCGCTGGCGCGATCGAGCTCGGTTCCAAAGGTCACCGTCTTGCGACGATAGGGGTCGGCGCCCGGCGTATCACCGGTCGAGCGGGCATTGGCGATGTTTTCGGAGACGATGCGCAGGCGGGTGGACTGGACTTCCAGGCCGCTGCCGGCGATCTTGAGAGCTGCACTCAAAGGATCAGTCATTTTATCTCTTCACCGTCATCAGCATCATGCGATGGAAGGAAGCGACGAGGTTCGTATTGAGCTCGTGCTGCCGCTTGATCTCGCCGGTCTTGGTCAGTTCCTCGGCGATCGAGACCGAATTGCCGGATTCCTGCATGCCGATCTCGTCATTGAGTTCGGATTCCTTGACCGCGATATTGTCGTCGCTGAGATCACTCAGCGCCATGTGATTGGGGTTGGTCCGCGCCATCTGCACCGTGGTCGTGGTATCGAGGACGGCGCTGAAGGGGGTGATGTCCTTGGACAGGTATTTCGGGGTGCTGGCGTTGGCAATGTTGCTCGCCACAACCTCCTGGCGTACAGATAGCCACTCGGCCTGCCTGGACGCCAGTTCGAAAAGCTGGATGGGTTGCATGGACTTTTCTCCGCCATTTTCTGTCCCGAACCTAGAGCGGTAAACTTGCGTGGGACTTACGGAGACAGACAGCCGGGATTTGCGGTCGCAAAGCGGGAGGGAGACGCACGGGCCATGTCGTTCAAGGATCGAATCGATGCCGGGGAACGGCTCGCGGACGCGCTGGAGCGGTTGCGCGGCGAAGATGTGGTGGTGATTGCCCTGCCGCGCGGTGGCGTCGAGGTCGCACTGCCCGTCGCCCGTCGCCTCGGCGCGCCGATGACCCTGCTGATGGTGCGCAAGATCGGCCTTCCGAGCCAGCCGGAACTCGCCATGGGGGCGATCGTCGACGGCGACAAGCCGATCACCGTCCGCAACGAGAGCGTCATCGGCTTTTCAGGCGTGGAGGAGGCAGAATTCGACGCGGTCGTCGCGCGCGAACTTTCCGAGATCCACCGCCGCCAGGCTCTCTATCTGGGCGGACGCAAGCCGGTGCCGATCGAAGGCCGCGTGGCCATCGTCGTCGATGACGGCATAGCCACCGGCGCCACCGTTCGAGCGGCGCTGAAGGGATTGAGGGCGAGGAAGCCGGCGAAGATCGTGCTGGCCGTTCCCGTCGCCTCCGAAGATGCACTGGACATGCTGAAGGACGACGCCGACGAGGTCGTCGTGCTCGAAGGGTTGAGCGCCCTTGGCGCGATCGGCTTCAGCTATCGGGATTTCCCGCAGTTGTCCGATGCCGACGTGATTGCCGCGCTCGACGCGGCGGGGACCCCGGGCCAGAACTCCTGAACCGGGTTCCGCAGCTGGCGGATCAGTCGTTCTCGTAAACCTCGCCGGTCGAGGTGACGATCACCCACTTGCCGTCGCGCTGCTCGAGCGTCGCCACGCGGCTGTTGTCCGGCAGGATGGAACCGACGCGGACCATGAACATGCCCGAGCTGTCCTCGATGAGGGCGCGGCCATTGGCGACGTGCAACAGGCGAAAGCCGCTGCGCCCCGGGAAGGGCTGGGCTTCCGGCATCTCGTCCCCGGCGGGCTTTTCGGCGCCAAGCTTGGACACGGTAGCAGTTATGAGCGGATCGACCTGCGTGCCGGTCGACTCCCCGCCGCCATCATCATCCTTGTCGACCATGGCGAGCGGAGAGACGCTGAAGACATTGCGGCCCGGTCCCTCGGGCAGATCGCGCGTGCGCTCCCAGTCGGCGACGCGGACACCGAACTTCTCCTCGTTGAAGAACACGTACCAGGGAAAGAAGGCTGCAGCGCAGGCCAGCGCCACGCCGATTGCGCCCAGCACGCGGTCGCTCGTCAAACTCCGCTTGGGCGCCTTGGGCTTCAGCGGCGCTACTGTCTCGTCAGCGTCGAAATCGGTCACGGTCACCCTCTCGTTCTTGCTGCCCCGGCGGGCTGATTGCCACCCAGGGCGGCCTTCAACGCGTTCGCCAGATCGGCATAGGCATCGGCGGCCGGCTTTTCGCCGGGCGTCTGTTTCAGGACTTCATAGATTACCGGCACCTGCTTGATCGCCATGTCGAGATCCGCATCGCTGCCGGGGCGATAGCCGCCGATGAGACGCAGGTCGCGGGTCTCCTCGAAGCGGTGGACGAGCGTCTTCAGCCGGGAGACGAGCTTTTCCTGGTCGCCCGTCCAGGCCTTGCGCGCCAGACGCGAGATCGAGGTGAGCGGATTGATCGGCGGGTAGCGGCCCTCGTCGGCGAGACTGCGGTCGAGCACGATGTGGCCGTCGAGAATGCCGCGGGTGGAGTCGGCGATCGGATCATTGTGGTTGTCGCCGTCCACCAGGATGGAGATGATCGCGGTAATGGTGCCGGTGCCTTCTTCTCCGGGGCCGGCGCGCTCGAGCAGGCGCGGCAGTTCGGTGAAGACGGAGGCCGGATAGCCGCGGGCGATCGGCGGCTCGCCGGCGGCGGTCGCCACTTCGCGGATCGCATGGGCGAAGCGGGTGACGCTGTCGACGATGAACAGCACGTTCTCGCCCTGGTCGCGAAAATGCTCGGCAATGGTCATGGCGGTCAGTGGTGCCATCTTGCGCAGCATCGGGCTTTCGTCGCTGGTAGCGACGACGGCCACCGACTTCGCCATGTTAGGGCCGAGCGTGTCCTCGATGAATTCTCGCACCTCACGGCCACGTTCGCCGACCAGCGAGATGACCACCTTGTCGAAGGCATCGGCACGCGCCAGCATGGACAAAAGCGTGGACTTGCCCACGCCGGAGCCGGCGAAGATGCCGAGGCGCTGGCCGAGGCAGAGCGGCGAAAAGATGTCGATCGCCCTCACCCCGGTGCGAAACCCCTTCTCGACGCGGCTGCGTGTCATCGAAGGCGGTGCGCTGTTGGAGATCGCGCGGCGAACCGAGCCGGGGGCGAGAGCCGGGCCGCCATCGATCGGATCGCCGAGCGCGTTGATGGTGCGGCCGCACCAGCTGTCGCCAGGGGCAATGCGGAAGGCGCCCTTGCGGATCACCACGTCATGGATGCCGATCGGCTCGCCCGGCTCGATCGGGCAGACATAGGCGAGATCCGGCTCGACCCGAACGACCTCGCCAAGATGAACGCCCGTGCGGCTGCGATGGGCGACGAACTCGCCGAGACGCAGGTGGCGCGACAGACCGGACACCGTGTAATGGCCGGCCGCAATGGTGCGAACATGGCCACCGTGGGTGACGGAATAATCCGGATTGGCGTAACGGGCGGCGAGCCCGGCCATCTGGGTAAGCTTGGGGGACAGCACGGGCATCTGCGGCATCTCTTCCGTCATGGATCGAGGGCTTCGGGCTCAGGTCCGGGATCAGCTCGAACCGCCGAGAACCTTGATCGCGTCGCTGAGAGAGGTTTCGCTGTCGCGCATCAACGAGCTGATGCTTTCGAAGGCGCGATTGACCTGGATGAGCTGGGTCATCTCGCCGATGCCGTTGACATTGGAATTCTCGAGATAGCCCTGCATGATCGATACTTCGGGATTGTCCACGACCGGCTGCGGCTCGTCGACCATCGATACGCCGCTGTTGTCATAGCGGACGAAACCCTTGTTGATATCGGCCGTGAACAGACCGATGGTCGCCACCTGGCGGTCGTCCTGGATGATCTTGCCATCGGCGCCGACGGCAGGCACGCCGCCCGCGCGGTTCAACTGGATCGGCGCACCGCCGGCGTCGAGCACCGGATATCCGCGCACCGAGACCAGTTCGCCGGTCTCCTTCATGGTAAAGCGCCCGTCGCGGGTCAGAACCTGGCCGGCCGGCGTGTCGATGGCGAACCAGGCGTCACCCTTGATGGCGAAATCGAGCGCATTGCCGGTCTGGGCGAGTTCGCCATTCTTGGTCGACAGGTAGTCGTTGCCCTGGTTGACGAAGGCGATCTTCGCATTGATGTCGTTCTGCGTCTTGCTCAACACCTCGTCGAACTTGACCTCGGTGGAGCGGAAGCCAACCGTGTTGAGGTTGGCCATGTTGTCGGCAATGGTTGTCAGACGGCGCTCGAGCGCCATCTGCGAGGACAGGGATACATATAATCCGGATTGCACTTAGCTGCCTCCGAGCTTCAGGGAATTGATGGATATGAGAAGGTCCGGCGAGATGCCGTAACCCGACGAGGAGCCGAAGACCGCCAGCGGATCGTAGTTTTCCGAGGGGTTTTCCATTTCCCACATCGCGGTGAAACGCTCCAGGAACTTGCCGGTCTTTTCGCTGTCCTGGAAATCTTCGATGTCGAGCACGCGCTCGAAGAATTCCGCCTGCTGGTCGATGTCTGCTGCGGCGAACTCCGTCGGCAGCTGCAGGGTGGTGCGAACCACCTGGGCCAGCGCATCATCGGCAAGGATGTCCATGGCGGAGGTTATCTTCGAGGCATTGCGTTCGAAGTAGAGCGCCAGGCGAACGCCGGTATTGTCGTTGCCGGCCTCCTGCTCGAGCGTCTCGCGCATGTAGAGGTCGACCACGCCCTGCTGGGCCTTGTCGAAAGAGGTGGCCGCCGCACCCTGGGCCTCGAAATTGAGCGAGGTGGCAAGGTTGGCGTAGCGGCTGTCGGTCAACTGGTTGGCGAAGGCATCGTCCTTGGTGACCCCTTCGGTCAGGACCTTGCGGATGAAGGCCTTGGCATAGGCCATGTCTTCGAGCCCGTGCGCCTTCAGCGCATAATTATAAAGACGCGTATCGGCCATGAATTCGTCGACGGACTTGATGTCGCCGATGTTCGACAAATAGTATTCGGTCTCGCGCGCCACGTCCGGTGCCTTTGCGACGCGCTCGATGGACTTGTCGATGTTCTGCGTAATCTGCTGGTAGCTCGTGTAAGTCGTCGTCACGGTCGTTGCGCCTTTCGATATGGACAATCGGAAAATGCGTCCGTTATCGCCCTTCTTGAGGCAAATGGCTTGCGCGAAGCTGTCTGTAGGTTCACAAACCGTCAACGCCCGCGGTTCAGCCTCACGCAAGGCAAGGCCCGTATCGCTTGTGCTGAAAAGCAACGTTCAGATGCGGGCACAAAATGAATATCATCATCGGACTCGTGATTACCTTCGGCTGCGTCCTCGGCGGGTTCATGGCCATGGGTGGCCACCTCGACGTTCTCGTGCAGCCGTTTGAGCTGGTGATCATCGGCGGAGCCGGCCTCGGCGGCTTCATCATGGCCAACCCGATGAAGGTCGTGAAAGACTCCGGCAAGGCGCTGATGGAGGCTTTCAAGCACGCGGTTCCCAAGGAACGCGCCTATCTCGACGTGCTGGGCGTCCTCTATTCGCTGATGCGCGACCTGCGAACCAAGTCGCGCAACGAGATCGAAGCCCATATCGACAATCCCGACGAGTCCTCGATCTTCCAGGCCGCCCCGAGCGTCCTCAAGAACAAGGACCTGACCGCATTCATCTGCGACTACGTCCGCCTGATCATCATCGGCAATGCCCGCAGCCATGAGATCGAGGCGTTGATGGACGAAGAAATCAACACCATCCTGCACGACAAGATGAAGCCCTACCACTCGATCATCGCCATGGGCGACAGCTTCCCGGCGATCGGTATCGTCGCGGCGGTTCTCGGCGTCATCAAGGCGATGGGCAAGATCAACGAATCGCCGGAAGTGCTCGGCGGCCTGATCGGCGCGGCGCTGGTCGGCACCATGCTCGGCATCGTGCTTTCCTACTCGATCTGCAATCCGATCGCCGCCCAGATCAAGATCGTCCGCACCAAGCAGCATCGCCTCTACATCATCGTCAAGCAGACGCTGCTCGCCTACATGAACGGCTCGGTGCCGCAGGTGGCGCTGGAGTACGGCCGCAAGACCATCTCCTCCTACGAGCGTCCGTCGATCGACGCGGTCGAGCAGGAAATGATGAACCCCGGCGGTGAGAACAAGGCGGCATGACGATGACCGAGCTCGAGACAAAACCCGCGCCCGCCATGGACCACGCCCTGCTCGCCCGCCTGACCGGGGCGCTTGGAGATCGGGCGACCGTCGCCAAGCTCTGCTCGGAATTCGGCGATCTCTACACGGAGTTCCTGCCCGACATCTTTCACAGCGAGACCGGGCTTGCGATGGAAGTCGCCTATGCCGGCCACGAAAGCGGCCTGATGAGCGAACTGATCGCCGACCTCGGCGACAACGTCGTCCTGGCCGATACGCAGCTGCGCAACTGGTGCCCGCATTTCACCCTCGCCTGCGGCAACGGTTTCATCATCACACTGATGGAAAACCTGCTCGGCGCCCTGCCGGAGACGATCGAGGAGCCGATCCATCGGCCGCTGTCGCGTATCGAGCTCGACCTCTCATCGATGGTGTTCGACAAGATCGCCAATGTTCTGCGTTCGGGCGTCAACGCGCCCGGCGGCTTCGAACCATTGATCGACATGCCGCACAATGCAGAAGATCGCCCGAAGCCTGATGCCGACCATATCGACCCATTCGCCGCCACCATCAAATTGCGCATCCAGCTGGGCACGGTGTCCTCCGAATTCTACCTCGTCGTGCCGCAGAAGGCTCTGCTGAAGACCGTCGTGACGGTGCCGAAGTCGAAGAACCAGATGTCCCGCAACAAGAAGGAATGGGCCGAGCAGATCGCCGAACAGGTGCGCCGCTCGCAGGTCACGCTGCAGGCCAAGATCCGCCTTCAGACCCTCACGCTGAACACCATTTCGCGACTTGCGGCCGGCGACGTCATCCCGTTCCGCGACAAGGGCGACGTGATGGTGGATGTCAGCGCCAACGGCAAGGAAATGTACCGCTGCGAATTCGGTCGGGCCGGGGAGCACTATACCGTGCGGGTCAAGGACAATATCAGCAGCGAAGACGAGATACTGAAACATTTGATGGGCTAAGCCATCCGGCCTGCCTTGGCGGCAAGGCAGGTTGGGGCAAGTTTCAACGGGAATAATCAATCCATGGCTACGAAGAAGACCCCCAATATCGAAGACGACGCGCTGGCGATGCCTGGCAGCGATACCGATTTCGACCAGGCGATCGACGACCTGCGCGGCGTGCTGAAGAGCGATGCCGAAGGAACGCTGCCGGATCTCGGCGCCGATTTCGGCGGAATTGGTGACGACTTCGCCATGGGCGCCGGCAAGTCCGACCCGCTTTCCGCCTTCGAAAGCGATTTCGGCGGCGGGGCGCTCGACACCCCATCGGCCGATTTCGGCGGCGGCGACGCTTTTGCCGGCAGCGCCTTCGGCGATACGACCCTCGGCGACACTTCCTTCGGCGATACATCCTTCGGCGCGATGCCAAGCGCGCCTTCGGAGCCGGGCAGCGCGCTGAACGCCAATCTCGACCTGATCATGGACATTCCGATCGATGTGCAGATCGTCCTCGGGTCGAGCCGCATGCAGGTTTCCGGTCTGATGAATCTCGAGGAGGGCGCCATCATCGCGCTCGACAAGAAGATCGGCGAACCCGTCGAGATCATGGTGAACGGCCGGCGCATCGCGCGCGGCGAGATCACCGTGCTCGAGAACGACGATACGCGCTTCGGCGTCAAGCTGATCGAAGTGATGGGTAGCAAAATGTCCTGACCCGCTCCCGGGGCCAGAGAGGAAAGACCATGATGGACTTTGACGATTTCGGCGGCCCCATGACGGGAAAACCGCTGTCCCAGGCAGACAAGGCGGCCGCGGTGCTGCTGGCCATGGGCAAGGGCGTGGCCGGGAAGCTGCTGAAATATTTCACCCAGGCTGAACTGCAGACGATCATCGCCTCGGCCCAGACGCTGCGGACCATTCCGCCGGACGAACTGCAAGACCTGGTCAACGAGTTCGAGGACCTGTTCACCGAAGGAACAGGCCTGATGGACAATGCCAAGGCTATCGAGAGCATTCTCGAAGAGGGCCTGACCCCGGAAGAGGTCGATGGCCTTCTCGGCCGCCGCACCGCGTTCCAGGCCTATGAATCCTCGATCTGGGACCGCCTGCAGGATGCCGATCCGGATTTCATCGCCAAGTTCCTGATGCGCGAGCATCCGCAGACGGTCGCCTACATCCTGTCGATGCTGCCATCGTCTTTCGGGGCCAAGGTGCTGCTGAAACTGCCGGAAAGCCGGCGCGCCGACATCATGAACCGAACCGTCAACCTGAAGGGTGTCAGCCCCAAGGCCGCCCAGATCATCGAGAACCGGGTCCACGACCTGATTGCCGAGATCGAGGCAGAGCGCAATTCGACGGGTTCGGCCAAGGTTGCCGAACTGATGAACGAGCTGGAGAAGCCAGACGTCGACACGCTGCTCAACTCGCTCGAGACGATCAGCAAGGCAGCGGTCGACAAGGTTCGCCCGAAGATCTTCCTGTTCGAGGATCTGCTGGCCATGCCGCAGCGCAGCCGCGTCATGCTGCTCAACGACATCTCCGGCGATATCCTGACGATGGCGCTGCGTGGCGCCTCTGCGGAAATCAAGGAATGCGTGCTCTCGGCCATCAGCCCGCGCTCGCGCCGCATGATCGAATCGGACCTGCAGACCGGAACCACCGGCATCAATCCGCGCGAAATCGCGATTGCCCGCCGTGCGGTGGCCCAGGAAGCCATCCGCCTCGCCAATGCCGGTCAGATCCAGCTCAAGGACACCGAAGGCGACCAGCAGGCCGCCTGAGGCCCGAGCGACTGTTGAAAACTGATGACTTGCAGCGCCCGCCGATTGTATGCCAATCGGCGGGCGTTTAGCGTCATGGGGAAATCGGCGGGATTTCCGACAGCCGGCCCCGGTGTCGGTCAGACGACCTGAACCGGCGGCGAGCGCCCGGAAGTGGACAGCGGTGCGGCCATTCCGTCCGCATTCCTGACAGACGAGGCAAAAGGCGTGTCCGAGGACAAAGACAGCAAAACAGAAGACCCGACCGAGAAGAAAATGCGCGACGCGGCGGAGAAGGGTAACACCCCGATGTCGCGCGAGGTGCCGATCTTCGCCGGGGCGCTCGCCTTTTATCTTTACCTCGTGTTCTTCCTGCCCTCCGGCGTCACGCGCATTGGCGAATCATTGCGCGACCTGTTCGAGCAGCCCGACCAGTGGCGAATCGATACATCGACCGATGTCGTCTCGCTGTTCACCCATCTCGCCTGGGAAGCAAGCGCTCTGCTCCTTCCCGCCGTGGCCCTCATCATGCTGTTCGGCGTCGCAGCGAGTGTCTTGCAGCACATGCCGAGCTTCGTGCTCGAGCGCATAAGGCCGCAAGCCTCGCGGGTCTCGCTGGCCAAGGGCTGGGAGCGGCTGTTCAGCGCCAACGGCCTGGTCGAGTTCGGCAAGTCGCTGTTCAAGATCGTCATCGTCTCGACGATCATGGTCTTCGCCCTGAAATCGGAATATTTCGGCACGCTGGACGCGATGTTCTCCGACCCGCAGGTGATCTTCGTCAAGTTCGCCGCGATCCTGAAGAAGATCATGATCGTCATCCTGCTGGCCACCTTCGTTCTCGCGGTGGTCGACTTCTTCTGGACGCGGCATCACTGGTACAGCCAGTTGCGCATGACCAAGCAGGAGATCAAGGACGAACACAAGCAGTCCCAGGGCGACCCGATCATCAAGGCCCGCCAGCGCTCGATCGCCCGCGACCGCGCCCGCCGCCGCATGATCGCAAACGTACCGCGTGCCACGCTGGTCATCACCAATCCGACCCATTACGCGGTGGCCCTGCGCTATGTGCGCGAGGAAAACGAGGCGCCGGTGGTGATCGCCAAGGGCCAGGACCTGGTGGCACTGAAGATTCGCGAACTCGCCCGCGAAAACAATATCCCCATTTTTGAGGACCCGCCGCTCGCCCGCTCCATGTTTGCGCAAGTCTCGGTGGATAGTGTCATCCCGTCGATATTTTACAAAGCCGTCGCGGAACTCGTCCATCGGGTTTACGCCGCGAAGGCGCAGAAGAGACGGGTGCGCTAACTGCGATGAAAAAATGCCCCTACACCACCCAGCGTGAACGCATCGTGGCCGAGGCGATCAGCCCCGTGGCCACCGAATTGCGGCTGCTCGATGCGGCGGACCTGATTTCCCTTCTGCGCTTCGAGCTCTACGGGAACATCGCGGATCTCGTCTCCTCGGCGGCCGAGCTCTACTTCCACCCGGGAACCGTGAATTTCGGCGCGGGCGGCGAATATCGCCTCGAATGGGGCGGTGTTCCGGAGGTCGTTCTCGACCTCGAGATCAAGCCGAGGGATGTGACGATCTATGCCCAGCTCAAGCTCGCCGACGAGCATGCCGGGATCGAGATCAACCACATCGCCTTCCAGCAGCCGTCGGGCGACCCCGACGAGAATACCCGCATGTTGGAACGCCGGCTCAGTGAGGCGCGCTTCGTCAAGTCGCGATCCGACGAGCTTTATTCCTGAACCGGTGGCTGCGCCCAAAGCGCTTGCGGTTTCAGCACGGCGCGGCGACGCCCTATCGCAAAATGGTCAGATGATGTAGCCGAGGCGGATCGCCTTGGCGATCGCCTGGATGCGGTTGACCGAATCGAGCTTCAGCGTGGCTGATCCGAGATAGGAATTCACCGTGTGCACCGAAAGCTTGAGATGGACGGCGATTTCATCGCTGATCCGGCCGTCGCCTGCCAATTGCAGGCAGGCGATCTCGCGCTCGCTCAGCGCTTCCGTCGGCATTGCCCGGCGCTCGTCGAGCTGCAGGATTTCCGTCATGATCTTGCAGCAGCGGCCGTGCACATCGAGGATCACCTCGCCGGGCAGGTCGACCGAACCGGTTGTCGGAAACATCACATAACCGTTGCCGACGGCCCCCAGACGCACCGGAAAGGCAATGCCCGAATAGGCCAGCACGCGCGGCTTGAGCTGCACGACGAAGGGCACGAAGTCGGAGGCCTCGGCGAACCCGTCGCTTTCCTCGGCGCTCCACAGGACCGGCAGCAGCGATGTCTCGATGTGCCCGAGCAAGGTCTCCCCATAGGCGGCGATGAAGGGTTCGCTGCCCATCCCGTGGGCCGCCGGCCAGTTCTCGTATTCCGCCACCAGTCGGCGCTTCGAAAGCATGCCGGAACCGGTCACGCGCAGCACGGCAAATCCACGCGCATGCAGGGCGCGCTGTAGCGAGACAAGCTTGGGGAAGATGTCCGAGCGGGACGTCACCTGACGGGAGGTCGAGGCCTTGAGGTCCTCCCGTACGGTTTCGAACGGCCCTTCCGGATATGCCATGCCTGCGCTTTCCTTCTTGCTAAACGAGATTGTTTCGGACCGCATAGGCGATCGCTTCGGAGCGCGTCTTCGTCGCCGTCTTGCGCATGACGCTGGTGATGTAGTTGTTGATGGTGTTCTTCGAAATGCCGAGGATGGTTGCGATCTCGTCGCTGGTCTTGCCCTCGGCGATCCAGAACAGGCATTCCAGTTCCCGTTCGGTCAGCTCGAAATCGCGATCGCTCTTCTGCGCCTTGCGGGTCGACAGGCTGACGCAATAGCCGGCGAGCAGTCCGACCTCGCGCAGCAGTTCCGGCGACAGGACGAAATTCTCCTCGAACAGCAGCATCAGGGCGAAGCGGGTGCGGCCGACGCTCACGGTCAGCGAGACATATTGCCGGCTGATGCCCGGCGGCACGCCGGCGTCGTCAGGGAGCAGGTCGAACTTCGGCTGCACCACGGAGAGACACTTCTCGAGCTCGGTCGAACGCGAATAGTTGGCGGTGATTTCGCTCTCCAGCCGGCGCACCAGATCGAAGGGCCAGTTGGACGAGACGACGAAGTCCAGGCCGTGCTCCTGGACCAGGTCGTAGCGCGCCAGGAAATAGTGCGAGGCGCCCACGTAATCGCTCAGCACCGCAAGGCTTGCGCTCATGTGCTCGGCCTGGGAAGCGATCGCCAGCTTGCGGATCAACTGGTCCCGTGACGAAAGCCGCGGCGCGGGATCGGCCACCGACGCAGGCGCCCTTCCACTCGCGGCCGTTGCATCGGCTAGCTCCGCATTCATTCTGTTGCCCCCTCAAGGACGAAACTCTGATCGCGATGGTATCGCGCCAATCATCCGGGATACCGCCCTGCCCCGAATGCCGCTTCGCTCGTTCTTGTCAGCTAACGAATCATAGCCATCCTAGAAGATAAAGAGCCAAAGATCACAGTCTCGAATCGATATGTCCCCAACTTGCCGATTTTGGCGCATTCATGGCAAGGGTGCCACGAAGACCTGTCGCGGGGGACGGCTTACCTGCCGTGCCAGGCCGGACAGGCGGCGGACCGCGCAAACGAAAACCGCGCCGGGCTTGCCGACGCGGTCGTGTTGATAATCGGAATTTCGTCAGGCCGCCTTGTCGATGGCCCATTTGCGCAGGATCTTGGCGGCACGCTCTTCCGAGATCTCCACCATGCGCGACAGGCGGCGCTCCGGCCCTTCCTTGACCCGGCGGTTGAAGCCGCCGTTGGCATCGTCGCCCATGGTCAGGAGGTCGTCGGTGCTGTCGAAGCCGAAGTCGGCGCCGAAGCCCTCCATCAGCGAGCCGCCTGCGGGGCCAGCGAGCGCCGGTGAGAAGTCCGGCAGTTCCAGACCGGCGGCCTCTTCCACGCCGCCGGCGATGGCGGCAGATCCGCCACCGGCAGCGCGAACCATCGGACGGATGCCCATCCAGACGATCAGGAAGGCGACGGCGACGAAGGCAAGCGAATTGATGATGCCGCCGAGATTGCGGTTCAGGGTTTCCATCAGGCCCGGACCGGAGGCGGATTCCTGAAGCAACTGGTTCTCGAGGAAGTCCATGGCCGTCAGGGTCACCAGGTCGCCACGATCGGTGTCGAGGCCGGCGGCAGTGGTGACGATCTTCTGCATCTCGGCAAGATAGGCATCGATCTTGGCCTGGTCGACCGGTTCGCCGACCATGGTGGCAATGCGACCCTTGTTGACGACGACGGCAACCGAGATTTTCTCGACGGTGTAGCTGTTCTTCACAGTCGCGACCGTCTTGCTGTTGATCTCGTAATTGGTCTGTTCTTCCTTCTTGTCCTGCTCGTCGGAGGACTGCGGTCCGGCGGTGGCGCCCTCGACGTCGCCCTGCGGAATGTTCTGCTCGACGGTCGCGGCATTGTCGGCCTGCTTGCTCTGCGAGCGCAGGTTTTCCTTGGTGACACGAACCGAACGCTCAACCCGCGATTCCGGATCGTAGATGGTTTCCTGGATCTGCTGTGTGTCGGTATTGAGCTGGGCCGTGACCGACGAGCGGAAATTGTCCATGCCGAGGAACGGCGCGAGCGCCTTGTCGATGTTGGATTCGATCTCCTGCTGCACCGATTGAACCACGCCCAGCGAACGGTTCGCAGCGCCGCCGCTCTCGTCGCCGGAAGCCAGGAGCTGGCCGGTCGAATCGAGGATGGTGACATCCTCTACGTCGAGGCCGGGAACCGAGGAGGCGACCAGGTGGCGGATCGACGCGGCCGACTTGCGGCCGGTCTCGGTCGAGGCGCGCACCATGACGGAGGCCGTCGGCTTCTGGTCGCCGCGGCGGAAGTTGCCGACATCGGGCATGACGATATGGACGCGCGCGGCGGCGATGCCGCTGATCTGCTGGATGGTACGGGCGACTTCCCCTTCAAGGGCGCGGACCCTCGTCACTTCCTGCATGAAGGAGGTGAGGCCGAGTGAACCGACATTGTCGAACAGTTCGTAGCCGGCATTGGCGCTGTTGGGCAGCCCGCGTTCGGCAAGAAGCAGGCGCGCCTTGCCGGTCATGCCGACCGGCACCTGGAGGCTCTTGCCGTCGGCTCCGACTTCGAAATCGATGCCGGCCTCGGCAAGGGCGATGCTGACCTGATTGAGATCCGAGGTTTCGAGTCCGACATAGAGGGATTCGTAGGCCGGCTTGTTGACGAATATCGCGGCCGCGATGATGAGAGCGAAAGAAACGACGCCGACACCGGCCATTGCCAGGAGCCGGGCCTGCCCCAGCGACGCCAAGTTCTTAAAGACTTGAAGCAATTGATTTAACAGATTCATTCTGTCTCGCACCATCACAAGAAGGGTCTTGGGGCTTTTGCCCTTGGCGCGACACTAGAAATCGAAACTTGTGCGAGCGTTTCGTGGCGGGAGAATTGCCGGCTTCATTGCGGCAATTCGTCCCGACCCGCTCCGATACCCCCTACAAGAGGCGGCCTTGATCAGAAGAAGTCGAAATCCCCTGCAGCCTTGCTGAGCGGCTGCGAATGACCGTGACGCAGGCCGGCGCCCAGAGCCTTCTGCATCTCGGCGAGCTTGACCAGGCTCAGCGCCGTGCTCATGTCGACCATCCAGTCCGAGGGGATCGAACCGGTGATCGTGTCAATGAATTCGGCCAGGCCGCGGGTCTTCTGGACCGCAAGGTCGATGCCCTGCAGCACCTTGATGCTGTCCGGATGCTCCAGCACCTTGGAGCCGCCGAGCTCCAGGAGCTGCGGCTCGATACGTTCGATCAGGTAGGCGACATCGTGCAGTTCCGACACGACGCGCATCATGATTTCCGGCAATGCCTCTTCCACGTCGGCCGTCCCCAGTTTGTTTTCGTTTGGCATCCGGATTCCAGTTTTTAAAAGAATTCGATTGAGCTCTCGACGGGCTTCGAGACAGGAACGGGACGCTGCTCCAGCGCCACGGTCTTCTGGGTCTCGGCCCCCGTCAGCGGATACTGCCTTGCCCGGCCGCTGACCGGCCAGAATTCCAGTTTGCGACCGTGCTCTCCGCCCGTAGAGGAGCCGACCACCTTGATGCCTTCGTCACGCAGGAACTGCATGGCAAAGGCCGCATTCTGCTCGCCGACATTGGAAAACGTAGCGATCGTCTTGGCGCCGCCGAACACCTTGGCCTCCAGCCGGTCGCGGCGTGCGCCCTGCTTCAGCAGACCATTGATCAGCAGTTCCATCAGATGGACGCCGTAGCGGGTCGCATCCCCGCCTCCGGAGCCGGGATTGGCCGAACCGGGCAGCAGGAAGTGATTCATCCCGCCGACACCCGTCACCGGATCCCGCAAACAGGCAGCCACGCACGAACCCAGGATGGTGGACAAGACAACGTGAGGATCGTTGACGACCTTGAACTCCCCCTGGATGATATGGACGCGCCTAGCTGCACTGTCGTCTATCATTTCAGCGCTCCGAATACCGCCTCGATGGCAGCCTTCATCTTTTCGATGGTAAAGGGCTTGGCGAGAACGTTGTTCGCGCCGAGCTGGGCGGCCTTCTGCACCAGCGCACGGTCGCCCTGGGCCGTCAGGATGATGAAGGCCGCCTTCTTGGTGTTCGGATTGGTGCGAACATGCTGGAGGAAGACCAGGCCGTCCATCTTCGGCATGTTGAAGTCGGAGATGACCAGATGATGGGGCTGCTGCTCCATGATCTTCATACCCTGCTCCCCGTCGCCGGCGGCAGTGATCTGCTTGAAGCCGAGCTGGGTCAGGGCGTCGCTCAGAAGCAGACGACTGGTGACCTGATCGTCGACGATCAGAACTTTGATTTTTTCGGCAAGAGACATTTATTCGATACCTTCTTTTCGGGCGGCAGTAAGTTTGAGGATTTCCTCGCCAATGGAACCAAGCGGCCATTGCTGTTCGACGGCGCCTAATTCATGGGCGACGCGGGGCATCCCATAGACAACGCAGGTCTTCTCGTTCTGTCCGATGGTGCGCGCACCGGCGTGGCGCATCTTCAGCAGTCCGGAAGCCCCGTCGCGGCCCATGCCGGTCAGGATGACCCCCACAGCATTTCGTCCCGCCAGTTCCGCAACGGAATCGAACAGCACGTCCACCGAAGGACGGTGCCCGTTCACCGGCGGTCGATCGACCAGCCGGCAGCTCGGTGCGTGGGCATTGACCACCTGCAGATGGCGGTCGCCGCCCGGGGCGAGATAGATCTTGCCGATTTCAAGTCTGGCTCCATCGGTCGCCTCCTCCACGACCGGGGCGCAGAGACGATTAAGCCGTTCTGCGAAACTTTTGGTAAACGTCGGCGGCATGTGCTGCGTAATCACCGTCGGCGGGCAATTGCGCGGAAACTTCTGCAGGACGGTGATCAGCGCCTCGACGCCGCCGGTGGACGAACCAATGGCGACGATCTTGCGGCCGACCCGGAAATCGTTGGCCGGAGTATTCGCCGGCGGGGCAGCCTTCGGCGCTGTCTGATAGCGATGCTGCGAGCGCGCCGCGGCCTTGACCTTCTCCGCCAGATCGCCGAACGGCCGGGCATCGCCCGGCGCCGGCTTCCCGACGCAGTCGAAGGCGCCGATCTCCAGCGCGGCAAGGGTCGCCTCGGCGCCGCGATGGGTCATGGTCGAGACCATGATGACCGGCATGGGCCGCAACTTCATGATCTTGTCGAGGAATTCCAGCCCGTTCATGTTCGGCATCTCGATGTCGAGGGTGACGACATCGGGATTGAGCTGCTTGATGGCGGCACGCGCCTCCATCGCATCGCCGGCCTGGCCGACGACGCTGACTTCGGGATCGGAATTGAGCACCGCCGAGATGAGCCCGCGCATGGTCGGGCTGTCATCGACGACGAGGACGCGGGCGGGACCGCTCATGCGCGCCCTCCCGTGTACTTGCCGGTATAGCGATATGTCGTGATGCCGATATTGTCGAAATGGTTCTTCGCGTCGCCGGAGACGCGTTCGGAATGGCCGATATAGAGGTGGCCGCCATCCGGCAACAGGCCGGCGAAACGCGACCAGATGCGCTGCTGCGTCGGCTCGTCGAAATAGATCACGACGTTGCGGCAGAAGATCACGTCGAAATTGCCCTTGAACGGCCATTGCGACATCAGGTTCAGCTCGTTGAACGTGATCAGCTTCTTGACGCGGTCATCGACCTGGAACTTGCGGCGGCCATTGACGTCGACTTCCCTGAACCACTGCTTGCGCATGGCCGGGCTGACGGTCTCGAGCGCGGTCTCGTCGTAGCAACCGGCCCGGGCGAGCGCGAGGATCTTCGGATCGATGTCGGTCGCGAGAATCTTGAAGTCGTAGTCGGCGACGTTCGGCATCAGCGACAGGACGGTGAGCGCGATCGAATAGGGTTCCTGGCCGTCGGAACAGGCAGCCGACCAGATGCGCACGCGACCGCCGCTCTTGGCGCGATTGAGGAGCCCCGGCAGGACATCGGACTTGAGGTGGTCGAAATGGTGATTTTCGCGGAAGAACCGGGTGAAGTTGGTCGTCAGATGCGACAGCATTTCGCGCCGCTCCTGGGCCCCTTCCGGCGAGGCAACCAGGCTGCAATAGGCGCGGAAACCCGAAAGCCCCAGATTGCGGATATGCTTCGACAGCCGCGAATAGACCAGCGACGCCTTGGATTCGTTCAAGGAAATGCCCGCATCCGAATAGATCATCGCGGCGATCTCATTGAGGTCGCGGCGGGTCAGCGGATATTCGCCGCTGGCCAGGACCTCATCATCCGATTGGCGGGAAGAGGTGTTGATGGCAAGCGTCATGCGGCCTCGCTTTCAGCGTCGGGGAAGAGAGCACCAAGCTCGATGAGACAGATCATCCGCTTGTCGATCGCGAGAATGCCGCGGGCATATTGTTTCTCGAGGTCGGAGGAAATCTCCGGCGTCGGCTGTATGTTGTCGTCGCTGACGGTCAGGATGTCGGACACGGCTTCGACCAGCAGGCCCACCACCTTCGCCCCGACCTGGGCGACGATGATGACATGGCGCGCTTCCGGCTCGACCGGCTTCATGCCGAGCCGGATCGAGAGGTTGATGATCGGCAGCACTGCGCCGCGCAGGTTGATGACGCCCAGGACGTAGGACGGCGAATGCGGCAACGGGGTCGCGGGTGTCCATCCGCGGATCTCGCGCACCGACATGATGTTCACGCAAAACTCCTGATCGCCGATACGAAAGGCGATGAGTTCGCGCCCACCTTCAACCAAGTTTTTCACCGCATACGACATCATACTAACCTGCGACAGCTAAGGACATTTCCTGTTTGAGCGACTGACCGCGCGAGGCAGCGACGACCGCATCGACGTCGAGGATGAGCGCGACGCGGCCATCTCCGAGGATCGTTGCCGCGGCGATACCCGGCACATGGGTGTAGTTTGCCTCAAGACTCTTAATAACGACCTGACGCTGACCCTGGATGGCATCGACCATCAGGGCACGCTGGCCGCCGCCTTCGGATTCGACCAGAAGGGCGACGCCCTCGATCGGGTTGGCCTGGATGTTGCGGAAGTTGAGGATCCGGCCGACGTCGACCAGCGGGCAGAACGAATTGCGGATCGAGATGAGACGCTGGTTGGAACCGAAGGAATGGATGTTCTGGGCTTCCGGCTGCAGGGTCTCGACGATCGCGGTGAGCGGGACGACGAGCGTCTGGCCGGCAACCGTGACCACCATGCCGTCGAGAACGGCGAGCGTCAGCGGCAGGCTCATGGTGAAGGTCGAGCCGTGGCCCGGACGCGAGGTGATCGAGATACGACCGCCAAGCGCCTGGATCGAACGCTTGACCACGTCCATGCCGACGCCGCGGCCGGAGATGTCGGAGATCTTGTCGGCCGTCGAGAAGCCGGGCGCGAAGATCAGGTTGTCGATCTCTTCATCCGTCAGGTTGGCATCGGCGGCGATCAGCTCGTTGTCGATTGCCTTCTGCTTGACACGCTCGCGGTTGATGCCGGCACCATCGTCGACCAGTTCGATGACGATGCGGCCGGAGCGATGCTTCGCCGTCAGCTTGATCGTGCCTTCCGGATCCTTGCCGGCAGCGGCGCGCTTTTCCGGGCTCTCGATGCCGTGGTCGACGGCGTTGCGGATCATGTGGGTCAGAGGTTCGGCCAGCTTGTCGATGACCGTCTTGTCGACTTCGGTGTTTTCACCTTCGGTGACGAGGCGGATCGACTTGCCGACCATGTCGGCCACTTCGCGAACGATGCGCGACATGCGCTGGAAGACCGGCTTCACCGGCTGCGCGCGGATGGCCATGACCGAGTCCTGGATCTCGCGGGTAAGCTGCTGCAGCTCCTCGAGGCCCATGTTGACCGCGGACGTGCCGGTCGCATCGTTCTCGATGACGCTCTGCGACAGCATGGCCTGGTTGATGACGAGTTCGCCGACGAGGTTGATCAGGCGGTCCACGCGATCGAGATCGACGCGAATGGTCTGGCCGGCGGCGGCGTTGTTCTGGGCGGCGGCGGCCGCTGCGGCGGCTGCGGCGGCGGGCGTTTCCTTCTTCTCGTGCTTGGCGGCGCCGGCAGCGAGCTTGACCACGTTGCTGGCGGTCTCGGCTGCGGCAACGGCCTGGTCGACGGCGGTGCCTTCGCTGGCGCCGTCGAGGATCGACAGATCGAAGGGAACCGGAACCATCGGCGGCTCTTCGCCGGCCGGCGCCACATCGGCCTCGGAGCGCAGCTTGATGTCGAGATCGCAATCCCACTCGGCGAATTCGAAGACGGAGCGGATGCCCTCCTCGCCCTTGTCGGTGGTAATCTGGAGCTTCCACGAAAAATAGGAGGCCTCCGGATCGATGTCGTCGAGCGAAGGCAGGCTGTCCATGTCGCAATGGACGCTGAGTTCGCCGATGCGCGACAGGTCGCGCAACAGAAGAGCGGTCTCGTTGCCCTTGGCGTAGAGCTCGCGGCGCGGCTTGAAGGAAACGTCGAAGGTCGGCGTAGCGCTCTCCGGCTCACCGCCAAAATCGTCGTCGAAGGAGAACGGGATCGGCTGGAATCCGCTGTCGTCGCTCGGCGCGGGTGCGGCAACCGGCACGGCGGCCTTGGCGGCCGGCGCTGCTACCGGGGCAGGCGCTGCGGCCGCGTGCGGGACCTCGCCATTCGCCAGCGCCTCGAGTTCCTTCACCAGTCCGCTCGAGCGGGACGGATCCACACTTCCACCATCGCGGGAGGCGGTCACCAGGTCGGCGAGTACGTCGGCCGACTTGAGCATGACCTTCATCACCTCGGGGCCAGGCTCCAGCTTGTTGGAACGAACGCAATCGAGAGTGGTCTCGAAGACATGCGCGAAGGCCACAAGGTCATCCAGACCGAAGGCACCGGCGCCGCCCTTGATAGAGTGCACGGCGCGGAACACGGCATTGACCGTTTCCGGGTCGCGATCCCCATCATTCATTTTGAGAAGACCGGATTCCAGTTCAGCGAGCTGCTCCTCGCATTCCTGGAAGAAGATCTCTTTGATTTCGTTCATATCCATAGGAGAAAATCCTGGGCTTTAAGCGGTTACACGCTCGATGGCATCGATCAGTTTGGTGGGATCGAAAGGCTTGACAATCCACCCGGTCGCACCGGCCTGGCGGGCGCGGTTCTTCTTCTCCGCGTCGCTTTCCGTCGTCAGGACGAGGATCGGAACGGCACGGTATTTCTCGTTGCGCCGGACACCTTCGATGAAGCCGAAGCCGTCGAGGCGCGGCATGTTGATGTCGGTGACGATGACGTCCGGATTGCATTCCTCGAGGACTTCCAGCCCCTCGATGCCGTCCTCGGCCTGGATGGTCTCGAAGCCCGCATTGTTGAGCGTGACCAGGAGCATGTTCCGGATGGTCCTGGAATCATCCACGGTAAGCACTTTTTTCTTCATTGCCGGATCTCCTTGGCGAGCAGATGATCTACGTTCACGCCTATCAGTTGAAGTGTCTTGAGAAAGGCATCGGAGGCCTTGACGTAGGTGAAGGGCTTCTTGTCCGCTTCCCAGGCCTTGGCCCCTGCCACCAGGATCTGCGCGCACTGCGCGCCGACGCGCTCGACACCCGAAGCATCGATCGCCACCGCGCCGCCGCGCAGGGACATGAGGTTGGCCTTCAGGTTGGAGGCCTCGTTCAGGTCGAGCACAGTGGACAGTTTCAAGCTCTTCTGTTCGCCTTTCTTAGCTGCCATCAGTTCTTTCCTTGTCTGGAGGGCCTTGCACAATCCGACCGTTCCGTTCGTCCCGCGGACTTGTCATCCGTTGTTCCGAAGGTCGCATTGCCCGCCCCGATCCATCCTGTGTATCTGAAGTTGGTAAACAATCCCCTCAACCTCCCGCTCAGCCGCCAAGTCCGGCAATGCGAGCCGGAAAGCCGAAACCGTCGTCGAAGTCCGCGCCTTCCGGCTCGCCCGAGAAGATCGCGGCTGGCGGCGTCGCCTGGCGCTGCTCGGTCGCTCCAACCCGGCCTTCCGGCTTCGCCGGCTCGCCACCGCGCGCCTGACGTTCGAAATGGAATTCCCTGACAGTGTGTCCCAGCTCGAGGATCACCCTGTGGAGGTCGTCGGAACCGCTGCTCGATCGACGGGCGAAATCGGCGCTCTCGGCAATCTCGCCGCCAAGGCCGGAGACGAGGCCGGAGATCGATGCGAGTTCGCCGGCCTGGGCGCCCGTCGCCTGGGCAATGTCGGAGACCATCGCACTGATGCCGCCGACCTGCTCGACAATGTCGCCGATCGCCTTCTGGGTGCGTCCGACGATATCGACACCGCTGTCGACCTGCGACTTGGTGGTGGCCACCAGCGCCTTGATCTCGCGCGCGGCCTCGGCCGAACGCTGGGCAAGCGCGCGAACTTCCTGGGCGACGACGGCAAATCCGCGACCGCTGTCGCCGGCGCGCGCCGCCTCGATGCCGGCATTGAGCGCCAGCAGATTGGTCTGGAAGGCAATCTCGTCGATCGCGCCGATGATCTGGCCGATCTGCTCGGCCGAGGCTTCGATGTCGGACATGGCGGTGATCGCCTGACCGGCGACCGTGCCGCTCGCTTCGACCGCCTTCTGCGTCACCGAGACCTGTTCTTCCGCCGCCCGCGTCCTCGACGCGCTGTCGCGAACCCCAGCGGCCACGGTTTCGAGAGACGAGGTCGCTTCGCCGAGGCGGACGGCCTGGTTCTCGGCCCGGGCAGCATATTCGTTCGCCGCGGTCGAAACGGCCTGCGTTCCCGTCCCGGCGATCGCGATCCTCTCCTCGGAGGCGAGAAGTGCCGATTGCATCTGGTCGATCGCGCCGTTGAGCGTGTCGGCCAGCTCGGCATGGTGTGCGGGCACGTCGCCCGAAATGCGAACCATGAGGTCGCGCGCGGCCAGCGAACGGAAGACCGGGCCGAATATCTCTTCGACCTCCAGCCGGTCGCGCTCGCGCTGGGCGGCGAGGTCGCGACTGTGCTTCACCCGCAATTCGTTGAAGCGCAGGGATACGGCGATCTCCACATCGACCATGACCAGCCGGACGATCGCGCCGACGAGGTCGATGATCTCGCGCTGCCGCTTGCGGTTGCCGGGCAGGAGGCCACGGCCGGCGAGATCGGCGATCACCGCCTGCAGGAGGTGTTCCATGACCACGGCGTGGCCGGCGATATGCCAGCGCGGATCGAGCCCCATGCGGCTTTCGGCATCGGAGAGGACCTTGACGCGTTCGGCATAGAGCGCATCGAAACGGGCATCCGTCAGCACATCCCAATGGGAGGAAAGCAGGTCGTGCAGCCGGTCGAACTGCCGCTCGCTGGAAAAATTGCGGGCGGCATCGGGGAAGGATTGCAGCCGCTGGAAGACGTCGCGAAGACCGGTCTTGAGGTTCGGCTCGAGCACATGGCGATACTGGCGCAGCAGATCACAATCGGCGTCGCCAAGGCCGGCAAAGCGCAGCCGCTCGCGCAGGCTTCCCGCCTGTGCGCCTGCCGTCCGTTCTGCCGGCGAAAACTGCCCCACTGCCAATCCCCGCATGCGACCGCTTCCTCACGGAAGGCCGCCCGAATTCAACTTTCCTGGTCGATCGACGGGATTGCGGACTTGGAGCCTGTCATGAGCGAGCTCGCCCCTGTCCGCACGCACCGAAGACTGTTCCTGGAACCGCTTCAATGAAATCTTCATACCGGACCAAAACCGGTACGACGGGACGGCGTCATGCCCGACGGTAACCTGCCTTCGGCAGATCCCACTCCGACGTATGCTTCAATCTTTATGGTTAATTTCTTGCGCGAAGGTTAATAAAACTTCAATCACATGCTTAGTCTTCGGAAAGACAAGGGAAAATCGCTGGCGCCGGGTTGCGAAGCCTGGCCGGCACCCGCTCAGGTGTGCAATCTCACCGCTTTGGCGGCTGGCCGGCCGAGAACACCGGCAGGCGGACCACGAAGCGCGCGCCTCCGCGCGGCGCCGAGGCGACCACGATACTGCCGCCTTGGGCCTCGACGAGATTGCGTACGACCGCCAGGCCGAGCCCCGCACCGCCGGTCTTGCGGGACCGCGAGGCATCGAGCCGAACGAAGGGCTCGAACAGGAGTTCGCGATCCGCCGGAGCAATGCCCGGCCCCTCGTCATCGACGGTCAGGACGATCCAGTGATCCTCGACGTCGAGCAGGACATGGGCGACGCGCCCATATTTGATCGCGTTGCCGACCAGATTGGAGACGATCCGGCGCAAGGCCAGTCGGTCGCCGATCATGAGAGCCGTCGCCGCCGACGGCCTTATCGACAGCATTCGACTTTCCGCCGGAATTGCGCCCTCCAGGACCTCGGCCTCGACGATCGGGGCGATTTCCAGCAGTTCCTCGTCGAGCGAACCGACGCCGGCCCGGGCGGCCAGAAGCGCATTGTCGAGCAGTTGTATCATGTCGCCGATGTCGGCGATGGCGCGATCACGCTCTGCCTCGTCGGGGATCTGCTCGACCCGCAACCGAAGGCGTGTCGCGAAGGTGCGCACGTCGTGCTGGACGCCACCGATCAGCGCGAGCCGCGCCGCGATCATCGCATGCAGCCGGGTCTGCAGCCGCGCAAAAGCCTGGATCAGCGTGCGCGTTTCCGGTGCGCCGAACCGGACCTCGGGCACCGGCACGGGTGCTGCAGCGGGATCCATCTCGTCGACTGCGGCGGCCAGGCGACGCAGCGGACGCAGTTCGCGGTGCAGGACGAGCAGGGCGATCAGCGCGAATAGCGTGCCGAGAAGTCCGGCGCCGAGCCCGACGGGCAAACCGAACCAGGAGACGAGAAACGGGGTGCGCGTTTGCAGGATGAGAACGTTCGCACCGTCGAGCGCCACGGCCAATTCGATCGGATTGCCGTCTCCCCCGAACAGGCGCGGCAGTTGCGACCGCTCGCCATTGCGCGCGAGCATGGTGACGGCCAGCAGGCTTTCGCCGAGGACCTGCCGATAAGGCGCGAAGCGCTCTTGCGACATTACGTCGACGTCGAGGCCGGCATTCGATGCGGCAAGATCCTCGGCCAGCCGCAATTCGAGGATGGTCGAGCTGAAAGCCTTGATCAGTCTCGGTCGCCGATCCGGATCGGTCCCGCGGACGATGTCGACGATCGCCGCCACCTGTTCCGGTGCAGGCAGGGACGCCGCGCTGCGCAGGCCATTCGCCAGATAATAGGACGCCAGCAACGCGACCCAGATCACCAGGATCGCGGTGCCGATGATAGCGACCAGACGTGCGGAAAGGCTGAGCTTGAGCATCACGGCACCTGCCGGACCATGGCGGTCAGCAGGTAGCCGTTGTTGCGAACCGTCGTGATGAGGCCCGTGCCGGGGCTTGCGGCATCCAGCTTCTTGCGAAGGCGAGAGACGAGAATGTCGACGGTCCGGTCGAAGGGATCGGACAGGCGTCCATGGGTCCAGTCGAGGATCTGGTCGCGCGACAGGACTCGACGGGGGCGCGTCACGAAACAGGCCAGCAGGTCGAACTCGCTGCTGGTGAGCGGCACTGGTGTCACATCATCGATGGTCACCAGGCGCGCGTCGAGATCGACGACGAAGCGGTCGAAGGCATAGCGGCGGGCCGCGGCGGTGCGCGGTCTCTGGCTGGCGCGGCGCAGAAGCGCGCGGATCCTGGCCAGGAGCTCCCGCGTGCCGAACGGCTTGACGAGATAGTCGTCGGCACCGAGTTCGAGGCCGACGACCCGATCGGTCTCGTCACCCTTGGCGGTCAGCATCAGGATGGGCGTATCCTGGTCGGCACGGATGCGGCGGCAGAGGCTGAGCCCGTCCTCGCCCGGCATCATGAGATCGAGGATAAACAGGTCGACAGGTGTCCGGCGCAGGACCACATCGAGTTCGGCGCCGTCCTCGGCCTGTTCGACGCGATAGCCCTCGCGGCGCAACAGATCGGCCACGAGCCGGCGGATGTCGGCGTCGTCATCGACGATCAGGATGGTCTGCGGCTGGCTGATCGGGTGGCTCGTCATCGGCACAGAATGAGGGGAAGACCGTTACCGATCAAGACGTTCGAGGCCCCTGTTACAAATTGCAACATCGGGACAATGCTTCGCTACGAAGCGACACCCGGTCGAAAGGCGCCTCCTACATTCCACTGCCAATCTCGGATCGTCAGCACTTGCCGAGCCTCCGCACCGCGACGGGCCGAATGGTGGGACAACTGATCGTGAAGGCGATATCCGCTGGTGCCCCCCCACCCGCCTTCATGATGCCCGGCGGCGGGTCTCTCTCCACTGCATCCGCCGCCGGGTCCACCAACCTGCAAGCCTTCAGCAACGCCAACCTCAAGGAACCAAACCATGCCCCAGCTTCTTCCCCGCCGCCTGCCGGTCTTCGCAGCGCTCGCCGCCAGCCTGGCCCTCTTAGCCCTTCCGGCGCACGCCCAATCCCAGGCTTCGCCCGAGATGCGCGCCAAGGCCTACAAGGTGATCCGCACCTGCAAAGCCGACATCCAGCAGTTCTGCAAGGGCATCGAGTATGGCGGAGGCCGGGTCGCCCAGTGCCTGCAGGCAAATGCAGCCTCCGTAAAGCCGGAGTGCCGGGCGGCGCTCGACGAAGCCATGACGCCTTGAGCCGCTCGAACGTCCGAACGCGTGCCTTGTCGCCGCACCGAGCGGAACAAAGCCATGCCTTTCCCGTTTCTCCGGCATTCAAGGAGATGGATCTTTGGCAGCGCGGGCAATCTGGAGAGGCGATCTCGTCATAGGCGAACTCAATTGCCCGGTGGCGCTCTATTCGGCCGTCACCGCGCAGGAACGCGTTTCCTTCCACATCGTCAACCGCGATACCGGCCACCGGGTGCGGCGCGAATATGTCGATGCCGACACGGGCCGCGGCGTCGACAATGACGATCTGGTCAAGGGCTACGAGACCAGCGAGGGCCAGTCGATCCTCCTCTCACCCGAGGAGATCCGCGACGCTGTGCCGGAGGCCGACAAGACCCTCGACATGATGCGCTTCATCCCCTGTGACGAGGTCGACACGGTGTTCTTCGAACGCCCCTATTTTCTTGCTCCGGGAAATCGCCAGGCACTCGAGGTCTACGATCTCGTGCGCGAGGCGATGGAGGCGAAAGGTGTGGCGGCGCTGGTGGAGACCGTCCTGTTCCGCCGTGTGCGATCGCTGTTGATCCGCCCGCACGGCAAGGGCATGATCGCCACGACACTGAACTTCGATTATGAGGTCCGCTCCGCCAAGGAAATCCTGGGAGACATTCCCGCAGTCAAGATCGAAGGCGAAATGCTCGACCTGGCGCGCCATATCATCGAGACGAAGACGGGAGAGTTCGACCCCGCCGATTTCGAGGATCACTACGAGGAGGCCGTGATCGAACTGGTCAAGGCGAAGATCGCCGGCCGCAAACCCAAACGACTTCCAAAGCGCAAGGCATCCAACGTCACCGATCTCATGGCGGCGCTACGCAAGAGCGCGGGCCTGGGCGAAGACCGCAAGGCGGCGGCCAAGCCGGTGAAAAAGACGACCGCTAGGCGGTCGACGCCCAAGCAAAGCCAGAGCAAGCGTCCGCCCGGACGAAAGGCCGGTTGATCCATGTCGCTCGATCTCTATCGCAGGAAGCGCGATTTCAAGGCGACGCCGGAACCCCAGGGCAAGGCCGGTCGTCGGGGCGGCGACAGCTTCGTCATCCACAAACACGCCGCACGCCGGCTGCATTATGACTTGCGGCTGGAGATGGACGGCGTGCTGAAAAGCTGGGCAGTAACCCGGGGGCCGAGCCTGGTCGCCGGCGAAAAGCGCCTCTCCGTCCATGTCGAGGATCACCCGCTGGACTACGGCGACTTCGAGGGCACGATCCCCAAGGGCCATTACGGCGCGGGAAGCGTCATTGTCTGGGATCGCGGCCGATGGACCCCGATCGGCGACCTGAAGAAGGCCTATCTCGAGGGGCATCTGGAATTCGAGCTCGAAGGCGTCAAGCTCTCCGGCCGCTGGCACCTCGTGCGCATGGCGGGCAAGGAGGGCGAGAGCCGCGAAAACTGGCTGTTGATCAAGGCGGAGGACGAGGCCGCGCGCGGAGAGGATGATCCCGACATCCTCGAAGAGCGACCGGAATCGGTGAAGACCGGCCGGACGATCGAAGAGATCGGCGACGATCCTTCGCCGGCTAAAACCAAGCGATCGGCCTCAAAGGCGAAAGCCAGGCAAAGCGCGGCGTCAAAGAGCGTCGCAGCGGGCGACCCTGCTCCGCCGGCCAGGGAGATCGCTCCGGACAAGCTGAAGGGTGTAGTTCGTGGTGAGAAGCCCGACTTCGTCGAGCCGGCGCTCGCCACGCTTGTGAAGGACGTGCCGAAGGGCCAGCGCTGGCTGCACGAGATCAAGCTCGATGGCTATCGCGTCCAGGCGCATCGCGACGGCGAAAACGTACAACTGCTGACCCGCACCGGTCTCGACTGGACCACCCGCTTCGGCCGGGGCATTGTCGATGCTCTTCTCGCCCTCCCCTCCCGCCAGGCCATCATCGACGGCGAAATCGTGGTGGAGAACGGTACGGGCACCAGCGATTTCTCCCTGCTGCAGGCCGATCTGAGCGAGGAGCGCTCGGACCGCTTCGTGTTCTACGCCTTCGACCTCATTTATCTCGATGGCTTCGACCTGCGCGCGGTCGGTCTTTCCGCGCGTAAGGCGGTATTGAAGCAAGTGATGGAAGCGGCGCCGCCGCGGCTCAAATTCAGCGAACACTTCGACGAAAGCGGCGACCTGGTGCTCAAACATGCCTGCCGGCTCAGCCTCGAGGGGATCATTTCCAAGGTGGGAAACGCTCCCTATCGCTCGGGGCGCGGCCGTGACTGGGTCAAGTCGAAATGTTCGGCCAGGCAGGAAGTCGTCATCGGCGGCTATGTGCCCTCCTCGGTGACGAAGAACGCCATCGGTTCGCTGGTGATGGGCACCCATGAGAATGGCAAGCTCGTGCATATCGGGCGCGTCGGCACCGGCTATTCGCAAGAGACGGCAAGGCTGCTCATGCGCCGGCTGGAACCGCTTCGCCAGGACGAAAGCCCGTTCGCCGGCCGCCTGACCGCTCCGCAGCGAAAGGACGTCGTCTTCGTCAGACCCGAGACGGTGGCGGAGATCGAGTTTCGCGGCTGGACGGCGGATGCCCATTTGCGGCACGCTTCGTTCCGTGGGGTGCGCGAGGACAAGGCGGCAGGCGATGTGGTTCGGGAGGGCGAGATGAAGACGGTTGAGGCGGAGCCGAAGCGGACCGTGACGCTGACCCATCCAGACCGGGTCTACTGGCCCGACGCCGGCGTGACCAAGGCGGGGCTCGCGGATTACTACATCGAAGTCTGGCCGAAGATGGCGCCCTTCGTCGTCAACCGCCCGCTCGCATTGTTGCGCTGCCCGGAGGGCGTCGGCGGCACCTGCTTTTTCCAGAAACACGCCTGGCGCGGCATGCGCAAGGACATCCGGATCGCGCCCGATCCGGCCGCCCCGGACGACGAGCCCAATGTCGCGATCACCGACCTCGACGGGTTGCTCGGACTGGTGCAGGGCGGGGTGCTGGAGATCCATCCCTGGGGGGCGACGCTCGACGCACTGGAGAAGCCCGACATGGTCAATATCGATCTCGACCCCGGTCCCGGCGTATCGTGGGAGCGTGTCATCGCCGCGGCCCACGAGGTCCACGCACGGTTCGAGGCGATCGGGCTCACCGGTTTCGTCAAGACCTCCGGCGGCAAGGGCCTGCATGTCGTCGCCCCGGTCAAGCCGAAGACCGAATGGCCGCAGGTGAAGGCGGCGATGAAGGCACTGGCCGACGGCATGGCTAAGGACAGCCCCTCGGACTATGTCTCGACGATCAGCAAGGCCAAGCGAGAGGGCAAGATCCTGATCGACTATCTGCGCAACGGGCGCGGTGCGACCGCGGTTGCCCCCTATTCGCCGCGCGCGCGTGCCGGCGCGCCCGTCTCGATGCCGCTATCCTGGGAGGAACTCGGGCCGGACATCGGCCCCGCCCATTTCACCATCGGCAATGCGATCGCCCGGCTAACCGGATCGTTCGCCGATCCATGGGGCGATTTCCGCAAGGCCGAGGCCGTGCTCAAGCCGGCTTCCGGGTCCCGACGCAAGTCGCGTTAGTCCTTAGCGGTCGACTTCTTTTCCGAAGCGAGGCTCTTTCGCAGCGCCGTCATGATGTCGATGACATTGTCGCGCTTCGGCGGTTCCGATTTCTTCGGTTTGGCGGGTTTGGCGGCCTTCTTGCGGGCCTTGATGATCGCATGAAGCCGATCCTCGACAGGGTCCTGGACGAGGTCCGGCGACCAGGTGTCGAGCCGCTCGCCGATCAGTTTCTTCATCATGGTCAGCGCCTTTGCCGATGGCGCCTCCTTGCCCGCGTCGGCGAAAAATTCTTCGCCCCCGCGCACCTCGTCGCCATAGCGCAAGGTCCAGGCCAGCATGCCGCGGTCACGCGGCAGAAGCAGAACGGCGTGCTCGCGCCGATAGAGGACGAGGCGCGATATGCCGGCGGTCCCGGTCTTGGCCATGGCTTCGCGGATGACGGAAAAGGCCTCTTCGCTCACCTTGTCGGCGGGGGCGAGATAATGGGGCGAGTCGTACCAGATCCAGTCGATCGACCCGGCGGGAACAAAGCGCTCGATGTCGATGGTGCGGGTACTCTCGAGCGCCACCTCGTCGAGTTCCTCTTCCTCGAACAGCACGTATTTGTCCTCGTCCTGCGGATAGCCGCGCATCTGGTCGTCATCATCCACCGGCTTTCCGGTGACCGCATCGACATAGCGGCTGACGACACGGTTTCCGGTCTTGGAATTGATGTTGTGGAAGCGAAGCTTGGCGCTCTCGGTCACGGCCGGCGTCATCGAGACCCGGCAGGTGACGAGCGAAAGCTTCAGGTAGCCTTTCCAGTAGACGCGCCGCGCCATGCCTCCGCCCTCTCTGTTCCTTGCTTCATAGCCGGCAATTGACCGGCTTTGGCCAGTCAACGTCCCAGCCACTTCGCGGTTCCCCGGACCGCTTCCATTTCATTGGCAATGACGGGAACCGATCGCCTTGAAATGCGTTCGACAGGTGGCGACGAGGGAGACCTAGACCATGGCAGAGATCGATACCGACTGGATAGCCAGACGCGCCTATGCGCTGTGGGAAGAAGAAGGCAGGCCGGATGGCCGCCACGACGTTCACTGGCAGGAGGCGATACGGGCCTGGGAGACGTGGCAGGCCAGCGCCAGTGCGACCACCGAACATGCCGAACGTCGCATCAAGAAGGCGCGAAACGCCGCACCGACACAGGTTCCCGCTTCCGAATCGGCGGCTGCGGTAAAGCCGCCGTCGCCGCGCGGCCGCCGCAAGGAATAGCGGACATGGGAACGGTTCATATCGCCCCGTCACTGCCCGACTCGCCGTTCCTCCGGATCTCCAGGGAAGCAAGCCCCCCTGCGCTAACGTCCCGCATGCCTTCCTCCGCTGCCACGCGCAAAAGGTTGAAGGTTCTCGCCGTAACCTCCGAGATCTATCCGCTGGTCAAGACCGGCGGGCTGGCCGATGTGACAGGCGCCCTGCCCAAGGCCTTGTCGGCATTCCGCATCGATACCCATAACCTCGTGCCCGGCTATCCGGCCTTGCTCGATCAGGCCCGGCGTCATCCGCCGCTGATGGAATTCGACAATCTGCTGGGCGAACGGGCCACATTGCGACATCTCGAAATCGACGGCCTCTGCCTGTTCGTTCTCGATGCGCCACAGCTTTACGACCGCGACGGCGGACCTTATGTCGATCGTCACGGCAACGACCACCCCGACAACTGGAAGCGCTTTGCCGTCCTGTCGCTTGCCGCAGCCGAAATCGCCGCCGGCGCCCTTCCCGGTTGGCAGCCTGATCTCGTGCATAGCCACGACTGGCAGACGGCACTGACCTCGGTCTACATGCGGTCGATGGGCTGCGCGGTGCCGGTCGTGCTGACGATCCACAACCTGGCCTTCCAGGGTCAGTTCCCGGCGCAGGTGCTGAGTGCGATCGGACTGCCGCCCCATGCCTACAGTCTCGACTGCATGGAATATTTCGGCGACATCAGCTACCTGAAGGGCGGACTGATGACTGCCGACCACATCACGGTCGTCAGCCCGACCTATGCGCGCGAAATTCTGATGCCGACCTTCGGGATGGGGTTGCAGGGCGTCTTGCGCCAGAGGATGGACAGGCTGCAAGGCATCGTCAACGGGATCGACCAGGAGATCTGGGACCCGGCAAACGATCCGCACCTGCCGGTCGGCTACGACGCCCGCTCGATCCGCAACAAGAGGCGGAACAAGCCGGCGCTGCTCGAGCGTTTCGCCATGCAGCCCGGCAAGGGCCCGCTGTTTTCCGCCGTCAGCCGCATCACCTGGCAGAAGGGCATGGACATGCTGGCGGATGTTGCCGACGAGATCTTCCAGGTGGACGGGCGCCTGATCGTGCTCGGCCAGGGCGACCGCGACATCGAGGCGGCGCTGCATCGCACGGCGGAGCGTTATCCGGGCCGCATGGCGGTGTCGATCGGTTATGACGAACCGACAGCCCACCTTATTCACGGCGGTTCCGACGCCATCATCCAGCCTTCCCGTTTCGAGCCCTGCGGTCTCACGCAACTATACGCCCTGCGCTACGGCTGCGTGCCGGTGGTGTCGCGCACGGGGGGCCTGTCCGAGACGATCATCGACGCGAACGACGCGGCACTTTCGGCACGCGTTGCGACCGGCTTCCAGTTTCATCCGGTAACGGCGGAGGGTTTGCGCCATGCAATCCGCCGCGCCTGCGCTGCCTATCGCCATCCCACCCACTGGTCGCGCCTGCAAATGCGGGCGATGCAGGCCGACTATTCCTGGGATCGCAGTGCCGCAGCCTATGCGTCGCTCTATGAGCGATTGGCTTCCACCCGGTCGCTGATGACCTGACGCTGGATGTGCGACGCAAAAATGCCCGGCGTTGTCGCCGGGCACTTCCTGATCGGTTTTTTGTTCACTTGGTGGTCGCGCCGGAGCCCTGCACCTGGCTTTCGCCGCCGGTGCCCGTTTCAGGCGTCGGATCGCGATCGATCGTCTCCGCAGGAACGGGGTCCGTGGAGGCCGGGGTCGCATCGCGCTGGGTCGATGTCTGGTCCTCGCCGCAGGCGGTCAGCAACCCGGCGCAGAGCAGCAAGAGGGCGGTCTTTTTTTCATCTCCATAGCTCCTTGACGGGATTGTCGGAAGAACTGGACTGTCGTGCCGATAAGGTCCGCTCCAGGGCTGCGATGTCCTCGCAATCCGCGGGAACCGGGTCGCCGGCAATCGCTTCGAGCACTTCGGGTTTCAACGCGCCATGGCGAATGGCCCACCGCAGCGTCTCACGCGTCTGCCGCTCGGCCTCCAGTTGCGCATAAAGCGCGATGATCAGCCGATCTCGAGGATCGGGATGACGCCGCCAGCGGGGCGGCCGAACGGTATCGGTCACGATAAAATCTCCAGAATGAACTCTTCTTTTGCCTCCAGGGGAAACTTTTCGGCGGCTTCATTGTTCCCTGTCGGGGGTGGTCGCCCACCATGACGAAGCCAAGCGCAGGAGCGAAAAATGACCGATATGGCCAGACAGGAAATCGAAGGCAGGCTGAACGCCCACAGGGAGATTCTCGTTTCCCTCCTTTCGGCAGCGATAAATGGTCCGGAAGCCGTTTCCGGCATGGTGCGCAGCCTGGGAGAGGACGTCCTGCCCAAAGACGGCGCCGAGGATCCGGGCCTGACGCCGTCGGCCGGCTACGCCTCGGGGGCTGAGAAGGCCGACGAGATCCGCGCCATTCTCTCCGCCGCGAACGACCGGGCCGAAGCTCTCAGGCGCATCGGTCCGTAAACGATCACGGTTGTCTGCAGGAGATTATTCCGGGGCTGATCGATCGGTCGGATCGTAATTGGGATCCCAGTCCTTGGGCGGATTCTTCTTGCCGGGAGGCCACTTGTTCACCGTTGCATCCTCGGAACCGGTGATCACCGTCGGCTTGGCGCTGGCCACGCCATTGTTATCGCCGCCATGCTGCGTTCCGACGAATTGCGGCGCTGCATCCTTGCGGATGTCACCGGCAGCATCATAGGCGTAGGACTTCTTTCGCATTGGAACCTCGCTTCGATCCATGGAGCGTTTCGTGCCATGGACCTGTCGTGATTGTCAGGTCGCGCCGCCGGCGGCGCACACTGTCAAACCGACGAACAGGGGCAAAGGTTCCTTGGCGCCGAGGCAGGCGGAATGCCGACGCGGGCTTAAAGCTCGCCGTGGACCAGCGGATTTTCGATGGCCGACAAGGGAGCTGTCAGCGTCCAGTGCAAGCCGCTGTCCTCGAACTCCATGACCACCTTGCCGCTGAAGGCGGCCGCCGCATGGCGTTCGACCACCGTAGTGCCGAAGCCCTGTCGCGACGGCTTTACCACCGGCGGACCGCCCGACTCGACCCAGCGCAACTGGAGCCGCTTGGTGCCCTCCTCGCCGTCGAGGAAGGTCCATTCGATCAGCACCCGGCCCTCGGGAACAGAGAGTGCGCCGTATTTGACGGAATTGGTCGCCAGTTCATAGAACACAAGACCGAGATTCTGCACGGCATTGGCATTCGCCAACAGGTCCTCGCCGCGCGTCTCGATCCGGCCCATCGAACCCACCACGGCGGAAAGCTGCAATTCGATCACCTTGGAAAGCGGAATGCCGCCCCATTGCTGCTGGGCGAGTGCCTCGATCGACTGCGCCAGTCCGGAAAGGCGACCGCTGACGGCCTTCTGCAGTTCGTCGACACTGTCGGTCCCGCGGGCCAGTTGGCGCAGCATGGCCTGAACAAGCGACAGGATGTTCTTGGTGCGATGGACGAGTTCCTGGAGGATGAAATGAACCCGTTCCTCCGCCTGGGCGCGATCGAACGAGGCATTGGACAGCGCGATGGCGACTTGGTTGGCCTCGGTGATCTTGGTCATCTCCGGCGAGACGATCTCGCCGCGGCCGATGCGTTCCGCCACGTGGGCGATCTGGCGGATCGAATAGCGCAATTGATGCGCCGCCACGAGAACGATGCCGAGGCTGACCGCAAGCAGGGCGATGCTGCCGTAGATCAGATTCTGCCAGGTATTGGCGAGCGAGGCCTGCGCCGTCGAGACCGGGCCCCAGATTGCCACGCGCCAGGGCCAATCGCCGACGCGGGCATAACCGAGCATGGTTTCGTGCCCGTCGTGCAGCGTGACCGCACTCTGATTGGAGCCGACCATCAGTTCCACCAGATGCCCGGGAAAGTCCCCACCGGAAGGGATGTTCTCCGGTCCGCTCGACACGATGACCTTGTTGTCGACATCGATCACCGCGGCCGACCAGGCGGGGGGCAGGATATCGGTGGCGGTCAGGCTGACCAGGTCTCCGGCATTCTGTGTCAGGACGAGAGCGGCCCCCGATGCCGAAGCCGGCGGCGAAAGCGGCAGGATGAGGTTGAACACCCATTGCCGGCTCGTCGCGCCGAAAAAGATGCCCGATGCCTCGATCTCGCCGGAGGCGAGCACCGACTCGAGTGTCGAAATATCCGTCATCCGCTTCAACGGCGCACCAAATGCAACGCGCGTGTTGAGCTTCTGGTTGCCCTGTGCATCGGCGAGCAGCACATAGAGCGAGCCTCCGCTGAGGCTCGACGCGACGCGCTTGTGGAAGGATTGGAGATCGCCGGTGGCCAATTCTGCGGCGCCGCCCAGGAGACGAAGGGTGGTTTCCATGTCCTCGAGCTCGCGCTCGAAATTTCGTCCGATGGTCTGCGCGTCCTGCGCCGTCTCCTGGCGCAAGGCTTCATATTCGCTGCGTTCCAGCTGCCAAAGCAGGAAGATCACGAAGGCGAGCAAAGGCAGCGTCGCCAGGATCGCCATGGCGATGAGATAGGCCCCGATCGAGGCCGTGGGGAAGAGCCGCGAGAGCCTACCCATTCCTGCCGAGGAACCTCGACTTCACCAAGGATGAACGCCGACCTTTACCGCATTCCATTGTTCGTCCTCCCTCGCTCAATATCTCTATCTAATTGAGCAATATAGCATGTCTCGATCGCTGCCAACCGGCAGAACGTCTGGCGCGGAACAATCGGCCCGCGTGGCGGGTTCTGTCCTTGCAATGGCAGCCTGGCACTGTGTCGGGCGCCACGCCATTCATCGCAACCGGCCACACCGAAGGAGCGATCATGGACAGGACGAGCGACAAGAGTGACCAGACAGCGGAACGCCAGCGCGACATCCAACGCGAAGTCGCCGCCGACGATGCGCGCGAGGCTTCGGCGAAGACCGGCGACGGCGCGGTCCAGGCGGGGGCGCGACGTTATCCCGAACCGCCGTTTCCGCAACAGCACAAGCCCAAGCCGGGTATGGAGCACGGCCTCGATCCGGCGCCGATGTATGACGCTCCTTTCTACAAGGGGTCGGACAAACTCGCCGGGATGGTGGCGCTGATCACCGGCGGCGATTCCGGCATCGGGCGCGCGGTAGCCGTACTGTTTGCCCGCGAAGGCGCTGACGTCGCAATCTCCCACCTGGCCGAGGATCGCGATGCGGACATGACCCGCAAGGCGGTCGAAGCGGAAGGGCGGCGGTGCCTCGTCAGTCGCGGTGACGTGCGGGACGCAAGCTATTGCCGCGATCTGGTGGCGGACGTGGTCAAGACCTTCGGCAAGCTCGACGTGCTGGTCAACAATGCCGCCTTCCAGGTCCATTCGAAACGGATCGAGGATCTTTCCGACGAACACTTCGACGAGACCCTGAAGACCAATCTCTACGGCTATTTTCACGTGACCAAGGCAGCCGTGCCGCATCTGAAGAACGGGAGTTCGATCATCAACACCGGCTCGGTGGTCGGTATCAAGGGCAGCGACAATCTGCTCGACTATTCCATGACGAAGGGCGGGATACACGCGTTTACGCGTTCGCTGGCTGCCAACCTGATTAAGCGGGGCATCCGCGTCAATGCGGTTGCTCCCGGTCCCGTATGGACGCCGCTGAACCCTTCCGATCGGGAAGCCGAGGATGTCGCCAAGTTCGGCAGCCAGGTGCCGATGAAGCGTCCGGCCCAGCCGGAAGAACTGGCGCCGGCCCAGGTCTTCCTCGCCTCGCCGCAATGCTCCAGCTACATTTCCGGAGAGATCCTGCCTGTGATCGGCGGCTACTGAAAAAATTCGTGGCGCGCGGAACAAGAAGCGCCCCGGCGCGTTTCCGCGCATCAACGGCCAAAGGAGACGGCAATGGTATTCAAACCGCAGCGCTTTCACGACGAGAAGCCGGTCGTCGAGCTCGAGCACGACAATCAGGAACCGCTTGAGACCGCGGTGGCGCGCCAGCTGGCCATTTCCCAGGGGATCGACGCCAGCCGCATCTCTGTCACGGCCTCCGGAACCACGATCTTCCTTTCGGGCAGCCTGTTGGACGAGTCCGAAATCGACCGGGCGATAGAGATCGTCCTGGCGGTTCCGGGAGTCGAGAAGATCACCCACGACTTGCAGGTCGGTTGACCAAGCTTCGGCGTTCCGAACGCGGGCCGGGACTATGATCGGGCTCGCTGTGCCCGACTTCGCATCCTTGCTCGAGGCCAAATCGTGCGATGAGCGGCTATAACGAGAGGCGCGGCTGATAAAGGACGGCCGTGCCGGCGATCGCCAACATTTTTCCATCCAAATTCTGTTGCCGCAGCACGAACGAGCGGCGTTTCGCCACCGTCTGCATGTGGCGCTGCGCCGCCTCCACGGCCATCCGATAGGTCGGATAGGACGGCGACTGTACGCCTTCCGAGAGAAAGACCCACCCGCGGGCGTGCGGAACAATGTCGCAAAAAACTTCAGTCATCCCAGACTCCTCCTGATCGCGGCAAACGCGTGAAGCGCCGGATGGTTCCGATCCCAGGAGCTGAATGGGGATATTTTTTACGTCGCCGGCCAGCAGCCGCCGGCTTCAGGTGCCGATCGCGACAGGATTGCCAAAGCCGGTGGTCATCGCCCGGTGCAAGCCGTTCAAGCGGCTGGCGAGAGCGGCACGACTTTGCGGCGCATAGCCGACATCGATACGGGGGAGAAGCTGAGGGTGTCGCAGATGCTCGGAGAAAAGATGGCCGGCGCGGGTGGTGAAGCTCGCCTCAAAACCGGCCAGGGCCGCCAAGCGCGCCTCGCGTTCGCCGCAGGCGCCAGGCGTGCCAAAGGGATAGGCGAGGTAGCGGACCGGCCGGCCGAGCAGATTTTCGAGATAGGCCTTGTTCGACTTCAGTTCGTTGAGCACGGTCGCCTCATCGAGAGCGGATAAGAAACGGTGGCTTTGCGTATGGGCGCCGATCTCGACGAGGGGATGGGCCGCAAACGTCCGCAATTCGGCTTCATCCATCGCATAGCGTTCGACGAGGGTCGCGAGATCGATGCCCTTGGCCGCGAAGACGGGCGCCAAGGCGTCCGCCCGTGACTGGTCGGTGCCGATCCAGCCCGTGACCATTCTCATGGCCGACATCTTGCTGGCAAGATCCCCGCAATCGAAGCTGCGCCCCATGGCGGGAAGATCGAGCACGGCCGAGGTCTTGATGAGCTCGCGCAAACCCAGCCACCACGCATTTATCTCGCGCGTGATCATGCCGGTCGGAGCAAACAGCGTCATCGGCGCCTGCGCCCGTTCGAGCACCGGCAGGGCGTTCGTCCGGTTGTCGCGATAGCCGTCGTCGAAGGTCAGCAAGGCAAAGGGCGTGCTGTCCGGCTCGGCCAGCCGGCGCAGCCCCTCGCCGATCGGCACGATGTCGCGACCGTCGGCCCGCACGGCATCGATGATCCGGGCGAGTTGCGCGGCGCTGCAGCCCGTGCGCAATTCGCCGTCGACGTCGGAATGAATCTCGTGAAACATCAGGGCAATGCCCTTGCCGCGATAGGCGCGGGCAAGGATTGCGCCGGCACCGGTGCGGTGGGCTGCTTCCTCCGACAGCCTGAACATCTTCGGCCTGGCAATGGCCGCCAGACGACCCGGCAATGCCGAGATCGGCTCCTGGCGCAGATTGCGCAGGAGATTTCGAACATTGTCGAGATAAAATGACGTCGGCATGAGAGACCCGTGCAATAGTGTGACTGTCGACCGCGCCAGTATACGGAATCGAAAGAAATGATTCCTTAATATCCCGATCCGCGAACGGGGTAGTATTCATGACAGAACCACTGGTGTCCGTTGTCATTCCGTGTTTCAACACGAAAGACTGCGTCGTACACGCGGTGCAAAGCGCGCTCGCGCAGCGGGATGTGCATATGGAGGTGATCGTCGTCGACGACGGATCGACCGACGGAACCCCCGAACTGGTGGAACGCGCATTTGCCGGGGACGCGCGCGTGCTCGTCATGCGCCAACCCCGCAATATGGGTCCCTCCGCTGCCCGAAATGCGGGTTTCAAGGCCGCAAGGGGCACATGGACGGCCCTGCTCGATTCCGACGACCTCTGGCGTCCCGACCGGCTGCAGCGGCTTTTGCGCCACGCGGACGAGGCGGAGTTCATCGCCGACAATCTCATGGCCTATGACGCTGCGGCGGGCGCGGAGGCCGGACCCGTCTACACCGGCTTGTCCGACGGCTATCTGACGATGACGGACTTTCTCCTGCCCTCGGCTGCCGACCGGCACGATTTCGGCTATCTTCAGCCGCTGGTGCGCACCGACTTCTTGCGGCGGCATCGCATCGTCTACCGCGACGATGTGAGGGCGGGCGAGGATCTGCTGTTCAACCTTCGCATCCTGGCCGCCGGCGGGCGTGCCTACTATGTCGATGAGCCGCTTTATATCTACACGACGCCGGTCGGCGCGATCAGTGGCCTGTCCTCGCCCCACTCCCGCAGCACGGCCGATACGCGTCCGCTCATTACGGCCCTAGAGCAGGTACGGAGCGAGCTGTGGGCCCGCCTGACGGGTGAAGAAAGGCAGGCTTTCGAACTGCGCCTCGCCGACCTTCGCGCCAAGGCTCCCATCGGGCGCTTTCACCGCGCCAGGGCCAAAGGCAGGTATTTCGACATGATCAAGCTCTTCCTGACCGAACCCGTCATCCGACGCAGGGTTGTCGCGCGATTGCTGCGGGAAACCGATGGCCAATCGCCATCGCAAGGCCGGCTGCAGCAAGCGGCCGGCGGAGCGTCTCGGCCAAGGCGCAATCTAGACACGTGAACGTCCGCGAAAGCGGATATCAGCAGGACAATCATGGCCACCTTCATCCGCTCGTCGGCTTTCAGCACCCTTGCCGGCATTATTTCCCTGGCCTTCGGTTTCGCCGGAAGCGTGATCGTCGCGCGCCTGCTGGGCCCCCAGGGGTCCGGCGAGGTCGCCTTCGCGCTGTTCATCGCCATGACCGCCTCGACGCTGGTCGGTCTCGGCATACCGAACCTGCTGTTGCGCTACATACCGACCTATGACCGGCCCGGCCATCCGGGCGGCGGCCTGGCGCGGGTGCTTCTGCCCTACTTCCTGGTGCCGACCGTGCTTGTCGCGGCGGGGCTCGTCGCCTATGCCTTGTGGCTGCAGGTCTCCGACCACGTCACCGAACACGCGCCGTCAACCTGGGCGATGACCAGCCTCATCCTCCTGTCCTATGCGATCGCCAGCCTTTCGGAGAGCGCGGCCCGCGGGCTCAATCGTTTTGCCGAGACAACCAGGCTCACCTTCATCGGCTGCCTCATCCAGCTGCCGCTGATCGCCATCGGCGGTTATCTGTTCGGGGTCGCCGGCGCCCTTGCCGGTCATGTGGGCCGCCATCTTCCCCAGGCTGTGGGACTGTGGCGCTATATCGCCCAGAAACCCGATCCCGGCATCGTCGTCACGCCGAAAATGAAAGCCCTTGGCCGGGACAGCTGGTTCTCCGCCGCGGTCGGCATGTTCATCTGGACGCGGATGGAGTTCTTCTTCCTCGGCCTCTATTACGGCACGACCGAAATCGGCCACTATGCGGCCGGGCTGACACTGGCCGGGCTGGTCGTCCAACTCCCCACCCAGATGCTGGGCGGATTGACGCCGCATATCGGCCGTCATCACGACAGCGGCGATCTCGACCGGATCCGGCTGACCTATCACCGCATCATGCGCTGGCTCAGCCTGCTCATCCTGCCCATCTGCTTCGGCGGCGCGGCCATCATGGGTGAGTTGCTGCCGCTGCTGTTCGGTCCGGATTTCCGCGAGTCGGTCCCCATGGCTCAGGTGCTGGTCGGTTTCGCCTTCATCACCGCGCTGTCCACCGTTCCGACGATCATCATCGGCGCCTGCGAGCGCAGCGGCTTCTTCGTCTATGCCTCGCCCATTACCGCCGTCGTTTCCCTGCTGAGTTTCGCGCTCATCATCCCCGAGGGCGCCGGACTCGGATCGGCCTGGGCTCGAACGGGCGTGCATGGGCTATGGCTGACCTGGCTCATCGCCTTCTGCTGGATGCGCCTGCGGATCGGTCTCAACGTCAAGGACCTGCTGCTGATCGCACTTGCCGCCCTTGTCTGCGCGGCGGTTGCCTATGGCGTACTGCTTGAGATCCAGGGCCTTGTCGGCCTCGTGCTTTCCGTCGCCTGCGGTGCACTCGTCTATGCGATCGCCTTGCGCGTGCTTCGCGTCGTTCCGCACAACGATGTCGTTGCGCTGGCGACCAATCTTCCTTCCAAACTCCCGCGTCGGCTGTCAGATCTCATCTATCGCCTGCTGCTGCTCGTCGTTCCCACCCGCCGCTCGGATGACTAAGACATGACGCAAACCTTACCGATCGCGTTTGCCGGTTGCGCCGGACACCTGACCCTCCCGGACGCGGCAGGCCAAGGCCGGACCGGGATCGTCCTGTGCCGCAGCTGGGGTTTCGACGAACTCTGCACCCGGAAATTTCTCCGCTGCCTCGCCGACGCGCTGGCCGCCGAAGGTTTCCCGGTCCTCAGGTTCGACTATCCGGGCACCGTCGATTCGCTGGATCTCGCCGGCGGCGAGGATCTGCAATCCTGGACGGATGCGGCGATCGCGGCTTGCGACAGCCTGAAGGGCGCGGCCGATTGCCGGCAGGTGGTCGTTTTCGGCCTTGGTCCCGGCGCGCTGATCGCCGAGCGGGTGGCGCATCTTCGATCCGACGTCGCGGGCCTCATTCTGGCCGCGCCGGTCGCCAGCGGCAAAAGGTTCCTGCGCGAGACCAATCTTCGGGCCAAGGTGATCCTCGAGGGGCTCGGACTTCCCGCCGAGGCCCTGCCCGAGGGCGAAGTCTCGATCGGCGGACTGGTGCTGCCGCGCGGCGTTGCCGTCGATCTCCAGTCGACCGGCATCGATATGACACCATGGGCAGTCTCCCTGCCCTGCCTCGTCGCCGCCCGCCCCGCCGTCCCCTCCGACAGTGAAACGGCGACGCGGTTCGGCGCCTCGGGCCATCAGGTCACGGTGCTCCCCTTTGACGGCTACGACAAGCTGATGGAAGACCCGACCGCCTCGATCGTGCCGCAAGCGCTGATCGCCGAGATGGCCGAGTGGTGCTCGGCAACATTTCCCCGCGAAGACAGAGCCGAGGCGACGGCGGGCGTTCCCGACGCACCGGCACGTCTCGTCGGCGACGGGTTCACCGAGGAAGGCGTCGTCTTTCGCCCCGAAGCGCCGCTCTTCGGCGTCTTGTGCCGGCCGGCTTCCCCAAGGCCGGCGGGGCAAGGGGGCAAGGTCGCGGTCTTTCTCAACTCCGGCTACGACCATCACGGCGGCTGGGCGCGCTGCTGGGTCGAGGCCGCCCGCGAACTTGCCCGCCGCGGCATTCCCTCCCTGCGTTTCGACGTCTCCAACATCTGCGACAGCCCGGCGCGAGCCGGCGATCCGGATCAGGTCCTCTATACCCAAGGTCCGATCCGCGACGTCTGCGACGCTTTGGACTATCTGGATCAGGCCTGCCCCGGCGACTATGTACTGATCGGGCGATGCAGCGGCGCCTATGGCGCATTCCACGCCGGACACCGGGATGCCCGGGTCACCGCGCTCGCCCTCATCAACCAGTTGCGCCTGATCTGGGACCCGGAGGAAAGCCTGGTCGAGGTGGCGCGCATGGGCCCACGCCCGATCGGCGAATACAAGCGGCGTCTGACCGACCCGAAGACCTTCAAACGGCTTATTTCCGGCGAAATCAGCATTCGCGGCGTGCTGCGCGGCCTGTCGATCCATATCGTGTCGCGTCTTTCGCACGCGCTCGCGCCGATCTTCCCGAACCTGTCGAAATACGGACGGTTCCGCGCCGAGTGCCACGCGATCTTCCGCGATCTCGACCGGCGCGGGGTAATGATCAACTTCCTCTGCAGCGAGCGCGACGAGAGCCTGGAACAGCTCGCACTCTATTTCGGCAAGGACCGCGCCGGACTTCGCGCGTTCGAGCATGTCCGCCTCGACACCCTGCCCGACGCCGACCACAACATCACCCCCCTGCCGGCCCAGCGGCACATGCGGCAGTGGATTTGCGATTTCGTGGCGAATGGGAAGTGATCGGCGAACAAAGCCACGGCACCTGAACCCGCGCCTGGCACGAAAGCTGTTCTCAAACTGGAAAAATGGTGCCCGGAGGCGGATTTGAACCACCGACACGCGGATTTTCAATCCGATTTTGCTGTCGCAATACTGCACACTTGGTTGACATTCGCCGTCAAACACCCAACCATAAATCAATCACTTACAGCAATACTGTCAAGACTTCGTGAAGCTTTTCGCCTCCTCAATGAAGGCGCCCCATGGACCAGAACGACCTCCAGTTCAAATGCTGACACGTCGTCCCTTAGGGCGAAATCGAATGGGAGGGGAGCATGACCAATCACCGTCCCTTTCGCGAAGTGAAGCTGCAGTGGCTCCAGCAACTGAGCTGCGACAAGGAACTCAGCGACAACGCTCGATCGGTGGCTCTGTACATCGTCACCACGCACATGAACGGCCACACCGAGAAGGCGTGGCCGTCCTATCAAACGATTGCCGACGCGACCGGCAAGAGCGTCAAGACCATCCAGCGTGCGATCCGGGAACTCGAAGCCAAAGAGTGGTTCGACGTCCGGCGCGGGAATGGCACAGGCCACAATACAGAATATCGTCCGTCTGCGTTGTCGATCCTACGGGCATCCGAGGCACGTGAAAAGACGGACAGAATTGTCACCCTACGCCCGAACGATGGCGGTCAGATTCGTCCGCGAAGGCAGTCACATCTGTCCGACAAAGGTGGTCACATACGTCCACCGAATCCAGAGAAAGAAAAAATATATAAACCTAACGCGCGCGAGGAGTGCTCGGTATCAACCGGTATGCAGCCAGCAGTTCCCGCAATCTTTGTGGCGGACACCAGGACCGAGCAGGTCCTCCAATGGCAAAAATGGCTCGGTCTTCATGGCTTAGGAACACTCGATGTGGTTGACGTGCGAGCGAGCAAAGATGGGAAAGCAGGCTATCGTCTGCCGGGTCATTGGCCTCCTGGCGACACGGATCCGAACTCGCGCACCTGGATCACGTTCTTCAGCCGCCGACGCGGTCGAATACCCGAAAGCGCCGCGATGGCCTTCGCGGGACAATCGAGAGATTCCGAATTGAGACCAATTCGGTCTCATGCTATAGGTGCAGCATGAGGATCATAGCCCGACGCACGCTGCGGGAATATGTCGAACAGCTGGATGGCGACAAGGGGCAGCCTGCGGTGAAAGCGGCCCTCGACGCATGGTTCGACGAAGTGAGCAAGGCGAACTGGACCAGTTCCTCTGACGTGAAGCGACTATATGCAACTGCAAGCGTCGTCAGCGCTCAGAGGATCGTCTTCAACATCAAAGGCAACGATCACCGCTTAGTTGCCGCCGTAGATTTTGAGGTAAGCGCCCGGTGAAGGCCGCCTTGCGAGGTTGATGCGAACATCGGAAGTCCTAGTGCAAACACTAGGAGTAGTCCTATGACCAAGCATCCAATTGAAGTCATCACGTCCGTGGAGCGCCGTCGGC